>JAFRQR010000022.1 GCA_017428545.1 Clostridiales bacterium
AGCAGTGCATGGAAGCGATGCCCTTGAGCGGCAGATAGTAGTTCATCATGGAGAACATACCCTTCTTCATCTCACCGCCGTACCAGGTGTTGATGATGACCTGCTCACGGGATGTGATGTTGAAAGCTGCGCATGTCTCAGAGTTGAGGCCGAGCTCCTTGAAGTTTTCTACCTTAGCCTTGGAAGCGTTGTAAACTACGAAATCCGGCTCGAAAGAAGCGAGTTCTTCATCTGTCGGAACGATGAACATGTTCTTTACGAAGTGAGCCTGCCAAGCAACCTCAACGATGAAACGGATCGCCATTCTGGTGTCCTTGTTCGCGCCGCAGAAAGCATCAACAACGAACAGTCTCTTGTTGGAGAGCTCCTTCTTAGCGATGTCCTTAACAACTGCCCATGTCTCTTCGCTCATCGGGTGGTTGTCGTTCTTGTACTCATCGGATGTCCACCAAACAGTGTCCTTGGAGTTTGCATCCATTACGATGTACTTGTCTTTCGGGGAACGGCCTGTGAAGATACCTGTCATAACGTTAACAGTATCCAGTTCGGTAACCTTACCTACCTCGTAGCCCGTAAGACCGGCTTTTGTCTCTTCTTCGAAAAGAAGTTCGTAAGAAGGATTGTAGACGATCTCTGTTGTACCTGTGATGCCGTACTTGCTCAAATCAATCTGTGCCATAATTCATCTTCCTTTTCTATATATTTTCAATCTGTGTTTTGCAGATCTTTACATATTTGATGCAGGATATAAAATCCTACCCTGTAAAGGATATATCAAAAACGGGAAAAAGTCTTTACCTAAATGAAAAATTTCACAATTGTTCTTGCATTTTCAGAACAAAAAACTGCTTTCTCCTCAACTTTTTCTTCTTTTTCTGCGAATCCGGTGAATGTGTCTCTCAAAATCACCATTTCGAAGGAGCTCGGCAAGGACATATTGTTCAAAGATCGGTACCGTGCAGGAATAAAAGCCGAGTTTTTCTTCAAATGGCTTAACCAGGCTCTTCGGAAGTATCATGTAGCCGATACGCATCGAGGGCGCCAGGGTTCTGGAGAAGGTATTCAGATATATGACCCTTCCCTCCTGATCCATAGAGAAAAGCGGCTCCTCGGGTTTGGTAGATACGGTCAGTTCCGAGTCATAATTGTCTTCTATGAGGATGCCCCTGCGCTTTTTGGCCCAGCGGAGATACTCGTGCTTTTTCGAGATACCGGCCGTTACTCCTGAGGGATAACTGTGATACGGCGTGACGTGCAGTACTTTGGCCTTTGTCTTTTCAAGAGCGCGCGTGGAGATACCGTCTTTTGTCATTTTCAGCCCTTCGCAGGTGATCCCCATCGCTTCATAGACCAGTCGGATCTTCTTATAGGCCGGATCTTCGATGGCAAAGACCTTCTCATCACCCAGAAGCTGGGCGATCAGGCCGTAAAGATACTCCGCACCGGATCCGACGATGACCTGAGACGGAGAAATCGTAATGCCGCGGGATCTGGCCAGATACTTGCAGATCTCACTTCGAAGCGCGGCGCAGCCGTGGTTAGGAGACTTTACGAGGATGTTTTCCCCCTGGTCGAGAAGTGTTTTTCGCATGACTTTTGCAAGAACCGTAAACGGAAACTCGCCGTAATCCGTCGAAAGGCCTTCGCTTTCTCCTTCTTCCGCAAGATCAAGGTTCTCTTCTTTCCGTTTTTCTCCCAGAAAATCCTCGCCCCGGTAGTCGACAAAGACGCCGCTTCTTTGCACGGTCCTGGTGTATCCCTCCTCGGTCAGAAGATCGAGGGCATGTTCGACCGTAATGACGCTGACACCGGTATCCTCGGCGATGACCCGCTTGGAGGGGAGCTTCGTGCCGTAGGGATAGACGCCTTCGGTGATATCTTTTACAAGGTGTCTATATAGTTGTATATATGCCGGATCTGCTCCCTGTTTATCTAGTATCATGTTCATCTGGTTATATAAAACACTCCTGTTCTGGTCATTTTTATATGGTCAGACACATGATAATCTTTTCCCGTGCAGAAGTAAAGGAAACAAGGAGAACAATTATGGAAAACACATCAAACAGCAAACGCTATTCCGGCAGCATCACATTGCGTATTACAACGACTGCCGTTTTCATGGCACTTACCATCGCCATGGCTTCTTTCGGGATTCCTGTACCGGGCGGTCATCTTTATCTTTGCGATGTCATCATCTGCCTGGCTTCGATCCTTCTCGGGCCTCTCGATGCTTTTGTCGTCGGCGGTCTCGGATCTTTCTTCGGCGACATGATCTTCTATCCGCTGCCGATGTTCGTATCTTTGGTCACTCACGGCCTTCAGGCGATCGTCATTTCCCTGATCGCCCATCACACCTTTAAGGATCATCCGAAAGTCGCAGCCGGCATCGGTGTTTCTGTCGGCGCGGTCATCATGGTCGTCGGTTATACGCTCGGTAAGATCTTCGTTTACAGTACTTTCGAGTACGCGATGATCAAGCTTCCTTATGAGATCGCCCAGGGCGCGCTCGGTGCCATCCTCGGCTTTGTACTGTGCTTTCACTTCGGTATCGGGAAGCTCTATAAGACGCTTATCTTTAAAAACTCGAAAAAGAAAAAGAACCAGACAGAAACTGTCTGATCCCATCCTTACTTAATTGTTGTGTTGTGTGAAAGAGCCGCTCAAAAAGCGGCTCTTTCGTTTTGCCTTCTATATGGTTTTTTCAGGTTTCGTCTCAGTCCTCTTTAATAAGGAATTCTCTGACACTCTGCGAGATACCGTCGCTCAGCGCGTTTACCTGTTTCATGCTGTACAGGATTCCGTTCATGATCACATTGCCGCTTCGATCTCTGATATCGATGAAATAGCGCATTACCTTGCCTTTTTCCTTTATGCCGCAGTAGTGCAGTTCGGCGATATCGCTGAGGCGTACGAAGGAGTATGTCTCATTTCCCAGATCCGGGAACTTCTCGACCAGATAGTCTTTCGTAGCGAAGAAGCATGCGTTCGCATCTTTTTCAACCTTAAAGACCGGTGCGGCCTGCATCTGGGCATCGAAATCCTTTACCGCTTCTACCGAAGTCAGAAGCTCATTCAGATTCGAAGTAGTGCGGATGGTAACGTCCTTCTTCTTTCCGAGTGCGATAAGAAGAATGCTCAGAACAAGCATAACGCCCGCGCCGATCGCGATACCCTTTACCGGGCCCTGAAGCTGCGGATCGTTAAGACCATCTTTCGCAAAGATAAGATACGCGTCAAGACCACCTGCCATCAG
The DNA here is from genome assembly GCA_017428545.1 of Clostridiales bacterium. GTDB lineage: Bacteria > Bacillota > Clostridia > Saccharofermentanales > Saccharofermentanaceae > Scatonaster. The sequence continues at coordinate 3,254 of JAFRQR010000022.1, forward strand.
GAAGATGATGATCGGAATGATCTTCTTGTTACCGTTGCTCTGTGCCTTGGCTTTCTTTACTCGTTTCGTGTATTCCTTAAGCCATGTGGAATGTTCACTTGCAAAATTGCTCATAACCTCTAAACCTCCAAAAAAATACCCAAAAACCAATAGTGGCTTCATCATATCTTGAAGGTATGATTTCGGTCAAGTTCTTTTCGAAAGGCAAAAAAGAGCTCCGGGATAAATCCCGAAGCTCTTATGAATGCTTGTTTGATCTACTAATCGATATTACTCGATGATTGTAGCAACTGTACCAGCACCAACTGTACGGCCACCCTCACGGATAGCGAACTTGAGACCCTGCTCCATAGCGATAGGAGTGATGAGCTCAACAGTGATGGTTACGTGGTCACCAGGCATGCACATTTCTGTGCCTTCCGGAAGGTGAGCAACACCGGTAACGTCTGTTGTTCTGAAGTAGAACTGCGGACGATAACCATTGAAGAACGGCTTATGACGGCCACCTTCGTCGTGTGTCAGAACGTAAACTTGACCTGTGAACTTTGTGTGCGGTGTGATGGAACCCGGCTTAGCGAGAACCTGACCACGCTCAACCTCTTTACGGTCGATACCACGGAGGAGAGCACCGATGTTATCACCAGCCTCAGCCTGATCGAGGAGCTTGTGGAACATCTCAACACCAGTGATTGTTGTGCCCTTCGGCTCATCCTGGAGACCAACGATCTCAGCAGCGTCACCAACTTTGATGATACCACGCTCGAGACGGCCGGTAGCAACAGTACCACGACCTGTGATTGTGAATACGTCCTCAACAGGCATCAGGAACGGGAGGTCTGTCGGACGAGCAGGTGTAGCGATGAACTCGTCTACTGCCTTCATGAGCTCGAGGATCGGAGCGTACTCCGGAGCGTTAACGTCTGTAGAAGTGGACTCGAGAGCCTGCAGAGCAGAACCACGGATGATCGGTGTATCGTCGCCCGGGAACTCGTACTGGTTGAGGAGGTCACGGATGTCCATCTCAACGAGCTCGAGGAGCTCTTCGTCGTCGACCTGGTCGCACTTGTTCATGAATACAACAATGTAAGGAACACCTACCTGACGAGCGAGCAGGATGTGCTCACGTGTCTGAGGCATCGGTCCGTCAGAAGCGGATACTACGAGGATAGCACCGTCCATCTGAGCAGCACCAGTGATCATGTTCTTGATATAGTCGGCATGGCCGGGGCAGTCAACGTGAGCGTAGTGACGAGCATCTGTCTCGTACTCAACGTGAGCGGTGTTGATCGTGATACCACGAGCTCTTTCTTCCGGAGCCTTATCGATATCGCCGTAAGCCTCATACTGTGCCTTACCCTGGAAGGACAGAACCTTCGTGATAGCAGCTGTAAGAGAAGTCTTGCCGTGGTCAACGTGACCAATGGTTCCGATGTTAACGTGCGGCTTAGTTCTTTCAAATTTTGCCTTTGCCATTTAAAATTTCCTCCTTGTTCAGCGTATCGCTGATAATTTAAAACTTTGTTCCGCTTCCGAGCGTCAGTTACATCTATTTTACTATGTTTTTCAATAATCGCAAGATGCAATTAACTCGGAAGACATTTCTCCTCAAAAATTACTTCTTAAGGATTGTTTCCATAATGTTCTTCGGTGTTTCAGCGAAGTGACCGATCTGCATTACGAAGGTACCACGACCCTGTGTTGTAGAACGGAGTGCTGTTGCATAACCGAACATGTTGGAAAGCGGTACTTCAGCCTGGATCTTCTGTGTACCGTTGAGGCCTTCGATACCCTTAACGACACCACGACGGGCATTGAGGCCGCCGATAACGTCGCCCATGTAATCATCCGGTACTTCAACGTCAACTCGCATGATAGGCTCGAGAAGAACAGGATCTGCCTTCTTCATACCTTCCTTGAAGCCCATGGAACCTGCGATCTTGAAGGCCATTTCGGAAGAGTCGACTTCGTGGTAGGAACCGTCTACGACAGTAACCTTTACGTCAACTACCGGATAGCCGCCGAGAACACCGCTCTGCATAGCTTCCTGTACACCTGCATCGATAGGTCCGATGAATTCCTTCGGGATAGAACCACCAACGGTAGCGTTGACGAATTCATAACCCTTACCCGGCTCCTGAGGCTCGAGCTCGAGGATACAGTGACCATACTGACCGTGACCACCGGACTGACGTACGAAACGTCCTTCTGCGCGGACAGGCTTTCTGATCGTCTCTTTGTAGGATACCTGCGGGGCACCTACGTTAGCCTCGACCTTAAACTCACGGAAGAGACGGTCAACGATAATGTCGAGGTGAAGCTCACCCATACCGGCGATGATCGTCTGTCCTGTCTCCTGGTTGGTGAATGTACGGAATGTCGGGTCTTCTTCAGCAAGCTTCTGAAGAGCCACGATCATCTTTTCCTGGGATGCTCTGGACTTCGGTTCAATAGCTACTTCGATAACCGGCTCCGGGAACTCCATGGACTCGAGGATGATCGGATGATCATCATCACAGAGCGTGTCACCTGTTGTTGTGTCCTTCAGGCCGACTGCAGCAGCGATATCACCGGAGAATACTTCGGAGATCTCTTTTCTGTCGTTAGCGTGCATCTGGAGGATACGTCCGATACGCTCTTTCTTACCCTTGGTAGCGTTGGAAACATAAGAACCTGCTTCCAGAACACCGGAGTAAACACGGAAGAAGCAAAGCTTACCGACAAACGGGTCAGTCATGATCTTGAATGCCAGTGCAGCGAACGGGCCCTCATCGGAAGCCGGACGCTCTTCTTCCTCTTCTGTGTCAGGGTTAACACCCTTGATAGCCGGAATATCCAGCGGAGAAGGCATGTAGTCAACGATTGCGTCGAGCATCATCTGAACACCCTTATTTCTAAGAGATGTACCACAGATGACCGGAATCATCTTACAGGAGCATGTAGCCTTACGCAGAGCAGCCTTGAGTTCATCAATGGTGATCTCTTCACCCTCTAAGAACTTCATGGTGAGCTCTTCGTCGGTCTCGGCGATCGCCTCAACCATTTCCTCACGCTTCTGGTTTACGAACTCGACCATATCAGCCGGAACCTCACGGTCCTCGTACTGCATACCGTCTTCACTTGTGTAGACCTCGGCACGGAGAGTCATCAGGTCGATAATACCTTCAAAACTGTCTTCCTTACCGATCGGGATCTGAATGGCAACAGCGTTGCTCTTCAGACGGTCTTTGATCATGTCGATTACGTGGAAGAAATCCGCACCGAGGATATCCATCTTATTGACGTATACCATACGCGGAACACCGTAATGCTCAGCCTGTCTCCAAACTGTTTCTGTCTGAGGTTCTACACCACCACGAGCGGACATTACTGTAACCGCACCGTCGAGAACACGCAGGGAACGCTCAACTTCAACTGTGAAGTCAACGTGACCGGGGGTGTCGATGATGTTGATACGGTGACCCTTCCACGGAGCAGTTGTAGCAGCAGAAGTGATCGTGATACCACGCTCCTGCTCCTGAACCATCCAGTCCATGGTAGCGGCACCTTCGTGAACCTCACCCATCTTACGGTTGATACCCGTGTAATAGAGGATTCTTTCAGTAGTCGTTGTCTTACCAGCGTCGATGTGAGCCATGATACCGATATTTCTTGTGTTTTCGAGTGAATACTCTCTCTTGTTCATCGTGTCAATTGCTCCTTCATCAACTTACCATCTGTAATGTGCAAAAGCTCTGTTAGCTTCTGCCATCTTGTGCATTTCTTCTTTCTTCTTAAATGCACCGCCTGTGCTGTTCGAAGCATCGATCAGCTCATTAGCCAGACGTTCGCACATAGTACGCTCGGATCTCTCACGAGCATATCTTACGAGCCAACGCAGACCAAGTGTCTGACGACGAGCCGGACGAACTTCCATCGGAACCTGGTAGTTTGCACCACCAACACGTCTGGCCTTAACTTCCAACATAGGCATAACGTTCTCAAGAGCCGCATTGAATACTTCGATCGGCTCCTTGCCTGTGCGCTCTTTGATCAAGTCAAAAGCGTCGTAGCAAATTCTCTGTGCAACACCCTTCTTACCGTCAAGCATGATGTTGTTGATCAGCTTACTGACCTTTACATCATTGTAAAGCGGATCCGGGAGCACTTCTCTAACTGGGACATTGCCTTTTCTTGGCACTAGTCTTCCCTCCTTTTCATGATATTCAGTCTAGTACTGAAACCATAGGTACTCACGTAAAAAATTAGTTCTTTTTGGACCGTGTCAGCGCCAGTAAACATGTCCCGTATATAGACAGTGTACTGATCACTTAATCTGTCCAACCGCAGGAATCAAGAATTACTTCTTAACCTTAGCGGCCTTCGGCTTCTTCGCACCGTACTTCGAACGGCCCTGCATACGATTTGCAACACCTGCTGTATCGAGAGTACCGCGAACGATGTGGTAACGGACACCAGGAAGGTCCTTAACACGTCCGCCACGGATCAGAACAACGGAGTGCTCCTGCAGATTGTGTCCGATTCCCGGAATATATGCAGTTACTTCGTAGCCATTCGTAAGACGTACTCTTGCAACCTTTCTCAAAGCAGAGTTCGGCTTTTTCGGAGTTACGGTCTTAACAACTGTGCAAACACCACGCTTTTGTGGGGAAGAAACGTCTGTTTCCTGCTTGCGCAAGGTATTCAGTCCGCTCTGGAGAGCTTTAGAGGAAGACTTGTAAACTTTAGAAGTTCTTCCGGACTTTACCAATTGGTTGAACGTAGGCATCAATACATCTCCTTTCATAATTGTAGTGTCTCGGCAAAATCGGCGCACAAAAAGAAGCCCCGTTTTGTCGGGCAATTAAGTATATCACCTGATTTTTGTCTTGTAAACAAAGAATTTTAAAATCCCGCCTGTTTTTCGGCATTCCACGGCAAAAGCGCCTGTGACAGGCGCTTTCGGCGAAGAAAAAGGACTGCTTCTTTTTTCGAAGCAGCCCTTTTGAAAGATCCGTTCCAACCGGCTATCAATCGCCGTATCCGAGGGAATCAAGTGCCTTGTTCAGGACTTTCTTTCCGGCTTTGTCGGCAGAGGAGAAGCAGATAAGAACCGTATCTCCTGCAAGAACACCTACTGCGTAGGCTTCTTCGCCATAAGCAATTCCGGAATCCTCGTCAAACTCACCCTCAGCGGTGAACTTCCAGGAATTCTTTGTGATATCGCCGTCGAAGAGCTCGTCTTCCTCAAGCTCCTTCAGCTCGTCATAAGAATCGCTGAAGCACTCTTTTGCCATCTTCTTGCTCTCGAATTTGTAGTAAGTGATGTAGGCATAAGTTTCGCCGTCTTCTTCCACGTAGTATGCTTCGTAGCACTCCTCGGCATCTTTGTCCTTGCTCTTTTCAACAGTAAAATCTGCCTTTTCGAGTGTCTTCTTGAACTCTTTGGATGTAACTGCCTTCTTGGAAGATCCGCCGCAAGCAGCCAAAGAAAGAGCCATTGCACCGACCAGAAGCATCGCTGTCAGTTTCTTAATAGTTTTCATATCCCGTTCTCCTTCATTTCAATCGTAAATGCGCCGTAAAGGCACAAATCTAAGGATATTTTATCTTATTTCCTATGGTTATTCAACCGATAGTCAGGCGGTGGTGGACCTTCTTTCCTTTTCTTAAGAAAGCTTCCCCGTTGGAAAAATCCTTTTCCGTGAGCATGTAGTAAACATCCTCGACAGCGACGTCATTGAGGTAGATACCCTTCTGCTGGATCATTCTTCTTGCCTCACCCTTGGAAGGTGTGAGCTTGGTCTCAACCAGAAGGTCGAGAAGGGACAGTCCGTCACCGGAGAGACGATCTGCCGCGATGGCGGTTGTCGCCATATCATCAGAGCGTCCGCCCTTTTCGAAAAGATCCTCGGCCTGCTTCTTAACGGCAAGCGCGGTCTCTTCACCGTGAACGATCTTGGTAACTTCAAAAGCCAGTCTCTTCTTAGCTTCGTTGATTGCCGCGTCCGTGAGCTTACTGTATTCTTCGATCTCCTCGAGGGATACGAATGTCAGGAGCTTTAAGCACTTGATGACATCTGCGTCCTCGACGTTTCTCCAGTACTGGTAGAAATCGAAAGGAGTTGTCTTGTTCGGATCGAGCCATACGGCACCTTTTGCCGTCTTACCCATCTTCTTGCCTTCACTGTTGGTAAGAAGAGTGAATGTCAGACCGTAAGCGTCGCCCTGCTCTTTTCTTCTGATGAGCTCTACGCCGCCCAGGATATTCGACCACTGGTCGTCACCGCCGAGCTCCAGCTGGCAGTTGTATTTCTGGTACAGGTACAGGAAGTCGTAGCTCTGAAGCAGCATGTAGTTGAACTCGAGGAAGGAAAGACCTCTCTCCAGACGCTGCTTGTAGCACTCGAAAGTGAGCATGCGGTTAACGGAGAAGTGCGGTCCTACATCTCTTAAGAACTCAATATAGTTCAGCGGCAGGAGCCAGTCACCGTTGTTGACGATCAGTGCTTTTCCATCGGAAAAATCAACGACCTTTCCCATCTGCTTCTTGAAGCACTCGACATTGTGATTGATGGTCTCCGGTGTCAGCATCTGGCGCATATCGGATCTTCCCGTCGGGTCACCGATCATGCCGGTACCGCCGCCCATCAGCGCGATCGGACGGTGTCCTGCTTTCTGCATGTGGCTCATGACCATCATCTGGACGAAGTGGCCAACGTGCAGGCTGTCTGCTGTCGGGTCAAAGCCGATATAGAAGGTGACACCCGGCTTACTTAACAGATTGTAGATTTCTTCACGATGTGTGGTCTGCGCTACATAACCACGTGCCTCCAACACATCAAATACATTTTGGTACGTTTCTTCGGACATCATTATTTCCTCCTATATATATTTTTACCTGCTTTCAGACAGGCAACGCTTATTCTATTCCCAATTTATAGGTAAAGTCAACAAGCCGAAAGTATAATCACGTTTTCAAAACTTTTACCAAATCGCGCTTATATCATATTGTTTTTTCCGGATCTTCCGACCTATCCTTAACCCACATTCTGGAAACGGAGGTCCTTCCCATGTCTTCTTCGAAAAAAGCACTTCTCCTCATCCTTATCTTCTGGACCGGTTCTGTGATCGTGATCTTCGGGTTTATTGCCTTGCATCAGATGCGTAAGCAGTCTGTCGAAAACGAACGTGATGACCGTATCGGGCAGATGGCCGGAGAGATCCAAAAGGGAGAAGAGTCGTTTCTCGTGGATCCCGACGCACTTCCTGTTTCCGGCGAAGAGGACGAAGCCTTCGGTTATGCTAACGGGAACATCGGGGCAGTCGGAAACACAAGCGATGCGGGAAGTTCTTCCGCGGCAAATGATGCAGAAACAGGAATTCCTGAAGGTTATTCTTGCGGGAACATTTCAAATGCCAACTCTTCCTCCGGATCGGAGTACATCCTTACTTCCTACGGAACTATAGAGATCCCTTCCATCGGTCTCGAACTTCCCGTGTGGGACGGAGCCGGGGTGATCGAACTTCGCTACGGTGCGGGGCGCATGCCTCTTTCCTGTGAAGCAGGAAGCCCCGGAAATCTCGTGATCTTCGGGCATCGGATGCGCCGATATGGTTCGATCTTTAACCGCCTGGGCGAAGTCAGTATCGGAGATGCCATCACTGTCACGAGAAACGGATCTTCTTTTTCCTACATCGTCGATCAGATCGTCACGATCGAGCCTTCGGAGATTTCCTACTATATCAGCCGGGAAGATGAGGGTGATGCCTGTGTGATCACCCTCATCACCTGTACGCCCGTCGGTGTCGGGACCCAAAGGCTTCTTGTGATCGGGCACCTCCAAGGATCATGAAAGGTGCCCGAAGCGCCTAACGCTTTCTTTTCCGTCTGTACTTTTCCCGAAGTTCGACAAAGGCCATCGAGAAGAGCGCGATCGCCGATACTCCGAAGATCCCGCAGGCACCGATGCCGAGGATCAGATCTCTTTCTGACGTCTTCATGGAGTCATATAGTCTCGTAACGCCGAGGACCTCACCGCTTTCGACACTGACCGGCATCACTTCACTGTCGTTTCGGTATCCTTCCGGAGCTTCCACTTCGAAGATCTCATAGTCACCTGCGGCAAGCCCGCGGATCTCGAATCTTCCGAACATTTCCGATCCCGGAACATCGTTCGTATATAGGATCTGCGTCGCCGAAGGATCGTTTTCTTCACACATCACATATCCCATCAGGGCCTGATCCCATCGGAACCACAGGGTATTCCCGGCTTTATCTCTGACCGAGACCCCACAGCGGCCGAGAAGTTCACCATCTGCGGAAGAGCGTTTTTCCACACTGAGTACGGAAAGATCGTTAAAGAGCACCTCTTCCTGCACACACGGTTCACCTGCTGTCTTTGACGATTCCGTGATCACGATCTCCTTATCTTCGGCAAGAGAGTATCTTGCATCGGTCCTGATCTCACGTAGGACGATCTTCTCTCCATACGGGAACGCCGTCTTACTTATGGCTTCTCCGTTTTCATCCGTCACCAGTTTCTCGATCATTTTTCCGTCGGATGTAAGTATTTCAAACTCCACATCCTTCATGGGAAGTTCGGTGTCTGAAGCAAGTTTGACGATCCGAAGATTCGCGCGGGAGATCTCGTTAATGATCTTTTTCCCGACCGGGAATGAGTACACATCTTCGCAAAGAACATAGCCTAACGGAGCCGCGATCTCTTTGGTGTAGTATTTCCCTTCCGAAGGATAGTCGAGATCTGATATGATCACGCCCTGCTCATCCGATACGACCACTTCGATCAATGCATCTTTTCCGATGAGGACATCTCCTGAAGCCGAAAGGATATCTTCTTCGGCATAGATCCCGAAAACGGCGCCGGGAAGTGCTTTTTCAGAAGGTACATATTGAGACGTTTCTTCGTCAAAAGAATACTCGCGCCCGTATTTTTCAAACTGCAGTTTCCGCTTTTCTCTTTCATTAGTGACAGTTCTCGAGATACGGATCTCCTTCTCGGAGGTGTCTGTCCTTGTGTCTTTGACCTCAAATACGACCGGTGTGCTGTCGAGGATATAGCCGTCGGGTGCGGACTTTTCGACAAAGCGGAACGATGAAGCCGCCGTTTTTGCATTAAACGAGAGCCCTGAGATCTCGATCTTTCCGTCCTCGCCGGTCGTGAACGTGCCGAGATAAGTGTCTTTTTTCAGAGGTGTTTTTTTCACTCCGTCACCGTCCATGTCATAGCATTTATATGGCGAAAAGGTCTTCCCGTCCGAGGAGAGCACGACGCTTCCTTCCGGATACTTCGCGGGATCCAGTAAAGAAATGTCCCTTTCGAAATCGAGAATGTCTTCATTGCAGTACACCTCGAAGACCGCGCCGGAAAGAGGAGTTTCCGAATAGACAAAGTCATAGCCCGAAAGATCCTCGTAGCCGGCTTTTTTCGGCGAAACAGAAGTCAGTTTCTCGCCGGTTTTTTGAAGCACTAGCGTAACTTCCACTTCTTCGTCGGCAAAAGGAACCGCCTTCAGATCCCCGTTCGGTCCGACTCCGACGAATGTCTCGTCCTTTTTGACCTCGATCTTCACAAGCTCTTCCGAAAGAACAAAACCTGCAGGTGCTTTTTTCTCGGAAATATAGTAAGTCCCGACGGGAAGTCCGAGTTTTTCCAGGTCTGCCGTGCCGTCTTCTTTCGTAGTAAAAGTATCGTCACCGTCCCAGTCGGAGAGCACGTTTTTATTCTCGTCGAGGATCTGAAACTCCACGCCTCCGGCAGGAACAGTCTCGCCGGTTTCTTTATTTGTTTTCAGCAGCCGCAGTTTCAGTTCATATCTTTTGTTTTTCAGCTGCAGCGTTTTTTCAGGAGATCCGCTGTTTGCCGTGCCGCGGATCTGGATGGTCTCATCGGCGCACACATAAGTGGTCTTCGTCGCCTCCGACTCGATCTGGTGGACCTTGTAATCGCCATACGGCAAGTTCTTGGAGAGTGCTTTTCCCGCGGTATCCGTGGTCAGAAGATCACGATAGGCAGGAGGTGCGCTGTCATAGGAAGCGTAGTTTATATTCCACACCTGAAAGACCGCGCCCGCTTCCGGCGCAAGTTCGGAAAAAGCCGCATTTTTGTATTCGTCATAGCCCGTCTCAATGCGCTTTTCGATCGCGAAACATCCGGCCAGCATCTCATCTGTGAACGTCGCCGAGTGCGTTCCCTTTTTTGCGTCCACCACAATATAGGCGGGATTCGGTGACATCACCTTCGTCCCTTCCGGCACGACCGTCTGCGTGACCGAAAAGGTCCCGGACGGAAGCTCCGGCGGAAGTCCTGTCGTTTTCTCCACGATCTTTCCCTGCGCATCCGAAACGCATTCGAAAGCAAGTCCGTCGGTTTTCGCACTTTCGAAACTTCCGTAATCGGCAGAATAGATCTGAAAAGCAGCCCCTGCTTCAGGGATCGAAATGTCCTCAAACACCGATACTTTCCGAAGGTCCGTCATTGTCGTGGGGACCGTCCACAAAGTCTCGGAGCCTTCGAATGTCTTATTTGAACTCTGGTGCCATCCGACATAGGTCTGTTTCGTTTTACCCGATGCCGTCAGTGAGGAATCGAAGAAGTATCCGTACATCTGCTGGGGAAGTTCATTTCCGCTGTTGCTTAAGGTCATGACCTGCACGCCGAAAGTTCTCCCTCCACTTGCTTTTGCCATATCGTTAAAGCTACCCTCTATCTGAAAAGCACTTCCCGAGGCGTACACGCCCGATGTCGTTGCCTGCATCGAATAGGCCCCGTCCGTGCCCTTAAGATACAGTTTTCCGCCGCCGATACTTGTAAACCGGAAAGTCCCTCCGGTATCTCCCGTTTTCGTTTCTCTGACCGTGATCGAGAATGTGGCTTTGTATTTCTTTTTCGCCCAGTCAAAAGTCACGCCGGAAATGTTTCGGAACTCCGCTCTGTAGTTCGGAGTATACGCGCCTTTCATGGACGGGCGTCCCACGCTTTCGTAAGCGGCCCAGAGTCTCTTCGCTTCCGCAAGGATCGTCTTGGCGGTCGGACCGCTTCCTTCTCCGTCGATAAAAGTATTGAGATCGATCCCCTTAAAATACGGCTGTGCCGATGTTCCCAGGCTTCCCTGATACAGGTAGACCAGATGCCAGATCAGAAGCTGCCTGACATAGTAATGGACATGGGGATGTCCGTTGATCGTGTCGGGAATAGAAAAAGAAGGCGTCCCGATCTCGATGATGTACTGGATCCTTCCCAGGAGTTCCGCCGCTCCCGGATCATTCATGGCGGCAGGGGTAATACTTCCCGTCTCCGGCGTCGGCGCGCCCGCCATTACGCAGTAGACAGGACGTGTTGCGCCCGTGACCGTCTCTGCATAAAGATACTCCAGGATCTTGGAGACCGGTTCGCCGCCGACCGTGTGATACAGTTCAAAATACTCGTTGTCGTGATAGACCTTGTTGTTGGTTTCCGGGAGCGGATCTTCCGCCAGAACGGTCCTTCGGAAAAGGATCGAAGGGAATGCCGAAGCCAGGAACCCAACAAGGATCAGAAGAGCCGCAAACCGCCTGCTGTCAAATGTTTGTCGTGTTTTCTCTTTAGGCATGATGTCTTCTCCTTAAGAAAGTATTTTTCGGTGTGCCCGTATATTACTTTCGAAGGGAAAAGCAAAACAATATTTTATATGAGTAGTTTTGTAAACATTTTCAGAAAAATGAAAACACCCGCTTTCCTGATCGGAAAACGGGCGTCGTTTTTACCTGATTATGAGTTGCGAATCAGTTTCTTCTTTTTCCGTAGGAGATCAGTCTCAGTAACGTGACGATCGCGGAGGCAGCGGCTGCGACATATGTCATAGCGGCTGCAGAGAGGACGGATCTGGCACCGGCCATTTCGGAACCTGCAAGAAGACCGTCTTTTTCCAGGATCTTCAGCGCTCTTCTGGAAGCGTCGAGTTCTACCGGAAGTGTTACCAGATAGAAAAGCACTGCCAGGGCAAATAATACGATTCCGATGAAGAAGATCGTCGAACCGATATTGTTATCGGCAGCGTCTGAATCGAGATAGCCCATCATAATGACACCGATGATCGCAAGATAAGGTCCGAATCTGGAACCGATGTTCGCGCCCGGGACGAGAGCCGCGCGGATCTTGTTCGGAACGAATCCGACGTTATCCTGGATCGCGTGGCCGCACTCATGTGCCGCAACACCGATCGCCGCAATGGAGTTACTGGCGATAACGGAATCCGAAAGGTTCAGTGTCTTATCCTTCGGGTTGTAGTTGTCGGTAAGATTTCCGCTGATGTGCTGGATCGTTACATCGTGGACCCCGTAGGCGGAAAGTATGCGCTGAGCCGCTTCGGCTCCGGTCATGCCGTTACTTGCCATGACCTTGCTGTACTTATTGAATGCGTGTTTGCAGTTTGCGCTGATGATCAAACTGATGACCATCATAATGATCGAGATGATCAATCCGTATGTGCTCATGATTTCCCAAAATCCCATGTTTCACACTCCTTTTCTGATGACCCGGATCCTATAGGCAGGTGCTTTTACCGAAGCACTCCCGGAAGTCATCGGGCGTTCTTTCCCTATTATAGCAGAAAAAGAAAAGGACTGCCGTCCTTCGGATGACAGTCCTTTTGAAAAATCGTTATCTTTGCAGGTGCTTTTCGATCGGAACCGAATTACTTAGCAGCGTTGCAGATTACGGAGAAGTCCTGAGCCTTCAGGGAAGCACCGCCGACGAGACCGCCGTTGATGTCAGCCTGAGCAAAGAGGCCGGCAGCATTGCCTGCGTTGCAGGATCCGCCGTACTGGATCGTGATAGCCTCTGCGCACTTCTCGCAGTAGAGCTCTGCGATGATGCCGCGGATGAACTTGCAAACTTCTTCAGCCTGCTCGTCTGTAGCTGTCTTACCTGTTCCGATAGCCCAGATCGGCTCGTAAGCGATCGTGATCTGGCAGAGCTTGTCAGCCGGGATATCCTTAAATGCAGCAACGATCTGACCCTTGATCCAGTCAAATGTCTCGCCTGCTTCACGCTGAGCCAGAGACTCACCGCAGCAGATGATCGGCTTAACGCCGTACTTCAGAAGAGCCAGAGCCTTCTTGTTAACTGTCTCGTCTGTCTCAGCGTTGTACTCACGACGCTCGGAGTGGCCGATGATGCAGTATGTAACGCCCATCTTAGCCAGCCACAGCGGGGAGATCTCGCCTGTGAAAGCACCCTTCTCTTCGAAGTGGCAGTTCTGGGCAGCGATCTTGATGTTGGTGTAAGCTGTAGCCTCAACAGCAGCAGCCAGAGCAGTAGCCGGAACGCCGAGAGCGATCTTAGCTGTAGCGTCCTTAACGAGCGGCTTGAGCTCTTCAATAAGCTTAACAGCGTCAGCCGGGATACCGCAGTTCATCTTCCAGTTACCAGCTGCGAATGTTCTGCCGATCTCCTTATCGTTCAGGCAATCAATACCCGGGAGGACCTTACCTTCGATGAACTCGAGGGAAGCACCACCACCTGTGGAGATGTGAGTTACCTTATCGGCATAGCCGAGCTTCTCGATAGCAGCAGCGGAGTCACCACCGCCGATGATGGAGATAGCTTCGGACTCAGCGATAGCCTGTGCAAGAGCCTTTGTACCAACTGCGAACTTTTCGAACTCGAATACGCCTGCAGGACCATTCCAGATGATCGTCTTAGCTGTCTTGATCTCATTGGAGAACAGCTCGATCGTCTTCGGTCCGATATCCAGACCCATCCAGCCTTCCGGGATCTCTCTTGTCGGAACGATCTGGGAATTTGCGTTTGCATCAAAAGCGTCAGCAACAACTGTATCGATAGGTGTCAGGAGCTTAACGCCCTTAGCCTCAGCCTTAGCCAGGAGTTCTTTTGCAAGCTCAACCTTATCTTCTTCGAACAGGGAGTCACCGATCGTACCGCCCTGGGCAACTGCGAATGTGTAAGCCATACCACCGCCGATGATGATCGTATCAGCCTTGTCGATGAGGTTCTCGATTACGCCGATCTTATCGGAAACCTTAGCACCACCGAGGATAGCAACGAACGGACGAGCCGGGTTTGCCAGAGCACCGCCGATGAACTTGATCTCTTTTTCGATCAGGTAACCGGAAGCGGACGGCAGGAAGTTTGCAAGACCTGCTGTAGAAGCGTGAGCACGATGAGCTGTACCGAATGCATCGTTGACATAGAGGTCAGCCATGGAAGCAAGTTCAGCTGCGAACTTCGGGTCATTCTTTGTTTCTTCTTTGTGGAAACGGACGTTCTCGAGCATGAGGATCTCGCCATCCTTAAGAGCAGCAGCCTTCGCCTTTGCATCTTCGCCGATGACATCGGCAGCGAGAGTTACCGGCTTACCGAGAAGCTCAGCAAGACGCTCTGCAGCCGGCTTCATGGAGAATGCCGGTTCCGGTCCGTTCTTCGGACGACCCAGGTGAGAAACCAGGATCACCTTTGCATTATTATCTACGAGATACTTGATCGTCGGGAGAGCTCCCTTGATTCTCTTATCGTCTGTAATTTCACCAGTTTTTTTGTCGAGCGGTACATTGAAGTCCACACGAACGATGACTCTTTTGCCGGATACGTTTAAGTCTTCGACATTCTTTTTCTGAACCATTGCCATAATGTTCACACTCCTATAAGAAAAATTACTTGTTGTTCAAGCCCTACTATTATACTCGCATCTGCGCGCGGTTTCAATTTAATATTTATAAAGAAGGCCTTCCGTCGGAAGGGGGCTGTCCTGCCCAAAGCTTACCTCGGTTTATTTCCCCTCCTTCTTGAAAAGCACCTGCTTTCGCGTTACATTTCTTTACTAGGGAGGAAGCTTCATGGGAAACGAAGAAAAACGCATTGTCATGCCCGATTATTCGGAAGGTTTCCGGTGCATCGCGGGAAAGTGCCGTCACAGCTGCTGTATCGGCTGGGAGATTGACATCGATGAGAAGACTTATGAAAAATACCGGACCGTATCAGGCCCGATCGGTGAGAAGCTCCGCGCCTGCATCTGCGCGCCTTCTGATTCCGAAGAGTCGCTTCCTCACTTCATTCTCGGAGATAACGAGCGCTGCCCGTTTCTGAATTCCGAAAACCTCTGCGAGCTGATCTTAGGCCTCGGCGAAGATTCTCTGTGCGAGATCTGCACCGAGCACCCGAGGTTTTACAAGAACTGTTCCGGCCATTTGGAGATGGGCTACGGCCTTTGCTGCGAGGAGGCTGCCCGCCTTCTTCTTTCGCACAGTGAGCCGGTCCGCCTGATCGGGATTTCTGAAAATGGCGGGCTCCGGTCGGAGATCTTTTCTCTTCTTCAGGAAAGGACGAATTCCCTGGATGCCCGTATCGACGATATTTTCGGACTTCTTTCCGTATCACCTTCCAGGGCCGTTTTGGCATCGGATGCTTCGGACATCTCCCACTGGGGTGCTTTTCTCGGAGAACTGGAAAGACTGGATCCGGCCTGGGATATCGAGATCGGAAAACTTCGGTCCGCTTCACTTACCCGCGAAGATCTGGCATCTTTTGACGCATATATGGAAAAAGAAGGCCGCGCCTTCGAATACGAAAACCTTCTGTGGTACCTGATCTACCGCCATCTCACGGATGATCCGCTTATAGACGAAGCGACGCTGTGCGTAGAGTTTGCCGTACTCAGCGTGAAACTTCTGCATTATCTGGGCGCATGTAAGTACAAGGAGAACGGTGCTTTTGCCAAGGATGAACAGGTCGAGCTTGCGCGAATGTTTTCATCAGAGATCGAGTACTCGGACGAAAACGTCGACCTTATCTACGACCACATCTTCGATCTTCAGGAATCGATCTGATCCTTCATGGCCATGATGACGCTCTGGATCTCATAGAGGCGCTGGATATTCTCGGGAACGAAACGGGCCGCGCCGCAGGAAGGAGAAAAGAGTTCCATGAACTTTCCGTAGTCCATCAGCATGCCTTTCATGCCGTGGATCTGGAAGGTCTTGGTGACGGGCTTTGCCACCTTTGAGATATCCCTTTGGGCAAACTTTTTGACCGGCTTTCCCTTTTTGTAGATGATCCCTTCTTCCGGTGCGCATTCGGTGCCTTCGTAGGTGACCGTTTTGTCTTTTACGGTAAGCACGCCCTCGCCGACTTTCGCCTGATAACGGCCGTCACATAGCTCGAAAAGCGAGACCTTCTCGGTCAGGACAAACCCGGGATCCGCGACCATCTTTTTGTACTGCTCCTGCTCCCACACATTCCACTTATGAAGATCCGGGAAGCACTTATCCTCCGAAGAAACGGGCTCGAAAAAACCGTACTTATTCATGAGGACCTTATTCCCGCAGCAACTGCAGGAAAGAAGATTCTTTTTCCCTTTAAGGCCCGGGATACTGGATGCGTCCGTTACGAAGACCGAGTTGAGGCTTTTGCATTTCGGGCAGATATTCGCGATGTTCTGGACCCCCGAAGCGATGCCCTTGGAACGGAATTCCTGAGGGTGGGATGCGAAATACTCGTACTCGTTATATACCAGTGCTTTCCGCATATACTGATGGATCTCGTCGACGGTCATTTCAGCGACTTTTTCTTTCGGCAGTACGTCGGTAAACTCCGCCGTGATGCGGCCTTTCCGGTAAGAACTCTGGCTCCATCTCGGCCAGGTCATATAGGCACCGTGGGAGCGGAAAATGACGACGGATGAATTCGTCTTTTTCACCAGGGACGCCAGGCCCGTGTCAAATCCGATCGAGTGCCCGTCGGTAAAGCGGGTCCCTTCCGGGAAAATGCCGAGAACGCCGCCTCTTCCGAGGACTTTCATCATGGCTCTTACGGTCCGAAGGTCGTTTCGGAACTGGGCTTTCGGGATGCAGCCGCCCCTGGTGATGATGGGGCCGAAGATCTTTTTTCTGAAAAGAAATTCCCCCGCAACGAAGTTGATCGGCCGGCCGCGGAGAGTGGCTGCCATGATGACCGGGTCGATATAAGAAGGGTGGTTGCCGACGATGACCAAAGGTCCTTCGAGAGCCTTGATCTTGTTATCCGGTTTGACTTTGATCCCGAAGCGGAGTTTTAAGACCGGAAGTGCGATACATTCACCGAAAAACGAATACCAGAATTTTCCCGGCACACAGCCGTATTCCGCCTGCTTTTCCTTCGTTTTTCCCTTGTTCCGTGAAGCCTTTTCTTCGCTCACTTTATCGCCCCTTCGGTAAAACATTCACAATTTTGGCAAAAACTCGCATGTTTTGACATAAATTGATAACATCTGTCCCGTATTATACATTATCAGGTGGGTCGTGTGTAGAAGGAAAACCCGCAAAACTCGGCGTTTTCGTTTAGATTATTTTGACAAAGGCCCGAAGAAGGCGAATATGGCAAAAACCTGTTTTTACTGTGGAAAAGAACTTGAGGCGGGGCAGAGGTGCTCTTGCCGCGGCTCGTCCAAATCCGGAACAACGGCCGGGACATCTCAGGCTACTGCTTCCGCGGCCACGTCTTCCGCTTCTTCCTCTTCATCCGCCACATCAGGTCCATCCGCAAACGCCGCCGGTACAGGTTCTTTTGCCGAGGGATCCAAAAAGAAAAAGGCAAAGAAAGAAAAGACGAAGCAGGTCTGGAACGAAGAAAGAAAAACATCGACCCGTTTCTCATTTTCGAAATTCATCGACCAGGTCAGATCCAACTTCCCGTCGATCTCCAAACTGATGCGTCCGGTCATGGCCTACATCTGGCATCCGGTCACGACGATCCAGAACAGATCCCGGATCGTTTCCATTCCGAAAGTCCTTCTTATCAACAGCCTTTTTGCGGCGCTGACTTCCCTGATGGTCATCTTTACGTCCTTTACGGATTCGCCGTTCCTCGGCATGCTGATCTCCCTGATCTTCGGTAAGACCGATCTTTTCTCCGACCATCCGGTCATGGCCTTTTTCGTTATGGGAGCCATCTTCTGGGTCTGCGTCCTGATACTGGCTCTTTGCTTCACCTGGACCTCGCGTCTGGTGAACCGGAAACTGTCGTTCCTCCGGGCTTTGGACACGGTCAGCATCTCCTCGATCTACATATGTTTTTCTGACATTCTGATCTTCTTATCCGTACTCTTCGGATCGCGCGGGGCATTTACCCTGATCTTTGTAGCCATGGTCATTATGGGCATCTGCCATTTTGTTTCCGTCAAACAGGATCTGGCGCTTAGTGACAATTCCGCATTCAACATGCTGGTCATCAGCTATCTTCTCTTCTACTTCCTGGCCCAGCTCGGAGTAAACGTTCTCATCCGCATCTTCGTACTCTTCTGATCCCTTTTCTTTCCTATGTATCCTAAAAAAGACGGATCAGATTAGAGAAAGAATTAACCGGTTCAATTCGCTTATATTCAGCGATATGTTCCTGCCTTCAAAGGTCGCAATCAGATTAATTCCGAGGAATATACCGTTTTTCTGGTATCGCTCTATTTTTCGGATTGCATTATCCCGATAATCCGAATCATCCATCATGCCAAAATGTTCGTGATAGATAAGTCTTCTGCGCCTTGTATCAAACAGCGTAAAATCCGGGAACATTCTTCCGCCATCCTTCAAAACCAATTCGCTTTCATAGCGATATGGTATTCCAAGTTCAGCATACATATTCGCGATCAGAAGTTCTGATTTGGAGCGCACCAGTTCTCCACGATGCGTCTCGTATTTCTTCTCCTCCGGATGAAACGAATTCGATACAAATTCCTCTCTTTCCCATATTTCGGCCCGCCGGACTTCAGACAGAAGAAGCGGCGTTACCAGTTGTCTGCGCGTCTCTCCTATCTCGTCAAAAACCCTATCCGCACTCTTATCGGATATAATTTCCAAGTACTCGGTCAGCACGCGAAGTTCTCTTGTCGCACGCCGCTTCAATCTTGCAGCATAGCTTTTTGTTGCTAACCTCTTCACCAGGTCGATCTGCTCTTTTTTGATATATCTTCCGCGCGTATCCTTTGGATCTGTCACATGATAAAATTGGATCCCTGTCTTTTTCCTCGAGATCCGAAGACTCCCCTCCGGAGCATGATCAATCACTTTCTTCGCCGCTTGCAGCGCTTTTTCCAGAGAATTCTTCCTCATGAGCAATTCGTCCTGAAGTTTCATTCGCTCAACCTCTTCCTTTTGGCAGTTTTCTCTATTCTACGTACCCACCCTTCGCGCGGCTATATTTTATATGAGTAGTTTTGTAAACTTTTTCCCATAATTCTTCAAATTATGAAGTTCTATCGGTCCACATCATTTGCCTCTTACCGATAGAAATGCAAATACTGAAAATCTATCTGCTTCAAGATACAACATCATTCCGATAATTTCTCGGAAAAAGCTCTTCTATCCGCTTTCATTCATGTTATCTTACCGATAAAAACTTTCTTTACGATTTCTTATCTGCTTATAACAGCTTAATCATACCGATAGATAATCGATTTTTCGATTTCTATCCGTTCAGCACCACCGATTCTTTCCGATAGAAAAGCACTTTTCCACCATTCTATCTGCAAACAAAGAAGCCCCGCATCTCTGCAGGGCTCCTTGCCATCACCATCTGATGAATAATCACTGATTAAAGAAGATTCACACCGTGCGCAGCCGCTTTCTCGACCACGTCCTCCGGCCAGATCGAAGACTGGACCTCACCGATGTGCGCTCTCTGCAGGAAGAACATGCAGATACGGGACTGGCCGATACCGCCGCCGATCGTGTACGGTACTTTGCACTCCAGAACATCCTTCTGGAAAGGAAGTTCGGCTCTCTCTTCGCAACCTGCGATCTTGAGCTGCCTGGCCATTGCATCTTCGTCAACACGGATACCCATAGAGGAGAGCTCGAGAGAGCATCCCAGTACCGGATAGTAAACGAGGATATCGCCGTTTAAGGACCAGTCGTCGTAGTCCGGAGCACGTCCGTCGTGTGGCTTTCCGGATTTCAGGGCACCGCCGATCTGCATGAGGAATACTGCACCGTATTCCTTCGTGATGAGGTTCTCTCTTTCCTTCGGCGTCTTGTCCGGATACATGTCCTCGAGTTCCTGTGTCGTGATGAAGTGGATCTCGTTCGGAAGGAACGGGTCCATGAAGTGATACTTGCCGCAGATATAGTACTCGGTCTGCTTGATCGCCATATAGATACGGAAGACCGTCTCTTTAAGTGTCTCGACGTTTCTCTGATCCTTCGTGATGATCTTTTCCCAGTCCCACTGGTCGACATAGATCGAGTGGAGGTTGTCGGTCTCTTCATCGCGGCGGATCGCCGTCATATCGGTGTAGAGGCCCTCGCCCGGGTTGAAGCCGTATTTACAGAGCGCCATTCTCTTCCACTTTGCGAGAGAATGCACGATCTCGACTTCTTTCTCATCCTGCTCTTTAATTCCAAAAGCAACCGGTCTTTCCACGCCGTTGAGGTTGTCATTGAGGCCCGACTCCGGCTTTACGAAAAGCGGCGCCGACACACGTGTCAGGTTCAGCGCATCCGAGAGAGCTCTCTCGAAATAGTCTTTAACTTCCTTGATCGCGACTTCCGTCTCGCGAATGGTTTGCGGGCTCTTATACCCGTCCGGAATTTGAATCGTACCCATTTTCAACACTCCTTTATTGTTCATTTTCTTATGCAAAAGCACTTGCCCCGAGGGGCAGTTCGGATATCAGAGCTCGCAGTTGTTGACCGTTCTCGGGAACGGGATGACGTCACGGATGTTGCTGACACCGGTCAGGTACATGACGCAGCGCTCAAATCCGAGACCGAATCCTGCATGTCTTGCGGTACCGAACTTTCTAAGATCCATATAGAATCCGTAGTCCTCCGGCTTCATGCCGAGTTCCGTGATACGGGCAGCGAGCTTGTCATAGTCGTCTTCACGCTGAGATCCGCCGATGATCTCGCCGATGCCCGGAACGAGGCAGTCCATTGCGGCAACCGTCTTTCCGTCTTCGTTGAGCTTCATGTAGAAAGCCTTGATCTCCTTCGGATAGTCGGTAACGAATACCGGCTTCTTGAAGACTTCCTCGGTGAGGTATCTCTCGTGCTCGGTCTGAAGATCGCAGCCCCAGGATACCTTGTACTCGAACTTGTCGTTTACCTTCTCGAGGATCTCGATCGCCTCGGTGTAGGTAACGTGGCCGAAGTCGGAAGATGCTACGTGCTTGAGTCTATCGATCAGGCCCTTATCTACGAAATCGTTGAAGAACTTCATCTCTTCCGGAGCGTTCTCCAGAACAAAGTTGATGATGTACTTGATCATGGACTCGGCAAGGAGCATGTCGTCCTTAAGATCTGCAAATGCGATCTCCGGCTCGATCATCCAGAACTCTGCGGCATGGCGTGTGGTGTTACTGTTCTCGGCACGGAATGTCGGTCCGAAAGTGTAGATGTTCTTAAATGCCATCGCGAATGTCTCGCCGTTGAGCTGGCCACTAACCGTGAGGTTCGTCGGCTTATTAAAGAAGTCCTGGCTGTAGTCGATCTTGCCATCTTCCGTTTTCGGGATGTTGTTGAGATCAAGTGTTGTGACCTGGAACATCTCACCTGCACCCTCACAGTCGGAACCTGTGATCAGCGGAGTATGTACATATACGAAATCTCTCTCCTGGAAGAATCTGTGAATCGCGTAAGCACAGAGGGATCTTACTCGAAAGACCGCCTGGAACAGGTTCGTTCTCGGACGAAGATGTGTGATCGTTCTTAAGTACTCGATGCTGTGACGCTTCTTCTGCAGCGGATAGTCCGGCGTGGAATCGCCTTCCAGAACGACTTCCGTTGCCTGGATCTCGAAGGGCTGCTTGGCCTCCGGAGTCGCAACCAGAGTACCGGTTACGATCAGGGCAGCGCCTACATTCGTCTTGCTGATCTTTTCAAAGTTCGCAAGCTTATCGTGATAAACGATCTGGATCGGTTCAAAAAATGTACCGTCATGCAGCACGATAAATCCGAAAGTCTTGGAATCACGTACGGATCTGACCCAGCCGCCGACTGTCACTTCTTTACCGAGATACTTTTCTCTGTTTCTGAAGATCTCTCTTACATCAAGAATGTCCATTTTTTCCTCCTCTGCCATATCCGGCACTTCAACTTTTCGGGGAAACAAAAACGCCCCGAAGCATCTTTCTTGCTTCAGGACGATCGATTCAATCGCGGTACCACCTGAATTGCTGTTATATAACAGCCACCTCATCTGGGTTCAAACAAACCCTGCCGCCTGACGCGCGGCTGATCGGCTTCCACTACTTTGCGTCTTGCGGCTTTTGTCGTACGCCGCCTTCGGCATTTCATTTTGCAGCTCGGAAGTGTTATTCACCTGTATTCACTCTATGGGGCTTGCACCGTCCCCCACTCGCTGGAAGCGATAAAACAGGCTACTTCTCTTCGTCATCGCTTTTCCCGTATTCAATTTGAAGTTAGATTACTCTGCATGAAATGGTTTGTCAAGTCCCCGTAAGCGTTATGTAATGTACATTATGATATAATGTGAAAAAACTGTCAGTTGACACGGTAAGTGGGGAAGTTATACTACTTAGGAGCGCCTTTGAGGGACGCTTTAGGTTACATCACGGGAGAGAAATATGGAAAACAACGAAGTGCAGATCAGGATCCAGGATGTATTTGCTTCATTTTTAAAGTCGATCGTTTGGATCGCGGTGATCACGATTTTCTTTGCGGGAGCTCTTGGTGCTTTCGGCATCTACAAAGCCAGACACACAAAAGTAAGCGGTTCTTACGCGGCGAACATTGCCACTAAAGAAAAAGAAGTCGCAGAGAAACAAGACGAGATCTACAATCTTGAAAAAGAAAACGCAACGATCCGCGACGTGGATATTCCTTTCACCGAAAACCGTATTGCAAAAGAACAGGCATTGAGCGAAAGCAGAAAAGAATATGCCGAAAACAGCATCTACCACGCCCTCGATCCTTTTAACACAGGAGTTGCCAGGCTCACGATCGCCGTTGACGTAGAAGTCCCTGAAGATATTACGGAAGATATCCCCGAATATTTGGAAAATGAACAGCGTCGTGCGACAAATGCCTGCATCGCCGTCTATCCCTTCACCGACAAAGCGCTGGAAAAAGTCCGCAGCATTCTCGGTGAAGACTGCGATCTGAGATACATCAAAGAACTCATCGTTATCGTCAACCAGAACGACCAGTATGTCCGTCTGGATTTCTTCTATCCGGATCTGGCCAAAGCAAAGAAGGCTGTCGATTATCTCTATGGGGAAATGCAAAAGGCCGTCGCCGAAGTCGATCCTGCATTCACACTTTCCATCGTCACGGAATTCACCGGATACGAAGTCAACTGGTCGGTTTATGACGATCACTCCCTCCATTCCGATAAAGTCATTCTTGCCGAAAAGAACATGGCAGCTGACATGGACTCCCTGAACGATAAGAATGCCAAACTGGAACTCAATACACAGAAGATCAACCTGGCAACCGGCGAGCTCAATGCCCTGAACAATGAACTTTCTGCAGCACAGAACGCTCTTGCCGCCGCCCAACAGTCTCAGTCCGCTAAGAAAGGGCTTGTCAAATTCGGTTTCATCGGTGCAATTGCCGGATTCTTCATTGCATGTGCTTTCTTCTATCTGAAGTATCTGCTCGGAGGAAAGATCAGAAACAGAAATACCATCATCGGCCGTTACCCGTACCCGCTTCTGGGCGTAGTTCCGTCCACAAAGAAGTACCTGTTCGGTAAGACCATCAAGAGACTCGAAGGGGATCCCATCTACGCGGATGACGACGTCATCACGGCGATCGCCGCCAATGCGCTGGCTATTGCAGATACCGAAGGTTCCACAGGCAACTGCCTGGTCGGCACCATCGAAGAAAAGGATCCGTCCCTGAAGGCCTTGAAAGAAGCTCTGGACGGGAAGGTCTCCTATGCCGGCAACATCCTTTCCGAAGCCCGTGCGGTAAAAGCACTGGATAAGTGCTCTCACGTGATCCTCGTCGAAAAGAGAAACGAATCACAGATCGATTCTCTCACGGAAGAGATCACCAAACTAAAGTCCCTGAAAAAAGAGATCCTCGGCATCATCCTTCTGTGATGAAAAAGCACGGTCTTTCCGGCCGTCTCCGCTAATGGGACAATGATTTAATCTAATAGAAAATGAAAAGGTCCGGTATGTTACCGGACCTTTTTCTTACGCTACAGTATGAAACAGATTGATCAGGAAGATCCATGCACATCCGTAGTAAGTAACTACGGCGACGAGGTCGTTGACGGTCGTGATAAGAGGACCGGACGCAACCGCCGGATCGACCTTAATCTTATGGAAAAACATCGGAACGAGGGTCCCGACGAGACTTGAAACGATCATGGCCAGCCACAAAGAGCCGCCTACGCAGGCCGCCACGGCAAAAGAGAATCCCGCCGCATAGTGTTTAAAGAGCATGACATAAAGGCCGATACCGGCAAATGCCAGCGATCCCAGGAGCATGCCGTTGAAAAAGCCCACGCGCATCTCTTTTAGGGCAAACTTAAATTTCTCGCTTGTTTTCAGATGCTCATCCATCAGCACGCGGATCGTAACAGCGAGCGACTGTGTTCCTACATTTCCCGCCATATCCAGGATCAGGCTCTGGAAACACACGATGATCGCAAGTTCCGATACGACCGTCTCGAAAAGGCCGACGACCGTGGAGACGAAAAGGCCTAAGACCAGAAGCGTAACCAGCCACGGCAGGCGCTTTTTCATACTTTCAGGAAGCGTTTCCTTCAGATCCTCCTCCGCGGTCAAGCCGGCGAGTTTCGCGTAGTCATCACCCATCTCGTCATCGACGACTTCGATGATGTCCTGGGATGTGATAACACCTAAGATCTCGTCATTATCGTTTAATACCGGGATGGAGTCCTCGGCGTAGTCCTTGATCTTTTCGATCGACACATCGATCTTTTCATGG
The DNA here is from genome assembly GCA_017428545.1 of Clostridiales bacterium. GTDB lineage: Bacteria > Bacillota > Clostridia > Saccharofermentanales > Saccharofermentanaceae > Scatonaster. Next base: position 28,140 of record JAFRQR010000022.1, read on the forward strand.
TCATGTACGTACGGGTAAGACGTAACGATCAGGGATTCGAGCTTGGCATAGTCTCTGGCACGGATCAGGTCTTTGAGGTCGATCACGCCGTAGAACTTGTCGTCCTTATCCGTGACATAGATCGTAGAAATATTGTCGTTTTCATCTGCCTGGCGGATCAGCTCTTTCATCGCCTGCTTGATCGTCAGGTCCTCTTTTACCACGACGAAGTTCGTGGTCATCTTGGAACCGATCTCGTCGTCCTCGTAGGACTGGATGAGTTTGATGTCCTGGGAACTCTCATCGTCCATCAAGGAGATGATCTTTTCCTGGGTCTCTTCATCGACTTCTTCGAGTACGTCAACAGCATCGTCGGCGTCCATGTTTTCGATGATCTTCGCAGCACTCTGGATATCGAGCTCGGAGATGAACTCTTCCGGTTCTTCGAGGTATGCGAAAACTTCGGATGCCTTCTCGGCGCCGAGGATGTGGTAGACCTTTTTACGTTCTTCTTTAGTGATCTGCTCGAGAGCGTCAGCAAGGTCGCTCTCATGGTAATCTTCCAGTTTCGCGCGGATCTCACCGTCCGACTTCTCGGAACGGATCAATGCAACGATCTCTTCAACTACATTTCTGGTTTCATTCCTGGTTTCATTCTCGTTATCCATGATAAAACCGCCTCCTTTTGCAAATTTACGGCACTTTTATGCCGGCAAAAAAGGGAAGCTCATGTGAAAAATGATCCGGATCAAAATCGAAGGGATACTTCTTTTGGAGAAAACAGCCGGTTTTACGGCGTTAGTAAGTTATCTCGTGACGAAGATCTGTTCGTATGTGATTCTCATCTGAATCGTTTTTCTCAAAACAGCCACGCCTTCGATAACTGCCATCACAACTATCCACCTTCGTCACCTCCTTGTTTTTGGGAATACCTATTGAAATTATGAACGCGCCAAAAGCAAATGTCAACGCAGTTTTTGAGGTTTTTTTGACAAGACCGAAATACTGTTCTTTTTCATAAAAACATTTGCCTGCGCGCATCAAAATTTGGGTTTTACTATCCCCTGATTTCTGTTATTATATTTCCAGCTAAAATGCCCTATTAGGGTTAAATAAGTGAATATATATATAAGCGAGGAAGATACCATGCCAAAGAGGGAAGATATCAATAAGATCCTTATCATCGGTTCCGGCCCGATCATCATCGGCCAGGCGTGCGAGTTTGACTATTCAGGTACTCAGGCCTGCAAAGCTTTAAAGAAACTCGGCTACGAGATCGTACTGGTCAACAGTAACCCGGCTACCATCATGACTGACCCGGATGTGGCGGACATCACGTACATCGAGCCTTTGAACCTGGCAAGACTTACCCAGATCATCGAAAAAGAGCGCCCGGATGCCCTTCTTCCGAACCTCGGCGGACAGTCCGGACTGAATCTGTGCTCCGAACTTTCCGAAGCTGGCGTCCTCAAGAAATATAACGTGCAGGTCATCGGTATTCAGGTAGATGCCATCGAGCGCGGTGAAGACCGTATCGAGTTTAAGAACACCATGACCAGCCTCGGCATCGAGATGCCGAGATCCCGCGTCGCTTACTCCGTAGACGAAGCGGTCAAGATCGCCGAAGAACTGAAATACCCGGTCGTTCTCCGTCCTGCCTATACGATGGGCGGTGCCGGCGGCGGCCTTGTTTATAATGTCGACGAACTGAAAGTCGTCTGCGAGCGTGGCCTTCAGGCTTCCCTCGTAGGACAGGTCCTCGTTGAGGAATGTATCGCAGGATGGGAAGAGCTTGAGCTCGAAGTCGTACGTGACGCTGATGACAACGTTATCACCGTCTGCTTCATCGAAAACATCGACCCAATCGGTGTTCATACCGGTGACTCCTTCTGCTCTGCTCCGATGCTGACCATCTCTGAAGATGTACAGAAGAAACTTCAGGATTACTCCTATAAGATCATCCGCGCGATCGGCGTTATCGGCGGCTGCAACTGCCAGTTCGCACACGATCCGGTCAGCGGCCGTATCGTCGTTATCGAGATCAACCCGAGAACATCCCGTTCCTCCGCTCTCGCTTCGAAGGCAACAGGTTTCCCGATCGCTCTCGTTTCCGCGATGCTCGCCTGCGGTCTGACTCTTAGCGATATCCCGTGCGGCAAGTACGGAACCCTCGATAAGTATGTACCGGATGGAGACTATGTCGTAATCAAGTTTGCCCGCTGGGCTTTCGAAAAGTTCAAGGGTGCTTCCGATAAGCTCGGTACACAGATGCGTGCCGTCGGTGAAGTAATGTCCATCGGTAAGACATATAAGGAAGCTTTCCAGAAAGCCATCCGCAGCCTTGAGACAGGCCGTTACGGCTTAGGCTTTGCCAAGAACTACCACGACCTTTCCAAGGAAGAACTGATGCACATGCTCGCTTACCCGACATCCGACAGACAGTTCATCCTTTATGAAGCACTGAGAAAAGGTGCGACCATCGAAGAACTCTACCAGCTGACAAAGATCAAGCACTGGTTCTTAGAGCAGATGCTCGAGCTCGTACAGGAAGAAGAAGCACTTCTTAAGATCAAGGGTGCTGTTCCGGCAGAGGATACTCTCCGTCAGGCAAAGCTCGACGGTTTCTCCGACCGTTACCTCAGCAAGCTCCTCGAGGTCCCGGAAGAAGATATCAGAAACGCACGTTACCAGTACAATATCCGTGAGGCATGGGAAGGCGTACACGTAAGCGGTACACAGGATGCAGCTTACTACTACTCCACATACCACCTCTCCGAAGATAAGAGCCCGTCTTCCGATAAGCCGAAGATCATGATCCTCGGCGGCGGCCCGAACCGTATCGGTCAGGGTATCGAGTTCGACTACTGCTGCGTACACGCGGCTCTCGCTCTTAAGAAGATGGGATTTGAGTCCATCATCGTTAACTGTAACCCGGAGACAGTCTCCACTGACTACGATACTTCCGACAAGCTCTACTTCGAGCCGCTGACTCTGGAAGACGTTCTCTCCATCCATGAGAAAGAAAAGCCGATCGGCGTTATCGCCCAGTTCGGTGGTCAGACACCTCTGAACCTGGCAGCCGATCTTAAGAAAAACGGCGTCAAGATCCTCGGTACCACACCGGAGACGATCGACCTCGCTGAGGACAGAGATCACTTCCGCGCGATGATGGACCGTCTCGGCATCCCGATGCCGGAAGCAGGCATGGCCGTTACCGTCGACGATGCTCTTACGATCGCCAACAAGATCGGTTATCCGGTCATGGTACGTCCGTCCTACGTTCTCGGCGGACGCGGCATGGAAGTCGTACACGACGATGAGATGATGCGCGTTTACATGAACGCTGCCGTAGGTGTTACACCTGACCGTCCGATCCTCATCGACCGCTTCCTGCACCACGCTACAGAGTGCGAGGCAGACGCGATCTCCGACGGACAGAACTGCTTCGTTCCGGCCGTTATGGAGCACATCGAGCTCGCAGGTGTTCACTCCGGTGACTCTGCTTGTATCCTGCCTTCCAAGAACCTGACCGAGAAGCAGATCGCGACGATCAAGGATTACACCAGAAAGATCGCGATCGAGATGAACGTAAGAGGTCTTATGAACATGCAGTATGCGATCGAGGATGACGTTGTATACGTACTCGAGGCGAACCCGCGTGCTTCCCGTACCGTACCGCTCGTTTCCAAGGTCTGCGCGATCAACATGGTCAAGGTAGCAACCGAGATCATGACATCCGAGATCACCGGAAAGCCTTCCCCGGTACCGGAGCTTAAGGACCGCATCATCAAGCACTACGGCGTTAAGGAAGCCGTCTTCCCGTTCAATATGTTCCAGGAAGTTGACCCTGTCCTCGGACCGGAGATGAGATCCACCGGTGAGGTCCTCGGTATTTCCGAGTCCTTCGGTGAAGCTTACTTCAAGGCCCAGGAAGCAACTCAGACGAGACTTCCGTCCGAGGGTAACGTACTTCTTTCCGTATGTGACCGCGATAAGGATGAGCTCGTCGACATCGCTAAGGCATTTGACGAACTCGGCTTCCATATCCTCGCAACAGGTAAGTCCTACGAGATGATCAAGGAAGCCGGCATCGATGCAGAGCGCGTCAACAAGCTCTACGAAGGCCGTCCGAACATCACGGATAAGATCACCAACGGTGAGATCCAGCTGATCATCAACACACCTGCCGGTAAGACCTCTATCCACAACGACAGCTACATCAGAAAAGAAGCGATCCGCCACAGAGTTCCTTACATCACGACAATGGCCGCTGCAAAAGCCAGTGCCGAGGGTATCAAGGCTTATAAAGCCAACCCGAACTTCCCGGTAAAGAGCCTGCAGGATCACCACAAGGACATCATCTGATCTGATGCCCGGCGCCGGACGACCGGTTCTTTTAGATAGGTAAAACAAAAGAGAATCCCTGAAATCGTCTCGAAAAGCACTTGCCCGGAGACTGTTTCAGGGATTTTTCTGCAATTCCCGCAGAATATCTCTTGGAATTATTACTTTAAAGTTATTTTAAAGTTGACGGGCTAGAGTATACTACAAGGTAGATGAAGCGTTTACCTTATAAAGAAAGGAGACGATGTGTCAAATGATCAATGATAATAACTTCACCAATATAAATGGAAACGACGTGCCTTCCGCTCCGGAAGGAAGTGCACCGATGCGTCCGGGTTCTGTGTTCCAGACTGCGGGACAGGCGATGCAGCCGCCGATCCTTTCTCCTGCTACTTTTTCGCCCGCTTATAATAAGCCTGTGACCACACAGGAGCTTTCGCCTATGCAGCCGCAGAATGCAGAGCCTTCAGCGGTTTCTCAGCCTGTATTCCAGCCGCAGCAGGAAGCTGCGCCTTCGCCTATGCAGCCGCTCCTGACGCCCCAGATGATGGCGCCGACACTTTCTTCTTCACCGGTAGTCGAGGAGCTTTCGAAAAAGAAGAAAAAGAAAGAGAAAAAAGTAAAAGAGGCGAAGATCAAGGAAAAGAACGCGCCTTCCACAGGGAAAAAGCGTCTCGTCGCCGCGTCCATCGCGTTCTGCATGCTCGGCGCGGGCCTTGGCGTATGCGGCATGGTCGCTTACGGTATCCACTGGGCGGAACAGGTGAAATCTGATGCCGTTGCCGAAGCAAAGAAAGCAGCGGAGAAAAACGGAGATGGTAAGGGAAATCTTTCCAAGAGCGGATCTGACCATCAGTCCACGATCCTGCAGGGCGACCGCGATTACTCCACCATCAACACCAGCAACATCAATACAAGCGAGAAGCACACAGCTTCGGAGATCTACGCGGCAAACGTTAATTCCACCGTCGGTATTTCGACGCAGATCAACTATAACTACTATGGCTATCCGACGACCGCAGCCGCTTCCGGTTCCGGTTTCATCCTGACTTCTGACGGATACATCGTTACGAATTATCACGTCATCCAGGACGCCAATGAGATCACGGTAACCACATTCGACAACAGCGCTTATGATGCCAAAGTCGTCGGCTATGACGAAGAAAACGATATCGCGGTCCTTAAGATCGATGCTGACGGTCTGACACCGGTCATCCTCGGAGATTCCACCCAGCTGAACGTCGGTGACGATGTAGTTGCGATCGGAAATCCTCTCGGCGAGCTCACCTTCTCGCTGACCAAAGGCTGCGTCAGCGCACTCGACAGATCCGTCACCATCGACAATATGTCGATGAACCTCATCCAGACCGACTGCGCGATCAACTCCGGAAACTCCGGCGGAGCGCTTTTCAATATGTATGGTGAGGTCATCGGTATCACAAACGCCAAGTACTCCAATAACGGTGCCGCAGAAGCAACGATCGAGAGCATCGGCTTTGCCATCCCGATCAGCAGCGCACGCGGGATCATCGAGAGCATCATCGAAAAAGGGTATGCAGATAAGCCGTTCATCGGTGTTTACGCAGAGACAGTCGATCCCCGTTCGACCAAATATGACGCGGACGAAGGCATCGGCATCCACGACATCATGGACGACAGCCCGGCCGAGCGCGCAGGCATCAAGTCCGGCGACGTCATCATCAAGATCGACGGCAAAAAAGTCACGGATGTTGCTGATCTGAAAACGAATATCAACCGTGTCGGTATCGGCGGACAGCTGACCCTCACGATCCTTCGTGACGGAGACGAGATCGAGATCGTCGTTGACGTTGAGGCGGACACATCCTCCTGATCAGGATACCGCCCGAAAAGCACTTATATGTCGATTATTTCGGAGAAGAAACCAAGATCATCTTTTCCGATCCTAAGAACAAACGGAAACAGATCCTGCTTTATGCACATGTAGTAATCCTTTTCGGGGAAATGCTCCTGTAGATCCGGATCGAAAAACCGCTTCCCATCATGATTTTTCAGATCCTGCCGCCTTTCTTCAAAGGCCGGCAGGATCTTGTTTTCTTCAACAAGGGATTTTATATACTCGGCGCAAAGTTCGTCTTCCGCTGCCTCCCGCTTCGCCGAAAGGCCCATCGCCACAAGAGATACCTCAAGTGCTTTTCCCGAGGCGTTTTCGGCCTGAAACTTCGAAGACCGGTCCCGGATATATTCCGCTACCGCCTTGGCATTAACGAGGCTTCCCGTCAGGATCTCGGATGCACCCGTGGCATTGACGATGCCCTGTGTGCCCGCACTTGTGGTGTGGATGATGACTTTTCCCGATATCTTTTCTTTCTCGGCCTCGACCTGGGACGGGGAATTTCCAAAATCAAATCCTTCGACCTTAATGCCCGATCTTTCGCCGATCAAAAGAGAACCCGGGATCTTTTCGTGAAGCGTCCTTGCCTCCTCGATGGAGCCCACCGGGCGCACGAGGGCGGCTCCGAGATCGTAAAGATAGCACTCGAGTGAAAACGCGCGGAAAACGTCGATAATGACCGTCAGGCCGCGGGCATCCTTTGCCCCGGATAGAAGATGCAGGATCTTGCAGTTCGTCATTTTTCCCTCTCAGATCTCCGAAATGTAATAGAGCACAGAGCGGAAATCGCCGTTTAAGCAGGGGAAGATCAGTCCTGCGTTCATGAGCGTGCTGCCGTATGCTTCGACAATGACCTCCGGCTGATCCTCCGGATCTTCGGCCCATGTGACACGATAGCGCTTCTTCTCATCGAGCCCTTTTAGGAAAATGAGGCGGTCCTGGTTGCACGGGCGGTTCATGACATGAATGAGTGTCAGGAGCATCTCGCTTTTATCCTTGGAAACGACGCCGTAGCAGTCGTAGAATCCGTTGTCGCGGAAGGATGCGATGCGATAGTAATCGCCGTTTCTGATAAGGTCATTATACTTATGGAAAAGCGCCGTCTGCTTTTTCATTTCTTCGTGATCTTCTTTCGAAAGCTGCGTGATATCCAGTTCATATCCAAAAGTTCCCGCCAGTGCCACATGGCCGCGTGTCGTGATCGGAACGGTCCTTCCCGTAACGTGGTTCGGGCAGATCGAAACATGCGCGCCCAAAGCAGAAAGCGGATAAAGTGTCGCCGCTCCCTCCTGGATGCGGATACGCTCGTAGGCATCCGTGTCGTCGGAAGTCCAGATCTGCGGGCTGTAATAGAGCATGCCGGGATCAAATCTCGCGCCGCCGCTACTGCAGTTTTCAAGAAGGATATGCGGGAACTTGGTAAGCAGTCTTTCCTGAAGATCGTAAAGACCGAGCACATATCTGTGAAGAAGTTCGCCCTGTCTTTCCGCAGGAAGCTCCGCACTGTAAAGGTCCGCCATGTGGCGGTTCATGTCCCACTTCACGTAGGAGACATCCGCCGATTCCAGGATCGCCGAGATCGCCGAGATCAGGTAGTCGCGGACGTCTTTTCTTGAAACGTCGAGCACCAGCTGGTTTCTGCTAAGTGTGATATCTCTTTGCGGGATCGAGATCGCCCAGTCCGGATGCGCGCGGTAAAGATCCGAATCCGGAGAGACCATCTCCGGCTCGAACCAGACGCCGAGCTTCATGCCCATCTCCTTTAGTTTCCCGCTTAAGCCCGAAAGGCCTCCCGGAAGTTTTTCCTCATTGACCGTCCAGTCGCCGAGGCTCGTGCTGTCATCGTTTCTCTTGCCGAACCAGCCGTCATCGACGACCAGCATCTCCACGCCGCATTCCTTCGCCTGCTTTGCGATGGCCAGGAGCTTGTCGGTATTAAAATCAAAATATGTCGCTTCCCAGTTGTTGATGAGGATCGGGCGCTTCTTATCCCTGTAAGCGCCGCGGATCAGGTGCTTTCTGAAAAGGTCATGGAAGTTCCGGCTCATCTTACCAAGGCCACAGGAAGAATACGTCATGACGACTTCCGGCGCGTAGAAGACTTCGCCGGGCGCAAGGGTCCAGTTGAACTCCTCCGGATGGATGCCCATCGAGACCCGCAGGTCCTCACTCGGGACCTTCTCGACCATAGAGCTGTAGTTTCCGGAATACAGGAACTGAAGACCGTAAACTTCGCCGTCTTCCTGCGTGATCCCCGGAGAAACGATCCCCAGAAAACTCTGCGTGCGGTTGCCGCTTTTGCCGTTGATCGAGGTAACGCCCGTTCTTCCGAATCCGATCGGGCGGATCTCTCTTGTAAACTCGCGGGCCCATGTGCCGTGGAACGTCATAAGCTCGTAAGGTCTTCCCTGACGGTCCCTTCCCGGCATATCCATCGACGCGGAAAGCACTCTCTGAAGGATTACATCCGAATCTCCTCCGTTTACTACTTCCACTCTTCTTGCGATCACGTCGCATTCGGCAAAAGCACTATAGTAGAGTGCAACAGAAAGTCCCGTGTCCGGATCTTTCAGATCGATCCGCAATGTTTCTACTTCGCCTTCGGTATCAAAAGTCGCAGGAAGGCCCGGGACCGGTGCTTTTCCCGAAGAGATCTCATACCCCTGATAAATGAGGTCGACGCGTTCCGTGCCGTCAGGAAAAACAGCCTTCAGTGCGCCTTCTCTCGTGTCGCCTCTTCCCCATCCCGGATACTCGAACGAAAACCCGTCCATAAAGATCGCGAGTTCTCTTTTATTCTTAGTGGGAGTCATCCACGGCGAAAACTGCCTGCGATAGGAAAGGGAATCGTCCGAAATCGACGGTCCATAATAGAAATGGCCTAAATATAGGCCATCTTCTATTCCGATCACATAACTTGTATTTTGGGTGTCGATCCGAAAGTAATCTTTCTTCGGACTGACCTTGATGTTATTTGTTGAGTTCTTCATCCTGTTTCTTACCTTCGAGGAAAATCTCATTAACGTTCTGAATATCCATACAAAAAGCAACTGCGTTGTTGATCTTCCAGGAAGATCCGGAAGGTGACATGGACAGCTGGCAGATCGAAGAAGTTGAGCTCGTCTGGAACGTCACTGTAATACGGAAACTGACACTTGTCTCATGTGTCTTTTCGTCCGTGTAGACCGAAACGATCGAGACCTGTGCTTCGTCATAAAGACGGGAATCAAGAGAGGTAACGATCTCCTCTACCTTATCTCTCTCATCTGATTTGACATATGACTTGATCGAAGCATAATCTGCGATAAACATACGGCGCACAAGATAGTAACCGAGTTCTTTTGCCTCTGCCTGATATTCCTGTATCGTGCGCGAATCTTCTTTTACAAACGGATTCTTTATCGAGCAGGCGCTGATACCTGCGGCCATCGCAACGATCATCAATACTGCGATAAATTTAATTATTTTGTTCGAAGCTTTCATAGTCCCTCCATATCCCTTACGGACATATGTATAGCAATTGTAGCCTAACCTATACAGGATTATACACCATGCAAAAGAGTATTGAATATATGAAAATGCCAACTTTTTGTAAATTAAGTGTTGACAAACAAAATGTCTCGGATTATCATCACCTTGTTGAAAAGCTATGACGAAGAAGGTCGTGACCATTTCGCCTCACAGAGAGCCGACACCCTGCTGAAAGTCGGTATCCGGGATGATCCAGATGACTATCGCTTCCGAGCCGGTACACCGAATAAGTATTTACTTGAGTAGACTGTACACGTAAGAGCCGCGTTAAGGCAACGGGTTTGATAGAACCTATTAAGTGGCGAAATGATTTCGCAAATTGAGTGGTACCGCGGTAAATAGCCGTCTCAATGTCCGAAGGTGGACGTTGGGGCGTTTTTTATTGCCTCAAAAGCGAAGGAAAGACGCAGCTTGTAGGGAGCTTATGGAGGAATTGGAAAATGAGCGAACTAGAAAAGAACGAAACATTATTGAGAAACGGCGATCAGGGCGGTCTTCTTGAGCAGAAGATCTCAGAAGTAGCCAGCCGTATCAAAGCACTGCGTCTGGACATGGGTCTTTCCACCAAGGATATGGCCGAGAAAGTCGAGATCACTGAGGAAGAATACGTAAAATACGAAGAAGGCCAGGAAGACTTCAGCTTCACTTTCGTATATAAAGTTGCCAATCTCTGCGGCGTCGAGATCTCCGAACTTATGGAAGGTACGACACCTGCACTTCGTGAATATGCCGTAACCAGAAAGGGCGAAGGTCTTCCGATCACCCGCCGCGCCGGTTACAAATACATGCGTCTGGGCCACCTCTTCAGAAACAAACTGTGTGAGCCTTTCGAGGTCACCATCCCGTATTCCGAGGAAGCCCTCAATCCGCCGTATAAACTTGTCACCCACTCCGGCCAGGAGCTGAACATCGTTACCAAGGGCTGCCTGAAAGTCATGCTCCGTGACCACTCCGAGATCCTTTATCCGGGTGACTCCATCTTCTTCGACAGTAGAACACCGCATAACGAGTATGCGATCGGCGGCGAAGACTGCACCTTCTATGCGATCGTCCTCAACCCGGAAAAATGGACCCAGGGCGCGACATACGAGAAGACCGTCCAGACTTCTTATGTTGAAGATAACAAGACCAACTTCGATCTGGCTGCAGTACCGAATCCGGTCTACAGAAAATACGTCAACGATACTCTCGATGCCAACAACAAACTGACATCGATCACCTACACACCGGAAGCAGATAAGTTCAACTTCGCTTTCGATCTCGTAGATGCAATGGCAGACAAAGACCCGAACAAGACATCCATGATGTGGGTCGCAAAAGACGGAAAGACCGATCACCGCTTCACATTTGAAGAGATGAAGAAGTTCACGGCGATGACCGCGAACTACTTCGAAAGCCTCGGTATCAAACACGGCGACCGTGTCATGCTCGTCCTGAAGCGTCACTATCAGTTCTGGTTCTCGATCCTCGCACTTCATAAGATCGGTGCGATCGCGATCCCGGCCACGAACCTTCTGAAGGAACACGACTTCGATTACCGTTTCAAGTCCGCAGGCGTCTCCGCGATCGTTATAACCGGTAACGGTGACACAGCTCTTGAAGCGCAGAAAGCTGCCGAGCACGCAGGACTGGATATCACTTTTGTCATGGCAAACGGTGCCGATGACGAAGCGGGCGTCAATCTCCTTAAAGTCCTCGAAGGAAAAGCTTCTGTCGATGAAGCAGGACTTAAGAAGGAAGCGGTGCTTTTCGCCGAGAACGGAAACGGCTTCCTCCCGATGGAAGGCATGAGCTCCAAATGGCATAACTTCAACTATGAGATGCCTGCTTTCAGCGATGTATATGAGCGTCCGGAAAATGCCACACAGGGCAACGATCCGATGGTCATGTTCTTTACTTCCGGTACAACGGGATATCCGAAGATCGCAGCACATTCGCACAAGTATTCTCTGGGACACTTTGCAACCGCTAAGTACTGGCATAACGTCGATCCGAACGGCCTGCACTTCACGATCTCCGATACCGGCTGGGGTAAATCCCTCTGGGGTAAGCTTTACGGCCAGTGGCTCTGCGAAGCGCCAACCTTTACCTTCGACTTCGACAGATTCCATGCCAACGAGATCCTGCCGATGTTCAGCAAATACCATGTAACGACATTCTGCGCTCCGCCGACCATGTACCGTTTCCTCGTTAAGGAAGACCTGTCGCAGTACGATCTGTCTTCCCTGAAGTATGCAACCGTTGCCGGCGAAGCACTAAACCCTGAGGTATTTAACCAGTTCATGAGAGCCACGGGCATCCGCCTGATGGAAGGCTTCGGCCAGACCGAAACTTCCCTCGTGATCGGTAACCTCGTCGGATCTGCGATCCGTCTGGGTTCCATGGGTAAGGCCGTTACTCCGTACGATGTACATATCCTCGACGAAGACGGCAATGACTGCCCTCCGGGTACTACCGGTGAGATCTGCATCAAGACGACCGAAGTCGTTCCTTGCGGACTTTATCTCGGTTACTACCAGAACGAAGAAAAGACAAAAGAATCCTGGCATGACGGCTACTTCCACACAGGTGATACCGCCTGGAAAGATGAGGACGGATACATCTGGTACGTCGGTCGTGTCGACGATGTTATCAAATCTTCCGGCTACCGTATCGGACCATTCGAGATCGAGAGCGTCATCATGGAGCTGCCGTACGTACTCGAGTGTGCCGTAACAGGAACACCTGACCCGCAGGGCGTCCGCGGTATGGTCGTTAAGGCTACTATCGTCCTCGTTCCGGGCCGTGCAGAACCGACCGAAGAACTCAAAAAAGAGATCCAGGAATACGTTAAGACCAACACCGCTCCGTACAAGTACCCGCGTGTCGTTGAGTTCGTAACCGAGCTGCCGAAGACCATCTCCGGTAAGATCAAGAGAAACGTCATCAGAGACGGTAAGGATTCCTGATCCTCGAATTAATACAAACAGAAAATACCTTCTTGCTCTGTCCTCGGGCGATGCCCTGCGGAGGAGCTTCGAAGGTATTTTTTCTGTTTCCTTTTTCCTGATGCAGGAATCCTTAGCCTCCTTGGGTTAAATTCGGAGGCGTGTCGAAGGGTTCTTTTTTGCTTGCTTAGTTTTTCGCCCCTATTTCAGAAGCTGCCACAGTCCGATCAAAAGGACCACTGCACCGATAATCACCAGTCCCCATACAAGGAGACTACCCTTTCCTTTAGTAACGGAATCCGTCGTGGACTTCACCTGCTGTTTCATCTCACGAAGATTCTGTTCGATCTGCGCGTCGACCTGCATCTTGACCTCCGCGCGGTTCTGGTCTGCCCACTCGCGGTTCGCTTTCATCTGCCGTTCAAGCTGCTCGCTGACCGCGTCCTTCTTTTTCGCAAGGTCCAGATCGAGGTGAGGATTCGCCTCATTACAGAACGGGCAGTGCGTATACGGACGTTCGAAAGGCTCGCCGCACTTGGGACAATATCCGTATTTCGCTCTTTCTTCCGCCATGAGGATCCTCTTTCATTAAGAATCGGCTTGGGTCTCCGTTGTTCCTTCTCCCGTCTCTGTATCGAATTCTTCACCTGCTTCTGCCGCAGAGAAACCAACAGGCAGCCATACCTCGCCGGTCTCCGATCCGATCTGGTCTACGGAAGAATAATAAGGCATCGGAAGTCTTCCGTAGAACTCTGCCTTGCCCGTAAGGATATCCGATACGGCATTACCACCCTCGGAACCCGGGAGATAGCACATGATGACTTCATTCCAGTCCTGGACGTAATCGGAAATGATAACGTTTCTTCCCGCGACGATCAGTGTAATGACAGGGATCGCCTGGTCCTTTTTCTTCTCGGAAAAACCTGCCTTATATTCTGCAACCTTGCGGATCGCATCTTCATTTCCGGGAAGCGCGAGTTTGCCGGTGATCGAGATATCTTCGCTGTCACCATACCATTCGGCATATGGGATCTCACCGACGCAAAGAAGGATCACATCGCAGTTTTCCATCTCTTCCTCATCTGTTACGATCTCAAAGCCGATCTCCGTAGCGCAGGCCTGGAGAGCTTCCATAATGGACGGGCCTTCCTTGCAGAAATGCGAGCCATAAGCTGCATCAGATCTACCCTGCCAGAGGTATGTCCAGCCGCCGCAAAGAGCACCGGTATCGTCTGCCGCAGGTCCCGTAACGAAGACCTTCATGCCCTCTGTAAGAGTGATCGGGCCATCCTCCGGAAGAACCAGCGGAACCATCGACTCAGCTGCCATCTTGCGGGCGACCGAATGCGCGTGTTCGCTGTTCCAGTCATAGGAAGGAACGATATTATCCAGGAACGGATCTTCGAAAAGACCACAGTCCATTTTCATCTGAATGATACGGGTGACTGCCTCATCGATCCTTTCCATGGAGATCGAGCCTTCGTTGACAGCCTCCACGATCAGGTCTCTTGCTTCTTCGAACTGCTCGGCTTCCATGAACATATCCACGCCTGCGTTCACGCAGATGATCAGGTTCTCCTTAAGGTCAGCTCCGGAGCAGTTATGGATCGAATCCCAGTCAGAAAGGATAACTCCCTTAAAGCCGAGTTCCTCACGAAGCCTTCTGATCATCTCCGCATTCTCGTGCATTTTTACGCCATTTAGTGAAGAGTGGGAGAGCATGATCGTCGGAACGCCTGCGTCGACTAATACTTTATAGACGTCCAGATTTTTCTTTATCTCTTCTTCTGTCATCTGCGCATCGCCACGGTCGATCAGATAATCGCCCTCACCGGTTCCGTACTTGACATAACCGTCACCGAAGAAGTGCTTCGGGCAGGGAACGATCCCCTGCGACATCAGTCCTTTTGTATAGGAAAGAGCAAGGTTACTGACGATCGACTCATCGCTGGAATAGGACTCATAGGTCCTTCCCCATCGCGGATCCTGTGCGGACGCCACACAGGGAGAAAACGACCACATAAGTCCGCAGTGAAGCATATCCGATCCGGTAAGGACACCCTGCTCGAAAGTCAGGGCTTCGTCATTAGCCGCACCGACGTTGATGTTATGAGGGAAAATAACGGAACCGCTTGCTTCCAGAACACCGTGGACACAGTCATTGCCATAGATAAACGGGATACGCGTATCAGAAAGAAGCGCCGCGTCCTGATAGCGTGAAACGACTTCGAACCACTCGTCCGAAGGCATGGCCGGCACGTCGTCATAGTGAGAAAGAACAGAGCCGTAGCAGTTGCTCTGCATCTCATCGAGCGGCATCTCATAGTTCGCGCCCTGCATCATCTGCGAGGCTTTTTCCTCAATTGTCAAAAGAGACACGATCTCTTCTGCGGAAAGATCCTCGAACTTCGGGTTGATGCAGTGGAACGGCGGAAGAGTTTCCTCCGTCTCCGGCTCCTCTGTTTCGGAAGTTCTGTCGATCGGTCTCGGAAGATCCGCGGGAGTCGTCTCCTTATGGCTCTTCGGCAGACTGCAGGAAGTAAATACCGTACTGAACATCGTCATGCACAATATGGAACTGATGATTTTCTTTTTCATAGCCGTTTTCCTTATTAATACATATTGAGATATTTTACCATAGAAAGCCTATCTGCGTCATCTGTGATATAATGTCTCCGAATTGAGACGAAAGAACGGATATTGATATGGAAGATTGTCTGGTTTATTTTTTCACAGGGTTTCTCGACAGCGGCAAGACCTCCTTTATCCAGAGCTGGGTCGGCGACGGAAGTTTCCAGGACAAGAAGGTCCTGATCCTTCTGACCGAGGAAGGCGAAGTAGAACTTCCTCCGGAGGAAAAAGCACCGTGCAAATCCCTGAACATCATCACCGCGGAGACCGATGAAGTCACGCGTGCATTTACGTATAACCTCGACGCGAAATACCATCCGGATGTGGTCCTGATCGAGTGGAACGGCTCCGTTTCCCCGGCGAAATTTTTCGATGAGGTCGATGTTCCGGAACGCTGGGCGCTCGCTGCCGCGATCACGATCGTAGATGCTTCCACTTACAATGACTATTACCGCAACATGCAGACCATGTTTGCCGATTACTACCGCTTCTGCGACAACGTTATCTTCAACCGCGTCGATCCGGAAGTCAATAACATACCTAAGCTTCGTGGTTCGGTAAAATCACTGAACCCCGCCATGAATCTGTCCTTTTTCGGTATGGACGGAAACATGATCGATATCGGGGAATACCTCCCCTACAATCTCGACGACGACCCGTGTGTGATCGAGCCGGATGACTTCGGTCTTTTCTACACGGACGCGCTCGACAACGTCAAGCGCTATAACGGCAAACGCATCACCGTAACTGCTCAGGCCATCCTCATGCGCGAGCACAGAAAAGAAGCTTTCGTGCTGCAGAGAAAGGCCTACACCTGCTGTGCCAACGATATCGGCGCCATCTCTCTTCTTTGCCTTTACAAAGTCAGAGGGGGCTTCCCGGAAAACCAGTGGCTGCAGGTCACCGGCCGGATCGGATTCTTCCGTGACGACTCGCAGGGCACTCCGGTTGCGATCCCGTGTCTGCAGGTAGAAAACTTCCACATCACGGATGCGCCTGAAAACGACATCATTTATTTCAGCTAAAAGAAAGAAAGAAGGAAACACTTATGGCTACAAAAGTAGATATCTTCTCCGGATTCTTAGGCGCCGGAAAGACGACCCTCATCAAAAAACTCATCTCTGACGGATACAATGGTCAGAAACTCGTTCTCATCGAGAATGAATTCGGTCAGATCGGTATCGACGGAGGCTTCCTGAAAGAATCCGGCATCGAGATCACCGAGATGAATTCCGGCTGCATCTGCTGCTCCCTCGTAGGCGACTTCGGAACCGCACTGAAGGAAGTCATCGACAAATATGCTCCGGACCGTATTCTCATCGAGCCCTCCGGCGTCGGCAAACTTTCTGACGTCGTAGCTGCCGTCGAAAAGGTCGAAGGTACCGAAGTATGCGGCACCGTTACCGTCATCGATGCCAGCAAGTGCAAGATCTACCTGAAGAACTTTAAAGAATTCTACGAGAACCAGATCAAGTATGCCGGCACCATCATCCTGTCCCGTACCGGCAACATCGCCCAGGGCAAGCTCGACACGGCGATCGAAATGATCCGCGAGATCAACGATCACTCTCAGATCATAACGACACCTTGGGAAAAGCTCTCGGGCGTACAGATCAAAGAAGCGATCGAGAATCCGCTCACCGCAGATGATATGGCTGCCGCTCTCCTAGAAGCGGAAGAGAATGCGCACCATCACCACCACGATCACGACCATGAGCATGAGCACGAGCATCATCACGATCATGACCACGACGACCATGATCACGAGCATGAGCACCATCATGACCATGAACACGAGCATGAGCACCATCATGACCATGAACACGAGCACGAACATCATCACGACCATGGCCCGGAC
Source organism: Clostridiales bacterium (assembly GCA_017428545.1). Lineage (GTDB taxonomy): Bacteria > Bacillota > Clostridia > Saccharofermentanales > Saccharofermentanaceae > Scatonaster. Next base: position 45,283 of record JAFRQR010000022.1, read on the forward strand.
TGCACCTGCGGCTGCCACGACCATGATCACGAGGGTCATCACCATGCAGACGAAGTCTTTGATTCCATCGGATTCGAGACATCCAGATCCTTCTCCGAGGCAGCAATCAAGGCCGCTCTCGAAGAGCTCGACAGCGGTGATTTCGGCATGATCCTCCGTGCTAAGGGCATCGTCGCCGGCGAAGACGGAAACTGGATCCACTTCGACTATGTACCGGGTGAAGCAGATGTAAGAACCGGTGCTGCCGACGTTACCGGCAAACTCTGCGTCATCGGATCCAAGGTAGATAAAGACGCAGTAAAAGTGCTTTTCGGACTGTAAGAAACGCATGGAAAAAGGAGATCTTCAGCGACGCAAGGATACTTCTTCAAAACCGGAAAATAAAGAAGGCTGTCTCGATTGAGGCAGCCTTTTTGCATATAGGGGGAAATTTGTTATGATCAGTCTTTTTAAGATGGCAAATACTGCGTCGTATCTCGACCTCAAAAACAACCCCAAACCTAGAAGGAGCCCCGCACACGGCGCTGATGAGTGACCACCGCACTACGAGCTAGAATTGGCACATTGCCAGCACGTCTGATTCAAAAGCCAAACACATAAGCACAGGGATATGCTTACCACACACTCAGGCTTTTGCCTCATTTCTCAGCAGTATTTGCCATCACAAAACATCTTACCATGAGCATCAGGCGCACGCAATGATATTTTTCGAAAAAATATCAAATACTAAATCGATTAAAATTAATTAACATTTCCCGCCGGTGCCTATATACGCGCGAGTGTTTCCTTTTCTTATCATTTCTGATACACTACGTTGTTGTCAGAAGTTTTTTTGACGTTTCATTTTCAGCACCAACGGGGATCTCATGAGAAAACTGACAACTCGAGAAATATCATTTAAAGACCATTTCACTTATGGCAGTATTTTCCGTTTCGTTATGCCGACGGTCCTGATGATGCTGTTTACTTCCATGTATGGCGTGGTCGACGGACTTTATGTCAACAACTATGTCGGAAAACACGCGTTCGCCGCAGTTACCCTGATCGCACCGTTACCGCTTCTCATCGGTGCTTTTGCCTACATGATCGGAGGCGGCGGTGCCGCGATCATCGCGCAGGAACTCGCCCGTGGGGAGAAGAAAAAAGCCGGCCGCTACTTCACTTCCCTGACATGCGTTTCCATCATCGGAGCAGTCATCCTCTCCTTTTTCGGAGAGATCCTTCTGGGACCTCTTGCGGAGCTCATGGGTGCAGATCAGGAGATGCTTCCGGTGTGCCTCGACTACGGCCGCATCCTTATCTTCAGTATTCCCTTCTATGTTCTCCAGAACGTTTTCCAGAGCTTTTTGACGGCAGCCGAAAAGCCGAAGATCGGTCTTGCGATCAACCTTTTCTCCGCCGCGGTCAACCTCTTTTTGGACTATCTTTTCGTCGGTGTTTTTGATATGGGCGTCACCGGTGCCGCACAGGCAACAGTCGTTTCCCAGGTGATCGGCGGTCTCCTTCCTTTCGTTTATATCGCAGCAAGCAAAAGCTGTCCGCTTTCTTTCACCCGTCCCGAATGGATCGGAGAGATCATGGGGCAGGTCTTTACCAATGGTGCTTCCGAATTCGTCAGTGAGATCTTCCATCCTCTGGCCAGCGTCATGTACAACTACCGGCTCATGAAACTTGTCGGACTGAACGGCGTTGCCGCCTATGGTGTTCTCATGAACGTCGGATTTCTATTCGGCGCGGTCTTCCTCGGATTTGCCGTTGGTGTCGCTCCGATATTCAGTTACCAGTACGAGGTAAAAAACTACGGGGAACTGCATAAGACATTTAAAAAGAGCGCGATCTTCGTCGTCGTCATGGGCTTTGTCCTTTACGGCATCGCGCTTTGTATCGAGGGGCCTTTTGCCAAACTGTTTTTCGGAAGCGACGAGGCACTTCTTCACATGACCGAAGAGGGCTTCGCACTTCACAGCAAATCCTACATGGTCATGGGTCTTGCGGTATTCACTTCGGCTTTCTTCACCGCGCTTCATAACAGTAAGGTGTCGGCCCTGATCTCCTTTTTGAGGACACTTCTTTTTGAAGTCCTGGCGATCATCATACTGCCGCATTTCTTCGATCTCAACGGTATCTGGGCGGCCAGTCTCGTCGCCGAGATCCTGGCGCTTTTCGCAACGGTCCTGCTTCTTATCAAAAACCAAAAGCAGTATCACTACTGACGCGCCGAAAAGCACATTTCCACGAAAAGAATAAGGAGCCTTTTCCGCTAACGTTTTCACATGAGATTATTCAAAAAAGACGCGCATTTTTATAAGAAAGTTTTTGTCCTGGGATTCCCGATTGCACTTCAGACTCTGGTCACGGTCGGTGTCGGTATGCTCGACAATATCATGCTCAGTCACTACTCGCAGGACACCTTTTCCGCGGCATCGTTAGCCAACGCCTATGTCCTCATTTTCCAGATCTTCTGCATGGGGCTCGGCATGGGTGCGTCCGTTTTAGTTTCCCGCTATTACGGCATGAAAAAGGCCGGCGATAATGTGGAAAAAGCAGATATCTCCCTGAAGCAGACCGTCTGCCTGATGCTGCGTCTGATGCTGCTTTTCGCTACGATATTTGCGGTCGGCGCGGCACTTCTTCCGAGGCTCATCATGACCTCTTATACGGATAAAGAAGAGCTCATCGGACTCGGTGCCACCTATCTTCGCTGGTCCACGCTGACGTTCTTTTTCTTAGGACTTTCACTGGTCATCGCCATCGTTCTCCGAAGCGTCGGGCAGTCGAGATTCCCGCTGTATGTATCGATCGGCGCGCTCGTTGTAAACCTTACGGGAAACTACATCCTCATCTTCGGTCATTTCGGCGCTCCGAAAATGGGCATCGAAGGAGCGGCTCTGGCAACCTTCCTTGCACGTGTTTTTGAAGCGCTTTTCGATCTGGGATATCTGATCCTCTTCGATAAAAAGATCGGCTTTAAGTTCTACCACTTCTTCATGAAGACAAAGACCCTCATCTCTGAATACTTCCGTGTCTGCATCCCGGTTCTCATCAGTGATGCGATCCTGGCATTCGGAAGCAATGCCGTCACCATGGTCATCGGCCATCTGGGCGGTGATTTTGTCGCGGCCAATTCCATCACGACAGTCACCCAGCAGCTGAGTACCGTCCTTATCCAGGGCGTCTGTCAGGCAGGCGCGATCATCACGGGACAGTCCCTCGGAAAGGGCCGAAAGGAGCAGGCCGAAGAACAGGGCTGGCTCTTCCTGGGCATGGGATTTGCGCTGGGCTTTTTATCGGCTCTCTTCATCTTCTTTACGAAGACTCCGGTCATTCTTTCCTACGGCGAAGAGACGACCGCCGAAGCCGTTTCGATCGCATATCAACTCCTTAATGCGATCAGTCTGATCATCATCTTCCAGGCAACCAACAGCATCATGACCAAGGGCGTCCTTCGCGGCGGCGGAGACACGAAAGTCCTGATGTTCGCAGACAACATTTTCCTTTGGGCAATGGCACTTCCGCTAGGTGCGCTCGCGGGATTCGTCTTCCATCTTCCGGCGTTCTGGATCTACTTTTTCCTGAAATCAGATCAGATCGCCAAGACCATCTGGTGCGTCTGGCGTCTGAAAAGCAGGCGCTGGATCAAAAAGATCTCAACGGGAAAGAATTAATTCGGCTTTCCGGTTTTCAGCCTGCATTTGCGACGTCCGCAGAAGGGATCTCGACCGGGTTTCCGTTTTCATCCGTCTCAATAACTTCCGGCATCACGATCCCGATCTGCGCGTTTAGGAACGGCGTTCCGTCACTTGTCGTAACGGTAAGCGTAACCGTCGTATCCTGCTCAAAAGGTACCTCCGGAACATACGAGAATCTGAATGTATCCGTCGATTCCGTAACGCTCATCGTCCCCTCGAAAAGCACCGTTCCTTCCGCATCGGTGAACTGATACAAAAGCTCCAGGTCTTTATAGAACTTAAGTGCTTTTCCCTCATAAGAAATCGAAGCCGTATCGGCAAGATATTCCGTGACGGGAAGTCCGTCCGCTCCGATCCAGGAGGAAGTACTGAGCCAGGTGATCGGGTAAGGGATCAGCGCGTCATCCGCATAGATCCCGATATTCGAGATATACACCAGATCCCCGTTCGTGTCATAGACATGACAGAAGACCTCGCCGGCGGGAAGTGCCGCGCTCGGGCTCCATGAACAGGCGATCCAGTCTGTATTATTCTTCATAAGGAAAGTGTTGGAATAAAGAAGATTTCCGGCTGCGTCGGTATACTCATAGCTGATCTCTTTGTTGCTGTAGGTATTCCAGGTGTAAACGTAAAGGCAGATCTTTCCGTCCGAGCAGTGATATCCGCCCGTTTCCTGTCCTTTCGTGTCGACCCAGTACGCATCGTAGACCGAGATCGGAAGTTCGTTTTTTCCGGTCGTAGACTCTTCCGGCGGCGCGATCAGGCCGTCCGTCTGAAGGAAGCCGAACAGGACATCCAGAAGATCTTCCGAGCTCACTTGATCAAAGATCCAGGTCTCGTCTTTTACAACTTTCACAGTGATCTTCTTCGTTGCAAAAGGTGCGGAATGGATGGCGTCCGAAAGGTTTCCTTCATCGGCAAAAGCACCGTCCTCCGCGGCATTTTCCATGATGGCGGCATCATCGCGCAAGGTGACCGTAAGTTCCACATCGGCTTCTTTTGCGCCGATCCCGGTGACCTTACTTTCGGCACTTATTTTGCCGCACCACTCTCCAAATGCCTTATCCCCGACATTTTCATACGCACGGCTGATAGAATTTTCTGCTTCGGCACTGTCTTCAAAATACGCCGGCATCCTTTTCGTATCTGCGATCTTCACGTATGCGAAAAAGTCATCGATCATGTTATTGATCAATTTCTCATTGGCCTGGTTTTCATTTGTCGTAGGAGGCGATTCCCTAGGGCCGCAGGCACATGCGAGCCCTGCCAAAAGAACTATGACGCAGCCTAAGCCTGCTATTTTTGTCACTGAGCGTTTCATCGTCTTGACATCAGGCGGATCGCGTACATCTGCCATACCTCTTCACTGATGAGGACGTATTCCTCGACCAGTTTGTGGTACATGGCTTCCGGATCTGCCACATAAAAGTTCTTCCTTACCGAGTTACCGTTCGGATCTATGAAAGAAAGAACGATCCTGATATATCCGTTTTTGAAAAAGTACTTGTGTCCTGTCTCTTCGATCTCGGCAAAATCCTTAAGCTCCTCCGGGAAGATCCATTTCTCGATCGGAACGGACGGAAGACGTACCGGGATGCTCTTGGTGGCATCCGGATTTCCAGCCGACGGAAGGTTGCTTCTCATGACCTGGCGGCCTTCGTTACTGAGCTGGCGGCGATAAGACATTGCCTGCTGTTTCTTAAGGTCAGCAAGCTCCGCATAAGTTTCCATCGGCGTATACGGATCTTCGTTTGCCTTCTTTGCAAGGTCATTGATCTTTTGCGTGTATTTTGCGTACTCCTCGGCAAAAGCTTTCTTATCCTGTACGAGAAGTTCCACGGGGATAAGCTTCGTCTGCTTGGTAACCGAGAGGATGCTTCCCATGATGAGGTTATCGAAATCCTCTTTGTTGCACCAGGTGCTGTCCTGCATGTCTTTTCCGAGCTGGATCGCAGCGACTTCTTTCCAGTTCGTATTCACTTCCTTACCGGCTCTTTTTCCGTCCGGAAGATAGATCTTGTCGATATGCGGAAGGATATATCTGTTTACCCACGATCTCGGCGCATGAAGGATCTGACAGATATCCTGAACGGAGATCGTGTGTGTCGTACTTAATGCCTTGATCGCTTCCGGCCATGTGCGCAGCTGCTCCCAGCTCTGGCGGGACGGCTTTAAAACTTCCTGGGAAGGCGCTTTTTCTCCATCCTCCTCGGAATACGGGAACCACTCCTTAGGGTAAACACCGAGGAAATCCGCCATCTTCCTGGCATCTTCTTCCTGCGGGATACGCGTTCCCTTGAGATAACGAGAGACCGAACACTCGGAAATACCCAGTTTTGCAGCCATCTGTTTCTGCGTCAGGTTCTTTTCGCGAAGTATCTCTTTGATATTCTCGTTTAATGCCAGCATGCGCATATCCTCCCACAATAAATCAAATCGATTATATCAAAGATGCTTGTTGAGTATCGAAACTGAATGAGACATAAAAAGAAACATTTGGTGAACAAAAAGCCGAAGAAGAAAGATTTCTCCCGCTGAGCCTCGGTTTCACCTCGGAGGCGTGTCGAAATCTTTCTTCTCCTCCCGTTGTTCCGGTTTGCACCCAGCACGAGAAACTTCTTTCTTTTGCTTTCGAAGATGAATAGAAGTCTGTTTTTCCGTTGCGGTCGGCGGCGGTTTTGCGTTATGATGGTTATGTTCAATTTATTACGATACAAAGGAGTACCGCTTATGGAAAACAAACGTCCCGAGGAAATGGAAAGAATTACCACCCGCGCCCTGGCTGACGCTTTTATCGAGGAGCAGATCGCTGCCGTAAAAGCACAGGTCGGTGACAAGAAAGTGCTGCTGGCTCTGTCCGGTGGTGTTGACTCTTCTGTCGTTGCCGCTCTTCTCATCAAGGCCATCGGCAAAAACCTGATCAACGTTCACGTAAATCACGGTCTTCTTCGAAAAGGCGAACCGGAGCAGGTCATCGAAGTTTTCAGGAACCAGATGGATGCGACCCTCGTTTATGTAGACGCGACTGAGCGTTTCCTCACGAAGCTCGAGGGCGTGGATGAGCCGGAGAGAAAGAGAAAGATCATCGGCGAAGAGTTCATCCGTGTATTCGAAGAAGAAGCCAGAAAGCTTCCGGACGTTGACTTCCTTGCACAGGGCACCATCTATCCGGACATCCTCGAAAGCGGCCCGGTTAAGGCTCACCATAACGTAGGCGGTCTCCCGGACGATATTCATTTCGAAGGTCTCGTTGAGCCTTTGAAGTTCCTCTACAAGGACGAAGTACGTGTCGTCGGTGAAGCTCTCGGTCTTCCGGCAAACATGGTTTACCGTCAGCCGTTCCCGGGTCCGGGCCTCGGCGTACGCTGCACAGGCGCGATCACACGTGACCGTCTCGAGATGGTCCGCGAGTCTGACGCGATCCTCCGTGAAGAGTTTGCAAATGCAGGTCTCGAAGGAAAAGTATGGCAGTACTTCACACTCGTTCCGGATTATAAGTCCGTCGGTGTAAAGAACAATGTACGTGCTTTTGAAAACTTCGTAGTTATCCGTGCCGTCAACACCAGAGATGCCATGACAGCTACGATCGAAGAGATCCCGTATGATCTCCTCGGCAAGATCGTTAACCGCATCATCACCGAAGTTCCGGGCGTCAACCGTGTGCTTTACGACCTGACACCGAAGCCGACAGGCACGATCGAGTGGGAGTAATTGAAAAGAGAGCCACCCTGATATGTACCCAGGAAACTGGACACATAGATTAATGAATTTGTTTTAACAGATGGATGTCTTCCTGTAAACAGCAGGAGGCATCCATCTTGTTTTGGCTTGAATTCTTCTGTTGTTGTAATAGTCTATATATTTATCTA
>JAFRQR010000023.1 GCA_017428545.1 Clostridiales bacterium
ACCATTTTTCTGTGAATTATAAGGATTTACATAAGGATATATCGTAGTTGCAAATCATCTGAAAGCCTTTAATATCAACATTTATCGGCATATATCCAAATATATGAAAATACATTGAATTAGGCTCGTTTTATATTAAAAAACTTCGGAACAAACGGACCGGAAAGGAGCTTCTTCTTTACATTCGCAAGCGCTTCTTCTTTCGTGATCTTAAACGGAATGATATAGTCCGGACGGACTTCTTTGGAGATACGGTTAAAGACCAGTGTGGTGCTCCCGCAGTAAACACAATGTGTCGAAACTTCCGTTCCCGAGACGATGACCTCACCTCCGCACTGCGTGCATTTATGCACATGACAGTCGTAGGTCTCACCGGTGATCTCGTCTTCCTCAAGAAGATCTTCGAGCGCTACAGGTTCATCCTCCGATCCCATATTCAGATAAAAATCGTCAGCATCTGCGAGCGTCTTCGGGTCAATAATATTCCCGCATGTCTCGCAGACCAATGAGTCAAAACCCGGGTCATAGATCAGCGGTGCGCCGCAGCCCGGACAATTCCTTGCCATACTATTCTCCTTTTCTCCCCAAAAAACGAAAAATCGTTATTCCTATATTACCATTTGACCGGCTTTCGGAAAAACAGTCCCCGCTCCGAATTACCGCATGCATTTTCCGAAGCCCCGGCAAATTTGATACGCCCCATTATCATTGTGTTCTCCCACTCATCATGCTACAATTTCCGATAAGAGCGGACTTTTAGAGAAAACCGTTTCCCAAACTCCGGACCTCTTTACAGGGTCCCCTAAAATCATTTCTTTTCGAGGTATTATCGTGGAAAAGCGCCTTCCTTTGCAGCAGGTCCCGACACCTGCATATGTGATCGACCTTCCCGCCCTTCGTAAAAACGGCGAGCGTCTGAAGTATGTCTCCGACAATTCCGGAGCGCACATTCTTCTTGCGCAGAAGGCGTTCTCTTCTTACTCCGTGTATCCGGAACTTGCCAAGTACATTTCCGGAACGACCGCGAGCGGATATTTCGAAGCACAGCTCGGCTACGAAGAAATGGGAAAACCTTTCGGGAAAGAAACGCACGTTTATGCGCCCGCATTTACATCGGAAGATATGGATAAGCTTCTTCCGATCTGCGACCATATCATCTTTAATTCCATCGTACAGTGGAAGACCCATCGTGAAAAGGCAGTTGCTTTTTCCAAAGAACACGGAGGCATACCGACCTTCGGTCTTCGCCTCAACCCGGAATATTCCGAGATCGAGACCGACCTTTATAATCCCTGCGTCACAGGCTCCCGCTTAGGCATCCGGAAGAGTGACCTGGACAAAGAGCTTACGGACTTTTATGCTTCCTCCGCGGACCCTGCCTCACGTAAAGTCGAAGGAACGATCCTGGAAGGACTCTCGGGACTACACTTCCACACGCACTGCGAACAGGGATTTGCGCCGCTTTTCCGGACGATAAAGGTCATCGAGGAAAAGTTCGGAGAACTTCTGATGCTGCCACAGATCACCTGGCTGAACTTAGGCGGCGGCCATCACATCAGTAAAGATGACTACGACAGAGACGGCCTGATCTCCGAGGTCAGACGCCTTTCCGAAAAATACAATGTCACCGTATATCTCGAGCCCGGTGAAGCCGTCGCGATCGACGCGGGATATCTTATCGGATCTGTTCTGGATATCGTGGAAAACGGGATCAAGATCGCGATCCTCGACGTTTCCGCCGCATGCCACATGCCGGACGTTATCGAAATGCCATACCGTCCGCCGCTTCAGGATTCTTTTGACGCGGGTGAAAAAGAATATACCTACCGTCTCGGCGGCAACACCTGCCTGGCCGGAGATGTCATCGGCGACTACTCTTTCGAAGCGCCGCTAAAGGTCGGATCACGCCTGTATTTTACGGACATGGCGATGTACACGATGGTCAAGAACAATACCTTTAACGGTATGCCGCTTCCATCCATCTGGATCCTCGGCGACGACGGACTGTGCACCCTCGTTAAAGAATTCGGCTACGAAGATTTTAAGATGCGTCTGTGAGAAAGTGATCCCTCCGGGAAAATAAGCCTTTCCAAAGTCCGAGATCAGACCGAAAACTCCACAAGTTCGTACTCAAACTCGGCGGTTACGCCGGTCCCCAGATCGACCAGTACCGCATATTCACCTTTCGGAAGATATCCGCATCTCAAATCCAAGTCAACGCTATCGCCTTTAAAGAGCGTATATCCGATGGCAGGATATGCCATGTATTCCAAAGACGGATCTTGGGGAACCAGATACCAATTGCCGTCGATCTTTGTAAAGACGGTCGCGTCTTCTTCCCCATAGACCAGTTCCGAAGCAGATACATTGGTGATCGTTACCGTGATCTTCTCTTCATCCCTGGACTTAAACTCCGCAATCCATCTACCAGCCTCCCGGATGACCATGCCGTTGTTACTAAACCTGTCTTTTAAGTAGTCACTCAGAGACATCATGTTCTCCGGATACCACTTGTCGTGCCAAAGCGCACTTACACGGCCGAACACGCGCGAGCGGAATCCGTAGGTGCCAATTTCGCTGAGTTCGCCCACGGATTCACAGAGTTTTTCAAAATCGGTGTCACACTTAAGAACATCTCCGGAAGCTGTGATCAGGTACCCGTCTGACCAGCAAGCGCTAAAAGTAGTATGCGACTCTTTTCTCTGGTCATCTGTCAGTTGAGAAGAATCTTCTATCGTATTATCAAATGTTTCCAGACAGATCTCATAGACCGGATACTTAAGCTGATCATGAGTCCAGTCATCCACATACTCCATATCCACTTCGAGTAAGGCATTGATGAAGTCCTTCATCTCATAATGAAAGTAATTAAAGTAGTATTTATCCTCGTCAAACTTCGATATCTCTCCCTGAGGATGGTACCTTACTCCGGCCTCTGTTCTCTTTTTCAATTCGTTCAGCGCATCCAGAGAGTCGTGTTTCGAAACAAATTGCGGATCCGGATCTTCTTTCTTTTTGCACCCCGGAAGCACCGCTGTTCCGATAAGAAGACTTGCCGAAAGCAAGACTGCGAATGTTTTTCTCATAATTCCCGATTTACCCATATTCATTGCCACCTTTCCATTCTTTATATCATCTTTCATCCTATTAAACAAATTAAAAGAGCAAACCTTACAGCTCTCTTTTTGTTCTTTATGCTGAAGGCTTTCTTATTCAATTGTGATATACAAGGAAATAAGCGACGAAATCTAATGTTCAGGGAGTTGAAAAAGTACTCTTTTTTGCAACATTCGTGATCTCAAGTTTCAAAATGGCTTTGGGGGCTTTGTTCGCCGCCGATATCGTATTTATCAACATATTCCGATACATATCCACATCTTTCCCGAGATCTCCCGCGTGAAAAAACGTGCTGTTTTTTGCAACGATTTTTATTCTTCTTGCAAAAACATGCATATTTCTATTTGCAAATGCTAATCAGGGTTGTATAATGACAAATGTTGAGCCAGAGGTCCGTGGACGAGTGCTTTTCGAAAGGAAACTTCTTCTCGGGCGCAAAGGCAAATTGATTTCAGTATTATTTATGGAGGAATAAAGCTATGGCACTTAAGAATGAGTATGTAAAGCGTGTCTATGAGAACATCCTGAAGAAGGATCCGTATGAGAAAGAATTCCATCAGGCAGTTCTCGAAGTCCTCGAGTCTCTCGAGCCGGTTATCGACCGTCACCCGGAGTATGAGGCAGAGTCCCTTTTGGAGAGAATGGTTGAGCCGGAGCGTATCATTACATTCCGCGTTCCGTGGCTGGACGATCAGGGCAAGGTACAGGTAAACCGTGGTTTCCGTGTACAGTTCAACTCCTCCATCGGACCTTATAAGGGCGGTCTCCGTCTGCATCCTTCCGTTAACCTTTCCATCCTGAAGTTCCTCGGTTTCGAGCAGTGCTTCAAGAACTCCCTGACAAGCCTTCCGATCGGCGGTGGTAAGGGTGGTTCCGACTTCGACCCGAAGGGCAAGTCCGACCGTGAAGTTATGCGTTTCTGCCAGAGCTTCATGACAGAGCTCTCTAAGCACATCGGTCAGTTCACAGACGTTCCGGCCGGCGATATCGGAACAGGCGCTCGTGAGATCGGTTATATGTACGGCCAGTACAAGAGACTGAACAACGACTATGTTGGTGTTCTTACAGGTAAGGGCCTCTCCTGGGGCGGTTCCCTCGCTCGTACAGAGGCTACAGGTTATGGTCTTTGCTACTTCGTAGCTGAGATGCTCAAGGCTAAGGGCACATCTTTCGAAGGCAAGACAGTTGCTATTTCCGGTTCCGGTAACGTTGCTATCTTCGCTTGCGAGAAGGCAACACAGCTCGGCGCTAAGGTAGTTACACTTTCCGACTCTAACGGTTTCATCTATGATGAGAACGGCATCAACCTCGACGTTGTTAAGGAGATCAAGCTCGTTAAGCGCGGAAGAATCAGCGAGTATGTTAAGGCTGTTCCGTCCGCTCAGTACACAGAGGGTGCCCGTCCGTGGAGCGTTAAGTGCGACATCGCTCTTCCGTGCGCAACACAGAACGAGCTCGACATCGACAATGCTAAGGCTCTCGTTGCTAACGGCGTAAAGTTCGTTGGTGAAGGCGCTAACATGCCGACAACTCCGGATGCTACCATCTACTTCCAGCAGAACGGCGTATACTTCGCTCCTGGTAAGGCTTCCAACGCAGGTGGTGTTGCTACATCCGCTCTCGAAATGTGCCAGAACTCCGCTCGTCTGTCCTGGACATTCGAAGAAGTTGACGCGAAGCTCAAGGGCATCATGCAGAACATCTACAAGAACGCTTCTGCTGCTGCTAAGGAATACGGTGATCCGGACAACCTCGTTATGGGTGCTAACATCGCCGGCTTCCAGAAGATCGCTGATGCTATGATGGCTCAGGGTATTGCGTACTAATCGCTACTCGAATTAAATAATTAGCAAAAAAGAATATCCCGCTGGCGGTTCAGACAGTTTGCTTCGCAAAACTCACCGCTTGCGGGATTTCTTTTTTTCTTTTTTCATGCGAGTTCTAGTATCGTGGATCATCTTGGTGCTTATTCGTCATTTGAGGATGGAAACACAAAAATGTCCAATGGAATTATGCCATTGGACATTTTTACATTCTTTAGTTCAAATCTGCAAACGGCTCTGGATCTTACGCTGTCTCTTACTCTTCTTCGTCCTCATCGTATGTGCCGGATGCATTGTCCAGGCGGCGGGAGATGTCGTAGATATCCTGCTTCATTTCGTAGAAGCCGACGATCGGAAGGCCGTGTGCGGCGGCCGTTCCGCCTTTGATCAGGGCTTCCCAGTCAGAGAAGGAACGGTCGAAGAAGAATGCCTGACGGCTCTCTTCGTTTCCGGAAACGCAGCCGATGGTATCGGTATAGGCAAGGACCGTATTCTTAAACTGCGGGATGCGGATCAGCTCCCCCGGAAGAAGTTCCCACTCGGGGATCGGTTCTTTTTCCTTGGCATCTTCATAAGGAAGGACTTCACCATTATCGGTCACACGGAGCTCCTCGCGGAGTTCTTCGCGGACCTCCATCAGCACCTGGCCAAGAAGGTTTTCGCCTCTCCATTTCGTGATGTCCTGCACCTCCGGATCCGAGGTGGAAAGAAGGATGCCCCAGTCTTTATCACGGGGAGAACACTCGGCGAGGATCGCATTGCCCGTCGCAAGAAGCGTCTCCATCATGGACGGATTCTGGGAAAACTTCGCGCGGATACCGCGCTTAACGACAACAAAACGAGTCCTTTTCCATAGGGCGGCATCAAATCCGTCGAAGAATTCTCTTCCCAGGATCTTGCACTGTTCAGGATCGGCGGTGCGCATGATCTCATCGCCCAGCGCGGTCTGTCCGAACATCATGACCTTCTGATACATCATGAACTGCTCGGAATGGAGATAGTGACGGCCCGCATAGTCAAACTCTGCAGGATACCAGTTGCAGAAGCAACCGTTGTCTTCGTACTCGCGGTGAAAACCGATGATCTCGTTTCTCATGGTGACGCCCTCCTGTTCTTCGGGACTACTATGTGTTTATGACCATTATATCACGGGCTTAAGGTTCGCTTAAAGTATGCTTGTTAAACTGACCTCAACAAAGCAAAGTTGAGGGTAGGAAAAATGACATACCAAAGCGTTTTCCAAAGATATGAATATAAGTACATCCTTACAAAAGAGCAGGCCGCTTTCATAAAGATGGCGATCTCTTCCGGGATGCATATCGACGAGTACGGCCCGACGACGATCCGGAACATCTACTTCGACACAGATGATTTCCGCCTGATCAGGACCTCTCTTGATAAGCCGGCCTATAAGGAAAAGCTCCGTCTGAGAAGTTACCGTTATGCCGCAAAAGACGACCTCATCTTCGCCGAACTGAAGAAAAAATATAAAGGTATCGTTTTCAAAAGAAGGACCGAAACGACATACTTCGAGGTCATGGACTGGCTTCTGGCTTTGGGAGATGCGCCGCGCGATGAACAGATCATGAAAGAGATCACCTGCTTTCGCGATCACTACAAAGACTTGAAACCGAAAGCATTTCTCACCTACGAAAGAGAAGCCTATGTCGCAGAAGACGATCCTTCTCTCCGGATCACCTTTGACAGAAACATACTCGCAAGAAACCGGGAGATCAGTTTCAGCAGCGGCATCTACGGAGAGCAGATCCTCCCGCGGGATCAGGTCCTCATGGAGATCAAGTTTGCAGGCGCCATGCCCTTCCGGCTGGTCAGGCTTCTCAGCGAAAATGATCTTCACCGCAGCAGCTTTTCCAAGTACGGCGAGTACTACAAAAACCATTTGAAAGACGAGACCGATGAAGATATGAAAGGAGCGTTACTCTATGCTTAAGAACATTTACGACACCTTGATGGGAAATACGACCGTCTCCATCACCGCATTTTTACTTCCTGTATTCAGCGCCCTGCTCCTCGGCCTTCTCCTGGCCCTGATCTATAAGTTGAAAAGACGTTCCAGCAGCTCGTTTGTCGGGACTCTCGCGATCCTTCCGGCCGTCGTCTGCGTAGTCATCATGGCCGTTAACGGCAACATCGGCGCCGGAGTTGCGGTAGCAGGGACCTTCAGCCTCGTGCGCTTCCGTTCCGCCCAGGGATCGGCCAGCGAGATCGCCGCGATCTTCATCGCAATGACTGTCGGCCTTCTGACAGGCATGGGCTTTATCCTCTACGCAGCTTTGTTTCTTCTTATCATCGGGATCGCGATGTTCCTGTTCTCTGAGCTCGGCCTCGGCACGGAAACTTCCGATCTTCGAAGGAGCCTTCGTGTGGTCATCCCGGAAGAACTCAATTACACGGAAGTTTTTGAAGAAGCCTTCAGCCGCTACACGACTTCGCACCGCCTGGTCAGTTCAAAGACAGCCGACATGGGCTCCATCTTTAAACTTACCTACGAGATCTATCTTCGCGATGCTTCCTCGGAAAAAGCACTGATCGACGACATCCGCTGCAAAAACGGAAATCTGGAGATCCTTTCGACAACAGTCATGCCGAAAGAAACCCCCGAACTTTAAGACGTAACAGAAGATATGAAAGGTCAACACAAAAACGAAAAAGGAGAAAGACTATGAAGAATAAGACACTTACCAGAAAAATCGTACTGACCATAGCCATTTGCGCGGTACTCGCCGGATCGATCGGCGCCGCCGCATACTTTAAAGGGAAGAGCAATAATTCCTCGTCCGCATCTGACACGATCACAAACTCCGGGAAATCCGGAAATTCTGCAGATAACGGGAATGCCGGCACAGCCGGCTCCGGTTCGGCAAATTCCGCATCCGGCGCAGCAGTATCCGACATGGCACTTAAGATCTCCGATAAAGATAACGAGACCACTTACAATGAAGCCGAAAGTAAACTCATCGATCTTTCTTCCGCTACGGGTCCCGTAAAGATCACGGAGGCAGGTACCTATATCGTAACCGGAAAAACAGATGACGGAATGATCATCGTCGACGTCGACGGTGAAAGCGACGATGTCCACCTGATCCTTCGGGATGCCGTGATCAACAGCAGTTCTTCCGCCGCGGTCTACGTTCTCTCTGCAGACGAAGTCTACATCACCCTGGAAGGAAACAGTATCCTCAGTAACGGAGGAAAGTATGAAGCGATCGATGAAAATGACATCGATGCCGTCATCTATTCCAAAGACGACCTGACGATCAACGGAAGCGGCTCGCTTACGATCGATGCGACAGTCGGGCATGCCATCGTATGTAAAGACGATATGGTCATCACAGGCGGAACCTACTACCTCACTGCGGAAACAGACGTCATCAACACCAATGATTCGCTTGCGATTACAGGCGGTACCTTCAACATCAAGGCCGGCGATGACGCGATCCACACCGACGGGATCCTGCAGATCGATAACGGCACATTTGATATCACCGCAGCAGAAGGACTCGAAGGCACCTACATCACGATCAACGACGGTACCTTCACTATCAATGCAAGTGATGACGGTATCAACGCCGCACAGAAGGTCGAAGACTACCTGGCAACGCTGGTCATAAATGGTGGCAACATCAAGATCACCATGGGGCAGGGAGATACCGACGGCATCGACAGTAACGGCGACATCTACATCAACGGCGGAACGATCGATATCACCGGGCAGTCGACGATCGACTATGACGGGACCGCGGTGAAAAACGGCGGCACGCTGATCATTAACGGAGTTACAACAGACACCATCCCGAACCAGATCATGGGCGGACGCGGCGGCGGAATGCAGGGCGATCCGAATGGAAATGCAGGCCAGGGAAACATGCAGGAACCGGGTAATATGCCCGGTTTCGATCGTGGCAATATGCAAGGTTTCGACCCGGAGAATATGCCTGAAGATTTCGACCCGGAGAATATGCCGGGCAACGGCAGCCGCCGGGACCGCGGATCCGACGGCAGAACTACCGACGGCGATTCGGTGTATAATAATGAAAAGAATGCATTCTGAGAAAAAGACAAGGAGAAGCAGATCATGCGTATTTTGCTGGCAGAAGATGAAAAGTCCATGTCGCGGGCACTTACCGCCATACTGACGAAGAATAATTACTCCGTCGATGCGGTCTATGACGGCCAGGATGCCCTGGATTACCTTCTCCAAGGCTCGTATGACTGCGCGATCCTGGATGTCATGATGCCGAAGATGGACGGCTTTACCGTCCTTAAGAAGATCCGCGAAAAAAGGATCACCATCCCCGTGATGATGCTGACGGCAAAATCCCAGATCGATGACAAAGTCGAGGGACTGGACCTCGGCGCGAACGACTATCTTACCAAGCCTTTCGAGAGCCGGGAACTCCTGGCCCGTCTTCGTGCCATCACCAGATCCGTAACGACGGCAGCCGATAATCTCCTTTCCTACGGTAACGTCACACTGAACCGCGGCACCTACGAACTGAAGTCCAAAGACGGCTCCGTCAGACTGGCCGCCAAAGAGTACCAGATGATGGAATACCTCATGGCAAATCCGGGAGTCCTCATCTCCACCGACCGCTTCATGGAAAAGGTCTGGGGATTGGATTCCGACGCGGACATCAACGTCGTATGGACGAACCTCTCCTATCTTCGAAAGAAACTCACCTCGATCGGCGCAAACATTAAGATCAAGGCCACCCGTAATGCCGGCTATTCTCTGGAGATCGAACCATGATAAGGAAACTTCGGATAAGACTTATATTGATCACCATGGCAGCCGTGCTTCTGGTCATGATCATCCTGATCGGCGGCATCAATGTCAGTAACTACCGCCAGGTCGTTTCCGAGAGCGACGATATCTTAGAGCTCCTCATGAATAACGGTGGTGCTTTTGCCGAACCGGACAAAGGGCATGATCCGAGGAGCGGCGACCCCTTTCCCGAGCTTCCTGATTTCGAAACGACCATCATTGTGGATGATGACTCCGGCAGAGGCGGCCGTTCCTTCATGCGCTTTGATGAAAGCCGCATGAACTCCCCGGAACTCGCATTTGAGACCCGATATTTTACCGTCGTATTTGACGCAGAGGAAAACGTCCTCTTGACCGACACCAACCGCATCTCCGCCGTTTCGGAGACCAAGGCCGTCGAATATGCGCGAAAAGCGCTTAAGAAGAGCAGCTCCTCCGGGTTTATCGGCGACTACCGTTATCTCGTCGGAGAGACGGACGAATCCGGCTGCACGATGGTCATCTTCCGCGACTGCGGCGCCAGCCTGGCCCACTTCAGGAACTTCAGAAATATCAGTATCTTCGTCTCTTTCCTCTGTCTTCTCGGTGTAGGGATCCTGGTATTTGTCGCCTCCGAACGAGTCGTCCGCCCCGTCGCGGAAAGCTACGAGAAACAGAAACGCTTCATCTCTGATGCCGGTCATGAGATCAAAACTCCTCTGGCGATCATCTCCGCCGATGCCGATGTCCTGGAGATGGAACTTTCGAATTCTGATCCTTCTTCCGGAAACGAGTGGCTTTCGGATATAAGGACACAGACGAAGCGCCTTTCGGAACTCACCGCGGATCTGATCGCGCTGTCGAAAATGGAAGAAACGACCACTATGCTCGAAATGAAAGATCTCGATCTTTCAGAGATGGCAAAGAAACACGCAGGTTCTTTTGCCGCGGTGGCCACATCCGGAAATAAGACGATCTCAGAAAAGATCGAAGACGGCGTGCACATCCAGGGCGACCAAAAGTCGATCGACTCCCTTCTTTCGATCGTTCTCGATAATGCCGTGAAATACTGCCCGGAGAACGGACATATCGACATATCTGTCGCGCGTCATAAGAAAGGCGCACTCATCGAAGTGACCAACGATACGGCGGAAGCTGTTTCGAAGGAAGACTGTAAGAATATGTTCGAGCGTTTCTATCGGACCGATGCTTCCAGGAACTCCGAGACCGGCGGGTACGGCATCGGTCTTTCCATGGCCAAAGCGATCGTGGAAAAACACAAAGGCCGCATTGCTGCGGCCTCTGATCCGGAGAAAAAACTTACGGTCTCCATTACCCTTTGATTAAATTGCGAAGGCCGGTACCGGAGCCATTTACCCGAGTTCTTTTCCGGTGGAAAACAGTCCTTCTAAATCGTCAGTACTCCGTCACGATGAGCTTTGCCCGGTTCTGGATATTCTTCAGAACATCGTCGATCGTGCGGTCGCCCGCGAAGTACCCGGCGGCTTCCTCGACGATGATGTTAAATACGGCTTCATCATCCGAGATCATCGTATCCGCCTTTTCGGCCAGAGACTGAAGAGTATCGATATCTTCGGCAAGGACCTCCGGGAAATACGGGAGCTTTCCGACCAGATACGGATTCTCCTTTACAAAATCATCATGGAGTTTGTTCGCGCTTTCCATATCGTAACGGCATTCCTCGGCAAAAGCACTTTTCTTCAGCGGCAGTCCGCCTCTTCCGACAGCATCGTCGCCGTCCATTTCGAGATATGCCTTGATGAATTCCCATGCAAGATCCTTGTATTTACTCATTGAGGAGATTCCCATAGAAAGATCTGTTCCGACCGCCATCGACTTCTTCTCATAGGAAGGATATCCGAGGAAAGTTCCGTTTCCGATCAGCATTTCTCTTAACTGGCCGACCATGGATACCTGGTACAGCATGCATTCCCACGATCCGGTGATTCCGTTTGTGAACCTTTCCCGCGAAAGATCGGTAGCAAACGTTCCCGATACGAAACCATCTTCTCCTTCCTGACCAACCGTGTAGTTTTCCATTTTGTATTTTTCCTCGGAAGGGATCTGCTTGACGCCGAATTCCTTTGTTGCCTCGAGGATCTTTCTCATGTCATCGTTTTCAAAATCGACCGTGTGCTTTTCATAGTCGACAAATCTCGGAAGCGATGTGCTCAGGAAATAGAAAAGAAGATCGTTATGCTTCATGGATCTCGAAACAGCCTTATCGCCCGCCGCCAGGCTTCTTGCCGACTCAATGAATTCGTCATATGTCCATCCGTCGGTATAAGGGAGAAGATCTGAGTTTACATAAAGTCCCGAAAGGTAGAACTCGACCGGGATGTGATAGAGTTTTCCGCCCTTTTCAAAAGCACGCAGGATATTATCGAAATACTCATCGCGCTTAAGGCCGTTCTCTCCGTCAATATACCGGTTCAGATCCTCCATGACGGATCCGTTTCGGAGCGCCTCATAGTCGCCCATATTGACGATAACATCCGGTCCGGATCCGGAAATGAGATCCAGATAGATCTTTTGCTCGAGAGCGCCGTCGTCATCATCCGAACCCTCGACATAGTCGAGAAGTGCCACGCGGACATTTTTCTCCGGGTCGGAATTGAACCTGCTGACCACCGGCAGGAGCCCTGAATCGTCAAGGTGTTTACCGCCGACTACGATGATCTTTTTGCCGGCATGCGGGTTCTTTTCGGCACGTGTCAGGTGGATCAGATACGGGCCTTTTAAGTTATCGTACTCGTCACAGGCAATGACACACAGTTCGTTCTCACTTACCGGCGTTGTCTTTGACATCGCAAGGATAGAGCGGTCCATATCCGTATAGTTCCAGTTAAAGACTTCTTCGAAGTCTCCCGTATCCGGATCGTATTTCAGACAGCCGTTAAATGTATCGACAAAGACACCGGACTTATTGGTGATGATCAGTTCATAGGCAGAAAGCGCGTTTGCATCCTTGCCGGCACCGAGCTTTCCGGTCTTCAGATCCACTTCTTTTATCTGCAGGATCTCTTTTCCCGAATCGGTATAGTCCACGCTTTTCGTGATGACATAGTACTTTCCGTTATGCTTGAAAAGTCCGCCGACGAAAGTATGCGACGCGTCGTCAAATTCGCAGAGCTTATCTCCGTTAGTTCCGTCATATATGCCGATATGCTCCGTTCCTCCGATGCAGATATTTCCGTCATCCAGAAGCTGCATCGTCATCTT
Source organism: Clostridiales bacterium (assembly GCA_017428545.1). Classification (GTDB taxonomy): domain Bacteria; phylum Bacillota; class Clostridia; order Saccharofermentanales; family Saccharofermentanaceae; genus Scatonaster. The sequence continues at coordinate 12,949 of JAFRQR010000023.1, forward strand.
AGTCTTGATCCGATTGACTGTGTGCTCACCGCTATCGGGAGAGAATATCTCCTCGGTCCCGCCGTCATAAAGATCCGTCGGGGGCTCAGCAAGATCGACCACTCTCTGGACTTCGCCTTTTCCGTTTAAAACTCTGATTTCATACCCGTTCATCCCCATGTACGCATCGAAATAACGAAGCAGCAGATAGATGTTACCGTTACCATCCGTATCCATGGCACACAGTTCATACTCAACTCTGTACTGAAGTTCTTCTTCCGGAGTCAAAACATTCATGTAGTCTTCTTCCGTAAATTCCGGGACACTTGAGTAGTCCGCACCTTCGTTGATCTTTGAGATCAGATTTCCTTCACTGTCGAAAAGCGCCGTGACAAGAACGTGGTACTGCGCCGCTTCCTGCACAGTGATCTCGCGATGCTTCATCTCTTCCGGCATTTCGTATTCGATGTTATAAGTTGCGACAGCAAAGCCGTCGATATACTCATAATTCTGTACGAGTTTAAAAGCGACTTCTTTATCCGGATCCAGCGGGATCTTAAACTCATTGATCTTCGCTTCAAAATACGGATCCGTCTCCAGGATCTCTTTCCCGGATTCAAATTCGTTTTTACTCTTGTTCTTTTTGCATGCAGATAGTGAGAATAATAAAGACACGACCAGAGTGGATGCAATCACTCTTCTTTTGCTGACCGAGAAGTGCACGTTTGCCATACCGCTTCACTCTCCTTTCAGAGATCACAACTGTTTTCCAAAATAGCCGATAAAGCGGGTCCTTCGCTTCTCCCCAAATGCCAACGACCCGATATCAGAATACAATGAAAGATCCCTCGGAAAAATAACTATCCTGTCACTTCCGGAAGATTACTATGCCCGGTAAACGAAAAAAGGACTGTCTCGAAAGAGACAGTCCCTGTTGATTCTTCTTTTGCAAAAGCACCTTGGCAGGTGCTTTTCGATCGGGATCAGCCGAAGAGAGCAAGCAGTGTACCTGCAGCTACGGCAGAACCGATAACACCTGCAACGTTCGGACCCATGGCGTGCATGAGAAGGAAGTTACTTGGATCCGCCTTCTGGCCTTCGAGGTTCGATACACGTGCAGCCATCGGAACAGCGGATACACCGGCGGAACCGATGAGCGGATTGATCTTGCCCTTGGTAAGAGCGCACATGATACGTCCGATCAGGAGACCACCGAATGTGGAGAAAGCAAATGCGATCAATCCGAGAAGGATGATGTACAGAGTCTGCGGCTTTAAGAAGTTCTCACCCATTGCGGTAGCACCGACGGTAACGCCGAGGAAGATCGTAACGATATTGCACAGAGCATTCTGGGCAGTATCAGAAAGACGCTCGGTTACGCCGGACTCCTTAAAGAGGTTACCCAGCATCAGCATACCGAGAAGCGGTCCGACGGAAGGCAGGATCAGTGTGCAGATGACGGTAACGATGATCGGGAAGCATACTTTCTCGACCTTGGAGACCGGACGGGTCTGCTGCATCTTGATCTTTCTCAGTTTCTTCGGAACCATTGCCTTCATGATCGGCGGCTGGATGATCGGGATCAGTGCCATGTAGGAATAAGCCGCGATGGCGATCGCCGAAAGAAGATGCGGAGCGAGCTTCGTGGTCAGATAGATTGCCGTCGGGCCGTCAGCACCACCGATGATGGCGATGGAAGAAGCCTCTGCAGCTGTAAATCCGATTAAGGAAGCCATAACGAATGCGAAGGAAATACCGAACTGTGCGCCGGCGCCCATGAAGAGGGACGACGGTCTGGAGATCAGCGGTCCGAAGTCTGTCATCGCACCAACGGCCATAAAGATCAGGCACGGGAAGATACCGAGCTTAACACCCAGATAGATGTAGTCGAGAAGACCCGGAGCGATATCTTTGGATCCGCCTCCGAGCAGATCCCAGTGAACATGTCCTTCGGCGAAGATCTCTGCGTGATAGAGACCTGCGATCGGAAGGTTACTAAGTAACATACCAAAAGCAATCGGGAGAAGAAGGAGCGGTTCGCACTTTTTGCCGATCGCCATGTAGATCAGCACACCTGCAACCAGAAGCATAACGCCCTGCTGCCAGGTGATCGAGTAGATACCACTCGACTCCCATATATTCTTTAATGCATCAATAAACACGGTTGCGACCTCCTAACTTAAGAAAGAGTTACGAGTACGTCGCCGGTGGCAACCGTCGCGCCCTTGGAAGTGAGGATCTGTCCGACCGTACCATTGCACGGAGCATAGATCTCGTTTTCCATCTTCATAGCTTCGAGAACGACCAGCAGGTCACCCTCTTTAACAGCCTGACCGGCTGTTACGTTGATCTTCAGGATCGTGCCCGGAAGCGGTGCCGGAACAGGTGTTCCGGAGATCGGGCCGGCCGGAGCTGCTGCCGGAGCCGGTGCCGCTGCAGGTGCTGCAGCAGGAGCCGCCGGTGCAGCTGCAGGAGCTGCAACTACAGCAGTTGTCTTAAGAAGGTTTGCTTTACCCTTCTCAACTTCTACTTCATATACTTTATCGTTGATCGTTACGTTATAAATCATTTTGGCGTCTCTCCTTTACTTTTCTTCCACCAGCGAAATGGACTTGAATATCAGTTCATTGAGCGGGATACCGGTGTTGTCGCTGACGATCGCCATGATCATGGCTGCCGTCTTCTCATCACAGCCCTTAAGCTTGAGGGAACCGGAAGAGAATTCCTCGCCGGCGTCCTCCGCTACAGCCGCAGAAGCTGCAGGAGCTGCAGACGATGCTGCAGGGGCAGTGTTCTTATTCTTGGAAAAAGAACCGACGACTGCACCGAAGATACGGATGCAGACAAAGATAATGAAGAGAACCACAAATACGATCGCCCAGGTAAAGAGGGCAACGCCGAGTGCTTCTCCGACACCATACTTTCTCAATCCGTCTTCTACGGAAAGAATAACTAATTCGGGATTCATGAAGATCAATCCTCCTTCTTCTCGATCGTGTAGTTCACGGTGTTGCTTTCCTGTTCTTCACGGAAGTCGAAATACTTCTCAGCTACCTGTGGGAAAGCGATGTAGGAGAGAACATCCTCGTCAGAACGGGCACGCTTGCCGAGTTCTGCCTTCGTCTTCTCAAATACCGGCTCAAGAGTATCTGCGAATCTGCCCTTAACGATCTCTTCCGGCTTCCAGCATCTGTCGATGAGTTCCTGGGAAACTTCGCCCGGAGCTCTGCCGTATTCACCACGCAGATAAGCCTTGATCTCCTTGGAGATGTTCTTATAACGCTCGCCGAGGAGAACGTTCTGAACTGCCTGGTTACCGACCATCTGGGAAAGAGGCGTAACAAGCGGCGGATAACCCATGTCCTTACGGACTGCCGGGATCTCTGCGAGCGCTTCGTCGAACTTGTCAAGAGCGTTCATATCCTTGAGGTTAGCGATCATGTTGGAGAGCATTCCGCCCGGAACCTGATACTTGAGGATGTCTGCCTTGATGCCCATAACGGTAGGATTGAGTGTGCCGTTATCGAGGAACTTCTTTCTTACCGGAACGAAGAAATCAGCGATCTCCTTAAGAAGGTCCGTATTCAGACCGGACTCATAACCGAACTGACCCATCGTGTAAGCCATGGTCTCTGTGCAAGGCTGGGATGTGCCGCCTGCGAAAGAGGAGATCGCACAGTCGATACCGTCAACGCCTGCCTCGATCGCCTTCATGAGAGTCATCGGGCCCATGCCTGTGGTGTGGTGTGTGTGGAAGAAAAGCGGAACGGAGATCTTCGCATCCTTGATCGCCTTAACAAGATCGTAGGCTTCCTTCGGAGAGCAGATACCTGCCATGTCCTTGATCGCGATGGAATCAACGCCCATGTTCACGAGTTCTTTGCACATCTCAACGTACTTTTCAAGTGTATGTACAGGAGAGGTCGTGTAGCAGATGCAGCCCTGTGCATGCTTACCGCACTTCTTAACTTCGTCAATGCAGACTTCGATATTTCTGAAGTCATTCAGCGCATCGAAGATACGGAAGATGTCCATGCCGTTCTCTGCGGACTTTCTGATGAAGAGACGTACGACGTCATCCGGATAGTGCTTGTAGCCGAGAAGGTTCTGGCCACGAAGAAGCATCTGCAGCGGAGTCTTCTTCACTTTTGCCTTGATTTTGCGAAGTCTCTCCCACGGATCTTCATTGAGGTAACGCAGGCAAGAATCAAATGTCGCGCCTCCCCAGCACTCGAGCGAGTAATATCCCGCATCGTCCAGTTTCTCCAGAATGTCTTCGAAATCCGAAAACGGCATTCTGGTTGCGATCAGCGACTGGTTCGCGTCACGCAGTACGGTCTCAGTAATGTTCACTTTCATACGATGAGCCTCTCCTTATGTGTTAAATTTTTTGAAAACGATTTCAGGGAAAAAGAGGTGTGAGAAACCCAACTTTTTCCGTATATCAGTATATAGGAAATACCATGTCAACACAAGGAAAAATCCACTAAAAATTCACTGATTTTAAAATACTCGAAAAGCGCTTGCGCGTAACGTTTCGAGGCAAGTGCTTTTCGATTCCGAGCGAGTGATTTTCGAGAAGAAAGAGGGGATTTCCCGTATATTTCCAAAATCTGTCCCGAAACGGGAAAAATTATGGAAATCTCTCCTCATAAACATCTGACGGCGTGATTTTTCCCGTATATTTCCAAAATCGGCCCCGAAACGGGAAAAATTATGGAAATCTGCCCCCCAACCCCCTCTTTCTTACGGTTTTTCCGTATGATTTCCAAAAAACATCTCCAAAAGAGAAATTTTGCGGAAACCTTGCGAAATCTTGCGGGAAGTTTGCGGAAACCTTGCGAAATCTTGCGGGACCTTGCGGATGCCCCGCCGCTGCAACAAAAAGCGGACCGCAAAAACGGCCCGCCATTGAGTATTTCCTATTTACTTTTTCTTCCCCAGCTGGATGACCTGGTCGGCTCCCGCTATGGTGGAAAGTCTGTGCGCGATGATGAATCCCGTCCTTCCCTTCGTCATGTTATCGAAGGCCTCGACGATCCGCTTCTCCGTGAGGGTATCGACCGCACTCGTGGCCTCGTCCAGGATCAGAAGATCCGGATCCATCAGCAGCACTCTCGCGATACAAAGAAGCTGCTTCTGTCCCTCCGAAAGCGAGATCTCTTTTCCGGGGATCGTATCGTATCCGTCCGGGAGGCGCTTGATAAATCCGTGTGCCCTCGCCGCCTTGGCCGCCGCGATGACTTCCTCTTCCGTGGCGTCCGGTCTTCCGTACGCGATGTTTTCGCGGATCGATCTTTCCAGCAGCCACGTCTCCTGAAGCACCATGCCGAACCTTCTTCGAAGCTCGGATCTCGGGATCTCCCGGATATCCTTGCCGTCGATAAGGATCCGGCCGCCGTCCGCTTCATAAAAACGCATCAGAAGATTCATCAGTGTCGTCTTGCCGCAGCCGGTAGGCCCGATGATCGCGACCTTCTGGCCCGGCTCCACGCGAAGCGAGAAGTCATCGAAGATCTTCTTTTCCGGAGTATATCCGAACGTCACATGCTCGAAAAGCACTTCTCCCTCGGCTTTCTTCTCCGCCTCATCTTCTCCGGCCGCAGAGGATATGTCAGTCTTCGCCGTCCCTTCATCTGCCGCCCCGGCAGGTGCTTTTGCCGAAGAATCGGAAGACTCCGTATTCTCCGGATCTTCACTTTCTTCCGGAAGATCGAGGATAGTAAAGACGCGCGTCAGCGACGCGAACGCCGCCATGACCTGTGTCGTGATATTCGTCAGGTCGTTGATCGGCTTACTGAAGTTTTTCCAGTAGAGGATAAAGGTCGTGATGTTACCGGCCGTAAGGCCGCCGAACCATACGCCGAGAGCGCCGATCAGGATGTAGGTCGTGCTGTCGACAAAACGCGTCACCGGATTCGGAAGCGAAGACGCAAACTGCGCCGTAACGGACGACTTGTTGAGCTGCCCGTTCTTTTCGCGGAACGAACCGAGGAACTTCTCCTCGCAGCCGAACGCTTTGATCTCTTTTCTGCCGTAGAGATTCTCCTCCACATCGCCGGAGATCGATCCCACAAGGTTCTGCTGGGACTTAAAATACTTCGTCGTGGTCTTCGCGATCGTCGTTGCCGACCAAATCATGAGGAAAGCCATCGGCAGGATGATGAGCGTCATCTTCCAGCTGATGAATACCATAAATCCGACGGTGCCGAGGATGGTGACCATAACGGTAAAGAAATTCAAAAGACCCTGCAGCATGCCTTCGGAGATCGCATCGGCATCGTTGATGAAATGTGTCGCCGTATCGCCCTGCGGGTGGGTGTCGTAAAAAGATACCGGGAGGCGCGTCAGTTTCCGTGACAGTGCTTTTCGAACTTCAAGCGCGGTCTTAGCCGCAACGACATTGGCAAAATAACTGACGACCCAGGTAAAGATCGCGGCGATAAGATACATGCCCAGAAGGATCAGCGCGCGGGTGCCGAGGTAGGAAAGGTCCACGTTTCCGGCTTCTCCCATGTTGTCGATCGTTTTTCCGAGGAAGGCCGGCGCCACGACCTGAAGGCCGCCACTTAAGATCGCCGCGAGGATCAAAAGCGCGATCGAGAATTTCGACGTGCCCGTAAAACGCAGAAGCGCCGAGAGATCTTTCATCGAGATGCGGCTCTTGGCATCCGACATTTTCGCCGCGTCCGGAGCCAGGTTACCCATGCCGCTTAACATCGAGTCTTTCGCCATTATTCCACACCTCCCATCTCCTGGGATGCCGCGATGCGGGAGTACGCTTCGCACTCATGTAGGAGCGCGTCGTGCTTGCCCTGGCCGACCACCGAGCCGTTATCCAGCACGATGATCCAGTCGGAATCGGCGATCTCGCTGATCTTCGAAGAGATCTCGACGATCTTCCTGTGATGCGTATTTACATGTTCTTTCAGCGCCGCGGAAAACTTCGCGGAAGTGTCTTTGTCGAGCGCTGCCGTCGCATCGTCAAACAGCAGGATCTCCGCTTCCGTGCAGAGGGCTCTTGCGATCGAAAGGCGCTGCCGCTGGCCTCCGGAGAAGTTCTTGCCCTTCGGCTCGACACGCGCATCCAGTCCGCCCTTTTCGCAGATGAAATCCCATGCCTGCGCCACTTCGCATCTGGCCTTCATCTCCTCCTCGTCGAGCGGTTCTTTTCTTCCGATATTCAAATTGTCTCTGATCGTCCCCTCGAAAAGCACCGTGGTCTGAAATACCGGTGCCATTTTCTCCCGAAGTTCGCTGTCCGGAAGCGCCGCGATCGACTTGCCGCCCACATAGATGTGACCCTTGTTGATCTCATAAAGACGAAGAAGAAGCGCGATGATCGTCGATTTACCGGAACCGGTCGTGCCGATAATGCCGAGCTTCTCCCCTTTCCGAAGTTCAAAGGAAACGTCCTTTACCGCGTAATATTCTTCCGAATCGTCCTTACCGGAAAGGTACGAGAACGAGACATTTTTCATCTTTACGACGGCCTTGTCGTCGTGGTCCTCGGCCTCCGCTCCCGTCTCCGGCTTCCGCTTCTCGGGAACCATCTCGAGCACGCCCTCGATCCTTTCCGCAGACACGAACGAACGCGAGAAAATGACGACGAGGTTGCCGAGCTTATTGAGCTCGTCGAAGATACTGAAGATGTAGTTGATAAATGTAAGGAGCATACCGGTCGTGATGACATTGCTCTGGATGCGGTAACCGCCGACCCATAAAACGAAGACGACGGCCGCGTTCATGATCAGGATCGTGATCGGGCGCAGAAGCGCCGAATAGCGGGCGACCGAAATGGTTTCTTCCGCATATGCTTCACCGGCAGCATCAGTTAAATCCTGATGGTGCTTTTCGCGCGAAAAAGCTCGGACGACACGGATGCCGGAAAGCCGCTCGTTGACGACTCCGCTGATGCTGTCGAGTTTTTGCTGGACGATCTTATAGCGGACAAATGTCACTCGGATGATGGAAAGAAGCGTGACCAGAAACAGCGTCGATCCGACGGCGATGACCACGGACATCGGTGCGTCCAGGATGATCGCGGCAATGATACCGCCGAGCGTGATAAACGGGGCGCGGAACACCAGTCGGATAAACATCGAAACGCCCGTGCAGACCTGATTGACGTCAGACGTCATCGCCACGTTCAGAAACGAAACGCCGCACTTTTCCTGCTGGGCAACGGAAAGAGAATTGACCTGCGTCAAAAGCCGGTCACGAAGGCGCGCGCCGACACCTGAACTTGCGCGGGCAGCGCAGTACTGGCAGACCGTCGCGGCGGCAAGTCCCATCGCCGCCATGCCGAACATCAGAAGGGCGGTCCTTACGATAAAACCGCGGCTGTCCGATGAAAAGCCGGTGTCGACGATCTTTCCCATCAGGACCGGCAAAATCAGTTCCAGTATCGCCTCGAAAAGCTTCGCGGCAGGTCCCAGAATAAACTCCAGCCTGTAGGGGCGGCATTCTTTTAAGATGTGTCTGTACTTCTTCATATTCTGTCTCTAATGTCAGCAAGCGGTGCTTTTCCCGAAGGATCAGATCTGTTTTCTGACCGTCTTATATTCTCCGTCCTCAATGTAGTACGGACACGATTTCTGTCCGCCCTCGATCATGCGCTCCCAGGCATCCTGGTCGATCGGGGCCTCGCAGAAATACTCGCCGCTTTCGTCATCGAATATGTAGTTTGAACATCTTTCGCAATCGCTCATTACCGCTCCTCGCTCACGGGTCTGTGTTTCCTCCGATACTCGCTCGGCATCCCGCCCATGTGCTTTTTAAATGCCTCGGAAAAATAACTCGCGCCGGAAAAACCGACTTCGTACGAGATATCCACGATCGGCATATCTGTCGCAACCAGCATCTCCGCGCCTTTCCTCAGACGGAAGACCGTCAGGTAATTGTTCGGAGTCTGATTAAGATACTTCTGGAAGACCTGACAGCAGCTCGTCTTTCCCATGTTGCCGGAAAGGCAGATGTCATCAAGCGTGATCTTCCGCTGATAATTCTCGGCGATAAAGGAGATCATCTTCTTCAGCTGCGTAAGCTGCGGCGTGCTCTCACGGATCTTCGCGGGCACCCTTCCGGAGTGCGTAAAGATCTGCTCCCAGATCACGAAAAGCTGGCCGAGTGCGGAGATCTCCATCGTCGTTTCATGTCGCATATAGTATATACGAAGAATGGCATCAAGAACACTTCTCTCCCATTCGATATCCTGCTTTAGTACCTGAAACGGATAGTTCTCGTTGGCGATCACCGGAGTAACGAACCGGTTTTCGATCTCACGGGTCGCACAAAGGATCATCGGATGGAAACGGACCATGACATATTCGCATTCGCAATGTTCCGCCGACATGACTCCGTGCACCTGGCGCGCGTTGATAAAGATCCCCTCATCACGGCAGATCTCTTTTTGCTCTCCGTTGACGATACAGGTCATCTGTCCGCTCAGTACCAAAAGAAGCTCCACATCGTCGTGCCAGTGGCTTTCCATCTCGTAATTCGGGAACGCCGAAAGGAAGTCGCGGCGGATCGTTACAGGATATTCCACCTCGTCAAACTCGACGCCCAGCGTTTTTTCAAGAGAATTTAACATTTACCCCAAAACCACCCTCGCGAAATTTTGTTATAGTTTCAAGAACTATTCTAATTGAAAAGAACTCATATGTACACTACAATTATTTCGTCACCGTAGCTTCAATATCGATGGCAATACTATTATCCTCATCCTCACGCTTTGGCCATATCATCCCCAATGGTAGTTCAACGTGAGGATTTCTTTTTGCCTTTTCCGAGAAATCAAATACGTCGCTGGTCCTCGCCGCTTCGCGCCTGCGGAATCGCTCCTTAATTTGTTTCTCGGAAAGCAAAGACGAAATCTTGTGATAGAGGTGGAGGGCTTAGGGCTTTTCTTCTTCCTGCTGTTTTTTCCTAAGGGCTTCGTTCATTTCTTCGTTTTCGCGGCACTCGGATTTATATGCCATGAAGAAACCGGCGATCATGCACGGGAGGGCACCGATCACAAATCCGATCCAGTGGCCGACCCGAACGGAGTGGAACCAGTTGCATCTCCAAACGACAATAGCGACCATGATGACCTCGAAGACGAACATCAGCGAGATGCGAAGGGCGATCGACTTGATTTTCAGGATCAGGTCCGACATAAAGATGTGGCGGATGATCCCGGTAAGAACGGCCGCGATAAAGAACTGCAGGAGAGTGCTTTTCGAGAGGAATCCCGGGGTCGCGTAGATCGAGCTGATCCGGCTCTGCTCGGCAGATGTTTCCGATGAAGAGATGAACATGACAAACGTGGCAATGAGCGTCTGAAGCGAGAATGCCAGACTTGTGGTGTACACAAAGTCATGCAAGCTTTTCTTATCTATGATTTTTTTATTTCTATTCTTATCCATTTCTTCTTACCTCAGGCCCTACTTCAGTCCCAGGCGCTCTCTGAGTTCGTCCGCGTACATGCGCGAGGCGATGACCTGCTCGCCGTTGTCCATCGTGATACGGATCCTGTGGTTGAGATCCGCGCGCAGGGATTTGATATGCTTCAACTGGAGAAGCGTGGACTTGCTCACACGGAAGAAGCCCGAGGCAGCAAGCTGCTGCTCGAGCTCGTACATTTTTGCGTCCGTTTCATAGACGGTTTTTTCCGTATAGACGAAACACTTTCTTTCCATCGTTTCGAGATAGAGGATCTCGCCGAGGTCGAGAAGGAAGACTTCACCGTCTTTTTTGACCGTGAGCTTACTGTCCATGACACGTACCATGGAGATCAGTTTCTCGACTTCCGGGGTCAGCGCGGGACATGTCACGCTGATCTCGGTCTCGGGATTATCCGGGTTGATATTGATCGATATTTTCACTCGTTCGTAAGTCCTTCTTTTCGAAATGCGAGGACAAAGAATGCTAAGATGACGATGGCATTTGCCGCGATGATGATCAGTCCTTCTGTTCCTATCTTAACATTATTTATGTCTTCGAGGGCAAGATAAAGCTGCTGTGTGTAGAAAAACTTTGCGACCTTTGCGATGGTGTCATTAAACTGGGCCATCATGGGAAGGAAAGTAAACAGGCACATCACCGGGACCGCAAGGCTCGTCGCCGCCATCTGATCCTTCGCGAGGACGCCGATCGAAGCACCGAGGACGATAGAGATCACAAGCCCCAGCATGATCACACAAAGATATCTCCACCACGGTCCGTCATCCAGGCCGCATGTCTTACTCATGAGCATCGTGCCGATCAGGCAGCACTGAAAATCATACACGCCGACACCGGCAAGATACGAGGCCGGACGGACGTTGCTCATCATAAGCGCACGGAGCGTTCCCTTCTCTTTTTCTTCCGAGATGATCGAGCTCATCGACACGATCGGCGCCATCGCCATATACATGATGCTGAAAAGTTTTAAGTAGAAAAACTCCGGCATGTCATCGACCTTGATTGCACTGTTCATCACGATCGTCATGATCGGGAACATAATGAACTGGATCAGGACCGCCCTGTTCTTCCTAGTATCAAGTATCTGTTTTCTGAAAACCGCTACTGCTTCTCTCATTGTTTTACACCTCCAACTTCCTTCCCGTAAGTTCCATAAACACGGTCTCAAGATTCGGTTCCTTCGAATGGATCGTGCTGAGCTTTCCTTCTTTCAGAAACTCCGCGATCTGAGAACTCGTCTTCTTCGCATTTTCTCTATCCATCTGAAGTGAGATCGTCTCGCCATTTGTGGTTACAAGTTCGATCCGCTTCTGGTGATCGTATCTCAGGCACAGTTCCTTCGGGACTCCTCTTTCCACGATCTTTCCTTCATTGAGAAGCACCAGATGATCACAGAGTTTCTCCGCTTCCGTCATGTTATGTGTCGTCAGGAAAATGATCGTGCCCGCATCTTTTCTCTTTCGGATGATCTCGTGGATCTCACTGCTGGTCTGCGGATCGAGCCCACTCGTCGGCTCATCCAGGAAAAGCACTTTCGGTTTTGCCAGAAGTGCCCTTGCCAGACGGAGGCGCTCCTTCATGCCTTTGCTGAGTTTCTTGGCTTCTTTCTTGACGGCATCTTCGAGTTTCACTTCTCGAAGGACCGTTGCGATCTCCTCATCACCGACACCATAAATATCCGCAAACACCTTCAGATTCTGGTAGCAGGTCAGTCTCTCATAAAGACCGAAGTCATCCATCATGACACCGAACTTTTTCTTATCTGCACCGGTGAGCTTTCTGACTTCCTTGCCGTTGATCATCGCCGAGCCTTCTTCAAACTTAAGCTGTCCTGTAAGTACTCGGATCAAAGTGGTCTTGCCCGCACCCGATGGTCCGAGAAGTCCGAAGATCTCTCCGTCCTCTACTGAAAAAGAAACTCCATCGAGCACCTTCTTATCTCCAAAACTCTTCGAAATTCCCGTTACCGAAATCATCGTCTTGCCCTCCTGTTTCATCTGCCGGCAAGTGATGGTTTTTCGTAAGATCTTTCCACCGGACTTGCTGCACCTTTCTTTCAAAATGGAGCATACCAGCCCCGAAAAGCCCGCGCAATAGGGCTTTACGCGAGTTGCCAAAAGGGATACATGAGATGCAGAAAGCAATGAGTGAAATAACGGAACAGTTCTTTTTCGGAATTTACCGATACAATTCTTTAACAGCGTTTTTTATCCGTATAATCACACCCCAATTTACGGATAGAATCACAAAGAACTCTTTTCTATCCGTAAACTCAAAGAAGTCTTTACGGATATTTTTGCAGGAAACGCAATTTTATCCGCAAAAGCATCTCTACTCTTACGGATAAAATCACAAAAAATGGAACTATATCTGCAGTCTCACATTTCACCTTACGGATATTATTTACATAATAACTGTTCCTATCTGCAAACCACTCCGGACCTTAGGGGGCACCCCCTCCACCGAAAGGCTGAACAAGATCGAGACAGCCTCTTATATGTTGTTCACGATACCGACAAAAAGCGGGAGTCCTGATTCACTTACGACCTCAACGATATACGGTCTGTCCAAAACGATCTTGTTATCAAATATCGGATCATCACCTGTGCCGATGTACCATGTTGTTATGGCAACAGCTTTGCATCCGAATTCATCGATGATGATTCTGGCATCTTGATTTATCGAGTCGACTGAAAGCTGCCCCTTGCCCTGCTTGGTCAGTGGAGAAAAGTCAGCGCATGACGGATCGAATGCATCTGTAATTCCCAGTTCCCTGCAATAATCTTTCAAGTAGAAACTGCTCGTAAAGTCAACTAAAGGCATCGTAAGCGTCGGATATTCAATTTCAGTCAGATTTTCATAAGTCGGATAGTCCAAATGATTCGGATAGTCCGTATGCTGCGGCTCCTTTTCTACAATCTTCAACGGATCCCAATTCGGGTCTGCATCGTTCATGAAATCAAACAGTTCTTCATCTTGCAGAAGCTGCTCCGGTGTCATACCCTCTTCCGGAAGAATAAAACGGACACTTCCGTTTCCTTTCAGTTTTACTACCGCACTGATAAAGTTCTCTCCCGTGTATGTTCTTACCCTGCCCAATGAATTATAAAAACATGTCGTAACATCGCCGGATGTTCCGTGAAAGATTCCTTCCTCACCATAGCCAAAGGATGATTCCCAACTTCCGCTGAAGTTTACAGACGACGCAAGAGTTATCAGCATCGCCGGATCCAGCTGAGCACCGTCTAAATTATCGTCCAGAAGGCCATCCGTCTGCTCGCTAAGCCATTCTCTGTATGCGATGCTGTAATCCGCGTCAGTCGGATCGCCGCTGAAAGAGGAAGCAAAGTAATCAGAGGCCAGGATGTCCAACAGGCTTTGCTCAAACGTCCATCCCGAATTCAGCCAAAGAGAATTCGCCAGAAGAAGTTTGTCTTCGCCGTTATTCATATAATTTGCCAGCCAGATGGATTTTGCGGTGTTACGTGCAGCCTTGATATCCGGCTGATGCATAACATCCAGGATCTGCTGACGGGTGTTTCCGTCCGAGATCTCGGCGGCCATACTTAGCGACATATATAAGCTAAGCGGTGAAAAGATCTTGTTCTCCCCAACCCCATCGGAAAGCACTTTTCGGGTGATCTCTGTGCAATACTTAGCATACGCATCCATCTTTTCGCAGTTTTGTTGAATGTTCCGGCTTGCAGGGTAGACAGGCGCTGCCATCTCAAATATTTTCAGGATCTGTGTTTCGATGGCCGTTGAAGTATCGCTAATAGAAGTATCCGAGCTCTGAGGGAAATCCGTTGTTTGAGAAATGTCCGGTTTGCCATTCTTTTTTCCTTTTATGTACGGATAAATAATGTACGTCAGAAGTGCCACGGCCAGCACACCTGCCGCGACGGAAATACCGATCTTCCAGCCGTTTCTTTTCTTTACTCTGACCGGTGTCACGTCAGCATCAATAACAGCCTTATCATCTAAGCCGTTCATCCATTCCAGCATATCTTTTCCGTTCATAGTATCTCCTCCTTTTCAAGAAAGCTCTTCAGTTCTTGTCTCATCCGGTGCAGCATCGTTCTTACTTTGTTATCGCTGCACCCGAATCGTTCAGCTATCTGTGAGGAAGTATCCATGTAGAAGTATCGTCTGACAAAGACTTTTCGTTTTTCATCTGACAGCGCCAGAATAAAGCGGTTTACCGCATCGGCAAAAACCTTGCCGTCCATCTCATCTTCGATGTTGCTTTTTGATGGGATGCACTGCTCAAGTTCCGTCGTAAGTTCGTCAACGTACGCCTGTCTTTTCAACCGATGATCATGTATGATCCGGTTCAGAGACTTGGCGCGGACGATCTTATAAAGAAAGGCCTTAAGGTAGTTTCTCGGCTCACTCGGCGGGATCCTGTGCCATGCTTCCAGATACGTGTCGTTCACGCATTCTTCAGAAGTCTCCCTATCCCTCGTGATCCGAAACGAAACACCGTGCAATCTCTTGCCGTACTGATCAGCTACGACACGAAGCGCCTTCTCATCACGGTCCAAAAACAAATTTACGATATCGCCATCATTCATCCCAATACCTCTCCGCAAATAGCTTTCACTATGTGTATCAACAAAAGACGCCGGAGTGTTACAAACAATATTACCAAATAAAGAAAAACAACAAAACCTCCCGGGCAACGAGCCACCGAAAGGCTGAACAAGATCGAGACAGTCTCTAAAAAAGAGCAACAAAAAACCTCTCAGCGACGAGTTCTCCGAAGAGCTGATGAAGATTGAGACAGCCCCTGAAAAAGGCGCAAAAAATCTCCCAGGCGACGAGTTTTGCTTTAGCAAACTGTCTGAGTCGCAGGGGAGATATTTTTGCGCTTTTTCTTGATTAGGCTGTCTCGATCTTCGAAGCCTTCTCCAGGCCCAGCATCTTGACCGCATCTTCTCTCATCTTGAACTTCAGGATCTTACCTGCTGCGTTCATCGGGAAAGCGTCAACAAATGCGACATAACGCGGAGTCTTGTGCTTTGCCATGTGATCTTTAACGTACTTCTTAACATCATCTTCAGTAAGCGTGGAACCTTCCTTTTTGATGATGCAGGCCATGATCTCTTCACCGTACTGCTCATCCGGAACACCGATGACCTGAACGTCGGAAACATCAGGATGTGTATAGATGAACTCTTCGATCTCCTTCGG
>JAFRQR010000024.1 GCA_017428545.1 Clostridiales bacterium
CATACCGCACTGAAACGCCTCTCCTACAATCGTCTGAAAGCGGGCGTATACGACATGCCCGGCGTTATGAGCCGAAAGAAGCAGCTCTTGCCGGAAGTCCTGAATACACTTTCCCTGGATATCTGAAAAAGAGGCTGTTAAAAAAGTCCTAATAAAGAACCAGACCGCCAGGCGTTTTGAACCCCCTGGTGGTCTGGTTCTTTGTTTAGGCATGGAGAAAGCCCCTTGAGTGGCGGGCTGCGTTTCTTTTTCCGTGCGGTAACAGACCCGGCTCTGCCGAGGTCAGTTTTATATATGACAGGGAGCAGGTTTTTCTATGCGGTCTCTGCAGGTTCTTCTCTGCTCCGAGCTTTATTATGGTACTTCCACAGATTAAAACCGATCGCTATCAGTGTGAATTCGAGAATTACTTCTTTTAACCCCCTTCGGAACGCCCTTTTATACGACCGGTTCCACTTCATACTCCCGTATGTCCCTTCGGCCTGTATGCTCCGGTTCATCCTGAGCAGTGATCCGTGTATGCTGTTCAGGTTTTCAAGGACTTCTTTATGGATCTGGCTAAGTTCCCGGTTCAGCCGGATCTTCCGGTTCCCTTCTCCCTTGGAACATTTCTCTTTATAGGGGCAGCCGTCACAGTTCTCGCACTCATAGATCTCCTCGGTCCTGCCGTACCTGTTCCCCTTGATGTGCCTGTCATATTTGTACAGAAAGCTCTTTCCGTTCGGACAGACCGGTTCTCCCTTTTCTCCCTGTGTGAAGTTTACCGCACGGAACGGATCGTCCCTGTATGCCGGATCCCGGCTTTCCTTTTCGTACATGGTAAACTTCATGTACTTCTCCATGCCGTGCTCCTGACAATACAGATAGTTGTTATAGGAGCCGTAGCCCGCGTCCGCCACCGGATACTTCGGATAATGGCCATACATTCCATGGAACTTCTCCATGAGAGGAATAAAGCATTCCATGTCAGAGGCGTACTGCCGGGCATCGATCGCCGCTATGTACTCGTCACAGATCACGGCCTGCATATTATATGCCGGTAAAAGCTGGTCGTTCCCCATGTAATCCCGCTTTACCCGCATGAAGGTCGCATCATGGTCCGTCTTTGAGTAACTGTTCCTTGTCTCCCCGCATATCTCTATGTGTTTCGCATAGTTCTTTAAACGGTCGCGGTATCCTTTGAGTTCCTGATACTTCCTTTGCAGAGAACTCTTGTGATGTCCTTTCCCTCTCACAAAGGAGCCCTCATCAATGTGCAGCGCACCCTTATAGAGATCCAGAATCTGATCCAGATATTCTATGGCATACTCCTCACGGCTTTCGATCCTTATCCCAAGGAAGATCAGGTCTTCAGCATTGATCCGCTCAATAAGCTCAGTGACCTTCCCGAACACCCTGTCCCGCATCCTCGTACAGGATCTTTTCCATACCCAGGTGTATTTATTCGCGTTGGCTTCGATCTTCGTCCCGTCTATGTATGCGTGTTCCGTGTCCACCCGTTCTTCACGGAATATCTCCTGATTGACCGCACGGAATATCTCCTCTATGCTTCCGCCGAGTTCGTCCCGGATGAAGGTACCGATCGTCACGTGAGAGGGCGCCTCCATTCCGTCCAGAAGCCACAGATAGCGAATGTCCGTTTTGCAGGCTTTCCGTATGTTCCTGAGCGAAAGATATCCGTGCTCCATAAACGAGAACAGTACGATCTTCAACAACTTTTCGGCGTCACATCTCGGCCGGCCAGTCCTGCACTCCTTCACTGCAAGATACTTTCCCAGGTCGGCCTGATCCATGACTTCACTGAAACTGTACACCGGATCGGAAATGTCAATGATCATCTCAATATCCAGTGGCAATTTCAGTTGTTTAGAGGTATGATGCCTGTTGGTATTATTTTTGTTTGGCATGACATGATTTTACCAGAAACCCGCCGCGATCTCTATGACCACGGCGGGTTTTCTTCACTAAAATATTCCATCTTATACGACTGCGAGCCCGGCTGATGTCGGGCTCACAGCATTTGGGACTTTTTTAA
>JAFRQR010000025.1 GCA_017428545.1 Clostridiales bacterium
GGCGGATACACGGGATTTCCCACACCGCCCCAGATCTCCTCTGTACTCGTCGCACGGGACTCAATATGGAAACGGTCAGAAATGCCCAATTTCTCGGTCATATCCTTCAAAACAAACTCGGCAATTGGCGATCTGCATATATTGCCGTGACATATAAAAAGCACCTTTATCACACTGCACACCTCATTAACAAAGTTTTCTTTTCTAACAATCTATAATGCTATCTCATCATCCCAACAAACTGGAATTTGTTAATTCAAAATGTCTTTTATCGATTCCTCATAGTTGTCTGTAATCAAAGTAATCTTTTCTCCACTGGATTTGTAACCGGCAATGATCTGGCGATTGTCTTTCTTCACTTGTTCAACTGTACAATAAGAATCATCGAGCCTATTTTCAATGTCAGAGCCATGCGCTTTTATATCTCCAAAATGCGAAATTATATATTCATCTGACATCGCAAGACAGATGAATCTTATCGACGGAAGATACTGCTCATCAAAACTGTTTCTCCAATCAAAAGGAACATAACATCCCTCAACAATAAGGTTCTGTTCATTTTCTATGGCTGTCTTGATGATTTCTCTGACGATCGGCCACAAGTATTCCGTAAGCTCGGCATCGTCATCAGGCGTAAGATCAGTGTTTCCACTGCGAATAAGTCCCATTTTCAAATGATCTATGGAAAGATACGGGTATTTATACTTTTCAAGCATTCTCTGTGCCAAAACAGTTTTTCCTGTATGAGATGCACCTGTTATAAGGATGATCATAGACTTCTCTTCAACTCCGTTCTTACGTTCTAGAAATTTACACCCATATCATATGCCTTGGAAAGATGTCGTGGCATATTCTCATTTCGTGCTTCTTCATTCCAATGCGATATACTATCAAAAATAACCATTTCTTTCTCTTTTGCCCTATTACGAATTCTATCTCCCAACATTACTGTTTCCATAGCACTCTTCTCCCCTGTTTCAATGAGAGATTGCATGGTTTTTCCTGCACAAACGATAAATAATGCTTTTTCAAGAACCTTCATCGCAGGATCTGGTCTATAAGCAAATCCTGTTGTCCAAACCCGGTCAAACCAACCCACAAGCTTCGCGGGTGCTTCCGTCCAAAATACAGGATATATAAACACAATTGCATCACTGTTCTGTATTTTTTCCTGTTCAATCAAGACATCTTTTGATTTTAATCCATCCGCTTTGTAATAGGTTTCTCGTAAATATTCTTCTTCACTCATGTCCGTTTTAAAATCCATATCATACAAATCGGATATTAAAATCTCATGACCTGCATCTCTTAAACCTCGTTCAAAAGATTTATATACCTCATTCGTAAAACTATCTTTTGAAGGATGGCAATATACAATTAACACTTTCATATCATTACCTCTATGAATCTGTTTTTCCTTAAGCTGTCTCTTTTGTGAGATTCTTTAGCCATATATATTTATTATATCTCCACCTGATAAAAGGCACCTTCACTATCTCATCCAGGCACATGATTACATAAACGACTATGACCGGAAGATGTAATACAAAGCAGGCGATAAGAGCCAGTGGAATCGCAAAGCACCAGGTGGCAATCAAAACACTTATCCCGTCATAAATCGAATCTCCTCCCGCTGGAAAGACTCCACAGGTAATAATGGTATTGTATGCATAAGCCACCATATAGAAAGACAGAAAAATAAGCATTTGTATGAGATATTGCTTGGCCAGGGGTTCAAGTACATAGAATACATAAACAAGCGGACCAACAATGCAAATCAGCAATACATTTATCATTCCTGAAATCAATGACACTTTCCAACTAAGAGCACCATATTCTTTCGCCTTATCCAATCTATTCTGTCCAAGGAGTTTCCCGATCATGATACTGATACCGGTAGAGAAGCCATGAGTAAGCCCCTGTATCAGTTGCTGAGCGACTGTGACTACAGCGGCTGCTGCCGTGGCATCTGTCCCGAGATGTCCCAGAAAAAACGAGTGCATTGGGATGCTGAATCCCCAAGCCAGTGAGGACAACATCATTCCGGGGATGATTTTCCAAAGCTTTCGCTCATATGTCCTGGAAAAACAAAGCAGGGAATCTTTTCCAAGACGTATATTCTCATTTCTCTGCGCCCAAATAACACACCAGATCAGAGCAATCATTTCCACAACGATCGTTGAATAAGCAGAGCCGTTTGCACCCAAAGCAGGGATCTTTCCAAATCCATAGATCAGGAAGAAATCGGCTGCCATGTCCACTGTTACGGTAACAACAGAGATCCAGACGCTCAACTTCGCATGCCCGGAAATCTTCATAATCATCAGAAAACACCGCAATACAGAGGTAAAAACATAAGAGAAGCTCACAATCCTCAGGTAATCCGCTCCGATCCGGATTAACTCCTGCTCATTAGTCAATATCCCTATAAGCTGTTCTGCAAAGAAATAAGCACCTACCGTGAAGATGATTCCGATGCCCAGGGCATATCGAATTGCCATTCCCAGAAATCTTTTTGCATTAAGATAGTCCTTCTTGCCCCAATATTGGGATATCAGAACACTCGCTGCAACAATAGCAACGCTATAGAATAAAGACATAACAAAAGCAATCTGATTGGCAAGCGATACGGCTGCGATCGCATCCTGCGTCAGACGTCCTAGCATAAGTGCATCTGATGCGCCGACAAGAGCCGTAAGAAGATTCTGTAGCGCCAAAGGCACTGACAGACTCATAAGCTGCTTTTTGAATTCTTTTCTTCCTTCAATATCCATCAAAAAGGATCCTCAATCGCTTCTATATTAGTCGTTCATACATTTCTGCATGACAATGGCATCACTATAGGTATTATTCGCATACCAGTAGTTCTTGTATACTCCGATATCGGTAAATCCCATTTTATGGTAAAGCGCAATGGCTGCCTTATTATCAACTACTACTTCCAGATCAATATTCCGAAGATTCATCTTTTTCGCACATTCAATGATTTCTGTCATCAGCCTGGTGCCGATTTTCATATTCCAGTAGTCTTTTCGGACAGAAATGGAAAACGTGGCATTATGATGCAATTTCGCAGCCGGATAGCCGGCCAGTTCAGCCCGGGCTATGATCTTCCCGTCAGCCACTGCAATCATAATCACGCTGTTATCCGACTCATGAGAAGCCTGGATGCGCCGTTTTACCGCTTCAACTGGTGCTTTAAACCCGTCTGATCCAAGCATGAGATTATCGGATTCTCTCCCAACGATGTTCAGATAGGAAATCATTTCCTCTGCGTCATCAACTGTTGCTTCTCTAAAAACTATGTTTTCCATTTATTCGCTCTCCTTTTCGATTTTTTCAATCGTATCCTTAAGGATCTCTTCTCGAAGATCTGTGAGCCATTTCGAGAATGAGACCGTTTCAAAAGCATACGTCTTATTCAGCTCGTACTCGTTTTCCGACCAGGTGCTCAAAGGAGACTCATTGTGCTGGATCAAGGCTTCCAGCTTATCTAAGGCCTTATACAATTTCGCTTCAGCCGTCTCCTGCGCCTCCATTTCCTTATATAGGGCGGAAATGTCGGAAGATAATTCATCCGGGAGTGACTTCACCCAATGGTCTAATAATGCATCTTCTGTTTTTCTGTCAGCATCAGTCTTCACAAAAGCAGGTATGTCGCCGGTAAAGCACTCTCCGAGATCATGAATCAGACACATGTTCACGACCTTATCCATATCCAGATCAGGAAACTCATGTCTCATAAGTGAAGCCATGAGCGATACTCTCCAGCTATGTTCCGCCACACTCTCCGTTCTTCCGCTGGTGGTCGTACAGTGTCTGGGTGTATCTTTGAGTCTTTCGGCTACATGCAGTATTTCAAGGTATTCTCTTGCGTTCATATTCCCCTCAGTTCATGCTTTATATTTTTCTTCAAATTGATTCAACACACGCTTCAGTCCGCTGTCAAGGATCAGTTTCCCTTTGCTGACAATATGGCCTGGTATCTCTTTATAATACGCTTCTGCAATTCCGCCTGTGATGGCAGCAATGGTATCACTGTCCCCGCCTATCGAAATCGCTTTTCTGATACAGGATTCAAAATTATCGCCCTCGAAAAAAGCTTCTATGGCAGGAGGAACCGAATAAAGAGATCTCGAATCAAATTGATATCCTTCTCTTATATCGTCGAGCGGAACAAAAGAAATCTTATACTCATCGGCCAGCCGATGTTTGATATCAGTTTTATCCAACCCTTTTCTCGCGTAATAAACAGCTAAAGCAACCGCCTGTGCACACTTTATGGCCTCACGGTGGTGGTGAGTATAATAGCAGCTCTCGCTGACATGTTTCTTGATAGTGTCCTCATCATCAAATGCCCACCCGATTGCAGAAACACGCATTGCGGCTCCATTGCCATAGCTCTTTTGAACACGGAGCGAGTCAGACTCCGCCCAATCAATAAACATCTGTCCAAACCCGGCATGCGGATATCTGTTATAGTAGGTTCTGAAATACTGGGCGTAGCACTTTCGGGGAGATTTGTCATCCATATTCAGAATGCTGTCGGCAACTGCAACTGTCAGAACAGAATCATCCGTAAACCTTGCCTCTCTGGGGAACAGCTCGAAATCTTCCGACTTGACATTATGCCACTCGTACCAGGATCCTATTATATCTCCAAATACAGCACCGTACATTTTTCTACCCTTTAGAACTCAAAACTTCCTACGTGATCAAACAGTGATCTCAATCTGATTTCCTTCAATGCCGACTATACAACTCTCATAATAGCCATCGCCTGTTGTTCTTGGTCCACTTAATACCTCATAGCCATCTTCCCGGAATTGTCTTGTCAAACGATCGACTTCTTCGACACTTCCTACAGAAAAAGCAATATGGATATACCCGGTACGATTGACCGGTTTTTCTATGTCCTCCATTGAAGGCTTGTTCATGATCTCAAGCCTTGCTCCATCTTCAAAGCTGATAAAGAATGACCGAAATCCCGTTTTCACGTTATGGTATCCATTATTAGACACTCCTCCGAGATACTTCACAAAGAAGTCTCTGGCCGATTCCAACTCGTTGACGTACATAGCAATATGCTCTATCTTCATATCTGTTCCTCAGTTTTCTTTCTATACATCTCAATCGCATCATCGCGACAAAGCTCACTATTAAGGATACAATACAAACACTTGATTGGGATACCCAAATTCCTCTGTCAGTTCGCCTTCCTGAAAACCGAATTTGCTATATAGAGCCCTAGGCGCTATTCCTTTATCATCATTTTCGCGAAATGTTGCCTCCATCAGTTTCACCTCGCCATAATTCGATTTACGCATGTGACAGATTCGGAAAATATAATCTTTCCTGTTCTATAGTTTCAAGATAAATCATTAAAATTTCCTCACCTGTATTTTTCAATTCCGCACTGTTCCACTACTCTTTTCCCAAGAAGGGTAAGTGCCTGATTGGGACATATGTTGATACAGCGATAGCACATGGTGCACCGGTCACTTGAAACTGCTTTTTTATCCTTAATTGCCATATTCCCCATCGGACATACCTTTTCGCATTTTCCGCATCCGATACACGAATCCGTATCCACCTTAAGCTTGGAGGAATACGCTTTGGTCTTATGTCCGAAGTACGCTCTCTGTCCGAAGAACCCAGCAAGTCTGTAAAGCGGTCCCATCCCTTCCTTCGTGGGATTCCCGGCTTTCAAACGATTCACGGATTCCTTTATCTTCTGTTCTGCCTGCTTTACAAGTTCCTTATTCTTCTGAAGCGGACGTTTTAGTGCTTTTTCATCAGCTATACTGTCCGGCATTTTAAGATGAAGTCCACCAACTGGTTTCGCTCCATGCTTTTTCAAAAGTCGTCCGAGTATTCCTGCGCCATCCCCGCTGAAAAGCCCCATCGTCGCAATCAGGAAAACCTTCTTATTCATCCACAGCGCTTTGTGATCCGTAATATAGTCCCGCAAAATCTTGGGAATCGTACTGAACTGAACCGGATAGGCAAAGACGATAAGGTCCGACTCCTTTATAGCTGTTAATGCCTCATCATCCTCGATCGAATATGCACGGGAATCTTTGTTGTACTCGCTGCAAAACAGCTCCACAGCATATTTCGAATTGCCTGTCCCGCTAAAATATATACCTACCATTTTTTACTCTCACAAATAAAGAATCTTCCTATAATCTTACACTTAATCGGATGATATTCAATCAGTTTCTTTCTGCGCTGTTCATCAATACTCAGTACGGCTGTTGGCCATCATGCGGTTCCCACGCACATTCAGTAAAACTCATATCAGAAAATACCGCTATAATTGACAATCACCTGACAGCTTTAAGTGTATGAGTCACTTCCCATCTCTCAATCTCATTAACTTGACTAAAACCGGCTTCTAGAAGTGTTTCTTTTTCATGCTCAACGGTCAGAGGAGTATCATAATGATAAAAAACATCATTCGGCAATTTCTGTTCTTGCCTGATCCGAAGCAATTCCTGCCTAAAGAACACTTCCTGTTCATTCAGTTCAGCGAAATAATCTGTGAGTATAAAATATCCTCCCGGTTTGAGAGCATTTCTAAGTTTCGTATAAAGCGGAATCTTTTCCTCCTTGGAAAAATGATGCAAAGACTCAACTGAAACAGCCGCATCAAATACTTCTACTCCAAAAGGAACAGCAAAATACGACCCACATACTGTGATTATTTCTTTGTCAGGAAACTTAAACTTAAGCGCGTCCAACATGGCTTTGGTCAGATCTATACCCGTAACTCTGGCATTCGGATTAACAGCAAAATACTCTTCCAGTTCAAGTCCTGTTCCACAGCCAAGATCCAAGACATTAGCTCTATCCTCTGTAGGCAGAAGTGAAGCCGTATACCTATAAAACGAATCCGCTCCCTCGATATTACTCTTCATATGCCTGTCATATCCATTAACACGAGCCGTAAAAAAGTCATCCATCTTTTCAATCATTTATCAATCTCCTGTTGGCCATTTAGGCCTGCGTATCTATTTCGAGTTTAAGACCATCTGTTAAGATTTTAATCATGTTTTCAACCTCTAAATACCCCACTTGATACTCAGTCAAACGGACTAATTGCCCGTATATACGTAAGACTATTCTCCAAGATAAGGAAGGTCTTTGATCAGACACTTAGCCTTGGTCTTGATGTCCTTGAAATCAAGTTTCTCGCCTTCTCTTTCACAGCACTCGAACTCATCTACGATATTTTCGATCAGGACCATGTCGATAAACAGAGGGATCTTCGAAAGAAGATCTTCGGAAACGTCCGTCTCGCTTCTGTAGCCTTCCAGGACCGTATCGAAATAGTGCTGCCAATATGCCTTCTTATCCTCTTTTTTGCGGATGAAGCGGCACCAGCCTTCGCCATGGATCCAGAGATTGGCAAGATCGAACATGTACCAGCAATAAAGAGAGTTATCAAAGTCAAACACCGTGATATCCCCTGTACTGAAGTCTATGTGATAGTTCCCGTCACTGAAATCAAAGTGAACAAGCCCGTAATCCTCCGCCTCACGCGGCAGTTCAGCGAACATATCCAGTCTACGATAGATTGCCTGCTTCAGATTCTTGTATTTATCCGAGATCAGCTGATCGATATACTCTTTGTTATACTTGTCCGAATAGTCCATTCTTCGATGAGATGGCTCATATTGTTTGGAAAGACGATGGATCGCACCAAGTGCTTTTCCCGTATTATAGAAATATTCTTCGATCGGCACTCCTTCCCGGTAACGGTACTGATTCTCACAAAGAAGTTTCCCCTTGGCATACTCAAAAAGGCAAGCGCAAACGGGCTTTTGGGACGAAGTCACTACTTCCACAAGTTTCCCGTTGACTGAGGGGATCACATCCGTAACCGGCGCACCATGCTGCGCCAGATAGTGGATAAATTCTGCTTCTGCGAGAAAATCTTCCTCCCGACGGTCATCCATCGAAGAGAGACGAAGAACATATTTCTCATCGTCCTTTTTTACAAGGAAAGCCAGATTGCGTCCACCATCATGCCCCGGTATCATGTTAAAAACACAGGGCAGCTGAAAATAAAGCTGAAGTGCGGTATCAAGAATATCTGCGGGAACCACTCCTTCCGGTTCAATCGATTTGTTTTCTTGATTATACCATTGGCAGTAGGATTCCAAACATACCGGTAGTATATTCCCTTCTCACACAGGAATTTTCTTATGGCAGAAAATACATCCGAACCTGTTACGTTCCTGCTCCCTTCCGCAAAAAGGACATTTAATTCTTTTTTTGTTAAGAAGATCAGACATTACCACCGCATCGGCAACGACAAAAGGCTTCTTACACTGGGGACAAATGGCAGCCTGCATAGAAGGATCCGCAGTAATCACTTTATAACAATTGGGGCACCTGGCCTGAACCAATTCTTTGTTTTCACCTTTTATCTTAAGTACGTAATCTCTGATATTCTCCGCCATGTTTTCAATGGCATCGGATTCCGTAAGCAGCTGCGCCTGCTTCTGTCTGAATACGGGTGGAAGATCTTCGATATCATTGCAGGCAAAGAGCATCAGTTTTCTGTCGTTTAATTCTTTGAGTTTATAGAATCTTGCCCATTCATTCCTGACCCATACGGCACTAAAATACTCGGCCTTTGTGCCTATGACCACCATGACGGTGGCACTTTTTAATGCTGCAAAAATATAAGGCTCATAGTTAACACCCAGCTTATCCTGAAGTGTGACTCTGGAAAAGAAGACCTTTAATCCGTAGCGGGCAAGTTTCTCGTAGAGTTTAAATGCGATATCGCTGTCTACTGTACGCTCGCCGGTCTCTTCATCGGTTTCCTTATAACAAATGAAAACATCATAAGGCTTCTCCCCCGCAGCAATGTTCAGATAATCTTCCTGGATCTTGGCAATCTCCATCGCCGCGTTTTTCAGTTCTTCCTTCTGCGCATCATCTGCCTTGCCAACTGCTTCATTGAAGGATTCGGAATTTAATATACTTTCATCCTTGATCCTGTGAAGCGTAGGCATGTATCTTCCGGATACGGGATCCTGAACATACTCTATTCCATACTCACAAAGAGTCTGGGCCCACAAAACATCCACATAGGATCCGTTCTCGGCAAGGATCTCATCATAAACCCTGAAAGCTCTGTCAAACTCACACTGCTGTCTGAGTTTATTTGCTCTGTTAAGAAGATCAATATACTTGCCGGTACTGCCGCTCACAATATTGGTGGTACCACAATACTCACATGTACATACGGAATTTCCAATTTTCAAAGCTGCTCCGCAGCACTGACAGTTTAAAGCTTCTACGTCCATTCGAATACTCCTTCATCAAACTGTATCTTATATTAACAAATTATAACAGAGATAATGCTCTCGAAAAACGTTTCCGTGACTGACATAAATCTGCGTATCTCCGAATAACGCGTGATTTCACATACCATACTCTCTTGACTTTGTCCTTGGGACAAGGTTTACGCTTAAGCCAGAAAGTGTTGAGGAGGTCATGGTATGCGTGTTCTCGGAAGGATCCTTAAGGCAAACCAGATCTGGGTCACATTTGCTCTCTTTATCTCTCTGCTGGCGAATGTTTCCCAGCTCGTCTATGCCCATTTTGTCGGGATCCTGGTAAACCGAATCTCAGATGGAAGCCATATTGCTCTGGAACTTGTCCTTCTGCTGCTTCTTCTGATCCTGACTTTAGCAGGTCTCAATTATCTCGACCAGATGGTTGGAAACTACACAGCCGAAAAAGCTTCCCATACGCTTCGTATGGGATACATGCGTTTTCTTCTGGAAAGCCCTAAGGGTGCGACGATGTCTGCTGACCAGGCTATGTCCACCGTGCAGGGGGAGCTGGCCCTCTCTTCAGACTTCTTCAGCAATTCTTTCTTCTTCAATATCAGTATGGTCATCACCTGTATTCTGGTACTGGTATTTCTTTTTATCGAAAATGCACTTCTTTCCCTGGCGTTTCTGGTCCCGACTCTTCTGATCCTGATCTACGTTGCTTTCTCGGGATCAAAACTTGCTAAGATCACGAAGGCTACGCTTGCTGCCAAGCGCCGCATGAACCGCACGGCCTTCAGCGCAGTCACAAATCACCCTGTCATCTCGGTATTCGACGCAGGTGCTTTTCTAGAAGAAAAATATGATCAGGATATCAAAGCATGGGAGAAGAGTTTCCGAAAAGATGAACAGTTTCACGCAGTTCTGAATTCTATCTCCGGACTTCTCTCCAAAGTGCCGCTACTCTGCCTTTTCCTGGTTGGAGGATACATGGTCATTTCCGGAACGATCACACTCGGTACATTCATCGTTTTTCTGAACCTTCAAAATAATGTCACTGGATTTCTCATGAACACACCGACATTTCTTGCACATTTTCGGACGTTCACATCGAACCTGAAGCGGATCGATATCATCTTAGAAGGAGGACCTCATGCCTAATTCCGATAGAAAACAGATACTTGCAGATATTTCCCACATCTCTTTTTCCTATGATACCAAGCCTATCCTTCAGGATATTTCCCTCACGATCCAAAGCGGGGAACGAATCGGTATCGTAGGTGAAAGCGGATGCGGCAAAAGCACTCTTCTCAAGATCCTGGCGGGTCTTCTGCCGCCTTCTTCCGGTTCGGTAAACATTCTCGGAAAATCCGTTCCTTCGGATATCCGAAAGAACGTCTCGGTCGTCATGCAGTCGGCGATGCTTCTGCCTATGACGATCTTTGAGAATATCACGCTGGGACATGACTATAGCGAAGATTCTGTGCGAAAAGTACTGGAGCAGGTCAGTTTGCTTGAGTGGGCCGATTCCCTGCCGGACGGGATCCACACCTATCTCGGTGACCGCGCAGATGAACTTTCCGGCGGACAGGCCCAGCGTCTGGCGATTGCACGCGCCATGTGCAAGGAAGCACCTCTTCTTCTCCTGGATGAACCCACTGCATCTCTGGATGCATCCACAGCCGCTTCTGTTATGGCCTCTCTGGACGCCTGCACAGCAGGTTCTTCCCAAAATCTGACCATCGTACATGTCACGCATCAGGTCGAATACCTGAAGGGTTACGATCGGATCCTTCGTATGGAAGGAGGAAAACTCTATGTTTAGAAGACTGTGCCGCCTTCTTCGCGAACTCGGGGTCCTCCGTCTGTTCATCATTTCCCTTCTTCTTCGCGCGCCCTTTGACTTTCTCAGCACCGTGCTTTCCGCAAATCTGATTTCCCGGTTTATCCGTCTGATGGAACAGGGGCAGAGGGATTCTCTCCTTCCCACATTCTGGCTTTTCCTTCTTCTTTCGCTCCTTCTGTTCGCCTATAACATGACGATCTGGGCAACGATCTCCATGAAACTGAATCTACTTCTGCTTTCAAGACTTCGGAAAAAGCTCCTCTCCCATATAATTTCCTCGGAATACGCCGATATCCAGTGCTTTTCGAGCGGCGAATGGATCAACCGGATGAACTACGATGTGGACCGCCTGCATGCCTACATGATGGGGCCGGTCACGTTTATGCATCTATTCATCGCGCTGGTGAACCTGATCCTGTCGTCCATCGTCCTGGCCTTCCTGAACCTGCCATTACTCGCCGTATCTATTGCGATCACGGTCCCCTTCATGCTTCTGAGCTGCATCGTAGTAGTCAGAAAGATCCCTCGGTTCAAGAAGCGCGCCCAGGAGAAGTTCGGCGAATACACCAACTGGGCGGAGCCGATCCTGAGAGCGCATCAGGCAATCTCTATCTTTGATGGAAAAGAACTGGTCATGAAGAAAGTCGAAGATACGAGCCTGAGTATGCTTCAGAAGAACATGAAGGCACACCGGGCGATGGCCAGATCCAACTTTCTAAACACCCTTTCCGGCGGATCCGGTTATATCCTGTTACTGGTATTGGGCGGCACCATGATGGGCGAATCCATCGACAGCCTTGCCACCCTCATGAAGATCACCCAGTACCGGGCGGGCGTCATGCAGAGTGTCTTTGTCATCAACCGCTCCGTGAATAACATGAAGAATAACCGTGCCGGCGCAGAGCGGGCTCTGGAAGTGCTTGAACAGGAACACGCAGAAGTCTGAAGCATCTATTAAACAGCAAATCGGTGTCAATAAGAATTCACAGCCAGATGGCTTCACTTAAGATCTGACGGACATTATTCGGATTCACGCGGACCATTTTCGCCAGATACCAGGCACGTTCCTCGTCGCTCATTTCAAGGAAAGGTTTCGAAAGCGAAGATTCCTCCGCCGTCGGATCTTCCATATCCGCCTTCTCTGAAGGACCGTCCTTCTTCCCTAAGAGACTTCCTTCCAGCGAATCTATCTCTTCGATCTGGGCCTGAACCTTCCAGATCGTTTCCTGGAGCGCCTGTCTCTTCTTTGCGAAAAGCACTTGCAGTTCTTCTTTGGAAGCAGATCCTTGCAGAAGCATCTTGATCTCATTTAACGAGAATCCCATATCCTGCAGCGCAACAAGCGCTTCCACGATCTCGCACTGCTCCGCGGAGTAGAACCGGTAACCGGTCTCCGGATCGACTTTCACAGGCTTGATGATATCTTTACTCTCATAGAGTCGCAAAGCCTTCGATGAGACCCCGGCAAGACTGGCCAGCTCTCCGATCTTCAGAAGCGCCATCTCTTTCTTTTCCTCTTCCGGATGAACCGCCTTCACAAACTCTTTTATGATTCGATAGGAACTATCCCCTCTGAAATCCAGCTGCGGAATAAATAACGTACCAACAAAGAATGGATGTTTTTTCAGTTCAAAACCTCTGAAATCTCCATTCTTGCTTTCGACAATAGCGGCAATCGCATCACTATTTTGAAAGAGGCTGTGATACGCTTCATTAAACCCATAGTTACAACGGTATTCACCAATTAATTCGTTTCCGCCAATTGCACGGTTCAGAATGGAATCCGACCCGGATATCCTCAAAGATTCCTTTTTATTCATTAAAGTACAGGCCAGCTTTGCGATCACGGCGTCTGAACATGCCTGATCGTTCTCTTCACTATTTGCATACTCTAATCCCAGCACATTCCGGGCAAACTCGATAACCATGTGCTGAAAGCCGGCACATGTCCCCAGTGCAGGCACACCGTTTTCTCTGGCATATTCGATCGCCGACAATACATTCTCCGCATCCTTATATGGACTTCCCGGCGAAAACCAGAAGCCATCAAACTGTCCGAGAAACTTCTCAGAAACATCCAGCTCATCGCTTCCGATCCATTGCGCGTCGATCTCGGCCTTGAGTTCTTTTGCCACATCACTTATCGTCTCTTTTATAAGGCGATGACTCTCCTCATTTTGATTATAGTCACCAATAATCGCGATTCTTTTCATAAGTCTTTATCCATTACTATTATTCTTCTTTCCCTCTATCTGTTTTCGTTTTTCAACATGGGAATTCTGATTATACTTACTGATATTGATCTCTTTTTTAATCTTTCGCATGCCGTCGAAAACAACATGTTCCACTTTCTTTTTTCCCATACTAGATCTCCACAAAACCAGTTCTATTTCTTCTTAAAACCATCATATGCATCAGGACCGACAGCTATCAGAAAGAATGCTCCTACGATGATCAATCCCCAGTCATTCGTTCCCCTGGCTAAGACTTGGTAAAGTCCATCTATGATCAAAATCACGCAGAGTAAAACTGCGATTATTCTTACGATTTTTCTAAACACGTTTTATCCTCTCATTCTTTTCCGATTATTTTATCTATACAAGTAGGAAGATGCATCATGTGATGAGAAGTCATCGGAGTCAGGATCATGCCGCCAATCGTCAGTCTTCCCCAGAAAACCAAAAGCCATACTGAACGGAAATCCGTTGTCACTCCGCCCTCTTCCAGGATTCGCATGACCCACTCTTCCGGCACCATGGATTTGATCTGTTCCAAAGTAAGTTCAGATAAAATACGACGGGTGTTTTTGCCGACTTCCATCATATAATCACGGAGTCCCTCCACATGGATCCCTTCTGCCCACAAAGCCAACTCGTCCGGCTCTAAAGCATTTCCGGTATCCGTTATAGAAGAACCGATCCTTTTCTGCCAATCCTCATTGAAGACCTGTTTCCCGTTCTCCATCAGGATATTACTGACCAGATCTTCGATCCTGTATGTATGCCACAGCTGCCAGCAGATCGGAACCGTCTTAGATCCGGCATATTTCAGATCCGAATCCCAGGGTTCTCTCTGGACAAACTCATCCTTATGCCCCTGCATCATATAGTCCAAAACATAATCTGCTACTGTCTTTTCTTCCCTTCCAGAGATCTCCGCGGGATGAACCATCGAATGAAGTTCCAAAGTAAGATCACGGATCTTACCCAGATCATCACCTTCGAGTGCCGACTTTAATTCATCATACTTTGCATTGATTGCCGAAAACATCGTTTCTTTATCCATATCATTCTCCTATAAACCACTGATCCATGGCAGGTCCAGCATCTTCGTAATGTGATCCACGTATCTTATCATATGTCTTTCCTGCTTAGTTTAAATAATAGAACTGTCACCGTTCCATCCACTTCTTCTCCCACGATATCGAAACCGAACCGCTTGGTGTAAAAGCGGATATTCCGCTCATTATCTTTGGGAGTGACCAACGTAAGCTCCTGCCAATCCGGATGCTCACTCATAAAATGCTTCATCAGCAGCGTCCCTATCCCACGACCCTGTTCTTCTTTTACGACTGCTAAGCAGCCGATATAATACTTTTCGGGCGCTTCCTCTTTATAACTGATAACTCCTACAGCCTTTTCCTGATCATAGGCAATGATCTTCGGATAATCGAGGATTGACTTCTGCATATTCTCCTCGGAACGGCCATATGCCTGGCACTGTCCATAGCGGATGAAATCATCATAAAATGCAGAATTATAGATTTCCACCAGCAGTTTCGCATCACTTGTATCTGCACATCTGTATTCCAAATCACTTACAAACATCTCGTTTATTCCTTCTATCTATCGCTTATGCACGATCCAGTTCCCGTCCTCGACCGTGTACTGGAATTCACTGTAGTTCTCATTCATCATAACATCGATGAGATCGAGGAAATCTTCAACCAGGTTGACGTTATTGATCTCTTTTTTCTCGACCCAGTGCATTGCCCCTTCATCCGAGGAGATCAATTCTCCTTCAAAAGCACTTGTCTCATACAGGAATACGAGATACCGGCCTTTCGTATAGTCTCCATCTTTCAATGGAAACTGTTTGATTCCGCAGAGTCTTGGAGAACGTATCGTTAGTCCGGTCTCTTCTTTCATCTCCCGGATAACCGCATCGACTATCGATTCACCCGGTTCCACATGACCTCCCGGAAGAGTATATCCTTTCCAGTCCTCGCTCACGCGATCCTGAAGTAAATACCGCTCCTCGTCGTGAATCAGGCACAATACAGTCAGTTCAGTTATTTCTGTTCTACTCATCTCTTCTCCTTATTCTCAACGAGACACTTCTTAGGTTGCATCGGGATAATCATAGAATCCGCCTTTGTGGAAATTCTCATTCCCAAGGGGTTTGGCTGTGAGCTTGAAGATCACGCAGCCATCGGGGCATACCACGGTTTTGGAATACTTTCCATCGCCGCCGAGATTCTCAAGGTCACCGCCACTTCGGATTGCCTCCATCAATGGATACAGCATCATCATGGTCTTTGAGCAGATGCCATATCCATCCTGGTTTACCGGACAGCCATAGGTGCAAGTATATTTATCACCGATCTCTTCCCCGTTACGGCAGTATCTTTCCGTATGGTCTCCATGAAGGAACCCGGTCACTTCCACAGTAAATTCATATTCTTCGTCATACCACTTTTTCATTTCAATTCTCCTTCCTGGCGATCAAACCCAGCCACGCAGGAAGTGCCGCCATCACATTACTCTTCCAATCATTTAAGTTTTCTATGTCCGTCGGTGTTTTCGTTTTCAACTCATCAAAGGAATACCAAAAGGAAGCATCGATTGCCGGGAGTTCCGCCATCTCGGTTATCTGAAGTCCGGCAGAGATATTCGAGTTGACGATATCCTGCACCCTCCAATGAAGATCAGGAAAAACATCGTAATAGGACATAGGACTTCTTGATAGTAGGCGCTTTCCACGCTTCACCGGTAAATGGCCGGTTGAAAGGATGAATATCAAGCATTGCCGAATACCCACCCGTCTTTAATACACGAGCCACGTTCCGGTACATTTCATTTAAGTCGCCGATCCAGGTCAATGTCCCGTTTGATGTATATACAAGATCGTAAGATGCATCTTCGATTTTCGACAAATACATTGTATTATCACAGATATACTCTATATCTAATCCCCAGCTGTCAGAGATCTCTTTCGCATTTTCCAGTTGTCTTTCACTTATATCTGCAGATGTCACCTTCGCGCCCATTAGTGCGAATGCAAATGCAGCGTGGTTATCTCCGCTTGAAGGCAACAAGATCTTTTTCCCGGAAAAGTCCCCGACATGTTTCTTTATAAGAGAGAGCATTTCCGGATGAAATGCTGTAGCCGGATCCTGTCTTAATCTGGTAAGTCTCTCTTCGGTTCTTAATGATTTATACCAATCGGAATCAGAAACCTGATTCCAATGATTCTTCACTTCTAATTCCCAATCTTCCATTTTCAAAAATCCTCCGCAGATATCGCTAAAAGCAGTCTGTTCAGTCGATCGAAAAGTTCTCTGTCTTCAAATCGCAATAGTATCTTCCACTTTCAGCAGCAAACCGCAAAACGCAGTAATCAGGATCAGTGACGCCGCCTTTATAGAAGATCGTGTCACCTTTCCGCCAGATCATATTCTTTGTCTTTTGGTCTGTCAGCACATCCATTTTTCCTTTCAGCATGACTCCCGTGTATTTGATCAATCCCTTGTGGTAGAAGTAAATACATGCTTTCGGATCATTCAAGTATTGCTTGACCCGCATGGAGGATGTATTGGTAGAGAAATAGAAATCATGAAGCCCTTCGATCTTTCGCGGCTTCAACATCGCTTTCACGTTAGGGAATCCATCCTCATCGATCGAACAGATAAATGCTACTCTTTGCTTCCTGATAAAAGCTTCGATCTTACTTTTTTCCATATTTATCTCCTACACATGGAATCGTCTCTGAAGTTCAGCCGCCACGGCTCTTCCTTTGAATATAACGGCGCCCGCAAATAGAATGACGCTGACCATCAGGCAGACGACCCAGGCGATCGGCATCTTATCCTTCGCAAAATAATAGATGACACTTGGCACGACGCCCATGAGAAGTCCGGAGAGAAGATATGACATCGTATTACCGTTTTTATCGATCATCGCCAAAACAAAATTCGCTATGATCGTCGCCACCAGTGCACTCGGGACTACAAGATCGATCGTGATCTTCATAAAGCCGAGGTAGTATGCGGTCACACACCACATCGCAATCGTGATCAGCATCAGCATGGTCACCTTTCCTGCCGATCCGGTATCCGGCTTAAACTGCCGCATGATTCCGAACTCAAGGCCCATCAGCCACATGGCAAGAAGCAGGCTCCAGTGAAGTCCCGGATACCCCGGAAGCCGAAGTCCGACCATGAAATCAAGACCGACTCCGACGATCAGAAGACCCCAGGCGAGAAACAGCTGGATCTTATAAAAGAGAGACCTCTTCTTCTGCGCCTCAAACTTCGGATAGCAGGGATCCTCTCCGGTGCCGGAAAGTTTGCTCTGACACAGTGGGCATTTAAGAAGATCCCCTTCGATTCCGACATTACAATACGGGCAGCGTCTCATTTGATCACCTCCGTTGCACTTACGGTGATATCTACGCCGGATGCGGACAGAAACCGCACGAAATTCTTCACGACACCGGTATTCATATACGCTGAGGAGACTCCGAGGGTAAGATTATCTCCATAGCCGAACATAGTCGAGAAAATGGTGTTGGTACTGCAGAATCCGCTGTAATTCCCGATTTTCTCTCCAAGAGACTTCGGAGGTTTCTGCACGCCCATGTTAGAAAAGGTCATGGACACCTTCTTATTCGACTTTTTCGTAAAATGCCGAACTACCCACTGCTTGATAAAAAGCGGCACCACCCTGACAGGAGCGACATACTCCATTGTCTCAAAGCTGTCCATCTGCTTCTTCACATTTTCCTCGGTCAGCTGGCTCTTAAATGATGCATCGAATTCCGCAGCCAGTTCCTCTAACGAGATCTCGCCGTCAAATACATGGGACACATTCACACTGTTGAAAAAGTTACGGGCAGTCTTTGAAGGATAGTAATTTCGAAGATTTACCGGCAGGGATATGGTCACCGGAAGCTGGTGTTTTCTAGGCGGCATCTCATCACGGATCGCAAGCATCCAGAGCGCTCCCAGATAGCTCGTCAGTGATACTTTCAGTTCTTTTGCCCGAGGAAGGATCTGCGAGGTCGGAAGATGGATCTCGAAAAACTGCAGCTGATGATAAGGAAGCTTTATTCCTACCAGCCGGAATGCCTTCTTTCGCGCAGGTCCGCGGGAGAGGTTTTTGCTTCCGAAGAACTGGCGGTAACTATCCTGGCTGAGGTCGCCCTCAGAAGCGCCGGAGTGAATTGTAATATCCGCAAACTCACCGGGATATTTTCTTTTAAGATAATCAAGCACGATGATATTCAGAAACTCCATCGCCCCTGTTCCGTCGGCCAGAACATGAGAAATATCCAGATTGATCCTGTTTCCGAAATAAGTCACCTGATAGTGAAGCATGGTCTTAGACGGGACATAAAGAAGCGGACAGATACGATCGTCTTCCTGCTTTACCACAGGCATTAGATCCGTGTCTTCCATATAATGCCAGAAGATTCCACGCCTTATCCTCACCTGTACCTGCGGACGGTCTTCGATCGCAGAGTTCACCGCCAGTTGCAGAAGCTCCGGATCGACCTTATCTTTCAGCGTGCAGGTCAATCGGAAAGACCGGGTATCCCGCTTTCCGACGGTCGCCAGAAAAACCTTCGATACGTTATCCACTCTGTACCAATTATCGCTTGCCATAGATCTCGTATGACACGTGCTCAGCAAGCCGTTTCATGGCTTTTTTCGCCATGGAGCCGGGCATCTGCTGGTAAACATGCCATCCTTTCTCTTCAATATCAAGTTCCGCCTTCCCGCCGGATGAATCTATCTTTTCTTTAAGTTTAACACTATCATCTAGAAGGATCCCGTTTCTTCCGGCCATGATATAGACTGGCGGAAAATCCTTAAAGCTTCCATACAACGGACTGAAAACCGGATCCGTCGGATCATTTTCTCCCATATACGCATTAGCGGAATTCATTACAAACTCTTTCGTCAGGATCGGATCGATATCCTGATTGGTCTCATAAGATTCGGAAGTTCCGGTCATATCCGTCCACGGGCTGAACAAAAGAAGTTCCCTTGGCACAGGTTTCCCTTCCGAAATCAGTCTCTGCGTCAGACAGAGGGCCATGTTTCCGCCTGCTGAATCACCGACAAGAAGTACATGGCCGGCCTGCGCGACATTCTCCATAAGATAGTCCCAGACGGCTGATGCGTCCTCTGGAGCGGCAGGGTAAGGATGCTCCGGTGCCAGGCGGTATGCAAACGAATAAACTGTGAAACCAGTTGCCATGGCAAGTTTAGTAGAGAGATTGCCGGCATAGTCGAGCCCGCCACTGACGTAACCGCCACCGTGGCAGTAGAGGATCACATAATCAGGGTCGTGCGTTGCAGAGGGCTTAAACTCCTCACAAGGAATGCTTCCGATCTGAAATCTTCTTCTCTCAACATCGCCTTTGGGTGTCGCAAGGCGGCCTGCCCACTCGGCAAGTTTCCGATGTCGCTTCAGTTCCTCTTCCGAGGTCGACTTTCCGGATATAAAATTCAAGGTCTTTAATGTCTTGACCCATCCATTTTTCATTGCCGATAATATTCCTCTCGCCATTCAAATAAGTTTCTTCTAACGATTATAACAGAAAAGCAGCCGGAGTTTTTCCGTACTGCTTTTAAACACTTAGTATAATGCTCTTATCAGGCATCTTTCCCATTCGCCAAATATGAATCGAGAGCGGCTTTCACTCTATCAATAAACTGTTCATCCACATTCTTTATTGTTGGAATGTGGATAAATACCGCTCTTCCCGAAAGCTTTCGAAGAACATACCAGTATGCTTCATTACAGAGATAAGCCGAAGGTTTATCTGAGATCACCGTCTGAATACCTTCTTTTTCAAGTGCTTTTGCAATCGTATCCAGATTCAAAACCGAATCTATCTTCTCACCGTCTTTCTTCGCGCATGTTTCAATTCTCACAGAAGATGAAAGACTCTTATCCACACCGAACATCCAAACACTTTCATAATCCGGACAGATGGGATCTATATCCTTCTTAAGGCCGGAAAAAGAATTCGTAAGAAGCACATGATCGGAAGACAGCTGTTCTACGAGCATTCTCGAAGCGTTATTCAATCCTTTAAATCCAACCGTAAGAACCTTTCTCATTTCGTTTCTCTCGCCACACTGATCTATATTGGGAGTTCCTCTGTTTCTTATTCTTCGAAGATCGGATACCGTTTCTTATCTTCCTTTGTGATTTCTCTTTGAACACGGCATGGAACACCGAACGCGATCACACCGGAAGGGATATCTTTCGTCACCACACTTCCGGCGCCGATCACCGTGTTATCCCCGATCGTCACGCCTCCGAGAACTGTTACACCCGCTCCGATCCAGACATTATTCCCGATATGGATCGGAAGCGCAACCTCAAGTCCGGCATTTCTCTGCTGCGCATCCAGGGCATGCTCGGCCGTCGTAAAAGTACAATTCGGAGCAATAAAAACATGGTCCCCGAATGTGACCTTACCGCCATCTAAGATCTGACAATTATGATTGGCAAAGAAATAATCGCCGACCGTCGTGTTATATCCGTAATCACACCATAACGGAGCATTTACAAATACATGTTCTCCCATAGAGCCGAAGATCTGCGCTAACAGCTTTGTCTGCGCGTCTCGGTCGGACGGTCTGATCTGATTAAATTCATAACAAAGATCGTTGCACGCATGAATATCTTTCAATATCTCTTCATCGTAGTTTGCGTTATATAAATACCCGGCCTGTGCCTTTTCTTTTTCTGTCATTGGACTTCTCCGATCTTCATTTTTCACAGGTCCATTATACCATTTAACCAGATCTCATTCGCAGAGAGCCACTCCGCAATATCTTCATCAAGAGAGGCCTCATGTATCTTCTTTTTTCTTATGAAAGCACTTACATATAAGCGCCGCCTGCGCTCCGACAAATGCCCAGAACGACAGGATCAGGATGTTTTCCAGAAACACCAGTGCCGTTGCTTTTTCATAATCCAAAAATGCGAACGGGGTCTTAAAGAAAAGGTAATCCGGAATGTTGTTTTTCAGAAAACAATAAAGACCTGCTCCGGCGAC
Source organism: Clostridiales bacterium (assembly GCA_017428545.1). Classification (GTDB taxonomy): domain Bacteria; phylum Bacillota; class Clostridia; order Saccharofermentanales; family Saccharofermentanaceae; genus Scatonaster. Next base: position 21,442 of record JAFRQR010000025.1, read on the forward strand.
GATGCACATCACCGAGGATATGATGATCTTCCATTTGTCCGATAGTTTCAGTTTCGCTACCATGACCGGTACATGAAGTCCGAGGTGAAGTCCCATAAGAACAAATGCCCAGAAAGACATTGACAGGTGCATCTTTCTCGCAAAGGAAAGCTTCGTCATTCCATAGAGAAACGGCACAGCGTGACTGCTCATGGACACGCCGTAGAAAGCAGTCAACGCAAAGACTAAAAGCAAAGACACATCGATCACTAACGTGAGGATCCGGTACGCATTATACTTTCCCTTAAAAGACGCTTTATACCACTTCCGGTTGAGGATCTGATGAACGATGACGAGAAGCGTCATCCCGATACCGATCCACTCGTGGTATTTCTCGCCCGTCACCTGATATGCCATCAGACAAAGCATGAGGACGGTCATACATACATCCACCGTTCGTTTCACTATGGTGCTGCTTTTTCCCTGCATAATTCCGCCCTCCACTTTAATTCATATACTTTCCTAACGTTTTCTTAGTTCAGATCTTCGATCCAGGATCTGACACTATCTTCCGAAGGCCCGGCACCGAAGCGTTTTCCGTCGAGCCAGTTTCCGCTTCCCGCACGATCTTCAAGATTCTTTCCGCTTCTTCCGAGGCCGCTGCTTGAAGATGTGCAGAACGGGATCATGGTGATGCCGTCAAAGTTATAGCTTTCAACGAAAGTGTCCAGGATACGGGGTTCTTCTCCCCACCAGATCGGATAGCCGATATATACTTTCTTATATCCATCCAGGGATACTGCCGCACTTCCGATCTGAGGTCTGCTGGAGGAATCATTCTGCTCCTTGGTAGAGCGGCTATTCGAATCATTCCAGTTCAGATCTGCATCTGAATACGGCTCTGCCGGAACGATCTCATACAGGTCCGCATCCTCGATCTTCGCGATTTTTTCCGCCACATCTTTCGTGGTTCCTGTTGCGGAGAAATATACGACGAGCACTTCCTTATGTGCCTGTGTATTCTCAGGTGATTCCGATGACGTGTCTTCCGTCGTTGCGTCAGAAGAAGCATTTTCCGGGCCGGATGCCTCTGTTTCCTGTTTCTCATCCGACGCTGACGTCTCAGCTACTGTAGTGGCTTCTTCGGTTGTATTCAGGGATGTCTCTTTATCCGCATCGTCCTTATTGGCACATGCCGCGAGGCTGAAAAGCATTACACCTGCTACCAGCACTGACATTAATTTCTTCATATCATTTCTCTCCTTCCATGATCTTCTGTGCACCTGTGGTCCACACATGCTTCTTTTCTGCATCCGTTCTCTTATTCTGTGCCATCACACCTGCCAGCGGATGCGGAACATACAGTTCTTCGAGATAATTGATTTCTTCGTCCGAAAGCACCAGCTCCACGGCTTTCGCTGCGCCTTCGATATGGTGAAGCTTGGTCGCTCCGACAACAGGCGCTGTAACTTTGGTCAGAAGCCATGCCAGAGATACTTCCGTCATGGTCACACCGTGCTTTTTGGCAAGTTCTGCCACGCGTTCGATGATCACAGCATCCTGCTGCTCAGAAGCCGCATATTTATACTTCGCGTAAGTGTCCTCCGTGGCACGCTTCGTATCTCCTTCTCCCGGTTTTCTGGAGAGTCTTCCGCTGGCCAGAGCACTATAAGGTGTCAGTGCGATATTTTCTTCTTCACAGTACGGCACCATCTCACGCTCTTCCTCGCGGAAGATCAGGTTGTAATGCCCCTGAATGGAAACGAACTTAGAAAAGCCTTCTTTCTCCGCTATTGCATTGGCCTTTGCGATCTGCCAGGCAAAACAGTTGGAAATACCGATATATCTTGCCTTACCGGCTTTCACGACGCGGTTTAATCCGTCCATGATATCGTAAAGATCCGTCTTCCAGTCCCACATGTGATAGATATAAAGATCCACATAATCCATCCCGAGATTACTAAGGCTGGTGTTGATCATGTTCTCAATATGCTGCTGGCCGGAGATACCCTTTTCGATCTCTTCAGGAGTTCTTGGAAGGAATTTCGTGGCCACAACTACATCTTCTCTTTTTGCGAAGTCACGGAGCGCACGTCCCACATACTGCTCACTGGTTCCGCTCTGATACGAGATCGCCGTATCGTAGAAATTCACGCCGAGGTCAAGTCCTCTTTTGATGATCTCTCTGGAATGCTCTTCATCGAGCGTCCAGCTGTGATGTCCTTTCGTGGCATCTCCAAATCCCATGCAGCCCATGCAGATACGGGATACGTTTAAGTCCGAATTTCCAAGTAGTGTATATTTCATCGTCAAGTTCCTCCTTATAGTGCTTTTCGCAAAGACAACTATGCAACAGTATTTTTCAAAGCCGGATTTATAGCAGTTTCAAAAGGCAGTTATTCGTGAGTTCAAAAACCGTCTGATATACGAAGTTCACGCCTGCCTGTTCCATGGCGTCTTTCTGCTTATCGGTCACTGATGTATAGGGATAGATCCCGAACATGAACGGGAAGAACACATATAGGATGGTCTGCAATTCCTGCGCCGGCTTTTCCGGGCAGAACTTCGAAATGATCCTGCCTACGATCCGCAGGGACTCGCCATATGCCACTTTGAAGGAAGTCAGAAGTTCCGGGCGGCTGTTGGCTTCCATATCGTAGTTATTCATCGCCAGAAGCTTCAGGAGCTGCTCTCTGTTAGCGATCGAGGTCGCAAGCTTTTTCGCAAGCTGCTTTTTCGAAAGCGTCTTGTTCTTTTCAAGGATCGAGGTCAGTTCCTCGTTCCAGCGAACATATTCCCGCTCGAAAAGCGCCAGGAAGATCTCTTCTTTCGTCTGGTAGTAGTTATAGATCGTCGGTCTGGAAAATGATGTCTCGTTCCCGATCTCTTTCAGCGTGATATCCTTAAAACTCATGGTCTGATAGAGCTTCTCACACGCATTGATGATCTCTTCTTTTCTCGCAGCTGTTCTTTCCGGTGATCCCTTTGGCATGGTACGCCTCCACAAATTCTTTTCGCAAATCCTATTCTGACATTGTGTCAATTTGAATTATAAACTCATTCTGACACGATGTCAAGATAAGGCAATACAAAAGAAAAACCACCTGAGGATGATCCTCAGATGGTTTCATATTATTGATAGAAAGCCGTTTATATTCCTTACACACCAAAGACCAACCACTTCAGGACATGCTGAATGTATTCATCCCAGAAGTCCCAGTCGTGGCGGCCTTCACCTTCTTCATAGGTGACATCTGCGCCGGCCTCTTTCAGTGCTTTTGCAATGGAACGGTTTGCTTCCAGAAGCTCATCTTGAAGTCCGCATGCCACATAAAATGACGGAAAACTCTTTTTCGGATCGTTCTTGATTCTCTCCATCAGGAAGCGCGGATTTCTGTCTGAATTTCTGGTTTTCTCCAGATCACCGAAGTTCGTCACCTCGCCAATCGTATTCCCTTGCGTCTTTACCCATTCCTCCGGGTATTCATAGAAATGCAGCGCGCCCGACAAAATGGCAGCTTTCCCGAAAGTCTCACTATACTTCAGTGCATTTCGGCACGTACCGAAACCACCCATCGAGAGGCCGGCAAGGAAAGTATCTTCTCTCTTGGTGGAAAGAGGGAACATCTTCCGCGTCACTTCGACCAGTTCCCGTCCGACGTATTCGCCAAAATCACCCAGGCAGCCGTCTTTCACGAGGATATCCATGTAAAACGAGTTCTCTCCGGAAGGCATGACCACCGCAAGACCACTCTCTTCCGCCCATTTACGGATCCGTGTGTAGCTGAGCCAGCCGTTACAGTTATCTGTCAGTCCATGAAGAAGATACAAAGTCGGATACGGGCCATCACAGTTCTCAATCGGAAGAATGACATTTGCCTGCACGCTTCTCTTTAGAGTTTCCGATCTGAAATCAATACTAATCAGTGCCATATTTATCCTCCAAGTTCCGTTGAGCTATCACATTTTTCCGATGCATTAGCATCTTTCTCGTGAGATATTCCTGACTGAAGATCCCGGTCAGATCAGCTGCTGCTCGTTGATGATCAGTTTAAACTGCAGGCCGAGCGTTTCTGCGGCCTTACGGCAGAGGACCATGCGCTGCAGGAAGATCTCGAAATAGTCCATCACCGAGCTATAGTGCGTATCGACCGAGAGCTTGAGCTTGATGATCGTATGCGCTTCATTGATCTTCAGTTCGGACTTCGTGACCGAATAGTTGACTCGGTCATGAATATCGAAGGAGGACTTATCGTCATTACGGACACGGTTACGGCGCACATCGCTCTTATCCGCCAGGATCAGCGCCGCCGCAAGAGAGTTTACCGGGACACCGGTCCCCTCATCGTGGTTTCCGATCGCCGTGACGATCATGCCGATTTCCTCCGGCGGGAATCCCATCTCATTTAAGATACGGAAAGCGATCAGCGCGCCTGACTGGCTGTGATCCGTCCGGTTCACCAGATTGCCGATGTCATGGAGATATCCGGCGATCTTCACAAGCTCCACGGTCCTCTCGGGATATCCCAGAGTCTTAAGGATATAGCCGGCCGTCTCCGCCACAAGCGTCACATGCGCGAACCCGTGCTCCGTATACCCCAGCGCATCCAGCGACTCATTCGCCTGCTTTATATAAGTTTTGATCACTTCATTATTCTTGATCTCTTCGTAGGTCATCTTACTTCTCCAATTAGTTTCTATTCGTCGTACATATAAAGCAAAAATCTTTCAAAATCATTATACATCATTGAAGCTGTTAGTACGGCGCTTATACGAGCAGTGAAAACTGGCGTCCATCTTAGTCATGACATATTCCAAGTATTAGTCAATGTTAAAACGTTTTACATTGACCACTACATGGAAAAATGGCAAAAATCAATGTAATGGTCTATGTTGAAACGTTTTACATTGACCATTACATTGACCAGCATATGAAACATATTAAAGTGACGAATGATCACTTCATTTTGAAACACCACTATCTCTCATAGGAAAAACCAAAATGAATATCGTGAATGTACGGGCTATTTCCCTTCATAACACTGCCGTTTGAACTCTTCACTGATCTCGCTGTGCAGCATGGTAAAAAAATCGGAATACCGCAGAGCAGATCCGCCTTCATAGCGGACAGCCTTAACGTATAGCGTCAGCGGGATCTCGTTTCCATCCCAGGAGATGCACTCATCATTATGGCTTACGATCTCCCCGCAGAGTTTCTTCGCATACGCCTCATCGGTTGAGTCGGTAAGGATCACGAATTCATCTCCTCCGATACGGAAAACGACATCCTCTGGTCCGGCGGCCTGCTCCATGCGTTTCAGCGAAGTGATGATCGCCAGATCCCCTGCCTTACGGGAGATCTCATTGATCGGGATCAGACCCTTGATGTCTCCAAGGATCAGGAAACATCCTTTTCTTTCCTTAATGCAATCATAAAGTTCACTAATATCAACCTTTTTTCTGTCTGTCATCTTTTTATCCTCCAGTAGTTCCCGCTCGATCCGATAGCCGGGAAACAGTTCAAACTCAGAGGGATTCTTCCGGAATTCCGAAGGCGATACCTGCCAGACGCTTTGAAAAGCTCTGGTAAACGCTTCATTACTGCCATATCCGTACTCTATGCCGATGTCCAGCAAAGATCTATCCGGATTCTTCACCAGGTCTCTTGACGCCCTGCTCATTCGCCTGCGGATAATGTAATCCCTGATACTGATGTTGTTTACGTACTTGAAAAGCTTTTCTATAGTGGACTTTGAGCAGTGCAGATATTCAGATATAGACTCTGTCCTGATCGGTGACGCAAGATTTTTCTCGATAAATTCCAGCGCCTCAATAAGGAGTCCCAGATTCTCCATGCCCATCATCCTTTCTATTACGATATCGTACTTCTATTATACAAAGGCAGAAGAGAACGTTCTTGATAAAATGAGTATTCTTGAGGGATCAGATATCACTTCTCCTCCACCACGGTCACATTATAGTAAGCGTTATGGTAGTCATCGTTGTCGAACCGGATACTCATACTCCTCCGCGGAGTAGATCCCGACAAAGTCTGAAAGGTCGTCATAGTGCACATACACCAGATAGTAGGTGCCGTGTTCCTGTACCTGATTATAGATCTCGAAGTTCACCTTCTCAATATACTGTTCCCCGTTCCTTTCACACTGCAGATAGTAACTGCCGTATGTACTTTTCCTCCCATCTGGCTCAGTAAACTGCTTCGACTCACTATTCTTCATGACGACGTTCAGTTCCCGCACCTCGTAAGTCCGCTTAACAAAGCCCACTTTTTTGCACGGATCGATCATAAGGTAGATGGTCAGGCCAAGGAAGAAAAGGCTGAGCGGAGGCAAGATAAAGCTGCGAATATAATAATGAGCAAGAAAACGATTTCTGTCCTTTTTCTTTAAAAGGCGGATCCCCGCTATGTTTGCCATGAAACTCAGAACCGTCACTACCGCAGCGAAGAAAAACAGCCCAAGAGAAGCAAGAAAAACCAAACGGTTAACCGGCAGTCGGAACACCTTATATTCTTCCTCGAGGAAATCGCTTCCCAGTGGGGTCTTCGCCTCTTCAGGAAGTTCTACCCGCGCATCTTCTATTGCTGCGAAATGGCGTTTATTCTGGATCTTCGGACTACTATCCACCGTGACCAGATACAGTACGAAAAACAAGTAAATGAGCACCATTGCTGTCGCGATGAGGAATACCCGGAACGCTATCCGGTGTTCCGCAATCGATCTTTTGAACCATCCTGTCAACCGCTGAAACATTTCAGGAAACCTCATTTATGCACTTCCCCAACATCTCTCTTGCCCAGAAATACTAGCCTTTATCTTCGAATTCTCTATAGAAAACTTCGATCATCATCGTCAGGTACAAAATGATATCGTACCAGCGAAGTCTTTTCGATTCGTCTTCCGAAAAAGAGGTCTTCCCGAACCCTTCCAGGAATTTCTCTCTTCGGTTATGCATCCTGAACCGGTCATCCATAAACGGCTCGCCCCACATGGCTCTTTCCCAGTCAATGATCCCGGACACATGTCCGTCTTTAACGAAGACGTTTCCTTCCCACATGTCCCAGTGGACCAGTGATGCCTGTTGTACCGCTTCAAAAGCACTTCTGTCTTTTTCTAATCTGCGCAGATATTCCTGTCCATCGCAAAGGATGTCTATGTCTCTTTTTTGGGCATCGGAAAGAAGGTTTTCAAGCATGTGCCTGACAAACGCATACAGAGAATCATATCGTGTATCGTCTCCCAGAAAACCGAACTCCGGATTATGGATCGCTGAAAGTTCACGGGAGATCCTTCCGATCTCTTCGTCGATCGCATCTATCTCCTCTTGCCGCATTTTCTCTCTAACCAGATGAAAGTTGTCCCCTTCCAGTTTTTCCATGAAGAAGTAATCCCCGTCGCAGATCGTCTTACCGGTATCGTAATACAGGACATCCGCCACCTTAAACGAGCATTTCTCCTTGACCAGTTTCATGGCCCGGATCTCTGCCCGCATAAGATTCACTTCATTGGAAGTATTCCCCGATCTGTCTTTCGCTGCGATCTTCAGGATGCTTTCCGACCCGTCTTCAAAGGAAATATCATACGTCACATTACACATTCCCTCTGTCAGTTCTTTTACCGCAGCGATCTTCTTATCCGGGAAAGCCGTCCGGACCATATTGGAAATCGTTTTCTGAGATTGTCTGTTTTTGGTAACAGTCACTTGCCGCCTCCGTTTTTTCTGGGAAATCGATTCTTTCTGTCATAATCATCCGGGTCCCGATAAGCATACGCTTTCACAAGCATCATGTGCCCCGGCTAGTTCTTTTCCCGCTGGCGCATCAGGAAACAGGCTTTTACAGCGTCGGCGAAGTCTTCTTCCTTGACTCCCAGCTCCCACATCTGCGGAAGTATCTGATCCTTATAGACTGCAAGCGCTTCTCCGGAAAATTCTTCAAGGATCACATATGTCCTGGCGTAGTCAAATACCGCCGGCGCGATCCTGCTGTTCATCCAGTCGATGATCGTATATTCCGTATCTTCACTGAGCCGGGACAGTCCCTTCGGGATCATGATGTTCAGAAAATGCATATCCAGGTGGCAGATGCAGCTTTTCATCTTCCCAGAAAGCCGCTCGATGATCGGAAGAACGATCTTCTGTTCCTCCGGTCCCAGCCCCATACCGGCAGTTGCTGCCAGCGGCGGGATATCCACGCCCTCCGGATCCGCGCGATGTACTCTGGTAAAAGCATCTGCCAGGATCTTAAAGCTCAGCGGATCCTGTGCATTCGCGTATTTTTCGAGGGGCGTTCCGTCGATCAGATCCATCTTGAGGATGTGATCGTCATCCGTCTTATAGTATCGGACCGGCGACAGCCCCGCCTCGTTCACTGCCTTTTGCTGGCGCATCTCAAAGCCGATCCACTCGGCCGGATACTCCTTCGGGTAGATCTTGTAAGCATATCCCTGATATTCAACTACATCCGCCTGCGCGCCTTTTCCGATCAGAATCTCTGTACCATCAAATTCCATACTTCACCTTTTCTAACTATCATTTCTTCGTTTTCTGCAGAAACTGCAGTATTCGTTCGGATCTTTCCCGGCTGTTCTGATCCGCCCAGCTCCGGTTCTTTTTCCCTTTGGGGCCTAAATAGACGCCATCGCTGAATTCATAATGCTTCATCCCTCTGTATTTTACAATCTCGACCTGCGTACATCCATGAGAAGAAAGCCCGGAATACGCCTTGATATTCCATGATCTGCATAAGAAAAGGATGGGCTTCTGCAGATAGACATAATCGAAAGGAACGAAGAGCCCGCCATCAAGATTGACGGCATATCGGATCTCGTCGTTTTTCAGGGCAGCCGCGATCGCGCAGCATCCGCCAAAAGAATCCCCGACGATACCTGCAGAAGACAGATCCAGCCGCCCGCCCCAGACATCATCGTCCCGGCCCAGTGCTTCTGCCATTTGAAAAGCAGCGAGGGTATCTTCATACCAGAGCGCTTCCAGCTTATCCGCTTTCCGGCGGAGCGTCCGGAACGGTTCGGGATCGGAAAACACCGTGCCGTCAGTATAGGACACGATCTTGGATCCAAAGGGATGCCCGATGCTGATCACCACATAGCCATGAGAAGCCAGGTCGGCGCAGAGAGTCGTATTTTCCATACTGTAGCCACACAGCCCGTGGCTGAAAAGGACCACCGGGAACGTTTTCTTCGCATCGGAAAGCGCAGGCTTATCTCCACAGAACGTATGCACGCCATTATCCGGCGACTCAGGTGCCAGCTTCAGATACTCGGGATCTTTATACGGATATTCATCCGTCCACGGCGCCGACGGATAATAGAAAAGCAGCGGGACTTTTCTTGGGCATGACTCGCCGATCTCAGCTGTATCAAATTGGCAGACACCCACCGGAAATTCACCAAGCGGCTTTCTCAACATCTTCAAGCTCCTCCTTATCGATCACCACATGATCGCCCGGGTCCCGGACCAGTTCACCCTTTCACCCAAAATTATACTGCATGAAATTCCCGTTGCGCTTGAAGCCGTTCGCCTCGTAGAGTTTCACGCCCGCATCCGATGCCGTGATGTAGATCGTCCCGCAGCCATAGTCCTTGGCTTCCTGGACGACTCTTTTGAGAAGCTCGGAAGCGATGCCCATTCTTCTATAGTCCGGATCCGTGTACATACTTGAAAGGATCCCCAGTCTTCCGGTTGGGCAGGTAAAATACGGCGGCTTCTCCGCAAAAGACATCCCGCTTGTTCCGACGATCTTATCGCCATCAAAAGCAAGCCACGAGACATACGTGCCGGCCGCCAGGTTTCTCTTATAGAAATCCATCAGAGACTCCTCGAGATCAACGCCCTCCGGCACGGTCTTGCCTACTTCAGTATATTCCTCCGTCAGCTGGTCGATCCTCATTCTAATGATCTCGCCCAGTTCATTCTCTGTGAGTTTTTTATATGTGATTTCCATAATAGACTCCCTTTCCCGCCTTCTAAAAGATGCTTACCTATACTCTTTTCAGCCCTTTATATTCATTCACGATCTCCTTTAGTTCCCGGGTCAGCTCCTCGTTCCGTTTCTTATCCCCTTCAACAAAAGTGATAACCGGGTGCTTTTCCAGTATCTCCATGAGAGCGTAGGGCATATATCTGGAAGGGTCTCCTCTTCGGTCCATGTATTCGAGTTCCGAGATCACCCCTCGGCTGACATGGGGACCCCGAATCTGGTCGTCCAGGATCTCCTGCATGCAGGCACACATGGCCACGACTCTATCATGGAATGCATCCTCTTCGAAGACGCATTCTCCTTTTCCCTTTCGTACCGACGCTGTATATACCACGCCGTCCCGGTCTTCGAGGATGCAATCCGGATCGAAGGCATTGACGAATCCGAAGAACTGAGGGATCAGTCCCGGATAGCTAAATCGCGCGGACTCTTTTTCCGCGAGAAAAGCACTGGCCAGTAGCCTTGCGTACCCTTTTTCTTCTATGAGCATGACATACCGTTTGTCGCCATCCAGTTCGAAGATCTTATTGGTTTCATAAGGGAATTCCCACTTCTCGCCTTTTTCATTGGTGATGGTCAGCATACTGTCATCCGTGACAAACTCGAGCATGAAGGGAGGATTGGAGAACAAACGCGTATCCAGGCGCCGGTTCTTTATGTCCTCCTCGCTCGGAAGGAAAAGATCCTTCTCGTGCACACTGCCGTCGCGATCAGAAAACTTCAATTTTTCAGGTCTGTCATGATTCATATAGTTTCCTCGGGATCGGATCTGCCGAGATGCATAGATCCCTGTCTGTCCGTTCCCACATCGTCTTAAGGATATCCGTCATTTTCCGGCAGTCGCACACATATACCAGTGCATTTCCAAGTTTGGAATAAGTTACTGCACCAGCATATTCAAAAGCTTCTTTATAGTTCGGGTAGTATTCGGAGACGCAGCGGTCAGAGACCGCCGTGTAGTGTGAGTGAAACGGAGGCGATTTCAGTTCACGCCCCTGATGGTCGATGATCGTGATCTCGAAAGGATTCGGATTCAGACGGTCCGGGATCTTCAGGCGCTCATCCACCGAGTGAAGATACGTATTTCTCTCATGTCCGACACCGACCAGAAGGACTTTCCCTCCTTCTTCGTAGAGGCGGCTGATGCAGCTTCCGACAGGCGCCGGAGATCCACACTTCTCCTCTCCCTTTACAAATTCTGCTGCCCCTTTTCCGAATACCGTCACCGAGTGTGTCGGGTGTAAAGATCTTACGCCATCTTTTCGAAAAGCAGCTACCTCGGCAAGTGTTCCGATATCCGGCACCGTTGATCTGACATCGTAGCAAGGAGTATCTCTCCACACCTTATTCCATGTGTGCGTCGGTACAATAAAGAGACCGTCTTTCAGGTATTCACAGCAAGCATCGATCAGGCCATCCGCCCCGTTCTCGATTTTCCCGATCGAGCGGAGTGAACAGTGGATCGTTACCTTATCATCGTGTTTGATTCCCGCCTCTTGCAAGAAACGGAATATATCATCTCTGGTCAGCATGTAGATCTCCTTTTCTCATTCTTTTCTCATCGTAGTGATTCTTCGGGGATCTGTCAAAGTCTTCTAAGTATAATGCTTCTACTTCTTCAGATACTTCTCGATCGTGGTCTGTTGCCCAGCAATCGTATCTCATTTAATTGTTCTGCACTAAGTACACCCGCGCGGTATAAAAGCAGGTATTCGTTTTCGATCGAGCTGTCAAAGATCAGTAGATCGTCTGTGTTGATCGTCACATTGACCCCGCTTTCGTAGAGCACCTTGATCGGATGGTCTTTGAAACTACGTGCATATCCCAGCATCACGTTACTGCTCGGGCACACATTCAGCTGAATCTTGTTCTCGGCTAGGAAGCGCATCACGTCTTTCGAATCGGCCGCGCGGATCCCGTGGTGGACCTCATCAAGGCCCAGGATTTCCACGGCTTTTCGAACATCTTCCGCCGGCCCGCTTTCTCCGACATGCATCTTCTTAATAAGATGAAACTGCTCCGCTTTCCGATAGAGCGGCAGGAAATCTTCGATGGGCCGCAGGTTTTCTCCGCCGCAGACATCGATGGACCGGAAGTATCCGTCTGAAACGAACTGATCCATCCTTTCGGTCTCTTCTTCCACATTACATAGCGAGATATAGGTGATCTCCGGCTCGAATACCGTATCCGGGCAATGCTTCTGATGGAATCCGTCGATCATTTTCCGAAACGGCTCCATTCCGCCGACCAGATCGATCTCCGTCACGCCGAAGTTCATCGCAAGCCGTACGATGTGGTTTCTTTTTGCCTCGGCAAAAGCACCTTCCCACCGGAGTATGATGCCTTCTTTGCCGGTGCAGTATGGTTTGATCTCTCTCGTGAACCATTCCTGCATACCGGAAAGGCCATCGAACTTTTCAGGCGGATCCGGCAGAACCATATTTAATTGTTCCGCCAGCCAGCTGCGTCTGCATCCCTTCGTGGAGTGATTATGAATATCACTCATCGGGACCTTCAGAAGCAACTCTCTGTTATTCTCCGCTAATCCTGAAAAGAAATCCGACTTCATCATGATCTTCCTTCCTAAGTAATGATCACATTATAACCCGAAAACCTCGTCCAGAAGTTCTGCTGTCTGTTCGATCGTTCTGTTATCATCACGATGAATAACGGCAAAGCCTGAGTTCAGAAGTGTATCATAGGCTTCCTGCGAGCAGATCAGTTCCAGGCCTTTTCGATAATTGGCCAGTGCCGCCTCCGGATCCGGCTCTTCCAGCATCAGCTTATACAAGAACTGCTTCTCCGGGTCCGGACGGTCGAAGAAGCGGTGGATCGAGATCTGCGGATCCGAAAGAAGGACGACGACATGGTTCTTCGGTGTGATCACACGAAGATCGTCCAAGCTGATATTCGTATCCACAAACACAGGCTTTCCCAGACTACAGATCTCCGGCAGCATTCGAAGTTCGAGGATCCCGCTTTCTCTCTTGGCGCCGTCGATCCAGTCCTTATATTCCTGCGGAGAACGGCGGATAAAATCATGCCAGTCCACCAGATCGCGCGTATACGTCAGACAAGGAAACTCTTCTTTATCCAGTTCCTCCGGATAGTTATCGTGATAGTTCTCCTCACAGGCGATCCCGTTATGTTTCTTTGCAATTTCTTTTACCATCGTTGACTTCCCGGCATAGGAAGTACCGATCACGAAGTAGGCGTTTTCAAAAAATAAGTGTTTATCCATCTACGATTCCCTTGCGAATGCCAAACGATATGTCGAATAAAAAACTTAGTCCGGACAGTTCCCCATCTGAACTAAGTTGAGTATATCATCTGATCTCATTGTCGAGAAACAGCTTCGTAGTATAAAAGGATCAGTGATTCATCTTTCGAATATGCCGAAATATTCTATTACTAGGGGTTCAGTCCAGGGACTGGCACTCGATGGTCTTCATCATCTCGCAGAAGCCGTTTCTCTCATAAAAGCGCATGCCATCCACATTTCCGGGAAATACCTGCGTGCGGATAAAGTCCACGCCTCTGTCCTTCCCGTACTTCTTCGCGGCTTTGACCAGGATGGTGCCGATGCCTTTGCTTCGAAGATCTTCGCGGACGCAAAGATCCTGCATATAGACCACGCTCTGCGGCTTGAGGCAGGACACTTTTTTCTGCTGAAGGATCATCACATGCACAAATCCGACTGCTTCGCCGCCGATATCTGCTACCAGGATATCCTGGGTATCGCTGTCAAAGATCGACTTGAAGAATTCGTCTGTTCTCTCTCCGATGACAAAGTGCTCCGGCTGGTACCGGACGCCGTCTTCCTCCAGCGCCAGATAAAGATCACGAAGCGCCGGAAGATCATCCTTCGTTGCATTTCGAATCGTCACATCCAAATTCATAAATACCTCCAGAAGAGTGGAAATCGAGGTCACCCCGGAAGGGACCTCCTTACCGAAGCGGTTCAGCCACAAAGTCCTGATCCCCAGTGCCGATGCCCCTTTAACATCGCTGCTTACCGAATCTCCGATATGAATCACTTCCTCCGGATCAAGCCCGGTCTTGGAAAGCGCCAGCTCGAACAGTTCTTTTCGCGGTTTATAAGACCTGGCATCTTCCGATGTAAACACGCCGGCCGGCTTGAGCCCGTGGTACTCGATGGCACTACGGATATCAATGTTATCAATATTGGAAACAATATAAATCGGGAGCGGGGATCTATCGAAAAACTCTTTCGTATCTTCAAAAATCTCCGGCCGGCTCCACTGGGAAAACAATCGGTCGCATAAGGCGGAAGCATCTGCCGCAGATTCGAATTTCTCGGTCGTGTGGGCAAGTGCTTTTCGCTCGATATCGCGCTGCAGCTCGAAACTGTCGTCAAAGGAAGAAACGAACATGTTCTGAAAATCCTTCCACCAGAAAGAATCGATCTCGGAAGGCGCCGCCTCATTTCCGGTGTCATGAATGATATTGGTGATCTCCTTTATGATCTCCCCGTCTTCATGAACGAGCGTCCCGTAAAAATCGACAAACAGTGCTTTTATCATCGCAGACTCCTTCGCCTTATTCCTGAGATATGGTCAAATCCTCGTACTCCGGGTGATCGGCCAGGGCTTTTTTAACATCAATATTGTAATCGACCACCATGCAGTGCGCATCCACATCGTCGAAATACTCGCGGATGCGGACGCCGCCAAATGCCTCCATCGTCTTCCAGGACGCCGGATTATGAAGATCCGCATCCATAAACACCGTCTCGATGCCGTGCGCGGCGCAGACTTTCAAGCCCAGGTAGAGGTTCATGTTGTTGTACCCCTTGCCGCGCTCCGTCGGGCGGATGCAGTAGCCGATGTGGCCGCCGTACTTACTCAGCCTCTTGTTGAGCGCCAGACGGATGTTGATCATGCCCACGATACGCTTGTCTGACTCTCTGACCAGAAAGTATGTCCGCGCCGGAACCCGCTCCTCGCTTGGCACCTGCACGTAATCTCTTTCCAGCTTCTCGAGCCAACCCTCATAGTCATCAACGTAGCTGTCCAGCGCGCCGGTACCGTTGATGTCCGAATGATGCGCGTAAAACTCCTGGATGAACTCGATCGCATCCTGCTTTCTGCCGATGCCCGGCACCTCGAAATAGAATTTCTCCATAAAGACTCCTCTTCAAATATACCGCCAGATGGTCAGTCCTGTTTTTCCTTTTTTCGTGGTATATTCCTCACCATGATATTCCAGTTTACCATAACCTCTCACGGACACCGTGGTATTCTCCTTAAGGATGGTCTCCGGGCTTTTACAGAGTTTTCCGTTCAGTGTGACCTTCTCATCGTCAAACAAGTCTTTAGAATCCTCTCTTGACAGGTGATATACTTTCGCAAGGATCGCATCCAGCCTTGGTGAAGAAACAGTGATGTGCTCTTCAGAAAGTTTGGGAAGACAGTCTTCCGGCACCGACTCAACCACACTGCAACACACGGCCGTATGCTTCACCCGATCAAGATCGGACAAGATCACATCCGAAACTTTATCCATCACGAAAAAGTAGGCGGAGTTTTCATGAACCAGGATATCGCCGAGCATATCGCGCTCGATCCCGAGATTCAGTATCGCTCCGAGGAAATCGCGATGCGTCAGCACATCCGAATACTTCGCCTGTTTCGGCTTTACAGAGAGTATGCAGATAGGAAAATCCTCGCTATAGCCGATCTCTTCGGGATCACCAAAGCGCGCCACGACCCGCTCGCTGCTATCCGTTCCGCCCCAGAGCATGACCTCTTTTTCAGATGCCACATCAAAAGCAAGACTTGCCGTCTCCCTCGAATGAAAAGTCGAGTAAGTATATATGCCGGTACTTCTTGCGCGGTCCGAAAGTTCTTCAAAACGGTTCAGATTCTTTTTCTGATGTTCATTCATAGTAGAAGCGTCAGGACTCCAGATTTATCCACAAGGTGGGACGGACAGCGTTATAACTGGCAAAGACACTTCTGCCGCCGAAGTTCACATAACCGTCACCGCTGACATATGCGCCGGGTGATCTGAGCCACCATCTGCCGGGGTTTGCCGCGCCCTTGGCATGACAATACTCTGTTGGCAGGCATGTCCGGGCGTTAATTGAATTGAGATACAGATTCGCCTCCACGCTGTCTAGGAGATAGATCTTGTCAACAGTATCGTTTCCGGCTTTAGCACCTAACGAATGGGTCTTGTCCGCCGCCACGGATACGTTCATGATCATCCTTTTTTCTTCTTCGCTAAAAGCACTGTTGATGAACGTTTCGTTCAGCCATTTGCGAAGAGAGCTGGTCTCCCATGTGACTTCCGCGCCTGTCTCGCTGAATTTTAGGTAATCGAGTGCATCTTTACTGATAAGGAGGGTCCTGTTCCCTTCATGCCTCAGAACCAGCCACTCGATGTCAGAGATCCGGCCATCCGAAAACTGAGGATAGCGGCCGAAAGTGATCTTCACATACCCTTTATATACCGAGACCTGCTTCAGGTTCTTTTCACTTACGATCTCAATGACACGAGGATTGGAAAGAAGTGCCTGCACCGCCTGACCGAAACTCAGTTTCGGCTTTTGTTCATCACCCGGCATCTCAGAAGATGTATCTTTTGCCGTAAATGCAGAAATGACTTTTTCTGCTGTCTCCTGCGCGGCTTTTTCTTCTCTTTTTCTTCTTTCCTCTTCCGCCTTAAGACGCATCCTTTCCGCGGACTTATGCGATTCGATAAATCCGAGGAGGTCATTTCTCAATGCGTCGCTGCCATAGCGGAGTGCTTTTTGCGTATAGAAATTGTTTTCAAAAACGGATATGTCATTTAAAACTACAAGATTCGGAATTCCTAAGTCTGCCATTGCTTTTGCAAGGTATGCCTCACCGTTTTCCGGATCGATATCCAGGACTTTCTCCGCATACCTGTCTGCGCTGCTCCAGTCACCGTCTTCAAGGAACATAAATGTCCGCTTCAAAAGAGCCAGTTTGGTCAGGTCGCCTTCTTTCAGGGCAGATGGTACCGGCGGAGTAACCGTACCTTTAGTCTTCGCTCCCAGGATCTTCTCGATTCCACGAAGAAGATCCTGAATGGCGCCGACTTTTCCCATATCCTGCGCCTGAAGTCTTTGGAATTCCTTCGGCATATCGTATGCATCGATGCCTTTATAACATGGGATCAATGTCTTATTCGCGCCTTTTTCGATCAGACTTAAGAAACGGCTCCATTCGTTTTTGACCCAAACGGCATTGTAGTATTCGTAATCCGTACCGAAAGCGAGCATGATCTTTGACGAGTTGAGCGCCGCGAAAATATAGGGTTCGTATTCCTGACCCAGTTTATCTTCGAGTGTGATCCTCGAAAAGAAGACTTTGTATCCTTTTTCAACAAGTGCCTGATACACATCCTGCGCGATCACGCTGTCGATCGTGCGGTTTCCGGAATCATCCGTTTCCTTGTAGCAGATGAAAATATCATAAGGAGCTTCTTTAGAAGAAACTTCGTTGATGGCAATACGTAAAGCTTCTATGGCTTTGGCTTCTTCTCTATAGACCGCACGGGAAGCAGGATCCGAGCATTCCATGACCATCTCGAAATCCTGATCTTCCATAATGCTGTCAAAAGAAGAACGGTGGCAGGTCGGAACCTTTTTACCGGTTCCGGGATCGTCCACATATTCGATACCGAACTTACAAAGAAGAAGACCCCAATAGGCTTCCGCCTCTTCCGGATAATCCGATACCAGCGTCTCATATACGCCGGAAGCCTTATCAAATTCGCCTGCACTTCTTAGTCTGTTCGCACGCGAAAACAGATTTATCTTTTTCTCGTCATCTAATTGTGGTACAGTCTGCACCGAACCGCAGTATTCACATTCACATACGGTCATACCTTCAGATATATCGAGGCCTCCGCCGCACATTTTACATTTGAATACTGCCATTTTCCTACACCTTAATGATTACTTATTGAGCTTGCAAGCCTGATTTCTTTCGGACAGCCCGTTCATCAGACTGCCGCAGTAAGCTCTTGCGGACTCATAGTCACCGCTTGCCAGAGCACTCTTCAGCTGCTGCAGCTGTGTTCCGAGATTGGCTTCCATCGCTGCTGTAGAAGCAGAGGAAACCGGATCGCTGAACTTAAACTCATCGGCAAGCTTCTGAAGGTCTTTTTTAAGAGCTTCATCCTGGCAAAGACCGGGAAGTCCCTGTGCCATCGCCGAAAGAGATTTCATATTTACAATATCCTGCTTGACCTTATCATCCTGACGGACGACCTCATCTCTTACGACTTCTGCTGCAATGCATCCGATCGCCGCAATAACAAAGACAATAACATTGATGATGATTGCAACCCACGCCGGGATCTTACAGGACAGGCCCATTTCCACAAAGCTCAGAACCAGCTGAACGAGAAGGTATGTAACGCCGATCCTTGCAATCGGGAAACCATAGAACTTACTCTTTGCACCCTGTCCTTTGGAAAAGGAGACAGAAAAGACATAAAACTGGAAAGCGATCGCGACCACTCCGCAAATGAATGCGGCCCAGAATGTCGCCGTCATGCAAAAAGGAGCCACAAAAGCGATAGTGCAGAATACTGCCAGAATTAATGCTAATACTATAAGACCACGTACTCCGTTTTTACTCATGATCACTCACCTCTCTTCTTTCCACAGTTGTTACAGAAATTACCGACGATTCCTTTTAATCCGCAGCTGCAATCCCATGCATCTCCGGATACAGTAACCGGTCTTTTACTTCCGCAATTGTTGCAGAAGTTACCGACGATGTTCTTCTGTCCGCAGGAGCAGTCCCACATATCTGCAGAAGGAGCGGCCGGAGCAGCCGGTGCCTGTGTATTTGCGGGCTGCTGCGGGTTCATTCCCTGCATCATATTGCTGATCTGCGGCATGATCGCATTTGCCGCGGCCATACCGACACCGAGTCCCATCATGTCGCCCACGATGGAGCTTCCGCCTCCGCCGTTGGAAACATCCGGTCCCATATTTCCGATACCTTCGGCGTAAGCCTTCTGGACTTCCGCCTGAAGTACATCTTTCTGATTGTAGCCTTTGGCTCTCATGACCTCGGCTTCTGTCATGCCGGCAAGTCTCATTGCCTCGGCATCCGCCTGTGCGGCAATGACCTTTCTCTCCGCTTCTCTTCTGGCGACTTCCGTCTCGGTCAGCTGTCTCTGGAGCTCCGCCTCTCTGTGTGCGGCTTCGATCGCTGCCTTGCTCTGTTCCTGAGCGGTGCGGTACTGAGTCTCGCTCTGTGCCTGCGCGGTCTTTACCGTTGCCTCTGCCTGGATGATCCTGGTCTGCAGCGTGATCGTATGCAGTTCCCTGATCCGCTTGAAGTTCGGGTCATTTTCCGGAAGAACGATGCTGGTTACATAGAACTGCGGGATCGTAAGGCCATATTCTTCGAATCCGGGCTGGATCTTCTCTTTCAGGCTGTCGGAAATAAGACCGAGATTCTCATCGATCTCAAGAATATCGATCGCTTCGGACTTGATGACCGTCGGAAGATTCGTCTTGACTGCGTTAGAAATCAACGGACGGAAAGATTCCTGAAGGGACTTGGTAAAGCCTTCTGCCTCGTTCCAGGCGATTCCCTTCATCGTTCCGACCAGCTGGATCAGAAGCTTTCTGGAATTGGAGACCTGAAGATTCATCTCACCGGATGCACCGAGATCGAGAGGTGTACCGGTCAGCGGGTCGATAAATCTGACCTTATCCGGAGTGCCCCATTTGATGGCCATCTGTACGGTCTTATTAATGAAATATACTTCCGCGTGAAAAGGACTACTCGGTCCGGTTGCAAGCTTATAGGCCTTTCCGATAAGCGGAAGATTCTGTGTCTCAAGAGTATAGCGTCCCGGTCCGAATGTATCCAGGGCCTGACCGTCTTTAAAGAAGACAGCCTCCTGGCTTTCGTGTACGATCAGCTGGGAGCCGTAGTTGAAATCCTCAATCGGGTGTTTCCAGATAAAGGTATTATTGTCACCTTCGTACTTAATTACGCTGAAAAGTCCTGTTTTTTCGGGTTTCATATTTTCAGAATTAGTCATATCCAAGCCCTCACTTACCAAGTTATTTCTATCGTAGTATAACAGATTTCAAGTTCCTTTGATAGGTTCTTGAAATCTGTAATAGGCTCGTCTAATCCGCTTTTTAATCCGCAGTATCCGCCGGATGCTTTCGTATGGTAAAATACTTACGGGGAAGGTCTATAAGCGATTGGAGGGCAGTTTTCTTGAGAAAAGGGACACTTTCTTTAATTCTTGCCGGTATTATTGCTTTTCAAGGGGTATATCTGTGTTCGTGCAAAAGGAGTGATACGGGTTTTACCAAAACGATCGGGACTTACGACGGAAAGCCGATCGAGTGGATCTATATTTCACACGGAGAACATACAAGTATCCTTATCTCCAAGTACATTCTTGACGTCAAACCATATGACACTTCCGGAACTGCTGTCAACTGGGATAGTAGTTCCATCAGGAAATGGCTAAACGAAGACTTTTATAATCAGGCATTTACAGATAGCGAAAAAGAAATGCTCGTTCCTACCACTTCCGGTAATAGAGACCCTATTTTGATCACTACCGATGCTTTCGGAAATGAGAGGATCGATTATCCGGATAACGATTACGGAGACAAAATTTTCCTGCTTTCGGCATATCAGGCGCAGGAGTGTTTCGATACCGATAATGCCCGAGCTGCCAAGCCTTCGGAAGACTCAAAAGACATATTCTCTTCTTCCGATGATAAAGCGAAACGGACCTGGTGGCTCGCTCCTTCGGGCGATACATGCGTTCCCGCATTTGTAGACGAGCAAGGACGTGTTACCGTATCGGAACAAATATCCGCCGATGAAACTTTTGGTATACGACCGGCAATTGTGATGACATCAAGCATGTTCGATTACAAGAAAAAAGAAATAAACAGAGCACTTACGGATCCCACTCCCACGCCTACACCTGATCCGAGATATTCTGCCCTTGCTGACGCGCAAACGGTAAACTACGGTACATGGAAAGGAAACGAAATCGATTGGGTCGTTCTTGATGAGAAAGGCGAGTATACGCTCCTTATGTCCAAATATGCCATATGCGCCCAACAGTATCACCAGAAAGATGTGAATTCATCGTGGGAGACCTGCGATTTGAAATCGTGGCTGAACTCAGGGTTTTATAACAGTGCTTTTTACGGCGAAAACTATCAGATCGTTTCCCCTTCCGAAGTCAGAAAAGGTCTTCCGGATGGCTGCTCATCTTGGGCAGGAATGGACGCAGGCTCCAAGGTATTCTTACTGACCCAGAAAGAAATCGAAGAGTTTATTCCAAACCAGTATGATCGAGTATGCAAAGCCGGCAGATATACAGATCTATTTGACTTATATTTGGATTCAGATGGATTCTGCAATTATTGGCTGCGCTCAGACAATTTCGATCAGGTTACCGAATGGGTCGATGGATATGGAAGTATCACTACTGAGTTCAATTACTACGAATGGGTCGGAGTACGGCCTTGCATATGGGTAAAGTTCTGATCCGGTCAAGACAAGATGACTCCGCCTTTTTCAAGAATCGGTCATTAATCGTGCTTCTTCTTTCCTGATCCCCTCAATGATCGTTTCACAGCGGAATTTCAATTCCCGGTACTCTCTTATCGCCACCTGATCGGGCTTCAGATAAACAGAGTGATCCTGGAATTCCGAAGTAGCTTTGACAGGTGTTCCGTCTTTCAGGATGCGGATCCTTCCGTTTTTCGCCAGACGCTGTATCCTTCGTTTCATAAACACGGAAACAAACAAGGTGGAAAAAACCGTCAGTGCCAAGATGATACCGATCACGGACAGTATAAATGCATCCTCATTCTTAAGCCTCTGATAGTATCCTATATTCCAGCTCCAATCCTCTATGAACCAATGATTGACAGATGCAAGATGAAAAGAGATCGGGATGACGATCGCACACCAGATGATCAAACTGATCGGGAATAATATGTATTTGGGGATCGTCCTGATCCTTTTCTCGTTGGCGGCGGGAACATCTTTGACGATCCCGGATTCGATTTCCGGACCGTATTTCCTTCGAAGTACGGACATTTTAAGCTGATCGTCGCAATACTCCCGGACCAGATCAGTCAGTTTACTTCCTCGCCCACCGTTAATCGTCCGGATCTTATCCCAGTCCGGATCGTCTTTGACTTGCCTGATCTGTTCTTCACTGTCACAAGCGGAAATCAGAAGCTGATTTGTGCTGACGGCACGTTTTCTGCAAAGAAAGCTGTGTAAATGGAGCATGACATTATCCGGATCTGCTTCCAGAAGACTTCGGATCTTATTTTGTGCCTCATCATATTTGTGATCAAGCATAAGCCGGTTTACAGAAGCCAGCGATGCAGGCTTGAGATCCTCCTCCGTCACGGAGTAGATCTTGCCGCAGGATTTGCATTCATAAAACCCGATGAGTGTATTAAATTCCAGTTTTCCTGCACATGTTGTACAGACTTTATTTTCTTCCATCATTCCAACCCTCTTTTTGACATTATATCATTTGTCAGACAAAAAAGAATAATCACCGTTTTTACGCGAAAAGCAACAGCGTGACAGAGAGTAAAAGGACCAGAAATAGTATTGGATGAACGATACGAATAAAACAGAGGGCGGAACTTCTTCCGCCCTCTTTATTTCAGTGTATCCAGATCCGGCATGTCGATCGTAGTATACTCAAGCGGCATCTGATATTCGCGCTTGTAGATCTCTTTCCAGACGCGGTAATTCTCTTTTCTGAGTTTATCTGTCTGTTTCTTGTAAGGAAGCGATTTATCCGGGTAGATCGGCTCTGAGATATGTACGGTATATTCCTGGATCGGGAATCCGTCTTCCCCGACATTTTCCGTATCTCTCATCGTTATGAAGCACGGAAGTACCGGCACGTCGTTTTTCGCCGAGAATATAAAAGCACCGTTCTTGAGCGGCTTTGGTTTTCTGTAGTTCCACCACATGCTTTGCTCAGGATATACGAGCACGAAGTGGCCGTTTTTGAGGACCGTGTTCGTCGCTTCGAAGAACTTTCTCATCGTACGGATATCGGAGGAAAGCGGGAGCGTATTGCAGTTTCGCATCAAAAAGCCGTAAAAGCCCGGGAATGATGTATAGTTACCTTCCCGGATGACACGATAGAACGTACGCTTCTTCTGCTTTGCCGCCTCGTATACGAGCTGGATGATAAAGCTGTCGAATGCATTAAAGTGATTACAGGTAATGACCGCTCCGGATGAAAGGTTCTGGAAATGCTCGATCCCCTTCATGTCCTTGATGATCAGCTGCTTATTCTTAATGAGCTTATCTACGACCTTATGTGCCTGAGCAAACGCAACTTTCGTCTTTATCTTTTCGATCGGAGTCTTATGGAGATAATCGATATCATCCGGAAGTAGCGGTTTTGTCGGCGGATCATCCTCGACATCTTCGAAAAATCTGCCGTCACGCTCGAACTCTTCGATCTTCTTGACGATCTCGACACGATCCTTGGCGCGCTTATCTCGATTCAATCTTTTTAGATAGTTATCTTCTCTGTTTGTCTCCCGGATCGCAAGTTTGCGAAGATTCTCTCCTCCTTTTTTGTCGCGGGCACGGTCTTCATCGGTGTAGGCATTTAATTCCGCTTCGATCTCGGAAAAAACGGGAGTTGCTTTTGCATAGGACATATAGATATCCGCGTGCGGGCAATCATCGTAATGCCAAGGCTTGCAGAACATAATATAGTGAATGATCTTCGCTTCTTCGATCGGGTAAGAAATATCCTTGAAAACCTCGGTATTCCATTTTTGGTCCAGGAACTTGACGTGATCTTTCGTGATCAGATTGAGGTAATCTTCATCCTGCGTTACGACAAAATCATACGTGTGCAGTTCCTCGAGAAATCGAAGCAGGAGCTGCTTGTCACGGAACTCTTTACAGTTGATCAGAAGGATCCCGGCATTAAAGAAATTGTGCCGTGAGATACCCAGGCATTTCTCGACATACTCGCCATACTCATCGATCTGGACCATGACCTGTTCGTGGCAGGCGCCGAGATAGTGGTCTTCAATATTTTCGTTATACAGTTCACTGATATCGCCCTGTACGATCGTGTCGGAATCAATATAGATGACCTTGTCGTACTCCGGATGCATGTCGGCGATCAAAAGCCTGTAGTAAGTGGTTTTCGAGTAGTAGTCGCGAAGCGGGAACTCATGCTCGATAAGATTGAGGTTTTCAGAAACATCCTCAAAGCAGATCTCATATTGGGAAGATAGTTTCATACTGTCGATCTGTTCGCAAAAAGTCTTTTGAGCCTCATCGGAAATGTCCGTGTTCAGGACATAGATACGGCAAAAGCACCCGGACGAAACATTCTTCAGGAGCGAAGACATCGACACCATACAGTATTTCAGAAAACTCTCATCACATGAATAAAAAACCGGGATCACAAAATCAGCCATTCAGATCCTCCTTGTAATCGGATAAAATTCTACGATATTCATCGTATATATCGTCAAACTGGTGGTAACGGAAAGTCTTATGGACTTTGTCGATATGCCACTGTTTGATATTTTCGGTATGTGGGTAAGGCAGGTAAAACAGCCTTTTCGAAAAGTGCCTGACGACAGTGTGCTTATGAAGGAACTTCTGATCGTTGAATCTCTGCTTGAGCACCTTCTTTTTTGTCGTCGAACGGATCAGCGCACTCTGGTCGGCAAAGACAAGTTTCTTCTTTTTGATCCATGCTCTCGCCTTATCAAAAAGCGCCGTCTCCCTGGCCTTTTTCATATTGAAAAGCAGAACGCCTGCATTGATATAGTGCGGATGGATCAGGTATTTTCCGTAGTGGTCCGGGCATGCGGCGTATTCCACTTCCGATACATCCATATCGTAAAGCAGGTGCACATCACGGTTGAACATGATATCCGCATCCAGATACAAAAGCTTATCCGGGATCTCAGGCACCATGTCTGCAAAAAGGCGGATCAGTGTATACGGCGAGCAGTATGCCGTCTCGTTCGGACATCCGGAGAAATGTTCTTTATAAAAGCCGCTGACATCAATTACGGTCAGTTCATTTCCGTCGTTATAGCGTTTGATCGTTTCACGGAAGATCTTTTCCTGAATGGGTTTAAGCGGAATGTAATTCTCCTTGACGGAGGTAAGGTCCATCGTAAACACAAAGAAGTGGAACGGTTCTTGCGAATCGGTTCTCATCATCATCGAGAGTGCACAGGTGAGCATCCCGTCAAAAACACCGGCATTTCCGCAGAAAAGAACGTTAAGCATGGGCCGCCTCTTTTCTGACGTACCGGATCACTTCAACGTCTGATTTTTTCGAAAGTTCGACCATATGGTCATATACCTGATCCCGAAGCGTTTTCTGCCTGATATGGATATCCTTCTCCCCTTCCGGCGCAAAGAAAGGCCCATCGATATAGGTGATCATCTTCGGTCTCTTTCTGAATCGTCTCTTATGGTAGGTATTCACAAAACAGAAAGAAGGCACTCCGATCTCACAAGGATACCGGAAAGAGGTATCAAGAAACGGACGGATCTTCGTATAATACGGCCAGATATGGGCTTCCGGATAGATTACGACCGGATGTCCTTCCGAGATACGGTTCCTGATCGCAGAAAGAAAATTCTTATATGCACTCATTCCATCCGGGATCGGAAGGCCGCCGAGAGCAGGTGTCCACTTGCCGAATACGGGAACATTGAGGTTATTCGGATGCACGATGATAAAAGTACTTGTCGGCCACGGAAGTCTCGTCTGAAGTGTCGCATCCCCAAACGGCTGCGTATGATTTCCGTAAAGGAAATACCCTTTTTTCTTGTACTGTTTCAGTTTTTCCTTGCCGACGATCTTCTGTCCGAAGATCACGCGTCCGTAAAAAACTACGATCGGATACATCACGATGCGATAAAGGAAGAATCGGGAAAGACGCTTGGATAGTGCTTTTCGCTCATAATCATAAGAGCCGTCGATCTTCGGCGGTTCTGTCTCGAAGGTCGAAAACTCGTCATTGAGCTCGTCTGAGTAATAGATTACTCTTCTCTTTTCCATCCCCTGATTACTGTTCCTTTCCGTTTTCGGGACAAACAAAAAAAGGCACAAGTCACCCCTGTGTTTTCATCCCCAAAGGCAATTATACCTATTAAAACAAAACTGTGTCAATTTAGACCGGGGTTTTTCGTGCTATAATGATGGAGGGAATGAAAAAACGATTCACAGGGGGTGGATTTTATATGAGTTTACAGGAAAAGATCTATAAAAACGGCGAAGAGATCATCAAAGAGGGCGACATCGGCAAGAGTTTCTTCCTTCTGACCGAGGGAAAAGCAGGCGTCTATTCCAACTATGAAAAGAACAATCCTTTCCGCATCGCCGTGATCGAGCCGGGCGAATATTTCGGCGAGATGGCGATCCTGGAGGCATATCCGAGAAGTGCCAGTGTCATCGCCATCGGAAACGTCCATGCCATCGAGATCCCCGCAGGCGAGATGAACTTATTCTTTGAGGAGAACCCCGAGCAGGTCCTCGAGCTTATCACACACCTCGGAAACAGGATCCTGGCCATGACCGACGATTATAACGAATCCCAGAAGCTTCTCAAGGAAGTCCGCGCTTCGGAGTCGGATACCAAGAGCGAATCTTTCTTCTCTAAGATCAAGAAGCATATCAGCCTTTATCAGTCCAATAAGAATTCCCTTACGGAGCCCAATGCGGATGCACTTCGTGCCGATCTTTCCGCTTCCGGCGAGACTGATTCTTTCCAAAAAGGCACCGTGATCTTTAAAGAAGGCGATGAAGGCGATTGCATGTTCCTGCTTCGAAACGGATCCGTAGGCCTTTATAACGGCTATGGCACTTCTGAATCATTAAAGTCAGCTGAGCTTGAAGCCGTATCCGTATTCGGCGAAGACGGGCTGACATCTTCAGATGGTCGAAGCGTGACTGCAGTAGCAGAATCTGACAGCACTCGTGTCGAGGTCATTTACAAAGAAGATCTGGACGATATCGTTTCCGGATCTCCCGCTAAGGTCAATCTGATCCTGCGCTGCCTGTCCTATCGTTTAAGACGCTTGAATATCGATTTTCTCAAGAACTGCAAAGAGATCACTGAGACTTACAACAAGTAATGCTCTGTCTCAACAGAAAGAGTATAGTTATTGATTCAGTTCACTGATGCGGTCGATCACTTTTCCATAATCGCCTTTGAAGCAGAAGGTATTCATACCGGCTTTCGCCGCGCCGTCTGCATTCTCCTGACGGTCATCGACGAACAGGCACTCTTCCGCCTTTAATCCGTACTTGGAAAGGAATGTCTCATAGATTATTTGATCCGGCTTGAGCATGAGGTAATCTGAAGAAACAAATACGCCATCGAAGAAATCCAAAGGCAGGAACTTCGGAAAATACGTGTAAAACAGGTCACTGGCATTGGACAGCACGTAGATCCGAAGGCCTGCCTTTTTCACGTTCTCACAAAACTCCCGGGCACCTTCCAGCGGATCCATGCAGATATCCCATTCATTACAGCAGCGGCGGAGCGCCTCATGGTACTTTTCCGGGACTCTTCCCTTCACCAGATCAAATCTGTCTTTGTCCTTGATATCGCCGCGGTCGCCCAACTGCCATTCGGGACCGTTGAACAGTTCTTTTCGGATCACGGCCTTCTCCTCATCTGAGGAACAGAACTGATCCATAACAAATTCCGGATCAAAATCCAAAAGCACATTTCCCATATCAAGTACGACGTTTTTAATCATATATAGTCACCTTTCGGTTATTTCATTTAACGCAATAGTTATATCATAATTCAGACGATACTGTCGATGAAATGAGAAGCTGCATGTCCTGCGCACACAGAGGGTCATGAAGAAAAGAAAAAAGGAGCCATAGGATATGGCTCCTTTTCTTCGGCATCTCTTTGGGGTTTAATCCTGATGCGTGTAGTTCCCGTCCAGACGGCCGTAGGCGATCACGTTTCCGGTGTTACCGTCTTTATCTTCATCAAGTCCCTTGAAGATCTTGTCGGTCGAGTTATTTCCCGCGTCAAAGAAGAAATCTTCTTTACTCATTTCGCCCTTAAGCGCAAATACGAAGATGGAATATGTGTGCGTGCCGGAAGGCGGATACGGTCCGACATACTGCGCTCCCCGCTCTCCTTTTCCAAAAGCACCTTCCGAAAGATGTGTTTCCGTTGTATATACATCCATGTGCAGCCACGAGCCGTCGAGCATGATGACGACGTAGTTTGTCGCGCCTTCCACTTCTTCCCAGGACAGCTCCGGAGAAATGTTTTCGCCGTATTTCGTGTTAGTGATCTTCGCATCCCATTTGCCGTCGGTAACATTGGGGGAAGCAACCTCAAATCTCGGAAGATTGTCGAAAGATACCATATCGATATATGTGTCAGATTCTGCCCGGATCCTGTCTTCCAAGCTCGGAACAAAAGCAAGATATTCGTCTTTTGTTCCCTGTCTGACATCCGAAGGAACGAACAGCGTTTCCTCCCCGTTCCCGCAATCGACGATGCTACGTGACGAGCCGTCCTCATAAACGACACAGTCCTTTATTTTGATATCTTTCAGATAGATCTTTTCTCCTTCACATTCAACGATAATATTCCCGTGCATACTCAGTACCACGCGAAGTACCGGTGTTCCGTCAGGATCTTTTTCCACTTTGAAATCCGTGCTGAAAAGGTCATCGGAAAAGTTCAGGCAGAACGTTGCTTTTTTACCGGAATAGGAATCATCCAGATAAGTAAACATGGATGCTGCATCGTCTGTTTCCATAAAC
Source organism: Clostridiales bacterium (assembly GCA_017428545.1). Lineage (GTDB taxonomy): Bacteria > Bacillota > Clostridia > Saccharofermentanales > Saccharofermentanaceae > Scatonaster. The sequence goes on from JAFRQR010000025.1 coordinate 50,279, forward strand.
CATACCGTATTCAGGATGATAAAATCCTCGGGCGGATTCCAGTTTACGATCTCGGAACTTTCGACTTCCCATTGCCCGTCTTTTTCCATTTGGACATAGGTGACCTTCTTCTCAATTACTTGCGGCATGATGCCATCCGTCACATGAACGACTTCATTTTCGGTTTTATGCTGCACCTCAAAGGTGTTTTCCGTTTCCGCCTGTGATTCTCCGGAATCATTTTTCTTTCCGCATCCGCTTACCATGCCCAAGATGAGTATGCCGGAAATGAATGAAGCAAGTAGTTTTTTCATATCTTCGCCCTCCCTTTCGTCTTAAAAAGAGCATATCTTTTCAAGGATAAGAGAAGTTAGAAACATGAGCACAAAAACAAGGATTATCAGCACAATCCTTTCATGTTTTTCCGAAAATCCGAAGGCGTCATGCCGGTATGTTTTTTGAAGACCTTGGAAAAATAGTTCGTATCACTGTATCCGCAATTAACACTGATTTCACTTACAGGTTCGTCGGAATACTGAAGGCCACTCTTCGCGACTCCGATACGAAGATGCTCGAGATAGCTCATGCAGGACATGTCCAGTTCTTTGTTAAATGCGTCGTTAAGGGTGTTCTTATTGACCGAGAACTCTTTAAGGACAGAATCCAGCGTGATCTCTTCCGAGATATTTTCCCAAAGATAACGGGCGACATTTGCAACAAACGGATCCCTGTAGACCTCATACTGACGGTAGGGTCTATAGAAGTCGGCCACCGACAAAAAGAGTGTCGAACACAGAAAATGCCTGGCACGAAGGATCCAGAAATTGTCCGGCTGCTCCTGGATATCGTAGGCGATGCTGCAAGTAAGACCTCGAAGAGAATCATAGACCTGCCGCATCAGTGAGTAGTAGACGATATTGCGGTCAGGACGGATAAAATCCAAAAGCAGAAGCGCATCCTGATACACCATCTTGCTTGTGAAACAATCTTCGAACTTCGTATCTTCAAACGAAGCGATCTTCAGTCTCTCCTCGTAGGTCATCTCACCGGTGCTTTTGACGGCGCTCAAAAACTTATCGAATTTCCCGGAATTGATCGCATCAATGGTAAACTCTTCACGGATCACGGAAGGTTTGAAAAAGGTCGTCCTCGCTTTGATGCCGTTTTCGGAAACGACTTTAAACTCGGCTTTTTCATTCAGCGCGATTCCTGCCGGAGCAACGACGACTCTGTATTTTCCGTCCTCTTCCACGACAAAGGATCCTTCATCAACGAGTACCAGTTTATAGGTCGAGCGGTCATTGATGTTTTTTGAAAAGCCGACGGTCTTCTCGTGGAAGATATCGATAGTGCAGTCCATGCCGGGACGTTTACTTCTTGTTACCAATTCCGTTTTCGATCCACTCATTTCCGTCTCTCCCAATTACTTTTTGAGCATGTATTTTCTGGCGACCGAGTATACGATCTTATAAGGAAGCGGACGGAGCTTTTTGTCGGCTTCTTTCAGTTTTTTCCGGATCTCGATGGACTGCGGGCAGTGCTGTTCGCACTTTCCGCAACCGACACACTGCGTTGCAGAAGCATTTTCTTTTCGAAGTGCGATCGTCTGGAAATACTCTTTTCGTCCGGAGCCTTTGCTTTCCGAATACATATGATTGTAGCAGGCAAAGATGCCCGGAATGTCAACGCCTTTTGGGCAGGGCATACAATACCGGCAGCCTGTACAATTGACCTTTGTATTTTCATTGATGATCGACTTGATCTTCTCGATCATCTGAAATTCATGCTCTCCGAAAGAGCCGGCCTGAGCTTCTGACGCGGTCTTACAGTTCTCTTCGACCATTTCCAGAGAATTCATGCCGGAAAGAACGCACGTGACCGCTTCCTGATTCCAAAGCCAGCGGAAAGCCCATGCGGCAGGACTCCAGCCGGAAGGATCTGCGGCGATCTCTTTCTTCGCTTTTTCCGGAAGAAGATCCACGAGTTTTCCTCCTCGGAGAGGTTCCATGATGAGCACGGGGATCCCTTTTGCTGCCGCCGCTTCAACACCTTTTCTTCCCGCCTGGGAATGTTCGTCCATGTAGTTATACTGGACAAGACACAGTTCCCAGTCATAGGCATTCAGGATCTTCAGGAACATATCCGTATTTCCGTGGAAGGAAAAACCGATGTGGCGGATCTGTCCGCTTTTCTTCTTTTCCTCGATCCATTCACGGATTCCGAGGCTCTCGAGGCGCTCCCACTGGGCGATGTCCGTCATATGGTGCATCAGGTAATAATCCAGATGGTCAGTGCGAAGACGAGAAAGTTCTTCGTTCAGATACTTATCCAGACCCGCTTTGTTCTTGACCATATACTGGGGAAGTTTCGTGGTAAGCGTGATCTTATCACGGATATTGTTTTTCTCGATCACTTTCCCGAGAAGTTCTTCACTTCCGGGATAGATATAGGCGGTATCAAAGTAATTCACGCCAAGTTCCAACGCCCGAAGGATCTCTTTTTCTGCCTTTTCGAAATCAAGTTTTCCGGAACTTCCGGAAAAGCGCATACATCCGAAACCCAAAATCGATATGTCTTTTCTATACTGCATATTCTTCCTCCGTCTAAAGACCGATCAGGTGGCTTCCAATATCTTCTTTATATCTGCTTCCAGATACGGGTTCATGTGAGAAATAAATCCGGATTCTTTCAACATTTCAGTCAGGTCAAATCCGATGTCTTCAGATAAGGAAACGATGCGGTCCTTATAATTCAGGCGGTTCGGTTTGTATTTCATATCTTCCCAGGCTTCCTTATTACAAGGAGTTTCGGCAAGTTCCGCGATATGGGACGTAAAGCCGTCCTTGTCATCGAGACCCTTTAAGGCCCGGAAAGTCCACTTATAGTAAGGCGGATAAGTTCTTTTCAAAAGGTAGAACAGTTCCATCGCGGCTTCTAAGCCTCTGACTTTACAGATCTCAGCCGCGACATAGTCTTCTCTCGACATACATCTGGCGTAATTGACCTGAAGAGAAGCCGAGTACTCGTGCATCTTTTCGGCGATCCTGATTCTCCAGACACGCTCCGGATAGTAGCCCAGAAGGAGATTTCTGAAAGCAGTAAACTCTCCGAGATCATCCCGGAAGACCTCTCCGTTCACGGCGGTCGCCAGACAGGAGTGATCCAGAGACAGCCACTGTCTTTCGCTCATCTCGCAGGTATCCGTATGGCAGTTGATACGAAGTATATTCGAGTAGAAGTCATGGATCGTCATGACGCCTCTTCTCTCTTTTAATCTTTCGGTATAGTAGGCTCGCTCTTTTTCCGCGACAAGCGCATTGTACTCAGAATACAAGCGGCCCCCGTATTCTTCCATATCTTCAGACGTGATCCAAAGGCACACTCCCGTTCCGAAGTCGTGATCCCTGGAGATCGCGTCATCGTATCCGAAACAGTCCGAACCTTCTCCTGCGATACCGACAGCGATCCGGGATTCATAGTCCGGAAAACCGAAATGGATCATTTCTGCGACTTCTTCATCGTAGAAACGTCTGTTTTTCGATCGCACATCTAAAGCCGGGTTATCCATGGACATCCTCCGGGGAAGTTTCTCCCATCTTTTCCGTCAGATCATGAAGGCTCTTGTTATACTGTGCCTGTGTGATGGCTTTTTTCTCAAGAAATGTATCCAGAAGGGCTTTCTGCTTAAGATACAATTGATGCTTTTCCTCTTTTGTCGACATAAGATCAAGATTCTCCAATCACTTTTAAGAAACGTTCGATCAGGGCTTCATCCGGATTATTTCCGAGAGCTTTTACGCCTTCTGTCGGAATGAAGCCGCCTGCCATATACGGGTGGCCGCCGCCGTTTCCGATTCCCTCCAGTGCTTTTGCGGCGATCTTACCGCAGTCGATATTACTGAGGAATGACTCTGCGCGTACGGAGATCTTATATCCGTCAGGGCGTTTCGAATAAACGATCGCGATATCCACTTCGTCCAAAGAAAGAATAAAGTCGCATGTGATGGCGATCAGGGCATCCTGACAGGCAAAAGGAATGAAAGCGAGTCCGACCCTATCGTATATCTGTGTACTGGAGATCGCTGCACCGTAGGCACGAAGATCCGTAAACTCCATCTCGGTCTGACCTAATCTTCCAAGTGCATCAGGATCGGCAATATGATGGAGGAATCCGAATGCCTGTACATCGTCGTCCGTAACCCCTCTCGTAAAGCCGTTGGTATCCATCTGAAGACCGAACATCAGCGCTGTTGCCGTTTTCGTATCAGGCGTGATACCGAATTCCATGAAATACAGAGCGATCTGCGTACAGCAGGATCCGACCTTGCGGACATCTTTATAGAAATAGTCTACCTGATTCATCGTCGGATGATGGTCGATACAGGCGATCTCATCGCCGAGGAGATCGATAATATTTCCGCTGTTCTTCTGGGAATCCACACAGATCACCGGATCATTTTCTCCCATATCCGTAATGTCATCTTTTGAAAAAATGTCGATGCCCAGGTATTCGACCATTTTTCGGGTATTGAGACGATCGATCTTACCGTGATAGCAAAGCGTCGATTCGATACCGAAATGCAAAAGCAGCTGCTGAAGACCGAAAGCTGCACCGATTGCATCCGGATCCGGGAAGTTATGCGTCTGCACAAACACTTTTTTCCCTTTGAGGAAGTCGAAAAGTTCCTGTAAGGTATGAGAATTGTTTCTTTCAATATTCAACATAACTATTACCTCTCTTTTCATCACCCACTATTTAATTATAGCATACGCGCATTAACTCCGTGTTTTTATGTGTTATAATGCAGGAAAAGGAAACTAAGGTTTTCCCTGCTTTATTTGTAGCAGGACTATTGAGGGCTGATCATGAAAAAGTCAAAAGCAACAGCACTTATAGCAGCTTCTTTTGCCATGGCAATGGGATTATCCGCATGTGGCGGTTCTGATGACGGCAAAAAATCCGATAAGAATCTCAGCAAGCTTACTTCGCCGTTTAGAAGCGCGAATGAAGTGCAGACCGTGTATGGTCCGGCGCCGGATTATGATCCGACCGCAGATGATCCGGTCGAGATGTATGGGCCTCCTGTCGATCATCCTGACGTGACCGAAACCGCGGTCATCGGTATTTACGGTCCGGGACTTGACTACGGCGACGAAGACGAGGGCTGATCCCGATGTTTGATGTTGAAACAAAAAGACAGCATATGACAGACCTCATGCGATATCGCAGAGGTCTGTTTGTTAAGCCACGTCTCCGTAATCTCTTTTTAGAGCTGACTATGCGCTGCAACGAGAACTGCATCCATTGCGGCAGCTGCTGTGGCGAAGTTACTTCCGAAGAACTCCCCGTCGAAGTCTACAAGCGCTTTTTGGACGAGATCAAAGAAGATTTCGGCATCAAGGATAAGATGCTCTGTATCACGGGCGGCGAACCGCTTCTTCGCAAAGAGTTTTTCGAGATCATGGAATATGCGCATTCTCTCGGATTTCACTGGGGCATGACCAGTAACGGCACACTTATCGACAGAGAGTGCGCAAGAAAGCTCAAAAACGCCGGCATGGGAACGATCTCCATAAGTATTGACGGACTTGAAGCAACCCACGATGCTTTCCGAAGAACGCCCGGCGGTTACAAAAAAGCCATGCAGGGGATCTCGAACCTCATCGAAGAGGGCGGGTTCAAAAATATTCAGGTCACCACGGTCGTCACCCATCAGAATATCGGCGAGCTTGATGCCCTTTATGAGATCTTCGACAAGATGGACATCGACTCCTGGCGTGTCATCGGCATCGAACCGATGGGCCGCGCCAAGGATTACCCGGAACTTCTTCTGACGGCGGAAGATCATAAGTACATCCTTGAATTCATAAGAAGCAAAAGGATCGCAGGCGAACCTGTCTGCTACGGATGCAGTCATTATCTCGGAAACGAATATGAGCGTGAAGTCCGTGACTGGTACTTCCTTTGCATCTCCGGCATCTATACGGCCAGCATCACCGCAAACGGCGATATCATCGGATGTCTCGATATCGAGCGCCGTCCCGAGACCATCCAGGGAAATATCCTCAAAGACCGTTTCAAAGATGTCTGGGAGAACCGCTTCGAATTCTTCCGGCGCGATCTTTCCGATCTGAATGAAAAGTGCCGTGACTGTTCCGAAAAGGACTTTTGTCACGGCGACTCCTTCCACAGTTGGGACTTCGATAAAAACGAGCCGCTACTGTGCTTTAAAGATATTCTGTTTTAAAAGCACTGTTACTTTATTCCGATCTCAAAGCTGCGACAGGATCTTTCTTCGCAGCTTTTTTCGATGGGATGAATCCGCCGATCAAAGTAAGGATCGTGCTAAGTGCGATCAGGCTGATCGCTCCTAGGACCGGAAGGCTCGCGTTGACATCGTTTGAACCGGCTACCGCATGAATGATCATATTTCCCGGGATCAAAAGAAGCAGTGCAACTCCGATACCTATCACACCGGCAAGGAATCCGATAATGAAAGTCTCTGCATTAAATACTTGCGAGATGTTTCTCTTCGATGCACCGATCGCACGGAGGATACCGATCTCTTTTGTTCTTTCGAGAACGGAGATATAGGTGATGATACCGATCATGATCGAAGATACGACCAGAGATACGGCAACGAACGCGATCAAAACATAAGAGATGACATTCACGATCGTGGTCACGGAAGAAAGCAGCAATCCGATGTAGTCGGTATAGGTGATCTTATCACCTTCCTCTGCGCTTTCGTTATATCTGTCAATACTGTCCGTAATGCCTTCTTTTCCCTCGAAACTATCTGCGTAGATATTGATCGCCGTCGGAGTATCGCGGTTTACGTAACCGAAAGACTCCAGATTCTCTTCAAAGGTTCCTGCGGCAATATACATGTCGTAGATCATAAGGAGCTGTTCATCCATATCTGCTCCGGCCGAAGCGATGTACATATCCAGCATCTGCGCAAGTTCCGTATCGGACATATTGAGCAGTTCGTCATCTTCTGTGCCGCCTCCATACATGGACATCATGTCACGGAGGATATCCGCCTTTTCTTTCGTAGAGATCTTGGAAAGATAGTTCTTACAGTCTTCGATCTTGGCTTTGTCATCCGAAGGAGAGAATTGTGCGCCGTTGATCACACTGTTTTCAGGCGATGCCATCTGATCTTTTACAAGTTCACTGCTTTCTGCATAAGAGATCAGGTATTCGGTCAGGTCACGTGTATAACCGATCGGCTGGGATAACGGGGTAAAATCGGAGTCCCCTTTGGGACGGATAACACCGGTGATTTTCAGAGGGATCGCAGATTCAAGGATCGTATCGAATCCTTTATCCCCATACACGATCTGGTCATAAAAACCGCTCTCCGTCTTGACATACTGATCACAAGCCGGCAGAAGATACAATTCATGAGCAAGCGCCGTTTCATAATCAAGTTTCTGTACGTCAAATTCTATTTTTTCCTCGGCCTTTAGTTTGTTCTGGATATCTCTGAAATCTTCTCTTTTGAGAAGTCCCATGGAATACAGATCATATGCGCTGATCTCATTATTCTCGTCAAGGATAAGGATGACCTCATCATAGGCATCCGGCCAGGTTCCGTACACAAGGTCATAGTTGTCCTTGATGGTACTGCTTATAAGAGATCCGTCCGAACCCGTCATGATCTCCTGCATATTTTCAACAGAAGGAGTAGACAGAAGATCACCCACGGTACTTCTGTTGTGGCCTCTCCCTTCTTCTTCTCTCAGATTAGAGCCGTCGAGATTGATCAATACATCATCCGGATCATAGGAGAATACGCTGAATGGTACATAGTATGTATAGATAATTCCGTTCTCACCGACATACTTGTGGATCTCACTTTCCGGATCATCGAGGTATTTCTTAAATTCGGTAAGGTTATTGTGTTTTACATTCGAACTGATGCTGGATGCCATTTCAAAAGACGAATTGTCAACATATACACCATCGGCATCATGGTCTTCACCGGATCCGGATCTGCTGTCGTCATCCATTTCAAGGAGCGTCGCAATATCCAAAGTCGTCGCTTCGATCGTGATCGGATACGAAGTCATGGTGTCCTTTTGCACTTTCTCGATATATGTATTCACGCCGGACGAAAGAGAAAGGATAAGAGCAATACCGATAATACCGATAGATCCCGCAAATGCAGTCAGGATCGTTCTTCCCTTTTTTGTCCGAAGGTTATTAAAACTCAGGGATAAAGCAGTAAGGAAAGACATGGAAGATTTTCCCATATTCTTATGGGTAGCTTCTTCCAGGGCGGTTTCATCGACGGTATACGGATCTGAATCATCGGTAATACGGCCGTCACGGAGTTTTACGATACGTGTGGCATAGTTTTCCGCAAGTTCCGGGTTATGTGTGACCATAACGACCAGTCGGTCCTTGGCGACCTCTTTTAAAAGGTCCATGACCTGGATACTGGTTTCTGTATCAAGTGCACCGGTAGGTTCATCAGCCAGGAGGATCTTCGGATCATTTACGAGCGCACGTGCAATCGCTACACGCTGCATCTGTCCGCCGGACATCTGGTTTGGACGCTTATGGATCTGGTCACCCAGACCGACTTTCGTGAGGGCCTCTTTTGCTCTTTTTCTTCTCTCACCTCGGGATATACCGGAGATGGTCAGTGCAAGTTCGACATTGGAAAGGATCGACTGGTGCGGGATCAGATTGTAGCTTTGAAAAACAAATCCGATCGTGTGGTTTCTATAGGAATCCCAGTCCCTGTGCTTATACTTCTTCGTGGATATCCCGTCGATGATGAGATCTCCGCTGTCATAACGGTCTAATCCTCCAATGACGTTAAGAAGGGTCGTCTTACCGGATCCGCTTGGGCCTAAGATCGCCACAAACTCGTTATCACGAAGATTGAGACTTAGTCCGTCGAGGGCTTTTTGATGTAGTTCACCTGTGATGTATTCTTTGGAAATGTCTTTGATCTGAAGCATATATATGTCCCCTGTCTTTCTAATTCAGCACATTAATAGTATGAAAAGACATGACAAAAGGTCAACAAAGAACGGGACAATTTTACTATTTCTTTAGAATTGCAGGCGTTTTCAGCGTAATCAAGTTATGAATGTACATACCAGTAGATGCCGTATCGCTCATTTCCGGTGCTGTAGTAAGGCACAAGGTCAAGTTCGATCGGTTTTCCTTCGTGATCAGAAAAACCTTGGAGCCGGAAAGAAAGATCTGCTGTCTTCTCCATATATTCTTCGAAATGCGTCCTGAAAGAATCAAGCGTCTCTCCTTTCGGGAGTTTCAGAAACTCCCGGTCCAGGATCGCCCTATTCGTTTTCCCGTAAGTGATATCACTCTTGACGGAGGCGCCGAAAACGCTTTTCCAGGCGGGGGCATACACATCGATTCCGGCGCCGGCTGATTCTCCCCACTTCTCATTTCCGAGCGGAACGCAAAGGACAAAAGGCCCGTATGAAAAGCCGATCACCTCGGAATTATCAGGCAGAGAAAGCATTTTCATCTGCATCGTAAAACCGATCGTTTTTCTTTCCTTCGCGCCCAGTGAAAAGCACAGGTAATCCTCATTATCCGGAAGGAGCTCATCTCGGTTTCTGATCCATCTCGGGATACGAAGACGGATCTTCAGATCATCATTTCCTTCTGAAGAAATCGATAGTTTTCCGTTTTTGAAGTCGACGCAAAGACTGACCTTCGTGCCGCTTTCAAGAGCGAGCTCCGAAGAGATCCACTGGGCGATCGTAATCACGCCGTTTTCCTCATAGAAGATCTGATCGCCGATCTTCGCAAAGTCTTCAAGTGCTGTTCCGACACAGCACCAGAAGGGGTTCTCGGCAGGTTTTGCCGGAGAATATAAACGATAGTATCCGGTCCCCATCGGGTTAAAGTAGGAATACCCGCCGGAAGGACCGACCGATCCGAGTTTGGCGTTCCAAAGTGCTTTTTCAATATAATCGAGATACTTCGGATCTTCCGTGATCTCAAAAAGCATCTGGGAGAGCTTCATCATGTTATAACAGCAGCAGCTTTCGGCATTGCACTGGGTCCTGGATGAATCGAGCATCCCGTCTCCGAAGAAATGCTCCATATCGCCGATGCCGCCCGTCGCATAAGTATGGAATGAAACGACAAGATCCCAGAATCTTCGGGCAAGATCTAACTTATCATCAGACGGATCCTCATAGCCTTGAAGATACCCGAGGAATTTCGGGATCGTGGCATTGGCATGGACACCGCGAAGCCGGTTCTTAAAGCCCAGAAGCTCCTTATAAAGCTCCGGCTCATCGAACTTTGCTGCTGCCTTCTTATAGATCTCCGCCTTTTGGGGATCTTCTTCCTTTAGAAGTCTGCTGATCTGGTACAGAGAATCGTTCATGCCTCCGTACTCCACGGAAAGGACTTTTTTCCGGGTCGGTTCATCCCATTTTCCGACTCTTGCAGTTACCCAGTCAGCAAGATCGAGAGCGGCTTCTTTTGCCCCTTTTGTGTGACTGTATTTCCAAAGATCGATCAGCCCCTGAAGAACTTTATGAAGCGCGTACCAGGGCACCCAGGTCTGCGCCTCCGCCTTTCCCTCCAGCGCATCGAACTGTATTTCCACATTATCTGGATCCTGAACCGTTGCGGCGCTTAAAAAGCCGTTTCCAAGGGCCTTCTGACATTCTCGGAGGCCGTTAACGACCATATCTGCTTTACGTTTGAATTCAGAAAGAAGATCAGATCCTTCTTCACTTCCGGAAAGAACAGCGATCGCCATCGCAAGTGCGGAAAAGTAATGTCCGACAGCATGACCTGCAATCAGACTGTTTTCCCAAAAGCCGTAAGGTTCTTTTTCCGAAGGGATGCCGGCCGTCTTTCGGAAACCGGAAAGGACACGTTCATCATCCATTTCAGAAAGAAACGTGAAATTCTTATTCATTGCTTCGATCCAAAGAGGATCCGTAAGATGCACTTTTTGAAGAGCTGCCCTTTGCATAGTTTTTCTCCGTTTGGAACGTATCAGGTCCTTTTATAAAATCAGAGCATCAGAATGATCGAAAGGAGGTCCATGATTACGAGAGCGGCGCAAACCACACTCATCAGGATCGCGAGGATACCGAGTCCCGGAAGGCTCTTCTTTTTCCTGAAGATTCCTTTCAGGCAGACAAATCCCAAAACACAGGTTACGACGCTGATAAATACTGCGATAAAATAGATCAGATGACGCGGTTGCGAAATGTCGATATTTTCCATATCGAGGTCCAGCGCGTACTTAGAAGCAGATGCAAGAAATGACAAAATAAAAAAGAAAACGGAAAGGCCGATATGGTACGGCGGCTTTTCATCCTGTACGGTTGCATCTTCTATTTCAGGTGTCTCATTCAGGTTCGCGCCGCAGTGCTTACAGACCGGTGCCGTGTTGGCATTCTGCGCATCACATTTCGGACAGATCTTCATAAAAAACCTCCACTTCGTGCGGAACCGCACACTTGTCATCCACCAATGATTATAGCAAAAGGTATTCTCTATAAACAGATGACAAAATCTAGAAGTAGAGGTCTTTTCTTATGTAAGTTTTTCTGATCTTATGTAAGTTTCACTTTAGTTTCGGAATCGTCGGTAAAGGTAGCCGCTGCTTCTTTTCCTTCGGAAGAAATCCTATAATCGCCCTTAAATGCGTCGATCACGGCATATCCGTCCTTGTCGGTGGTAACTGACGTATCTGTCCACCACTCACCTCTGACAAGATCCTTCAGCATAGTGTAGGAAGGTTTCACGGAATTATCCAGACGGAGGAATCCGCTCGGAGCCTTCAGCCACGCGCCGTCTCTATAGTCCCAGGTCGTGATCGCTTTTACCAGCGGATGGGAGAACAGGATGCGATACATCTCTTCGATCTCTTTTGCCTGTCTTTCCTCACCTTCCGGTGTCGTCGGCCATTCATCGACCTGCCAGTCGTTGAGGTCTTCGATATACGCCGGCATGATCTCTCCGGAGATCAGGGTATTCTCCGTAAAGTGAATGGGAAGTCCGAATCTTTCGAAACGCTCGAGCACTTCTTCGAGTTTCTCCCTTCCCCAGAAGCCCTGATGCTGGTGAGACTGAATACCGATCGCACTGATCGGGGCCCCGGCATCTAAGCACTCCTCGATAAGTTCTGCATATTTCTCGGAAGTATTAAAGTCGTTCAAAAGAAGGACCGCATCCGGATTTTGGGCATGGGCTTCATCGAAAACCGCCTTCACAAGCGGTACTCTTCCGTATTCATTACAGATCCTGGTGACCGCGTTATCGTACTTGTCAAAGATCGGCATGATGACGACTTCGTTAATGACATCCCACATATCGATCACGCCTTTAAAACCGGAAACTTCACGGTCTATTCTCTCGAGCTGCTTTTTCAGGATCGTCTTATTGTCATACTTCATGAGCCAGTCGGCGCAGACAGTATGCCAGCAGAGCGGATGGCCCTTGACCTTGACGTTCTTTTCTTTGAGGTACTTGGCGACCTGCATGAGTTTTTCCGTATCCGGTTTTCCTTCCTCGGGCTCGAAACGTCCCCAGTAGAACGGAAGTGTCGCGTAGTTAAATACCGCGAGCCACTTGTCGATCGCATCCTGAAGCTCCGTCGCTCCCATCGTTACATAGGGAAGAAAATCAAACGCGCCGCAGCCGAAAAGGAACTCATGGTTCGTCTGGCTGACACGGATCTCTTTGTTGGCAAGTGCTTTTCCCTCATTATCCGTGAAAAGCACTTTCTTACTGACTTTTCTATGCGAAATATCCATCATGTTCTCCTTATACCATCAGCTTGTAGATCTTTGCGCAGTCATCTTCGTTCAGCGTCATGAAACCGGAGATCGTGCCGTTTCCACCATCGCCGTAAAGCAGTGAATGAACAAGCTTCGGAATATCATCTGAGTTCGCGCCAAGCGATTCAAGATCTTCCGGCATGCCGATCGAGATCAGGAAGTGTTTGAAAGCGTCGATACCTGCTTTTGCCGTGATCTCAGGATGCTCGAAATCCATCTGACAGCCCCAAACGCGGACTGCAGCCTGCGCAAAACGCATGACGTTATGCGGCATCTCATATGTGTGCACAGCCGGCATTACGACCGCAAGACCCGCGCCGTGAGCGCAGTCATAAAGCGCGGAAAGCTCATGCTCGATCATGTGTGACAGCCAGTCCTGGGATCTTCCGACACCACAGGTGTGGTTATGCGCGACCATTCCGGCCCACATGATGTTTGCTCTCGCTTCGTAGTTATCGGGATCAGAAATTACGCGAGGTCCTTCATGGATCATTGTCAGAAGGAGTCCTTCGATCAGGCGGTCAGTTACCTCGACCTCTTTACTGTTCGTGATATATCTCTCGTAAAGGTGCGCCATGATATCCGTGATACCGCAGGCTGTCTGGAACGGCGACAGTGTCTGTGTAAGAGCAGGGTTCAGGATACTGAACTTCGGACGGATCGCGTCACCGCTGGCACCGCGCTTGAACATACCTTCTTCTTTCGTGATAACAGAGTCCGGGCTGCCTTCTGATCCTGCAGCTGCGATGGTCAGGATCGTTCCGATCGGAAGTGCTTTTTCGATGCGCTTACCCTGGTAAAAATCCCAGAAATCACCGTCATAGACCACACCTGCCGCGATGGCTTTACCGGAGTCGATCGTACTTCCGCCGCCGACTGCGAGAACAAAGTCAACACTTTCCTTTTTACAAAGATCGATACCTTCGTATACAAGACCGGAACGCGGATTCGGCTTAACTCCGCCAAGTTCGACATAAGGGATCGCCTCTTTATCGAGGGAGGCTTTTACGCGGTCAAGAAGACCGGAGCGTACGACGCTTCCACCGCCGTAATGAATGAGGACCTTCGTGCCGCCGAATCGTTTAACAAGCTCGCCTGCGCGGTTCTCAGTATCTTTTCCGAAAACAAAACATGTCGGGGAATAAAACTCGAAATTTTCCATATAACAACCTTTCCGTCTGAAGACACAAAAATACTGTCTTACTCATATTACCATTAGCAGGAATCGATTTCTTTTAGAGAATTGACAAACAATGTACCGATTTTGTCTTTTTTCAAAGGAGCGTTATCAATAATCCGTAAAGGGTCAGAGATACTTTTTGATCTCATCGCGGATCTGCCTGGTGTAGCCGTTTTCGCCCGTCATCTTTTCCACCTGATCCAGTTCAGCAAGCAGTGCTTTTGCCGCGGAAGGAGACATAAACTCGACATTCTCCTCGCACGGTTCGCCCGTCGTTTCTTTCTTCGGATCGTCCTTTTTCGGCGTCATAAATATACCCTTCACGCCTTTTTTCTCCTCAACAACGAAGATAATCGAAGTGCAGACCAGCAAGGTGATAAGAAGCGCCAGAACATTTTTCTCCATATCCGCTTTCCACTCTTCAAGGAAAGGCGCTTCCTCAACAGTCAATAACATGTAGCGATCTTCCGTCCTGTGTTCTTCCGTCGGTTTGTCATCTCCTGGCATAATCTCGGAATAAAACACCTCAACCTCGGCTTTTGTAACGAGATATCTGTACCCGGAAACCGATCCCATCAGGTCTTCCTCAAATCCCAAAGACGAAAGATCCGAGATTTTGGTCTTCATTTCCACAATAAAATCTCTGGCCAAAGGGTCATCCTCCGGCACGTTAAAACCATAAATGTAATATCCGAAGTTTAAGGACGAGAAGTTAAAGATATCCATCCCGTCTGTTTCGAAAGCATAATTGTTGCCGGAAAATACCAGTTCTTCAATACTGTATATATCCCCATCCGGATCAGTGTATCTGTACTTTTCACCTTTGGATTCCGACCATGAAGACATACTGGATGTATAATCATTTGCCCATTCGACCTCTGAATGAACCGCAATTCTTAATGAATCCGTGAGCTTATCTCTTCTGCGCAAGAGAAGATCATCGGCTTTTTTCAAAGCGGCCTTTCTTGAAAAGAATGTCAACGGCGCAAGAATCAGCGCGAAAAGCACCAAAAGGCAGATCGCGGCCCGGATAGAATATCTGATCCTTCTCACTTTACTCATCATTTTCTTCCGCCTCTTCTTTTTGCCCGCTGCGGCTCTTTATCTCCTCGCGAAGTCTGTCCAGGTGCGGATTCGGCCCCATCGATTGTTCGGCAAGGCTGATATTCGCAATCAGGACTCTCGCCGTTTCTTCGGATACTGACTTTTCATACGGAGTTTCTACATCAGGCACAGCCGGTCCCGCATCTTCCACAATGACATTTTCCGCTTCCTGCTCCAAACGAAGCATCTTCTCGGTATTTTTCTCGTAAAGGAATAACGTCAGGACGACGATGCCCCATAAAAGAAGCAGCGCAGCAGCGTTTTTGATCATGTCCATCCGCCACTGCCGTAAAAACGGTTCCGTATCTTCGAAAATGATCACATGAATGACCCGATATTCTAAAGATCCATCCGCACTCAAGATCTGTGACTTCGCTTTCTCAACATCGTAAAAGTCAAGAATATTCGCATATGCCTCTTCGTCAAATGAATCACGGGCGACATAAGCCACGCCCTGCACAAAAAATACCGAATACTTGTAGCCGTGGTATTCGCCCTCCGATTCATGCATCAGATCGATCTCTTTTACGGCTTGCATAAGCGTATCATTCGTCAGGCTCAGTTCATTTTGCGGAAGTGGCGGTCCGTATGTGTATAAGAGAGCACTATCATTCTTAAAGTCCAGTGCTTCCCGGTATTCATATCCGTTTTGTTCCAGGTCACATACCATGCAGGTATCTTCATCTTCATCCGTATAGTATACGCTGCTGACAATACCAGAATCAGAAATCAAACCGGAATGGAATCCGACATTTTGTTCAATTGTGTAAGAACCAGATTTCTCACCGGTTTCTTCATCTGAGTCACCATAAAATAAAGGATTGCCATCGTCATCGAGATACTCTTCGTCGCTTCCATCCGGAAGTGCATCGGTATCAGAAATATCAGAAGATCCTTCATCCCCATCAATATAACTCGGGATCGATGTTATCGTTATGGCATTACCGTTTTTATCCTTCTCAAAGGTATACCCCTCAGAATTACTGAGAAAATCATCCCAGACAATCGATGAAAGCGCTTCCGTTTGAAGATCGTCCATATAAATTTCAAGTTCTCTTTGCCACCACATATTGTCACAGATGATCTTCTGCTTTCTTCTTTGCAATTTCGCATCGGCTTTTTCATATGCATACTTTTTCTGTGAATATGCCCACGGAACAAATATAACGGCGCAGATAAAAAAGAGGCAAATACCTGCCTTAAAGGAGAATCTGAGATTTTTAAACGGTTTCGCCATCACAAAACGACCTTTGCCTCTTAAAGCATAAAAAGGAGACGACACATCCTTTTGGTCTATAGTACCACAAGCAGATTATCAAATCACTATTTCGCTACGGCAGTAAGAATAAACTATCAAATCAATGACATTCCTCACTTCTTCGGGAAGCACATCATTGCTATAATGAATATGTTGGAAAAAGTGTTTTTCTTTATGCTTTGGCAAAAGCACTTTCCGGCTAACGGTAAGAACATCATCGGAGGATAATACCATGTTGGGTAAGCTTTTACTTCGTTCAGTTACAAATGACCTCGCGGGCAGTATGCTCGGCGGTCTCGGCCGTGCTGCCGCTTTTGGCGCGGGAGCGGTCCTCGTATCCGAACTGGTCAACAGTGCGACCGGAAGGCAGGTCATCCCGGCAGGTAATTATGTTCCGCAGCAAAATATCCCGAACACTTCCGGATACTCATCTAATCAGGGCACGACGATCGCAAATGTCGCCCTTGCCAGAATCGCGCTTTGCTATTACATCACAAAAGCCGACGGCGTCATCTCTCCCGAGGAACAGATGGATCTGGACTATATGTGCTCGAGCCTGATGAACAATCCGAACGCTTCCGCCTCTTTCCGTTCCGAGCTTACGAAGATCACCTCCGACCGCTCGCAGAACTTTATGAATGTGGAAAAATATCTCGATAAACTGGATGTGAATACACTTTCGACACTCCAGGCCGATATGCAGCGCGTCGCGGAGCTTTCCGACGGGGTCACCGAAAATGAGAGAAAGGCCATGGCCGTTTTCCAGAATTATCTTTACGGCAAGCAGGGTTTCCCCGGCAGCAATATGAATGAGCAGTTCGCAGGAAAAGCACGCGTCATCAATCTTAAGTGCAGCGGATGCGGCGCCGATCTGGAAATCAACGGCACCAGGACCGAGACCTACTGCCCGTACTGCGGTTCCAAGCAGATCATCATGCACTGATTCCTTCCGGCTTGCCCTATCGCACTAAGCAGCGGGTACTCCCCTATTCATTATTTCTCGATAATGCACAACCACAGGTATAACGAATTTTCCCGAACTTCGTGATAGAATGGCTGCTATGGCCGGGAAATTATCGAAAAGTCACAACATAGACATGATCAACGGGGGTGTTCTCATCCCCTTGATCTGTTACAGCCTGCCGATCGTATTTACGCAGGTACTGCAGCTGCTTTTTAATGCAGCGGATATCGTTGTCGTCGGGCAGTTCGTCGATAACACCGCCGTTGCCGCCGTCGGTTCCTGCGCATCGCTGATCAATCTGATGATCAATCTTTTCATTGGTGTTTCTTTGGGAGCGACCGTAGTTCTGGCATCGGTGCTCGGCGCTAACCAGAAAGACCGGATCCATGATCTTACCCATACGATCTTTTCTCTCGGCATCATTTTCGGCATCATCACCTGTATCGTTGGAAGTATCTTTGCCAGGACCTTTCTGGAATGGATGGGTACGACATCCGATTCCATCGATCAGGCAGCTCTTTATCTCCGCATCTATTTTCTCGGAAGCCCTGCTTTCATGATCTACACTTTCGGACGCGCGATCATCGTAGCCGCCGGGGATACCCGCCGGCCTCTCATCTATCTGACTCTTTCCGGGATCCTGAATGTTCTTCTCAACCTTCTTCTGGTGGCCGTCTTCGGTCTTGGAGTTGCAGGTGTGGCGATCGCAACAGTTGCTTCCCAGGTGCTTTCCGCTGTGCTTATGACCCTTGCGCTGTTCCACCTTGACGGAGAATGCCGCATCTTCCCGTTCGAACTGAAGATCCACAAAAAGCCTTTGACGAAAATATTGAAACTCGGTCTTCCTGTCGGATTACAAAACACATTGTTTTCATTTTCAAACGTCATCATCCAGTCATCGGTCAACTCACTGGGGACCTCATGTATGGCCGGTAACAGTGCCTGCATGAACATAGACTCTTTCATCTATGCCGGCATGAACTCATTTACCCAGGGCTGCATGACCTTTGCGGGCCAAAACTACGGTGCCAAACGCTATGACCGTTTAAATGCGATCTACCGCTCTGCACTTCTTTCGATCGCGTTCATCGGTCTTTCCCTCGGTGCCTTTTCCTATCTTTTCGGAACTCCCCTTCTTAAGCTTTATCTTCCGGATGCACCGAAAGATATCGAATTCGGTCTGGCGCGTATGCTGGTCGTGGTCGTTCCGGACTTTCTCTGCGGTCTTATGGATTGCGGCTCGGGTATGCTCCGCGGCATTAAGAGATCCGTTTTCCCGATGGTCGCCACCGTTATCGGAAGCTGCGGGCTCCGGCTTATATGGGTCTATACTGTTTTCGAGCATTTCAAGCCGATCTATTCTCCCATAAATGCCTTTAAGATCCTTCTGGTTTCCTATCCGATCTCCTGGGCTCTCACGTTCTTTGTGCTTTTCGGCTATTACTGTTTTGTAAAAAGAAAGCTTCCCTCTTCTAAAAGTGTCAGGTGAAAACACAAGAAGAAAAGGGAAGTTTCTTTCTATCGTTACTTGCACCGTCAGTATTTAGGAGGGGCGGCTGCAAAGGAACGGTTTTACCGGCCGGATATTCTTCCGGCGCGATGCGGATAGAGCGCAGCGGCTTTAGATTCGAGGGTTATCGTAGAGGTCAGAGGGGGTAAGCCGCTGCGGACACGCCGCTTTTCAGTAACCACGCTGTGTCGCGAAGCTGTATTGCATCGGAGCGCGGGATGTTTCTTTTTCTGAACTGACAACAAGAGAGTCCGAGTCGATCGTCTTTCCGTTTTCCAGGATAACTGTTCTGGTTCCGTATTCTGCACACTTTCTGGAGTGGGTGACCTGAAGGATCGTAATTCCCTTCTCCTGATTGATGCGGCGGAAAAGGTCCATGATCTCGGCACCGGACTTACTGTCAAGGTTACCTGTTGCCTCATCGGCAAGGATGATCTCCGGATTACTGATGATCGCTCTTGCGATCGCTACTCTCTGCTGCTGGCCGCCGCTGAGCCTACTCGGCATCTGCTTTCTCTTTGCCGTAAGTCCGGTGATCTCGAGGATCTCATCCAGATCCTTCTGCAAAGAAGCACGGGTCTTACCGGCCACCAGTGACGGCAGAAGGATATTATCCTCCACATTCAGGTTCTGTACCAGGTTATAAAACTGGAAAATGAATCCGATCTTGCCGAGACGTGTCTTGCTGAGTTTCTTCTCTTTCATCTTACGGATATTGGTTCCGCAGATCTCAATATCACCCTTAAAGTCTCTGTCGAGGCCGCCGATCAGATAAAGCAGGGTAGATTTACCGGAGCCGCTGGCGCCCATGAGCGAGACGAACTCACCTCTTTTTACTTCCAGTTCCGCGCCGTCGAGTACCTGGGTGATGACGCCGCCTTTTTTGCCGAACGTCTTTCTTACGTTATCTACTTTGATCATGGTCTCGTTATTGTCATACATTGTGTTCATTTTGTACCTCTTTTCTTGACGGCTTCTTCCGCCGCAATGTGATTCTTTCGTTGATGTATCAGTATTTTGTCTTTTTTAAGTGCTTTTCGCGATGAAGCTTATTCATACTTGAGCTGTTCTGCGATCTTCATCTTACGGATGTGTTTGATCGGCATCAGGACCGTTGATACGAAGAGCAGGAACAGTCCGAAAATGAAGGCGAGCGTCGGAAGAATGTCGACTGTCAGCCCGAAGTTCATCTCGATCAGTTCAAGCGCTTTTTGGAAGAGCCCGGAGACAACTGCCGCAAACGGGACCGCTACGATCAGGGCGACGATACTTGAGATCAGTCTCTCCGAGAAGAACGCCTTCTTGAGTTTTCCTCTGCTCATGGCCGTGGAGACCAAAACCGCGCATTCTCTTCTTCTTCCGGAAAAACCGATGATCTGATTGCTGACAACGGCTACGAATGTAAGGAGCACGCCCATACCGATCAGCATGTAAAGGAGAGTGGCCATGCCTGCGTTCTGCTCTTTTATTTCCTGCATGTAATCCTCCATCGTCAGAACGGAGTTGATCATGCAGCCGGAACGATCCTTGATCGCACTTACTACGCCTTGGGGATCCGTGCAGCGGATGTAAGCATTTGTCGCCTGATTCTGGAAGATCTCGTTATAGTTATTGAGGCTGACTACGTATACCGCAGCACCTGCAGAGAACTTAAGCGAATCGCAGTATCCGGAAAGTGTCATCGTCTTTTCCAGGGCATGTTCTCTGTTTGCGCCCATGATCATCGGGATCTCGTCACCGACTTTATAACCGAGTTTCTTTGCGACGGCCTTATCCATATAGATCTCATCGTCACCGATCGTTTCCGGAAGGTCCTTGATCGCGTTGAAGAGTTTAAAGTCGCCTTCGGTGCCGAACAGTATCGCGGAGTGGTATAGTTCTCTCATTTCTCTGCTGTTTGCCGTTTCGGATGCCTTGATGTCATCTTCTCCGATAACGAACTTTGTATCCCAGGAGTAATTGAGGAACTCAACCTCTTCTACACTGTCCAGTTCGTTGAAGTATTCGAATGCTTTTGTTTCTTCAGAAAGACCCGTAACTACGACATCTGCATCAGCGTCAGGACGCTCGCTGAATTTCATATATGAAGACGACATTACAAAGAGTGTAAGTCCCATCGCAACTGCCATGACAAAGAGTCTGGAAATACCTACAGAAGCTTTCTTTGTTCTTGCCTGTACGCAGGCAAATGCAGCTACCGGGCAGTCTTTCTTGACGAAGTGCTTTTCAAGCAGTTTGCTTATTCCACGAAGGATGAAGGGGTATCCGAGGAACAATGCAGCGACAAGGATCACGATGGTAGAAAATACGATGGCAAGTCCTTCCATTGTCTTTGTCAGGACCATTACGAGGCCTGTGATTCCGAGTACCGCAAACAGGATCGAAGCTGCAAGCGTCTTCTTTGTGTATTTGTAGTCAGTATCCTTGTTGTCAAAGATCAGGTCGCGGATCGATGTTCTTGTGGCCTTAAGAAGTTCTTTGATCGGGCAGAGGCATTCAATTACGACAGCGCCGATGATGACTCCGACCCAGGCGATAACGGAAACACTTCCGAGATTCATCTCAAGTTCAATGTCCGAACCGGAGTTAAGTGAAAAGACGTTATTGAAGATCGGGTCTCTGGTCAGCACATAAAGCGTGGAACCGAGCACGCCGCCGATAAGTCCGTAAAGAGCATTTTCAAAAAGGACGATCAGCGCGGTGACATTCGGTGAAACACCCAGGCTTCTAAGAGTTCCGACCGTTCCCATTCTTTCGACCATGATACGTTCGGAAAGAGAGATCGTGACGAAAATGACGAGCATCAGGCAGATGAGGAAAAGGATCGCGAAGATGCTTGTGACAGAGTTTACATTCTGTTGGACCATCTCACCGTTAATGAGATCTTCTGTCTCAATGCCCTGTGTATTTTCTTCCATGAGCCTGCAGAATTCGCCGACCTCACTTCTGTCGTGTACGCGAACATACGCGCCTACGAATTTGTATTCATCTCCAAAGACTTCGGTAAAACCGTCAAGCGGCATGACGACATTATATTTTTCGGAAAGCATTCCCTTATAAGTCAGGATGGACTTTACCGTGAACGCGTGTGCCTGGTCTTCTTCGTCGAAAAACTCGATCGTATCGCCTGTTGAAAGATCAAGTTCTTCCGCGAGAGTCTTCGGGATCGCGACTTCATCTTCTGCGAGATCGACATCCGCCGCGACGAGATCCATCTCGTTAATATCTGCGATATCCGCGGAATAGATCAGGATACTCTTTTCGTTAAAGTAAGCATATTCTTCGTTACCCGGTACATTGAAGGTCGTTCTGTTTCCGGTAAACATTGTCCTTTCATGCGCCGGAAGACCTTCAAAATCAGATTCTGCCAGTCCGTTATTTGCGGATACGATCACGTTACTGTCGCCGAACATGGAAAGGAATGCGGATTCCAGTACATTTCTTACCGAGTTGCTCATGTCGAATGTCATCATGCCTGCAAAAGAACAGATCAGGATACAAAGAACCAGCATGAACGCCCGAAACGGCTTACTGAACATATTCTTAAGTGTGTGTTTAAAAATTACTCCCATTTTCTCACCTTTATTTTTCTTTTCTCTTTTGTCCCGGGGGGCGATGGCCTCATCGCCCCCACTTTCTTTGCGGAAACTTTGATGTGTTTTTTCTCCTTTTTTAGACAAAGCTACCGCCTGCGCTGCGAAAATCGGCTTTTTTCAGCGCCCTTCATGTTTCTTTTTTTGTTTTGGGTCTACTTGATTTCCGGTCCCCTTTTTTCGGACCTTTACTTATTTATTCGTGATACTGATCGAGCCTGCAGACATATCTGCCGTAAGTACGATATCGTAACCATCCTTCATGGTGAATTCATCACCGCGCTTCTCACCGTTGATCGTCGCGGATCCGGCAGAAAGGTCGAAATCATAACCGATCTTCTGGCCTTCGACGAACTCGATGTCGACGGAACCTGCGGACATGTCGATGTCAAAGCTTGCTGTCAGGGTAAGTCCTTTTGCGTCAAAATCACCTGCGGACATATCCAGTTCACCGCCGCCGATGGTGCAGTACAGAAGATCAACATCACCTGCGGAAAGATCGAATTCACACTTACCGAACTCGCACTTTTCGGCTTCAAAATCGCCTGCGGACATATCTACTTCCAGCGCGCCGTTTACGTGCTTGATCTTTGCGTCACCTGCCGAAAGATCAAGAACCAGAATATCGCAGTCAAAACCTTCTTCGATGATCACGTCACCGGCGGAACTGTCAAGATCAACTCTTCCGAAGTCTGCTCCCTTCGGGTAGTACACATTTACGAAGTAATCTTCGTTATTGAAATTAAAGAAGTTGAGGTTGATATCGAACTTCTTCCGGTTCGAAGAAACCGTAAGTGTTCCATCTTTTGACTCACAGGTCATTTCTCTTGCCTGGAGCTTGTATTCTACAGCATACTCATCACTTTCGATGAACTTGATATCGGCTGCCGGTACATCGATGACGATATCGGAAAAATCATCAACGACAGTCTTTTGCATCTCAAGTACTTTTCCTTCGGAATCAATATGGAAACCGTGATCGTAATACATATGGATCGGCTTTCCTCTGTTGATGATTGCACCTGTTACAGTCAGCGCGATTCCTGCCGCAAGCGAAACACCTGCGATAACTAATGCTACTTTTGTGAACGTTTTCATTTTACTATTCTCCTTATCCCCATTAAGCGCCTGCCTGAGCAGCCTTGTTTTTCTTATTTCTCTTATGAACGATGCGTCCAAGTCCCTTGGCCAGGCCATGAGCCGTAACTCTGATCAGGGCCAGCGCACCGATGGTGAAGAAAATACCGAGACCGAATACTGTCAGACCGGATCCGAAGATCACCATGCCGGCAAGAGGGTTCATAAACAATGCGATTATGCCGAAAACAATAGTTCCGATGGCTGCAACGAGCATTGAGATACCTGCGATCAGGAAGGAAATAAAAACAACGAACGCAACAAACACAAGTACGCATACAACGATCAGAAGTGCGAAGATGACCGGAGAAAGCGGCAGAGCAAAGATCGCTGCCAGAACGATCAAGAGTGTCTTCAGAGCAGAAGGCTGATCCTTCTTCTTTTCTTCCTGAACCTGAGGCTGCGGCTGAACCGGCGGAAGCGTCTGTGCCTGTGTACCGTAAGCTGCGTTGTTGTCAAATCCGGATGCTGCCGGAGCCGGTACGGCGGCCATAGCATTTGAGGACGAATTATCAGCATTTGCAGCCGCCATCGTCTCTTCATACTTTCTGTCGACGACGTCAACAAGGATCTTTTTTGCAAGGATCTTCGGTTCACCTAATTCCTCGATCACTTTTGCTTCATTCTCGATACCTGCTTCGTCGAAGTACTCCTCATAGAACTCGACCGCTTCGTCTCTGTCATATTGCGGCAGGATCTTCAATCCTTTGCGAAGTTCCTGCAAATACGTTTCCTTAGTCATTTTGTATCCCCTCCAAGTAATGAATCTACTGAATCTTTATATTTGTTCCACTCCTCTAAGTAGTACTTATAAAGTTCTCTACCTCGATCTGTGATTCTGTAATATCGTCGGTTACGACCCTGAAACGGTTCGTCGTAAGTTTCCAGTGCGAAATCTTTTTGTAGTCTGCGCAAGACCGGATACAGTGTCGACTCTGAAATATCCAGTACCGTCTTAACCTGCTGCGTAAGTGTATACCCATACGCGTCACCTTTAGTCAGGACTGCCAGTACGCAAGCATCCAATAGCGTTGAACCTAATTGGAAAACCATATACTATTTCTCCTTTCATATTGTATCGTTGGCTATATTATACGGCGTATAGTATTGTGTGTCAACACATATTCGCACTCTTTTTTCAAATTTCGCTCAAACGGCTGCGGTTACGCGATTTCAGCCTGTTTTCTATGATATTATTCTACCTTTATAATATGGAAAATGCTTGAATTATCTCTTATATGATCCTTAATTATTCCTTAAATCCAGATCTTCAGACTTATCTTTTTTCCCGTTTCGTTCCCGATATAGCAATTCATCGAGAAAAAATCGGGAATTCTAATGATGCCTTGAATCATCAGGTACTTTTTTCCCGTATTTTTCTCGATAGCGTTAGTTTTCAAAAAGAAATCAAGAATTTTGCTCCCTTATCTGTCTGATTCCATTCTGTTTCCCGTTTATTTCCCGCCAGAGCGCCCAAACAGGAAAAAAACAAGAAAAATCTTTCAAGAGTTCACACAATGTTAACCCAATCGCGCATATAACCATATGCGCATCTTTTTCAGCCTCTATATAATTCACTTACCATCAACTTTAAGGAGGCGCATATGAACAACCCCATTTCAAAAATGTTTCTCGCCATAAAGATCAACGCGTTTGTCCAGTATCTTCAGTCGTCTCCCAAAGTCGCTATCCATCAAAAGCTATACCACGATGATATGTGCACATCGTACTCATTCATAGACAACAAAACTGGAAAACAGCACCAACATATAGCATCAACACCTAAAGGCGCCCAGCTCGAGCACCTTTTCAACCATCGCGAACTGATCAAATCGAAGCTGGCCCACTACCGGACGCTTTGGAACTCCAACTTCATTCAGCCTTGCCCAACAATTGACTTGGAAAAGATCAGGAAGTCCCGCTCTTCTTTCATCACCAAAGAACTCTTTGACAGCCTTGTCCCAAACTCAAATCCGCGCCCGATCGACAGGCCGAACCCATATAATGGAATCGTTTTCCGCTCCAAGTCCGAAAGAGAGATCGCCGAAATCCTTGACGAGATCGGCATCGATTATAAGTACGAACCGCTAATGCGCCTTAACGACATCGACATGTACCCTGACTTTGTCTGCTTCATCCCCGAGATCGGAATCGGCTTTATCATCGAGCACTTTGGCATGATCGATAATGTAAACTATGTTGAAACTTCGATCAGAAAGTTCCGGACCTACACCTCGCTCGGTTTGGTTCCCGGAATCGATATCCTCTTTACCTACGAGAAAAGCACCGTTCCCCCGACAGCCGCGTATTTCCGCAGCAGTGTTAATTCCATCCTGGACAACATCTGTGCCCCCTGACCCCTCCAAAAACATAACTATCTTTTCTTATACTATCAGTATCATATTTATATTCTTCTTTCTTATTGTCGAAAAGCACCTAATCTGCTACAATTCTCAAACGCACGGGTTTCTCGGTCCGCTCATCATGCCGGGATCCCAAAACTATGCACAAACGCAATCTGACACAAAAGAGGCAACACTTTTGACACTGAAAGAAGACAAAAATCAATATAAGAAGCTCCTGATGATCGCCATCCCGATGATGATCCAGAACGGTATTTCCAACTTCGTCAACCTTCTGGACAATCTCATGATCGGTGATCTGGGCACGAATGCGATCTCCGGCGTTGCTATCGCCAACCAGCTGATCTTCGTATTCTATCTTCTCATCTTCGGCGCAACCGCCGGGGTGGGCATTTTTACTGCGCAGTATCACGGCAAAGGCGACACCGAGGGCATCCGCTACACTTTCCGCTTTAAGATCGTTCTCAACACGATCCTTTCGGCACTGAGTATCTTAGCTTTTTTGATCGCTGCTCCGTTCCTTGTCGAGCTTTTTCTCCACGGTGAAGGCGATCCTGCCGATGCCGCCGAGATCCTGGATATCGGTGTGGACTATATTCACGTCATTCTCATAAGCCTGATCCCGATCGGTCTGACCCAGGCATATGCCGGAACACTGAAAGACCTCGGCAAGACCAAGGTCCCGATGCTCGCCTCGCTTTGTGCGATCGTCGTCAACCTCATCGGAAATGCCCTTTTGATCTACGGAAAGCTCGGACTTCCTGCTCTCGGCGCAGTCGGTGCCGCGATCGCGACCGTCATCTCCCGTTTTGTCGAGCTCTCGATCCTGATGATCTATACCGGTCTTCACTCGAAAATATTCCCGTTCATCCGCGGATCCTTTGCCACATTCAAAGTGCCTCGGGATCTTGCCCGTAAGTTCTTTGTAAAAGCACTTCCGCTCATGGGCAATGAGACTTTTTGGGCTCTCGGTATGACCGTCATCAACCAGTGCTATTCCTACAGAAGCCTTGACGCGGTCGCTGCGATCAATATCGAGTCCACCATCTGGAACCTGATGGGTGTTTCGTTCATCGCAATGGGCGAGGCCGTAGGTATCGTTATGGGACACATCCTCGGAAGCGGCGATCTTTCAAGCGCGAAGAAAACGGCATACAAGATGCGCCGTTTCACCGTTCTCTGCGGTCTTGTATTCGGAATCCTCATGATCGGTATCGCGCCCTTCTTCCCGCTTCTTTATGATACGAGCGAGTATATCCGTCACCTCGCTACGGGTTTTATCATGATCGCCGGTGCCACGATGCCGCTATGTGCATACTCGCATGCTTCCTACTTTATCCTTCGTGCCGGCGGAAACGCATTCGTCACCATGCTGTTCGACGCCGTTTACACTTGGGTCATTGTCGTTGTGACCGCATATGTTCTGAGCCGTTACACAACACTGAGTATCACCTGGATGGTCGCCATCGTCCGGTCACTTGAGATCTTCAAATCAACGATCGGATTCTTTATGGTACGAAGCGGCATGTGGGTGCGCAACATCGTCAACAACTAAGCGATTCAAGCTTTGAAAACCAAACACAAAAGCCGAAGCACTTCCCGGTACTTCGGCTTTTTTCTTTCTTACTCGATCTCTTTGCCACACATCAGTGGCAAGCTTTAAAGGAGAGTATCCCGCGATTTCTTACTCAGCAGGTTTTTTCATCTCCCAGAGTTTTTCGAGACTGTAATTCTGACGCTCTTCCGGATGGAATACATGAACAACGACATCCTTATAGTCAAGAAGGATCCATCTGGCAGACTCCCGTCCTTCAATGTGATCCGGAGTTACGTCATAATCACGCTTAAGCATATACTCGACTTCGTCGGCAAGAGCCTTGATATGTGTCGAGGAAGTTCCCGAACAGATAACGAAATAGTCCGCCAGCACGGTCTTTTCGGAAACCGGGATCAACTCGATGTCTACGCCCTTTTTGTTCTCCAGAATCTCAACGATCTTATCAGCTAATTCTTTGATCTCCATCTACACCCTCCGAGGTTATTGATCTACTATCATTATACACATTAATTCTTGTTTGCAAGAAGCACTTTCTTATTGTCCCCGGTGCTCCAATAGATACTTCAGAGACTTTTTCGTATCCTCATGGATCTCCTGACCCTTTTGGGCGAAGCTCTCTCTTATCGCACAGTAGCACTCGATCAGGGCTCCGTCGAGATCCGTTTCGGCAAGTCTTCGGATCTCCGAAAGATCATCGAAATGACGTGACGGCTCGATCTTATCCGCCAGATACACGATCTTATCCGTGATCGTCATCACTTCTCTTCCGATCGTGTGATACTGGATCGCATCCAAGACCTCCTGGTCCTCAACACCGTAGTGTTCCTTCGCATAAACGGCACCGGCCGGCGAATGCAGGATCTGTTTTCCCGGGATATATCCGTGGATGATCTTCGCCGAAAGCTCGATCTGCTGCTTCTCGGGAAGTTCCTTCGCGCAGTCATGCAGAAGTCCCGCAAGTGCGCATTTATCCGGATCTGCTCCGAAACGCATCGCATAGCGTGTCGATACCACGCACACATTCATGCTGTGAAGAAGTCTCTTCCCGCTCATCTCATGGAAAAGCGTGAAGCAGTGCTTCATCAAAGTCTTATACATCTCATCGGAAACATTCATCAGCGGAGAATCTTCCGAGTACAGATCGTGATCTTTGATAAACTCTTTGACGACATCGCAAACATTATCGAAGTCGCCTTCTCTGCGGATCTTGCTGGATGCGACCTCGACCCCGTCGATCTTAAAGAACTTCACTTTCTTTCCGAAAACTTCTTCAAGATGAGCTGCCTGGTTTCTGGCCTGTCCCTCATCGATGCCGGGACGCAGCGCGCAAAGAAGCGTCGCATACTTTAAGATCTCTGCCGGCTGATACCAGGACTCAAACTCAAAAAGAATGTCCGACCCACACATGAAGAACAGCTCGTCTTTATCAGAAACAACTTTCTGCTCTCGCAGATTCTTAAGCGTATCCACCGTGTAACTGGGTTTTCCGAACACCTGCTCGATATCGCAGATCTCGCACTTCGGCTCGTCCTTAAGAGCGGCCTTGACCATATAGTAACGATAAGGAGAAAGCGTGACCTTTCGTGATGGCTTAAAACACGGCATACCCGTCGGGATCACGAGCACCTTATCGACCTTTCCGCTTTTTACCGCACCGCGGATCATAGAAAGATGTCCGTTATGAAACGGGTCGAATGCCCCACCGTAAATACCGATCTTCAAACCGTTTTCTCCTCTCTTTTTATTGGTCCATTCATTCCTGTTGAAAAGAACCGGTCTCGAGCTATCAGCCGAGTGTTCTTCCGATATCCGTCCTGTAGTGAGCTTTCTCGAAGGAGATCTTCTTGACGCCTTCGTAAGCAGAATCGATCGCCTCATCCATCGTCGCGCCGTCTGCATAGACGCAGAGCACGCGGCCGCCGGAAGTGACGAGTTTTCCGTCCTTAAGAGCTGTGCCTGCCTGGAATACGAGATGTCCACAAGTACCGATACCCGTGATCTCATAGCCCTTATCGTACTTTTCCGGATAACCGCCAGACGCCATAACAACGACGCAGGAGCAGCCCGGCTTCCACTTCAGATCGACCTGATCGAGAGTGCCGTCGATGCAGGCATCCACGAGTTCCATGAGGTCATTTTCCATACGCGGCAGGATCGCCTGGCATTCCGGATCACCGAAACGTGCATTGTACTCGACGACCTTTGCGCCTTCTTTCGTGAGCATAAGGCCAAAATAGATAACGCCTTTAAAAGGACGGCCTTCTGCAGCAAGTGCCTTGATGGTAGGTTCTACGATCGTATCGTAGATCTTCTTCTCATCTTCAGCAGTAAGATCCGCACCAGGTGTAACGGCGCCCATGCCTCCGGTATTGAGGCCTTCGTCATGGTCATACGCGCGCTTGTGGTCACGGGAGGTGATCATCGGAATAACAGTCTTTCCGTCGGCAAATGCCAGGAGCGTCATCTCCGGACCTACCATGCATTCTTCGATTACGACGGTATTTCCCGACGCTCCAAAAACACCGTCACTCATCATGGAGATGACAGCCTTCTTTGCGTCTTCGAGTGTCTGTGCGATGATAACGCCCTTACCGAGAGCGAGTCCGTCCGCCTTGATAACGATCGGCATCTCCTGTGTCTCGAGATAAGCAAGTGCTTCATCCTGATTCGTGAATGTCTGATACTTCGCGGTCGGGATATTGTATTTCTTCATCAGCTCTTTGGAGAAAGCCTTCGATGCCTCGATGATCGCTGCATTCTTATAAGGACCGAAAGCGCGGAGTCCGGCAGCCTCCATCGCATCGACCATACCCAGGGCAAGCGGGTCATCCGGTGCTACGAATACGAGATCGAACTGTTCTTTCTTCGCATACTCCACCATCGCGTCAACATCTGTTGCCTTGATCGGTTCACAGTGAGCGATCTCGGCGATACCGCCATTACCCGGCGCACAATAAAGCTCCGTAACTCTCGGGCTCTGCTTAAGTTTCCAGCAAATTGCATGTTCACGGCCACCGCCGCCTACTACTAATACCTTCATGAATTGACCTCCGGGTAATATATTCATTCCATCGGCGGGAAAAGCACTCCTCACCGACAAATAATTATACCAAATCAGAAGTAAAAAGGCATCATATCATCTTACAATGGAAATGCTTTATTGCTCCGTTAAGAAGATCTGGTTGACGACCCAGTTATCCTCGATCAGAGAGTATTGCGCGCCGCAGTACGGGCAGGTACTTACATGCACCGCGTCAAAAGAACCCGAACAGCTTTTGCAGTTGACCGCATGGATCGTAAAGCCCAGATCCTCTTCTTTGACACGCTTGGCCAGGACCATATTGAATACCTGCTTTCTAAATGTCACAAAGCCGTTATTGTAATAACCGCAGGTAACGTAAGCCTTCACACTGATACGAAGGATGTTATCGACCACACTATGTCCTACATATTCGACAGCGCCTCTGTACTCCACATCTACGATATCGTCCATGTAGGAAAGATCATCACTTCCGTCAAATACGGTCAGTGTTTTCCGGTCCGCGGAAAAGACGATGCATCGAAGAAGCGAGATTACTTTTTCTTCTAATAACTCATAGGAGAAATCCGGGATATATCTTTTCAGTTCCGCTTCCATGCGCGTCTTCGTTGCCGCCGCAGTTTTGATTTTTTCTTCCGCCGAAAGATCCGAGTATTTTTTGGCCGCAAGTAAAGGCCCCGCCATAAAGATGGAAACAATAAAGGCGAAGAGCAAAAGCCCTCCGGCAAAAAGGACGATCGTAAACAACGTCATCGCAAGCCCTTCAACAAAATTGTATCCGTTTTCGGAAGAAATACTCAGGCCGGCCACAAGTCCAAAGAAGATCCCGAGAATACCGAATATCCAAAAATAGAACATGCCCAGGCCTTTTGCCGCTTTTTTGCTCAAAAGTGTCGGCCGGGTATAGTAGCCGGATACACAAGGATACGACTGGATGCTCTCATAAGTGGTACCGCACATCGGACAGCCCGAGACAAACTTGGAAAGAAAGTCAGTGTGTCCGCAGTTTTTACAGGTGCATCTGTCCTGTTCCTGCGACTGCTTTTCCAAAATGCCCATGTAAAGCGTCTCATCACTTATGTCAGAGCGGCCGGCAAAATTGCCGTTCCTATGAAACACCGCCTCGTAATTACAGCGGTTGGATATGACCGTGTATGTATACGGATACTTAACGTACTGCCAGGCCTTTTCATTCTCGGCACCGCTCTTTTCGAACTTTTTTTCCATCGTCAGTCCGAGTTTGTCGATCCTTTTTTTCTGGCAGTCGATCGCGAACCTCATATCCGCGGATGATTTCTCCGGAAAAGCACCGCCCTTGTAAAACTCCGAAAGCTGGGCAGTATAATTCCTGCGTATCGATGAATAATCTGTATTTCCCATTTTCCCATTCTCCCTGATCATAACGATCAGAACAATTATACCATTTTTTCCCCGAAGCATTTTTCAGCAAGGAAAAACACCCTGAACGAAAGAAAGGTGTCCTTCTTCCCATTCAGGGTGTTTGATTCATTTGCCTTTCAGTGCTTTTACCTTAAAAAAAGCACCTGTCACTTCAGTGATCAATGTCTGAAGTGACGTACTCCTGTAAAGAGCATTGCAATGCCGTACTTATCGCAAGCATCGATACTCTCCTGGTCACGGATGGATCCGCCCGGCTGAACGATCGCGGTGATGCCGTACTCGTGAGCTGTCTCTACGCAGTCAGAGAACGGGAAGAATGCATCGGAACCGAGAACGGCACCCTTTGCCTTCTCGCCTGCAAAATCCAAAGCGATCTTGGCAGCGCCGACACGGTTGGTCTGGCCGGGGCCGACACCCAGTGTCTGCTTATTCTTAACAACGACGATACCGTTGGACTTGACGTGCTTTACGACCTTCATGGCAAAGAGCATATCGTCCTTAAGTGCCGGATCGATCTCTGTCTTAGTAACAGTCTTGAGCTCAGCTTCATCATAGATGCCGCGGTCGTGATCCTGAACCAGAAGACCGCCGTTTACGCGCTTGTAGTTATATTCACCCTCCGGGATCGGTGCGGAGATATCCGGCAGAACGAGAACGCGGAGGTTCTTCTTTGCGCAGAGGATATCGAGAGCTTCCTGTGTATAGGACGGAGCAACGATGACCTCGAGGAAGATCTTCGCCATCTCTTCTGCTGTCTTGCCGTCGATCTCGCGGTTAGCTGCAACGATACCGCCGAAGATGGATACGGAGTCAGCCTCGTAAGCCTTGACCCATGCATCGTAGATGTTGTCTGCAGAACCGACGCCGCACGGATTTGCGTGCTTAACGGCAACAACTGTCGGCTCGTCGAATTCCTTGAGGCAGTTGATGGTTGCATCTGTATCGGAGATGTTGTTGTAGGAAAGTTCCTTACCATTGAGCTGCTTGGCTTCTGCGAGGGAACCCTTGACCGGCAGAGCATTCTGGAAGAAAGTTGCCTTCTGGTGCGGGTTCTCGCCGTAACGCATTTCTGCAACCTTATCAAAAGTAACTGTGTACTGTTTCGGCAGTGTCTTGTCTTCGGAAACGGAAAGGAAGTAGTTTGCGATCAGGGCATCGTAAGCTGCTGTGTGCTCGAAGACCTTCTTAGCGAGCTTGAAACGTGTCTCGTAAGTTGTATCGCCTGTAGCTCTCATCTCGGAAAGGACCTGCTCGTAATCTTCAGGATCCGTGATTACGGTAACGTCCTTGTGGTTCTTGGCTGCCGCACGAAGCATGGACGGACCACCGATATCGATGTTCTCAACGCACTCTTCAAAAGCAACGCCCGGCTTCTGGATAGTCGCCTTGAAAGGATAAAGGTTAACAACGATCAGATCGATAAGACCGATGCCGAGTTCTTCTACTCTCTTCATATGTTCCGGGTTACCGCGCATAGCGAGGATACCACCGTGAAGAAGCGGATGCAGTGTCTTAACACGTCCGTCGAGGCACTCCGGGAAACCTGTGACTTCGGAAACTTCCTTACACGGGATGCCCTCCTTCTCGAGAAGCTTTGCAGTTCCGCCCGTAGAGAGGATCTCTACATTCAGTTCCACGAGTTTTCTGGCAAAATCGGCAATGCCTGTTTTGTCGGATACACTGATAATCGCTCTTTTAATCATAAAAACATCCTTTCCGAACCATTACTTTTTGGTTCTAACCAAATTATTAACTACTTCGATCTTACCGTCGGCGATGAGCTGGATCGCTTTCGGAAGGATTACCTGTTCACATTCCACCATGATGCGCTTCTGAAGGGTCTCGGGCGTGTCGTCTTCTCTTACGTCGACGGCCTTCTGCAAAATGATCGGGCCTTCGTCATAATGCTCATTGACGAAATGCACCGTCGCGCCGGACACTTTTACGCCTTTGGCAAGGACAGCCTCGTGCGGGCGTATGCCGTACATGCCCTTACCGCAGAACGAAGGGATCAGGGCCGGGTGGATATTGATAATGCGGTTTGCATAAGCCGCAACCGTCTTCGGTCCGAGCATCGAGAGGAATCCGGCCAGAACGACCAGATCCACGCCCAGACGGTTCAGTTCATCGAGTGTGGCATCGTCATAATCGTCTCCGAGAACTTTCTTACTGATGACTTTGCTCGGGATCCCCGCCTTCTTGGCTCTTTCGATGGCAAAAGCACTTTCGTTGCTCGCGATGACTTCCGAGATCTCGACATTCCGGATCTCTCCGCTATTGATCTTATCAATGATCGCCTGCAGGTTCGTTCCGCCGCCGCTGACAAAAACTGCAATCTTCATGTCGTGCTCCTCAGATCTTATGCGGAGAATCTTCGCCGCTGTTGCTCGGAACACCTGCCGGGAAGATACCGTCGAAGCAGGCGGAGCAGTGGCCGCAGAGTGCGCCCTCTGTAGATGCCTTGAGGCCTTCGAGGCTGACATAACCGAGAGAATCGGCACCCAGCATATCGCGGATCTCTTCTACACTCATCTTTCTTGCCGGAAGCATATCTGCCTCGGAAGCGGATACACCGTAGTAGCACGGGAACTTAACCGGCGGAGATGCGACTCTGAGGTGGACCTCTTTGGCGCCTTCCTCACGCAGGAAGGAGATGATGTGCTTGGTGGTCGTACCACGGACGACGGAGTCGTCGACGATAACGATCTTTTTGCCTTTTACAGCTGTCTTCAGAACGGAAAACTTGAGGCGGACCGCCATCTCACGGGCAGCCTGTGTGCCCTCGATAAATGTTCTTCCGACATAGCGGTTCTTAAGAAGTGCCTGACCATAAGGAATGCCGCTTTCAAAAGCATAACCGATCGCAGCCGCGATACCGGAGTCCGGAGCCGCTACGACAAGGTCTGCATCGCAGGGGTTTTCACGGGCCAGCGCACGTCCTGTCTGTACACGGGACTCATAAACGCTCGTACCGTCGATGAAGCTGTCCGGTCTTGCCAGATAAACGAACTCGAAGATACAGAGTTTTCCATTCTTATGTGCATCGCACTCAGGTACTGTATAAATAGAAGAATAACCTTCTTCCGTGATCGTAATGATCTCACCCGGCAGAACGTCGCGGATGGTCTCGGCGCCGATGGCGTCAAATGCGCAGTTCTCGGAAGCCAGAAGATACATATCATCTTTCTTTCCGAGTACCAGCGGACGAAGTCCGAGAGGATCGCGGACACCGATGATACGGTCTTCACTCATCAGAAGGATCGCATACGCACCCTTGATCTCACCCATCATCTTCTGGATCGCGCCTTCGAGTGAATCGGAAGAAACGCGGTTTCTGGCAAGAAGTGACAGAAGCACTTCGAAGTCTGCCGTTGTCTGGAAGATCGCACCGATTTCCTTTAAAGAATCACGGAGCTCATCCGCATTCAGGATCGAACCGTTGATGGAGATCGCCAGCTGACCGCTGTGGGACTTGATCTGCATCGGCTGGACAACGTCGTAGCCGCTCTCGTTCGGAGCCGGAGTTCTGACGTGGCCGATCGCCGCATGTCCGGTCAAGGTTCCCAGGTGCAGATCGTCAAATACGTCTGCGACCAGGCCGTGTGCCTTGTGGCCGAGGAACTGGCCGTCGTGATTGACTACGATACCTGCGGAGGCCTGGCCTCTGTGCTGCAGTGAGAAAATACCGTAGTACGTGAGTTTGGAGATGTCGGGATTGGTCTTCTTCGTATCAAAGATACCGAATACGCCGCATTCTTCCTGGATCTTTCTGCTCATACCTTTACTCCCCCAGATTTGCTATTTTTTCCTGAAGGCGTGCATCTCTCTCCGCGACAGAAGAGGCAAGGCCCGCCTTATAATCTGCTAACTTCTTGCTAAGCGTCTCATCACTGAGCGCCAGCATCTGCGCGGCAAGGATCGCCGCATTACTGCCGCCGTCGATCGCGACAGTCGCAACCGGAATGCCCGTCGGCATCTGAACGACTGCGTAGAGTGCATCTACGCCGTGCAATGCCCCACCCTTACAGGGAACACCGATTACCGGTAAAACAGTATTGGCAGCGATCACGCCGGCCAGATGAGCCGCCAGTCCTGCTGCCGCAATAATTACACTATAGCCGTCTTCTTTTGCGGAACTTGCGATCTTTGCCGCAAGATCCGGCGTTCTGTGTGCCGAGCACACCTTCGCATCAAAGGCGATATCGAACTTCTTCAGGAGCTTAAAACACCCCTCCATAACGGGAAAATCCGAGTCACTGCCCATAACGACAAGAACTTTTGCCATGTTACTATCCTCCTGAAATAAAAAAAGAACAGACCTATTATAAAACAAAAAGTGCTTTCACGGACATT
Source organism: Clostridiales bacterium (assembly GCA_017428545.1). GTDB lineage: Bacteria > Bacillota > Clostridia > Saccharofermentanales > Saccharofermentanaceae > Scatonaster. The sequence goes on from JAFRQR010000025.1 coordinate 86,523, forward strand.
AGATTTTTTGATTTTTCCGCGAAAAGCACTTACTTTTTCCGAACATATTTGTCGCGTCTGCCGAAAGCCCCTCTGCCGCCGCAAAAAGAGCCTTCATCTACTCGTTTTCGTCCGACCAGTGGAGTTTCTCCATGACGCGGTCATACTCCTCCGTCCCCTTCTCATACGGCATCGGACAGTAGTCATTGCCCGAAGATGTCGATCTCATGGAGAAAGGTATGCATTCCATACGGTTTCCGACGACTTTGCCTTCGAAAACGGAGAACGTACACTGGAAGATCGCCGTATCCGGGTCGGAAAGCCACGGCTGGCCGCCGAAGCAGAAGTTCGATTCGCTGTAGATGATGTATTTTCCGTTATAGTACTCGACCGGCTGGAGCCTGTGAGGATGAGATCCGACATAGATGTCCGCGCCGTAGTCGATAATGTCATGGGCAAGTTCAACGGCGGCCGCTTCCGGCTCGTACATCCTCTCTACCCCGATATGGCAGGAGATGATGACGATATCGCAGCCCTTTTCGCGCAGAACATCGATCGCATTGTAGTAAAGGGATCTTTCGTAAGTAAAGTTAAATCCGGCCATGCCGATCTTAACGCCCTTGACCTCATATACATTGTAATAACTGTTGTCGCTCCAGACGATCCCCGCATCTTCCAGGACCTTTCTGGTCTCCAGGTGACCTTCCTCGGTATAGTCGAGCATGTGGTTATTAGCAAGGTTACAGCACTCGACGCTTCCGAGTTTTAAGCATTCGACATACTTCGGGTCGCCTTTTAAGTAGATCTCCCGTTCCGGACGAAGGTTATTGGACGACGTCAGCGGCCCTTCGAGATTACAAAGCGTCATATCATCGGCCTCTAAATAAGGAAGTGCTTTTGAAAAAGGATACTCGAAATTATCTCCGACAACACTCGTGAAGCAGTAAGACTGTCCCATATGGACTCTCTGTTCACCAAGCGTGGTATCTCCGATAAAGCTGATCTTGATCTCCGTCGGCGTCGGTTCCGGAGTCGGACTAGGCGTCGGAGTATCCGTCGGAAGCGGAGTCGGGGTAGGAGTTGCCGGGACCGTGCTCTCGCTCGAAGAAGAATTCTCCGCCGAAAGAGACGTTTCCGAGGTGTTGTTGTCTTTGCTCACACGATTACAGGAGCAAAGCAGCGCTAAGGTCAGAAATATAGCCAGAAAACGGGTCTTCCTTCTCAAAATCGTTCACCTCATACGGAATTCTTAATCAGTTTACCAAACCTCAAAAAAAGAAGAAACACCTTTTTCGCTTCAAATTGTTCGATAATCTAAATAAGTTTTTATATATCTGTGTCGCCGTTCACAAAATTGATACAATTTTTTTTGCAGTTATTAGCAAATAGTACTAGCATAAACGGAAAAATAAGTGCATAATCAGTATAGAAACTACAAGTAATCTAAGAAAGGGGCGATCCGGATGGCAAAGATTGATAGATTAACAGAAAAAATCGAGAAACTCGGCAAAAAGCAGAATCTGGGTGCGCTGTTAAAGATGATAGATGACCCGGAAGATGAGGTTCGCGTAGCGGTCGCTAAAGCAATGGGACAGATCAGCACATATGAATCGGGAATGCAGTTGATTCCCCTTTTCCGTGATACTTCCCCGATAGTTAGAGCAGCTGCAGCTGAATCCGCCGGTTTGATCAATGCGAAGCATTGTGAAGAATACCTTAAGAAACTGGCATTCGCTGATTCCGATCCGAGCGTACGAGCAGTCGCAAGAGAAGCTTACGATAAGATGAAGACTCGTGTCGTTTGATATAATCGATTTATAAAGAGCGTGGGGATCGCTGCATATAAGCAACGATCCCCATTTTTTTAGAGTGAAAGGAGACAAAAATGAAGATCGAACTGAATCCTGATGAGAAAGTCGTTGCTACAGTTAAAGAAGGTCTCAAGCAAAAGGGCGGCTACTGCCCTTGCCGCTTCGAAAAGACGGAAGATACCAAATGCATGTGCAAAGAATTCAGAGACCAGATCGCCGATCCGGAGTTCGAAGGTTTTTGTCACTGCATGTTATACTATAAAAGAAAGTAAGAAAAAGGAGATCCTATATGGCTGAGATCAAATTAACCAAAGATAATTTCGAACAGGAAGTCCTTAAGGCTTCTCTTCCCGTCGTTGTAGACTTCTGGGCAACCTGGTGCGGACCGTGCCAGATGCTGGGACCTGTTCTTGAAGAAGTCGCAAATGAAAACGAAGGCAAGTTCATCGTCGGTAAAGTAAACGTTGACGATCAGGCCGAGATCGCAATGCAGTATAAGATCTCTGCGATCCCGACACTTCTTGTTTTCGAAAACGGCGAAGTCAAGAAGCAGACGATGGGATTCCTCCCGAAAGATAAACTCCTGGAGTTCATCAATAACTGAAATCATTAAAGGAGTTATCAGAAATGTCTGAAAATACGAGCCCGGCGGTTTCTTCCGAAGAAAAGAAAAAAGCCGGTAGTATAAAAGCGCAAAAGAAAGTAAACGCACCTTTGATCTTAACGGTCATTGAGTGCGTGCTCTTTGGTGTTCTTTCCATTATCAACGTTTTTGCGGTACATGCGCTTTCCGAGCTGGATCCGTACTATAAGCTTTACTACTTCATCTCAATTTTGGGATTTATCGGATTTGTCGTCATAATCGCCGCCTATTTCAAGAAGTGGCTCGGTATCCAGCTTCTGTCCGTTATCGCCGTCCTTATCTGGACGACTTACTGTGCGGCAACGATCTTAAGCTGTGTCATGACGACCAAGGTCATCAAAATGGAAAAGCCCTTCAGAGAATCTGAAATGTATGTCGTTTTTAACGGCACTTTGTATCAGTGGGAAGGAGAGACAGTCATCTACGGACTTCCGACGGAATGGGAAGACTTCGACCTTCGCGCCACGACAAAGACCAGAGATGACAGTAAGATCCCTACAGAAGAACTGCACACCAAAGGTATTCCGGAAGGTTCCATGATCTATTATCAGAACGGATATAAATATATTCTCGTGGAAGTCTGCACAGGATCTCTTTTCGAGTTTATCGATCCGAACGATCCGCCGACGGAACCGATCTCCAAGAAGACCCAGACAGCAGGTTTCGGAATCTGATCAGGATCCGGCAAAACCATCCATCATCCAGACCTCGAAATCCGGCTCGCCATCCGTATGGCAGTCGGATGTTCTTTTTGACACATATCTGACCGCGGCAAAGAAATCAGACGGATCATAATCTGCCATAACACCGCCGCAGTTTTTGCCGTTTCCGTCGCCCTTATGGATAAAAGCGAGTTTGATCGCGGTCTCACCGTCTGCCGGTGTTCCGTCCGTATTGTAGTTATACTGTGCCGGAAGGGACATGATCCTCTCCTTCATCCTCTGACGGCTCTCCAGATCTTCTAAGGAAGATACATACGGGTCGATCGCCTCGTTACGGATGATGTTCACGCGGATCATATTGTACGGAAGCACGGAGTAATGCTCCGCCTCATATTCCGCAAAACGCGTGGTGTACTCGTCATTTTCGTAATACTCGGTCGCCTTACTGACCTTCATTCCGCCGAAAGATTCCGGGATCTTATAGCCTTCTTTTGTCCCGAAATAAGCAAAGGCCATCATCGTGTTGTCGTACATGGCCTTGTAATAAAAGCCGGAACCGTTCTTATCTTTAAAGGTGACATAACTCTTAAGGGCTCCCGTGCCATAATTCTCCGGAAGGACAAAAGACTTATCGGACATGTCCTCACCGACGAGCGTGACGTACTGGCCGAGTTTTACCGTCTTTACCGACGATTTAAAAGCACCGTCACCGATCGTTTCGACGCGGGCGCCGAAGATCGTATCCGGCACCGTCACTTCCTCAGAGCTTTTGGAGCAGGACTCGATCACGATATGTGCAGGAGTATATTCCTGCTTAAGATAAAGCGTATAGGAATAGCCGTGGATCGGATCAAACTTGACGTGCCAGGCTTTTTTTGAAAAGTCGTAGCTTGCGATCAGGGTAAAGAACAAAACGGCAACGAGCGCGATCGAACCGATGATGATCGCGGCCACTTTGATGTGGTGCTCGATCATGCGTCTGTAAGCGCTCTTCTTTTTCTTCTTCTTTTTTCCGTTTGAAGATTTAGAAGCCGTCTTCGTCTTTTTCGGCTCGGCCTTCTTTTCGACAGCAGATGTTTCCTGTACGGCTTCTTCTGCCGCCGCTGCTTCCTTTATAGCCTCAGCATCGCTCTCATTGGTATTTTCCTGATTTATGATCTTCTTTTCTTCGTCTGCCACGTTTCTTTCTTCCTTTTCCCGGTTACCATATATGCGGCGGATCCGCCGCTTCCCTATTTATACTACAAAATCGATCTTCTTTCCATCTACCGCCGCATCGACAAGCTCGTCATGAATGTAGGTGAGTTTTAACGAAAACACATCTTCTCTTTCTTTTAGAAGGCGGAAAAAGATCTTGTCGCCGGGCCAGATCGGAAGGTCTTCCACTTTTTCTTCAGAGATCCAGACCAGTTCGCCTTCGCTGCAGTCGGGAAGGTTCCCTTCTTTTTCTCCGGCAAAAGCACTGTTACCTAAGATATTTCCCTCATATCCGTCGCAGGTATAAAGGAAAGTGATCTCGTCGATATCGTCGATGACAAACGTGATGATCCCGCGAAGGCGGAAAGACGTCATCTGAAGCCCCGTCTCCTCTTTTACTTCGCGCAGCACGCATTCTTCCGGAGATTCTCCGTGCTCGAGGTGTCCTCCGACACCGATGTACTTATCTTTATTGATGTCATTCTCTTTTTTCGTACGGTGCATCATCAAGATCCCTTGAGGACCGTAAATATAACAGAGAGTAGTCTCGTAGCGGTTCATTTTCCGGTTTTTCCTTCTCCCGTCGGGGTTTTCGGGTTTTTATCATCTTTTCAAATGAAAATCACTTTTTCAAATGAAAATCAAATTACCAAAAACATTGTGTTCTTGCCGAGCGTTTATAGGATATCACATTTTTTTCTTGTATAAATAACGAATGACGCGACAAGTCCTTTTCGAAAGGCAAAATGCTATACTCTTTAGCGGTAAAAAGAAAAAAAGGAGAAAGAACTCATGAAGAATTATTTTGATCTCAAAGGACAAGTCGCAATCGTTACCGGATGCTCCACAGGTCTGGGTGTTCAGATGGCAAAGGCTCTGGCTAATCAGGGATGCAAGATCGTTGCAGTTGCACGCCGTCAGGAAATGATCGATGCTGTTGCTGAACAGCTGAATAAGGACTACGGTGTTGAGACAATGGCAGTACGTTGCGATATCACAGACACAGATGCTGTTAACTCCATGGTTGATTCCGTTCTCGAGAAGTTCGGCCGCGTAGACATCCTCATCAACAACGCAGGTACAGGCGCTGTTGCTCCGGCTGAAGACATCACAGACGAACAGTTCAATAACGAAATGAGTATCGACCTCTTCGGTTCTTTCCGCGTGGCCCGTGCCGTAGCAAAGAAGCACATGATCGACGCAAAATACGGCCGTATCATCAATATTGCTTCCATGTACGGTCTTGTCGGTAACAAGATCTGCGGTTCTGCTCCGTACCACGCAGCTAAGGGCGGTGTCGTCAACATGACACGTGCACTGGCTTCCGAATGGGGCAAATATGGTATCACAGTTAACTCTATCTGCCCGGGTTACTTCTACACAGACCTGACCCGTGACACACTCAACAGCGATTTCTTCCAGCAGAATGCCAAGACCATGATCCCGGAAGAGCGCTATGGTGAGGAAGGCGAGCTCGACACAGCTGCACTGTTCCTTGCTTCTAAAGAGTCTGCTTATGTTACCGGCGTAAACCTTCCGGTTGACGGCGGATACACGGCAATGTGATCCTTCAATAGCCATCTCGTCCTGATAATATATCCCTAAAAACCCTATCGCGTGATATGGATCTTAGAGCACCCCCTACACTTCAAGATCCGCGTGATAGGGTTTTTCCTTTGAAAAAAACGGTCATCCGCGGTACTATGGAAGTATAAATAAATAAGCCATGCATATATCAGAAAGGAGTGAGTTTATGAATTTCCTTCTTGTCGCGATCAATGCAAAATATATTCATTCCAATCCCGCCGTGCATTCTCTTCGAGCCGTCGCCGACCGCGTTTATTTCGGCGTGACTTCTCTTTATGAAACGACGATCAATAACCCGATCCACAATACTCTTTCCGATATCTGTGATCAAAGACCCGACGCCATCGGCATCTCCACTTATATCTGGAATATCGATGCCGTAAAGAAGCTTCTTTCTGATCTTCCGAAAGTTCTTCCGGATACGGATATCTGGCTCGGCGGACCGGAAGTGTCCTATCACTATGAGAAGATCTTCGAAGAATTCCCCTGTGTCCGCGGTATTTTCGTCGGCGAGGGCGAGACTGCATTTACAAGAGTCGTCGGCGAATACTGCCGCTCCATGAGTTTCAAGCCCGAAGAAGGCGACGATACGATCAATATCAGTAAGCCCGTTCTCGGAAAGCCGGACTTCAGCGATATCCCGAACGTTGCGCTCCGTGAGCGTCCGAGCGTCATCCGCCGGGAACTGATGGACATGGATTCTCTTCCTTTCATCTACGAAGAGGGTATGCGCGATTTTGATAACCGCATCGTCTACTACGAATCTTCAAGAGGCTGTCCTTTCCGCTGCAGTTACTGTCTCTCCTCGGTCGATAAGACCGTCCGCTACAGAAGCCTTCCGTTTGTGTTCCGTGAGATCCAGTTCTTCTTAGACGAAGAGATCCCGCAGGTAAAGTTCATCGACAGGACCTTTAACAGCGACAAAGACAGGACAAAAGCCATCTGGAACTATATCCTCAAGCACGATAACGGAAAGACGAACTTCCATTTCGAGATCGCCGCCGAGCTGATCGACAAAGAAGAGATCGATATCTTAAGAAAGATGCGCCCCGGCCAGATTAAGCTTGAGATCGGCGTGCAGACGACTAACCAGGATACTCTGCTTGCCGTGAACCGCCCGTCTAAGATCCACAAGATCGAAAAGGTCGTCCAGGAACTTTCGAAAACAGGCACGATCCACATCCATCTCGACCTGATCGCGGGTCTCCCCTACGAAGGCTACAGAAGTTTCAGAAACTCTTTTAACGATGTCTATGCACTTGCCCCGACGCAGCTGCAGCTGGGCTTTTTGAAAGTTCTGAAAGGCTCGCCGATCGAAAACGAATGTGATAAGTTCTCCATCGTCAGATCCGACGATGCCCCGTATGAAGTGCTTTCCACGAGGTGGCTGAGATTCGACGAATTGTGCACACTTAAACACATCGAAGAAATGGTCGAGCTGTTCTATAACAGTCATCAGTTCGACCAGACGCTGCCCGCGATCGAAAAGGCCTTCGAGACGCCGTTCGATATGTTCTCTGCACTGGCGGATTTTTATAAGCAGAAAAACTACTTTACGATCACGCCGGCAAGATCCCGCCGTTACGAGATCCTTCTTCAATTCATCGAAGAAAGGACCGCGCTTTATGAAGAGGAGATCCGTGAACTTCTGACGCTCGACTACTATCTCCGGGAAGAACCCAAGAGCCGCCCGGATTTCGTTAAAGTTCCGCCGGAAAAAGACCGCATCGACACTTCTTCCAGAGATCCCCTGACCGGAAACTTCCGTCTGATCCGTTAAAGTGCTTTTTGAAAAGACGAAAAAGGACTGCCCGTACGGACAGTCCTTCTTTTTGTGTCTATTCTTTTCAGAAGTGGATCAGGCGTTCTCTTTACACTCTGCCTTAACTGCGTCGAATGTCTCGACGATCTTTTCATCCGGAGATTTGGTCACGAGGCTGAAAACAACGATGAAGATGCTGGCGATGATAAATGCCGGCAGAAGTTCATAGATGTTCAGGATCGTATCAGAGAAAACATCACGGATGACGAACTTCCAAACGAAGATCGTGGTACCGCCGGAGATCATGCCGGCGATCGCGCCCCATTTGTTTGTTCTCTTCCAGAACAGTCCGAAAAGGACCAAAGGTCCGAATACGGCACCGAAACCAGCCCATGCGAAGGATACGATACGGAATACGGAACTGCTCGGATCAAGTGCCAGGAATACGGCGATCACGGAGATCACGATAACGCAGATACGAGCCAGCCACATGCCCTTCTTCTCGGAAAGTTTCTTGCCGAAAGTCTCCTGAACGAGGTTCTGGGAGATGGAAGATGCAGCCGCGAGGAGCTGGGAGTCAGCGGTAGACATCGTGGATGCCAGGATACCGGCAAGGATGACACCACCGACGAATGCCGGAATGTAGCCGTGAGATGCGATCCACTTTGCTACGTCTACGATGATGGTCTCTGCGGCGGAAGCATTCTCATAAGCAGGCGCGATGCCCTGCTGCATGAGAGAATAACCGACGACACCGATAAGTACGGCAATTCCCATGGAGATCACTACCCAAACGGAAGCGACACGGCGGGAAAGCTTGAGTTTCTTCTTATCTTCGATCGCCATAAAGCGAAGGAGGATATGCGGCATACCGAAGTATCCGAGACCCCAGGCAAGCGTGGATGCAACAGGAAGCGCTCCGTAACTGCCGGTAGTGCCTTTCGCTACGTCAAAGCCCTTGAATACGTCCATATAACCATTGAGATCTTTTACATTGGAAAAAACATTTCCGAAACCGTTGGTGATTGCCTCACCTACACCAAGAACGACCAAAAGTGCGACCGTCATGATGATGGCCTGGATAAAGTCCGTGGTGGATGCGGCAAGGAATCCGCCGAGCGTACAGTAAAGAACGATTACGACCGCACTGATGATCATGGCATATTCGTAAGTCACGTCAAACAGTGAGGAAAAAAGCTTTCCGCAAGCGGCAAAACCGGAAGCGGTATATGGGATGAAGAACACAACGATAAACAAAGCCGCGATCAGGGTGATGATGTGCTTGTCATCGCCGAAACGCTTACTGAAAAAGTCAGGAAGCGTAACTGCTTCGACTTTGCTCGTATAAACGCGGAGCCTCTTGGCCACGAAAAGCCAGTTGAGATAGGTTCCGACGGCAAGCCCGAGCGCCGTCCAGAAAGCTTCCGGAATACCCGTCATAAGTGCAACGGCCGGAAGACCCATGAGGAGCCAGGAGCTCATATCGGAAGCCTCCGCACTCATTGCGGTAACGATCGGTCCGAGCTTTCTTCCGCCGAGGTAGAAGTCGTCCGTGTTCTTGTTTTTCTTGCTGAATACTGCGCCGATCGCGATCATCATCAAAAGGTAAAGACCGATGGCGATCAGAATAACGATGTTTGTTGTAGACATGTTATTTACCCCTCCTTACTTCACAACAGTTTTATAGTATCAGAGATAAGGACGGAATTCCAGCGGTTACGCCGACTGTGCGAAGCCGTTTTTTAAGTTTTTCTCGTGAAAAGCACCGTTACTCGACCTGAAGATCGACGATCCTGCCTTCCTGCCATTCAAGGACTTTCAGTGTCTTTCCTCCGCGCAGCAGTAATCCCTCGACGCGGCCGTGCTTTTTCCAGGCATTTGGAAGCGCCGGCAGATAACGGACTACATCTCCGTGGCTTTGTACCAGCATCTCGGCAATTCCCGCCGTAGCGCCGAAGTTGCCGTCGATCTGAAACGGCGGATGATCATCAAACAGATTCGGAAGTGTCTGCTTATGGATCAAGGTCATAAGATTCTCAAAAGCCTTCTCCCCTTCTCCGAGGCGGGCATACATATTAATGATCCATGCCCGGCTCCAGCCGGAATGCCCGCCGCCGAAAGAAAGCCTTCGTCCGATCGTCTTTTTCGCAGCCTCAAACAGATCCGGTGTTTTTTCCTTGCTGATCTGCGTTCCCGGATACAGCGCAAAAAGCTGTGAGATATGCCTGTGACCAGGCTCAGCTTCTTCGTAGTCTTCATTCCACTCCATGATCTGTCCGTACTTTCCGACCATGACCGGTGCGATACGCGAAAGAACTCCTTCTGCTCTTTTGCTGATCGGATCAAAACCGCAAGATGACGGTTCAAGTGCTTTTTCCGCGGAAATACAGGCGCAAAGAAGTTCTCTGATGATCTGGTTATCCATCGATGCGCCTTTACAGATCACTCCCTTTTCCCCACTTGGCAGGATGTATGTATTCTCGGGAGATAAGGTCGGGCAGGTCACCAGATACTTGCCGTCGTCGATCAGGTAATCCATGACGAATTCGGCGGCCTCTTTCATGAGCGGATAGTTGTCTTTAAGAAACGAAATATCCTTCGTGAAAAGGTACTGCTCCCATACATGAAGCGCAAGCCATGCGCCGCCCATGACCCAGTAAGTCGAACTGATGCAGACATCCTGTGGCGCGGTATCGCCCCAGATATCGGTGTTATGATGCGCGACAAAGCCATTACATCCGTACATTTTCTGCGCGGTGATCCTGCCATTTTCGCGTATCCGGTAAAGGTGCGAAATCAAGGGCTCCTGACATTCGGTCAGATTCGTAAGCATCGCCGGCCAGTAGTTCATCTCGGTATTGATATTGATCGTAAAACGGCTGCCCCACACCGGCGCAAAGTCCTGATTCCAGATGCCCTGAAGGTTCAGCGGAAGAGACCCCGGGCGCGATCCCGCGATCATGAGGTAACGTCCGAATTGGAAAAATCTTTCGACCTCTTCCTGTCCGTCGATCTGAAGCTTCACACGGTCATAAAGAGACTTATAGTCCGAAAGATGCTCAAAATAAAGGCTCTCCCACAATGCCGCCGGAGCCTTCCGGTTCGAAGATACATCCTCCAGACGTTTCAGAACTGAAGAAACAGGGTCTTCCTCGCGGAAAGTCGTGTCCGCACAAAGGATGATCACGGCTTCATCGGTATTTTGGATCCTTGTGGTATTTCCTATCAGAGTAGTTCTCCCGCCCTTGGCGATCACCTTGATTGCGCAGGCCATGTGAACACCGCCGCCTCCGGCCGTTGCTTCCATGATCTGGATGCCGCCGTCTTTCCCGGTGATACTGTCGCAAAATCCGGTGTATGCCTGCCGTCTTAAGGTCTGTTTCTGATAAGGTATCTCTTCCCAGGGCTTTCCCGGATTTCTTCCGAGCTGCGCATGAAAACTCAGCGCACCGGGCATATCTGCCGTAAGATGGATGATCAGGGCATTTTTCGGATAGCTTGCGATCACCTGCCGGGTATATTTCACGCCTGCTAAAACGAAAGATGTTGTTACCGTTGCCGTCGAAAGATGAAGTTCACGGCTGTAATCGGAGAATTCCGTCTCATCTCCTTCAAATTCGATATAGAGATTTCCCAAAGGCTCGTAGTGACGGGATTCCTCCGGAATGCCCGAAAGCGCGAAAGTACACAGTTCCTGAGCTTCGCTTATTTTTCCTTCGAAAATGAGTTTTCTTATCTTCGGAAGATTCTCAAGCGCCGACGGATTGTTTCTGTCCTGAGGGCCTCCGTACCAGACACTGTCTTCATTGAGCTGGATCCGTTCTGTATAAGGAAGCCCGAATACCATGCCGCCGAGTCTGCCGTTACCGACAGGCAGCGCCTCTTCCCAGGTCTTCGCCGGGGAAGAAAAAGAAATAGCGTGAGAAGTGCTAAAAGACATGATGACCTCCAAAGAAAAACCTGTTTTCATCATACTACTTTTCGCGCGCGGGCGCACACGCGCGTACTGTATATATTATATTGTTACATTATCGGAAACTATGCTATAATCATGTCTGTTCGTTTTGCCGAATTACCTGCAGAACGTTTTATCATTCGAGGAGAAAGCCGTTTATATGTCTTTTGGATCAATAATGTACCAGCTGTTTCTGTCGCCGCTGACCCTTATTTTCGAAGCGGTGTACAGTATTGCATTTCAGTTTTTAAGGAGTTCGGGAGCCGCGATCATTCCGTTGAGCCTGGTCGTCAACCTCCTGCTTCTCCCCTTTTATAACCGCGCAGATGCGATCCAGGAAGAAGAAAGAAAGCGTCAGGAAAAAATGGCGCCGTTTGTCGAGCACATCAAAAAAGCCTTTAAGGGCGACGAGCGTTTCATGATGCTGCAGACCTTCTACCGTGAGAATAATTACAAGCCGATCTATTCCGTTCGAAGCTCGATCGCTCTTGTTCTCGAGGTCCCTTTCTTTATCGCCGCTTACAACTTCCTGTCTAAGCTTCCGGACCTTCAGGGCGCGAAATACCTTTGCTTCAACGATCTTTCGAAGCCGGATGCCCTGATCACCATCGGCGGCGTTGCCATCAACATCCTTCCGGTCCTCATGACCCTGATCAACGTCATTTCCAGTGAGATCTACACCAAGGGACTTAAGTTCAAAGATAAGATCACCCTTCACGGTATGGCCCTGATCTTCCTGGTGCTCCTTTATAATTCTCCGTCCGGTCTTGTTTTGTACTGGACATTAAACAATGTATTCTCACTTCTGAAAAATGTCGTTAACGGTAGCAAGAACAAGCGCCGCACCGCAGGCATCCTCTTTGCCGCCGCAGGCCTTGCCGTTATTGTTTACGGATTCTTCTTCTATCACGGGATCCAGTCCTACCGCCTCGGCGTAATTGCTTTCGGCGTTCTTCTTCTGATCCCGATGGTGGTAGCCCTGATCCCTGCCCCCAAGGCAAAAGCACTTGCCTCCGAAACCGCGGAGAAAAAACCGGATCACCGTCTCTTCTTCGGCGCCGGTCTTTTCCTGACACTTCTGATCGGCGGACTCATCCCTTCTGCCGTTATCAAGTCTTCGGTCACCGAATTTGTACTGACCTCGGATATCCATTCTCCGAACCGTTATGTCATCTATTCGCTTCTTACTGCGGCCGGTTTCTTCCTTGTCTGGAGCGGACTTTTCTATTACCTGGCCAAACCGAAGGCAAAGCGTATCTTCACCGGCGTTCTTTGGTTCTGCGCCATCACGGGTACCGCGAACTACATGGTATTCGGCCAGAACAGTAACTCCCTGACCACTGACCTTCGATTCGATGTCGCACTCGATCTTGCGGTAAATAAGCAGATCCTCGATCTTCTCATGATCGCCGCCATCGGTGTCTTGCTCTTCGTGATCTTCAAAAAGAAAGATTCCATCATCCGCTTCATCTCCCCGATCCTTCTGATCGCGGTCGGCGCGATGACGGCCTTTAATATGTATTCCATTCAGGACGCAATGCCGAATATCCGCCGTGTCATTGCCGAGAGTTCCACGGAACGCCCGGTCATGACTTTCAGTAAGGACGGACAGAATGTTGTCGTCTTTATGATCGACCGTGCAGTGGCTTCTTATGTACCTTATCTGTTCCAGGAAAACCCGACACTCGAACAGCAGTTTTCCGGATTTACCTGGTATCCGAATACACTTTCCTTCGGAACGAGGACCCTGGTCGGCGCCCCGGCGCTTTTCGGCGGGTATGACTACATGCCTTCGAACACCAATAAAAGAAACGATATCTCCCTGAAGGAAAAGCACAATGAATCCCTTAAGGTCATGCCGATCCTGTTCTCGGAAGCCGGGTACGACGTTACCGTCATGGATCCGCCGTATGCGGGATACAGCCTGATCCCGGATCTTTCGATCTATGACGATCATCCGGAGATCAAGACCTATAACACCGAGTTCGGCCAGTTCCGTGATGCATCGGATATTGCAGGCAACATGAAGTCCACCTGGAAGAGAAACTTCTTCTGCTACAGTATCATGAAAGTCTTCCCGCTGGTCGCCCAGCCGGCCGTATACTCGACGGGTATCTACTTTAAGCCGGGTACTTCCAGTACCGCTCTGATCCAGGGCGGCGCCATCGACCGTTACGACGTTCCGGATGCGCTTTATGATTCGTTCATGAACTCCTATGAAGTACTTCGCGCACTCCCGTCGATCACCAAAAGTGAAGAAAACGGCAAGAACACTTTCTTCATGATGCAAAACAGCGCAACGCATAACATCATCCCGCTGCAGGAGCCGGATTACGAACCGGCATCCGTAGTCGAAAACGGCGAGTATGACAGGACGCACACCGACCGTTTCACATATAACGGCGTCACGATGCATATGGATACGACCTATCAGATGGCTCATTACGAAAGTGACATGGCGGTTCTGATGAGGATCGGCGACTGGATGGATGAGCTTCGCGCCCAGGGGGTCTATGATAACACCAGGATCATCATCGTTTCCGACCATGCCTGGGGACTCGGAAGTTTCGACGACCTTCTCTTCGGCGACGGCGATCCGGATACGCTCTATAACTCCGAAGATGCCATGGGCTATAACCCGGTGCTTTTCTATAAGGATTTTAATTCGACAGGTGATTTCAACACAGACTATACCTTCATGACGAATGCCGATACACCGACACTGGCCATGCAGGGACTTATCGACAATCCGCTCAATCCGTATACCGGTAATCCGATCTTCCAGCCGGATGCGAAGGACGGCATCATGTACGTTCTTTACACGGACAACTGGTCTGCGGAATCCAACACCGGTAATACCTTCACCAATTCGATCTGGTATACCGTTTCCAATAAGGATGTGCTGGACAAAAACAACTGGAAGAAAGAGGAGAATGAACCATGACCTATTTTAGACTTTATATTGACCCGGGTACGGGTTCCATGCTCTTTGCCATCCTCATCGGTCTTTTGGGTGTTGCAAGATTCGCCTTCAAAGGACTTTGGGTAAAGATCCGCTTTCTCTTCAGCGGCGGTAAAGCCAAGGACAATTCCGATCAATCGATCCCGCTCGCCGTCTTTTCCGACGACAAGCGTTACTGGTCGGTATTTGAGCCGATCCTAAAAGAACTCAATAAGCGCGGTGTTGACTGCGTGTATATGACGGCTTCCGAAGATGATCCCGGCTTAAAGACCGAGATGGAGCACGTAAAAGCCGAGTGCATCGGCCCGGGCAACAAAGCATTTGCCAAGCTTAACTTCCTTAAGGCCAACATGCTCCTTTCGACGACTCCGGGTGTGGACGTTTATCAGTGGAAGCGCAGCAAGGATGTAAAATATTACATCCATATTCCGCACTCCCCTGCCGAGATGACGACCTACAGAATGTTCGGTATCGACTTTTATGATGCGATCCTTTGTTCCGGACAGTTCCAGATCGATGATACGCGTGATCTGGAAAAAGTCCGTAATCTTAAGGAAAAAGAACTTGTCCTTACAGGATCTCCGTTCATGGATGAAAAAGCTGCCAAGTTCAAAGCCAGAAAGGCTGAAGCCGAAGCTTCTTCTGAAAAGGACAGTTCGACCCGCACCGTACTTCTCGCTCCTTCCTGGGGCACAAGCGCGATCCTTTCCCGCTTCGGCGCTGACTTTATCCGCGACCTTCTTGCGACCGGATATCACATCATCGTCCGCCCTCACCCGCAGTCCTTTACTTCGGAAAAAGAACTGATGGACAAGCTGATGGCGGAGTTCCCGGACAGCGAGCAGCTCGAGTGGAACAGAGATACGGATAACTTCGATGCACTGAATCGTTCGGACATCCTGATCTCCGACTTTAGTGGCGTTATCTTCGACTTCTCGCTGGTATTCGATAAGCCGGTCATCTGCGCAGATACGAAGTTTGATGATTCTCCGTACGACGCATGGTGGCTCAAGAGACTTCCGTGGGGCTTAAGCGTTATCCCGCGTCTCGGCGCCAAACTTACCGAAGAAAACAGAGCAGATCTGAAGAAGATGATCGATGACTGCCTCGAGGACGAGTCCTTTACGGAGAGCCGTCATCAGGTCAGAGACGAAGCCTGGGCATACCAGGGCGAAGGCACCAAGCGTGTCTGCGACTACCTCGTCAATAAATATGAGGAACTGAACAAAAAAGATCCTGATGAAGAAGAAACGGATAAGAACGGATCCGACAAGAAAGAGTCGGAAAAGAAAGCATCCGGAAAAAAGAAATCAGATAAAAAAGCCGATAAGTAATTATCGTGAACTATTAGGAAAGGGCGGGAAGTGATCTGCTTCCCGCCCTTTTTGGTTTCGTTATTTCTCACGATTCATTACAGCGTGGCGATATACTCCATAAAGTTCTGCTTATTCTCAAGTGCTGTCGTCGTCGGACGGCCGAGGTCGTCACGGGCGCCGATACTGCACATGACTTCGATCAGGCACAGTTCGTTTAATCCCTTGGCAAGAGACAGTTCGCGGTCGAGTTCTTCGAAATCGGAAACGCGTACCGCATAAGGATATCCGCAGGCCTTGGCAACGCCGACCAGATCGACATCACCCATAACTGTGGGCATGCCGCCGACTGTCTCGTGCGCGCCGTTATTGATCACGATATGCACGAGGTTTTTCGGCTGGTTCGATCCGAGAAGTGCCATAGAACCCATGTGCATCAGCACCGCGCCGTCACCG
The DNA here is from genome assembly GCA_017428545.1 of Clostridiales bacterium. Lineage (GTDB taxonomy): Bacteria > Bacillota > Clostridia > Saccharofermentanales > Saccharofermentanaceae > Scatonaster. The sequence continues at coordinate 102,850 of JAFRQR010000025.1, forward strand.
TCCACACACCAGATCTTCTGGTTCGGCTTATTGATCGCCACACCTAGTGCGATCGAGGAGCTGTGACCCATGGAACCGACTGTCAGGAAATCGTACTTATGGCTCTGTCCGTTTGCCACACGCGTCTCGAAAAGCTCTCTGGACGCTTTACCTGTAGTGGAGATGATCGGGTCTTCTTCACTGACGGCCACGATGTGCTGGATGATTTCTTCTCTGACCATCTTGTTATCGTTTTCATAAACGACCTTCTCATCATAGGAGAGCGCGCCTTTTCTGATGACGAATGCGACGTCTTTGCCCTGTGCAAGGATCTTTCTGAAATCCTCCATCTTCGCTTCCACTTCTTCGTCCGTCGTCTCTTTTCCGATTGCGAAATTCGCAATATCCATATCGTCCAGAAGCTTGATCGTTACTTCTCCCTGATAGATGTGCTGCGGCTCGTCGTGGATGCCGGGCTCACCTCTCCATCCGATGATGAATACGGTCGGGATCGCGTATACTTTGTCATTTAAAAGGCTGGCCACCGGGTTGATGATATTGCCTTCTCCGCTGTTCTGCATATATACGACCGGGACCTTTCCCGTCGCAAGGTGGTATCCTGCCGCCAGAGCCGTGCAGTTACCTTCGTTTGCCGCGATGACGTGGTGATGAGCATCGATGCCGTAGGTATGCATCAGGTAATTGCAAAGTGCTTTTAGCTGGGAATCCGGAACACCGGTATAAAAATCGGATCCGATGATCTCTACAAGTTTTTCAACTTTCATTTTCGTCTCTCCTATTCTTTCGGTCGCCGCCGCGCCCGTTCTTCTATCATTCTTTGCCATGGCGCATCTCGGCGCCGGGCGCGTCTCAGATCTCGTCGATCAGCGTGATGATGTTCTTGATGCTCATCAGGCGGTCATCAACTTCTTTAGCTCTGTGATACTTCAGGATATCTTCTGCCGTCTGCTGCATCGCCGGGAACGCAGATCTCGTGAGCTGGTTGGCATAGATAACGATGTTGACGCCGTGAGCGGACAGTTCTTCTTCCGTGATGACATTAAAGGATGTCGGAACAACGACGATCGGTGTCTTGGCATCAACGGCACGGAACTTGTCACAGAACTCCAGGATCTCTGCAGGATCTTTCTTTCTGCTGTGGATCATGATGCCGTCAGCGCCTGCTTTTACAAAGGCAAAAGCGCGCTCGAGCGCATCTTCCATACCCTGCTCGAGGATGAGGCTTTCGATACGGGCGATGATCATGAAATCATCTGTAAGCTGTGCCTTCTTACCTGCGGCGATCTTCTCGGAGAATTCCTCGATCGTTGCCTGCGTCTGCTTGACTTCGGTACCGAAAAGAGAGTTCTTCTTAAGGCCCTTCTTATCTTCGATAATGACGGCGGAAACGCCCATTCTCTCGAGAGAACGGACCGTGTAAACGAAGTGCTCGGTAAGTCCGCCGGTATCACCATCAAAGATGATCGGCTTTGTGGTAACTTCCGTTATATCCTCGATCGTTCTGAAACGGGAAGTCATATCGACAAGCTCAATGTCCGGCTTACCCTTTGCGGTACTGTCGCAAAGAGAGCTGATCCACATTGCGTCGAACTGGTCAAGTTTACCTTCGTGCTCGACGACGGTCTTTTCAACGATCAGGCCGGTAAGACCGCTATGGGCTTCCATGGCTTTAACGATAGGTGTCATTTCGATGAGCTGGCGAAGTCTCTTTCTTCTATATTCCGGCATCGCAAGTTTCTCACGAAGCTGCAGGTCGATCTTTCTGACCTTCTCATTAAATGTATAAGGAACATCCACAAGCTGTCCGCCATACTCAGAAAGCAGCTCCTCCACATGATCCCTGATCGTCTTTTCCGGACCCTCCTTCCAGTTATCGCCGTGAACGACATAGTCCGGATGGATCAGTGCGATGACGTCATCGTACTGCATCTCTTCCTGAAGGACGACCTGATCGACGCCCGGGATCGTGCGATAAAGGCGCATGCGCTCATCCTGCGAAATTGTAGGGAATTTGTTATAACGGATCAAAACTCTGTCGGAAAGACATCCGATGATGACTTTACCGAGTTTTTTCGCTTCGTTGATGATGTTCAGATGTCCGTCATGGATCACGTCTGTGCAAAAGCAAGTGTAAGCTGTTTTCATGATGATTCTCCTTACCTGATTCGATTTCAAAAGCACTTGTCGTGCGGCTTACTTGTACTGTACCGGGATTGCTACGCCTGATGTTTCAAGGGCTTCACGGAATACTTTGAAGAAGGCTTCAATATCCGGTTCGTCGATCGCGCCGAGAGCGCATAGACGGAAAGTATTCGTGGTAGAGATCTTACCGGGATAGATGGTGAAGCCTCTTTCATAGCAGTAATCATGTACTTTCTCGAAGCTGAAGTTCGGATCGTCCGGATAGATCGCAGAAGATACAAGACCGGCTCTCCATTCCGGCTTGATGACCTGGCGGAAGCCGAGCTCATCCAGTCCCTTATTGATGGCATTAAAGACTCTTGTGTGGCGCGCCCACTTCGCCTCTTCACCTTCTGCCCAGTACTCTTTCAGCGCCTGAAGTGTCGCGTAGATCGTCTGTACCGGCGGAGTAAAATGCATCTCCCCTGTCTTTTCAAAGCAGTCATACTGCAGGAAAAGATTGCAGTAATAGCTTCTTTTCGGGTAGGAAGCGGACTTTTCGATGATCGCTCTGTTTCCGATGACAAAGGAAAGACCGGTCATCGCCATCAGACCTTTTTGAGCGGAAGCCATGCAGAAATCGATGTTATCCTTCTCGATATCGATCGGGCGCATCGCGTATGTACTTGTGGTATCCACGGTAAATACGGCATCATACTTATGTACGAGAGCACCGATCTCACGGATCGGATTAAGAATACCCGTACCGGTCTCGTTATGCGTCGTGTGAACAAGCGCGATATCCTGGTTATTCTTCAGCGTTTCCTCAACATCAGCAAGGTCCGGACGCTGATCGACCGGGAACTTCAGCTCGATATAAGGAATGCCGTAACCCTCACAGATCTCGACGGCGCGGGAAGAATATGCGCCGTTATTGATGACCAGGACCTTCTTTCCTTCCGGAAGAAGGGAGTTGATGCAAACGTCGATGTTGATCGTTCCCGACCCGCAGAAAAGCACTGAGGTGTATTTCGTAAGATCACCGTGAACGACCTTGACGAGATCTTCACGAAGGCCCTTCATGAGACCTGCAAATTCTTTTTCTCTCGGGCAGATATCCGGTACGACCTGTGCATACTTGACGGTATCCGTCGTTGTCGACGGGCCCGGATTTAAAAGGATGTTTCTTTTTACTGGTTCCATTTTCTTTCTCCTTCTTTATACATCGTAAGCCGGGTCGATCTCTTTGAGCTCGCGGAAAGTATCGATCTCTACGATATCTTCTTCCTTGCAGGCACGGACCTCGACCTTATAGTTCTTTTTCTTATAAACAAGCGGGACCTGTTCCCAGTAGCGCTCTTTGCCGCCCGGGCCGGTATAGACGGAAGGAACATCGTCAACAAGTTTCTTTCCGTCTTCCTCGTTCCAGTAGGAAATACCTACCATCTGCCAGCAGTTCTCACCGCCGACCTTCTCCTCGAGGATCACGCCGTCTTTTACTTCGAAGCACCAGTCATCCGTTCTGTCCTTAGGGATCGCAAGAAAATCGGAAGTATAGTGATACTTCGTGATGATATCCGGATTGGAAAGCAGAAGGTCTGCCTCGAAAACATAGGAATTCGAAAGCAGGTGTCTTGCCAGCATGGCACTGCTGATATTATTCGCTTCGTTAAACATCGGATTATCCAGAAAATGCAGCATCGGATACTTATAAAGCAACTGGTCGAACTGTTCACCGAGATAGCCTCGTACGATGTAGATCTCCTCAATACCGGCAGCAAGGCATGCGTCCAAAAGTGTGTCAATGATGCGTTTGCCGTGAACACGTACCAGGGGCTTCGGGGTATTTAACGTGATCGGTACCATTCTCGACCCGAAACCCGCGGCAATGAACACTGCGCGCTTGGCCCGGTACGGCTCTAAAGCCTCGATGCCTTTGGCAGTTATCTTACCGGATTCGACCATTCCGTCGGTGTCGAGTTCTCTGTATACTTTATTGATCGTACCCAGAGAATAGCCGGTGATCTTCTCCAGGTCGCGCTGGGAAAGTGCTTCTTCCGAAGAAGCAAGAGCGACCAGGATATCAAAATGTTTTCTTTGCAGACTCATAATCGTTCACCCGTTCATTTTTTATTTCAGATTCACAAGATTTGAACAATACCAATTATACTCTTCTTAGAAATTAAGACAATACTTCTTATGGCGCTCCTCGATATTCTTTATACTCTCTTTACAAAAAGAAACTGCCCTCCAAGTGCTTTTCACCAAGAGGGCAGCTATGACTTTTACTTATTCAGTATCCATTACGGATCAGGCTGATCCTGTCCGTTATCCTTATTCCCGGAAAACGGATCCGGAAGACCCGGAGTATACGATGTCGAAGCGCCTGATGTAAACGGATCCGGAAGACCGGAAGACGAATACGGAGACGGCATCGGATCCTGCGGAACATATGACGGCTGTTCATTCGGGACCTGATTCTGAGGTGCAATGGGCTGCGGTGCATGCGCCGGAACCGTGATCGGCGCCGTAAATTCATCCTTCTTTTTCTTCTTATGGATAAATACGGCAAGTATGGCTCCACCGACGACAAGTGCGGCGAATACCACGATCAAGACGATCAGAAGTTTCTTATTGAAAGATGCGCCTTTCGTATTTTTCTTCTTTGAATTCTTCGAAACAGCCTCTTCTTCCTCATCTTCGTCTTCATCCGAAGGCATCGGAAGTTCAAATTCACAGTGGATCGGCTCGTTCATCTTGGATAGATCCCACTCGAGAAGAGATCCTTTGGAAGAGGTGGCATTCTCATCGATCGGCTTGATCGGAAGCTCCAGGGTAAACTTCATGTAGCCCCCGTATGTGCTGAGATCCCCCAGAGACGATCCTTCTTCGGATACCATCTTATCGACAGATTCCGTATCCCAGTCGATCGTATATACGCCGTCATCAAAACTGAACGTAAACGATTCGAAGCCTTCTCCCAAAGCCCGGACTTCAGTCTCTACCTGATCGATCGGTATGCCGCCTTTAGATGCGATAAAACCATTATAAGAACTCGATTCACTGCTGCCGTCGCCGGTATAGTCTCTCGTGGACCAGCCTTTACTCTCGAACTCTTTCTTTTCTTCTGCCCAGCCGGTATCGCCGTTTCCGTCAGTAAGGTCAGACAAAGCATAAAGATAAGTCAGATTTACGGTTCCGTCCGAATTTACCGTACAGCCGACCGAATATCGGACACATGCGGTAAGAGCTAAGAGCATCGAAAGTACAAGAAATACAGAAATGATCTTCTTTACTGAAAGCAGAGTATCTTTTCTCCCCATTTGACCCCTCCTTTACTGTTGCCGTTTCTTTTTCCTATTTTGAAAAAAGGGGCCGCCTTATCGGCAGCCCCCTCTTAATCCTTTTTTAATCCGTACGATCAAACTGTCGGATCAACCGGTGTGTTGTCAGCCGGAGCTGCAGGAGCTTCAGGAGCTGCCGGAGCAACCGGAGCCTGAGGTACTACCGGTGCTACAGGAGCCTGCGGAACTACAGGTGCCTGCTGCGGTACGAACTGTGCCGGAGCCTGCGGAGCTACAGGAGCCTGAGGTACTACCGGTGCCTGCGGAACTACAGGTGCCTGCGGGAAACCTGCCGGCTGTGCAAATCCCTGATCAACAGGAGCCTGCGGGAATGTCGGAGTAACCGGAGCAGGAGCAGGAGCATTCTTCTTTTTCTTCATGATGATAACGATAACAGCGATGATAGCTGCAACTACGATAACACCAACGATGATTCCGATGATCAGTCCCCACGGAATACTGCTGGACTTAGAAAGATCGAATTCGCAATAGATCGGATCTTCGATTTCAAAAAGATCCCACTCGAGCTTGTTGCCTTTCGAGCTTGTAGAGTTGTCATCGATCGGCTTGCCCGGAAGCTCGAGAACGAACTTCATGTAGCCGTCATACTGTTCAAGTGTATCAGCGGAGATACCGGAGCTGGAAGCTTCGGAAGTTGAACTGGTAGCATCCCACTCGAGAGTATAAACACCGTCATCTTCTTCCAGAGTGAAGCCGTCAATGCCGAAAGCCTCTGTAAATACATCCTCGAACTCTTCAAGATCGATATCGGAAACAGTAACAGTAAAACCTACAAAACCGTCCTCGTCATACTCATCGATCTCGTAATCATATTCGAAATCCTCAAGACCTGCTTCAAGCTCATCTCTTGACTCCTCAATACCTGTAGCATAATCTTCTATGATCGCATACAGGAAGGATACATCAGCTGTACCGTCGGTATTGATCGTTGCCGTGTAGGATGAACGCAGGCATCCTGTGAAGCATACGATGATAGCGAATACGAGCATGATAGCAGAGAACTTCTTTAAACTTGTTCTTTTTTCCATATTGCCCTCCATTGCGCTTAGCGCATTCCTTAATTGTAAATACATTATGATTTTATAATGAAAGTGCGAAAATATCAACAACCCAGCATCTCGGAGTTAGCATTTGTTTTTCCGCAGATATCGGAGAATACGGAGTACTATTTCGGAATATGAAAAAAAGAGCCCGAAGGATCGGACTCTTTTCTGGTCGAGGTGACAGGGTTCGAACCTGCGACCCCATGCTCCCAAAGCACGTACGCTACCAACTGCGCTACACCTCGAAAAATGCACACTTGATGATTATATCATGCTTCGAAATAAAAGCAAGAACAAACTACGAAGGATCGTTCACGATACCGATAAACAGCGGAAGCCCCGTCGCACTCACGATCTCAAAAACAAACGGGCGGTCCACGGTAAAGTAGAAATCGTATGCAGGCTCTCCCGCACCGATCATTTCAATTGTCAGTGAAGCTGCTTTGCAGCCTTCCTCATCGATCATCACCCGGGTGTCCTGAATGATCGAGGAAATATACAGCTGCTGATCCTTCGCGTTCAGCGGACTGAAATCCGCTTTTGCCGGATCAAAAGCATCCGTCATTCCCAGTTCCGCAAGTTTGTCCTGAAGCTGGAGATCAGATGAAATGTCGAATTTCGGAACGGTCAGATAGATCCCCGCATAGTCTTCGGTCTTTTCCCAGGTATTCGAACCAAGAAAAGAAAGGGTCTCTTCGTCCTTCAATAGTTCTTCCGGAGTCATCCCTTCTTCCGGCAGGATAAAGCGCATGGTTCCGTTTTCGATCGTATCCAGGGCTACGCAGGAAAAGTGGTCTCCATAATAGTTTCTATAGACGCTGTCCGTCTGCATGAATTCACATGTCACATCGCCGGACGCCGCATGAAACGTATCGTTTTTGTTCAGTTCCTTTTGAAAAGCACTTGTCCACTTCCCGTTGTAATTGACGATCGAAGCCAGGGTCAGATACATATCCGAATCAAAGCCCAGGCTCGGGGTAAAGCTGTCCAGAAGACCATCCGTCTCTTTTGACACCCACTTGCGGAGTGCTTCATTATACTCATCCGAAGCCGGATCCCCGGAAAAAGAAGAAGCATAATACTCCTGCGCCAGAATATCCAAAGCCGTGTGGTCATAGGTGTTTTTTGAATTCAGCCAAAGGGAGTCTGCCAGTATAAGCTTGGCTACGCCGTCATCCATATAGTTCGCCTGAAAGATCGACTTGGCATGAGAACGCATCGTCAGAAGATCAGGAAGGTGCACGATATTCAGGATCTGCTGACGGGAGCTTCCGTCCGTGATCTCCGTCGTCATGCCGAGCATCATATAAAGACCTAAAGGAGAAAAAACGAGGTTCTCCCCTTTTTGATCCGAGAAAATGACAGGAACGATATCTCTAAGATATTCATCGTACCCTGACGTATATCCCTCCGGCTGGTCTTTTAATTCCTGAAGCGCAGCGTTATAAGCCTCATAGTTATCTTTTTCACCATTTTGAAGCATGACTTCAGGATGGGAAGGCATGTCCGGATAAACCGGCGAAGCGATCTCATACGCGTCAGTTTCATCAGACTCAGATCCGTTCTTTTTGTTCTTGGAATTACAGGAAGTTAAGCCAAGGGAAAGAACTCCGACGATAAGAATGCAGACCGTAATCGAGATATGTTTCTTTCTATTCCGGATATCTGTTTTCATTGCCATATCTTCCATCAATACGAAAGCAAAAACGCTTCTTACAACCCATCTACATTATATCACGCCTTGAGAGAAAAAAATCAATCGAAGAACCGGATCTTCTTCTCTGCCATCTCGTTAACTTTTGCGATGTACTGGATCGGATCTTTAATGCACGGGCAGCGCTCGACGCGGGCATGGAGTACATCCTCGGATTCGAAGAATACTCGCTTGCTCATGCCGCCGGCGCCGAAGGAGAGGACCGATCTCTGATCGCTCATCATGGCAACGTTATAAAGGCATTCCGTGCCGTCTTTACTGTAGCCGACATTCTCATGTCCGCCCAGGGTATCCTTCTGCTTATACATATAATACGGAGAGTATCCAGCCAAAAGCAGCTGTTCCGAGGCAAACGTCAGCATCTTCTCGATCCTCTGGAGCTCTTCCTTTTCCTGTTTGACGATCTCTTCTCTGGTAAGCGTGGCTCTTCTCTTTTTGGAAAGCGAATGCACGGTGATGTTCTCAGGCTGAAGTTCGATGATCCTTCTTAGAGAATCACAGAATTCTTCCGCGGTTTCTTCTGGAAGTCCCGCGATCAGATCGGTGTTGATGATCGAAAAGCCCATTTTTCCCGCCAAATTAAATGCTTTTACAAAGTCCTCTGCCGTGTGCTTTCTTCCTACCCTCGTAAGAGTAGCATCGCAGAGCGTCTGCGGATTGATACAGATCCTTTTTACGCCTGCATCAAGGAGCACCTGCAGTTTCTTTTCCGTGATCGTATCCGGGCGTCCTGCCTCGACACATACCTCCTTCAGGTTCTGAAATTCCTTGTGCGAGAACACGCCCTTGATGAACTTCTCGAAAAGCTCTTCGGAAAGCACTGTCGGAGTACCGCCTCCGATATAAAGCGTCTCTATCTTTCCTTCGATCTTCGGAAGGACCATGTCCATCTCAGAAAGAACCGCATCGACATACTGCGGAAGAAGTGCCGTTTTCCGTGGCGCTTCCTGCGCGACGAAAGAACAGTAGGCGCAACGGCTCGGGCAGAACGGGATCCCTATATAGACATGAAGTGAATCAGGATCGGTCGCTTTAAGTACGAGGTCTTCTCTGTCGCGGGTAAGAAATGCCAGATGCGCCTTGTCATGACGGACATCGTAGATTTTCGTCATCTCCTCTTCTGAAGATAATTCTCTTGCCACCTGCGTCGGACGGATGCCTGTAAGAGAGCCCCACGGAAAAGATCTTCCCGACAATCGGGAAAGAAGGAAATACAGTTGTCTCTTTACTTCGCGGTTAGAAGGAAGAAACATGTCTTCTTTATCGATAAAGATCCGGAGCGGATCATCTTCCGAGGCACACTTTTCCGAATATGTCTCGATCCGTGTTTCCGAAATACTGCTGATAAGGACCAGATCTTCGGAAGAAGGACCGATGACAGAAGCCATAGCGCCGGAATCACAGACGACACAGTTTTCTTCTGTACACGGGATCTCTCCCGTAAAAAGGCGCAGGATATCGCTGATCGGATAGTAGAACTCGTGTCCGATGCATCTTACGAGGATCTTGGGGGACTTGTCCCCTACACCAACAGGATGATTCATATTTGTCACGTTCTCATATCTCATCAGCTTCTACCATATACGTACGTGAAATAGTAATCCGCCACCGTCGAAGTAGGCATGTTATAGCTCTTCACGCCTTCCTTTTGCTGATTGATCTTGAGATATGTATCGTTCGTGGCATCGGAGATTGTCTCGATGATCTGCGGCGGCTCTATCGACTCCCAGTAAGCGTCGATCGCGTCACTGTCACGGAAATATCCGTCGACCAGATATTGCGACTGCACAAATTCAGCAAAGCCTTCCATATCATCATTAAAGGCGATCCAAAGATCCTCCCAGATCAGATCGAACGCCTCTCTGAACCCGGCATAGCGAAGCTGCGGGCAATCACTGTTCAGACAGATCAGAAGAGCTGCCAGGTTCGCGTCATTTTCGACCGCATAACCATGAAGATGACTAAGTTCATGGCAGGCATTATAGAACTGGCACACAAGCGGAAGATCCGTATTTACATTCGCCTCGGCAAAGAACGGAAAATATAATCCGACGATATCCGTATATGACCAGTAATGGGAAAGCATGACAGACTTCGGGCGCGCCGGGTTTCCCTTGATCATGGGAAAATCCTTCGCTGCTTCTTCGTAGAGGTCCTCCACATCATTCAAAAATGCCGTCACCCCGCCCGGGTATGTAACGACTCCGTTTTCATCTTCTTCGCAGGCGGACCTTGATTCATTCAGGCCGTTGATGACCCAGATATATACCTCTTCGATTTCTTCGACCGTGTACTGTCTTTGCCCGAATCCGAGTTTATCATCAAGAGAATACCGTGTGTAGTTAAAGCCGTGTAGAAGCATAAACAAAAAATAGATCCCGAAAAGCGCCCATGCCGCGGCTCTTCCGACATTGAAAAAGTATTTCTTACCGCGCTTTTCCTTAAGTGCTCTTCGGATACGGATGATAAGCCACGCGATCAGGAGCGGCGAAGAAAGAACAAGTGTCACGACAAAGACTTCCGATAAAGAGATCGGCACCAGATTCGAGATCTTGGCGGGAAGAAACGAAAAGACGAGGAACGGTCCTTTTGCATAGGCTTCACCGGCCGAAGGAAAGTTCGTAAGGATAAGCTGAAGCACATAAAGCAGAACGATCAGGACGACCGGAAGAATAATGCCGAAGATCCACCGTTTCCACGAGGGCTTCATTTGAGCACCCCCACATACCGAAGAAGATAAAGGATACCCAGTACGATCGGCTGATGCAGGATATAGACCAGAAGCGAATTTCTTCCGATCCACTCAAACGGCTTGGAAACCGCATGGACGGCCTTCGGTGCGTTCGGGAAAAGCGTCTCCTTCTTCTTATAGACATGCCTTCCGATCAGAACACCCAGGAAGAATACGCCCACCCACGGGATCAGACCGAGCTCATCGCCGACTGTCCAGGCATAATCCGGATGCGGTTCGATACCGAGGATACTGACAAAACCCGAATGGATCTTGTAATGATAGTAGTGAATGCCGTTGAGAAGAAAGAAAAAGGCCATCACGATCAGGAAGAGGACCGCATCGCCGTTACGGCTGTTTCTTTCCCCGTACTTCTTCTGCTCAACATGGTCAAAGACCGCAAACAGTAAAGTCGATACAAATAGAAGATGCAGGACATTAAAATAGATCGAACAGCCCAGATCCAGGAAATGATCGGCCGTGATCGTTACGACGGTAAAACCGAGAGCCACGATCAAAAGTTTCAGTGAACGCTTAAAGTTGTTTCTCGAAAACTGGCAGCAGATACCGGAGATCACGACGAAAACGAAAATGAAAAAAGGATGCAGAAACGCCCAGAACCAGTCACATTCAGCACTGATAAAGGAAAAGACTTTATATTCGAAAATATACCGAAGATCGTACGCAAAGTGATGAAGGATCATCATAAAGATCGCAAAACCACGAAGAAGATCCAGTTCAAATGCTCGATTATCTGCCTTATTTCTGATTGCCTTTTCCCGGGTCATAAGGGTGCCTTAGACTTCTTCTGCAATGCCGCGCCGATCGCCGTCGCGAATTCGGACATCTGCGGCACGATGAAGTTGAGATTATAGAGTTCGGAGAATGCCTTATAGATCGTACCGCACATCGGTGCTTTTGTCGCCTGACCGGTAAATACGACATCCTTAAGGCCGGCATTCCTTGCGGAAAGCACTGCCATCGTACCGATCGACTGGAAGACGACATTATAAAGGCCGAGGGCAATGTCTGCCTTACTTGCGTCGTCCTGCATCTTACCGAAGTTCGAAGCCGTCGTATCCATCGTAAGTCCCGGGATCGCTGAATGTGAAATGTCGCCGATCGTCAGGTCAACGTGGTTAAGATTACCGCCCTGAGCCAGTTCTGCGATCATGTCAAAATCACGCATATTCAGAGCGCAGTTGGAAAGACCGACCAAAGTACCTCCGCCGACACCGGAACCGATGATATGGCGGACTTCCTTCTTAGATGCTTCTACAAAGGCCGTACCTGTTCCCATGCTGACGACAACGGCATGATCGAGTCCGGAAAGGAAAAGACCGCCTTGTCCTGTCGCAAAAAATTCCTGAATACGGACAGTCGGAATTCCAAGAAGGTTTCCCGTCGGGAACGAAGCACCGACGCCCGTGATCTTTAGTTTTTCAATATCGGAGATCTTCAGCTCATATGAATCCATGAGTTTTCCGAGCGCACCGAAAGCAGAAGTTACCGGATCGTCTGCTTTGACGATCTTGTTGCCGATGATCTTGTCACCGTCCATACCTACTACTTTCGTGGTACTTCCGCCTACATCCAGTCCGACGATGATGCCCATACTGATTCTCCTTCCTTATCTTGTCGTAATTTCCGCCGCGTATGTGTCACCTAAGTGATATACCGGCCGTGATCCGTCTTCTCCGCCGTCTTTCGTGATCGGGAGGCGGTAGACCTTGTTATCTGTTGTGATGATGTCAACATACGTCTCATCATCCGTTCTGCACCAGTAGAATGTGGAGCCGCCCGTGATTGTTGCTGCTTCACCTTTTATGTTCGTACACTGGATATCCTTGTTCGGGTTATAAAGGTACGAAGTCTTCTCCACGTTTCTGTCCGCAAAGAAGTAATCTGTCTGCGGTTTCAGGAAATCCGTCTCGCTCGTGATATCGTATGTCTTATAAAGCTTATGCTCGCCATATACACAGTCATAGATCGAGAACTGCACGGCGCCCGCATTGGAAACCGTGGCGATCGCTCCTCTTACGACAGATGCCTGTATCCTCGTTCCGTCATAACGGACGACCAGTGTCTGATACTCATCCCACGTGTCGCGCATCATCTCAAAGCATACTTCGGAATAAGGATCATTCTTATCCAGATCGAGCGTATAACCACGGAACAGGCCCTTGCAGGCTTTTGCACCGTATTGTTCCATATACGGAAAGCACTTGCCGGGGACGACATAGTCCATAAGGTTTCCGCCGTCGTTTACAAGAACATAGAGTGATTCGCTGTGATCGTCAAGTTCGATGCTCATGGACTCGAGCGCTCCGTCACCGTCAAAGTCAAGATCGCACTCGGCACGGTATGACGTGTAGTACAGTCCGTCATCGGTCAAAACGGAGTCTTCTCTCATTCCCAGCATGCTCGGAGTCTCATGGAAAAGCTGCATCTTGTCTTCTTCAAGATCGCCGACATTAGACGCTGCGTTCGCATTATTCACCTGGGTGGAAGATGCGGTCGTAGGATCCGTATCCGGAGCTACTTTGGCCTTGAAAGGATTAAAGAGCATCAGAACAAGAACGATCGCCAAAACCGCGACGATATCAAAGATCACAAAACCGATTATGAATTTCCTGCTTCGCATGTATGTGATTACCTGTTACTTCTTCGGTACCAGCTTATCCTTACCGCCCATGTACATACGCAGCGGTTCCGGAATGCTTACCGTACCGTCGGCGTTGAGATTATTCTCAAGGAAAGCGATCAGCATACGCGGCGGAGCAACAACGGTATTGTTCAGAGTATGCGCGAGGTAATTGCCCTTCTCTTTGTTTCTGATACGGATGCCCAGACGTCTTGCCTGCGCGTCGCCTAAGTTACTGCAGGAACCGACTTCGAAGTACTTCTTCTGACGCGGGGACCATGCCTCGACGTCACAGGACTTGACCTTCAGGTCCGCAAGGTCACCACTGCAGCACTCGAGAGTTCTTACCGGGATATCGAGGCTTCTGAAGAAGTCTACGGAATTCTTCCACAGCTTATTGTACCATTCCATGCTCTCTTCCGGCTTGCAGACGACGATCATCTCCTGCTTTTCGAACTGATGGATACGATATACGCCTCTCTCCTCGATGCCGTGGGCACCGACTTCCTTACGGAAGCACGGAGAATAGGATGTCAGGGTCTGCGGGAGATCTGCTTCGTCGATGATCGTATCGATGAACTTACCGATCATGGAATGCTCGGATGTACCGATCAGGTAGAGGTCTTCGCCCTCGATCTTATACATCATGTTCTCCATCTCGGCAAAGCTCATAACGCCCGTAACGACGGAAGAACGGATCATGAACGGCGGCACGTAATATGTGAAGCCGCGGTCGATCATAAAATCTCTTGCATAGGAAAGGATCGCAGAGTGAAGTCTCGCGATATCGCCCTTGAGGTAATAGAATCCGTTACCGCTGGTCTTTCTTGCGGCATCCAGATCGATACCGTCGAATGTCTCCATGATGTCCACATGATACGGAACTTCGAAATCCGGAACGACCGGCTCGCCGAAACGCTCGTTTTCGACGTTTTCACTGTCATCCTTACCGATCGGTACGGAATCGTCGATGATGTTCGGGAGCACGAGCATGATCTTTCTGACCTTCTCGGTCAGTTCCTGCTCCTTGACGTCGAGAGCTGCCATCTCGTCAGCCATGGCAGCGACCTGCTTCTTGGCTTCCTCGGCCTCATCCTTCTTTCCCTGGCCCATCAGAGCACCGATCTGCTTACTGATCGTGTTTCTCTGTGAACGGAGGTACTCGACTCTCGTCTTCGCCTCACGAAGCTCCTTATCATAAGCGATGACCTCATCCACCATCGGGAGCTTGTCATCCTGAAACTTTTTCTTGATATTTTCCTTAACGATGTCCGGATTTGCGCGGACAAATTTGATATCCAGCATTTTCCTGCCTCCATTGAAACATATAACTTTGTAATTTTACCATAAATAGGCAAACTCTTCTATATTCTTATAGAAAAGCACCGGTATAAATTCAATGTGGAAATTTGCGGCGTTTTATGCCCTTTCGACCATGTCCATCATGGTCAGATCCGTGGAAATGACGACATTCGGATCCGTATTCAAGGCTTCAAAACGATCCTTCAGACGGTCGGAAGCGATCACGCCGCCGCTTTCGGCCTTAGCGGACGGCAGCATGACGATATACTGGGCACTGCTGAACTTCGTGAAAACATCGCCTTTTCGGAGCGTATCCTGGATCGCCGTGAAAAGCACATCCATGGCAGGCTCCAGCGAATGCGCCTCCAGCATGTTCCCTTCTTTATCCAAAAGAGTGACGAGCATGACGCAGAAGGTCTGTTCGGATCTTGCCAGCATACGCTCGATAAACCGGAAGATCGCCAGGAACGGCTCATAATCCTGCCAGTAAGCACCGCGGATCGTACCCGGTTCCTTGAGCTGCTGCATGAGTGTACGGATATTCATCTCGATCGCTTCGGGGCGGTCAAGTTTTGCCTGCTTCGACGGAAGCGTGCTGCTGTAAAAACGGAAGTTGTTCTTTCCTTCTTTCTTAACGACATAGAGGGCACGGTCGGCCTTATCATAGAGAGTATCCATGTTATTGCCGTCCTGAGGTGCCAAAGCGATACCGATCGACATGGTCGCGATCCCGTTCGTTACGACCCGGAGCTCTTCGTTGACCGCCAGCTGGAAGGTCTTCAGCCTTTGTGAAAGCACTTCGTTTTCCGGCGGATTCTCCATAAAGATAACGAACTCGTCGCCGCCGAGACGTCCGACGATCTCATCCGGAAAGTACTCGATCATCATGTGCGCCAGGCGGTTGAGGACCTGGTCACCGACGATGTGTCCGAGTTTATCGTTTACGCTCTTAAAGTGGTCGACGTCGAGGATCATATAGGCGGCACTGGTGCCTTTGGCAAGGATCACTTCGATCGTCTGTGTCAGATAGGAACGGTTCCAAAGACCTGTCATCGGGTCTTTGGAAGCGATACTCTCAAAGCGCTTCGCGCGCTTTTCGGCAAGACGGCGGAACTCTTCAAGTTCGAGCGTTCTGGCAATACGAGAGCGCATGACCTGCGGGATAAACGGTTTGGTGATAAAGTCGGCGGCACCGAGCTTTAAGCATTCGACCTCGGTCTCCGCATCTGTTCTGGCCGTTAAGAAAATGACCGGAACGTCTTTATAGTCATGATTGGCGCGGATCTGACGGAGCGTCTCCAGGCCGTCCATCTCCGGCATATTGATGTCCAGAAGGATAAGATCCGGAATCTTTTTTTCTAAGAAACGAAGGGCCATCTGTCCCGAAGGCACGAGACTGACCTGATAGATCTCATCCAGGGCCTGTTTCGCCAATGTAAGATTCGCTTTGCTGTCATCCACGACCAGGATCGTTTTTACCTTATCCACCCTTAGTTCTCTCCCATCAGATTCTTCAGATTCGCAATTGCCTCATCGTACTGGAAATCATTGAGGCAGTTTCGTGTTCTCTTAAGTGCAAGTTCAGTATCCGGACCGACATCATAAGTAAGAAGCCAGTCGATCTTGGCAAGTGCCATATCCGTGTCGAAGTCCTCGACACTCGTTTTGATCTCACCGATGGTCTCCATGAGCATATCATTTCCGATCGGGGACTTCGGATTTCCTTCGCCCGATGCCTCTTCCTGAGAATCAAATACGCCTCTTGCCCGGAGTTCAAGTCCGATATCGTCAAGAAGTGACTGGTACATCGACAAGAGATCGTTGTGGTTTGCGTCGATAAAATCGAAGCGTCCTTCGTAGTTGGCAAATTCATGTTCTTTTGCAAATTCGGAAAGCTCCATGGCACCGATAGATGCGCAGACACTCTTTAAGGCATGCGCTTCGATACCGAATCCTGCATAATCCTTCGCCTCGGCCTGTTCACGAAGCCGCTCGATCTTTATCAGGCCGTCCTCGTAGACGACCTTAAGAAGGCTGATGTAGTTGTCGATATTGTTACCACAGTTCACAAGGCCACGGTTGCAGTCAACGCCGCGAAGCTGTACGGCACCTTCTCCGAAGTGCGGGGCACTTGCGACGGTATGCTGTTTTCTGATGATCATTTCCTCCGGAAGGTTGCTCTTTAAGGACTTTTCAAGCTGTGACAGCTCGATCGGCTTACTGACATAGTCCTGGAAGCCTTCTTTGAAGAACATTTCACGTACACCGCTGACCGCATTTGCCGTAAGTGCGATGACAGGTACTTTTTGGAAATACTCGTCGTCCACCTGGCGGATCAGGCGGAGCGTATCGATACCGTCTAATTCCGGCATCATGTGGTCCATGTAAATGATGTCGAATCTTTCACCGTCTCTTAACTTCTCGATACATTCCTTACCGGAATTCGCAGTAGTGACATGCATCTGATAAGGCTCGAGAAGGCCTTTGACGACCTTGAGGTTAACGGCGTTGTCATCGACCACGAGGATCTTGGCTTCCGGTGCGATGAAGCTCTCTGTGAATTCATCGCTGTCAAGAGACTCGATCGGCGTCTCGGTAAGGACGGAAGCGAATACCGCGGAATAAACAGGGCGGCGTACCACGAGAACGTCCTTATAACCTGTCGACAGTTCGTTCTTATCAAACATCAGGACGATCTTCGGCTGGCCGTGGGTATCGCAGAATTCGCGGATCTCATGAGAGAACTCATCAAAAAGCGGCTTGGATACGAAGAAATAGGAGTACGAGGCATTTGACGCCGGGTCGAGATCCCTGATCTTCGAAGCAAAACGTGCGGAAACACCGAGACGCTGCAGATCTGACCTCGCCTGATCGCGATAGATCGCCTTCTCGTCAAAGTACATGACATGCTCGACCTTATCCGAAGGAACACTTGCAAGTGCTTTTTGCTTGGCAATATATTGGTGAAGTTCAAAGGAGAACGTGCTTCCCTGTCCGTACACACTGTCTACTGAGATCGTGCCGCCCATAAGCTCCATCAGGCGCTTACAGATCGAAAGACCGAGGCCCGTACCTTCGACCGCACGGTTCTGGCGGGTGTCGAGACGCTGGAAGGAACCGAAGAGCTTCTGCTTGTCTTCGGGCTTGATACCCATACCGGTATCGGAAACGTCAAAGTGCAGAAGGCACATATCACTGGATACCGGCTGATAGGCGACACGCAGCGTGATGTGGCCTTCGGATGTGAATTTGACCGCATTATTCAACAGATTCAAAAGCACCTGCCGGATGCGGATCTCGTCTCCGACCAGTTCGCTTGGGATCTTCGGGTCTATATTGACCACGAGATCGAGGTTTTTGTCCTGCATACGCACGGTAATGATGTTGATGATGTCGTTGATGACCGAGGTCAGCTGATAACGCACATTGATGATCTCCATCTTACCGGATTCGATCTTACTGAAATCCAGGATATCGTTAACGATCGCCAGAAGCGAATTACCTGCACTCTTGATGTTTCTGGCATTTTCGCGTACTCCCGGATTGATATCGTCTCTAAGGATCATCTCTGTCATACCGACGATCGCATTCATCGGTGTTCTGATCTCGTGGGACATGCTCGCTAGAAAGTCCGCTTTTGTCTGAGATGCGGCTACGGCTTCCTTCTTCTTGATCTCTACGATCTGAAGGAGGTCCTCGGTACTTTGGGTCTTTTGGGTAAGAGTTCTTTTCGAGCGGTTGATGAACGAAACGAGCGCCATAAGGAAGACCTGCGCGATGATCAGGATGATGATGCGGACCATCAGTTCCTCCAGCGTTCTGTAACCTAAAAGCAGATCGTAGTCATAGACGATCCAGAACGAATAGTAAAGGGCCGTAAAGATCAGGCAGTAAAGGTTCGGGGCAAAGTCAAAGTAGATCGAGACAACGCAGGCCACGGTGATAAAACCATCCTGGATCGTTCCCGGGTTCTGGTAGTAAATACCGTAAAGGACCACCATCGACAGGAAAAACGAAGTCATCATGTACATCTGGAACTTGTAGTTGTCCCTGGAGATCTTCGTAAGAAGATAGGCGACCATCGGTGTAATGATGCAGTAGATATTGAAAAACTGCGGATAGACCGATACCTGCGTTGACATGAACATAAAGAAGATACATGTGACCACGTAGATGAGAAGCAGAATTCTATGGGCATCTCTTTTTTCCAGAAGCATAGTTACTCTCCTTCTCTGCACTGTTCCTTCAGGGCAACGCCCGAGGGAACGACGAATTTCAATGTAGTCGGCAGCACGCGGATCGACAGTGAGTTTTCGTGTTTGTTCATTTCGAAAGACTCTCCGTCCGCCGCAAAGAACATATTCTTATTGCCCGGCATCTGGATCGAGATCTCGGACGGATCGATCACCCGGACGGATTTTCCGAGTTTGGAAAGTTCGCCTCTTCTGTACGCTCCGATTCCGGGAAGCAAAGTAAAGAAAGAAAGCGAATCGGCCAGAAGCAGTTTGACCTTGCCGTTTACGGGGCAGGCATTCTGTACCGGGGAAAAGGATCCGCCGTAACAGATACCGTTAAAAGCGGTGATCGAGGACTTTCTGCCCAGGATCTCCTGACCGTCGGCGGTGATGGAATACTGACTGCTGACGTTAAAGATCGAATTACGGATGATCGACAGAAGGTACGGGATCTTGGTTCCGACGATGGAAAAACGCGAAAGGCTGTTGACGTCCGAAGCGACTTTCGCTTCAAATCCGACTGAGCAGAAGTTCAGTGCTTTTCCGAAACCGAAATCCATTACGTCGAGGTACATGGGAGTTCCGGTGATCAGAGTGTCCAGGTTGGAAAACGCCTCCACTTCTCCTTCAAAGACCTTCAGAAAATCGTTTGTCATGCCGCACGGAAAAAACGCCACCTCGACCATGGAAAAGTTCGAAATGCCGCTGATCGCCCGGCAGAGTGACCCGGAACCGCCACAGATAAACAGCCGGATCGTCTCATCTTCAAAGATGTGGCAGAGTCTTTGCACAAGAACGGTCTCATGGCCGACATACTCGGTATCAAAGACCAGAGCGCCCAGCTCCGGATGGGAAGCTACATATGAACGCACACGGATAGAAAGGTTCTCCTTCTCTTTTCCCGCACGCGGATTGATGATAAAAATGTGTTTCATGTATCCATACCCCGCATGACCTTAAAGATCACGCTTCGGTTCCCCGTCTCCAAAACTAGGAATAGGATACCACAACTGAATATATAAATAAAGTTTGAAAAGTACTTTTCAAAGCGAATTTCCCGATTTTTCCGCTGATCCGGATGAACCGGCTTTTCCTCGGGGTTCAGTTCCCGGTTTCATCCGCTATTTCATTTTTCACGGCTTCTTCCTCATTCTTTTCGGAAACGGAAGACTTTCTCGGAAACGGAAGGAACCTGGAAATGTAATCATATGCGGTCTTTCCGTGCTCACCGGCATTGATATATACCGTCCGAAGGATACGGCGTTCCGGCGCGGTCAGAGTCTTGAACAATGCGGCACCTTTCGAAGCGATGGCCGCCCTGGTCTCCGCAGTCGGGCGGACGATCGGGATCATATTGCCGTACAGTGCTTTTTCCTCGGCACGGTGACGGCGGGCAAGTTCTTTTTCTTCTTTTCTGTGCTTATCGTAAAGCGCGCGCCAGGCAGGATAGTTCTGGCTCTTGGTACGCATGGTATCCACGCTGCCGTAGATACTTCCGCCGATCTTATCGGAGATCACCTTCATCTCACCGGAAATACCCGTAAGAGGGCCCAGTCGGCGTTTGATGCCGACAATGGCGGTAACCGTCGTGATGATATCACAAACCATGATCGTCGTAGCAATCAAAAGCAGCGCGATCTGGACGTTATCGTGCGTATTTCCGAGGATCCAAAGCACCGTCGGGTGAAGTACGAAAATACCGAGCGAACAGGCAATTCCCCAGTAAAGAGAGAATTTCGGGCAGATAAAGCCCATGAAGTTATATTTCTCGTCGCGGTAGTCCCACCAGCGGAGTTTGAAAATGCGGTAAAGGATGAAACCTGCCCAGAATTCGACGAACGTACAGATGATCATCGAACCGAAGAACAAGAGGAAGAAATTGTAGGAAAGCCGTTCCAGAAGAAGGATTACGCCGTAAAAGCCGATGCCGTATACAGGACAGAGCGGCCCGTTTAAAAAGCCTCTGTTGATGAATCTTCCTTCTTCCAATCCATAGTAGACGACCTCGACGACCCAGCCGATAAAAGCGTAGATGAAAAACATGCAGTATGCGTCTACAAACGGATAGAAATGCATCAGAAAAACCGTCCTTTCTTACCAAATGATTATAGCATTTGTTTCTTTGCATTTGCTATAATAATCGTAACTTTCGATCTAAAGGAGAATCACTATGGCAAACCCTTATCTTCCCATGTGGGAACACATTCCGGACGGAGAACCCCGTATCTTCGGTGACCGCATCTACATTTACGGTTCCCACGATAATGCAGACACAGATGAATTTTGTGATTTCTGTCTGAAAGTATGGTCCGCACCTGTCAGTGATCCGACGAACTGGACATCCCACGGCATAGCTTTTGCCACACGCGATTTTCCGGGTCATCCTTCCGATACCGACTGGACGGACGGACGCCTCTTCGCTCCTGACGTAGTCGAAAAGGACGGCAAATATTATCTTTACGCTTACATCCAGAACGCACTCGGCTGCGTCGCCGTATCCGACAAGCCGGAAGGACCTTTTAAGCTTATTTCCCGCTATAAGCACAATATCGAGAACCACCCGGACGGAGGCATCTTCATCGATCCGGGCACACTCGTTGATGATGACGGACGTGTATATGTATATTGCGGCTTCCTGCGTTCCTACATGTTCGAGGTAAACCCGGATAACATGTACGAAGTGATCGACGGATCTTTCAAGATGGATATCATCCCGAATACCCCTCCGTTTAACTTCTTCGAGGCTTGTTCTCCAAGAAAGATCAACGGCAAGTACTACATGATCTATTCTTCCGCAGAGCCCACAAGCCAGCTGGTCTACGCAGTATCTGATTCCCCGACGGGTCCTTTTGAATATAAGGGCGCGCTCGTAGATTCCGGATGCGACTATCCGGGCGGAAATGATCACGGTTCCGTCGGCAAAGTCGGCGACCAGTGGTACATTTTCTATCACAAGATGACAAACGGTTCCATCATGAGCCGTGTCGGCTGCGCTGACAAGCTCACGCTGAACGAAGACGGCACATTCACACAGGCCGAGATGACATCCCAAGGCTTCGAGGATATTCTCAATCCTTACCGTGTCACCAATCCGCAGATGGCCTGTGTCCTTACTAACGGCGCAACGATCACGGAAAGAACGCCTTTTGACCAGTGCATCACGAAGATCTCTGACGGTTCTGTTCTCGGATTTAAGTACTACGATTTCGGAAATCATTCCGGATCTGAAATGAAGTGTGTCATTAAGCTCGATAACTGCTACATGAGTGGCAAGATCCATATCTTCGCCGACGGTGTTCCGCAGGAGGCCATCGAGAAATATGCCCGTCCGATCTTTGATGACGAGCCTTTCGCCGAAGAGAAAAAAGCCAAGCGCGCAGATACTTCTTCCAAGGTCTATGGCTTTAGCAGAAAACTTCTCGAGCAGTTCTCTACTGCTGAATATACAGGAAAGTTCGGTCTTTCCCGTGAAGGCCACGAGATCGGATGCGCCGAGTTCTCTTCCAATGCAAGTATTGTCAGTGCAACCGTGGAAGGACTTTCCGGCAAGCATGCGATCTACTTCCTCGTCGAAGGCCGCTACAAGGGCTGGGGCGGACACTATATGGACGGAAGAAATCTTTTCGACTTCTTCGGATTCGTATTCCAGGTCTGATACTGATCCGGCGCCTCTTTGCAGAAGAAGCTGCGGGCAAGTGCTTTTGCCAAAGAAACATAAAAGATTGAAGGTATGAAAAATGAGTGAGATCTATGTTGTAGGTCATAAGAACCCCGATACCGATACCGTCGTTTCCGCGATGGCATATGCGGCGCTGAAGCATGCGCTCGGCGAGCAGGATTACATCGCCGCCCGTCTCGATCACTTAAGCGACGAGACCAAGCGTATGCTCACCAGATTCGGTTTTGAGACACCGCTTCGCATCCGTGACGTAAGAACGCAGGTGCAGGATCTGGATTTCGATACGCCGCCGGCGCTGAACGCCCAGGTCACTTTGGACAAGGCATGGAGAACGATGTCCGAGGGCGAGATCTCCGTCATCCCCGTCATCAACGAGGACGGCACGCTCTACGGTACGCTGTCTTCCGGAGACATCGCCTCTTACAACATGGAGACGATCAACAACCCGCATATCGATAACCTTCCGCTTTTTAACCTCTTAAGCGTTCTGGAGGGCCGGATCGTCAACGAATGCGATACCACGACGGATTCCATCTCCGGCGAGATCTGCATCGCACTTCCGCAGAACAACGAGAATCTCCTGTTCTCTTCTAAAGATTCCATCGTCTTCTGCGGTAATCAGCCGGACATGGTCAAGAGAGCTCTTACGATCGGCGTTAATTGTCTGATCCTCTGTCAGACCGATGTCGATCCATCCTGGTTTTCTGAAAAGACAAACACCTGCGTGATCTCCACTCCGCTTGACGCGAGCAAGGCCGCCAAACTCATCTACCAGGCGCTTCCGATCTCCCGCGCCTGCTACACCGGCGAGATCCAGTGCTTCCACCTCGATAACTACATCGATGACGTTAAAGAAGTCGTCTTAAAGAGCCGTTTCAGAAGTTATCCGGTACTCGATGAAAACAACAAGGTCATCGGAACCCTCGCAAGATTCCACCTCCTGCGTCCGAGAAGAAAAAAGGTCGTCCTCGTGGACCACAATGAACTCGCGCAGTCCGTGCCGGGTCTCGAACAGGCGGAGATCCTGGGCATCATCGACCATCACCGCCTTGCGGATATCCAGACCACGCAGCCGATCGCTATGCGCAATGAACCCGTCGGCAGCACAAATACGATCATCACGGAGCTTTATCAGGAAAATGGTGTTATGCCTTCCCCGAAGATGGCCGGCCTGATGTGCGCCGCGATCCTTTCCGATACCGTTATGTTCAAGTCCCCGACCTGCACACAAAGAGATATCGCGATGGCAGAGCGTCTCGCCCGTATCGCCGGCGTAAGCATCGACGAACTGGGACACGACCTCTTCAATGCATCCTTCGACACGAAGTCCGTCGAGGATCTGATGAAGTCCGACTTCAAGGAGTTCCACATCGCCGAGCACACCCTCGGTGTGGCACAGATCGTCTGCATCGATTCTTTCAAGATGCTTGACCGGAAAGACGAATTCATCGCCCATATGAATACGCTCCGCACAGAGCGCGGCTATGATTTCGTGATCCTGATGCTCACCGATGTCCTGCAGGAAGGTACCGAGCTCCTCTATGTAGGTGACGATGACACCATCCGCTTTGCCTTCAACGTCGAGCCGAAAGACAATCACGTATTCCTTCCGGGCGTCATGTCCAGAAAGAAACAGATCATCCCGATGCTCACTGCATTGTGGGGTTAAAACGGCGGCGCTTTTCGCGCGGTTCCCCGACCCGAGTGTCAGGATAGTCATGATGAATCAGGAGGTAGTTATGGCTGAGATCGAAGAAAACCAGAATCGTATCTTCCCCACGGGAAAGCTCGTGTATGCACTATCCTGGCTTACCCTCATCGGATTTATACTAAAGATCGGACGATTAATTATCTTCTTCGCTAGGCATCAGCTTTCTGATGCAAAAGGGATCTTAACCGTCCTTTCCATCTTCCTGCTTGTTTTGAACGTTGCTTCTGCATGCGTTTTATTTGCGATTGCCCGCCGTTCATCCATTTTCAGATTTGCAGGAATAGCACTACTACTTGCTTCAACTTCTGATCTGCTTGTTTTCATAGAAGGCGTGACGAACGATTTTGAATATTTCTTATTCGTTCCGATCTATCTGATGATGTCCTTTGCTTTCCTCATTTCTCTCTCAAAAGGAATGCAGGATTGTGTCGAATCTTCTGGGGGAGATGCCTATTATAAGTGGCCCCAATACAGGAAAACAGTCATCTTTCTGTATGCCGCATTTCTTCTCGTTTTAGCTCCCTTTTTCTCTATGTTTAGTATGGATTTTTTATTGCCATATGAATTTTGTTCATTTATGCTTTTTATTGCTTGTCACGCAATGCTGTACGTCCTGGTTATTCTGCTCAACAAGACGGCAAAAGAATTAAATGAACCCACCAAATCAAGCTGATAAGCAATTGCGATAAAAAAGTGACAACCCTCGTACTTTTGTCATCATTTGTCGCAAAAACGCCCAGCAATACAATTTGTTCCCATGTATAATCTGACCCATCACACTCAAAGAGGTATGGGATATGATTGCTGCTAAACTACACAAACTCGCTGTTCTTATGAGGCAGCTGAATCTCAGTTATATACATGCCCCCGAGATTTGTAGCCCTACAATCAAGTTTGGCAAACGAGTACGACGCAATACTTCAACACCTGTGATTCGCGTCTATACTGACGAATCCAAAAATAAGTTCAATGAATATATGCTGTCTTCACCTAAATCGGAGAAGTGGAAAACTCTTCTTGATGAACAAGTCCGTCGTTTGGATATTGAGAATCACTTAGAATTCCGTTTTGAACTTGAGCATATCGATTCTCCTTTCAAATCGGTAAGCATTTCAAAGAAAACTGCTTATTCAAAAGAAGTCTTTGATTCACTCGTCGAAAAAAATGATCCGGAAATAAAAAAGGAGCATGTCTTTGACGGACACCGATTCCGTTCCAAATCTGAAATGTTGATTGCTCAGTTTCTGAAGTCTCTTGGTCTGGAGTACAAGTATGATGTCATATTATCTTTTGATAAAGAGGTCTTCTACATAGATTTCGCAATCTATTGTCATGAGACAGGGCGTTTTTTCTTTATGGAACACTTTGGCGACATGGGGTCTGAACGCTATCGTCAGCGCACATTCCATAAAATCACAGTATATACTGAACATGGTTTAGTTGAGGGATCAGATATCCTGTACACATATGAAAATAACGAGGATAACTTTAATCTGAACGTGTATGAAGGAAAGATACTCTCCATAATTGCTGCACACGCACTTGACTGTTCCAAGTAATGGTCAATGTAAACACCCTTTACATTGACCATTTCATTGACTTTTCCCATTATTCCAAGTAATGGTCAATGTAAGTACCCTTTACATTGACCATTTCATTGACTTTTCCCATTATTCCAAGTAATGGTCAATGTAAGTACCCTCTACATTGACCATTTCATTGACTTTTTTCATTATTCCAAGTAATGGTCAATGTAAGTACCCTCTACATTGACCATTTCATTGACTTTTTTCATTATTCCAAGTAATGGTCAATGTAAGTACCCTCTACATTGACCACTTCATTGACTTTTCCCATTATTCCAAGTAATGGTCAATGTAAGTACCCTCTACATTGACCACTTCATTGACTTTTCCCACAATAAGGTATTTGCCTGCTTATTCCTCAGTCACTTCGCACTTTCTGACTTTTCTCCAGTTCAGAAGGATGATGGTAAGGATGACCAGGACCTCCGTGATCACCGTCCCGTAAACTGCAGTCTTTGTCACGCGGTAGAAGTGATAGCCGCTGGACCACATGCACTGATTCAGCACGAGGATCAGTCCCACATTCACAAGCATACCGAAGATGAAAGCTCCTAAATTCAGGATCAGCACCTCTGATGCCACTTTGCGGAAGATCTGCCCTTTTGTGAATCCAAGCGCCTTGTAGATCGCGAACTCATGCTTTCTCTTGTCATATGCCGCCGTGAATACTGCGTTGATCGTCACCAGAAGAACGATGGCTACAAGTATGACAACAACTGCAAAGATGTAGTACATAAATCCCATCTGTTCTTCTACTTCCCGGACATAGGTGCCGGCTGTTTCAAACTTCACATGCGGGTATTTTACAGAGAGTTCCGCCGCGCATCGGCGCAGATCATCTTGAAGTTTCTGATCGCAGACCCCGTCATTACTCACAACAAGCATATCATTAGTATAGTCTACACCTGCCACACCATACGCGCGCATGCCTTCGCCCTTGAAAGTCTGCCCGAGCTTTAGCTTCTTTGCAGTACCGATCGGATCACCGATCTCAAGATCTTCGCTTTCCGCCAGCTGCTCGCTCATGAGCATTTCATAGTCATTCAGTTCAATATCCTCCGGCACGAGATGTGTCCTTTGCTTAAAGATCTCGAAGTCCTCTACGCTCTTAAAGAGAAACCCGTCGATCTGACAATCAAAGAGCATGATGGTCTCAAAAGCGAAGTATCTTGAGTTGATGTAAAGGATCTCTCTTGCTTCCTCCGGAAGCTGTTCCTTAAGTTCCCTCTGCATATGCCGGTATTCATCTATCGCATCATTACTGTTTCCGTTTACGTAGATATGCATATATCTGTCGGATTCAGACTTTGATACCCGGAAGGTCTCAAGCGGATTATCACAATACATACCACCGATGAAGCAGATCGTGATAAATGACATCATCAGAAGAAGCACCATGGATCTGCTTTTGTTATTCCGGATATATGTAAAGGCAGAAAAAGGTCTGATACTCATGTCCTTCATGCTCCCTTCACAGAAACTTCCGAGATGCTTCCATCCCAAATCTTCACGATCATGTCCGCATCGGAGATGATACTCATATCATGCGTGATCACCAGGACCAGTCTGTCTTTTGCATATTCTTTCAGCCGCTCCATCACGAGGTATGCATTCTCGTGGTCAAGTGATGCCGTCGGCTCATCCGCGAAAAGCACCTTCGGGTCATTCATCATCGCTCTGGCGATGGCAACTCTCTGACGCTGTCCGCCGGAAAGTTTCGTCGGGCGGTGATTCAGTTCACTTTTCTTTAGTCCGATGTCCAGAAGAAGTTTCTCTGCCTTCTTCTTCGCTTCACTTACAGGGATCGTCGATGCGATCGTCGCGTTATCCAGCGCAGTCATATAGTTGATGAGATAGTGCCTTTGAAACACAAAACCGAATTCATATCTTCTTAAATGCTGCTTATCTCCCTCAGAGATACCCGACAAAGATTTTCCGTTGTAGATCACATCTCCGGAAGTCAGTTTCTTCAGTGTGGACATGGTATACATCAGCGTGGATTTACCGGATCCGGAAGGTCCGATAATGCCTACCAGGCCTTTATCCGGAAAGGTGACATTCATGCTCTTCATGGCATAGACCTTCTCTTCTTTATCCATATCGTAGATCATGGTGGCATCTTTTAATTCAAACATCTTGTTTCTCCTTTTCCCACTTGCAAATTTCAATCAGGACTCGATCGCATCGATCGTCTGTATCTTTCTCATTCCGGTAAAGATCGGTATCTGGGCGACACCGATCAGGACGAGGAATACCGCCAGGATCCTCGGTATCGCATCTCCTCTCCACAGCTTGATCGCAACTCCGATCGGTTCATAAAGGAAAGTATGAAGTCCGAATACAGTAGCCGCCGACAGAACAGATCCGGCCACAATAGAAACAGCAACACAGATCAGTATTTCCTTTAGCGCCATAACATAGATCTCTCCCGTGGAGAACCCGATCGAATGCAGCAGGCACCATTCGTTATGTCTGTCCATGATGTGAAGCGACAGCACCACGGAAACACAGATCAGGAGAAGTGCACCGGAGACCGTTGTCAGGAGAGTCTGTACGGTATCCATAGCACCGATGCTCTCTTCGTGATTCTTAAGTACCCTCGCCTTGTTTTGGAACCATGACACCTCATACCCGGTTACGGAAAAAACCTCCACGGGGTCGACATCGCTCCCCTCTTCAATGAGAAGCATCACATTAATATCGTTCTCGCCGGGCTGGGCGATTCCAAATGCCAGATAGTAATCCGATTTTACCGTGCCGACGACTTCATAACTGGTTCCCATATATTCCATGAGATCGTTATCATTTTTATGATTATTGATCAGTCTTTTCTCCAGAACGATCTCACCTGCTTTTTCCGGCATTCTTCCGGAAACAAGTTTCGCATCCATATGAGAAAGATAATCTTCACAGTCTTTTTTCCCTTCAAACAGATAACAATCGACGGAAGTTGATCCGATCACCGAATTGAGAGGGACATACTGCCATGCAAATGCTTTCGCATCGACGACTCCATCCTGTCGCGGGATCATCTCGCACGCATCGCTTGCCCGCTTCCAGGACTCCATCAGAAATTCTTCATCCGTCGCGTAATCGGATCCGACCATACCAAAATACGAAGAGACGGTCTGTTGCCGGTCAAATGGTGCCACATCGCTCTGATAGAACGGCTCACCGATACCGCCGATCACGTAATTCACCGTATAGATCATCAGCATGAAAACAGATAAGCTGACGATGAGTACAGTTGTTCTCACTCGGTTATTCCGAATATAAGGCCATGGTGAAAGCTTGGATCTTGCCTTGTTCATTTCCTTTTCCATTTCTCCTTCTTGTTCATGCGTCAGGGCGCATTTGCAACTACACCCACTTTACTAAACCTTCCCGTGGCAAAAAAGTGACCGCGGTCACATCTTTCGACATGACCACGGTCATATTCGGTTTGATTCTTTTTATCCCGATCGAAAAGCACTTGGGCGGTCCCGATGGATGATCACCGGGTCCGGACCTTAAAGCTTCCTGATCAGAACGCTACGAAGAACTTCACGAGGAAGATCATGGACAGAACGTATGTCAGCCAGGAAACATCCTTTGCCTTACCGGTGAATACCTTGATCGCAGTAAAGGAGATCAGGGCAAGACCGATACCATGTCCGATGGAACCGGAAACCGGCATCGCCAGGAGCATGATACCTACCGGTACGAGCTGGGCAGTATCTCCGAAGTTTACATCCTTGAGGTTTCCGAGCATCAGGATACCTACATAGATGAGAGCTGCGGAAGTCGCTGCCGGCGGGATGATCGCCGCAATCGGTGCGATGAACATGCAAAGCAGGAACATAATGGCCGTAACGAGAGCCGTAAGACCTGTTCTACCACCTGCCTCAACACCGGATGCAGACTCTACGAATGTTGTTACCGTGGAAGTACCTGTTACGGAACCGGTAACCGTACCGATAGCGTCGGACAGGAGAGCTTCTTTCATCTTCGGCATGTTGCCGTCCTTATCGAGCATCTTCGCACGGGAAGCGGTACCTACGAGAGTACCGATCGTATCGAACATATCGATGATGCAGAAGGTAACGACAAGAGTAATGATCGTGAACCAGCCGATCTCGGTAAAGCCCTTGAAATCGAGTTTAAAGAGTGTGGTATCTACCATATCCTTGAAAGGAGGAACGAAAGATGCGGACTTCAGGGATTCGAAAGGATTCGTGTCGAAGAAGACTGCTTCGCCCGCCCAGTAGATGACGGAGGAAATGAGCATACCGTAAAGAACGGAGCCCTTTACTTTCTTATGGTTGAGAGCAACGATCGCGAAAAGTCCGATGAACATTGTCGCAACGATGAGGATCATCATGTTGTAGCCGTCGCCGATATTATCTCTTGCAGCGTCAGCGGTAAGCGCTCCGAAGAAGTCTCTCATTCCATAGAACGGTCCGCCCTTATCGGAATAAACGCCGGCATTGGATCCGAAACCGATATTCATGAGCATAAGACCGATCGCAGGTCCGATACCGAGACGCACACCCAGCGGGATCGCTTCAACGATCTTTTCACGGATGTTAAGGATCGAAAGCGCAATAAAGATGAGACCTTCGATAAAAACAATGACCAGTGCACTCTGGAAAGATCTAAGATAAGTCATGCCCGTCATGGTCACGATATTCGATACAACGAGTGCGAAGAAACTGTTAAGGCCCATACCAGGTGCCATAACAAACGGTTTGTTGGCAAGGAGTGCCATGCAGATGGTACCGATCGCAGAAGCAATACAGGTCGCAAGGAATACACCGTTCCACAGTTCCTGTCCCTCTGCTCCGAAACCGGTCAAAAGATTCGGATTGAGCGCAATAATGTACGCCATTGTCATGAACGTCGTCAGACCCGCAATGATCTCCGTACGGATCGTCGTTCCGTTCTGCTTGAGCTTAAACACTCTTTCAAAACCCGACTCATTGGAAGCAGATGCTGCTTTTTCTTTGGAATCGGCTTTGGAAGTCGTTTTCGCTTCTTCTTTTGTTTTTTCCATAAAGTCCCCTCCTTGTTTTTATCGGTGATATTTTAATGATACCGCTTTTGGTACGATCCTGCACGAAAAAAACCGCTCCGAAAGGTAAAAATTTCGAAGCGGTTTTTGGTAACTTTATTATTTTGATTTTTCTTTCCTTCCGAAAAGCACCGTCCCGGCATTTTTACCAGATGACGTTGATCTCCTTGACCTTGTTCTCATCCGGTTCTTTTACGCTGTCTCTCTTCTTGATAAATCCCGGAGCGACCTGCGGAAAAAGCGCACAGGACAGAACATCTTCTTCGGACTTGGCAAAATCGGAAACGGATGCGCGAAGTGTCTCCATCTCATTGGCGATATTGTCCGCCGGACGGCATTCGATCACCTTCTCGTCACCGATCGCCATCTTCCGGATCTCTTCGTTGACTTTTCCCGGAAGACGTCCGTATTCGCCGCGCAGAAGCATCTTGGACTCCTTCGGGAACGTCTTATAGCGGCCCATCAGGACATTCATGACGGCCTGGGATCCGACGATCTGGGAAGTCGGAGTGACAAGCGGCGGGAAGCCAAAGTCTTCTCTTACACGCGGAACCTCAGCGAGCACTTCCTCGAAACGGTCTTCCGCGCCTGCCTGCTTGAGCTGGTTCAGAAGATTCGAGAGCATGCCGCCCGGAACCTGGTAGATCAATGTATTCGGATCTACGCGCAGCACCTTCGGATCGAGGATGCCCTGATCCTGCAGTTTCTGCGCCACACCCTTAAAGTGCGAAGCCGCCTTGGAAAGCGAAGGCAGATCGAGACCCGTGTCTCTCGGTGTTCCCTTAAAAGCAGCGACCAGAGATTCTGTCGCCGGCTGGGATGTACCTGTGGCCAGCGGAGATAACGCCGTATCGATGATGTCGACACCGGCAAGAGCTGCGGCATAATAGACCATCGCACCGGTACCTGTCGTATCGTGGGTATGCAGATGGATCGGCACATCTACCGCTTCTTTGAGCTTACTTACAAGAGAATAAGCGGTCGAAGGAAGGAGCAGGTTCGCCATATCCTTGATGCAGATAACATCTGCGCCCATCTCGACGAGATCTTTGGCCTGCTTCACGAAATATTCTTCGTTATGTACCGGGCTCGTCGTATAGCTTAAGGCCGCCTCGCATGTGCCGCCGTACTTCTTTACGGCGCGCATCGGGCTCTCCATATTTCTTACGTCATTGAGCGCATCGAAAACACGGACGACGTTGATGCCGTTTTCGATCATTCTTCCGCAAAAGGACTCGACGACGTCATCCGCATAGTGACGGTATCCCAGAAGGTTCTGCGCACGAAGGAGCATCTGAAGAGGTGTCTTCGGCATCGCCTTTTTCAGAGTGCGAAGTCTCTGCCACGGATCCTCATCAAGGAATCTCATGCAGGAGTCAAATGTCGCGCCGCCCCAGCACTCCAAGGACCAGTATCCCATGTTGTCGAGGATCTCGCACGCCGGAAGCATATCCTCGATGCGCATTCTCGTCGCGGCCTGCGACTGATGCGCGTCACGAAGGATCGTGTCCGTGATGAATAACTTTTTTTCGGGCATCTGCTGCATATTACTCCACCTCGAAAAGCACTTGTCCGGATGCAACCGTGTCACCCTTATTTACGTAGAGAGCCTTTACCACACCGGCCTTCGGGCTGTTGATATCATTTTCCATCTTCATGGCCTCGAGAACGACCACGGACTCACCTGCATTAACGGAATCGCCGACGTTCTTATTGACACGAAGGATCGTACCCGGCATCGGAGCATTAACACTTCCCGCACCGCCGGATACCGGAGCTGCGGAAGATTTAGCTGCAGGGGCAGCAGCAGGAACTGCTTTTGCTACAGGAGCTGCGGCAGGTGCTTTTGCCGTGGAAGCAGACTTTGCCTCGCTCTCGCTGATCTCTTCGACTTCGATCTCATATGCTTTACCGTTCAGTGTAATTTTGTATTTGCTCATACCAATTCATCCTCCAAAGCGTATTTCTTATAGCTGATATTCTTTTCGCGAATGTATTTCATCAGGCTCGACTCACCAAGCTCACGGAAACTTACGACGCGAAGGTTTTTAATTTCCTTACCGGTCTTTTCGGCGATCGCGGCAACCGACATAGCTACGATCTGTTCTTTCGTTAATTCTTCCATATCAAACCTCCGTTAAAGCGGGATGTTGCCGTGCTTTTTGTACGGACGGTCCTGCGATTTGGTTTCCAGGGAACGAAGAGCGGAAACGATCTTTTCCTTCGTTTCTTCCGGCAGGATGACCTCATCGACATAACCGCGGCTTGCGGCCACATACGGGTTCATGAACTTATCGTTATACTCAGCGACGAGTTCTTCTCTCTTGGCATCCTTGTCCTCAGCCGCTTCGATTGCCTTGCGGCCGATGATGGCGACCGCACCGGAAGCTCCCATAACGGCGATCTCGGCGATCGGCCATGCATAGACGACATCTGCGCCCAGTCCCTTACTGTTCATGGCGATATAAGCTCCGCCATAGGCCTTTCTCATGATGACCGTGACCTTCGTTACAGTTGCCTCGGCAAAAGCATAAAGAAGCTTCGCGCCGTGGCGGATGATGCCGTTATGCTCCTGATTAGAGCCCGGCATAAAGGCCGGAACGTCAACGAGAGTGACGAGCGGGATATTGAAGCAGTCGCAGAAACGGATGAAACGCGCGCCTTTATCGGATGCATTGATCTCGAGGGAACCTGCGATGCAGTTAGACTGGTTGGCGACGATTCCGACGGTCTTTCCATCGATACGTGCAAAACCGACGACGATGTTCTTCGCGAAGTCTCTGGATACTTCCATGAAGCTGTTATTGTCGATAAATGTCGCGATGACGTCACGGACGTCGTAAGCGGCCTTCGGATTGGAAGGAACGATCTCCGGGATCTGCGAGCACGCATCAACGGAAATGCCCTCGACGTCTTCCGCATAACCTTCGTTATTATTCGGCAGATATCCGATCAGACGACGAACGCCGTTTAAGCACTCGAGGTCATCCGGGTAAACGAAGTGAGCGACACCGCTGACAGCGGAGTGAACACCCGCGCCGCCGAGATCGCCTGCGGTGATCTCTTCACCGGTGACGGACTTAACGACTGCAGGTCCCGTGATATACATCTGCGAAGTTTCTTCGGTCATGAAGATGTAGTCACAGATCGCAGGAGAATAGCAGGCACCGCCTGCGCAAGGTCCCATGATGACCGAGATCTGCGGGATCACACCCGAAGCCATCGTATTTCGAAGGAAGATCTCGGCATAGCCGTTTAAGCTGTCGATGCCTTCTTCGATCCTTGCTCCGCCGCTGTCGTTCATGGAAACAAAAGGTGCACCGGCTTCCATTGCCTTATCCATCGCCAGGCAGATCTTTTCCGCGTGCGCCGCGCCAAGCGATCCTCCGCCGACAGTAAAGTCCTGGGAGGACGCATACACGAGTCTTCCGTGTACATATCCGTAGCCGGTCACGACACCGTCGCCCGGCTTTTTCTTCTTATCCATTCCGAAATCAGTTGCTCCGGAAGTCATGAGGGAATTCAGTTCGACGAATGTATCATCATCGAAAAGCGCCTGCATTCTTTCTCTTGCGGTGAGTTTGCCGCGGGAGTGCTGCTTCTCGATACCGGCCTGTCCGCCGGCCAGTTCCGCATCCTGTCTTCTTGTCTTAAGATCACTTATAGAATCGACCCATTTGCCGTCCATATAAAAGACCACCTTTCTTATTTACCGGATACAAAAAGCCTGAAAGCACGTTTTTCGTACCACTAATGTATATAATAGCATTAATGCTTTGAAAGTCAAACTATTCTACCGTCAAAGTATTCTTACAATTCAATACACAAAAGATGCACAAGGATCCCCGCTCCCGCCTTCTCGGATTTCGGCATTTGCGCGGTTGATTCTGCATCGGAGGTTTTTGTATCATGAAATAAGCAATGAGAAAGGACGGCGCATCCATGGCATTTTCCGGTAGGATCGATCTTCATATGCACACCACGATCTCCGACGGGACCGATACTCCCGAAGAGCTCCTTTCCGTCGTCAAAAGCGCCGGTATCACTCACTTTTCGATCACCGACCATGATGCGGTAGCGGGCGCTAAGATCATGATGGATCTTCTTTCTCCCGGAGACCCTCTCTTTATCCCCGGCGTCGAATTTTCCTGCAAAGACGATCTCGGCAAGTACCATATCCTCGGTTATGGCTTTGACCCCTCCTCCCCTTCTATCTTAAAGGTCGTGGAAAAAGGCCACGAGAACCGTATGACCGAGGTCCGTGCCCGTATAAAAGCACTGAAAGAGGAGCGTTCGATCGTTTTCCCGAAAGAAGAGAACGAAAAACTCATGGCTCTTCCGAATCCCGGAAAACCGCATATCGGCAACCTCATGGTCAAATACGGCTACGCGGAATCGCGCAAAGACGCGATCACCGGGATCATCAATAAGCTTTCCGTGAAAAGTCTGGATCTTGCCCCCGAGAAAGTCATCGACGCGATTAAAAATGCCGGCGGAGTCTCTGTTCTTGCGCACCCGGCTTTCGGTTCCGGTACGCAGAAGATCTTCGGAAAAGAACTTGAGTCCCGCGTCGATCACCTCATTGCCATGGGCCTGCAGGGCATCGAAGCCTACTATTCCACATTCACAAAAGAGATCCGCGACGAAGTCCTTCTGATCGCTGAAAAAAGAGGCCTTCTCATCACCTGCGGCAGCGACTATCACGGCAATAACAAAACTGTCCGCCCCGGAGAAATCGGAACGGACAGTCCTGATGATTATGTTCAAATGATAAGTGCTTTTCTCAAGGCAGTCATACGATGACCTGCCCCAAATACACGATTTCAGCCGGCCATGAATCCTTTGGACCGAAACGCACTCTTGCATCTGTCGCTATAAAGGATCTTATGAAGGAGTGATCCGTTGCCATTTTGTGTGGCATACTGGATGTAACTAAACAGCTCAGATCCACTGACCATGCCGAGGAAGCACAAGCGGCAGATCTTTATGGCAGCGGTTCTCGGCACATGTTTATTCAGATCGAACGGATTATTACAATACAGGAGCCATACGAAGTTTGTGGCAGACAGGTTCTTCTTAGACAGTTCGTATGCATAATAACCCATTTTATCGGAATGCGGATAGCCCAAAGTGGAATATGTGTCCTCGACAAAGTAAATGGAGCTTCGGCTGCAGACCTTGACGTAGATGCATCTTCCCGATACAGCAGCAGTATCATTTATACTAAAATCGAATTGATAATAGCCGACCGGAAGAGTACGAAGATCCATTGCAGCTACAAGTTCTTTACTGCAAAGCATGTTTTGTCCGAGTTTTGTTGACGGATTGCAAAGATCCAGAAGATCGATGCTCTTCATGTTAGAAGGAGGCGTGATATGCTCCTTAACTCTTCGGAGAGTTCTGTCAGTTTCGTAATTTCTGACGGTCAGCTGAAGATCAAATCCTGATCTGTAGTTAGTGATCTCACCGGTAAGAAAATGATCCGCCGAGTTTTCCTGGATATAGTAAGTTCCCCCGTAATTATACGTCCGGGGACCACTTTCGACACCGAAGCCGCTGGTTTGAACCACACCCCGTGCCGGTGCCGCAAAAACACTTCCGAATGGGATGAATACGATCACCAAAACCATCAGAAGCGCCGCGACTTTCGTCTTGCACTTTGATTTTTCCATGATGTTTACTTCCTTGTTTTTGAAAATTGATCGATTACAACAAACCCATTCCTTTGACGATCACAACACGCATAGATTATCACTATCGAAATCGGTTTACTAACAATATTTCCCTCGTTTGTATAACGATCTTTCGGAATCTTTCAAAAAAAAAGATCCAAACGGACATACAACCTCCACAAAAGAAGTGCTACAATAGTCGGCATATGAGAATGCTTTGTTCATGGCCGGCCCCTTAACCTTACTTTCCGGCCACGGAAAGGAGAACAGAAATGTCAGAATCTCAAGCTACCCCCTCAAATGTGGATCTTAATCTTGTAACACCATACACCCCCACGGAGGACCAGCTGAAAAAATACACTTCCGCAAAGACCCGCGGCGCATGGAATATGCTGTTCGGATCGATCGCGCTTCTTTTGATCATTGTTGTCCTGGCTGTTCTCTTCATAAGTGTTTTTCACGTCATCGTATATAGTATCAAGATCATCTTCGGTCTTCTTATCGTACTGATCTTCCCGATCTATGCCATTTACGATCTTATCAAGACATATTCGAATCTGAAGAAAAAGAACTACTCCTTCTACAGCAGCGTGATCACCGATAATGTCGAGAACGGCTACCTCGTTCAGGGCATCACCTCTTCAGGCATTTCTTTTATCGACAAGTCCGATGCCGATGCGAAAAAAGCACCGGGCACGCCTGTGATCGTCGCCAAGATGAAGGACGATTTTGATCTTCTGGGAATGTGACCCCCGAGATTTCATAAAGAATCGTCAGCACAACGCGTTAGCGCACTGTAATCCGGTCCTATTTCGCACATTCGGAAGTTTTACAGATAAACCGGATATTCCTCTGTAATGTTTAAAGAATTATTTACTATGCTACAATAGTCTTGCAGCAGGGTTATGTAACAGGGGGGTAAACGGGTAATGGCAGATTCGATCAAGTGTCCGAATTGCGGCAGCAACATTTTCTTCGATATCGAAAAGCAAAAAGCAATATGTGCGTATTGCTTAAATGAATACTCCGCAGAACAATTGGAAAGTTTTCTCAATAGCATTGAGAAGAAAAAAGAGACGCCGGAAAAAAACAGAGAAACTCTTAAAAAGAAACGTGAGGCTCTATTTGCTGACGGAGTAAAGTTCACATGTAACTCCTGCGGTGCCAAACTGGTCACCGAAAGACACTCGGTAGTCACCTACTGCAGTTACTGCGGCTCTCCTGCACTGATCAGCGAACGCCTTTCCGAAGAATTTGCTCCGGACTACATCATTCCGTTCAAGATCAACAGAACAGAAGCTTTAAATCTATTCACAGAATGGTGTGACGGCGGAAAATGGACCCCTTATGATTTTGTCAGCGACAATACAAAAGCCAAGATCACAGGTATCTATGTCCCCTTCTGGCTATACGATACAGATGGCGTGATCGATATATCCGCCCAAGGTCTTGACAGGGATTCCAGTTCCAAATACTTTGACCTTTCAAGAAAGATCAAGCTCTCATGGGAAAACATTCCCGTAATGGCAAGTCCGAATTTCAATGAAGAACTGATGAAAACGATCGAACCATTTGATCTTGAGAATCTTTCCGATTTTCATCCTGCTTATCTTCAGGGCTTTCTGGCCGAGTGCTGGTCCGAAGACGCAACCGAAATGAAGGGTCTGGCATCTGCCCGCATTGCGAAGTTCATGAATGAAGAGTTTGAAAATACGGTCACATCAAAATACGAACGCATAAGGATCGATTCCGATCGTTCCACATGGAAACACAAAAATATCCACTATGGTCTTTTCCCCGTGTGGTATCTGCACTATGAGCATAAGGGAAAAAGCTATGACTTTGCGATCAACGGTCAAACCGGAAAAGTATCCGGACATTACCCGATCAGCAAGACCAAACGTCTCTTGGTATTCCTTGCTTTGTTTGCCGTCACCTCACTTGTGGCAAGGCTGATCATCGGCGCACTTTTGGGAGGACTGTTTTAATGCATAACACTGATCTTGAAAACAAAAAAGTCATTTCGAACCATCCGCTTGGCGAAAAGCGCTACTGCACGATCATAACCGTGCTGGTCGTTGCTGTTCTTGTGTTTAGTCTGACGCTTTTTATATTAATGTACTTCCCTACAAAAAAGGTCGTCTGTGTGCAAGATAATTATCAAGTATTCCGTGAAGATAAACTTGAAGAGATGACCATCGCCTGCGAAAAACTGGCAAAAGAAAAAAACATAAATGTTGTGGTCACTTCGGCGATCACGCATACTTACAGGGATCTGGCATCTACCGACCAAGCTCAAAAAGATCTGGCCGATGCCATATATCGGGAAAAATGCGGGAACCCGTTTATCGGAGATGTTTCCGGAATCTGCATCGTCGTAGATCCGAGCCGGACCGATTCCAGAGTAAGACTTTTTGCTTATGGTTCAGCGACCCTCGGTGATTCTTCTGAAGCGCGCCGGATCATGGAAGAGTCCTTGAGATCAGATTATGCCAAACAGGATTATGCCCAATACACGATCGACGGGATCCGACAGATCCGCCAGACCTGTTCATTCCACGGCAAAGCGGAAATTCTTATCTTTGTTGCCTGCTTCGTTTTTCCTCTACTATTTGCGGCAGCTGTGACCCGCGTTGCTTTTGCCAAGAAAGAGTATGGTGCTGCCCCGACTTCACTCGAATATCGCGCAGCCAGAAAAACAGTTGAAAGAAAAGACAACCCGAAAACTTTCATAGGTGGCTTATAAACTGTTAAGAGCATTAATACACTGAGATCGTTTTAAGATATCAGAATTTGAAATATCTTAATAGTTTCACGGATAATAACGACATCGTTTGATAATCTAAAAGACTATACTTATGTTATTACGAAATCATATTTCAGGAGGTTATCAACATGATTAAAAGATTCAAACGATTAGTGTCCGTCATCTGCATGATCGCCGTTGTTGTGTGTCTCTTCTCCGGCTCTGCATTTGCAGCTTCGATCGGCTCGGGAGGCCCGAAACCACCATTGCCACCAATCGATCTTCCGCTTCCGAGCTTCATCCAATTTGACAGCGTCAAACTCACAAGTAATTCGATCCCTCAGGGAGGAAGCGCAACTGTTTACGGATTTGTAATCTATGCAAGATCTTCCGTCAACATCAAAGTCTCTCTGCAGAAGTATTACAACAGTTACAATGCGTATACTATCAACACTTACACAATGGTAAAGAGTCCGACGAGCGGCATCGTCAGTTTCGTGGTTCCACTGAATCTGCAGTCACAATCTGCAGGCCACTATCAGGTCGTGGTCGAAGCCACGGAATACGGTAGAACGATTTCCAAAACCTTACCGTTGTATATCACCTGAGTTCTACAGAAACCATCGTTTCTTAAACTGCCAAAAAGGAGTCATCTCACATCCGTGAGATGACTCCTTTTCCATCTGTGATCAACCTTTTTTCTACGATCCTCTAAACCTCGGCCAGAAAATCCAGGATACGTTTATTTATGTCATCGATCTGCTCCCCGACAAAATGCGGACGGTGTCCGCCGCCGATGACCTTATAGGTTTTTGCCGATGGAACTTTCTCTTTCTGTTCTTCGACGGTTCCAAACGGATCGTTTTCTCCGTTGATGAAAAAGGCGGGGCATGTGATACTCTTCCACTCGTCGTCTGTCAGATCGGGATGATGCTTCCAGTCGGCAACAGTATTTCTCAGATACGTCTGCCAGTCCCCTTTGTGGGCATCCAAATGTCTGACTTTGATATCTTCGATAAAATCCGTAGAGCCGCTCTTCAAAAGATTCTCGGGAAGACAGTCTTCCGCGCCTTCCGGTCTTGCATGTGCCGCGCCTCCGATCGTTACCAGGCTCTTCACTTTTTGCGGATACTTTGCGGCCATGTAGCAGCCGACATATGCTCCGCAGCTGTATCCGATAAGATGGGCCTTGTTGATCCCGAGTTTATCCAAAAACATGGCCATGTCATCCGCAACCATTCTACTGTTCCACGTGAGATCATCACACGTGGTCCTTCCGTGACCGCGAAAATCCGGGAACAGACAGCGGTAGCGGCCCGAAAACGGGAGGATCTGGCCCGAAAAGGCCAGAAGTCCCCTGCTGAAGTGACTGTGCAGAAACAATACTGTCTCTCCTCTGCCAAATTCTTCGTAATATAAATTGAGTCCGTCCAGTTCGGCGTACGGCATACTATCACAGCCTCCACTTTTTGATTTATAAACTCTTCATCGGTTCGCCCCAGGCACCCAGATCACGGCCATCCGTGCTGACATAGCGCTGTTCGCCGCCGGCGAGGACCTGCTTTACCGACTTAAATCTGTCGATAAAAGGAACATCCTTATCGGTGAGATCTTCTCTCATTGTCTCGCCCATGATCTTACAAAGGAAAACATCATTATTGTTACCCAGATGAATCTCCTGGAAAACCTGAAGTTCCATGCTCACCGGGCTTTCAGCGATCGTCGGTACATTAAGGACAACACCCTTTTCAACTGTCGGACTGTAGCGCATCTTGTCTTTGTGTTCTCTTCCGCCGACGACACCGTAGTAGTCTGCAAGAGGAAGCAGTTCTTCCGTGACAAGATTCGCAGAAAAAATACCGTTTTTACGGATGAGATCCTTTGTCAGTTTCTCACCGCCGATACTGACCATGACACCCATTCCGGGGCCTTCGTCTTTGATCTGCTGCGCATAAAGATAACTGAACCAGCAAAACAATCCGAAATTCGGGGTTCCGTCTTCTCTATACGTGCCGTACAAAAACAGCTGCTGTGGGCAAAAATCGTTCCAGTTTTTCACTTGTACTTTCGACATATTATTCATCCTTTCCACTTCTCGGGCTGCGTTCTGACTGTTCGAGGTTTTGAAGTATCCGGTCAAGGAATCCGTCGATTTTCTCTACTTCCTTTTCCGTGAAATCTTTATAGAAGATCTCATTCATCTTCTGTGAGACTTCATCGTACTTTCCCTGAAGATCCCGGGCTTTTCCCGTCAGAACGATCAGTGACTGTCTTTTATCAGATTCGGCTGTTTTTCTCTCGATCAGGCCTTGCTCTTCCATACGTCCGAGCATCGCCGTGAGCGTATTTTTGGCAAGTCCCGTCTTCTGGGACAGTTCAACGATAGGAACTTCATCCTTCTGCCAGAGCACATAAAGGATGTGTCCCTGCGGGCCGTTGAATTCTTCAACACCACATTCCTGCAAAAGACGCTGGAAGATCCGCGCCTGCACCTGTTTGATCTGAGAGATTAAAAAACCTGTTCTTGATTCCATATAGCCTCCGGAGCATATAAGGTCTACAAGAAGATAGTACTATATGGAACTATTTCCGTCAAGGTTCTATATGGAACTTTTTCCAAAGCCTGCGGTCCGGAGTAACGACTGAAGACTGTTGCCACTAGTGATAGAATATATCCATGAATTAAGTGCACGGTTTATCAGGAGGGACTCCGGATCGCATGAAAATATACTTTGCTCCGCTCGAGGGCATTACAGGTTACATATTCCGAAATGCATTTAACGAGATCTACGGGAACGTGGACAAGTTCTTTTCGCCCTTTATCAGTCCTTCGGAAAACTGTCCGCTGACACCTCGCGAGAGAAAAGATATCGATCCCGAAAACAATAAGGGGATAAACCTGGTCCCGCAGATCCTTACATGCAGATCAGATCATTTTATCGAAGCGGCAAAAGAACTTCGTGACATGGGATATAAAGAGATCAATCTGAATCTCGGGTGTCCTTCGGGAACCGTCTGCGCGAAAGGAAAAGGCGCGGGCTTTCTTCTGGACACCTCTTCCCTTTCGACGTTTCTGGATGAGATCTATTCTTATTGCGGATCTGAAGGCATAAAGGTATCGGTCAAGACAAGACTCGGATATAACGACCCGGAAGAGTTTCATGCGCTTATGGATATCTTCAATGCTTTTCCGGTAAGCGAACTGATCATACACCCGAGGATAAGAACTGACTTTTATAAAGGTGAGATCCGAAAAGAATCCTTCGCCTATGCATTGGAGAATGCAAAGTGTCCTCTTGTGTATAACGGAAATATCTTTTCCGAGAAAGACTATAGCGATTTATCAGACTTCTTCCATTGCCGCCTTGATCCCGTTATGCTCGGCAGAGGCCTGGTATCGGATCCGTCGCTTTCGGATAAGCTTAAGGGCATTTCTTCGGAAACGGACTTCCCCAAACTCAGAAGGTTGCACGATACCCTTTATCACGAGTATCAGAAAGTCATGTCTCCCGACATCAATGTCCTCTATAAAATGAGAGAACTGTGGACGTACTGGCAAGTGCTTTTCGAGGGGAAAGAGCGCGATATCAAACGGCTTCTTAAAGCAAAGAAATATAAAGAATACGAGGAGGCCGCTTATCACATCCTTGCGGGCGGAAAGGATTAATCGGCATCCTCATATAAATGCCAATTCTTGTCATCGCGGATATCGCCCGGAGATACAGCCAGCCAATAAGCGTCGGGATCTTCAAATTGCGTTCCGTTGTTAAACGTCGTATTGAGATTATCAGAAATGTA
The DNA here is from genome assembly GCA_017428545.1 of Clostridiales bacterium. Lineage (GTDB taxonomy): Bacteria > Bacillota > Clostridia > Saccharofermentanales > Saccharofermentanaceae > Scatonaster. Next base: position 146,247 of record JAFRQR010000025.1, read on the forward strand.
AATGATCTGATCCTGACTCTTGTCTCCCTCATTTATAGGCTTGCCCGTGAAAGGATTAACGGGATCTTCGATCAGACCGTCAAGCGCAAGGAACGGCGTATCCGCATTGGTCATAAAGTCCTCTGACACCGTAAATCCCGTGCTGTCATAGTCCTTCACCATAAGTACGGGATTAAACCCCTGTGCATCAAATTTCGGATCTTCTACCAGAAGATCATCAAACTGCTTCAACGTTCCGTCTCCGTGATCGGAAACCAGTATGATACGGGTATTGTCATAAAGACCGTTCTCACGAAGATAATCAAACCATTCTCCCAGAGCAATACATGCGGCCATATTGCTTTCATAGGACGCATATGTAAGATAACTCGTATCCATATGCATCGTCACACCGTCTACAGTAAAACGATCCTCGTGCTCCGCATCATACTCTGTGTTATCGACTATGGGAGCTATAGTGTAATCAGGTTCTACAAGAAGAGATGCCTCATGTGTCGTACCGTTAGCAAACATAAAGAAACAATTCGCAGGATCTGATGTGATACTGACTATATCGTCCAGATTATCAAGAACTGTCTTTTCCTGTACAAAGCTCTCCATCAGACCCATTTGCACATGAAGTGAGTTACCCCTATAAGACGAATTCACATAGCCATCGTATGAATAATTCATATACGCAAACGAGCCATCGGAATAAAGCAAAGGCTGCGCGAAATAAGGCATAGTCTTCATAAAGCCGTAACAGAAAAGATTTCTGTTCAGACGTGTCTCGAATTCATCTCCGGAGTTGACCAAAAGCTCATTTCTGCAGTTAAGGACACCGGCCATCTGATATGCATTAATCTTCTCGTTATAGTCGTAGATACTGACATCCGGGATCCATTGATAATTGGCATAAGAAGGATCTCCGACAGTTACATTCCATCCGGCATCCGAAAACAACTGCGGCATTACGCGCAGCGCCTCATTATGCTTATCCACAAGGCGCTCATCTGAACGGGCATTCATCTGAGCCGGCGTGTATTCATATCCGCCAAACAAGGAAGGCGCACCGAAATTCGTATACCCGCCAAACGATATCGTATTCGGATAATATGTGAATCCGTCAAACTTAGATGCCAATTCCGGCTTCTCATTGAAGATGTAAGGAATATACGCTCCGATCATTTTATCCATCATTATGACCACGACGTTTTTTCCGGTTGTTGTCATCGGAACCCGGATAGCATCGGCATCGTTGGCCCAGGAATGGTTGTAAGACGATGTAAACACAATCACCGAGATAATCGGAGGGGATGCCAGGAAGACAACTGCCGCCAGAATGATCGCTACCATGTTTTTGAGGATACTCTTCTTTTTCTTGAATAGAAATACTATCACGGCAACGGCTGCGGCAACGGCAAACAGATTGATAAATATATCTCTTTTCGCAAAGACCATCTTCTGCTCATATATGATCGTTTTTCTCAGGAAACCGAAGTTCTTATTGAACACATAATAGTTTACGGCTCCGATAACCGCCAAAGAAGCAAATATCGCAGACAGGATGTGCCCGATCTTATCCTTAAGAAGATAATAGAACAACGGGATCCAGATGAGAAAAATCCCTATTGCGATCAAGGCACTGCTGATCAGATAAACGATGGGACTGTGAAGTTCCGTTCCGTATGAATTGATCAATTCTGCCGGGTTTTGGGAAATAACATTAGCAGGAATCATCAGACCGGAAAGAGCAGCAATAGCTCCGCAAGAGAGCATAAAAACAGTATTGGTGAGTTTATCCGATCTGCTGCTCTTTGCAGATTCGGAAGGCGCAGGTTTTCTTATCAGCGAAACGATATTCTTCACAAGCGAGAACAGATTATTAATGGTCCAGTAGAAAACAAGACCCGAAGGAGACCCGTAAAGGAGGATCAGGAAGATCAAAGCCATTCCTATAAGCTGCAGTTTATCTTTTAACGACTGTTTACTTGCGTAAATGAGGCTGGCGATCACATTAATCACAGTCATCAATATCGGCAGAAGATTGATCTTTAACGAACCTATAGAGACAAGAGCATCAGGGCTGGCCAGATCGGCGATCGGTCCCAAAGACACCCCCTGTAGCATCTTAAGATCAGACAGGAAGGAATAGGCCGCGATGAAAAACGGGATCTGAAGTACGAGCGAGATAGAACCTTTCAATGAATTGAACTGACTGTAACCGGCTTGACGATAGTATGTCTGAAGCATCATGACCCTCTCGTCTCCCTTGAAGGTCTTTTTGATGTGATCTACCATGGGCCGGATGCTGTCCTCTTTTGCTTTTGCTTTAAGCTGAAGGTCATTCGCCCTGTTATAGAGAGGCAATACTAAAAAGTTAACCGCGATGCTCAAGATAAAGATCGACAGGCCACAGTTACCCGTAAGCCTGTAAGCATAGAAATAGATAAATTCTATGATAAGTCGCAGAGGCTCGACCAACAATAAAAACAAATATCTTAAGAACACGATTCCCTCTCACAATTCCACAAGAATGCAAAGATATTATAACACTATATAAAAAGACTCTTCACGACAATCATGAAGAGTCATGTGGTGCGGATGACAGGACTAAACGTAACCACGTCCGTTTCTCAATAGTTTCCGGGTTTCACACCCCGTTTTTACCCTGGGATTTCGATACTTCTCGCTTACGAATTAACTCGTTGAATAGTAGGTGCACCTCTAACACAAACACCGATTTTGTATCTGTTCTCAGGATGATCCTTGTGCCAGAACTCAAGCATATAAGACCATTCGGGTCCGTCATTTTGCAAGAGCTCACGAAGATAACTTATAGGCTTTTTATCCGGTTCGGAAACAATCTCGCCATACTGCTCTAACTCAAGCAGTTCTTCGTAAATCTCCCAAAAGAGTTCATCACGAAGCGGATTAAAACACCCATACTTGTTATACCGCTCAGTATGATTCAATCTCTCAATATTCTTCTCTATTTGATAAAAAAACGCTCCGGCAACATCGATTCTATCCGCGTTGTTCTCGATATATGAAAGCGTTATCGAATAATCAAACCCATATTCTTCGTGATAGTATCGAAGGAATCCACATATAATATCCAACGCGCTGCTTATATTCCAGGGAAAAGACTCACAATAGTGATCCCACTCATTCGTAACAGCAATATCTATCGGTTCCCCATCTTGCCAAAGTTCCGGTGAGATTACACCCAACAAGCCGCCTAGATCGTCATCTTTGCAAAACGGGTATATTGAATCAAGCACTTTGAAAAGCACCAGAAATCTCTGTGTTTCATTTGATCTCTTGTTCATAGTGCTCTCCTCCTCCAACTTGACATTTTACATATTTTATATCAAAAATGCCAAAAGAGAATCAATCACAAAAGAAGATCCCTTGTGGACTTCCGGAAGACGCATCGCATCGAGGACGTAGCAAGGGATCTGACTTTTGGTGCGGATGACAGGACTTGAACCTGCACACTTTCGTACCAGAACCTAAATCTGGCGTGTCTGCCAATTTCACCACATCCGCATATGGAAAAGCATATGTGATGGTATCATTTTTCAGGATTTTGGTCAAACAATAGTATAATAGGACAAGAAGATATTTCAGGGGGATGTTTCGTGAAGATCGATCTGCAGGAAAACCGTTTTATGTGGTACTGCGCCATGTTGGCCTTGGCCGGCCAGAGTGCAGCGATCCTTCTTATGCGTGATCCGTATATCGGAAGTGCGTTTTTTGCGGGGAGCCTGATCCTTCTGAACCTGTCGTTTTTCCTCGAAGGAGCCCCGAAAAAGTGCTTTTCGGTCCTGCTTATCCTTCTTGAGGCCGCTTCGGTCATTTTTCTTCCCAGATGGTTCATGGGCGCCCTTTGCCTGCCTGCGGTCTCGGTCACGCTCATTGGAAACAAGAAGTTTCTGCGCATTATCTGCTTCGTTCTTTCTTTTGGTGCCGCGGCACTTCATATTGCAGATGTTCGTCCGGACATCGTCTCAGCGCTTCTTTACTGTGCTTTTTCACTGGCAGCATTCGTTTTCTGGATCTTCGCGCTTCACTTATACTACAATGCCCTGGAGACCCAAAACAAGCTCAATCAGGCGCTTACGGCCGCAGCGGTAGAGGCGCTCGAGCAAAGGAGCCTTCGTGAGGAGATTGCCAAAAACCAGAAGATCAATGAAACAAACGCGAGACTTGAAGAGCGCGAGCGCATTTCGAGAGATATCCATAACTACGTCGGGCATACGCTATCGGCGGCGACAGTGACTCTCGATGCGGCAACTCTCCTCGTTCCTTCGGATCAGGGAAAAGCACTTGAAAAGATCGATGCTGCGAATTCGCGGGTACATGAAGCGATCTCTTCGGTTCGAAGCGTGGTCCGTACCCTCGATGCCGAGGATGACTGCATTGAGACCCGCGACTACCTTTTGTCTCTTGAGAAGATGACCGATGAGTTCAAGTCGGATACTTCGATCAAGATCTATCACAACTTCAGGCAGGAACACAAAGATGCGAGGATCCCGATCAATACCGCGTCCTTCCTCTCCTCTTCTCTTTCCGAGCTTCTCACAAACGGCGTCAAACACGGAAACGCCGATCTTTTCGTTATTACATTCATTCTCGACACCGGTCACATCCGGCTTCGCGTACAGGACAACGGATCGGGCTGGGGAGATATCTCGCTGAATGAGAAAAAACTGCGTCTTGCGAACGGGTTCGGTCTTCGCAAGATCCGAGATCATGCAGAAAGCTGCGGAGGCAGTTTTAATATAGAAGCAGTGGACGGATTTACCGTCGACCTGTCGCTGCCTTTTGAGGAGGGAAACACATGACAAAGATACTTCTGGTGGACGATGAGCCATTACTTCTCGAGAGCCTGGAGATCATTCTTTCCTTATCAGGAGATTACGTGGTCACAGGAAAGGCCGGAAACGGAGTCGAGGCGCTTCAGCTTCTTTCGAAGGAAGTTCCCGACCTGATGCTCGTCGACCTCAACATGCCCGGTATGGGCGGCATAGAGCTGATCCCGAAGGTCCATGCCGAGTATCCGGATATCAGGATCATCGTACTGACCACCTTTTACGACGAAAACAGCATCTCTCACGCGATTGCGGGAGGCGCCTGCGGGTATATCCTCAAGGACTCCGGAAAAGACGCGATCCTTAACGCAATTTCTCAGGCCATGAACGGACAAAGCGTTCTGGACTTAAAAGTCATGCAGAAACTCAATAACATGCTCGCTAACGGCACCGCGGAAAAAGCACCGGAAAAGACGCAGAAAGAAAGACCGGCAGGTGCTTTTTCTGAAGAAAAAACGGTCGATCTTTCCGATTACGGAATGACCGACCGTGAAAAAGAAATCTGCCGTTTGATCTCAGAGGGATGTACCAACTCTCAGATCGCTTCGATACTGTTCATCAGCGAAGGCACGGTGAAAAACTATGTGTCGACGATCTACGATAAACTCGGCGAACACGACCGCACAAAAGCCGTGCTGATGCTTCAGCGCTGTAAGTTCTGATTAAGCCTCCTCGAGGAGTTCTTCCATATCCGTATAACCGGCTACGTTCATGTACTCGTAGTACTCATCGAGAAGATCGGAATCATCAGATCCTTCGTAAGCGACTATAACGATTACTTTACCGTCGAGTTTTGCATAAGCGGACATTACTTCTTCCTCATCATTGTTGATCGCGATGAGAGAATACTCGGTATCCGAATCATCGACAGCATATTCGATATCACCCTGTTTTGCAGCCTTCTTCAGCGACTTCTCTGTCTTGGTGTACTTGCCTGTAATAGATTCAAATACCTCTTCGGCTGCGTCCTTAGTGTCCAACTCCATAACGATAGAGTACACGGCACTGTCTTCATCATTGATGGTCTTTCTGAATACGAACATATTGGTGAGCTGATCCGACTCAACATCCGTTCCTTCAAACGTATTGCCGCTTTCCGCTACGTCTTCGAGTTCATCCGGTTCAAACGTGAAGTACACACCGTCTTCGTAGAAATCTTTATCGGTGGAGTTCTTTACGAACTTTTTCTTCTGCTTGGACGAACCTTCACTTGCGTCGCAAGCTTCTTCTGCCGCCTTGATGTTCTTCTTCTGGTGCTTGGAGAACTTGCTTCCGCTTCCGCAAGCTGAAAGACTTGCCATCATGGCAACCACCATTACTACCGATAAAACCTTTTTCATATTCTTTTCCTCCTGTGTTTTGGTTTTTCAATCTTTCTATTTTCTGTATTTATATCTGAAAAATGTCATTCCATCTCTTCAGCCATAGCGGAAAAACCAGCAAAGCCTGCGATATCGTCAAACTCTAAAAATTCCTCGTAAAGATCGGAATCGAAGGGCCCGGCAAAGGTGACCAATGTGATCGTATCTCCTGCTCTTTCGATGTACGCGGCCATAATAAGATTCTCTTCGTCATAACGGAGAAGAAAACCTAAGTCCTTCTTGCCTTTCGAAATCTCGCATTTTACTGAGTCATCTCTGGCAGCAGCTATATTCATCATCGTCGCTGTTTTCTCATATGAGGAATAAAGATCATCGAACATATCTTCACAGGTACCTTTCTTTTTGAAATCGATGACCATTGCCACTACTATTTCATTTTCACCCGTTTTTTTGCCAACTATACAGACGTTTTCCATGTCTTCAGGTGTAAAATCAACATCGGTTCCTAATTCGGATAACTGATCCTCAACATCGGCTTCTTCCAGGCGGGCTTCGATCTCCTCTTTTGTTATTTCAGCAAAGATGCCTTCGCTGAGGAGTTCTTCTGCCTCTTCCGAAATCTTTTCCTCTTTCAGGCTATCATCCATGAGGAGTTCTTTATCTTCGTCAGACAGTTCCTGCACACCGAAGGCTTCCTGCGCTGCTTCAAAGACCTTCTTTTTCGCTTTCTTGTACTGGTTGCCGTTTGCCAAAAAGCAGCCCGACATGCTAAGCATCATCGCCGTGACCATCACGGCAGCGATCAGTTTCTTCATACCCTTACCTCCAAAACATGTATTCTTATAGTATCACGTTTTCCCCTCTAAACCAATTGGTCCAAAGGGGCTTTCTACTGAAATCTTTACATTCTCTTAGTAAAAAGGACCGTGCTTTGTATTAAAATACATCTATATGACGAAACAAAAAGACATTTTGTTTCATCCGTCTTATAAGGAGAAAGATATGAATAACGAAGATAATGCCCTCTTTCCTGTAGGGCTTGATAATACGCTGTCCCCAGTTCACGAAGATTTCGTCCGGGAAAACCTGATGAGTGACCAGTTCCTCGATTTTGTGCAAGAAAACACCAAACCGATCGACCGCATGTTTGCCTACTACCAGTGTGCGATCCTGGAGGTCGAGACCAAGTTTAAAGTCCTCGATGAGTCTCTTTCCGTCGATCTGGAAAGGAATCCGATCGAGAGTATCAAATCGCGTGTCAAATCCGTCGACAGCCTGCTTCGCAAGATACACAGAAAGCACCTGCCGCTTACTTTAGAATCGATCGAAGAAAACATCAACGACATCGCCGGAGTGCGCGTCATCTGCTCTTTCCCGGATGATATCTATGAGCTGGCAAATGCTTTTCTTGCGCAGGACGATATCACTCTTATCGCGCGTAAAGACTACATCAAGGAACCGAAGCCGAGCGGATACCGGAGCCTGCACCTGATCGTGGAAGTACCGATCTTTCTGAAAGATGAAAAGCGCAACATGAAGGTCGAGGTGCAGTTCCGGACGATCGCAATGGATTTCTGGGCAAGTCTCGAGCATAAACTTCACTATAAGCACGATCTGCCGCCGGAGCGCGCGCAGGTCCTGGCCGACGAACTAAGAAACTGTGCCGAACGGATCGAAGAACTTGACCTTCGCATGCAGGCTGTACGAAACGAGATCGTCACCTATAACGAAGAAAACCCGAAGGACACTGAATTTCCGGGATTTACCAGCGAGCAGAAATGACCTGATCCGCCCCTTTAAGAAAGAAACAAAAAAGACTCGGTCATCATTTGGCCGAGCCTTTTTGTGTATTAATCTTCGTCAAGTCGCAGAACGCTCATGAACGCTTCCTGCGGCACTTCGATCGAGCCTACCTGGCGCATGCGCTTCTTACCTTCCTTCTGCTTTTCGAGAAGTTTCTTCTTTCGCGTGATATCACCACCGTAGCACTTGGCAAGTACGTCCTTTCGGAAAGCGCGGATCGTCTCACGCGCAATGACCTTGCCGCCGATGGCTGCCTGTACCGGTACCTCGAACTGCTGTCTCGGAATGTTTTCTTTCAGTTTTTCCGTCATGCGGCGGCCTCGTGCGTAAGCCTTATCCTTATGGACGATAAACGAAAGCGCATCGACGATATCGCCATTGAGAAGGATATCGAGTTTTACAAGATCGCTCTTCTGATATCCGTCCATCTCGTAGTCGAGAGAACCGTAACCTCTCGTTCTGGATTTCAGCGCATCAAAGAAATCGTAGATGATCTCATTAAGAGGCATCTTGTAGTGGAGCATGACACGGATATCGTCCATGTACTCCATATTGATGTATTCGCCGCGCCTGTCCTGACAGAGCTCCATGAGATTGCCGACATATTCCTTCGGGGTCATGATCGTGCACTTGACGATCGGCTCTTCGATAAAGTCGATCTCTGCAGGATCCGGCATATTCGTCGGGTTATCCATGCGGATCACTTCACCGGCGGTCGTATACACCTTATAGACAACGGAAGGCGCTGTCGAGATAAGATCAAGGTTAAACTCTCTTTCGAGTCTTTCCTGAATAACTTCGTAATGCAAAAGTCCCAGGAAGCCGCAACGGAAACCGAATCCCAAAGCGGCGGACGTCTCTGCTTCAAATGAAAGTGCCGCATCGTTAAGCTGGAGTTTTTCAAGGGCATCTCTAAGATCCGGATACTTCGCACCGTCTACAGGATAAAGGCCGCAGAATACCATCTGCTGGATCGGCTTATATCCCTGAAGCGGCTCGTCTGCCGGAGCGTCAGCCAGTGTGACGGTGTCGCCCGGAGCAGTATCTCTTACGTTTTTGATGGAAGCGCAGATGTAACCGACCTCTCCCGTAAGAAGGGACTTCGACGGGACAAATTCTCCCGGATGGAAATAGCCGAGCTCGGTGACGACAAATTCGGCACCGGTATTCATCATGCGGATCTTATCGCCTAAGTTTACGGATCCTTCTACAACACGGACATTTACGATTACGCCCTTATAGGAATCGTATTTCGAGTCGAAGATCAAAGCACGCAGCGGCTTGTTCTCATCACCGTTCGGCGGCGGCAGGAATTTAACGATTCCTTCGAGGACATCATCGATGCCGGTGTTGTTCTTCGCGGAAATGAGCGGTGCTTCGGAAGCATCCAGACCGATCACGTCTTCGATCTCTTTTTTGACTTCTTCCGGCTGCGCAGACGGAAGGTCGATCTTATTGATGACCGGCAGGATCTCAAGGTTTGCATCTACGGCGAGATAGGCATTTGCCAGCGTCTGAGCTTCGATGCCCTGTGCCGCATCCACGATCAGGATCGCGCCGTCACATGCCGCCAGGCTTCGGCTGACTTCGTAGTTAAAGTCCACGTGGCCGGGGGTGTCGATGAGATTTAAGATATACTCTTCCCCGTCCTTGGCCTTATAAAGAAGTCTCGTGGACTGGGATTTGATCGTGATACCGCGCTCGCGCTCGATATCCATATTGTCGAGGATCTGATTCTGCATCTCTCTGGATTCCACCACACCCGTATTCTCGATCAGACGGTCAGCCAAAGTGCTTTTGCCGTGGTCGATGTGGGCTACGATGCAGAAGTTACGAATTTTTTCCTGTCTATTCATGTGTTTCGTGTTGCTTTCTAATTAGAAGAATTTCATTTTGTTGAACGGGTAGATACGCATCAGGACCTTGGCGTCGATCTGACTCTTTTTGAAAGGTCCCATTCTGCGGCTATCGTTACTGCCGCCGCGGTTATCGCCCATGCAATAGTACTCGTCGGGACCTAGGGTGATCTCGTCATATCCTCTGGCCTGTCCTTCGGCGCCGACATATGTCATCGTGCCGGCCGGCAGGTAATCGGACTCGTCAAGGAGCTCGCCGTTGATGTAGACATTACCGTCGGCGATCTTTATCGTCTCGCCCGGAAGTCCGACGATCCTCTTGATGAGGTTTTCCTCGTGTGCATATCCGTCCATGCCCTTGGCATCGATCGTGATGATGTCGCCGCGGCTGAAGTTACCTGTATAAACAGAGATCATCTCAACGAATACGGCGTCGCCCGTGTGGAGCGTCGGCTCCATGGAACTGCCGTAGACGTCATTTCTCTGAACGACAAATACAACGAGCAGAATACCGATCAGAAGGCCGATCGCCACGAACTTGACCGTGTCGAAGAACATGTAGAGCGCGCTCTTTTCTTTCTCGGACTCTTCCTTATCTTTCTTCTCGTCCTCGTCTTCGTCGTCTTCGTCGTCGTTGTCTTCCTCGTCGTCAGAGTCCTCATCAGCGTCATCATCTTCGTCAGCGTCATCTGTTGACTCATCTGTGGTGTCCTCGTCAACAACTGCGGCAATTTCCTCGTTTTCGGCTTCTATTGACTCATCTGTTGCTTCTTCAGCGGCCTCTTCGTCAACAATTGCGTCAATATCTTCATTTTCGCCCTCTATTGACTCATCTGTTGCTTCTTCGATAGCCTTTTCGTCAACAATTGCGTCAACGGACGCCGGGAGGATCTCGCCTTGAGCGAGGTTCTCGCCTTCGTCTGCTTCAAAAGCACTTTCCACCTCGTCTTTATCTGTCAGGCTGTTATCTTCTTCAGCTGCCTCTGCTGCCTCTACAGTTTCCTCGGCCTCGAAAGATTCAGCAGACTTGTCGAGATTCTCTTTTGCCTCGTTATTCAATTGTCTGTCTCTATTATGTTTTTTCATCCGTACCTCCAGACAGCGTCTGTACGTATTTTAGAAGAAGCGGGGCTGATACCCCCCTCGTCATTCTCTTATTTATTCCAGCCACGGATCGCGTCGGCAAGATCCGTAAGTGCGACCTCTTTTTCCGTGCCGTCGGCCATGGCCTTGAGCTTCGCCTTACCGGAACTGATCTCGTCGTCACCGAGGACCAAAAGGAACGGGATACCGGTCTTTCCTGCATACTTCATCTGCGCGCGGAAAGATCTTCCCATCAGGTCGATCTCGCAGCCGATGCCCTGCTTTCTCAGACCAAAAGCCAGTTTCTGCGCTTCGATCTGCGTCTCAGGAGAAAGGTTCGCGATATAAAGCTGGACTTTCTGGTCCTTTTCGATATTGATCCCCTGCGCTTCCATCTCGAGGAGGAAACGCTCGGCACCCATGGCAAAGCCGATACCCGGTGTCGGCTGTCCGCCAATCTCGGAAACAAGTCCGTCGTAGCGGCCGCCACCGCAGATCGTTCCCTGCGAGCCGACGTTTTCGGACTTAAACTCGAATACCGTTCTGGTGTAATAATCCAGACCTCTTACGATACCGGAGTCGATCGTATACTTGATGCCCAGAGCCTCGAGGTTCGCCTTCAGCCCTTCAAAGTGCGCCTTACAGTCATCGCAGAGATAATCGATCAGTCTCGGAGCAGAAGCTGCGATCGCGCCGCATTTTTCTTCCTTACAGTCGATCATACGGAGCGGATTCTTCTCAAAACGCGACTGGCAGTCTTCACACATCTCGGAGATGTGCGGCCGGAAATAATCCTTGAGGATCTTGTTATACTCGGCACGGCATGTCGGGCAGCCGATGCTGTTGATGCACAGTTTGGTCTTGCTAAGTCCCATCTTCTCAAAGAAAGCAACGAGAATGCTGATGATCTCCGCATCGATCGCCGGTCCCTCGGCACCGAAGGCCTCGCAGCCGAACTGGTGGAATTCTCTGTAGCGGCCCTTCTGCATCTTCTCATAGCGGAAAGCCGTGATGTTATAGAAAAGGCGGACCGGGCTCGGAAGCGAGCTCATGCCGTTCTCGACGAAGCTTCGGACGACACCTGCGGTACCTTCCGGACGCAGCGTGATCGAACGGCCGCCCTTATCTTCAAAGGTGTACATTTCTTTTTGTACGACGTCGGTCGTATCACCGACGGATCTCTGGAACAGATCTGTCTGCTCAAAAGTCGGGATACGGATCTCGTTATAGCCGTATTTTTCGCATACCTCGGCAAAAGCACTCTCCGCTTTCTGCCATTTGTAGATCTCTTCGGGCAGGATATCTTTCGTGCCCTTCTGACAACTGTATTTCATATTTCTCTCTCCTAAAAACCATTAAACAACTTATTATACATCAAAACAGTGTTTTTCGACAGGTCAGAGCCGAAATTTCGGCATTCTCTGAACTTTTACAAAAGCTCGCTGTGATATACCAGCATCGCAAGAACTGCCGGAGCCGCCGTCTCGGTGCGGAGGATGCGTTTGCCCAGGGTTACAAGCTTGGCACCAGTTTCTTCTGCCAGCTTTGCTTCTTCCTCGGCAAAACCGCCTTCCGGCCCGATGAAGATGCCGATCTTCGGGAGTTTTCCGAAATCGACCGAAGATAAGATCTTCCCGAGGCTTCCTTCTTTTTCCTCTTCCCACGGGAAAAGCACCAGGTCACAATTTTCTTTTGCATCGGCGAGTGCTGCCTTTAAGTCCATCGGAGATGTGACCTCGGGAACGGTCCCGCGTCCGCACTGTCTTGCGGCTTCTAGCGCGATCGCCTGCCAGCGGTCGGTCTTCCCTTCTTTTCCGCCTGCTTTGATCTTTACGATCGAACGTGAGCACGCGGTCGGAACATATCGCGTAGCGCCGAGCTCGACGGATTTCTGGATCGAAAGGTCCATTCTTTCACCTTTGGCAAGGCCCTGGTAGACGGTAGCAATAAACTTCGGTTCATTACCGTTCGGATGCCGGTCACGAATGGAAACGGCGACAAGTCCTTTTGACGCGGAAACGATCGAGCAGATATGATCGATACGGTTTTTGTCACACAGGATCAGCTCCTCGCCGGGGCGCATACGAAGGACATCGTTGAGGTAACGGGCAGGATCCCCCGTGATCTCCCACGTATCCTTTTCTACCGGTATGGCTTCATCTAAAAACAGCCTTGTCATCTTCCGTCTCCTGATCACCTGGTTTTAAGAAACAGGAGCCCATCGAATGAAGGGCTCCTTCTTTCCAGTTCATTTTACACTATTGACGTAAAAATGGATATTTCAGTTAGTATACAGTCTCAGTTAACACAAAAGACGTTCATGTTTTCAAAGTACAATAAATCGTGCTCCTCAGAGCTGGGAAAGAGAAACGATCCTGTCCGCTCTTCTTGCCAGTTCCGGGCTGTGTGTGACCATGATGATGGTCTTGTTGTACTCGTCTCGGAGTGCAAGCAGAAGACGGAAAACGGACTCGGCCGTCTTGACGTCCAGCGCGCCCGTCGGCTCATCGGCCAGAATGATGTCACCGGGCTTCAAGATGCAGCGCGCGATCGCCACACGCTGCATCTCTCCGCCGGATAGTGTGTTGACCTTCTCGTTCTTGAGCTCGAGGAGGCCGACCTTTTTGAGGACGGAGGAGGCTCTCTTTTTCTTTTCTTTATCGGAGATGTCCAGGAAATACATACCACACAGAAGATTATCCATCACGGTCGCATCGTTGATCAGCGCGTAGGACTGAAACAGATAGTTGATGGTATTTCTTCTAAGATTTGTTGCTTTACTGCTCTCTACTTTCGGGTTTTTCTTCCCGCCAAGAAGGATCGTCCCTGAATCACTAGGTTCCAGAAGACCGATCATGTTAAGAAGCGTAGACTTTCCGCATCCGGAAGGTCCCATCAGCGCGATGAACTCACCTTCCCTGACCGTCAGATCAAAATCCCTGATGATCGTTCTTTTGCCGAAGCTTTTATTCAAACCCTTGATCTCAACTGCATTCATGGGTCATTCCTCCTTAAAATCACTGATAACATGCGACAGTTCCTGCCCGGTCATGTACTTTTTGAAGATAATAAACTCCAAAACGATCAAGACAAGGATCATGAGAATACCGTATCTTGCGCCTTTGATCAGCAGGAAGAGAACTTCCAGGACCGAAACAAGGAACAGCAAAGAAAGCGGACTTCCGTACATCCGGAAGAAATCATATCCCAGGAACTTTTTGACGTTGAGGCGGTTTCTGTTTGCCAAGCTGAAGATACTTGCCAGACAGAGCATCAGTCCGATCACGATTACGGAAAGGATCGCAAATGCGGCTACAAATGCACCGACCGCAGCTGCAAGATCGTCACGGATACCGTCCATGTACTTTTCCACTTTAAGATAATTCAGGTGGTTATCCTTAAGATGGTACTTTGCCATATAACCGTCGGACAGGATCCCTGTTTCCACCACCGACGGATCCATCTTGATATATCCATCAAGGCCCGAAGCTTTCAGGCTTTCGTTGATGAAGAATGTCGAATTTTCCGGTGTACAGATAAGGATGACAGGATCCTTACAATACTTCGATACATCCTGCGTCAGTCCCCATGTAAACAGTTCTTTCTCGGGCGTATACTCGATAAATTCGAACTGTCTTTCCTTATTGAAGATCGTATCAATATCGCCTTCATGGATGCTGTTCGTTGAAAACTCGATCAGCCACTTTTTCACTGCTTCTTTTCTTTCAGTTGTCCAGGTTTCCGGGATCAGATACAGCCGGACACCGGAGTCTGCTCTGGTATACGCCTCATCATCTACTTTCAGGCCCATCTTTCTGGCATAGCTTTCCGAATACGTAAACATCCAGAGCGCTTCCGTCGGGACATCTTTATAAGCGCCGTACTCTCTCCATGCCTCGATAAGTTCGTCATCATAGTAATCGGTATGAACGAGATATACGCCGTCGTTTTTGTAAATGCTCTTATACCAGTCAAAAATGTCCTGATCCATGGAACGCGAATCGCCCGCAAAAGTACTGCCATCCTCGCCGATCTCTATACTGCCCATGACCAGATAGTCAGAGACCTCTTCCCAGCTTTTCATCAGTTTTCTGTTCTCGCTGATCTTCCGGATCGGTTTATCGATCCGAAGTCCGATGACGATAACAGCGATACTCACGGCCAGGTATCCGACGATCCCAAGTCCGTACAGGGTCCTGGTCGGGTACCTCTTCTTTATCGCTCCGGTCGGGCTGATCGAAAATATGATCAGAAGCGAGATACCAACGGCAACAAGCGTCAGAAGAAGATTACCAAATCCAAAGAGCATAAAGCGCGGGATAAGTGCTTTTCGCAAAGAAGAAGCACTCATAAGCGAACCAGCAAGGATCATACCGGGTATCACAAACACCGAGCACCATATAAAGTCCTGAAACAGGTCAAACGCGAAGCTGCTGCGTGACCATCCGAGAAGGATCATCTTACCGAGTTTATCGATCGCACGGAGCGTGAGGACGATGTAAAATGCGACTTGGATCAGGAACACCGCTGCGACAGATCCGATAACCGCCATGCTCTTTACAGAGCCGGTCACTGACCCTCCTCTAGTCGCTTTGACGATATCATCTTCGCTTACATTTAGGATCCCGGCGCATTTACTAACGATATTCGAAATAACTTCGGTGTCATTACAAAGGATCGTATATTCGCCGGACATGGAATTGTTCTCCGAAGTAAGAGAATCAAGTTTTTTGATAACGACCCGGTCGCCGAAAGGGATATTCGGAATGTCTTTTATGGTAAAAGCACTTCCCTTATCCACGCCGAGAGTCGCTTCTGGATCATCGGAAGAAAGAAGGGCGCGGATCATATCTTTCCCGACGATCTCGCTGCCACTATATCTAAAGGAGACATCATTGCTTTCGAAGTCTCCGAATACGCCAAACTTAAGTCCGGATACATCTCCGGTCGCTCCTCGAAGTTCCTCCTTCTTGATAAAGAAGGCATGACCGTTTGCTGCTGCATCGTTGAAGCAGTCTTTTACCTCATAGCCCTGCTCTTCGGAGATCTCTTCGAGATAGATCGTCACCGACGGTCTGTCTTTTCCATAACGGTTCCATGCTTCTCTGTAATCCGTATTCAGCATGTCAAACGCCAGCAGGGCGAGCAGTACGCCCTGCATGGCGATGATGACATAACCAAGGAAACGAGAAGCGGTGCCTTTTAAAAACACTTTACTCATTTCACATGAACCTGATTATCCGCGGCAGTTCCAATAACACTCGGCAGTAGTAAACCAACCAATGTAGCACTCTGCGTAAGCTCTTACGCCAGGAGCCTTCCAACCGGAAGAAACGCTGTTAGCTGTTGCAGTATGTTCAAACAGAGAAGTCTGTACTTCAGAGAAGGAATAATCCAACCAATCGCCTGTACGACCA
This sequence comes from Clostridiales bacterium, assembly GCA_017428545.1. Taxonomy (GTDB): domain Bacteria; phylum Bacillota; class Clostridia; order Saccharofermentanales; family Saccharofermentanaceae; genus Scatonaster. The sequence continues at coordinate 162,584 of JAFRQR010000025.1, forward strand.
TAATTCCAGTAGACGCTCTGTCCGTTGTACTTAACCGTCTTAGCAGCAACACCGAGGGAGCTTGCCGCAAGAGTCAGAACTGTAACCAATAATGCAATAGATCTTTTTTTTATAATATTTGTTCCTTTCTGAGCCGGATCATTCCGGCTCCCATAGTCATGACACAAAGCACGTTCGAGAGCATGATCCCTAGGGCAGGTCCCGAAAGATGAAAGAACAGGAACAAAACCATAAGGCATCCCGTCAAAGCCCACATGGCGACGGCCCGTCGTCTGTACACCACACACTCATTCTCGTCGAGTTCTTTATTCGGTGCCTGTACGGGTGCCATCTTCCCGACAAACAGACCGCAAAGTATCACGACTCCGAGCATCATGGTGATGGGGAGTTCTACAATATGGAGGAGCCATAGTGCGAGAGCAGCCGACCCGATCGTGATCAGGTAACAGCGACAAGGGGTGTTGGCGTGGAATCCGCCGCAATAACGGCGCATTGCACAAAAGCTGCTTAAGAAAGCGACCGCCCCGACTATTTCACCGAAAACGAGGGCAAGGATCAGAATCGAAAGAGTATCGACAAGATCTACCAGAAGCTGACAGATCCCGTATGTGTAGAGTTCTTCATCTTCCGCACTGATCGTCCCGTTCCGCTGAAGCCACCATGTGAGCTTTTCAGAGATCCTCTTCATGCTTGTTGTCACTTCTTGAATTTTTTGAGTTTATCTAACGACTTTGGCTCCTTCGGTTGATAAAAATACAGGTGACATGTGCTGTTTGCATTCTTCTCTGCTGTTTTCATTGCCGCTTTTGCCAAAATGCCGGCCATAACGTTTTTCATCATTAAATACCCTCCTTAAAGTTGTTCGCCAAAACGCGATTCGGTTTACATGTTCATTTAACCACGAAAAAAGCACCTGTTTTGGCAGGTGCTAAAATTTAAAGGATTTATGTAAAAATTTACGTTTTTTTCTTTCCGGCCGATCGTTTCCGACGGAAAATCACTTCGTTAGACGTAAAGCAGCACGCTCACGCCGAAGTCTTTTTCCTCGCAGGAAAAATCGATACTGCCGTCGTATTCATCGATCGTCTTTTTCACGCTTCTAAGCCCGATCCCGTGGTGCTCGCTGTTTTCCTTACGCGTCTGGAATCCGTTATTGTAGTGCTTGACGATGCCGTCGAAACTGTTGTGGACCGTGATGAAGATACAGTCCTTTTCGTAGTTCATTACGAAGTTTACGTACTTGTTTTCCTCCACTTTTTCGCAAGCCTCGATCGCGTTATCCAAAAGATTTCCGAGGATGACGACCATATCGTCGGAATTTGCCTCAAGATCAGTCGGCAGCTGGACCCTGACTTTTACGTCGATCCCTCTGTCGCAGGCATCCTGAAGTTTACTGTTGATGATACTGTCGATGATCAGATTTCCGGTATCGGAAAAAACCACATTCTGCTTCTGACGGGTCTCCAGTTCCGAAAGATATTTATTGAGTTCTTCGATATTTTTCGTCTCCGCGATATTCCGAAGGACCTGGATACGGTTCTTCATGTCATGGCGGAACTGCTGCTCCAGCCCGTGTTTCTTCTCAATGATCGCCGCCTCGCGCATGTAGAACTCTTTTTCCTGCTTAATAAGGGTTCCTTCTTCTCTGCTCGTAAAGAGTGCCTCCATCGTATCTTTTAAGAAGATCATCAGATATACGGTGCATTCCGCGGCAAAAAGGATCGCAGGCTCGATGTCGGAGATCTGTTCTCTTCTCATACAGACGGCAACGAGTTCGAATACGACAACGATCGTTACGAGGACCTCCAGAATAACTACTTTCCACTCGATCTTCTCTCTCTTTTTTCTCGTCAGCAGCCACTGTGTCAGCGTCATGATCGCCCAGAAGAAAAGAAGGCTCAGGAACAGCGGAATATTGTCGTTGTTTGCGCCTTTCTGAAGAAAGCTCAGGCTCTCAAATCCGATCAAAACGGCGATCAGTGCTTCTGACAAAGCGAGCATCAGATTGACCGCTAGAGCCGCCAGGATCTTCTTTTTCAGTGGCGCGTGAAAACTTATGGTAAGCATCAGGATCAATAGGATACTTGTCGCAAAATTCACCCATACATACGGCTTATAAAATGTCAGGACAAGTCTTGCGGCAAGCGCGGCAATTACCGTGATGCGCAAAAGTGTCTTCTTGCATCCCCGGCCGCCGAGCACCATGTTGAAAAAGCGCACACAGATATAGATATCAAAGAAGTTGACCGCCACTCGCGAAAGGAACTGCAAAAATTCATTCATACTTCTTCCTTCTCCTTGATCTCCATGAACTGCTTGCGGATCAAAGGCCTTCTCGCCTGGCTGATCGGGATCACGGTTCCGTCGAACATAACGACCTGCTCGTAGCTGAGTTTTTGGATATAGCGGTAATTCACGATATAAGACTTATGGACATAAAGGAACTGCTTATCGCTGACCTTGTCATATACATCATCCAAAGGACTGTAAAACTCGGCTTCTCCGCTGTTTCCGTGGATCGTGATCTTTCTTGCCGAACTTGAAAAATAAGTGATGTCCGAGAGGTTATAGCGGTTCTCCGCCGTACCTTTTCTATACGAAAAATACTCGATCTTCTGGGAATACAGCCGGACGAATTTATCGATCACTCTTTTAACGTCTGCTTCACTTATCGGCTTGGTCAAAAAGTTGATCGGCCGATAATCGAAAAGCTCCATCGCATATCCGGATACGCCGGAAATAAAGGCGATCTGCACAGCCTCATCGTCTATCGTCTCACGGATATATTTCGCGACTTCAACGCCGTTTCTTCCTTTGTATTCGATATCGAGAAAAACCAGGTCGAACTTTCCGGTCTCATATGCTTCACAAAGGGCATCTCCGCAGTCGAAACATTCGATCTCGGCTTTCAGCCCTTGTTTTTCCAGTAATTTAACAACATACCCTTCGATGATGAACTGCACATTAATATCATCATCGCAAATGGCTACTTTGACACTCATCAGTCATAACCCTCTACACACACGATTCTTAAGTAAAACCCCAAATATTATTTTGAACTATTTACTTTATAAAAGCAACACGAAAAAAGGACTGTTTCTTTTCGAAACAGTCCTAGAATTTGTCGGTATTATGTCCGCATTAAAGGACGATCAGCGTGCCAGTCCTGCAGTACCGATGATCTGAGCGACCTTGCTGATCGGCATGGTCTGGATCCAGACGCGGCCGGGGCCCGTGACCTTTGTGTTGAAGAGTCCTTCACCACCGAGAAGAACATTCTTTACACCATGAACCATTTCAATATCCATCTGGACAGTCTCATCCATCATGGCAAGATAACCTGTATCCAGAAGCATCGTCTGACCCGGCTGCAGCTGATATTCAACTACAGATCCGTCGATCTCGACAAATGCCATACCGGAACCGGAAAGTTTCTGCATGATGAAACCTTCACCGCCGAAGAAGCCTGCGCCGAGTTTCTTTCTGAAATGTATGCTGAGCTCGACACCCGGTTCTGCCGCCAGAAAAGCACTCTTCTGGGCTACGATGCTCTGACCGGGAGCGATCTGGATCGCACGGATCTCACCCGGGAAACTGCTTGCGAAAGCGATAAGGCCGGCAGAGCCTTCTGCTGTGTACTTATTCTGGAACATGGATTCACCGGAGAACATACGGCCGATTGCCTTGCCGACACCGCCTGCCTGTGTCTGCATTCTCATATTCGATGTCATCCAGCTCATGGCGCCACGCTCTGTGATCATGGACTCGCCGGGATTTAACGTGCATACAACTACCGGTAACTGATCGCCTTTAATCTCGTATTGCATAAATATATCCTCCACTTATGGAATAGTATGGTCTTATTCTATCATTAGTGTCAGGATCGGACAAACGGATATATGCGATATAAAAGGCGCAAAAAGTGCTCGACAGGATCGGGCACCGGTGCTTTTCGAGATGTATCTTCTGAATTGTGAAGACGGCCGCTTATCGATTCTGATACATCTGCATTCTTTTCTCGATCTTTCTCTTCTCGTTTTCCTTCAGGTGATGAACGAGAAGGATGACGTTGCCGATGATCAGAACAGCTGTCGCGATAATCAGCAGATAATATCCGGCTTCTTTGGTTACATGCCTTCTGACCATACTATCGCCGAAAAATACCTGAACCGCAAAAACCTCGAGCAACGTCAACACGCCTACAATACCGGAAGTGATATATACGCCGAGTTTAACGTTCGTGAACAGGAATATCAGAATGAGGACTGACCCTGTAATAAAGTAAGCACAGTCTTTTCCGTCGGTCAAAGACACAGTGGAATCAACTACTCGCGCCCCCGATGCCGACGCATACGGAAGGAAGCAGGCGATCAATAAACAAATACTTGCCAGAATGATCAATATCGATCCCGGATCTTTGATGTTGAACTTACTTCTTTTTTCCGGCGGAGTTACGTAATAAGAAGCGCTCGGTGCCGGGACGGGCATCGGCTGTGCCTGATATTGCGGCTGCGGAAATGCGGCCTGCACCGGCTGCTGCAGAGGCATCTGCGGCTGTGCATATGGCTGTGTCGGAATCGTCGGTTGCGGTTGCGGGATCGGAGATGAAGTCAGCGGAGAACCGCAGCCCAAGCAGAACTTCGCGGTATCCGGACAATTCGTTCCGCATTTCATACAAATCATAGTTTCCCCTCCTATTTCATACAACACATGCAATCGCTATTATTGTATCTTTCAATAGATAATTGTTCAATGATCAGAAAATCAGACTATATCTCATCTCGTTAGAGTAGTTTCTACCGGACTGCGGTGAAAAATGTATAGTCGTTTTCCCCTCTGATTTGCAAAAGTAAAGGAGCTGCCTCAAATAACTCAAGACAGCTCCTTCAGATAAACTATTTAATTATACATCTCGAATCTAAAAGAAAGATTCATGTTCAGTCAACAGACAGATCAAACGTTAGCCAGTCTCTTGAAGTTCTCAGCCATTGGAGCATAAAGATCCTTGTAGATCTGGTAGAACGGCTCATACTGAGCGTGAACGTCTGCTCTTGCGTCCATGGAGGAAGCGGAGAAGATCGTCGCACCGCAGGCTTCCTGGATCGTCGGATATACGCCGGCAGCAACGGAAGCAAGGAGAGCAGCACCAAGAGCACCGCCTTGATCAGATGCGCAGGTATTTACCGTGCAATCAAATACATCTGCGAGCATCTGTCTCCAGAACTTACTCTTAGAACCACCGCCGCAAGCATACATAGAATCGATCTTAACGCCCAGGTTATTGAAGATCTCGATGGAATCACGCAGAGCATAAACAACGCCTTCCATAACGGCACGGAGCATATCTTTTCTCTCGTGCATTGCGGACAGACCGAAGAATACGCCACGGGCATTCGGATCGAGGTGCGGTGTTCTCTCACCCATCAGGTATGGCAGGTACAGAAGACGGTTAGCACCGATCGGTACATCCTTAGCGATCTCATCGAGGAGCTGGTAAACATCGATACCGCGCTTTTCAGCCTCGATCACTTCTGCATCACAGCAGGTGTTCTTGAACCACTTCAGGGACAGGCATGCAGCCTGGTGAACGCCCATTACGTGCCAGCAACCCGGAACAGCGGAGCAGAATGTATGTACGCGGCCCTTCGGGTCGACCTGCATATCGTCAGTATGAGCAAATACAACACCGGAAGTACCGAGGGTTGCAAATGCAGTTCCTTCTTTTACAACGCCGCAACCGATAGCTGCTGCTGCGTTATCGCCGGCGCCTGCAGCAACCGGAATACCAGCCGGAAGACCTGTCTTCTCAGCGATCTCTTCTGTGACGCGGCCACTTACCTCAACGGACTCGTAAACTTTTGCGAGCCATTCCTTCTTGATGTCGAGGAGCTCGAGAACTTCATCGGACCAGTTACGGTTCTTGATGTCGAGGAGCTGCATACCGGAAGCATCGGAAACGTCGGTTGCGAATTCGCCTGTAAGTCTATAGCGTACATAGTCCTTCGGAAGAAGGATGTGGGCAACCTGAGAATAGATCTCCGGCTCGTTATTTCTTACCCAGAGGATCTTGGATGCGGTAAAACCGGTAAGTGCCGGAGATGCCGTGATCGCCATGAGTTTATCCAGACCGACCTTCTCTGTGATCTCTTCGCACTCTTTTGCGGTTCTCTGGTCACACCAGATGATGGACTTTCTCAAGACTTTGCCGTCCTTATCGAGCATTACCAGACCGTGCATCTGACCGGAAAGACCGATACCTGCGATATCTTCCTTATTGACGCCACTGTCGGCAACGACCTTCTTAAGACCTGTCAGTGCAGCATTCCACCAATCGTCCGGCTCCTGCTCGGCATAGCCGTTCTGCGGCTGGTAAAGCGGATACTCCACTGTATGCGCCGCAACAAGCTTTCCATCCTGGGAAAACAGCGCGGTCTTGGTTCCGGATGTTCCGATGTCGATACCGATAAGATATTTCATAATTCAAATCTCCTTATGTTTTATTTTGCGGGCGTCTTTTTGCCCTTATTCACTTTATTTCCGATGCGAAAAGCACTTTTTGCTCTGCATCTTATTCCCGTGTTTCACGCAAGTTCTATTTTACTACGGAAACACGTACGCAGGAAGAACCTGTCAGTTCGCGGCTCAATTCGTCCGGCTGGGAAACGCCGGCGAAAAGATCGAACGTATTACCGTCTCTTACTACTTCGCCTTCATCGTTGACTACGTCAAAAGCACTATCCTCGATCGTAAGTTCAACAACGATCTCTTCGCCTGCCGGGATCGCCACACGCTTAAATCCGCAAAGCTTCGGGAACGGAGTCGCGTTCGCAGAAGTAGTGTTGTGGATATAAAGCTGAACGACATCTTCCGTATCCACATCGCCCTGATTCTGGACGGTGACAGATGCTTTTGCCGTAGAATCGTCATATACACAGTCGGTAACGACGACCTTGGAATAGGTAAGACCATATCCGAACGGATAGAGGATATTCTTTCTTGTATAACGGTATGTGCGGTCCTTCATGGAATAATCCGCGAAATCCGGGATGCCTTCGATGCTCTGATAGAACGTCAGCGGGAGTTTTCCGGAAGGAGAAACCTTTCCGAAAAGGATATTGGCAAGAGCCGTGCCGCCGAGTTCACCCGGGTACCAGGCCTGGAGCAGCGCATCTGCCTTTCCGGCGAGCGGATTGATCGAAGAACCGGCTGCCAGAACGACGACCGTCGGCTTTCCGAGTGCAAGGACTTTCTCGATGAGGACTCTCTGTCCTTCCGGAAGCAGAAGGTCTCTCTTATCGCCTGAATCAAATGCGTTGCCGGTATCTCCCTGCTCACCTTCAAGTGTGGCATCAAGTCCGACACAAAGAACAACAGCATCACTCATCTCGGCAAGGATCAAGGCTTCCGCGATGCCGTCCTCTGCAAAAGCCAGAGGCTGGATGCGGTCGTTACTGAGGGAAGCGCCCTCGGCATAGTATACGCGGATATCTGTTCCGGAAACTTCCTCACGGATACCTTCGAGGAAGGTCTTCGGCGCGATGGATGTACCGTAGTAGTTACCACGCAGTGCATCGATACTGTCGCTGTTCGGACCGATGACGGCGATGGACTTCAGGGACTCCTTTTTCAGTGGCAGCATTCCGTCGTTTTTCAGAAGTACCATCGACTTCTCAGCGCACTCGAGTGAAACTTTTCTATGTTCATCACAGGCAACGACATCGTACGGGATATCATCGAACTCGGTGTGCTCTTCGAAAAGACCAAGTCTCATTCTAGTTCTCATCAGATTGACGACCGCCTTTCGGATCGTCTCTTTGGAAACGAGACCTTCCTGCTCGGCAGCGATCATATGCACATAGGTGTTGCCGCAGTTAAGGTCGCAGCCGGCGTTGATCGCCATAGCCGCAGATTCGGTAGGTGTCTTTGTAACGTGATGGGATTCGTGGAAGTCACGGATCGCCCAGCAGTCGGATACGAAATAACCGTCAAATCCCCACTCCTTGAGTTTGCCCATAAGGAACGGGCTGGCGCAGGTAGGATCACCGTTTAAGCGTGTATAAGCGCCCATGACGCCCTCGACCTTCGCCTCTTTGACAAGCGCTTCAAAGGCCGGAAGATATGTCTCGGCAAGATCCTTCTTCGAAGCGATCGTATTGAACTCGTGACGCAGAGCCTCAGGACCACTGTGCGCGGCAAAATGCTTCGCGCATCCGGCAGCCATCATGAACTTGCCGTCGCCCTGCAGGTTTTTGACGAAAGATACGCCGAGTTTAGTGGTAAGATACGGATCTTCGCCATAAGTTTCGTGGCCTCTGCCCCATCTGGGATCACGGAAAATGTTGATATTCGGACTCCAAAGAGTAAGTCCCTTATAGATGTCGCGGTCGCCCTTTTTTGAAGATGCGTTGTACTTCGCGCGGGCTTCTGTCGCGATGATCTTTGCTACCTTTCCGAGGAGCTTGTCATCAAACATCGCCGCCAGGCCGATCGCCTGCGGGAACATGGTGGCCGTACCGGCACGTGCAACGCCGTGAAGGCCCTCGTTCCACCAGTTATATGCCGGGACGCCTAAACGGTCGATCGCCGGAGCGCCGTAGCTTAACTGCGGCACCTGTTCTTCAAACGTCATCTTATCTGCCAGGTCTTCTGCTCTTTCCTGAAAAGATAAATTCGGATCTTTGTACTTTTCCATGCTGTCACCTCGATTTACTGATTCAGATCTTTGCAGCTTTCGCCAAGGAGAAGCTGCGGAGGTATCTTAATTGTCTTGGGAACATTTTCTTCCCCGGCGATCTGTGCAAGAAGGTTCTTTGCTGCTTCTTCGCCGATCGCCTTTGTGTCCTGACGTATCGTCGTCAGTTTCAGTGTCGATCTCTGCGTGATCTCAATTCCGTCAAAGCCGACGACAGAGATGTCGCCCGGTACCGAAAGACCTTCGTCGCGGATCGCTTCGATCACACCGATGGCCGAATAGTCATCGCTGGCTATGACCGCCGTCGGACGGTCACTCGGGGTCGCTGCCAGAAGCTTTTTCATCGAATCATATCCGCCCTCGATGGAATAATAGCGCGACGGGAACAGACGAAGCGTTACGTCTTTGCAGGCCGGATCGGCCGCTGCTTTTTCCAAGGCGGAGATACGTGCCTCTGTGATGAACTTTCCGCGTTCACCATGCAGATACACGATGTTTCTATGTCCGTTATCGTAAAGATGCGTAAAAAGCATCTTCATGCTTTCCGAAGGATCGGTCATGACGCATCCGATGGCATCGTCCTCGTAGTCGACGGCGATTTTCGGAAGATTGCTCTCCATCAGTTCACGGGCATCCTTCTGAGAGTGGTCCGTATTGACAATGAAGATGCCGTCCACATGACGGTAACGGCAGTGACCTAAATAAGAAAGACCTAAGTTTCCGACCTTGTTGGAGATAAAAACGATATCGTAGCCGTGGCGTTCGACATAGTCCTTGAAACTCTCGATGACCTGCGCAAAAAAGTAGTGCCACAGACCCATTTGAGATGCGTCCTGGCACAATACTCCGATCGACCAGGTCCTGCTCTGCGAAAGCGCTCTCGCGCCCGCATTCGGAACGTAATCCAGTTCCTGCGCGGTACGGCGGACACGTTCACGCGTTGCCGCGGAAACATCACTGGCATTGGACAACGCCTTTGAAACGGTAGCCGGAGAAAGTCCGCAGGCTTTAGCTATATCGTAGATCGTTGCCATGTAATAGTCCTAGTCCTTCTTATTGATTTTTCTTTTTGTTTTTTCTTTTCGAAAAGCACTTTTCCCTCGTCGGGATAGAATTCCGCCGGGACCCGACACAGGATCCCGGCGGATCAAAAGTTCTTACTTGTTGAGAACTCCTTTACAGGTCGCAACAACGTTTGCAACCGTGAAGCCGAATTTTTCCATGAGCATGGACGGCTTACCGCTGGCGCCGAAGGTATCCATGGTGACGTAACCGCCGTTGATACCACAGAGTTTGCCCCAGGAGTAAGAGGAACCTGCTTCGATGGCGACACGTGCTTCCACATCCGGAAGGAGGATGGAGTCACGGTATGCCTTATCCTGAGTAAGGAATACATCGAGGCAAGGAACGGATACGACACGGGCGTCGATACCCTCGGAAGCAAGTTCGTCTTTTGCCTTGATACCAAGTTCAACCTCGGAACCGGAAGCCATGATGATCACGTCCGGCTTGTCCTTAGACTCTTTTGCTACGATATAAGCACCCTTGAGAGCTTCCTTGGAGGAAGTTGTCAGAGGCATGAGGTTCTGTCTGGAAAGTACCAGCGCAGAAGGTGTCTTCTCGGAAGAGATGGCAGCGACCCAGGAAGCAACAGTCTCTGTTGCATCACACGGACGCCATACGTTGAAGTTCGGCATGGAACGGAGCATGGTCAGCTGTTCTACCGGCTCATGCGTCGGACCGTCTTCACCTACACCGATACTGTCGTGTGTGAACATGAAGATCTGCGGGATGTTCATGAGAGCGGACAGACGTGCCATCGGCTTGGTGTAATCGGAGAATACGAAGAAGGTTGCACAGTAGGAGCGAAGACCGCCGTGGAGCAGCATACCGTTGCTGATACCTGCCATAGCAAGCTCACGTACACCGAAGTGCATGTTTCTGCCGGATCTGTCTTTCTTGCTGAAATCACCCTTATCATTCATGTAAGACTTGTTGGACGGAGCCAGGTCAGCGGAACCGCCAATGAGGTTCGGGATACGGTCAGCAAGTTTGTTCAGTACCTTACCGCCGAGAGCACGGGAAGCCTGCGGCTTGTCGTCTACTGTCCAGAGGTCTTCGTCATTAAGCAGTGCGGAATAATCGTTGCAGAAGAACTTGTCCCACAGAGCTTTGAGATCCGGATAAGAAGCACTCCACTTTTCGAAGAGAGCATCCCACTCAGCGTGAGCCTTTGTGCCCTTAGCGCCGAGCTCGGAATAGTAATCATAAACGTCCTGAGGTACTACGAAGGACTCTTCGCAAGGCCACTCGAGGGTCTTTCTCAACTTAGCGACATTCTCTTCACCCAGCGGCTCGCCGTGTGCAGCCGGTGTACCCTGCTTAGCTTCGCAGCCGTAACCGATAACTGTCTTGATCTCGATGAAGGAAGGTCTGATCTTCTCAGCCTTAGCAAGATCGATCGCCTTCTGGATCTCGTCGAGGTTGTTGCCGTCCTTAACGAGGATCGTCTGGAAACCGTAAGAAGCCATACGCTGTCTGACATCCTCAGTAAAAGCGATGTCTGTGGAACCTTCGATACTGATGTTGTTGGAGTCATAAAGAACGATCAGTTTCTCCAGCCCGAGGGTACCGGCAAGAGAGAGAGCTTCTTCGGAGATACCTTCCATAAGGCATCCGTCACCGCACATTACGTATGTGTAGTGGTCAACAACGTTGAAGTTCGGCTTGTTGAAAGTCTCAGCGAGGTGAGCTTCGGCAATTGCCATACCTACTGCCATGGAAAGACCTGCGCCCAGAGGACCTGTCGTTGCGTCGATACCTGCTGTGTGACCGTATTCCGGGTGACCCGGTGTCTTAGAATCCATCTGACGGAACTGCTTGAGATCCTCGACGGACAGACCGCCTACACCAAACAGGTGCAAAAGAGAATAATAAAGAGCGGAGCCGTGACCGCCGGAAAGTACGAAGCGGTCTCTGTTGATCCACTTCGGATCCTTCGGGTCAAAGTTCATTTCCTTGCCCCAGAGCGTGTAAGCCACAGAAGCGGCACCGAGCGGAAGACCCGGGTGGCCGGAGTTGGCCTTCTGAATCATATCCGCGGAAAGAACACGGATAGCGGAGATTGCATTTTGTTCAATTTGTGTACTCATATTCCATACACTCCTTTTGATGAAATTATGTATACGCGCCTGGGAAGCAGCGCCGTATTGACAAGAGTAAGTGACCCGTGTTTCCCACTTTTTTCCGAGGAGAAGGGAAACGTTTCGAAATCGATTTCGAAACTGGGGCAAAAAAATGGGAGCACGAGCTCACTTGCCCTATAAGTTTATATTTTCAGAGGTTAAATGTCAATCATTCTCCGCTTATGTTAAGTTTTGGTAAACGCCATTGAACTGCCCTTTTCCTTGTAATAAAATAGCACTTGTGTAGAAGCACGAAATACACCTGACAGGAGATACAAATTGAGAATACTGGTCAAGCGTGACAACCTTTTCCATCACCTTTCAGAACCGGTCTTAAAGACCGGGCATCTCAACCAGCTCAAGCAGTTCAAGCAGCACGGCCACTGTACTTGTTATGACCACAGTATCGCCGTTGCCAAAACGGCGCTTTTCCTGTCGATGATCCTTCCCTTCCGCTTTAAGCAGAAGCAGCTGGTAAGAGGCGCGCTTCTTCACGACTATTTCCTTTATGACTGGCACAATGTCAAACTCGAAAAGCTTCACGGCTTCCATCACCCGCGCATTGCTTGCGAAAATGCCAAGCGCGATTTCGACCTGACGCCCGTCGAGGAAAACATTATCAAAAGACACATGTTCCCGCTGACCCCGATCCCCCCGAGATATAAAGAGTCGGTCCTGGTCACGGTCTCTGATAAGATCTGCGCGACAAAAGAAGTCTTCTCCGCGCTTGGAAGAAAGATCAGAAACGGAAGACCTGTCGCCTATATGGCACACGTCTTTGCCTTCCTTATTGCCTTCCTGCCATGGAACTGACCGATCCCGCGCGAAAAGAACTCGCCGCAATCAGTTCTTCTCTTCTTTCCTGGTTTTACGAAAACCACAGAGATCTCCCCTGGAGATCTGACCGCACGCCCTATTCGACCTGGATCTCCGAAGCCATGCTCCAGCAGACCCGTGTTACGACCGTGCTCGATTACTATCCGCGTTTCCTGAATCGTTTCCCCGACCCGTCTTCTTTGGCAAAAGCATCGGAAGATGAAGTTCTTAAGCTCTGGGAAGGTCTCGGGTATTACTCCCGGGCGAGAAACTTAAAGCGCGGCGCCGAGTATATCTGCGAACACTTCGGCGGAAAGCTTCCGTCCGACCCGGATCTTCTTCTGAAGATCCCCGGCATCGGTCCGTACATGCAGGGAGCGATCGCATCTCTTGCTTATGACATCGCCATACCCGCCGTCGACGGCAACTGCATCCGCATCTACTGCCGTCTTCACACTCTTCCGCTCGTTGCATCTGAGCAATCGACGTACAAAGAGATCTATAAGCGCGTCAAGGAAGATCTTCCTGATGAAAACCCGGGAGACTTTAACGAAGCCCTGATGGATCTGGGCTCCCTGATCTGTACGCCGAGATCTCCGAAATGCGAAGCCTGTCCCCTTCGTGAAAACTGCAGCGCCTATCTTCTGGGAAAGCAGGAAGATTTTCCCGCAAAAAAAGAAAAGAAAGAGACCCCGACCGAAGACCACACGATCTTAAAGATCTACGTCGGCGATAAGATCATCGTAAAAAAGCGCCCCGCCAGAGGTCTTCTGGCAGGGCTTTATGAACTTGTCGATATTCCCGGGATCAAGACCTCTTCTGAAGTAGAAGCTTTTCTTTCGGAGCACTTCTCTTTGGAAAGCCTCCCGAAGTCCGAAGATGCTTTGGACATCCGTCCGATCGGAAAAAGCAGACATGTTTTTTCTCACCTGAAGTGGAACATGCTCGGTTACGAGATCCATCTTCCCGCCTCCTTTGAAAAGGAAGCCGCAGGCCTCGGTGAAGCCGTCAGTCCCCGAAAGTACGAAAGCCTGGCTTTCGCCTCTGCGATCCGCGCCTACCGCTGATCACTTGATGGTAACTTCGTAGGTTTCCCCATCCACAGTAACGCTCTTTATTTCCGGGACGGAGCTGAATAATGTCTCCGGAACATAATTGTACTTTTCCGGTTCTTTTCCCTCTTCAAGCGTATTGATCAGATCGAGTACACGGGGGCCGTGAAGTGGATTACATTCACCGATGCAGGAGATCTTTCCTTCCTGCAGATATTTCATCGCTTCCTGATTGATACCGTCAAAAGATACGACCATGATCTCGCCGTTTCTGATATCCGATCCGACCTTCCTGCCGGTCGCCTCAATCGCTTCGATCGCGCCGATGGCTTCGTTATCGTTCTCACAGTAAACGACGTTGATGTTGTCGAACTGGTTGAGGAAAGAAGCCATGACTTCTTTACCACGTGTCTCGGTAAATTCACCGTTCTCCTGCGCAAGAAGATCCCATCCGTATTCCTGGACCGCGTTATTTAATCCGCGTGTTCTTCCGATCTGCGCGGTCGAACCGAGCGTTCCCTGGATATGGACGATGTGAAGGTCCTCGGGTGCGATATCATTCTGCTTGCTGTATTCGTTGATCCAGGCACACATCTTCTTTCCTTCGAGCTCGAAGTCGGATCCGACCCAGCACGAATAAAGAGACTGGTCTTCGACATCGACACGGCGGTCAACGATGATGACCGGAATTCCCGCGTCCTTAGCTTCTTTCAAAACAAAGTCCCAGCCGGTCTCCGTTTCGGGAGCCAGAACGATGTAATCAACCTCCTGTTGGATGAACATTCTAAGTGCCGTGACCTGATTGGCCTGCTTCTGCTGCCCGTTTTTATACGTCAAAGAAAAACCGTTTTCTTTCGAAAGCGCCGTCAGGATCGAATCGGTATGTGCAGATCTCCAGTCGGATTCGGCTCCGAGCTGAGAGAATCCGACCGTCACCGTTTTAGTGTCGGCAACAGGTTCTGTTTCCGTCTGCGGAACAGCATTACTCCTGCAGGCAGATGCAAGAACTGCCAGCAGGAGTAATAATACAGTCAGGTGGACCGGTTTTTTCATTTTAAGCTCCCTTACGCTTTGAGAGACCTCTTCTTTGCCCACATTACGATGCTCTGGATCAAAAGGAACAGGCAGAGCATGGCGCCGATCGTGATACCTGTCCACCAGGCCTGACCAAGTCCGGCACTGGAGACGATGTTCTGGATCGAGCTTAAGGAAAGAACTCCAAACAGCGTTCCGATAATATTGCCTACGCCACCCGTGAGCATCGTACCACCGATAATGGAGGAAGCGATCGCGTTCATTTCCATGCCTGTCGCATGGGAAGGAGCGCCGGAGCCGACATGGAGGAAATATACATAACCTCCGATACCTGCCATAAGTCCGCAGATCACGTGTGAGAGGAACTTCGTCCTTTTGACGTTGATGCCGAGCATCAGAGCGCTCTGCGGGTTTCCGCCTACCGCGTAGAAGGATCGGCCGAGCTTGGTGTAGCGCAGTACTAAGAACAATACTACCACAATCACGAGTGCCACGACCACACCGATCTCGATGTAAGCTGCCTGATAGAGTCCTTTTTTCGTGTAAGATCCCATTTTCGGAATGGTGATTCTTGTATCTTTTAATTTTCTAAAAGCACTGTTCTCGACGTTAAACGGATCTGTATTTACGATCGTCGTCATACCTCGGGCGAAGAACATGCCGGCAAGCGTTACGATAAACGGCTGGATCTCACAGTAAGAGACGAGATAACCCTGAACGATACCGAACAGAAGTCCGATGGCAAGTGCGATCAGAAGCGATACCCAGAGGTTTCCGCCGCCCGGGGTCTTATCGAGATAGACCGCGCATGACATACTTACCAGTGCAACAACGCCGCCGATGGAGATATCGATACCGCCGGAGATCATGACGATACTCATACCGCATGCCGTAATGATCAATGGTGCTTCATTGTTTAAGATGTTGAAGAACATCTGTGGTTTTTTAAATCCGCCGCCCAGGAAGACGACCGCGCTGATATACATCAAAAGGAAGATCACGATCGTGATGCAAAGGAGAAGGTTCGTATCACTTATGCGATTAAAAATGCTGCCCTTGACCTTGAGCTTCTTTTTATCCATTATGCTTCCCCCTCACTTGCTTTACCGGCAGCTCCCTTAGAAGACTTGCCGATGGATTCTTTTAATTTCTTAAATCCCTTGCCGATCGTTTCACGGACCTTCGGTGCCGAGAAGAATACCAGAAGGATAACGACGGTCGCCTTGTAAGCAGGAAGTGCCGAAGAGGCGATGTTGAACTTATAAAGTGTTGTCGTCAGGAACTGGAATACATAAGCTCCGAGGATCGATGCCCACATATTGAACTTACCGCCGGAAAGAGCGTTTCCGCCGAGAGCGACCGCGAGGATCGCGTCCATCTCGATATCTTTCGCGATAACGCTGTAGTTGATCGTCGAAATACGGGATACCTTGATGAGTGCTGCAACTGCGACGCAAAGACCGAGGATAACGAAAGCGATGAACTTGATAAGTATCGGATTGATACCGTTAAGTTTTGCCGACTTTTCGTTGATACCTACCGACTGGGTATAAAGCCCGAGGTTTGTAAACTTCAGGATCAGCGCCATGATCAGGACACAGGCGATCATGATGAAGATCGGTGTCGGAACCGGAATGCCCGGGATGATGCCGCCGAAATAAGCGAACTTCGGATCCGGAACGACCGGAAGCTTGTTTAAGTTGATCCACGCGGCGATCGAACGTCCCGCGGTAAACAGTATCAGCGTCGCGATCATCGGCTGGATCTTAAAGAACGATACCAATGCTCCGTTAAAAGCACCGCATGCCATACCGACGAGACAAGCGACTAAAAATGCCACGATGATCGGTGCCTGGATCGTATCGGGAGAAGGGTTAGTACCGCAGAGGACGCGCAGCATAGCCGAACCCGCGATAGCGATCGTTGCACCGACTGAGATATCCTGGCCGCCTGCAGCCGCTGTAACCAGTGTCATACCGATTGCGAGGATAGCGGTCTCGGCACCATAGTCCAGGATGGTAATCAATGGACCGGAGAGGATAGGGTTTCCGGCATTGTTCTTTCCGAGTGTGATTTTGAAAAAGTTAGGATCAAAAGCCAGGTTGACGATTGCCAGGATCAAGAGGGCCATGATCGGGATAAACATCTGATGTGACACGACCTTCTTCACTACCGTGAGAAACTTATTGGCCGGTGCCTTAGTATCGTTATTACTCATCCGACTCTCCTCCTGCAATAGTACTCATGATCATCGACTGCGTCAGATCTTCTCCGCTCAGTTCGCCGACGACTTTTCTGTCTCTCATGACGATCAGTCTGGAACATGTACGGAGCATCTCGTCTGTCTCCGAAGAAATAAAGGTAATGCTCATGCCGCCCGAAGCAAGCTCTAAGACCAGTTTTTGTATATCGACCTTCGTACCGACGTCGATACCTCGGGTCGGTTCATCCAGGATCAGATATTCCGGATGCATCAGGAGCCATCTTGCAAGGATGACCTTCTGCTGGTTTCCGCCGGAAAGGGATTTGATCGGAGTATCGGCCGATGCCGTTTTGATGTTCAGTTTTTTGATGTATTCATCGGCAAAAGCATAGGCCTGTGCTTTTGTGAAAGGCTTAAAGAATCCTTTCATGACCTGAAGCGCAAGGATGATATTCTCACGTACCGAAAGGTCTCCGATGATACCGTCGACTTTACGGTCTTCCGGAAGATACGCGATACCGTTTTTCATCGCGTCTTTCGGTTTATGGATCTTCACTGCCTTACCTTTTACTTTTACCTTACCGCCGATGACCCGGTCCGCTCCGAAGATCGCGCGTACGCACTCACTTCGGCCGGATCCGAGCAGGCCGGTGAACCCGTTGACTTCGCCCTTATTGATGTAGAAATTGAAAGGCTTGATGCCGGCATTACTCTGGAGTTTCACTGCCTCGAATATCTTCATGTCTGCGTCCGGGGAATGGTACGCTTCATGTTCTCCCTTGATATCCGAAAGATCATCCATTTCTTTACCAAGCATTTTTGCGACGAGTTGCACTCTCGGGAGATCCCTGATCTCATATTCACCTACCAGTTGGCCGTCCCGCAAAACCGTGATCTTATCGCAGACTTCATAGACCTGATCCAGAAAGTGGGTCACGAAAATGATACCGACACCCATTGCTTTCAGATCTCTCATTAATCCGAAAAGCTTTTCTACCTCTTGCTCATCCAACGAGGATGTCGGTTCGTCCAGAATAAGGACCTTGCATTCCATATCTATCGCACGTGCGATCGCAACCATCTGCTGAACGGCGATAGAACAGTTTGCCAGCTGCTGTGTAGCCTTGGCGGGAATATCGAGTCTCTCCAAGAGAGCCTTAGCCCGATCATTCATTTCTCTCCAATTGGTGATTTTTCCGTTTCCGCGGCCGATGAACATGTTCTCGGCAACAGAAAGATTCGGACACAAAGTGATCTCCTGATATACGGTACTGATACCGGCATTCTGTGCATCCTGCGGGGAATGGATCTTTACTTCCTCGCCATCCAGACGGATGGTTCCCGCATCTTTACTGTATACACCGGTTAAGACCTTGATCAAGGTTGATTTTCCTGCTCCGTTTTCACCCATCAGTGCATGGATCTCACCTTTATTTAAGGTAAAGTCCACATGCTGCAGTGCGCGAACGCCTGGAAATGTTTTATCGATGCCTCTCATTTCGAGCAATCTATACTCATCCACGGGTCATACCTCTTCTCTTTTTTAAAAATACGGTGCGGTTTTCCTCTACGTCCAACCGCACCGCATTTCCGGGTAAATGGTTATGTATCAGATACCGTAGTTATCTACGTCTGCCTGTGTAATTGTTGCAGCGTCGAATCCCTTTTCGTCCATGATGATGGTCTTTTCAGGAGTCTTACCTGCTTCGAGATCCTTGATGATTGCATCAATGTAGCTTGCCTGGAACGGATTGCACTGTCCGTCATAGTTCCAGTTCTGCTTGAGGAGTTCTTCAAGAGCCCACTTGTTGCAGTCAAAGCCCATTACGATAACATCTTTGCCTACGCCGTGAGAGATACCTGCTGCGTCGAGAGCTGCTACAGCGCCCTTAGCCATGTCGTCATTCTCAGCATAGATTACGTTGAAAGATGTGCCGGAGTCGATAACGGACTGTACGATCTGCTGTGCTTTTTCAGCGTTCCACTCAGCTGTCTGCTGCTTAACGATATTCCAGTTAGCTTCTGCTTCTACCTTCTTATCGAGAGCACCGGATCTACCCTGCTGAGCAGCGGAACCCATTACACCCTGAATGTGAATTACGTTGTACTCGGAAAGTCCCTGACCTGCGAGCCAGTTAACTGCTGTTTCACCTTCCTTATCCATGTCGGATACGATGGAAGCTTCATAAAGACTCGGATCTGCGTCGATCGTTCTGTCGAAAAGGATAACCTTTACGCCTGCGTTCTTCGCATCCTGGAGAACTGTGTCCCAGCCTGCTGTGTCAGCAGCGGAAAGAAGGAGATAGTCAACTTCGTCCTGGATAAAGCCCTGAGCATACTTGATCTGCTCATCGTTCTTAAGGCTGTATGCGAAAGAAGCATCGTAACCATTCTCTTTGCAGAACATTTTCTGAAGGTCAGCATCGTTAGCTGTACGATAACCGGACTCGTTCGGGTCATTGTTGATGATACCGACTTTAATAAGATCGGAAGATCCGCCGCCCTCATCGCCGCCGGCCTTTTCAGTGTCTTTTCCTGCAGCTTCTGTTTCGTTGTTGGCAGCTGTTGTGTCTTTCTTGTCGGAATTGGAGCAAGCCATCAGACCAAAAGCAACACAAGCTGTCATAATAAGTGCTACAACTTTTTTCATTTTTCATCCTCCCTGGTATTAACCAAATTCGGGGTCTCCCCCCGTCATCTGAGTTCATTTTAGGATTCACACGAAAAAAGACCATGCAGAAAAAACGGAAACGAAGTTCGTTTTTTTCTCCCTTCATTTCCGTGTTTGAATTTTTTACGATTTCGGTTTGGTTTTTTCTTCTTCGCCGTTTTCCTGATAAAGAAAAAATGACTATTTCTGTTGAAAAAGCACTGTTTCCCCGAAAAAAGCACTCATTCTTTAGGCAGTCTGATGATCACTCTCGTTCCTTTATCCGGGATACTCTCAATATGCACGCCATATCCCTCGCCATATGTCAGGCGTATACGCTCATTGACGTTATACATGCCATAGACGGCGCTCTGCTCCGTCGTTCTCTCTCTAAGTGCTTTTCGGACTTCACGAAGACGGTCCTCGGTCATACCTTTACCGGTATCTTCCACAACGATCGCAAACCAATCCTTCTTTTCTTCGCCTGTGACTGTGATCTTGCCGCCGCCGCGCTTATTCTTGATACCGTGGTATAGTGCATTTTCAACGATCGGCTGGACAGACAGCTTCGGGATCATATAATCGTAGAACTCCTCCGGAACAGAGATCTCATACTCCATGATGTCCTGATAGCGGATATGCTGGATCTCCAGATAAGACCTTACATGCGCAAGTTCCTCGCGGATCGTGACGTTCTCTTTTCCCTTATTCAGGGAAAGACGGAAAAAGTCCGAAAGATTTCCGACCATGCTGACGACCTGCTTCTGGTTTCCCGCTTCGGCCGACCACACGATCGCGTCCAGTGTGTTATAGAGAAAGTGCGGATTGATCTGCGACTGCAAAAGATCGAACTCGGATTTACGGAGCATCTTCTGCTCTTCCATGACCTGCTCCTCGATCGGACGCGTGATCCATTTCGGACCGACGTAGGAAACGATGATCATGGAAACAAGACCGAATGCCAGAAGGCCCGCCGAAATCTCGACGATGTTCATGAAGAAAGCATTGTTTTCCGACTGTGCCGTCTGGATCTGCCGGTTCTCATAATAGATATACTCGTTAATGGAATCCTGGATAAGAAGGGTAACGATCTGCACGTCGTTTTCCCAGATGAGCTGGTTTTCTTCGTAATTATTCTCGTATTCGAGATTCTTCGTGATCTCCTGCAGATACGTCTCCAGGTTATTTAGGTACTTCTCTATATATTGAAGACGCGTTCTGTTATCATCGGTATTCGTATAGCCCTTAAGATCCTCGACGACCTGACGCGCTTTGGCAAGTTCTTCATCAAGGCCCGAATCCTCATAGGAAACATTACCGACGATAACAAGGTAGGTCTGGTAGTCGATATTCTCTTTAAACTCCAGGCTGAACTCCGATGCGGCAACGACCGAGCTGATCATCTTATTGTTTCTCTGATTGGTCACCCACAGGTTATAAAAGGCATATGCAATAAATACCAGGCTCGGCAGCAAAAGCACGATATAAGAGATACGTATCTGGGTCGCCAGATGCGATTTTCTTTTCTTCGCCTTGACCATTATTCTTCTGCCTCTCCGTGGCCTTTACTTCGGAACTGTGTCGGCGTCACGCCCTGTGTTTTCTTAAACAGATAAGAAAAATAATGCGGATCCTTATAGCCGACCATGATACCGATCTCGTTGCTCTTTTTGGATGTTCTTCTTAACAGTTCTTTTGCCATATCCATACGGTAATCCGTCAGGTACTTAATAAACGGCTGGCCGGTCTCCTGCTTAAAGATCGAGCTTAAGTGGTTCGGCGAGAAATTGACCTGCGCCGCAAGAGTATTGAGCGACAGCTCCTCATCCGAATAGTGCTCGGAAATATAAGCGATGGCATCCTTCATGACATCGTGGTAACGCGAAAGCGAGTGATCCTCACGAAGATCGAGTGCAATATGGATGATCTCCGAAAGATAGTCATGTGTATTTTCTTCTCCGGAAAGGATCTCGCCCGCCGGGAATCTTACCTTTGCCTCAAGCTCGTCCTTGGAAAGCCCGAGTTCATTGACAGAAAAATCCGCCACACAGAAATATACGTCCATCGCGATATACTGGCGGAGCATCGAAGATCTCAGCACCTGGTCGCCGATGTTATTTAAATACTCCTGCAGGAAGAACGGAATCTCGGCAGCATCGCCGGCACGAAGGAATCGCTTCATGATGCGGCGGTCCATATGCTGCGGATTGATCTCACTTAAGATCTCCACGTTATTTTCCGGACGAAGATCTTCTTTGGATCCGACGAGGAATCCGTTGTCCGACGTCAGGTACATATGCGCAAATGCACGGCTCGCCCAGTCAAACGACGTATGGATCTCGGTGACTCTTCCGACCGTCTGTCCGATAGCACCGAAATAACGGATATGCTTATACCCCGAGAAAAGCTCCTTCATGCTTTCGATCGCGCGGTCGATCTTCTTTTGGATATCATTATCGTCGTCGCCTTTAAACAGCAGCGCCGTACCTTCTACGGTAAAATCGAAAAACAGAGCTCCGTTTTCATCGGCGATCCTTCTTACGCCGTCCTCGACACGCAGCACGCTGTTGGAATATTCACCGATATCGTGCTTGTCGGACCAGATCTTCAGGAGCACCACGTTATAGCGAAGTGCCGTAATATCGATCGAAAGCTTTTTCGACTCCGCGAAAAGCTCCGTGGTGTTTTTTCCGCCTTTGATCAGGGTATTAAAGAAGTCGCGCTTATCAAGCTCCGTTCTCTCACGCATTTCCTCTTCGTAACGCTTCGCCGCTTCCCTCTCCGCTTTCTTCTCACGGATCTTTTCAGAAAGCGCATCGACCTCTTTCATGATCGACTCGCCGTTAACCGGTTTTAAAAGATAGCAGGAAACGCCGATCTTAATGGCCTCTCTTGCAAACTGGAAATCTTCATAGCCCGTCAGGATGATGATCTCGATCCACGGGAATTCGGATTTGATCATGCGGCTCAAAGTGATACCGTCCATAAACGGCATCTTGATGTCCGTGATCACGATATCCGGCTTTAATTTCTGGATCATGGAATAGGCAACTTCACCGTCGCCCGCTTCGCCGCAGAAATCGTAACCGTGCCCGCTCCAGTCGATGTTATTCTTAATACCCTCTCGGACGACAAACTCATCCTCGACAAGAAAAACCTTCAGCATAGTATCCCCTTTTGACAGGATGCATTCGTCATCGCACCCGTCTTTCTGAATATTATACTAAACATCGGAAGATTTCTATACACCGAAATGATATGCCCTCAAATCAGCTGGATCCGAACATTGTGATCCGTATAGTAGATAACTCCACCCTGAATAGGAAGCATAGATTCCCCGTCCTTAGGCTTGATTATTCGTCTGTCTTTATGAAAGATTTCACTTTCATAGTCACGTCGAATTCCTTCGTAATACCATTTTCCTTTCTCTTGATATATCACAGAACCCTTTAATGCTTTTCCTGAGCAGACAGAATTAAAATCAATGTTCGATAAATCTGTTCTCGTATCCACCATAAGTGGAGCAATCCCGCTTAAATAGTAGATTTGATCTGTTCCAATCCCCAAGAAACCTTCTCTCCCGTCGAATCTGGCTAGTTTTAACTCTTTGATATCACAAGCGATTCCCAGATCTATATCCGGTTCATAGTTATAAGGCAACCCTTGCCAAATCATCGATACTTCGCCGAACTCTGTAATATATACAAAGAAATCATCCAAACAGACCGCTGTTTTCGCATGTTCTTCTATCGGAATACATTTATCTGAAGAGGATTGACCACTAAAATAGTACAATTCACCATTCTCCAAAAGCACAACATGTCCGAGATAATCCTGTTTCTGTCTCACGATTTCAGACACTTTTATTTCTGCAGAAAAACTTCGCTGGGTTTTTAAAACCATATTGTGGTTTTCCAGATAATACAATTCGATCGTATCATCGTCAAACTGAAGAAGAATGCTTTTTGAATAGATGTCCAGATTTGTGATATTCTTATCAAATTGTTTACGACACAGTTCTTGTCCTTTGTAATTGCACAAAACAAGTTCTTCAGTATCAAGCACGATTCCAATTAAGTCGCGGTCCGTGCTACTTACCTGCGTTATTGTATGCTCCTTATCAGAAAACACGTTATACTTTGCACGCAAATAAACACACCCAGTACAGTTAAGAAGAGTACAAAGCATGAGTAATGCTCCAAGAAATATTCGGAACTTTTTCATAAGCAATCCTCCCTTCATCATTTATGTAATATCTCATCTTTCCAAGTTCAGACAAATCTGCAACTTCACCAAAATATGTCTCTAAACTATTTTCCACCCCATTCTTACTTCCAAGAACAGAATACACCATAACTTTACCAAGCATTATTAAAGAATCCACATATAGTTCTTTTTCTATATCAAAGGAATGTTCAATTGTATAGTTAATATTGAAGAATCCTATGTGTTCGTCTCTGCCGATAAGATAGGAAGCAGTACCATTCCATGCATAAACCTCTCCAATCGTTCCCCAGGAAATAAAAGCTGTGGCCATATTACTGCTATCTTTAATCATCCCATTGCTATCAGTTGTGATTACTGATATATTCCCACCATTGCAAGAAGATAATACTAGAGTATTAATGTGCTTTCTCTCCAAATAATGATTGTCTGCATTGTTGGTTGCTAACACTTCTTTGACTGATAGTACTGGGACACTTTTGCCTAAACTATTTGATGAGCCATGCATTACAAGAACCACCTCATCTAAAGAGTACTCTTGTTTTTCATCTTCGTTTTTGCCCATCAAGTTCCATACTTGAACAAGTTGATCGACTGAACTAACCTCAACAGCTCTGCAATTCTTCGATGATTTCTTCTGTTTCATACGCATTAAAGACTCTGCCATGAGAAACCAATCTGTATTTTCGCAAATAATGTAATCTATCAAAGGATTCATTTTCAAAGGCCTTGCATCAATTTCGTCATCACAATTATCATTATCCGAATCCTTGCTTTGCGGGTTTGAAACCACTCCATACACCGTCCACTTTCCTTCGCCGAACGACTGGAATATCTTGGCGGCACTGGAAAGACTGGTGAATTCTTCTGGTTCTTCACCATTTATATAAACTCGATTCTCTTCGTCTACTTCTACAAGGTAACAGATCCCCATCTCATCCTTATCATTAACAGTATCTTCATCGCTGTCTACCTTATCTGATTTCGCGAAATAGAATCGGCCACTGGTGCTGAGCATTCCCTGGTGTTCATAAATATCCCAAAGTCCGTCTCCCACTCGGCTATCTTCTGTATGTGGATCTAAGTCCTCGCCTTGTCGTTTTGCATACAGAGAAGCAAACTCGTCAAAAACTTCTTCAGATGTCTTACCTTCGCAATCGATCACTCCTCCGCCGGAGGCTATGTTCAGCCATCTGAGTTCTGTAGTTTGAGGATCACCACTGGATAAAGTGAAAATATACGCAGTCATTTCTGTCTTTGTTCGATGACTCGCACTATAGAACCAACACCCGATGTTTGTCGAATTGTGAAAAGCAATGGTTACTAATTCATTGTCAGCATCATGACCGGGCGTACTTGCCGCTATATTGAATATTTCAAGAGCATCTAACCGTGCACCAATAAGACCATCCGGAGAGTCACTTGAACCAACCCAAGCATCTCCTTCGTTCCACGGCCATTCAGAAACTTGACGTTTTAGCAGATCTTTATCAGAAGTATAGTTGTACCTGTAGGTTCCAATGGTGTTATATCCTTGAACAACCATTCGGTCGCCTTCCTGCATGTTGTCAATTATCTCATACGCAATCGCATTCATTTCAGCAATATCTGTTTCGGTCATACTTTGGATATATGGTATTTCAAGCACATAGTCGATTCCCGAATATCCCTCATGAGACGGACGCATCTCGCCCGAATACTTCATAGCCGTCCAAAAATAGTACCATACAGCCCTGTCAACAAGCATATATGTGCTGAAATGTGTAGTAGTGCAAGATACCGTTTGGGTTGAGACATCAACTTCTGCCTCACAGTCAACATAGAATCCGGTTTCTTCATCATAGTAAAAGATTCCCAAAGTTTGTGGTCTTGTTACATAATTATCCTCTATTGGGAGTTCTTCCGGAATATTGGTGCTTGCAGAAGTTAGCATAGTCTGATCGTAATGGAACGTTAACGTTGCCTCATCGAAATCCCCTTCATATTCTATTTCGACAGGGACACCAACCAGTCCAGCCAGTTCGCTTGAACACTTATCCTTATCGTAAACATCCTCAATAGACATCACGGTATCCAGACACCCAGTGCCTTCAAGAGTTACTTCTACGTTGTTTACTTCCGGACGATCCGGATTGTTGATTATCTCTTCTCTTGTTTGAAGGAAGCGCTCCTGCCCGTCAGGTACTCCATCCCCATCGCTGTCAGGAGTCAGGGGATCAGTTCCAAGTTTTAATTCGTCTCCGTCCTCGATCAAATCGCCGTCTGTGTCTTCGTCCAGTGGATCTGTCCCATAGATGTGAACCTCATCCCCATCCATAATGCCGTCCACATCGGAATCATCTGTCCAAGTGTATGTTCCATGGTTGATCTCTTCGAGAAGAGTCAATCCATCTCCATCATCATCTTCTTGTCCATCAGGTAATCCGTCTCCATCAGAATCACCGGAGAGCGGATCAAGTCCCAACATCACTTCAATGCTATCTTTGATTTCATCTTCATCGCTATCTGTGGAAAAAGGATCTGTTCCAAGTTCAACTTCCAAAGAATCTGGGATTCCATCACCATCAGAATCCAACTCTGGAATCGGTGTCGGTTCTTCAGTTATGGTTGGAGTCGGATCAATTGTGGGAATTGGTGTAATGGTAGGTGTAGGAGTGATCTCTGATCCTCCGCCCTGAAGGTTTACAAAATCCACGTAATCTGCAATTCCATTTTGGTCATTATCCTCGGCAAGTCCAAATGCATAACCCACAGCATATAGTTCCAGATTATCAAGTAACAAACCTGAACCTATACCATTACATGAACCTACTACTGTCAACGAGGTCGAAGAATATGGTAAGAGATTCTGATTCGATCCGTTATTTGAGATAGTATACAGATCGTCTTCGAAGACAACTTCCGCTGCGGCAACTTCTGTGATCGTTTGACTGCAGGAAAAACAAAGTTCCCAATCCTCAATGGTTTCAAAAGAGTCATTCTCTATGAGTAATGCCCCGTTAAATCCAGTTCCCCAGTTGGAGTATTCTTGGTAAGACACAGTATAACAGGAAGGATCAACGAGGGTTATCTTTGTATTCAGTAAGTAATACGAAGGAAGATCTGCGATGGGCGTTCCATTTAACGATGATACTGTCATTCCAAAGGTTATAGAGTTTTCGGGCAGAATGTCTTGATTCCAACCGACATTTTTGATCGTATAGACACCAGAGCCAGTTTCAAACACCTGTGCACCCCAGATTCCTTCAATCGAGTAAGGCAAATCAAAGGTAAGGAACCAGTTATGAATAGTATCATCACCTGTATTCGTTATGACAAACTCAAGATTGGCATGCGAATCCCAAAAAGAGGATATACTCGCATCCACCTCAAAGTCTAGATCTTCGATAACGGAAAAACACTCAGCATCCTGGCCTTGGGCCCGTAAAGCAAAAGGGATGCAAGATAATACAAAAGATATAGATAGAATCAGACACGAAACTTTAAGCCATCGTTCACAAACCATAGTCTGCCTCCGCACAACACTTATAATTTAACCCCACATATGCATAGTAGCATGTGTAGATGAGGATGTAAAGCGCTATACGGAGGCAGGTTCAGGCGTTCACTCGATAACCAGTTCTCTGATCTCTACCTTCTTCACTTTCCTCGAAGCAAGGTAGGCAAAGAGGAAGAAGCATCCCAGAAGGAGGAGGACCGGGATCAGGATCGTCTCCGTCCGATACTTCGAAATGAAGTTAGAGACACCGACGCTTCGAAGGACCGTACTCAGTGTCCTGCTCGAAAGAAGAATACTCAGAACGATACCTAAAGCAGATCCGATCACGGCGATGATCAGGAAGCGAAGCGCAAACAGCAGGCGGAGTTTTCCCGATGTAAAGCCGATGGCTTTATAGATGCCGAGGTCTCTTCTTTCCTGTGCAAAGGACTTGCTGCAGATCATGGAGACGACGACCAGTACGAAGATGACCGATAATGCATAGATCGTATAACGCATGGCATCGACTGCTGTCGAGATCGACTTGATATCCGAGACTTCGGAAAAATCGGAATCTGCCGTGATCTTAAACCCGTCTCCGAGTTTTTCTCTCAGTGCTTCTGCGATCCGATCAGCCTCCTCCGGCTCCGAAAGGCTCGCGCCGTACCAGACATACCCATTCACACCGATCTTTTTAGCTCCGGCATCGGACATGGCCATCGTCATACCGGTATCGTTCATGCTGCAGAAAATACCCGAGACGATAAATTCCTCCTTGTATTCTCTTCTCGCAACTTCGAGCTTATCGCCTGTCTTCAGCCCCAGATCCTCGGCCAGGATATCCGTGATAACGAGCTCATTGTCATAGACCGGTGCTCTTCCGGAGACCATACTGATCGTTTCCGGATCACGATAGAACTGGCAATAGATCGTATTTCCGTTGACCGTGACATACTCGTTTCTAAAGAAGATCGACTTATTGACACATGGTTCGTCTTTTACGACGGATTCGATCTTTTCCATCTCCTCTTCGGTAAAGTTCCGATCCTGCGGTCTTACCTCGACTTCGCAAAGGATCGAACCCAAAGCCTCGAGTGCGGACTTCGACTTCATGCAGCTGGCCATAAGATTTACGGTAATCATGAAGAACATCAGAAGTGCCGTGATCAGGATCGCCACGAGATAGCGGCGCTTATTCGAACTGAACTGACGGTAGGAAAGGCTCATGGACAGGTTCTTTCCGGAAACAGGGGCCGTCAGGAAACTGTCGAAATAGACATCTCTGCTCTCGCCGGTAAGTGCTTTTACCGGAGAAACCTTCGCCACTTTTCTCGTCGCAAGAAGAATGACAAGGACAGAGAGCACCAGGATCACCAGAAGAACCACAAGGCTCGTCCCGAGATCGACATCTTTCTTTGCGATGATCGCCGTGATCGGCTGGAAGATCCCGCCGAAAAGAGCGATCATGGGGATCGCGAGAATGGTTCCGATAATGGCACCGACGATCTCCGCAAGAAGATACTGCAGCATATAGAGCACGCGTATTCTTCCCTTTGTGAATCCTTCGGCTTTCAGGATGCCGATCTCCGCATAGCTCATCTCGATCGTCACGGTGATATTGTGCGCCATGATGATCAGAACAACACCCGCAAGGACCATCGCAAATCCGATCATGATCGAGCAGATGATGTCCGAGAAAAGATTGGTGTAGTGCTTCATCTGGGTCTCCGTGGCCGAAGCGTATGCATAGTCCTGGATACCGGTATCACGGTTGATCGTTCTTGCAAACTCACCATCACTTAACTCACAGTCGGCATTCTTATAGACATAAACGATCGTGACGCGTCCTGCGACATCCGAGTCTTTTGCTGCATCCACATCAGCAGCAAGTCTTTCGAAAGTCTCCGGAGCAACATATACGGTCTTCCATCCGACCATCGCGCAGCCATCCACCGGCTCGACAACAAAGCCTTCGATCTTAAGTGTATATTCTCCGTATTTCGTCTCGAAACGCAGGTCATCTCCGACCTTGCAGCCGTCGTTGGTGGCAATTCCCTGTACGAGATAAATGCCCTCCGGCGAGATCGGGCGGACCTCATCGAGATAACCGGAAAAATCATCTTCGAACTGCTTGGTGACGACATCATTGAGCGGCACGATCAGCCAGCTCTGGTTATCTTCTCTATCCTTTACGAAATGCCTTCTCACCAAGACGGCATCAGAAGTCGCGACATGATCGACCAGCGGATGGTCTTTGACTTTCTGCAGAAGGTCATCCGTGAGGCGCTCGTTCGTGATGTTCATCATGAGGTTTGCCGCATGGGCTTCCTCGTACGCATCGTCGACGCTTTTTCTGACGTTCTTTTTCACACTGTAGATCGTCGTCAGGAACATCGACACGATGATCATCAGGAGCATGATCCCAAGAAACGTGCCCTTCTTTCTTTTAATGTTGGCACGAAGTAATGTAAGGATATCCATTATTTCTTCCTCCTTACCACTTCATGGAAGACAGCCATGCATTGACCTGAGTCTCGCGGCTCTTTTCCTCTTCCTTATCGTAAGGCGGAAGTGTCATCTCCCCGATCACGTTACCATCTTCCAGATACAGGAGACGGCTCGCACGGAGTGCCGCACGAAGATCATGCGTGACCATCAGGATGCTCTGGCCGTTCCTGTTAAGTTCCGTCAGAAGATCCAGGACTTCCTTTGTATTTTTTCTGTTCAGCGCACCTGTCGGCTCATCGGCAAAGAGCAGTTTCGGCTCGTGGATGATCGCTCTTGCGATCGCGCAGCGCTGCTGTTCGCCGCCGCTGACCTGCGACGGAAGATGCGTCTTCACATCAGAGATCCCCATCTGCTCAAGAAGCTTCTCGGCGCGTGCTTTTACCTCGGAAGCGCTCTTACCGTTGTTGAGGTATCCCGGCACCGACACGTTCTCAAGAAGCGTGAGATTAGAGATCAGGTGCATCTGCTGGAAGATAAATCCGAAATCATGCGATCTCAGACCCGCCAGTTCTTTCTCCTTCATCTTCACAAGGTCTTTCCCTTCAAAGATGACCTGGCCGGATGTTGCCTTGTCCATGCCGGAAAGTGCATATAAAAGTGTGGACTTACCGGAACCCGATGCGCCCATGACGACAGTAAAGTCTTTATCCCTGATCTCAAGATCGACATGCTGAAGCACGTGGATCTGTCCGCCGTTATGCGCGAAACTCTTACAAAGATCGTGTGCGGTGAGAATGTTTGAACTCATGTGTTTTCTCCTTTTTCCTTCTCATACGTTTTCGTTCTCATGCGGATCATGCCTACCACACTCTCCGTTGTACCCATTCTCCCCGAAAACTTATTAAGAAGTCCTTAACCTCAAGACATGGTTGATATAAAAATGCGCTTTACTGCCGTTTTATATCAGTCTAATCAATGTGTACTTGATATAAAACTCTCGTTTTTACCCGATTTATTCCAGTATTTCACCGCTCACCAGATACAGCACTGATATAAATCTAACCATATCGCTCAATTTATATCAGTTACAATGTCTCTGACTGATATAAATCATAGTTATTTCGATTATTTATCTCATCTATTCTCTCATTTCACTGATATAAAGCAGTGGTTTTTCTCTGATTTATATCAACCGTCACTTCGAAACAACCAATAATACTGATCTAAAAGCGCCTGTCTCCGAAGTTTTATATCAGCCGGCCATCTCGATCGGCAGCACCAGCTTGGCCAAAAGCCCGTCGCCCGTGTTTTGAAGAACGATATCCCCGTCCATCTGTGTCATCAGGTACTTCACGATATAAAGGCCGAGACCCGAGCCGGGCTGCTGCCCATGGTTATGTCCTCTGTAAAACTTATCGAAAATAAACGGCATGTCTTCATCCGGAATTCCCTTACCACTGTCCTTGATAAGGATCGCGACGTTGTTCTCGGTTTTTTCAAGCGACACGGAGATCTTCGTTCCCGCATACTTTCTGGAATTCGTGATCAGATTTTCCACGCACTGAAGAAGCCTTCCGGGATCCGCACTTACCTCCGCCGACACACCGTCCGAAGTATATGTGATCTCTTTTCCGTCCGGATCGAGATCTTTGACTGCGCCTTCTGTAAAAGCACCGATCTCAAACGTTTTCTTTTCGACCTTCAGACGGTTCATATCCGAGAGGGAGTGCAGCAAAAGATCGTCCGTGACCTTACTTACCTCATCGCTCTTCTTCATGATCACCTGCAGATACTGCGCGCGTTTCTCCGGAGAACTATCCATATTCGCCTCCAGCCCTTCCGCATATGCACGGATCGACGCGATCGGTGTCTTAATGTCATGGGAAAGTGTCGCGATGACGGTCTTATTGTTCTCGATCGCTTCTTTTTCCGAAGCTCTGGCCTTATTCAATTCCTTACGCATGCTGTCGAATGCCCAGGAGAATTCGCCGACCTCGGATCCTCGCTCATAAGTTAACGGAATATCCGTATTCCCGCGAGCGATCTCACTTGTATATTTCGAGATCTTCTTCAAAGGACGAAGCACGGTCACATATACAAACAAACCGGAAGCCAGAATTCCGAGCACGCAGATCCCGCCGATCACAAGGATCCGCGCATCTTTCTGCTCTCCTGTCCCAGATTTTCTGATCTCTTCGCCTAAAGAAGAAAGTTTTTCGGAAGCCTTCTTCACTTCTCCGTTCTCGAGAAGCTTTTCGATCTCGTTGATCCCGACGAGGTTATCCTGCTTAGATGTTTCGCTCTTTCCGGACGATGTCAGGTAAAGCCCCGCCGTCAAAGCGATGAGCAATACCAGAATCACGGCAAATACAAGGATTATACGCTTACGCATCGCCCGGCACCTCCAGCATATATCCGACTTTATATACGGTCTTGATGAACTTCGGATCCGCCGGATCCTCTTCGAGTTTTTCACGAAGCCAACGGATATGCACAGTCAGTGTCGAAGCTTCGGATGTCATGAATGCACCCCAGACGGACGTCAGGATCTTTTCTTTCGGCAACGCTTCGTTCTTGTGCTCGCATAGATATGAAAGAAGATCGAATTCGCGAAGCGAAAGCGATACCGCCTCTCCGTTCTTCGTTACCGTCCGCGCCGTGATATTTACGACGACATCGCCAAAAGCAACTGTCTTTTCTTCGGTCGAAAAACCGTACGTACGGCGGATCAGCGCCTGGACGCGCACGAGGAGTTCCTTCATGGAATAGGGCTTGGGAAGATAGTCGTCTCCGCCAATCGAATAACCGGTCACGCGGTCGTCTTCGCTCGTTCTCGCGCTTGCAAAAATAACGGGGACCGTCGAAACTTCGCGAAGCTGTTTACATATCTCAAATCCGTCACTGTCCGGAAGATTGATGTCCAGTAAAAGAAGATGGTAGGAGCCCTTCGAAAGAAGATCAAAAGCATCTTCCGCAGATGTCGCCGTCGTGACCTCATACCCGTACCCGGAAAGCATGTCCGATATGATGGTCAGAATATCCTTGTCATCGTCGATGATCAGAATCTTATACGCCATATCCTCTCCCCTAAAAGCCCCGATCCTGTGATTTTATTTCTTTTCGAAATAGTAAGCGTGCCAGTCACCCTTCTGCTTTTCTTCAATAAGCGTCAGGCCCGCTGCAGCGCAGGCAGAAAGTGCGATCTCCTTTTTGTGGTCAATGATCCCGCTCGTAATGAACCTGCCGCCCGGAAGAAGTTTATCCGGTACCAAAGGTGCGATCCCCGCAATGATCTCTGCCACGATATTGGCAATGATCAGGCTGTAGCCTTCCTTCTTGGCATCTTTCAGTTCACCCGTATAGCAATCGACCGTAACGCCGTTTTCCTTGCAGTTTTCGATCGCGACATCCACTGCCAGACGGTCGATATCGCAGGCTTCGACGGACTTGGCGCCGAGCTTGCTTGCAATAATGGAAAGGATTCCCGAACCGCATCCGACGTCAAGAACGGTATCTTCAGAAGTCATATATTTATCGATAAACTCCGCGCACATCGAAGTCGTCTCATGCGTGCCCGTACCAAATGCAGAGCCCGGGTCGAGATACACGACTTTCTGATCCGAAGTTTCCGTCACGGACTCTTTTTCCCAGGACGGCGCGATCGTCACATGCTCGGAAACGGAGAATGCGTGGTAATCCTTCTTCCATTCGTTCTCCCAGTCTTCGTCTTTTACGTACTTATAGGAAACTTTGCCGTCCCCGACCGGCAAGAACTCGCCGATCGCAGCGAGGCGCTCTTCCAGCAAAGTGATCGTTTCTTCGAGTGTCTTACTTCCAGTCGCGATATTTCCGTAAATCGTACCGACTCCTTCCGGGTTTTCGTATTCTTCTTCCTTGGCGCCCAGACGGATCCCGTCGTCAAACTCGGCAAAATAAGCATGGATCTTTACATCCGAACCTAAAGAGTCGACAAATCCGTCGTCCGCATAGGCCAAAGAGTCCGGATCGTCAATGATCCTTTTTATCTCCAGCGGATCACAGACCGCAATACCGTCCGCGCCCAGCTGCGAAAGCATCTCGCAGATCGCGTCCGATGCTTCTTCTGTCGTAATAATCTCGATTTCCACCCATTTCATAGTACATTCACGCTCACTTCAAAAGTATCCGTTCCTCATTCTACATCCTCAGGAAAACAGTTGCAAACCACAAGACTTTTTTCTAAAATTGTTGAGAAGATAGTTAGAGGGGTCGTATCGTTCGTGAGAAACCGTATACGTAGATTAGGGGAAAGCAACGTTCTTAAGGTCATTGCAGTACTTGTCGTACTGCTTGTTATCCCTACCCTTCTCTTCATTCACTCCAAGCAGAACAATAAGAATACCGAATCTCCCTCGATCTCGACTGCTCCGTCGGTCACTTCAGAAGATCTCGCAGTCACATCTTCTGATCCGGGAGACGTTTTAGGGAATGCCATTACTCCTGAACCGGAAACCGAAGCGACAACCACTGAGGCCGTAAATCCGGTTGAAACGACGGAGGCTCCCGCTCAGGATCCTTCCGAGACCGAGCCGGAAGAACTCGACAAGGTCGAATACATCGATCTGATCGCCGTCGGGGATAACCTTTATCACTTAAGCATCACGAACGCCGGCAAACAGCCCGACGGCACCTATAACTACGATTCCATCTACGAGAACATCAAGGGATTTATTTCCGAATTTGACATCAAGGTCATTAACCAGGAGATCCCACTTACGGATGATCCCTCGAAATGGACAGGATTTCCGGTTTTCGGCGGTCCGCTTCAGGCAGCCGATGCAATCGCTGACGCAGGCTTTAACGTCGTCACCCACGCGACCAACCACAGCATGGATCAGGGAAAAGACACCGCGCTAAAAGAACTCGAGTACTGGAAGACCAAAGAGGACATCATCGTCTCCGGCATGTACACAAGCCAGGAGGACTACGATAATATCGATATCGGTGAGTATAAGGGAGTTAAAGTCGCTTTTCTGAATTACACATACGGTCTTAACGGCTACTCCGTCCCGAAGGATGCCCCGTATCTCGTAAAGACTTTGAATATCGACCGTGTTACGGAAGATATCGCTAAGGCAAAAGAACTTGCCGACATCGTGATCGTTTTTCCTCACTGGGGCGAAGAATACATCACCACCCCGAGTGCCTACCAGAAAGACATGGCCAGGAAGATCGCCGAAGCCGGCGCAGATGCGATCATCGGCTGCCACCCGCATATCATCCAGCCCCTCGAGATCTTAAAAACCTCCGAAGGAAAAGAAGTTCCCTGCTTCTACTCATTAGGAAACTTCATCTCGAATATGCCCCGCGCCGAAAGGTGTGTCGAGTGCATGGCACATCTTCGCATAAAAAAGGATGGTGATAACGTCTCGATCGATTACGTCGAAGCGATCCCGATGGTCAACTACTACACCCCGAACTTCACGGATTACACCGTCTACATGGCCTCCGACTACAGCGACGAGATCGCCAAGACACACAGAAACCCCGACGTCACCCCGCGCTACGTCAACACCTTCTTCAACAACATCTTCACCATCCGCTACTACGAGCTGGGTTCATCTCCAAATGGGTAGGTTTTTATTTGCGCTTGTACCTGTTATCCAGGAAGGCAAACAGCTTTATCATAAGTCCAACCAGACTGATCGCCATACCAACCAATATGATTAATATGGAAATCAACTCGTACTCAGTCAATCCTTATTTTCTACTAAGAACCGAGGGCAGTTGAAAAGTGACGCATCGGATTGCTTTGGCCTTCGAACAAGACAAAAATATAGAGCCCTTGGGAATCCATCAGCAGGAGTTCTCAAAGGCTCTGTTTTATTTCTGAAGTTCGCAATCTGCTATGCAGACTTTGGGCTCTTCATTGTTTACCCATCCATCAGAACCATAATCCCATACTATCGTTCCACCTGGTGCCCATACACTATTACTAAACTCTATTTTAAGATTTCTTACTCCGTGTATATCAATATCAAACTCAAGGGCATCATAGAAATCTTGAGTAACCTTGGGGGACTCATACAATAGAACATCATCCCCATAAATCTTTACGCATCCCGGCTGCGACCATATATAATCACAAGAGAGAGAATAATGTGGACGATATAGGACCCCTCTTAACGAAGAATACTCAAAGTTGATATTATAGAGAACATACCCTTTGTTATCATTTTTAGACATACTTTGGCGGATTACGGTTTCCGCGGTATAATTTCTTTTATTCACATCCGAAGTA
Source organism: Clostridiales bacterium (assembly GCA_017428545.1). Lineage (GTDB taxonomy): Bacteria > Bacillota > Clostridia > Saccharofermentanales > Saccharofermentanaceae > Scatonaster. Next base: position 198,647 of record JAFRQR010000025.1, read on the forward strand.
TCAACCTCTTCACCGATTTCCACATTGTTTTTTTGTATGCAGCTTAAATCTGTAAGATAGATTGGTTGATATTCCTGATAGTATGCTATCTTTTCCTCAATGTGAGATGTTATTTCTAGAATATTTAAGTCTACTACATCTGACAGTGCATCTCTCAAAACAAGGATAGCAGCTTCATAATCTTTGTTATCACCAAAAGCGCTTTCGGCTTTAACGTCAATATCATTCAAGTATTCAGTAATACTTGAGGTATAGTAATTCATCATTTCTGATGATCCTTCAATTATCCAATCCGCTTCAACATATATCCTAAAAACGCTGAGATAGTCTTTAGCATCATATGCTGTTTTCATTTTTGTTTCATATTCCTCAATATATATGTACTGCTCAATTTGTCAGTGTTTCCAATAGTATCAATAGCATCGTTAAGGCATTGATATGCTTCCTGATACTTTCCCTCATTTGCTAACTGCTGAGCTGTTTCAATAGCATATGACTCGTATGAATCAACAAGTCCTTCACGGTAATCCTTCAACTTTTCTGTTCCTATATCATCGATTGCATTATCGATTACCAGGAATGCTTCATCATAATTCCCAGATGCCACAGACTTATCTACCTGATCAAGAACACTGCTTTCATAATTCTTGATTGAGTCTTGTAGTTTTTGCTGCGCATCTTTATAGTGTTCCGTATCATCAGAAATTATGAGAGAATACTGTCTCACAGCCGTTGCATAGTCCTTTTCAGAATATGCCTTCTCACCGGCCTTAAAGCTTTCTTTAGAAGCCTTAACTTCTTGATACTTATAGTATGTATCCTCAATACTTGATATTCCATTAACCTTTTGATTGACCTTTTCTATTGTCTTATATATTGATTCAAACTCTTTTTCAGTTATCTTTCCGCTGCCATAGTCAGATAGGGAATCTGAAAGGCGCTTTTTTATGTAGTTTCTAGCCTCTTTTTGATCTTCTTTGTCATCAGATAATTAGTCGTTATAAATTTCAATAGCATCGCTTGAGTTATTATTCTCTACCGCCTTCTTGAACTTATCAATCGACTTTGAACAAGCTGCAAGAGTCATGAGCAAAGAAATAATAAGAATAATGCTAACGCATCGCATTTGTCCGCAAGTCTTCATACAATCACTCCTTTTTCATTTAGACTTATTATTGCTAATGATAATTCCAAGTCCAATAAAAGCGAAAACTATAGCTGTTAACAAAAAAGCTATCATACCTATTTCATGGTCACATAGATGATTCAGATCATAGGTATAGATCTCTTCATTCCAACCACGGAAACTCTTATCTGACTGTATTTGCATATAAACTATGATCGCGCCGATTATACCAAGACACATCAAAACAACTCCGCCACCAGTTCCTATACCGCGAGACTGATTAGTTGAATTACCGCTATCGAGATTTTGAGTATGATACGGTGGTTGGTTATTTCCACATCTGCTGCAGTACTGTGCGGACATAGTCAAAGGTTGTCGACAATGCGTACAGTATTTCACAGGAGGAGAAGAAATATTTATAGGTGTTTGTGGAACTGTACTGTTTTGTTGTCGAGGCATATCTCCGCTAACATCTGTTTTCTGCAGTGTTACATTGTTTTCAACAAATTCGAAACCACATTTCCGGCAAAAGATATCTTCATCCTGCATGACACATCCGCATCTTATACAATTCTTCATTCTATTATTTCCCCCAATATATTAATTCTCACCGGCACTGTGGCTTCAGCTTTCCCCTCATACACTCGCACATGACTGTGTAAAGATAAGTATAAATTTAAGTATAAACTCACTTTTGTTGTATTTCAATATTTTACAACCTTAAGTATGTATTGATTTGAATTTTTAAGGGTACTATCTAATCAAGAGGTCAGCGGTATGTGAAAAGGTAGGTTTCAAAATCCATGAATCTTAAAGTCTTACGCGAATCAAAAGGATATACACAGTTGCAGCTTGCCACCATACTGGGTGTGAGCCAACAGACTATTCAAAAGTATGAGACAAATAAATCTGAACCTGATATAGCTTCGCTGATTACTATTGCCGACCATTTTAATGTGAGCGTCGATTACTTAATCGATCATTCGCCCACTGGAACTGATCCTCATCATGCAATAACGGAGCGCGAATATCACTTGATAGAGCAATACCGAAAACTTGATCCTTCCACTCGTAAAAGCCTGGATACTATATTAAAAGAATTATCTAAAAAGTAGAACTATCACGCGGATTACCAGAATTGTTCATAATGTTTTCTTTCTGGTTTTTGTTTTTTACCCTCTCTTTATTCTTTTTCTGACTCATGATAGAGTTTAATTGTTCGTTATATGAATAGCGATCGTGTATGGTTTAATAGGAACAAAGTGTAAAAGAGGTATAGGGTTATGAAGAAAATCAGAGAAGGAATGAAAACCTTCCATCTTGTAAGATGGATCGCCGTGATCACAATGATCGCCATGCTGCTTTCGGGTTGTAGTTCCTCGGACTCAGAAACAAAAAAGACGAAAAAAACAAAGCGAACGAAAAAGACAGAAACTGAAATTACGGAGACCGAAGAACCTTCGGAAAGCGAGACTCCTTCGCTGACTACAACTGAAACCACCGAAGAACCGACTACGGAGACGACCTTTGATACATCTACGATAGAAGGCTATTTCAGCGCATATCCGGAACAGTTCCCGCAGATCGACAGTTCTACCGCAAGAAAGCCGATCACCGAAGGGATCTACACCTATTTTATGAGCGATTATCCCGGAGATGATAAGCTCCCTCTGTGTTCAAAGACCCACGGTGCCTGGCTGAACCTGGCAGATAATGTTGCAGATCTTGTCTTCCTCGTCGCTCCGACTGAAGAGGAAGAATCCCACTTCCGCGAAGTAAAAGCCAAAATCGAGATGAAGCCTTACGGTTATGACGGACTCGGATTCATCGTCAGTCCCAACTGCCCGGTAAAGAGTCTGACTCAGGAGCAGATCCGCGGTATCTATGAATGCAAGATCACAAACTGGAAGCAGGTCGGCGGACCTGATGCCGAGATCCATCCGTATTTCAGAGACGATCAGTCCGGAAGCCAGCGTCTCTTCGAAGACTTCCTCTGGCCGGATGGCGATGCCCCGGACTTCTCTTCCATGATGGACCACTTCTATTTCTCGGACGATATGGAAAGCATTACCGATTGCGTTGCTTATGACGAGTACGCCATCGGCTACAACATCATGTCCTATCTCGACTGGGCTTTCGAAGATCACTACATCGATCTTGTTGCGATCGACGGTGTCGTACCTTCGACAGATACATTCAAGGACGGAAGCTACCCCTATATCACAACAGCATATGTCGCGATCCGCGCTGACGAACCGGAAGACAGCCCGGCAAGAATGCTCTACGACTGGATCGGTTCCGAAAAGAGCATCGAGATCATCAGCGAAAACAGCTCTCTGTCCGTTGACGTAGGCGAATCCGTTATCCTGGACTACGATTCGTGATTTCTGAACAAATCAGATAGAAAAAAACGAAAATGGTGACTTCATTTCGAGTCACCATTTTCACTCTTAGGCCTAAATATATTATTGGTATTATTACTCGAATAATCTTAATATCCCCATTTCTCCTCATATTTGCGTTCTTCTTCCCGCCATTTAACTCTGCGCTCCAACTCTTCTTGTTGTTCAACTCTATATTGATAATCTTCGTTAACTTCCTTGTATTCCTCGATACGATCAGTCAATTTAATTACGTTAAGAAGAAAACAAAGAAGTGCAAGTGCACAAACGGCAATTCCAATTCCAACCTGCGTACTCCTATTTTTCTTAGTCAAACAGTCAAAGGCACATAACCATCCGATCAGTAAGCTTAAGGAGCCTCCCCCCATCAATATAAACCAAACCTTGAGAAATGTTAAATCCCTCTTCATATCATCTGTACCATACGAAATAACAATGTTTTTTGTATCGAGTGAATACCAATCATAAATTAACAAAAAGATTGATATTCCATTCATTCATTACTCAATATAATTATACTGCTTGTGTCAATAGAAGAAAATCTCAATATAAAGAACTTACATTGAATGGTTATTCTGATGTTTTTATAAACTTGAATGAAACACCAATCATTGTCAACGGAATAGAAATTTAGAAATAAATTAGGCTGATTAAGTTCAGCCTTTTTTAATTGCAACGAAGGGCTATTTAATTATAACAAGCGGTAGTATGTCCGCTGAATAAAAGTAAAGGAGAATAAAGACTATGAAGAAACTAACACAATTTCAAACATTTAATTTTGGAGCATGGGCAAAGGACAAGCAATTTATGATTCAGTCTATTAAGTGGAATGACAAGAAAGGTTGTGTTTCTCTTGATGTAATCATTACCGAAGATAATACCGATTATGGCGATGAAACTGTTAGCAACATTTTTGAAAAATTCAAGGTACATCTTATAAAAGATACCGATGAAGATGATGTTGAAAAGTATCATATAAGAGACAAAATCATTTTCAAGAATATCGGTAAATGTTCAGTATGGGGAGATTATGCTTCTCAACTTTCAGTAGAAGCAATTATTGAGGTGGTCGAATGATAATCAGTAAACGCAAGTATTACTGTAATTATTTTATCGCTATGTCTGTTGTGGGTGTGCTTATATTTTTGAGTGCACCCATAGCGAACAAATATCTGTTTCATATAAAGCTGATAAATGATATTTGTAAGTATGCAATCATAACGGAAGCAATAATCATAGTTGCAGTAATCATAATCAACATACTAAAAAATAAAGGAATCAAAAATTATATAAGCAATCATCAATTACTTTCATATATAGAGAATAATCTCATATCAGTAGGTGCATATATTAAGCATGAAAACAAAGTTTTTGTTGAACTTCCGAAAATTAAAATCAAGAAAGGTATAATCAAAATCAGTCTGAAAAATCTAAGGATTCGTACAATTTTAGAAAGATACCTTGATTCATTTTCTACTGCACTACCTGATAGATATATTGTTGAGGACTATTATATTTCTCAGAATAATGCCGAAGTAATTATTGTTTATGAAGATATGAAAAACTATAAGCCTGAGCAGTATTCACTTTCTGATTATGTGTGCAAGATAAAATCAATAGATTTGTTATCTTTGTATTTTGATAAAAAGCATATAGTCAGTTTGAGAGATTATCCACATTTTCTTATTAGTGGTGCAAGCGGTAGCGGAAAA
>JAFRQR010000026.1 GCA_017428545.1 Clostridiales bacterium
CAGGGTCGGTGGTCCCGATTGCTTTTACATCAGCCTTTACTGAAATCGTGTTGCCGATATAACTTGCTACATCAAATGCATATCCGTAGTAGTTCTGGCTTCTGTCGCTGACGACAAGTGCTTTTGAACCGGAAGCTCCGTCATCTGTAAGAGAATAGCTCGGACTTCCGAATGAGGTTCCCTTCCTGGAAGCTGCATCTGAATAATCGTTAAAATCTTCGACGATCTCAGGAGCACCTGCCGACGGGGTACTCGGTGTGCGGACGATCGTAGAAGGATCCTTATATTCGCCATTTACGGTGATCGAAATATCATCGATGATATAGCTCTGATCTTTAGTACCTTCGAAATAAAGAGTACATGCCGTACATGCCTCTTCAATATCAGTCGTGATACTCAGTTCCTGATAATCATAATCTGCCGTACAAGTAACCGAACTGAGATTCTTGTACTGCTGATCCTTTACTTCAAAAATGCTCTTGGCCAATGTCGCAGTAAAAGTCTTCTCAGCCGCCTGATCCGCTGAATCAACAACTGCGATCTTGGCATTTATGGTAACATTGTTGCCGATAAATTCACCCAGATTAAAACTGTAGCCGTAATAAGTATCGGCTCTGTCCTTAACAATAAGCGCCTTTGATCCTCCTACGCCTTTGTCTTCGGACAGTTCAAAAGTCGCATTGCCAAATGGTCCGCCCTTAAGTTCTGCCGTCGACGCATAAGCGTCAAAGTTTTCACTTATGGATGGAGCTTCGGCCGCATTGACCCGGTTCTTGCCTAAAGTTGCCCCCAGCATCAGACTTCCGGTCAATGCTATACAGAGAATAGCCGACACAAGTCTTTCACGCCAGCGGCGCACAAAAACATGCTTCCTCATAAATACTTCCTTTCTGCCGGATGTTACCCCAACACCGACAATTAAATTTTTTGTGAGATTTTTACTTGAATAAAAAACCACGTACCCAAGTAAACTATAGCACGCTGACATTCCAATGTCTTTATCTTCCTGTGAAAAACTGGATTTTCTCCTGTTTTTTTCAATCTTTTTCATGACTTCTTTTCAAATTTCGGTCATAATTTAAGTATCATTATTTTATCTTGCCGTTCATCTTGCATGAATGCCGGAGTTTTTCTTTTGTATAAGAGATGATATGCTATGTTCATATCATCTATATGCATCATTTTGAGAGTTGCGACATGAACGAAACATTTGACATCCAGAAGTATATGCAGGGCGGCGTAGAGAGGATCCTCCGGGACTCGCTTCGTGCCACCATGGGAAACATTCGTGCACAGGCGTTTTTCCTGCGGTTTGCAAAGGCGGTAAAGAAGGCTTCGGCAAAACGCATGGAATCAGAAAAGCAAGGATTTCATGTGCCGGCTTTTCTGATCTCAAGTATCGCGTCCAACTGTAATCTCCACTGCGCAGGATGTTATTCCAGATGTAACGGTGCCACGACCGACTGTGAACAAAAAGACCAGCTCACCTCTTCCGAGTGGGGAAAAATATTCAAAGAGGCAGAAGTTCTCGGGATCAGTTTCATTCTTCTTGCAGGCGGCGAACCGCTCCTTCGGAAGGATGTGATCAACGAAGCCGCAAAGTGCAAAAACATCCTTTTCCCGATCTTCACGAATGGAACATTTTTAAGAAAAGACAATCTGGATTTTTACGATAAACACAGAAATCTGATCCCCGTGATCAGCATCGAAGGTGACCGCGAAAAAACAGATGCCAGACGCGGAAAAGGAGTTTACGACCGTCTTGTGTCTGCTATGGACGGACTGAAAGAAAAAGATCTTCTTTATGGCGTTTCCGTAACCGTGACATCGGAAAACCTTTCGGAAGTAACTTCGGAAAACTATCTCCGCGACCTTTCAGAGCGCGGATGCAAACTTGTGATCTATGTCGAGTATGTTCCCGTAACTTCCGAAAGCTCCGGTCTGGCACTTTCGGATGAGCAGCGTGATCAGCTGCTGTCTGATGTCACCCACGTAAGGGAAACACATCCTGAGATCGTCTTCGTTTCCTTCCCCGGCGACGAGAAAAGCTCCGGCGGATGTCTTGCCGCGGGCAGAGGCTTCTTCCATATCAACTCCAACGGAGGTGCAGAGCCCTGTCCGTTCTCTCCGTATTCGGATATCAACGTCAGAGACACATCCCTGAAAGACGCACTGAATTCTCCGCTGTTTCAGGCACTTCAGCAAAACGGGCTTTTGATGGAAGATCACAAAGGCGGATGTGTGCTTTTCGAAAAGAAAAAACAGGTCGAGGACCTTCTTTCGGATTGACCTGACACATTACGGGATGCTTAGGCGGCACAAGTAACGGACAAATTATTTATATAAGGGCAAATGATCATATGGCTTTCCGGATTCTTCGGCAAGTCATATTTTTTTGTCGTAGATTACTATTCTCTCACAATATCTATACTGTCACTTGGTGACAAGAAAACACCCGTATAATCGGTCATATCATTTTTTGGAGGTATTGAATATGCATAAATTCAAAAAAGCATGTTGTGCGCTCATGGCAGGCGCGCTGACAGTCTCGGTCCTTGCGGCCACCGGCTGTTGGAATGACAAAAAAATGAGAGGAACCTCTTCGAAAGAGAGCGGGATCGAGAGTTCTGATTCGGTCACCGAAGGCTCAGAGCTATCCGATCCGACAGACGTCGTCCTTCAGGATCAGTCTTCCGAAGCCGAGGCAAAAGCACTTGCAATGAACCTCGGTCTCAAGGAAGAAGATCTCCGCGGAAGATATGATCTGTTTTTGGAATTTGCCGACATTGTGACGAACAATCCGAAACTTTTCGAATACAGAGGTTTTGTGATCAAGCTGTTCCCGATGGTCGCCGATCATCTGGACGCTGAGGATGAGGAATATTTCCTTTCGAAACTGAAAGATCTTCTGTTTGAATCGGTGGCACTTGCCGGTCCGGCCGGTGAGTTTTTCGCCTGGGAAGACAAGATCCGTATCTTCGGTGACGGTATCCTTTATGAGAACGAAGCGACTGCATCAACAGTCATGCACGAGCTGACGCACTTTGTCGATGCTTTTGCCGATGGAAAAGACGAAGGAAGCTATGCATGGGTCAACGGCCGTCTGGCTTCACAGGACGAGCTTTCCAGTGAAGAGTGGATGCAGACTTCTGAATACTATCAGACAAGCTTCATTACGGAAGGCGGAGCGGAGCTATATAATGCGAAGTATTTCTCGATGTGTCCGACGTCATACGAACTTCCGACCTGCTTCCTTACCGGTTTTGAACGTATCTACGGAAGCGAAGCGCTGGACGATCTTTTCTTTTCCAGCAACTCAACGGTGAAGTTCGTTGATTGTCTGAAAGACGCCGGTTACTCCGATTCTGATATCCTGGATGTGATCCGCTCTTTCAACGCCTATACTTACGATTATAATGAACTTCCGGAACACGCGATCCGAATGGAAGATGTTTTGATCGATCTTTACGAACATGCCAAGGATTCGGATTGGAAAGAAGACAAAGTATTCTGCCAGATCTTAGTAGAGATCAATCAGAGTATGACGGATGATGTTCCTCTGAAACACGAGGAAGTAAACGATATCCTTCAGACCAGATGCGATCTTTGCTCGTTCCTTAATAACATCACGGATCAGATCGATCAGGGATCGAATCCGAAAACTTTCGGCGATTACAGAGTGATGATCATTGACGATAAGCCGTATCTGTCTCTTGCTCTGGAACGCACGGATGAGGATGAGAAGGGTACACCGAGAGCACTTTTGGTCGATTACGATTATGATACCGAGAAAGTGCTTTCGCATGAGTATTTTGTCCGTTCATATCCGATGACTCTTCCGCAGCCGCTTACGGCAGGAAAGGAGCTTGACGACCGTCTTTCTTCGCTCGTGCACGATAGCACTGCGCTTCACAATCAGACCGCCTATTCCGGCAAAGCGGAACTTCAGGCATTGTACGATCGTGCCGCACAGATCGGAAACAAGTACGGCGTTTACATCCGACTGGGTGAGGATCTTCCGGACTATGCCGAACCATATGTTTACGATCTTCCGGAAGAATATGATGTCCAGAAGATCAGTGACACTTTGGATCACGTGGAAAATGCTCTTTCAAAGTTCCCGGAAGACTTCTTCGACCAGCTCAACTACGGCTACTATAAGGGCCTGGAGATCGATGTTTTCAGATGGCCGCTTTATCAGGATCTGAATGTTTTCTGGACAGAAGACGGTTACGTCATGGCCTACTCCATGAACTGCCTGTGCACGGATGATCTTGATATGCAGGAGCAGGGTCTTGTCGAAGCGATCTTCACGGCTGCCGATCTTAGGATCAGAAACTATAATGATAACTTCGAAGATCCGTCATTCTCCGAGCAGATCTGGAAGGAAAAGAATCCGGAAAACTTCTACTACTCCGGTTACATGGCACCTGAATTCGCAAGCGAATATTATGATGAATTCAAGAACTATGTCATTTCCGAAAAGAGCATGATCTCCGCAAAGAAGGACAGACCGCTCCTTATGGAAGCACTCGTGGATAATAAAGATATGACATACGAGTGTATCGAAAAAGCAGAGTTCTTCAGCCAGGCGATCAGAGATGCTTTCGATGATTCGGCATGGCCGGAAAAGACCTCTTGGGAAGCTGCCATCGATTCTTCAAAAGCAGATGAAAAGGCTGCATAAAAAAGGTCATATTAAGTAAGAGCATAAGCGGCTCTTCATGATGCTTCTATGGTGTCATGGAGAGCCGTTTTTTGATATGCAAAAAGCGACCGGTGCTTTTCGAAAATCCGTATAACTGACATCTCATTTAAAATGCTATAATGAAATCGTTGTTAACGGCAAAAATGGGGATGGAAAACGGAGGTTAAAATGGCAAAAACAATTTCTTTAAGTGAACTTAAACCCGGAGATATTATCCTTATGCATAAGCCGAAAAAATCGGCGATCTCATTTATCATCGGTCTTCTTACGCATTCCAAGGTCAGTCATACGGCGATGGTCGACTACAACCCGGCATATTTTCTCGAAGAAGGCGGTCATGGCGCAAGTCAGGGCAAGCTGAAAGATGAGCTCGGCAGGGCTCTTTATATAAGAAGACTTTCGAGCAGACCGGACACTTCCAAGGTATGTGATATTGCCTGGGAATATATTAAAGAAGGACATCCGTATCCGTTTTCGAATCTGATCTTTCTGGGCATCTATTTGCTGACCAGTGATTTTTTGCCGAACTCGGTAGAAGGAGGTCTCGTAAAAGAGGTCCTTCGTCTTGCGACATATGAACTGATGCGTCTTTTCAACTGGAAGCAGCAGCCCGATACGAAATTTCCGCCGATGGTCTGCTCTCAGTTCGCGGCTTTCTGCTACGATCAGGCAGCCCTAAACTACGGACCGGAATATAAGATCCACTATAAGGATGGCGTGATTCCGGAAGTGACACTTCTTCAGAAGATCTTAGACCAGCTCAGCGAAGAAAGTGATAAAGTCTATGCGCTCGAAGCACCTGAGGATAACCTGCTTCTGAGCGCAGAAGATACGACTGCGGCCGCAGAAAAATACTGTGAACAACTGATCGAGCAGATGCAGCAGAAGCAGCTTCTGAACAGTCCTTCTAAAGTCTCTGACTCTGTCATCGCCGCTTTGTATCAGTACGGAAGAGCTTTCTTAAAACTGTTCTCAGGAAAAGACTATCCGGACAAAGATCTTGCGACACCTGATGAGATCAAGGAGGTCCTGAGCGAACTTATGCAGTTCCAGGAAGCTTTTATCACACCGGGCGATCTTCTCTCGAATACCAAAAACCTGGAAGACATGGGTGAACTGGTCTTTACCGAAGAAGAACTTAAGAAGTATATGCAGGAAAATATCTGACTTTCCATCTTTTCTCGTCGCCTTCTTTTCTAAGGAACACGTTTGCAAAAAACATCAGAACAGCCTATTGACATCGCCAGACTATCGGAGTAGTATGGACTATAGAAATAGTCTGGAGGTTCCGTTATGAAGGAGAAACTATTTGACAGCGAAGCAAAAGTCATGGAGATCATCTGGGCAAAAGGCCCGCTTTCCGCAAAAGAGATCAGCCTGATCGCCGCGGACTCCATCGGCTGGAATAAAAATACGACCTACACGGTCATCAAGAAACTGGAAGCGAAAGGCTTCATCCGAAGAGATGAGCCCGGCTTCATCTGCACGGCGCTGGTCTCCCAGGAAGAAGTCCAGAAAACAGAAGCGAAGTCTCTTCTCGACAAAGTTTTCGGCGGCTCTCGAAAAGCACTTTTCTCAGCGCTTCTCGAGGACGAGAAACTTTCCGAAAAAGAGATCAAAGAGCTTCGGGACCTCATCGATAAAAGGTGATCTTTTATGCTCGGAAGTGTATGCTACTGGATCTTTAATATGAGCATCCTCGCTTCGTTCATGGGGCTTTTGGTGCTGCTTTTAAGACGCATCAAAGGGATCCCGAGAAGGGCCCTTGTGTTCCTATGGGCGGTGCCTTTCATCCGCATGTGCTTTCCGATCGGGATCAACAGCAAATACAGTCTTCTGACTTTGGTCTCGAAAGTCACGACAAGATCGGTTCCGGTATCGTCACCTTCCGACGACATATCGATGTCCTTTACGAACACGATCCAGCAGGCGAAAAGCTATTCTCCTTTCACCTTCAAAAGCAACCTCGTGGAGAATATATTTAATGTCGCGGGCTTGATCTGGATCATCGGGGCACTTGCGATCATTATCGCCCTGATCCTCCTTTATATCGGGACCAAGCGCGAGATCAAAGACGCAACTCCCCTGAGCAAAAATGTATACCTTTCCGGGAAAGTCGAAAGCCCGGCGGTCTATGGGATCCTCCGGCCGAAGATCATTCTTCCGGAATCCTATTCCGAACGTGACCTGACGTATATCCTTCAGCACGAACGGACACATATCCGCCGCAAAGATAACCTTTGGAGGCTCCTTGGATTTATGGCTGCCGCCGTCCACTGGTTCAATCCCTTTTCCTGGATATTCCTTAAATCATTTCTTTCCGATCTGGAACTTGCCTGCGACGAATCGGCCGTCGCCGCATACACGACCGAAGAACGGAAAGCCTATGCGACCGCACTTTTGGACAGCGTGAAAAGCAAGAGTCTGTTTGTCTCTGCTTTTGGCGGAGCAAAGGTACGGATGCGCATCGAAAACGTACTGTCATATAAAAAGATGACGGTCGTCTCCACCGCCGGATTTACGATTCTGATCCTGGCGATCATGTATGCCCTGCTCACTAACGCAGGCTGAAGAAAGGATGATTTTCATGAGAAAAACCATAGCCGTATTACTGCTCATCTGCATGCTCACGGCGCTAGCCGCATGCACCGGAAAAAAGACCGAAACAGATCCTGAGGAGAAAGCGAAGATGGAAGAATTATTCCAGAAAAACTGTTCTGCCGACGAGGCGCTGAAACTTGCAAAAGAATCCGATGTTGTCGTCATGGAAGACATGGTCTGCACATCCGGCAAAAATGTCTGGGATGACTTCTACAAAGCCGTCTCCGCGGGAAATCCCGCATCCGTCCTTTGCGCGACCTATTACACCATTGATAAGAACCACATGAGCCCGGAACTTTATGAACAGGAGAAAGACAAATATCCGTGTCTTTATTTCACTCTTCTCGAATATGACGGAAACGTGTTCACGACCAAAAGCAGAGATAGTAAATCAGAGACGATCGAAGGAGAAGCTTCGTATAAGTATATCCAGCATTTCACCGGAAATCCTCCGCCGACAGCGGAGTACTCAACCTACGATTACTATGTTCTTCTGGATGAGAAAGCCGAAAACTGGGAAGAGATCGAAGCAGGGCTCTTCAGTTCACAATACGGTGCCTGCCGCAAGCACAAAATAATTTACTCAGACTGCAGATAAGTAATACCAAGATACAAAAAAAGAACCCCGGCCGGGGTTCTTTTTCCGTTTTCACTTTCTTTCCGCCTCTTAAAACTCGATCTTCTTCTCGGCTTCTGCGATCTTCGGATACAGCTCGTCAAGAACTCTTTCACCTTTTTTGATCGTCTCTTCGTAATTCTTTTGCGTTGTTTCGCTGATCGCGGTCGTGCCCGCGTATTTCACTAATTTCGGTTTCTCATAGTCATGATGGTGCGAATAAGATGGTTCGTAATTCTCTGCTCTGACAAAGAACACACACATGCCGACAACCAGAGCTGTTAAGAATATAATGGCGCCTATTCTTATTGAAATCGTGAGAATGACAACGCCGACGAGAGCGGCCACGATCGAGAGGCCTACGATCCTTTCTAATCTTATCGCGGTCTCCAGTTCAGCTTTCTCCTTGACTGCTTTCTCGTTCATTGCCTGCTCGTTCTCCTCGGTCTCCTTGGCATCAGAAACCATTTGAGAAAAGACAGACTCAGGTTTTGCAGGAATCACATAAGGAGAATGATCAGCCGATCGTCCTGCAGATTTTGAATCTCCGATCATTTTATATGCTTCACGGACACCAGAAGCGACCTTGCAGTACTTCTTCACATCCGAAATGAATTTGCCTTCTTCATAAGATAGCTGTGCGTAAAGATCGTCCCAATTCGAAAGGCCGGAGATCTTTTCCATTACTTCTGTATTTTTCCTGTTTTTCAAAAGATGACTTGCTATATTCGGACATCCGATCTCGCAACGGATCTCCCGAAGTATCAGGCGCGGGTCGTCCGGCGATTCCTCTTTTAATGTCTCAAGCTTCGTTTTCGCCATGGAAAAAGCACTGTTCGCGATCGCTTCATCTACTTCTTGAAGAGTTGCTTTTTTCTGATCGGTCGTACCGCAAAAAGGACAGACGAAGGTCTTCCGGATCGCATCGTACTTAAGGTTTGCGCCACACTTCTGACATGTCTTTTCTTCGATCATGATCCCGTATTTCCCCCAACCGTTGTTGCCACTTTACCCGGATCGTTCATCCGGACCTACGATATTATTCTATCACGTTCTTCCGGGAATCTAATATGTGTAGAAAAAGATGCGCATTCTTATTCTGTCGATGATACAATGAAGAAACAGAAATACGGACGAACGGAATTCGTTTATATTGCAAAGGAGCCCGGCAACTGACCGATGTATAAAGTAACCTTCAACGATAAAGAGATCACCATTCAGACGGAAAGCTCTCTGTTCTCTCCCAAGGAAGCGGACAGAGGAACGCTCGCCATGCTTTCCCATGTGGAATTTAAAGAGGAGGACAAGGTCCTTGATCTCGGATGCGGATGCGGCATCGTGTCGCTCGCGGCAGCTTCTTTCGGCGTGAAACCGGAAAACATCGTTCTTACGGATGTCGATATGCTTGCGGTAAAGACTGCGGAAAAAAACATGAAAGAAAACGGATTTGCCGGGGCTGTTTTCGTTTCGGGAGACGCGCTCACCAATGTTCCCGGATCCGACTTTGACCTGATCCTTTCCAATCCTCCGTACCACACGGATTTCAAAGTTGCCAAGACCTTTATCGAGAAGGGCTTTAACCGCCTGAAGATCGGCGGCAGGATGTTCATGGTCACCAAGAGAAAAGACTGGTACAAGAATAAACTGATCGCGATCTTCGGTGGCGTAAAGATCTACGAAGACGACGGTTACTTTGTCTTTGAAGCGCAAAAGAGAAGCGCGGCATATGCCGGTAAAAAGAAAAAGTAAACGCTGATCAGTTTATTTCTTTAATTCCATCCCTATTATGAAAGATTATCCAGGACTTGCTTGACGACCTTTATGATCTCATCGACAGGCTCCATGGTTTCGAGCGTGCCGTTGATCGTGTCCGGATCCTCGCATGAACTGTCTGCAAGATCGTAGTGATCTTTCGCACCACCGATCTGTCCCGGCTTCGGCGCCATGCTGACAATGATCTTTTTAGGCTGTGCATCGACATACACGTAATTGATTTCGTTGGCATTGTTATACACAATGACCTGTCTTTCTTTTCCGAAAGCACGTATCCAGCCGAACTTCGGTGTTCCGAAGCCTGTTTCATCGCCCACTTCCAAAAGAAGCTTTAGCATCTTTTCGTTATCTAATCCATACGTATTCTTAAAAGTTTTGTATCCGTATGCTGTATCTTCACCGGAACTCAAAAAATCAAAAAAGCCCATATGTATCCTCCGAATATGTTTACATGCTGGCACGATAGATAGCAAGCATGGCCGCTTCGTCCAGAACTTTTGCGGAACCCATCTCGCCGCCGACTCCGACCGCGCATTTTCTTGCCATTTCGACCAGGTCTTCTTCTGTTGCATTTACGCCCAGCTCACGAAGATTTGTCGGCATGTTGATGGATCTGTAGAAATCTTCCATGGCTTCGATACCGCGCAGAGCGATCTCTTCGTCAGTACCTTCATCAGCGACATCCATGACATTGACCGCAAACTTCTTAAAGCGCGGGAGACAATCCTTATAAACGTATCTTGCCCAGCTGCCCCATACGGCTGCAAGACCTGCACCATGGGCAACATCGTAAAGTCCGCCGAGTTCGTGCTCGAGCTTATGTGTCATCCAGTCACCGCCGTCATTTCCGCAGCCTGTCAGACCATTATGTGCAAGGGATCCTGCCCACATAACTTCCGCTCTTGCCTCGTAGTTCTTCGGGTCATCACGAAGGATGACCGCATTTCTTTTCACGGTGCGCAGAAGTCCTTCCGCCAGTGCATCCGTGATCTCCATATTTCCGCCCTGTGTGAAATATCTTTCCATGGTGTGCATCATGATGTCCGTGCATCCGCATGCGGTCTGGTAATCCGGCAGCGTCATGGTCAGTTCCGGGTTCATGATCGCAAATCTCGGACGGCTGTAATCGCTGCTGTATCCGCGCTTTACAAGACCCTCTTCCTTAGTGATAACGGAAGAATCACTCATCTCACTTCCGGTCGCCGCGATCGTCAGGATAACGCCCAGCGGGAGACACCCGGTTGCTTTTCGCTTATAGTCATAGAAATCCCAGACATCGCCTTCGTTTGCGACACCGTAACCGATCGCTTTTGCAGAGTCGATCGCACTTCCGCCGCCGACACCCAGAAGGAAGTCAACGCCTTCTTTTTTGCAAAGCTCGATACCTTCGTAAACCAGGCTGAGGTGTGGATTCGGAACCGCTCCGCCGAGAGTCACATACGGGATACCCGCGGCATCGAGGGAATCTGTGACACGGGAAAGGAGCCCCGAACGGACGACACTTCCGCCGCCGTAGTGGATCAGTACTTTTGTGCCGCCGAATTCCTTAATGAGGTCAGCAACCTGACTTTCTGTATTCTTTCCGAAAACGACTTTTGTCGGGGTATAGTAATTAAATCCAAACATAGAAGTACTCTCCTTTTCATATCACAAAACTATATTCATCGTATCATCTGCCGGCTCTCGGGGAAAGCATTTCTCTGCCGAGTAATATCAGAATTTTAACTTATTTCTGACCAAATGGTGATCACGGCATCACGAGGCACGAAGAATCGATGTCGCTGACCTTTTTATTGCCCGTAAAACTCATAATGTAGCGCAGCTCTTTGTTTATGTCCGCAAGGAACTTTTCGACACCTTCTGTGCCTTTGTTTTCCAGGCTCGGGATCATGGATCGTCCGACCGCCGCCGCATCGGCACCGAGCGCCAGGCACTTAAAGACATCAGAACCGGAACTGATCCCGCAATCCACGATGATTCTCACATCTTTTCCCTTAAGTGCTTCCTTGATCTTCGGAAGGATCTGAAGCGGCGGGACCGCATACGGAAGCCTTCCGTGATGGTGGCTGACAATGATCGCTTTGGCACCGAGTTCGGCCGATTTTACCGCATCCTCGACGCTTAAAACGCCCTTGATGAAAAACGGCAGTTTCGTCGATTCGATATAAGAACGGATCATGTCGGAAGTCTGTACGGCCATCTGCTCGCCGATTACGATATCCAGTCCTTCCGGTCCGAAGATATGGTCGATATCCATTCCGATGCCAAAAGCACCTTTCTCTTCGGCGAACTGCATCTGGTCCCTGACTTTGCCGTTATCCGCGTAGGGTTTCACGATACGTACCGTCTTTGCGCCGGTCGCCGCGACTTTGGCAAAAAGGTCATTTTCCATCATGCCGACGAAGTTTAAAAGGTTGAGGTTTTTCGTCGCGATGGAGTATTCTTCAAGACCCGTAAGTTCTCTTCCCTTAAACTGCATCAGGTGTGAAAATGCGGGTGTCATGACCGGGCTACTAAACGTCTGCCCGAAAAGCTCCACGCTCGTACTCGCGACAACGGAATCAATCAGCCTTTCTGTGATAAGGATGCTGTCCATGTAGCGGGCAGTAATTTCATTTGCATCGGAAATCCTAGTATAAGCCATTGAGTATCTCCTTTAAGTAACCCATGTAGTGGATGTATTCTTCATCTGTCGTTAAGTGCTCGAGGATCATCGGCATATCCGGATCCAGTTCACCCATCTTTTCCGCATAATAGCGAAGCGGATACTCGCCCTTTCCGGGGGCGCATTCTTCCATCTGCAGCGTGTATTCTTCTTTTAAGTGGATGTCCTTGATGTGGCAGCTCTTGATCTTATCTCCAAGAAGCTCCACACACCGGTCGATAAAAGATTCCGGATCGAAATATCTGTCGGCCGAATTGGTCATGTTGATGATGTCCATGTGTACGGCAAACCGGTCTCGATTAACTTCCTCGATCAGCCTTGCGTAATCCTCCGGACCTGTCGGGATCATCCACGGCATCGGCTCGAGTGCAAAATACGTATTGCATACTTCCGATCGGTCGATGATCTCCCGGACCATCTTGACGATCTCACTTCTTGTTTCGGATGTGAAGTTTTCTCTATAGTGTCCGTCCCATCTCGGTCCGATGGCGCCTGCGACATTCACGGCACAGCGGGCACCGATCCGGTCGGCCAGTTTCAGCTGGGCCACGGCATAATCTCTCATTTCCTTCCGCTCTTTGGGATCGACAGCCATCGCGTTTCTCCAGATACCGACTTCCGCGATAAGAAGATCGTTCTCTTTCGCAGCCTTAACGTACTCCGATATTTTCTCTTCCGGGTCATCGGAAGAAAGCGGAAACACCAGGCTTCTGCAGCCCAGTGCGACCTGCTTTTCCGCCCATTGCCGGACGGTACTATGCTGTAACGGGGAGGATGTTCCCAGTCTCATCTATACCTCCTGTTTCTGCACCCGTCATCGCAAGATCTCATCGATAGTGGATACGGTACTGAATGTTCCTTTATTCTCCGAGATGATCTCTCTCATCTTCTGAAGTTCGAAATAGTTAACGTAGCAGATAAGCGTTTTATTCTCACCTGCAATGGCACCATAGGAGTCCATGATGGTGCAGGTCTTGTTGAGGTCATGCTTGATGGCCTCGATCAGTTTTTCCGGCTCTTTCGTAATGATCGTGACCTGCTTGATCGCTTCGAAGTGATCCGTAAAGTGATCGATGACCGTCGTCGCCACGAAGTATACAAGAAGACTTAAAAGAGCGGCATTCCGGTTGATCAGGAAAAATGCCGCCGTATATACGCAGGCATTAAATGCGATCAGGATCCCGGACATGCTGAAGTTTTTTCCGGTCTTATCGGAAAGTTTCTTGATCACGATATTGGCAAAGATCTCCGACCCGTCGATACAGCCGCCGTAGCGAAGGATCAGCGAAAGGCCGAGTCCCAATACCGCGCCGCCAAAAGCAACTGCCAGAAAGTGTTCGGTATTCAGCTGGAAGGGGATCTCTTCGAAGATATCCAGTCCGACCGTATAGACCACTGCACCGACCATCGCTTTGATGCTGAATTTCACACCGAGAACAAAAACAGAAAGGATCAGGAACGGCAGGAAAACGAAAAATACACACGGCGAAAGAGAAAAGCCCGTCATCTTACTTATGATGATCGCGACTCCCGCGGTCCCATAGTCGATCGCGTCATTCGGGAGCAATATGCAGGCGACGGAAAATGCCGCCAGAAGCGCTCCGATGATGATGGCAACATATGACAGGATATCCTTAAATGTCTTGTTCATGAAGTCCTCCTTCTGTCATATCGAAGTAAAGGTCACAGTTCTTTGTAGTACGGACAGATATTTTCGTAGTATCCGTCTTTCATGTAAAACCCTCCGCGTATCGTACCGAGCTGCGTAAAACCGAGCCGCTCGTATAGATGTCTGGCGTGGACATTACTCTCCACGACGGCATTAAACTGAAGGATCCGGAACCCGAGTGATTTTGCCGAGGAAAGACAATCCAGGACCAGCCTTTCTCCGATGTGCCGGCCTCGAAGTTCGGAAGAAACCGCGAAGCTTGCATTGCAGATATGCCCGCAGCGTCCGACATTATTCGGATGAAGGATATAAAGTCCGACGACTCTTCCGAAATCTTCGGCAACTGCTGTGTAGCTCTGGCTTCCGAAAAACTCATCTGCATTATTAATGTCGAGCAGATCTTCCTGCGGGAACGCGATCCCCTCTTCGACCACTTCGTTCCAGATCCGGATCATATCCGGAAGGTCTTCTCTTCTGTATTCTCTGATCATCATAATGTCCGACCTCCTTATGTTTTCCGTACTTTGGCAAAAGCACCTGTCTTCTTACTACACATTAAGTATACAACATCAGAAAGCGAGAATTTGCGACTGCCCGATAATGTTATAATGAAGGCAGATGGGTTGTTTTGGTTTTTACATGAGGTGGTTGTTATGAGAATCGAAAATGTTGATATTGATGTAATCCTGGGTACTGAAAACAAGGGCATTTACGGTGCGCACGAGAAAGAGAAAAAGGGATTTTTCAAGAAGCTTTTCGACAAGGAAGATGCTCAAGAAGAATACTTTAAAGACAGAGTCCAGGAGATCGGCCGAGGTGAATTGGAAAAAGAACTTTCCGGCAAGATCGATGCGTACCTTGTCGAGAAAGCAGATCCGAAAAACACGGTCATCCTTACCGAGAATTATTTCATCCTTCCCGGCAAAGAGCTCTTCCCGCTTTACATGATCAAGGAATTCGCGCTCGGCAGCGAATGGATGCCTCCGTATCAGCAATACGCGACGGACCGTCTCGGCATCCCGTATGACCCCGATTATAAGAGCGAATATGAGGACGAAGAGGGATTCGAACTGGACCGCTTCAATGTTGAATTCATCATCCATGAAGAAGAAAACGGTGTGATCATCCACTCGTTCCCGATGGAGATCGAAGACCGGAAAGACTTCCGCCAGAGGCTTCTCGACAGATGCATCGCCGACGATCTTTCTGACGAAGGTGTTTTCGAAGGTAAATTCAACGAAGAAAAATCGATCCGGGAATTGTTCTACTGATCCTTCAAAAAATAAGCCGTCCCGGTTTTCAGGCCGGCCCTGAACTTACTATTTATCCCGCTGTCATTTACTGCCCGAGACTTTGTTTTCTTCGGGATCTGTGATACTATTGTCGCCGAAAAGTGCTTTACCGGATGTACTCGAAAAGCGCTTTTCGAGATGACATAAGCGAGGAACCAAAATGGGCACA
The DNA here is from genome assembly GCA_017428545.1 of Clostridiales bacterium. Lineage (GTDB taxonomy): Bacteria > Bacillota > Clostridia > Saccharofermentanales > Saccharofermentanaceae > Scatonaster. The sequence goes on from JAFRQR010000026.1 coordinate 15,494, forward strand.
TCTTTTGAAAACAAGATCCTCGACATGAAGGAGAAAAAGGAGATCTCTTTTGAGCTTCTTTCATACATCTTCAACGAGGCTTCTGAAGAAGAAAAAGAATACCTCTTTTCGACCGCCAGAGAGATCGCGCAATCCGTATTCGGCAAAAACGTATATCTTCGCGGCCTGATCGAATTCACAAACTACTGCAAAAACGACTGCTATTACTGCGGGATCCGCTGTAGCAATAAAAATGCGAGCCGCTACCGCCTCAGTAAAGACGAGATCCTTTCGTGTTGCGATAAAGGCGCACAGCTGGGCTTTCAGACCTTCGTTCTTCAGGGCGGCGAGGATCCTTACTATACCGACGACTTAGTCTGCGAGATCGTTTCTTCTATTAAGAAGGCGCACCCGTCTTGTGCGGTCACGCTCTCGATCGGCGAGAAATCTTACGAAAGCTACAAACGCTTCTACGATGCAGGTGCAGACAGATATCTCCTCCGGCACGAGACGGCAAACGAAGAACACTATGCGATGCTCCATCCGGCGTCCCTTTCCGGCGCGCACAGAAAACAGTGCCTGCGTGATTTAAAGAAGATCGGATATCAGGTAGGCTGCGGCATCATGATCGGCACTCCGCATCAGACGGTCAAAAACATCTACGAGGACATCCTTTTCATGCAGGACCTTCAGCCCCACATGATCGGGATCGGTCCTTTTATCGCGCATAAGGATACCCCGTTTAAGGATCAGCCGAACGGCTCCGTCGGGGAAACGCTTCTTCTGCTTGCCATCCTTCGTATCCTTTTCCCGAAGGTCCTCCTTCCGGCCACGACCGCGCTCGGAACCGCGGATCCCATGGGGAGAGAAAAGGGCATCCTTGCGGGTGCCAACGTCCTCATGCCGAACCTTTCGCCTTCACAGGTAAGAGATAAGTATCTCCTTTACGACGGCAAGATCTGCACGGGCGAAGAGGCCGCAGAGTGTAATGCCTGCCTGCGCGCACGGATGAGCAAAATCGGCTATCAGGTCGCCGACTCCAGGGGCGATCACCCAGATTTCTCCGGAAAAATGTGATAAAATATATTTGCGATATTTCATCGCAAATTCACATTTCACCGGAGGAACAGCATAATGCGTGCTACACGTCTTTTCAGTTTTGTTCTGTCTTGCTTTTTGGGGATAACACTTTTTCCCTCGTCCGCTTTTGCCGCAGAGCGAAAAGCACCGCTCCCCTATGACCTCACTTTCGTTAACGGTGCCTGTGCATATGAAGATATCTATCGTACTAAATACATCGATTATCAGTATGAGGGATACCTGGTATACGTAGGATATTCCACACCGTCATCTGATGAATATGTCAGTGGGATGAACTTTGACGGAGTTTCTGTTGACATATACGACTGGGACCACGGTATAACGATGCCCGGCCATGACGTATTGATCGAGGTCGTCACGGAATCCCGGAAGACCTGTACCGTCGATCTCCGCTCAGGGTATGGAACGATTCCGAGTGAAGCATATGCGTTTAACAAACCCTTCGGAGAAAACAGTTCTTTTCCGTCAGGACTTAAGAACTATGATCTGGACGGAAGCGGAAAAAACGACATTACCGTCACATGGAATCCAGGTGACCCGAATGCCTTAGTCTCTGTTCACGCGGATTGCGATATTAAAGAGTCCTATGTATATAATATTTCTGAACCGAATACACCGTATAAGTCTTTCACCTACATTTTTAAGGACAAAGCAACACCTACTCCGGTGCCGACAAATACACCGGTACCTACCAGCACACCGGTTCCGACGGCAACGCCGGCTCCGGTCATTTCCGCAACCCCTTCAGTACCAACCAATACTCCGGCTGTAACTGCCACACCAACGCCCACTCCGGCTCCCGTAAAAGTCACTTTTGATGCCAACGGACACGGAACCGCTCCGGAACCGCAGGAACTGAAAGAAGGAGAAAAGGTCAAAAAACCGGAGGATCCGCAAGAAGAAGGATATACCTTCTTTGCCTGGTGTACGGATCCCGAATGCACGAAGATCTTCGATTTCAAAAAACCCGTAAAAAAGGACATGACGCTTTATGCCAAATGGGTCGAGGACGTCGATATCCCCTCCTTCATGACCGTCACCTTCGATGCAAACGGACATGGGACGGCACCTGATCCGCAGGTCCTCATCTCCGGCATGAAGGCAGCGGAACCGGCCGATCCGGAAGAAGACGGGTTCACGTTCGGCGGATGGTTCACCGATGCGCTGTGCATCGTCCCGTTTGACTTTGATTCCGAGATCACGGAGGATATCACCCTCTTTGCGAAATGGACGCCGGAAGGTGCCATTGATCAGACTGAAACGACTGAGACCGAGCCGACAGAGACTTCGGAGGAGCCGGATCCGACAACTAAGTCCTCCTCCAAGAAAAAGAAGAAATCGAAATCCGATGATTCATCCGAAAGTCTCCTCAAATGGATCTGGATCCCGATCGTGATCGTCGTAGCAGCCGGTGCCGCAGTTGCGATCACTCTTATCATCAAGAAGAACAAGAAGAATAAATAATTACCAGAAGGAAACATAAAAACCAAAAAGAGCGCCTCGCTGATGATATGTACCCTCCTTACTGGACAACAGTAAGGAGGGTATTTTTATGCGTTACAGTAAAGAATTCAAATTAAAGTGTGTGAAATTATACCGGCAAGGAGAATATCCCAAAACACCAGATAATATCTCTTCTAGCTGCTTC
>JAFRQR010000027.1 GCA_017428545.1 Clostridiales bacterium
AGGAACTCGATAAGGTATCTTCTTTGCTGAATGCAATTTAATGGTACACAAAATGGTACACCTAATCAGAGGATGAGCCTGAGAAGTAAGCAAATAAAGGGTTTTTGAGTGATATAATCGTAAGTAGATTATTTTTTAAGATGCTCTGCAAAAGTAAAGCCGTCAAAATGAAAGAATCTGATGCTGAGATCATAGAGGCGGACGAGTATCAGTATCTCATCTACGAGAATGATGTCTATTATACGTTGATATATCAGCGCGGAGACACGGTTCTTTTTATGCGTGTACATAAGAAAGGAGATATCGTGGTGGAGATCGCAGATGCCGTCTGCGAAAAGCTCGAGATCATTTCTCCGTCTGAATGGAGTCAGCAAGAATAACTGCCTCTTGCATTCGCCAGACTATCGTAGTAGTATAGACTATAGAAGTAGTCTGACGGGCGCCGAAGATGAAAGATCTGAACGCGATCGGGCAGACTCCTCTTGAAGGGAGGCTCGAATATGTTCGTCGCGAAAAGAACCAGTCCCAATACTTCAAAACCGTCAGCAATTGCGAGTCTGCTTATGGCAGTTCTGATCAGTGTGGCTGTTATGGCATCGTTTTGCCTTTCCGGCTGCGGCAAAAAGCAGGCATCGGAGACTACGGAAGACACGCGGCATACGGAAAGCATCGCGCAGGTCGGGGAAGTGCCGAGTGCTTTTGAAGAAATAATCGCGGAAGACAGGTTTAAGAACGTGGATGCGTTTTCCGACAGGCTGATGGAAGTGAAGAGCGTCTTCTCAAAAGACGGGAAATCGAAGAAGAATGCGGTCATTATGATGGACCTCTACGGGGAGATCCTTGCGTCATATCAGGTCGAATACAATGACGCGTATGGTGTGACATCGGCTACTCCGACGGAAGACGGAGGGTTCATCTTTGCATTCGGATTTAACTCCAGTTATATTCCGGGCAGGGACCAGATCGAGACGGGGTATCACTCCAGGATCATTAAGTGCGATGCCGAGGGAGAAGTGCTTTTCGATAAGAAACTGGATAGTGTGGAGATCGGAGCACTGGGGACATGCATCGAAAAGGCCGGAGTGTACTATTTCTTCGGAGAAATGAGCACTCCGGAGGAATTAAGAAATTTCGGGAAGACAGACATACATATCCTGGCGATTGATGAAAACGGAAACGAAGTGTATCAGAAAACGATCGGCGGAAGCAGCTTCGATAGAGTGGACAACGTGGAAAAGACAGAGGATGGTTTCGTGCTTGAGGCAAAGTCGCAGTCGAACGACGGAGACTTTGTAAGATCCGGTGATAAATACAAATCGTTCAGCTGGCGGATAGTGGTCAGCGATGATCTGGAGATCATGGAAAAAGAGATCGTTCCGGATAGCTTCGGTATTAAATGGCAAGTCGGAGAGAAGAACGGGGAACCGCTCTATAACGACGATGAGATGTTTACCGGCTTTGACGGAGGCGGAGTAAGGGCGTATATTGACTACGGTGATACCTATCTGATCGTGTCCTACCATCCGACGGGACAGGTCGAACATCAGCCACCTTACATCAACTCGATCTGGTACTATTCGGAGACGGTGTATTCTATGTATGATAAGTCCGGAACGCTGGTATTCCGCGCTTCCGTGGATTCGAGCCCGGATTATGAGAAGTATGATAATGATGTCTGGGTGCCGCAAATAAACGAGAAAAACGGCGAAAATTGAAGAATTTTGCAAAATCTTCGAGATTTTTTGCGAAAAAGTGTTGACATAACCTCCTATCGCATATATTATAGGGAAGCGCCCGAAAACAGAGGGCTTTTATGCGTATACTTTTAGGAGGAAAAAGGACAGATATGAAGACATTTGTTGCTACACCATCAAATATCGAGAGAAAATGGTACGTAGTTGATGCTTCCGGCAAGACACTTGGTCGTCTGGCTACCGAAGTTGCAACTGTTCTGCGCGGCAAGAATAAGCCGACATACACACCGTTCATCGATACAGGAGATTATGTAATCGTAATCAATGCAAGCAAGCTCGTTCTTACAGGTAACAAGCTTGACAAGAAGATGTACCGTTATCACACTGGCTATGCAGGCGGACTGAAGGAGACATCCTACAGAAAGCTTATGGATACGAAGCCGGAGAAGGCTTTCGAGTTGGCAGTTAAGGGTATGCTCCCGAAGAATGCTCTCGGACGTCAGATGTTCAAGAAGCTGAAGGTTTATGCAGGCGCTGAGCACGAGCACGCTGCACAGAAGCCGGAAGTCCTGAACTTCGAAGCATAATATAGGGAGGAATAAGTTACATGGCAAAGAAAGCTACTAAAGTTTACTTCTATGGCACAGGTCGTCGTAAGAATGCTGTAGCATGCGTACGTCTTCTTCCTGGCACAGGCAAGATCACAATCAACGATAAAGATATGGACGATTACTTCGGTCTTGATACACTCAAGCTCATCGTCCGTCAGCCGCTCGTAGCAACCGCTACAGAAGGCAAGTTCGACATCATCTGCAAGGCGATCGGCGGCGGTATTTCCGGTCAGGCCGGTGCTATCCGTCACGGTATCTCCCGTGCTCTGGTACAGGCAGATGAAGAAGCTTACAAGGCAATTCTTAAGAAGGCAGGTTTCCTCACACGTGACGCACGTATGAAGGAAAGAAAGAAGCCGGGTCTCAAGAAAGCCCGTAAGGCATCCCAGTTCAGTAAGCGTTAATCGGAAGTTTCCGGAAAACGCGATGCGATGCATCAAAGAAGTTCAAAAGAGCCGTTCCGTTTGGAGCGGCTCTTTTTTTGTGGTCACACGAAAGACACATCGCCGCTTTATACTCAAGATATCAAGATGAATTCCTATGGGAAATCCGGAATTGGGGAGGTACATTCCTATGAAGAACTACACGGCTCGAAAAGCACTTGCCGCGGCACTTTGTCTTTCAATGCTGCCGGCATTTTCTGCATGTAAGAAGAATCAGACGAAGAAAAACGCGTCAAGAGAGATCAAGGAAACGGATCCTTACTACGACAGCGAAACGGTCGAGCTTTCGATCCCGGTAGATGAAACCAAAGAATTGCAGTGGATCCAGGTGAGCGACGTGGAATATGCAGATACGGAAATAAGGATGCCGTACTACATCAATTACGAGATCCCCAAAGAAGCTTACGCGGATATGAATTTTGATTTTTCAGCGTATTCGTACGGAGGATTAGCGGTCTTTGATCTAAAAGGGAATCTGATCAGTAATGAAAAGCAGGGCGAAGGTTCGATCGGATCCGAATGCAACACGATAGATAATGAAGGAAATCACGCCGTGTTTTCCGCGGAATTGAATACAGATCCGGAAAAGAGTGTATACAAAATCGTTTTTACTGATGACAATGGGAATACCTTAAAAGAAGTGACTCTGGACAATGTCTGGAAAAGCGAGATCCCGAGCATCCGTTCGATGAAGTTCCTCTCTGACGGTAAGATCGTGATGCAGGGATATGAATCTATTGTCTCTTCAACACCGATCGAGGTTTTTGATCCAAGCGGAAAACATCTGTTTTCGATCTCTTCCATGGACCGGAATATGGCGAGCGGAATGTTCCGTCAGGACGGAAAGTATTACGTCCTGACGATTTCGCAGGATGCCTGGCTCTCCGGTGAGTTTGCCAATGATTATGAAGTCAATGAGATCGATTTTGAAAAAGGAACATTGAAACCCGGGATCAAAGCCAAGGGGATCGTATTTGCAGAATCGGTCGCCGCAGCTGAGGACGGACTATACTCATCAACGGTGAACGGCATTTCCAAGTTTGACATGAAAACGGGGGAAATGGAGGAGATCCTGACCTGGAATCAGACGGACGTGGACCATAACCTTTTGAACATGATCAAGAGTTATCCGAAGAATGAAAATGAGATCCATGCCATCGCGACTTCCTATATGGACAAAATGCCACGGTACTATCTTGTAAATCTTTTCCGTGCCGAAAAGAACCCGCACGCCGGAAAGCAGATCCTGTACGTGGGCGGTCAGGGTATCTCGCCGAGTTTTTATGACTTCATGCACGATTATAATGCGGATCCGGATAACGACTTCCGTATTGAAACGATCGATTATTACTATTCCGAACTCGAAAGCGGCAATGCCGAAAACGTCGAAGCAGGTCTGACGGACAAAGTATATCTTGACCTGCTTTCCGGCGAAGGCCCGGATATCCTGATGAATTTTGCGGCCACCGATCAGTTTGCAAACGAAGATCTGCTCGTGGATCTGAATTCGTATATCGACGGCAAAAACGGACTTGACCGTTCAAAGTATTTCGATAATATCTTCCGCTCGGTCGAACGGGACGGAAAACTGTTCAGTATACCGACAGCTTTCGGACTTGAAGGATACCTCGTGGATGCCGATGTGATCCATGCGGAAAGCACCTGGACGTTTGATGATCTTGATCGTGAAGCAGACGCACTTCCGGGAGATAAGATGCTTATCCCGAAGATATCTACACAGAATCTTCTTAAGACGTTCATCGGCCCGAATCTTTCGGAATATATGGACTATACGAAAAAGGAAGTGCATTTTTCTTCGGAGAGCATGATCCATATTTTGGAAGAAGTGAAGAAATACGGAAGCACAGAAGAGAATATAAAGCCTGCCTCAATGGGAAGAAGCATCCCCGGAGACGACGCTTTTGAAGAAGTTCCCTACATGGCCGGTAGCGAAGAGCTTGAAGACGGAACCACACATCTTGAATTACTTATATATTCAGGGGCATGTGCAATGGCTCCGGTCTCGGTCAATAACATCCTGGATTACCATCTTTATACGACCCTTGTCCCGGGCGAAGGTAAGCTTCTCGGATATCCGACGGCTCAGGGTAAAGGCATCATCGCATCCCCGGGACTTTCACTTTCCATCGTTGCCTCTTCGGAATCTAAGGATGCATCCTGGGAAGTCATCCGGGCATTTATGGAAGAGGAAGCGCAGCTCAATATGGCCGAAAGAGATTCATGCATCCCGGTATTGAGAAGTGCTTTTGAAAAGATCGCAAACGAAACGAAAGAAAAGATCGACCGCGTGTATCAGGTCTATCTGGAGAGCATGGGCAGTTTTGACTATTACGGTGGAGTATACTTCCCCGCAGCTTCGGATCTTGTCGATGAATTTCGGGAGATCATAGAGAGTGTCAGCTACAGCTTCCATCAGGATCCGGCGGTCATGGATATCCTTCAGGAAGAAACGGCCGGGTATTTCTCCGGATCAAGGTCTGCGGAAGATGTTCTGAAAAATGTCGACAACCGCGCCAAGCAGATCGTGCAGGAGCATTGATCAGAAATATCCATAGAAATAATTCGCAAGCAGGGATAGAGATTTTTAAAGAAGCGGCTTTGGGAGTCTGACATGAAAAACGACAGAAAAATAAGAAAGATCCTTGCTGCCGGACTGTGCTTTTCGATCGGTATCGGAAGCTTCGGCTGCAAGAAAAAGACAACGGGAAAACAGACTGAAGTAAAAGCTTCTGATCCTTATTTCGAGACGGAAGTGAAGGAGCTCGCCGTCCCGGTCGACGAAACGAAGAAACTCCAGGACAAGATGTACTCGTCGGTCGAGCTTGTGGGAAATCAGATCATGCTCACCTACGAACTGACCTATGCCATGCCTAAAGAGCTGGATCCATTCCAGGTCACGGAAGATTATTACTTAAAGGGAACGAGTGTCTTCGATAATTCGGGAAATCTGATCTCGAATAAAACGGAATCGTTTTTTGATTCGCAGCTCCCATGCTGCTATACAAAAGACAGTGAAGGGAATCTTGTCGGCCTGGTCTCCACTTATGATATGCGAACGGAAAAGACGATGTGCAGTGTCACTTTTTCGGACAGTTCCGGGAAACTCCTGAAGACTGTGGTCCCAAAGATCCCCGAATCTCTTGAGTGGGTCATGTTTTCGCGGATCACGGTACTCCCGGATGGAAAAATGATCCTCGGATCTTATGAACTCGGAAGCATGCAGAACTGTGTATTTGACGAGCAGGGCAATTATCTCTTTGATCTGAGTTCCATGGACAGGATGCCGATAAGCAGTGTTTTTTATTCCGACGGGAAATACTATGTGCTGACCTGCGGAACGGATCCGCAATCCGTTGTCCAGCTCAACGAAGTCAACATGAGTAACGGCGCGATCCAAAAGGGCAGGGATATCAAGACGTCGATCAGTAATTACGATTCCCTGGCGGTCGGTGAAGACGGCATATATGTCACCTCGGAAAACGGGATCTGTAAACTGAATGTGTCCACATGTGAGCTCGAGGAGATCCTGAACTGGAACCAGACAGACATCAATCAGGTCCTGGTTTCGAATATCCGGTGTTATCCGAAAAATGACGATGAGATCTATGCGGTCGCCTTGGAATATGATTCTACGGCTTTAAACGCTACGGCATACGTCATTCATTTACAGAGAGCAGAAACAAATCCACATGCCGGAAAGAAGATACTGACTGTAGGCGGAATGGGGATCCCTATGTGCTTTTACAGTTACGCGCATGAGTACAACACGGATCCTTCCCGTAAAGCCAGGATCACGATGATCGATTATATGGGAACGATCGATTATTCGGACGCGCCAAACAGTCTCAATTCTTTTATCGACAAAATGCGTCTGGATCTTATTTCCGGAAATGGTCCGGATATTCTTCTGAATGCTTCGACATACAGCGAATTTACAAGTGACGACATGTTTGTTGATCTGAACACGTATATCGACGGGGAAGAAGGGATCGACCGTTCCTTGTATTTTGATAATATACTCCGCGCGGCGGAAAGAGGCGGAAAACTCTTTTCTGCACCGATCTCGTTTATGGTCTATGGCTACGTAGTGAATACGGATATGCTGGACGTAAGGAGTGACTGGACTCTGGACGAATTTGAAAAAGCGGCAGATTCGCTTCCGGATATTTCTTCTCTGATGCCGGAAACCTCGAAAAGTGATATGTTGCACTATTTTATGGGAATCGATTATAGTAGGTATGTGGATAATGAAAAGAAGGAAACCTTTTTCTTGTGTGATGACATGAGAAAAGTGCTTCCGGCAGCGGATAAGTACGGGTCTGATAATACGGAATACCTGACGTATATGGATTCCCGATGGGAAATGGCCGGAGAAGGGTATTACGGGATCGATTGCTTTGCTCCGAATATGGCACCGGACGGTATCGAAGCACGTTTCCATGACAGGGGGGTCGCCATGTACTGCGCACAGGTCAGTTCCCCGGAGGAATATGCGTATCTGTCGGGTCTGGTAGGAGGCTCCGCGAGATTTGTCGGATATCCGTCGATCAACGGCGATGGTATCGCCGCTTACTGTACTTTCTCAATGTCGATCGTCAGTTCATCTTCCTATCGGGAGGAGGCCTGGGACATTATCCGGGGATTCTACAGTGAAGAAGCACAGATGACGATCGCCACAAACAATTTCGGAGGCTTCCAGCCGTCGGCTTTCCCGATGAAAAGAAGTGTTTTTGAGTCCGTCGGAAAAGAAACGGTCGAGCACGTCAATCTGGCGCATGAGACATGGCTGAAAGATTCCGCTGATCCGGTAAAAGAGATCGATTGCATCTATTTTCCGGCAAAAGAAGGACTATACGAGGAACTTCTTGAAATGGTCGAAAGCATCCATGTGACGGCATGCATTGACGGGGCGATCAGCGATATAATCAATGAAGAGGCGGCCGCCTATTTTGCCGGCTCCAGGACCGAAGATGAGGTCTTAAAGACGATCGATAACCGGGCACGCCAGGTTATTGCCGAGCGATAAGGAGAAACGGATGAGAAAAAGGAAAACAGGCCGGAAGATCATGGCACTGGCACTTTGCTTTTCTATGGTGCCGGCCTTTACTTCCTGCGGGAAAAAGAAGAAAGATACGAAAAAAAGACAGATCGAGGAGACGGATCCGTTTTTTGAAACGGAAGTTTATCAGCTTAAGCCGCCTGTCGACGAGACAAAAACGATTACGTATTGTTCGGTCAGCCACGTCGAGTGCGCAGGAAATGCTATACTTATGCAATATAGTATTTCCTATGAGATCCCGTCTGACGCTTATTCCCGGGAAGACTTTTCCTTTTCAGATTACTACAAAGAAGGAACGGCCGTTTTTGACCTTTCCGGGAATCTTGTGTCTGACAAGCCCCAAGCTTTTGCCGAAGGCGGAAGTATGGAGGGTGTAACTTCAGATAGCGAAGGAAACCTCGTCATGCTCAGCTCGGAATATGATTTTGACGATCCGGAAAATGTAAGACTGCGGATCACGTTTCAAAACAGTTCCGGAGAGACCGTCAAAGAAATCATTCCGGAGATCCCTAAGGACGTGGATGCTTATTCCCTTAATAGGATCAGCATCCTTTCAGACGGAAAGATCGTGCTTCAGAGTTATTTCGGCGCAACGTCACCGGTCTGCGTTTATGATAAAGACGGGAAACATCTTTTCACGGTTACGGCAATGGACCGTGCCATAGTAAGCGGTCTCTTTTCAAAAAACGGGAAATACTATGTATTGACGACTACGCCTGAATTCTTTTTCGAAGATGCTCCTGAGATCCGGCTCGATGAGATCGATATGACTTCCGGAGCTCTTAAACCGGGTGAAAAAGTGAAAGGAATACGCGATCCGCTATCGATAACCACAGGCGAAGATGGTCTTTATATGACCACCCCGAACGGGATCAGGAAATACAATCCGGATTCTGCGAAAATGGAAGAAGTACTCGACTGGAATCAGACGGATATCGATAGAGGTCTTTTATATTCGGCACAAAGTTTTCCGAAGAATGAAAATGAGATCCATGCCATCGCCACGGATTATGGTTCCGACTTTTCGGATACGAAATATTATCTTATTTCGCTTCGCCGTGCAGATAAGAATCCTCATGCCGGAAAAAAGATCATATATATCGGCGGAAAATGGATAGCCGATAGTTTTTACGATTATGTGAACCGGTATAATGCGGATCCGAAGAACGATCTTCGTATCGAAACGACCGACTATTTTTACTTGGAAAACGAAGATGGCCAATACTCCGATGCGGCAGTGGTCAACAATGTGTATTTCGAACTGATGGGCGGGAATGCGCCGGATATCCTTTTGAATTTTGCGGGCTGCGACCAGTTTGCTACCGCGGGACTTCTGGAAGACATGAATCCATACATCGACGGGAAAAACGGTCTTGACCGCTCGAAGTATTTCGACAATATTTTCCGCTCGATGGAAAGTAACGGCAAACTCTACTTTGCCCCCCTGAGATTTGCGATCGGCGGTTTTATGGTCAATCCGGAACTGATCAAGGCAGAAAGGAACTGGACATTTGATGATTTGGATCAGGCGGCTGCCTCTCTTGCTGAAGGAGTTAGGCTTGTGCCGAAAATGAAATGCGAAGAGCTCCTAGAAGCATTTATGGGTCCGGATTATACGGATTACATGGATTATGACAAAAATGAAGTGCACTTTGCTTCTCCGGAAATGGAGAGGGTACTGGAAGAAACAAAAAAATACGCAGCGAAAGAGGAAAATGTCAAAGAAGCGCATTGGGTGCTCTCGGTTCCCGGCGATGCTAAATACGAGGGCTTAAAAGGTCTGGATAAAGAGCCGGTCCAGGAGTATGAAAACATCGGACTTCTTCTTTATACCCAAAGCTGTGCCATGAGTGAAGTTCAGATCGATTCGTTCCAGGATTATCATATCTTCAGTTCGGTGATCCCCGAAGGAGGAAAACTTCTCGGGTATCCTACATCATCGGGGAAAGGTGTCATAGCTCTTCCTTATTCTTCTGCTTCCATCGTTTCTTCTTCCGGGTTTAAAGACGAGGCATGGGAGATCATCAAGAGTTTGTATTCTGAGGATGCCCAGATAGAGGCAGGGATGCTCCCGATGAACCGGGCCGCTTTTGAAAAAAACGGGAAAGAGGATTTAGAAAAGATCGGACGGGTATATGATGCTTTCCTGAAGGAGAAACAATCCAGTGACTTTACCTATTTCCCGGCAGATCCGGGCATGGTGGACGAGATAAAGGGAATTGTTGAAGAAATCAAATACAGCATGCACCGTGATGAAGCCGTGCTTGAGATCATCAAGGAAGAAACCGGCGGCTATTTCTATGATACAAGGTCGGCTCAGGAGGTTCTTAAGAATGTGGATAACCGCGCGCGCCAGGTCGTTCAGGAACGATAATACGGAGGGGTATTGCCGCGCGGAGAATATCCTAAGGGGAAAAAAGTGATAAGAAGATAGGATGAGACGCTCCTTCGGGGGCGTCTCATTGTGTTTTTTCCGGATCTTTGGCAAAATGAAGTGGCAGACGGCTTTTGCCGCTGTTTAGAAATGAGGCAGTTTATGATCATCTATAACGCAGAAATATATACGATGGAAAAACAAGGCCCGATCCCAAACGGATATGTGGCCTTCGACAGAGAAAAGATCCTGAAGGTCGGATCCGGCGATGAGTGGAAAAGTGCTTTTGCAGGAGAAGAAGCGGTCGATGCCAAAGGGGCCCGCGTCTACCCGGGGTTCATCGATGCCCACTCCCATCTCGGCCTTTTTGACGACGGCCTGACCGATGAAGGCAGCGACGGAAACGAGATCGTCTCGCCGGTCTCTCCCGATCTTCGCGCGATCGACGGCATGCATAACGCGGATCCGTGTTTTAAAGAAGCAAGGGACGGCGGCGTCGTTCTGGTTGCTGCAGGTCCGGGCTCGGCGAACATCATCGGCGGCCAGTTCGCGCTGGTAAAGACGTATGAAAAGACGATCGACCGCGCGATCGTGGATCCTTTTATCGCCATGAAGGCCGCACTCGGCGAGAACCCGAAGATGTGCTACGGGAAAGAAAACAAAGCGCCGCAGACCCGTATGGGAAATGCAGCTCTTCTTCGAGGAGTGCTTTCGGAGACGATCGAGTACTATGAGAAAAAGAAACAGTCCGAGGAAAAGTGGGCGGAGTATAACGAAGCCATGAAGCCGGAAAATGCGGATCAGAAGGACAAAGACGACAAGCCGGACCGTCCGGATGTCTTTGAAAAGGATCTCGAACTCGAGGCCATGATCCCCGTTATCTGCGGGCAGAAGCCCCTGAAGATCCATGCGCACCGCCAGGATGATATCCTGACCGCGGTCCGTATCGCCAATGAATTCAGCCTCAAATACACGCTCGATCATTGTACGGAAGGACATCTTATTGCAGATGTCCTGAAGGAAGAGTATGATCTTGGTCAGTCGGAAAACAGAGGCCTCGGCATCTTCTCCGATCCGGAAAAGCCCAAGGGAGGCAAACTCCTGGGCATCATCATCGGACCGGTCATCGGGGACCGCAGCAAGCCGGAGCTTTCCAACCTCAGTCTTTCGACGGCGGGAGTTCTGGAAAAAGAGGGGCTGCCGGTCGCGGTCATGACCGACCACCCGTGTGTGCCGGAGCAGTATCTGCCGCTTTCTGCCGCGCTGGCGAAAAAAGGCGGCATGACGGAGCAGGGCGCTCTTGAAGCGGTCACGGTACGTGCGGCGGAGATCCTCGGTGTTTCTGACCGCTATGGTACGATCGCTTCGGGAAAAGCACCTGACATGGTCGTCATTTCGGGAAGCCCGCTTTCTTTGGAAAGTGACGTGCTGATGGTCATCGGATCCGGACGGATCGTGTCGGATCTTCGTAAGTAAATAAGGACTTGGTACAAAGATAAGAAATGGCTGTTTGGAAAACAATTAGCACATCTGTTGAGATGACGGAAAAACTCGGAGAAGCGATCGGAAAAGCCGTAAGCTCCGGGGACGTGATTACCCTCGACGGAGATCTCGGCGCGGGAAAAACGGCCTTTACAAGAGGCCTGGCCCGCGGGATGGGGCTGTATTCAAGAGTGACCAGCCCGACGTTTACGATCGTTAATGAATATAACGACAAAAACGGAATCCCGCGGCTTTTTCATTTTGATACGTACCGCTTAAACAGCTGTGATGACTTTTACGATGCGGGACTTGACGAGTACTTCGAAAGAGACGGTGTATGCGCCATCGAATGGAGTTCCGTGATAAAAGAGGCGCTTCCGGCCGAGAGGATCGCGCTTTCGATCTCAGGAAACGGAAACGAAAGAGAAATAACGGTCACTTTTTCTCCGCGCTTTGAAGATGCGGAAAAGAAGGTCAGAGAAACTATGGAAAAGGAGGGGATGCGTTTTGAAGATCTTGGCATGTGATACATCGAACCGTGCGTGCTCGTCCTGTCTGTGGGCAGACGGAAAACCTATCGATATCCGGTTCAGAAATGACGGACTGACGCATTCTCAGACCTTTATGCCGCAGGTACATGACCTGATGGAAAGTAATTCCTGTAAATACGAAGACCTCGACGTGCTTGCCTGCACCGTCGGCCCGGGTTCTTTTACCGGGATAAGGATCGGCGTGTCCTCGGTAAAAACGATGGCGATGGTCCTTGAAAAACCGGCGGTCCCGGTCTCTTCTCTGGAGGCTATGGCATGGCCTCTCCGTGACGAAGATGTGCTCGTCGTTCCGCTTATTGACTGCCGCAATCACCGCGCGTGGGCGGCGGCATACTACCGGGGCGAGAAGGTCCTGCCGGAGGTGGCTTCCGATGTCAGTGAGATCCGGAAGAACTGCCTTTCTTACCGGGACGAGAAGCTCCCCGGGAAAAAGATCCTTCTGATCGGAACCGGAGCGAAGCTTTTCATGGAGGAAGTAACGCCGGAAGACCTTGTAAAATACGCCGAAGGCTTCGATGAGATCCTTCCGGAAAACGTTGCTGCCGTTTCTGAAAAGACCGTTTCCGAAATTACGGCCGATGCACGTCCCGAGGAAGCTTCGAAAGTGCTTCTTCAGAAGTTCCCCGCGGCAGCGCTGATGCCTGTCTATCTTTCGAAGACACAGGCGGAAAGAACGGCCGCCGAGCAGGGCAAAGACATGAAGGAGATCCCGATCCGCTACTACAGCACGAATGATCAGTAAAAACACACCGGAAAATAACAAGGAAGCCTCGAAGAAAGACGCCATCGGATGCGCAGAGAGGAGAACGGTATGAAGCTGGTATTTGAAAGAGCAAAGAAAGAAGACCTCGAAGAGATCCATGAGATCGAGATCGCTTCGTTTCCGGATCCGTGGAGTGTGGATTCGCTCTGGACATTTGCTTCGGATGAGCAGGTGAGAACGCTCGTCTGCGCAAGGGATGAAGAGACCGGGGAACTGGTCGGCTACTATGCGCTGCAGTATGTCCTCGACGAGGCGGAGATCGCGATCATCGCAGTCAAAAGAAAGTTTCGAAGGCAGGGCCTGGGAAGAGAGATACTTGACGAGATCAAGTGCTTTTGCCAAGGAAAAGAGATCATCAAGATCCATCTGGAAGTAAGATCAGAAAACGAGGCTGCCGTGCACCTTTACCGGAGCTTCGGTTTTCAGGAAGTCGGACGCCGGAAGAACTACTACGAAGCCCCGAAGGATGATGCTCTTCTGTTTTCCTTTTCCATTTGACAGATTGACAATAAAATTCCGCCGATTTCTCTGTCTTTATCGCAAAAACACGAAATTGCCCGACGGCCTCGGGCAAACGATTGACATTAAACTTAAGTCTCCATATACTTTGCTTGTAGCATAAAAAAGGAAGTTTGCGCGTGTTTCGTAAGATGCGCGGGCGAACAAAATATATGAACCTCGAGGAGGAAGAAACATGGTTTCTCAGACAGTTACTTTTCAGTGCGATGAAGCGCTTCAGATGAAGGCGGTTGCGATCCTTATCCAGAAGGCTTCTGCATTTAAGAGCAGCATCTATCTTACTAGATCCGGCCGTCGCGCAAATGCGAAGAGCCTTCTCGGCGTTATGTCTCTCGGCATTGAGAATGCAGCCGAGATCGAAGTAACGGCAGACGGCATCGACCAGGACGAGGCCCTCGAAGCATTGGTCGGATATCTTAACGATCCGAAGATCCAATGAGTGGTGCCGAAGTTTCCAAATTCGACGCAAGATTAGATATAGTACCTACGGATCCGGGAGTGTACCTGATGAAGGACGCCTCGGATTCTGTCATTTATGTAGGAAAAGCGAAGAACCTTCGAAACCGTCTCCGCTCCTACTTCGGCAAGAACCCGCAGGGAAATGCCAAAGTTCTTGCCATGATCTCCCATGTCGCCGACTTCGAATATGTCGTCGTAAGTTCCGAGCTCGAGGCGCTTCTGCTCGAGTGCAATCTCATCAAACGTTATCAGCCGCACTATAATATCCTCCTTCGTGACGACAAGGGCTTCCCCTATGTGTGCATCACGATGCAGGAGGAGTATCCGCGCATCATGAAGGTCTTCCGCCCCGACAAAAATATGGAAGGCGCGAAGTATTACGGACCTTTCTTAAGCGGCGATCTTTACCGCGCGCTTCAGGCGCTGCGCGATATCTTCCCGACAAAGACCTGCCGCAAAGTGCTTCCGCGCGATATCGGAAAAGAGCGCGCATGCCTTAACTACCACATCGGCCGCTGTGTCGGTCCTTGCCGCGGTGATGTTTCCCGCGAAGAGTACAGAAAAGTCATGGAGAACATGTGCCGCTTCTTCGAGGGAAAATACGACGGCATCCTTCGGGATCTGCAGACGCAGATGCAGGAGGCATCCGAGGCGCTGGACTTCGAGCGCGCGGCCGTCTGCCGTGACCGTCTCCAGGCGCTGACGGCCGTGATGGCTTCTCAGAATGTTTCGTTCCCGCGTGAGTCGGATCGAGATGCGGTCGGCTTCTTCCGCGACGCCGGCGAGATGTGCTTCCGGAAACTGGAACTGCGCTCCGGACGTATCATCGGATCTTCGACCTATTTTTTGAAAGATGAAGGCGAGTCGGAAGAGAGTCTTCTCGAGGCTTTCCTCATGCAGTATTATCCGACCGCGGCAGAGATCCCGAAGGAGATCCTGGTTTCGATCGATCTGGAAGATCACGATTCTGTCGAGCAGGCGATCTGCGATATGGCGGGACATAAGGTGTCTCTGCATGTGCCTTCGCGCGGCGATGGTGCCCGTCTTCTGGAGATGGCAAATGCCAATGCCAAGGAGGCGCTGCGCCGGCGTATCCTTCGTGTCGGAACTTCCCAGCAAAGCGTCGAGACCGCGCTTGCGCTTCTTACGGATAAACTTTCACTCAGAGGCGTTCCGAAGCGGATCGAATCTTACGATATCAGTAACCTCGGAAATGACGACCGCTGCGGCGGTATGGTCGTGTTCACGGACGGACGCCCGGATAAACAGTCATACCGGCTTTTCAAGATCAAGACGGTCGAAGGACAGGATGACTACGCTTCCATGCGGGAAGTGCTTTTGCGAAGGTTTGCGCATGCGGAAGATGAGAAGTTCGGCAAGATGCCGGACCTGATCCTCGCCGATGGCGGACTTGGTCAGGTGCATGCCATCTACGGAGTTCTCGAGGAACTCGGTCTTCAGGATAAAGTGCAGCTCGCGGGCATGGTCAAGGACCGTCGCCACAGAACGCACGGGCTGGTTAAGATCGACGGGACAACGATCGATCTTGCGGAAGATGCGAGAGAAGACGAGGACATGATGGTGCTTTTCCGTCTGATCACCGGCATCCAGAACGAGGTGCACCGCTTCGCGATCACGTATCAGAGAAAACTCAGCAAGAAAAGAAATCTCACCTATTCACTCGAGACGATCCCGGGTATCGGTACCGCCAAGCGAAAAGCACTGATGAAGCACTTCGGCTCTATCAAGGCGATCTCCAAGGCTTCGAAGGAAGAACTGATGCAGGCGGAACGCATCTCGGAAAAGGATGCGGACGCGATCATCGCGCATTTTCAGAATGTCTGACCGCGCGTCAAAAAGACAGATAACCGGACAGATATTTTCAAAAATCAGACCTATCATCTGACAAACAAGCCAAAAGACAGATAAACGGACAGAAAATTGCAAAAATATGTCCCGCCATCTGACAAACAAGCCAAAAGACAGATAACCGGACAGAAAATTGCAAAAATATGTCCCGCCATCTGACCATACGGTAAATATGGTATGATATTTACAGAAAGCCAGTAGAAAGGAGCCGGAACGTGAGCATTTTTGCGATTGCAGATCTTCACCTCGGACTGTCGGTCGATAAGCCGATGGATGTTTTCGGCCCCGCCTGGACGGGTCATGTCGAGCGGCTCGAAAAGAACTGGCGCGAGAAGATCACTTCTTCGGATACCGTCCTGATCCCCGGTGACATTTCCTGGGGCATCTCGATGGAGGAAGCGCTCGCGGACCTTCAGTTCATCGATGGCCTTCCCGGTACGAAGATCCTCAGTAAAGGCAACCACGACTATTGGTGGGGCACGACGAAGAAGGTCGAGGATTTCATGGCGGCCAACGGCCTTACGACCTTAAAGATCCTGAAGAACAAGGGCTTTGTTGTCGAAAATACCCTGATCGCGGGAACCCGCGGCTGGATCCTTCCGGAAAACCCCGAAAGCAAAAAGGAAGACGAGAAGATCTATCTTCGCGAAGTCGGCCGGCTCGAAAGATCACTCGTCGACTCGATCCGCGCATTTGAAGAGGGAGAAGCCGAGGGCGAAGACACTGCTGCAAAAGCACTTTCCGAGGGCGAAAATACCGATGTAAAAGCACTATCCGCGGAAAGACCTGACATCAGCTCCGTCCGTAAAATCGCGATGCTGCACTATCCGCCGGTCTACGAGACCGGACGCGAGAACGGTTTTACGAAAGTCCTCGAGCAGTATGGATTTGACCTGTGCCTCTACGGACATCTGCACGGAAGAGCCCATCAAAGTGCTTTTAACGGAGAGAAAAACGGCGTCGAATACCGCCTGATCGCCGCAGATTACTTAAAATTCGATCCGGTCAAAGTGTAAAATACCAAAAAACGGCGACCTGAAAATTTTTTATAACGCCTGCGGCTGTAAGGAAAAACCCGATTTTTACACTTGCAAGATTTTGCACCCTGTACTATAATTCTATGTACTAAAAATGCGCCCTGCAGCACCTTTTGCCGCAGCAGCGCATATCTTTACGAAACGGGGACTTTTTCATGGCATTCAGCATGACGGGCTATGGCCGCGGAGAACAGACTTACACCACACGCCGCTACCTGGTAGAGATCAAATCGGTAAACAACCGT
The DNA here is from genome assembly GCA_017428545.1 of Clostridiales bacterium. Classification (GTDB taxonomy): domain Bacteria; phylum Bacillota; class Clostridia; order Saccharofermentanales; family Saccharofermentanaceae; genus Scatonaster. The sequence goes on from JAFRQR010000027.1 coordinate 17,128, forward strand.
TTTTGCGATATTTCCGTACGCATGCCGAGAGGATATGCCGTGCTCGAAAACAAGATCCGTGAGAGGATCACCGAACGTCTCGTCCGCGGAAAGATCGACGTATTCGTAACGATCGAGGACGTAGGAGACGGAAACTCCACCGTTGAAATGAATTCCGGTCTGGCAAAAGCTTATTCCGATGCGATCAAGACCATCGCCGAGCTTACCGGCCGTGAAGATACTACAGACGCATATCAGATCGCAAGGATCCCGGATGTACTTGTGGCAAGAGCCAACAGTCTGACACCGGAAGAGGCGGGCGCGGAACTTCTGCCTGTTCTGGATGCTGCGATTGAAGACATCATCAAGATGCGCGGGATCGAAGGCGAGAAGCTGGTCTCCGATCTGCTTGAAAAGGTCAATGCGTTTGAGAGCATGCATGCCGCAGTCAAACTTCGTGCCCCGCTGGTGCCGAAGGAATATAAAGAGCGCCTGATGGCCAGGATCGAAGATCTTCTGGAAGAAAAGGCGAATCTCGTTTATGACGAAACAAGACGTGAGGCGGAAGTGGCCGTCTTTGCAGATAAGTGCGCGATCGACGAAGAACTCACCAGACTTACCAGTCACATGGCACAGCTCCGTGAGACTCTGAAGGGTACGGGCAGTATCGGCAAGCGCCTGGATTTCATCCTCCAGGAAATGAACCGTGAGGTCAACACGATCGGTTCGAAGGCAAACGACATCACGATCACGAATTATGTTTTGGATATGAAAACGGAGCTCGAAAAGATCCGTGAACAGATCCAGAATCTGGCATAAAGAAGGAAGTAAAAACAATGGCGTTTATTGATATCGGGTTCGGAAATATGGTTTCTAGCACGAGACTTGTTTGTGTGGCCGGGGCAGAGTCTGCACCGATCCGCCGCCTCGTACAGGATGCCAGAGACCGGGGCGCGCTCGTGGATTGTTCATCCGGCAAGAAGAGCAAAGCCGTCCTGGTTACGGACAGCGGTCACATCGTGCTGTCGGCGCTTGCGCCGGAAGAGATCTCCGGGATGCTTTCTGAAGCAGAAGGAGGCAAGAAATGAGTAACGGTCTGATCGTTTCGATATCAGGTCCTTCCGGAGTCGGAAAGGGCACCGTGATCGCCAAGCTCCGCGAGATGATCCCTGCATTCGGGCAGTCCATCTCCGCGACTTCCAGAGCTCCGCGAGGCGCAGAGAAGGACGGCGTTGAGTATTACTTCAAAACAAAAGAAGAATTCGAGGCATTGATCGCCGAAGGCGAGATCATCGAATATGACGTATATGTCGGCAACTATTACGGCACGCCGCTGACACCGCTTATCACGATGTCCGGAAAAGGACAGGATGTCCTTTTGGATCTGACCGTTGCCGGGTCCCTGGCACTGAAGGAAAAGTTCGACGAAACCGTAACGATCTTCCTTCTTCCGCCGACGCTGAAAGAACTGCGAAGCCGCCTGACCGGTCGTGGCACCGAGACGGAGGAATTAGTAGATAAGAGAATGGCACAGGCCAAAACCGAGATCGCCTCTGCACCGAAGTTTGACTATGTCGTTACCAACGATGATGTCGACAGAGCCGCAGAAGAGATCGCCGCCATTGTCGAAGCCGAGCATGCTCGGTACGTAAGAAGAAGCAAAGAAGTGGATACACTTCTTGCCGAGTGATAGGAAAAACTAAAGGGAGGAATTGAAAATGTTAGTAGATCCGTCAGTTGAAGAATTGTTACCAAAGGCCGAATGCCGCTACTCACTGTGCATGCTGGTCGCAAAGCGCGCCCGTCAGCTCGTTGATGGTGCCCAGCCGATGGTCGATGATCCGACTCCGAGCTATGTCACCCTTGCCTGCAAGGAAGTTGCCGCAGATAAGGTCGTTGGTGTAGAAGGACAGCACACCCCGTACGTTCCGCTTCGTCCGGAGATCGAGGAAGCCCGCCGCCTGGCAAAAGAGGCTGCCGAGAATCAGGCCCGTCTCGAAGCTGAAGGTGTTGACGGAGAGAATGCCGAGGAAGCAGCTCCTGCCGCCGCAGCCGAGACTGAAGCAAAAGAAGAGACAGTGGAAAGCTTCGTAGAAGAAGTTTCCGAATTCGAGGAGATCGTAGAAACAGACGATTCCGATGACGCGGAAGAGGAGGAATCCTGATGCCCGTTAAGAAATCAATGGAAAAGATCGTAGCCCTTGCGAAAACCAGAGGTTTCGTATATCCGGGTTCCGATATCTACGGTGGTCTGGCAAACGCATGGGACTTCGGTCCTCTGGGTGTCCAGCTCAAGAATAACGTAAAAGCGGCATGGTGGAAGAAGTTCGTTCAGGAGAGCCCGTATAACGTCGGCGTCGACTGCGCGATCCTCATGAACCCGCAGGTATGGGTAGCTTCCGGTCACGTCGGCGGTTTCTCTGATCCGCTTATTGACTGTAAGCAGTGCAAGGCACGTGCCCGTGCCGATAAACTGGTCGAAGATTATAACGCCGAGAACGGCATCACCGATGTTGTTGTCGAGGGTATGAACGACGAAGAACTCGTTGCTTATATCAAGGAAAAGAACATCCCGTGCCCGACGTGCGGCGGCCATAACTTCACCGATGTCAGAAAATTCAACCTGATGTTCAAGACATTCATGGGTGTTACGGAAGATAGCAAGAGTGAAGTATATCTCCGTCCGGAGACCGCTCAGGGTATCTTCGTAAACTTCCTGAACGTCCAGCGCTCTGCAAGAAAAAAGATCCCGTTCGGTATCTGCCAGATCGGTAAGAGCTTCAGAAACGAGATCACACCGGGTAACTTCATCTTCAGAACACGTGAGTTCGAGCAGATGGAACTCGAGTTCTTCTGCGAGCCCGGAACTGACCTCGAATGGTTCAAGTACTGGAAAGAGTACTGCTACAACTGGCTTACAGGTCTCGGCCTGAAGGAAGATGAGCTCAGAACAAGAGATCACGATCCGAAGGAACTGGCTTTCTATTCCAATGCGACCACAGACTTCGAGTTCTGGTTCCCCTTCAAGGAAGAAGGCGAATGGGGCGAACTGTGGGGCGTTGCCGACAGAACCGACTATGACCTTAAGCAGCACATGGAATTCTCTAAGCAGGATCTGTCCTACTTCGATCCGGCGAAGAACGAGAAGTATGTACCGTACGTTATCGAGCCGTCGCTCGGTGCTGACCGTGTCACTCTCGCATTCCTCTGCTCCGCGTATGACGAAGAAAAGATCGTCGACGGCGACAAAGAGGATGTTCGTACAGTTATGCACTTCCATCCGTTCCTTGCTCCGATCAAGATCGGTATCCTCCCGCTGTCTGCAAAACTCAGTGAGAAAGCCGAGCCGATCTTCAGTGAGCTTTCTAAGAAGTATATGTGCGAATTCGATGACAGACAGTCCATCGGTAAGCGCTATAGAAGACAGGACGAGATCGGAACTCCGTACTGCGTCGTTTATGACTTCGATTCCGAAGAAGATAACTGCGTAACGATCCGTGAGCGTGACTCCATGAAGAATGTCGAGTACGAGCCGGGCAACATCCGTTTCCCGATCGATAAGCTCGGAGAGTTCTTCGAAGGCAAATTCGACTTCTGATTCGAAAGTCAGATAAGTGATCTGACTTCTGATCAGGAAGCGACGGGAATGTCCGGTTCCCGTAATCAAAAATCGGACAGAATAATGTGATTTTTAGGTGCTTTTCGAGGCTCCCTCTTGAAAAGCACTGAAAAAATAGAGTATGAAGTAAGTAATATTATGAAAGGCGGGCTAAACAATGACTAAATATGTTTACTTGTTTTCTGAGGGCAACGGCAACATGCGTGAGCTCCTCGGCGGTAAGGGCGCAAACCTTGCTGAGATGACCAACCTCGGACTTCCTGTTCCGCAGGGTTTTACGATCACCACAGAGGCTTGTACCAAGTATTATGAAGACGGACGTCAGATCAATGACGAGATCTTCGCACAGATCCTTGAGTATATCGGAAAGATGGAGGAGATCACCGGTAAGAAGTTCGGTGACCTGGAGAACCCGCTTCTCGTTTCTGTCCGTTCCGGTGCGAGAGCTTCCATGCCGGGTATGATGGATACCATCTTAAACCTCGGACTTAATGAGGAAGTTGTTAATGTAATCGCAGAAAAGTCCAATAACCCGCGCTGGGCTTGGGACTGCTACAGAAGATTCATCCAGATGTACTCCGACGTTGTTATGGAAGTCGGTAAGAAGTACTTCGAAGAACTCATTGATAAGATGAAGGCAGAAAAGGGCGTTAAGCAGGACGTTGAACTGACTGCAGACGACCTTAAGGAACTCGCTAATCAGTTCAAGGCTGAGTACAAATCCAAGATCGGTTCCGACTTCCCGACAGATCCGAAGGAACAGCTCATGGGCGCGATCAAAGCCGTATTCCGTTCCTGGGACAACCCGCGTGCCAACGTTTACCGTCGTGACAACGATATTCCGTATTCCTGGGGTACAGCTGTTAACGTACAGTCCATGGCTTTTGGTAACATGGGTGACGATTGCGGTACCGGTGTTGCTTTCACACGTGACCCGGCAACAGGTAACAAGGGCCTCTTCGGTGAGTTCCTGACAAACGCTCAGGGCGAGGACGTTGTTGCAGGCGTTCGTACTCCGATGAAGATCGCCGAGATGCAGGAGAAGTTCCCGGAGGCATTCAAGCAGTTCACTGAAGTATGCTCCATTCTCGAAAAGCACTACCGCGACATGCAGGATATGGAGTTCACGGTTGAGCACGGTAAGCTCTACATGCTCCAGACAAGAAACGGTAAGAGAACCGCTCAGGCTGCTCTGAAGATCGCATGCGACCTCGTTGACGAGGGCATGAGAACAGAAGCTGAGGCTGTTGCGATGATCGATCCGCGTAACCTCGATACACTCCTTCACCCGCAGTTCGATGCAAAAGCACTGAAGGACGCAACTCCGATCGCTCAGGCTCTGGGTGCTTCCCCGGGTGCTGCATGCGGCCAGATCGTATTTACGGCTGAAGATGCAAAGGCTTGGAAGGCAGAAGGAAAGAAAGTTGTTCTCGTACGTCTCGAGACCTCTCCGGAGGACATCGAAGGAATGAAGGCTTCCCAGGGTATCCTCACCGTCCGTGGTGGTATGACATCCCACGCTGCCGTAGTTGCACGTGGTATGGGTACATGCTGCGTATCTGGCTGCTCCGATATCAACATGGATGAAGCAAACAAGAAGTTCACTCTTGCCGGTAAGGAATATCACGAAGGTGATGAGATCTCCATCGACGGTTCCACAGGTAAGATCTATGACGGCATCATCCCGACAGTAGATGCTACTATCGCAGGTGAGTTCGGCCGCATCATGGCTTGGGCGGATAAGTACAGAAGACTTAAGGTAAGAACTAATGCTGATACACCTAAGGATGCGAAGAAGGCACGTGAGCTCGGCGCTGAGGGTATCGGTCTCTGCCGTACTGAGCACATGTTCTTCGGTGACGGAAGAATCGACGCTTTCCGTGAGATGATCTGCTCCGAGACAGTAGAAGAGAGAGAAGAAGCTCTTGAGAAGATCCTGCCGATGCAGCAGTCTGACTTCGAAGCTCTCTACGAGGCACTCGAAGGCTATCCGGTAACAATCCGTTTCCTGGATCCGCCGCTCCACGAGTTCGTACCTACAGAAGAAGCTGATATCAAGAAACTCGCTGATAAGAAGGGCAAGACAGTTGAGGCCATCAAGGCTATGATCGACTCCCTCCACGAGTTCAACCCGATGATGGGTCACCGTGGATGCCGTCTGGCAGTTACCTATCCTGAAATCGCAAAGATGCAGACTAAGGCTGTCATCCGTGCGGCTCTGAACGTGAAGAAGAATCATCCGGATTGGAACATCGAGCCGGAGATCATGATCCCGCTCATCGGCGACATCAAGGAGCTCAAGGTCGTGAAGAACATCGTTGTGGAGACAGCTGATGCTGAGATCGCTGCAGCAGGTTCTGACCTCAAGTACGAAGTAGGTACCATGATCGAGATCCCGCGTGCTGCTCTTACAGCTGACGAGATCGCAAAAGAAGCTGCATTCTTCTGCTTCGGTACCAACGACCTGACACAGATGACATTCGGCTTCTCGCGTGACGATGCCGGCAAGTTCCTCGAGGCTTACTACGAGTCCAAGATCTTCGAGTCTGACCCGTTCGCACGTCTCGACCAGAACGGCGTAGGTAAGCTTATGAAGATGGCCATCGATCTCGGTAAGCCGGTCAACCCGAACCTGCACATCGGTATCTGCGGTGAGCACGGCGGTGACCCGACGTCCGTAGAGTTCTGCCACAAGATCGGCCTGGATTATGTATCCTGCTCGCCGTTCCGTGTACCGATCGCTCGTCTCGCGGCTGCACAGGCTGCCATTGCTGAGCAGAAGTAATTCGGAAAGCTGGTTAACGAATCAAAAGGAAAGCCGGAGCAGAAATGCTCCGGCTTTTTTATTTGCGTCCTTCCGATATGCTATAATCGTTTCTAAGGTTAGGTTATGTGGCTTTTGAGGGTATTGGGTTATGAGCAGTATAGAGAGCAGGTCGAAATGTCCGACTTGCGGGGGTAAACTGAGACTGAATCCGAAGACCAAGATGTACGATTGTCCGTACTGCGGTGTTTCATCTGACTATAAGTATCTGTCCGCAGAGACGGCCAATTTCCGTGCGGCAGAATCACTGAAAAGATCCGAGTTCCATTCTGCCCAGAAAGCATATGAATTAAAACTCAAATATGATCCCCGGAATTTCGAAGCGCTGCGCGGCCTGATCCTGATTGCCGCGAAGGTCAAAAACGTCGATGAACTGGTTTCCGTGGATTCATATAAGGCACAAAGAAAACCGGAAGTCGGAGAGGCTCTTGAAAGAGCAAACTCGGAATGCGAAGGAGAGCACAAGGCGTATTTCGAGCAGCTTACCTTGGTTTTGAATATGCAAAGGCAGTTTCCCCAAACGGAGAGAGACTTAACCACCCTTAAGGAAAGTCTTTCGAGTCAGGAGCTGGCTCTCCGGGCAATGGAGAAAAAACCGGATCCTGACCCGTATCGCAAAGGCCCGGATAAGATCGAAGGGCTTAAGAGCAGGATCGAAACGAACAAGGTTTCGATCAAGAGAAAAGAAGCAGAACTCAATAATCAGCGGGAAAGATTCGAGAAGGCGCGCAAGGAACTGTTCGAGATGGATCCTTTAACAGATCTGTCCGAAGCTCCGGTCTCTGAATCACGTCCTTCTGAATCCGGTTCCGGAAATTCCGGGAAGCATCTGAAAGCCCACTCCTGTCCGACGTGCGGAGCATCGCTGAAGGTGCATATTGACCGTCAGGAGTACGAATGTCCTTTCTGCGGGGATGTATTTGATTATCAGTATGTCTTTGAAGATGATGTCATCGATAAGGCGAAGGAATACTGGAGTGACGAGGAATTATCTTCGGCGAAAAAAGCATATGACTTTATGCTGCAAAAAGAACCGCACAACTTCCGTGCACTGCGCGGTCTTGTCCTGATCGCCGCGAATATGAAAAGCACCGAGGATTTGGGCAACTATTATAAAGAGCCTTCGTTCCGTTTCCCGGCCGGACTGGTCAGCGTGAGATCGGCAGAAAAAGCCTGTAAGAAAGAACATCTCGAGTATTTCGAAACGATGGAGAATCTCCTGGAGGAACGTCTTAACCACCAAAAACTCATGAGCCGTCTGAAAAGGCTTTTGAGCAGCAGATTGCCTGAATATGCGATCCGGGAACAGGAAGAGGAGGAAAAGAAAAACGATTCAGAGTTGGGTCCCGTTGCGTCGGGATGTCTTACTGTCTTTCTCGTAATTTTTTATGTAATCCCATTCGTTTTTCTCTTTGGTGCAGCCGTATATTTTTCCTTTCCGCTATGGGCATCTTTGCCGGCTTTCGGACTTCTGCTCATATGGGCCGGATATCATATAGTGGATGCCATAAAAGACGGCATTGCGAACCATAAGTACAAACAGTCGCTGAAAGAGAATCCGAAGGCGGATCCGAAGACGCAGCTTCGGCAGCAGATCCGTGCGAGCAGTGAAAAGGTCGATGAGCTCTGCAAAAAACTGCGGGAACTCGATCCGGATCCTGAGGATTCCATATCCGAATGATCAATAAGAAGGAATCGTTCCCATTCCTGAGGACCAAAGAGATGAATTCATACCAGCGGTAGGAAAAATAAAATCCGATTAGTATCAGCAAGCAGTTCAAATCGCCGTCTGATTCCGTTATCATAAGGTCGTAAGATATCGGAACGGAGAACTAAAGTATGAAGATTCATCTTGCCGAAAACTTAAAGAGAATGAGAAAAGAGCGTGCGCTTACGCAGGAAGCTTTGTCCGAAGCTTTGGGTGTTTCGGCGGGCGCGGTGTATAAATGGGAAGCAGGCATCTCTTCGCCGGAATTGGAAATGCTGGTCCGGATCGCGGATCTGTTCGACACCTCCGTCGATACATTACTGGGCTATGAAATGGCAGAAAACCGCAAGCATTCCATCACGGATCAGATCTACGGATATATCGTCGACAAGGACCGATCCGGACTTGAATACGCGGAAAAAGCACTTACCAAATATCCGAATGACTTTCATGTGCTTGTGGCATCAGCAAGGATCTATATGACATTCGGAATCGAAGACCAAAGTAACGGATGGATGAAAAGAGCGATAGAGCTTTTCGAGAAGGCGGCAGGGATCGTTCCTCATGACATCGATCCGAGATTCGGAAAGCTTTCGATCATCGGAGATATCGCGCTTTTGAATTTCCTTGCAAATGATCGGGACAAAGCGCTGGACATGATGAAAAAACACAACGAGGGCGGGGTCTTCAATTCAAAGATAGGATGGCTTACGGCACTTAAAGGTGAGACGGATCCGGCATGCCTGAACCAGCTGGCGATGGCTTTCTGGGATTGCATTTCCGATACCAACAACACCTCTATGGGGCTTCTTTATTACTACAATAACCGCTGTGAGTGGGACCGTGCAAAGACAGTCGCAAGGTGGAGTATAGACAATCTGAAAAGTCTTCGGAAAAATGACGAACCGTGCTTCTTTGATAAGACGACTGCGGCTTTTCTGGTCTCGGAAAGTTACGCTTACTTTATGACCGGGGATAAGACGCATGCCCGAAAGCTTATCGATGAGGCCAAAAAGATAGCGGAGGATTATGACTTCGCGCCTACCGAGCATGCAGATATCGTGAAGCTTTTTGATATCTCCCGGAAGACGAGCACATATACGATGCTCGGAAGGACCGGAAAAGAAACGATACAGACAGTTCTTCATCTGATAGACGATAAGAAATTTACCGCGTTCGCAGAAAAAGAAAGTTAAAAAAGGAATCAGCCATGAAAACGAAAAGCGTTTACGTGGAACTGAAATCTCAGTTCCATAGGGACAACTATGCCAATTTTATCCTCGCCGTCATAGGTGCCGTTCTCTCCGGCATGATGGGCATGGGCGTATCCTGGATCCTCGGAGAGCTCCTGGATACGGCATCCGGAAAAGGGAATCACAGCATCACCGAACTTCTATGGATCTCCTGGGGAGTCGCAGTATTTTTCCTGTTCGCATCTTTTCTGAATTACTATGCCAAGCCCAGATATGTGAAAAAGGCGATGCAGAACTATAAGGATACTCTTTTTAGTAAACTTACGAAGAAGAATATTTCCTCATTCCGAAATGAAAACACGGCGGACTATCTGTCGGCGCTGACGAATGACTGTACTTCGATCGAGACGAATCTCGTAGACAAAGAGTTCTGGTTTATTTACAGGATGTCCTCGTTCTTCTTTGCGCTTGCACTTATGCTTTTTTATTCGCCGCTTCTGACGGCTGTCGCAATAGGCGTCACTTTTATCCCTCTTCTCGTGTCTCTCATGTCAGGAAAGAAACTTGCCGCCGGGGAAGTGAAAGTGTCAGAAGGGAATAAGAGTTTTACCGCTACCAACAGTGACTGTCTGAACGGCTTTTCAGTCGTGAAGAGTTTTCGTGCAGAAGGAGCCGTATCCAGGCTCTTTTCAAAAGAGAACACGAAACTCGAGGAATCGAAATTTAAAAGAACCAGACTCCGTATCTTCATTGATACACTAAGCCAGTTGTCCGGTATGTCGGCACAGGTCACGGTCTTTTTCGTGGGGGCATATCTTGCTCTTTCGGGAAAAGGACTTTCCGCCGGAAATGTCATGATATTCGTTAACCTTATGAACTTTGTCGTATCTCCGGTCGCCGAACTTCCGGGCCTTCTGGCCGGAAGAAAAGCGGCGGATGCGCTGATCAGGAAGGTCGCCGCATCTTTGGAAAAGAGTTCTTATACAGGCGGTGATACCGTTCTTTCCGGACTTTCGAAAAGCATCTGTCTCATGAACGTTTCCTTCTCTTATGAAGAAGGAAATGAGATCCTTCACGATGTATCCGCGGAATTTGAAGCAGGAAAATCCTATGCGATCGTCGGCGCTTCCGGAAGCGGAAAGTCCACGCTTTTAAACCTGATCCTTTCCGGTGCATGCGGAGCGGAATACAGCGGAAAGATAAGCTGGGACGATGTGGATCTTAAGGATTCGTCTTCGGATTCGCTTTTCGATCAGGTGTCATCGATACAGCAAAATGTGTTCGTCTTTAATTCTTCCATTAAGGACAACATCACGATGTTCAGGGATTTTCCCGAAGAGAAAGTGCAGCAGGCGGTCGTCCGTGCGAATCTGGGGGAACTGATCAGCGAGCGTGGCGAAGACTATCTTTGCGGAGAGAACGGCAACGGCTTGTCCGGTGGTGAGAAGCAGAGGATATCGATTGCCAGAAGCCTTCTTAAGGATTCCTCCGTCCTTCTGGCTGACGAGATCACGGCGGCTCTGGATCCCCAAACGGCATATAAGGTCTCTTCCGATATCCTTGATCTTTCCGGCATCACAAGAGTCGTCGTCACACACGCACTGGATGAAAAACTGATGCGAAGATATGACAAAATCCTTGTGATGAGAAACGGAAGACTTGAAGAACAGGGAACTTTCGATGAACTGATGGAAAGAAGAAAATACTTCCATGCACTGTTTACCGTGGGATCGTAAAAGAAAAGCCATGCGGTAACATTTTTAGGAGCAGAGAACTGACGCGCAGGCCTCGCTTTCGATAGAAAAAACTCTCAGGAAATGGTATACTGTTTAAGTTGTTGTGACTCGACGGAAAAATGAAAAAGACGATCTCGATTATGACACCAAACACTTACCCCCCGGGAGGACGAAAATGACACTTGAATCTCTATACAAAGGTGAGAATCTTCAGGACTATTATCTGGGAAAGATCACGCAGGTCTACAGAAGCTGCAGTATCGCCCAAATCGACAGCAACAACTCCTTTATGACGGACAGAAGCAAGTTCAGCCGCTCGTTTCTTCCGAACACGATCAACTACTATGTTGTGATCGATTCCACTTCCGGTATTTTCCTTGGAGAGGTCTTTGAGAACAAGGCTTCCAGAAAAGATCCGGATGCGCTGACGGTATTCGGTTCCGAGAAGAATGAAGATTACCATGAGATCAGTATCGACACGATCGCGATCATTACTCCCGAATCCGACAAATTCGTTCTTTCCGGCTTTAAGACGCTCGGCATCACAGACAAGGTCTATCTGGCCACGGATGCGATCTACCAGATGTACTTAAAGTCCCTCGAGACTTCCAAAGAAGAGGAAGAGCCGCTTCCGCCTTTCGCGACATTCCTTGACAGAACAAACGCGGATGTGCAGGTGAAGCCGAGTACGCTCTTCAACCGTCACCTCATGTGCATCGGTTCCACGAACAGTGGTAAGTCCACTACGTCTCTGGCGATCCTCGATAAGCTCATTGCCACCGGCCGAAAAGCACTGATCATCGACCCGACAGGTGAGTATAGGGATGCCTTTACACACGCCGAGGTCACGAAGCTGACGCTGGGTGTAGATACCACCGTTTCTCCTTCCAAGATCCGCATGGAGCAGTGGGAGAAGCTTTTCGAAACAGAAAACAGCAGCCAGGGCGCGGTGCTTTCCGAGGCGATCACATCTCTTCGTTTCATGAAGAAGATCGGCGACGATTCCTACTACTATAAGGTCGGTGCCAATATCGACGAAGTTCAGGAGAACCTCGCCTCCGTATCCAATGACGATACCGACTTTAACATCGAACTTCTTCCGGAGCAGATCCAGGCGGAGTCTGTCTGCGAGCCGGCAAGAGATAACAACTACAACTTCAGATACTGCTACGATACGCTGAAGGCAAATGCCAACGCGTCTTTCGTGCAGAAGATCCAGTATCAGATGACGAACACGAGATTTTTGACGTTCTTCTCGAACGATCCGTCGATGTATAACCTTCTCGATGCGATCGACCAGTTCATTTATGAGCCGGATTCCAGCCTTTATATCGATACATCTGCCCTCGGTGCCGCAGAAGGTATCGGCGGCATGGTCATTGACCTGGTAAGTAATTACGTTATCTCTCAGGATCAGGTCTATCCGTTCGTATTCTTCATCGACGAGGTCCACAGATATGCCAAGTCCAGATACTCCGATAAGGAGTTCCACGGCGGTCTTACACTCCTTGCAAGAGAAGGCCGTAAGAAGGGTATCTTCCTTTTCCTGACGACACAGCGCCCGACAGACGTATCTTCGGTGCTTTTCGGACAGATCGGTTCGCTTCTGATCCACAGACTCATGCTCAATGACGATATCAACACGGTTCAGAATCACCTTGACGACTATGCGATGAAACATATCCGCAAACTCAATCAGGGTGAGTGTATCCTGTCGAGCGTCAACCTTCTCCACAATATGTTTATCCAGGTGAAGAAGTCTGAAAGACCTCAGTACAACGACACACCGCTTCTCTGATCTTTCTGTCATGGAGATCCGGAATAAAGTCAGATCGTTCCGGAATATAAAACTGTTAACAGGGGTGATATTTTCATGCGTGACAAATGGTCATCAAGATCCACATTTATTCTGGCAGCGATCGGTTCTGCGGTAGGTCTCGGCAATGCCTGGCGTTTCCCGGGACTGGCGGCAAAATACGGCGGCGGTGCTTTTCTATTTGTATATCTTTTGGCCATGCTCGTGATCGGTATCCCGCTTCTGATGCTGGAGATCTCTGTTTCCAGACATACCAAGAGCGGCGCGCCGGGTGCGATGCGCGCACTGAATAAAAAAGCAGAGAATATCGGCTGGCTGGGCGTTTCCAACGGTATCGGCATCTCCATCTACTATGCGGCCGTTTTTGCATGGGTCATCATGATGTTCTTCATGAGCTTTAAATTCATGAACATGACCGGCGACAACGAGGCGGCAAGTTCTCTTTGGATGAAGACCATTAAGACCACGGGCGTCGTGTCCGGTTTTAAAACGATCGCATGGCCGGTATTCGGCTGCCTTCTCCTGGCGTGGGCACTTTGCTATCTTTGCATCCGAAACGGCACGACAACAGTCGGCAAGGTCGTTAAATACACCGTTTCACTTCCGGTCATCTGCCTTTTGATCCTCGCGGTAAGAGGATTTACGATGTCGGGCGCGCTGGATGGTGTCAGCAAGCTTTTCATTCCGAAGTTGAGCGCCCTTTCCGATTCCAATCTCTGGATCGATGCGATCGGCCAGGTATTCTATTCGCTTTCCGTTGCCATGGCGATCATGTTCGCGTACGGTTCTTTTCTCGATGAAAAAGCCAATATCGCAGTCGATGCCATCATCATCGCTTTTTCCGACATGATCATCAGTGTCCTTGCCGGTATCGTTATGTTTACGACGATGGCCGGTGTCGGAATGCTCGATAACATGTCCGCATCCGGTATCTCCACGGCATTCATCATCTATCCGCAGGCGATCGTCAATCTTTCCGGTAGCGGCGTGGTCAACATGCTCTTTGCCTTTATCTTCTACTTCTGCCTGATCACGCTGGCGATCGATTCTCTGTTCTCTATTATCGAGGGCGTTTCGACGGCGATCTCCGATAAGTTTAAGCTCAATAAGAAAAAGACGACACTCACACTATGTATCGTCGAGGGCGTCATCAGCCTCATCTATGTAACGGGAGCAGGTCTTGCGATCCTTGATATCGTGGACTATTTCATCAACAGTTACACATTGATCCTGACCGGTATCCTCGAAGTGATCGTTGCCGGATGGTTCTTTAAGACCGCTAAGATCTTAGATCAGGTAAACAGAAATACTAAGTATTTCAAGATGCCGTCGTGGTGGTTCATCCCTTCGATCAAGGTCATCGCTCCGACGGTCTTAAGCGGACTTTTCGTCTGGAATATCGTCAACCTGATCCGCGGCGGCGGTATCTACGGAAAAAACGACGGCTATACGCTTAAGGCCAATATCGTATTCGGATGGGCCGTTATCCTTCTGATCATCCTTTCCGGACTGATCATCAAAGCAATCGTCCGTGCAAAGGCGAAGAACGGTTTTACCGAAGATGAGAAGACCTGGGACGAGTTTTCCGACGAGGCATAAACGCTCCTCTTTGAAACCCGCCCGGCTCGTATTATAATAGTAGCGTTGTGAAAAACGGCAATGGAGTCGTGTCATTATCCGGGATATTCTTTGCCGTGCAGATATTCTTTTTTTCAGGAGGACGTTCATATGGCAGAGCGCAGAGTAGGTACAGTTTCGCGGGGCATCCGCTGCCCGATCATCCGTCAGGGAGACGATCTTAGTAAAATCGTTACCGAGTCCGTATTGGAGGCGGCAAAAGCAGAAGGTTTCGAACTTCGCGACCGCGATGTTATCGCGATGACAGAGTCGATCGTCGCAAGATCCCAGGGCAACTATTGCACCGTGCAGGATATCGCTTCCGATGTAAAAGCAAAGCTCGGCGGACAGACCGTCGGCGTTATCTTCCCGATCTTAAGCAGAAACCGTTTCGCGATCTGCCTTCGCGGTATCGCCATGGGCTGTAAAAAGATCGTTCTGATGCTCTCTTATCCTTCTGACGAAGTCGGAAACTGCCTCGTAAGCCTCGACAAGATCGATGCCGCAGGCGTAAATCCTTATTCCGATGTCCTCTCTTTGGAAAAGTATCGTGAGCTTTTCGGCGAGAATAAGCATGAGTTCACCGGTGTGGACTATGTAGCTTACTACGGCGACCTCATCAAGGAAGCCGGCTGCGAAGTAGAGATCATCTTCGCCAACCAGCCGAAGGCGATCCTCGACTATACCAAGAACATCATCAACTGCGATATCCACACTCGTGCCAGAACGAAGAGGATCCTCCTTTCCGGCGGTGCCGAGAAGGTATTCGGTCTCGATGAGATCATGAATGCTCCGGTAAATGGCAGTGGATGTAATGAGACATATGGTCTTCTCGGATCCAATAAGGCCACAGAAGATCAGGTCAAGCTCTTCCCGAGAGAGTGCAAAGATCTGGTTTTGGCCGTTCAGAAGAACATCCTCGACGCAACAGGAAAGTGCGTCGAAGTCATGGTATATGGCGATGGTGCTTTTAAAGATCCGCAGGGAAAGATCTGGGAGCTCGCAGATCCGGTCGTTTCTCCGGCTTTTACCGACGGACTGATCGGAACACCGAACGAACTGAAACTGAAATATCTCGCGGATAACGATTTTGCCAATCTCTCCGGTGAAGAACTGAAGAAGGCGATCTCTGACAGCATCAAGGCCAAGGACAGTAACCTTGTCGGCAAGATGGCCAGTGAAGGAACGACACCGCGCCAGCTGACCGACCTGATCGGTTCCCTCTGCGATCTGACTTCCGGATCCGGCGACAAGGGAACACCGGTCGTACTGGTCCAGGGTTATTTCGATAACTACACGAACTGACCCGTCATCATTTATCGGATCCCAAAGCCCGTGCTGCCGGCGCGGGCTTTCCGATTTTTATAAAACTGGAAGAGGAGAAGGAAAAATGCTTAAGAAGAAACTTCCGTGGATGCTTTTGTTTCTGGTACTGATGGTCTTCAGTATCTGGGCAGTCGTGTCCAGAAGTGAAAGTTTCTCGCCTTCACTTCTTCGCGAAACTCTCCTTAACTCTGACGTGAAGTGGCTCGTTGCCGCAGTAGCGGGCATGTTCTGTAATGTCCTTTTCGAAGGCTTTGCGCTGGATATACTTGTTAAGACTTTGACGAAGACGGAAGACGAGAATCAGATCCGAAGCCACGGCATCTTATACTCGGCCGCGGATATCTACTTTTCCGCGATCACGCCGTCTGCCTCTGCCGGCCAGCCGGCCAGCGCCTACTTCATGTCCCGTGACGGGATCCCCGTTGCCAAGTCGGCCGTTATCCTCGTTCTGAATATGCTCTTTTATACCGGCGCACTGGCGATCGTCGGCGTGATCGGATTTTCGATCAGCCCTTCGATCTATTGGGGAATGGATCCGCTGGCGCAGACTTTGGTCATGATCGGTTTCATCATCCTTCTGGCGCTCTGCGTGATCTTTGTCCTGATCCTGAAAAAAGAGCGCTGGATCAGAAATGTCGCCGTCAAGTGTGTGAAACTTGCCAAGAAGATGCACCTGATCCGCGATGTGGACGGACGCGTCAAAAAGATCGATTCGGCGATCGGACATTATAAGAACTGCGCAGACCTGATCTCGAAGAATAAGCCCGCGATGTTTGCGGCTTTTCTCCTTAATCTCCTGCAGCGCTTTTCGCTTGTAAGTACGACCGTGCTTGTCTATCTGGCATTCGGCGGATCGGTAAATAACCTTGCAGATGTTACGGCAGTTTCCTGTCTGGTGCTCGTCGGCGTCTACAGCCTTCCGGTCCCGGGCGGCATGGGTGTCGCGGACTTTCTTCTCCTCAGTGGCCTTTGCCAGATCGAAGATATCGCCAGTACGGCAAACCTTGCCCTGTTTTCCCGAGGCATCTCCTTTTACAGCTGCATCCTTCTGACGATCATCATCCTGATCATCGGCTACTTCTGGCAGGAAAAGCGCATCCGAAAGGCAAAAACTGACGCCTGACAGTGTTGTTCTGCAATCTGTTCTATATTTTCTTAGTTTGTTGAACGATTTGCAGAACAAAGGCTATGTTCTACGTTTTGTTCTATAAAAACGAAAAAAATAGAACCAAACATAGAACAGAAACTTTTTTTCTATGTTTGGTTCTATTTATAATCGAAAAATAGAACGAAATGTAGAACAGACGAAAGATCAGTCCTGATTCTCGTACGCGACGAGATATTCCTCACCATACATCTTACGGAGCTTCGGCTTTTCGATCTTACCTGTGGCATTACGAAGTACAGGTGCGAAGATGATCTTTCTCGGTCTCTTATATCTCGGCAGCTGCAGGCAGAAGTCGTTCACTTCTTCTTCGGTCATGCTCATGCCTTCCTTGACCTCGATGATCGCACCGGCGATCTCACCCTGACGCTTGTCGGGAAGACCGATGACGGCAACGTCCTTGATCTTATCGTTCTTCATGATGAAGTCTTCGATCTCGACCGGATAGAGGTTCTCACCACCGGAGATGATAACGTCCTTCTTTCTGTCGACGAGATAGATGAAGCCATCCTCGTCCTGACGGCCCATATCACCGGTAAGGAGCCAGCCGTCCTTGAGGACTTCCGCTGTTGCTTCCGGGTTATTGTAGTAGCATTCCATGACGCCGTTACCCTTGACACAGAGTTCTCCGACTTCGCCCTGCTTAACGATATTGCCGTGATCGTCGATGATCTTGCACTCCCAGCCATAGCCCGGGATGCCGATCGCGCCGACCTTTTCGACGTTCTCTACACCGAGGTGGACGCAGCCCGGTCCGATGGACTCGGAAAGACCGTAGTTCGTGTCGTACTGGTGCTTCGGGAAATATGCGAGCCATCTCTTGATCAGGGACTTCGGAACCGGCTGGGCGCCGATGTGCATCAGTCTCCACTGGTCGAGCTGGTAATCTTCAAGTTTTACGTCGCCGCGGTCGAGGGCATCGAGGATGTCCTGCGCCCACGGAACCAGAAGCCATACGATCGTGCAGTGCTCGGAAGAGACTGCATCGAGGATATACTTCGGCTTTGTACCGCGCAGAAGAACTGCGCGGGAGCCGGCCACCAGAGAGCCCATCCAGTGCATCTTCGCGCCTGTGTGATAAAGCGGCGGAATACAAAGGAAACAGTCATCACGGGAAGTACTGTGATGCTTCTGCTCAACGATAGCGGCATGAGAGAGACTTCTGTGACGGTGAAGGATCGCCTTCGGGAAACCGGTCGTACCGGAGCTGAAATAGATCGCACCGTAATCGTCATCCGTCAGCGGGATGTTCGGACGGGTGCTGCTGTAATCGCCTGTGATGAGGCGGTAATCTTCTGCAAAAGACGGGCACTGTTCGCCTACGAAAATGAGGGCGCGGTTCTTGTGAAGTGCCGGTTCGATATTCTCGATACGGGAGATGAACTCCGGACCGAAAAAGAGGATATCCAGTTCTGCAAGATTCGAGCAGTACAGGATCTCATCGGATGTGTAACGGAAATTGAGCGGCACTGCGAGGGCACCGGTCTTTAAGATACCGAAATAGATCGGGAGCCATTCAAGGCAGTTCATCATGAGGATACCGATCTTATTGCCCTTCTTAATGCCTCTGGAAAGGAGCATGTTGGCAAGACGGTTTGCCTTCTCATCGAAGACCTTCCATGTGATCTGGCGGCGGTATGCCTGTGTCTTTGTGGGCTGGATCAGTTCAAATTCTTTCCAGGTGATGCGCGCGGTCTCCTGCTGTTCAGGATTCAATTCCACCAGTGCGACTTCGTCACCGTAAAGATCTGCATTTCTCTCAAGATATTCAGTAATGGGCATATTCAAACTCCTCCTACATTTCCTACCAAACTATACGTTTCAAAATACGCCTCTATGAGTATAACAGGAAAAACCGAAAAAAACACCCCGAAAAAGCGGTTCTTTTTCAGGGTGAATCTTTATATTACCTTGGCAAAAGCACTGTTCCGGGAGGGTGTGCTTTCACCGGAAGTAACGGTTTGATCAGGCGTTTTTGAAATAGACTTCCATAAGCCCTTTGAGGATCAGATCCGGATCAGTGTGGATCGTTCTTTTACAGAGCTTGGTGACGGAAGCTGCGTAACGGCCTGTGGCGACGACGGTACAAGGTTTTCCGTACTCTTCTTCGATACGGTCGATCATGCCGTCGATCGTCGCTGCGGTCTGATACATCAGGCCGCTTTTGACGCTGTCTACGGTGTTGGTACCGATGACTTTTTTCGGTGTCTCAAAAGCAACGCTCGGAAGCTGCGAAGTTCTTTCACAGAGGGCATCTGCGGCAACGCCCATGCCCGCGCCGATCGAAGTGCCGACGAATGTCTTTGTCTCGTCGATAAGAGAAAAGGCGGTCGCCGTTCCCATATAGATGTTGATCTGCGGGACCTTGTATTCCCTGATGCCGGCAACAGCAGCCATGACCAGATCGGAACCGACCTGCGCCGGATTATCGGTGCGGATCTTAAGTCCAGTCTTGACTCCGGGCCCGACGAGAAGGGGAGTACACGAGGTGAAACGCTCGATGGCACGGCAGATGCTGCTCGTGACGTTAGGGACCACCGACGAAATGATCGCTCCGTCGACGGACGCAAAGTCGAGAAGGTTTACCCGGAGCGCCGACTCGATCAGAGTGGCGTACTCCAGATCGGTCGAGTTGCGGTTCGTGGTCAGAAGCTCGGTGAAAAGGATCTCCTTATCATCAAAGCCACCGAGAAGAATGTGTGTGTTTCCGATATCAACTGCGAGGATCATAGGCTTTCTCCTTCCCCGAAGGGCCTTAAAGGAACCGGATCTTATGCGTTAGCTGCTTCCTCTTCCTTGTTTTCAGATGTTTCTTCGATCTTCTTTTCGGACTTTTTCGCAAGATCCTTATCGATCAGGCCGGCCTTATAAAGGGCGGAAGCGATCGCACCTGTGATAAAGAAGGCGGCAACTGCTTCGAGGATACCGTTGGTGGTAACGATCGCGGCAAACAGGGCAAAGATGCTGGAAGTAGCGATGCCCCATTCGTTCATCGTATCGATGAAGGTCGTGCTTCCCCAGAAGAAGATGATCAGTGTGCTCATAAAGAGCAGTGTGTTAAAGACGGCAGCGCAAAGACCTGTGACAGCATATCCGCTGATGCCGATCGCTGTTGCTTTTCCGGTTTCGGGACCGTTCTTTTCGACAGACTTTCTTTTCAGGTTTTTGAAGAAAGATGCAACAAGACCTGTGAGGAAGCCTGCAAGGGCACGGGCCACGATGCACATCAGGAATGTGGCAAACGGGTTAATGTCCAAAAGCAGAGATCCGAAAGCATCCGAACCGAAGCACTGGGCAAAACTGGTGATGCCGAAGATCGTACCGAGAGTTGCGCCTGCTACAGGGCCCAATGCAATGCCGCCGAGTGCGACAGGGATCATAAGAAAAGAGATGGAAACGGAACCGGTCTTAAGGTATCCGATAGGAGTGTATGCCATAAGCAGAAGCAGTGCGCATAACATGCCCATCAGGGCGATAGATTTTGTTCTTTGAGTTTGTTTCTTCATAATACAAACCCTCCTTTGCTATTATTCCTCTTGGCGAGGATACAATTACGCGGCTTTCTGATCTTAAGGCCCCGGTGCTTTTGTCAGATCCGTAAAGGTACCTGCGGGATAAAGCACGTTCAGGCGGAAAAATCTCCAGCCGATCAGATTATATAATACAATGTCAGAATTGTCACTTTCTATTCTGAAATCTGTTATACAATGCATCATATAAAATGGTTTTGTCATACCCCTCAGAAAGGAGTTCTCGGTTTGAAGCAAAGAAGATCTTTCATAACGATCATCACTTCTCTTGTGCTGTCGGTTACGTTCGTGGCCGGCTGTGCCCGCCGTGCGTCGCTCGATGAGGATGAAGAGAAGGCCTTTCCGAAGGAAAGCATCGAGACCCAGGCAAATACTGTCGAGGCACAAACCGTTTCCGAACCTTTCTACAATTCCGAGAAGCTCATCCTGGAAGCGCCGCTTCCCGTAAACGAGAGCGGTCTTGAGGCCACTTACTTTTCATGCGAAGATCCGATCATTGCCGGAAACCATATCTTCGTACGTATGTACTACGCATTTGCGCAGGAAGGAGAACCCATTGACGAGACGGGTGTGTGCAGATGGTGCATATTTGATTTCGAAGGAAACTATGTGACCTATCTTCAAGAGGATTTTCTTAACATGGTCGTGTATTTTGATGAAGATGCGCAGGGAATGATCACTGTCGCATATGCCGACTATGATTATACCGATGAAGCATGGAGCGCGCAGATCTATCTGGCGAGATTCGATCAGTATGGACAGCTCCTCAAAGGACCTGTACTCGCTTTTTCGGACACATACAGTAATCAGCTTTCTATAGCTGTGAATGATAAAAACGGCGAAGTTCTTGTTGCCTCGCAGCACATGATCATGCAGCTGGATGCGGATTTTCAGGTGATGAGCGGCACTACTTATTCGAACGATATCGAGATCACGGACCTGTGGGAAGAGCAGGGCGAGTTTTACGTAGAGATGAGAGCGGTCGATGAAAACTTCCAGGAATATGCGACTATCAATCATGTGACGGTCGGAAATAACGGCTACATCTCCGTATCCGAACCGGCCAGAGAAGCAAGCAACCTGCTTTCCATGAGAATGTACCAGACGAACACCGGTATTTATGCCGCAACAAGAAATGCACTTGGAAAACTCGATCTTTCTTCCGGCGAATTCAGTTCGCTTTTGGACTGGAACCAGACAGATATCGATAGAAGTCTCGTTTTCTACGGAAAGCTCAAGGTGCTCTCGGAAGGAAGTAGCTCTTCCGGCGTGAGAGTTATCGCTCCTTCGGGTTCCGAGCCTTCGCCTTCGGCTACTCCGGATGCACCTCGCAGTGATTATTCCGAAGAAAGTGCAAAGACACGTATCGCACTTACTTCTTCGGATTATATCGGAGACACTTTAAAACCTTGCCTTTACCTCCTTACCCCGGCGGAGAATAATCCGCATGAGGGCCAGGACGTTCTCTGGGTCGGAGGAATCGGCATTACGAGCAGTGCCCTGATGAGCGGTATTGCCCGCTATAACAGCAGCAATTCCCAGAATGTCTGGGTCAAGGTGTATGACTATGCCGGGTTTAATTACACCAAGTCCTACGTTTCTACTTTTGAGACGCAAAAAGCACTGGAAAGAATGGCCGCTCAGCTTAGTTCCGGAACAGGTCCTGACATCATCATCGGTGCCGGTGAAACGGGAATTTTCGATAACAGCAGCATTTTGACGGATCTCAACGGATATGTCGACGGGATCTCCGGGATCAATCGAGATGATTATTTCAACAGCGCCCTGGAGTCTTTCGAAACGGATGGAAAACTCTACCAGATCCCTCTCGTTTTCTCGGTACGCGGACTGGTCGGAAATAGGAATATGGTCAACGGGAAAAATTCGATGAATTATTCCGATTATATCGAAGCAAGAAACTACTTCGATGAAAGCGCCTACCTTTTCAGCGAGGTCAATATCGATGAATTGTGTAATATCTTCATCGAAGGTGAGACCGGAACTTGGATCAATTACTCAAACGGCAGAGTATCGATCGATCATGAAAAACTCAAAGATATGCTCAATCTTCTGATGAATGAGCAGATATTCGGAATGAACGGATTCATCGAGCCCGAGGGGTCACCTTTGGGTATGTCATTCGATCCGGTCGCCAGAGGATGCTACCAGGAGATCTTTGCATGCGATTCGGCATTTGCACCGAGTACGATGAATACTGTCGCAGAATACGCGCAGACAAGGATCATTCCGGGAGTTCTTTCATGGTATGGATATCCGGGATCACAGGGATCTTCGATGATCATTCAGAGTGACATCTCCGTAGGCATTTCTTCCGCATCCACGCAGAAAGAGAAAGCCTGGGAAGTGATCAAATTCTTCCTGGAAGATGAAGTCCAGACCTCACTGACCCGCCCCGGAGCTTTTGACATAAACAACAGCACCAGCTTCATCCCGCTCAGCAGAGATTCGTTCCATAAAGTAAACGGTGAGGAAGAGTACCCGGAGGAGATCGATTCATATGCTATGGATGTTGATGGCAGCTGGATAACGTGCTATGCCGGAGAAAGGGAAGACCTCCTGAAAGAATATGAGGAGGCCCTGAATGTTCCGATGAGAAGATATATCCGTGATCCGGAGATCCTCTATATCGTAAAAGATACTGCCTTGAAGTATTTCTATGAAGAGTGCTCGGCTGATGATGCAGCCTACGAGATCGAAAAAAGGATCATAGAATATAACGGAAGATAAAAGGGATCCGTAAAACGGATCCGCAAATTAGGAAGAAATCAGTTTTCGGGTAGTGCTTTTCGACCCGAAAACTTTTTTTCTGCCTTCGGGAATAACCAGCAGACGAGAAGTCCGATCCCGACGCCCAGGATAAGTCCGCCCAGAACATCACTCGGGAAATGCAGGTACAGGTACATCCTTGAATATGCCATAAGAAGCGTTAAGGGGATCAGCGCATAGGCAAGCTTCGGATGATTGTAGATCAGGATGACGGAAAGTATCGCGATGTGCATGGTATGCCCGGACGGGAAAGAATAATCCGACGGGTTTTTTACAAGAAGTTCGATCTCGGGACGGAGCCAGCAGGGACGGTCGCGGCGGATCAGAAGTTTCAGAAGGCCGTTACCGACTGCAAGGCCGATAAGTGCGCCGCAGGTGACCATAATACCATCTCTTCTGGTCTTTTTCATGACGACGAGAAGCGCGCAATAACAAAGGATCATGACCGGGTCACCGAGAGAAGTGAACATCGAAAAGAACTTGTCCCAGAAAGAAGATCTGGCCATGGTCTGCAGAAAATCCAGAATATAAAAATCCACACTTTGAATCGATAAAAGCATGCTGTACCTCGTCGTTATATTGTTAAACCAAGTGTAGCATATCTCATTCACTTCGCAACAAGGTGCAAAGTGTTATAATGGACGAAGTATCCGAAGCGGAGGAACGAAATGGCTGATTCAATCAAATGTCCGAACTGTTGCGCCAATCTGATCTTTGACGCGGACAAACAGGTAATGTTCTGCGAATACTGCCTAAGTACATTTACGGCGGACCAGCTGGAAAATACGATCGTAGAAGAAGCTCCGAAGGACAGTACGGCGGGCGACCGCATCCATGCGGAAGATGCGGAAGAGCATATTAAGAAAAGCCTTCTGGATGACGGCGTGCAGTTCATCTGCAATGCCTGCGGTGCCCAGGTCGTAACGGACAAAAACACCAGCGCGACTTTCTGCGCATTTTGCGGATCCCCTGCGATCATCAGCCAGCGCATGACCGATGAGTTTTCGCCGGATTATATCCTTCCGTTTAAATACGGAAAAGAAGCCGCGGTCAAGAAATTCTTTGCCTGGTGCAAAGGCGGGCGCTGGACTCCTTTTGATTTCGTAAGCGAGAAGAACATCGAGAAACTCACGGGCCTTTATGTTCCGTTCTGGCTTTACGATGTACATGCCGATGTCGATATCACAGGTACGGCAAAAAATGAAGAGTCTCATTCTACCGGCAGTACGACGACAGTCACCACGACCGAGTTTAAGATCCGCCGCAAAGGAAGTCTTACGTGGAAACATCTCCCGTTTGACGGCGCCAGCCGCATCGACGACAAAATGATGGAGGCCATCGAACCTTTCGATTTCAAGAAAATGGTCGATTTCGATCCTGCATATATCCAGGGCTTTTTCGCCGAGCGCTACGATCTTTCGGGTGATGACGTCAAACCCAGGATGTGGGAGCGCGTGAAGATATACATTAAGCAGGAACTGGATCCTACTTATCGAAAGTTCAACAGAGGAGTCAAGGTAGAAAAGGATGACACCAAACTCAATGAGCTGAACCTGCATTATGCCATGCTTCCGGTGTGGTTTTTGCACTATACATATAACGGAAAAAACTATGATTTCTGCATGAACGGACAGACCGGAGAAGTCGCCGGTATCCCGCCGGTCAGCCGGTTGAAGAGGCTTGTGCTTTTCTTTACCGTACTGGCGGTTGCCGCGGCAATCGTCCGACTGATCGCGGGGCTGATACTCGGAGGTCTTGTCGGATGAAAAACGAAGATCTTAAGAATGTAAAAAAGAGTATCCTGGGCGAGTTCAGTGCCCTTTCCGGCGCGGTCATGCTGCTTGTGATCGTCATCGTGATCGTTTCGATCAGTTCCTTTATTTTCATGAACCGCGTCCCGCCGAAAAAGGTCGTGATCGAAGATGAAGCGGAGATCTTTTCTGGGAAGGAATTGAAACTATTAGAGAAGGCGGCGGAAGAACTCAAAGAAGAAAAGGATATCAATGTCGTCATCGCCACGACCCGTGATAATCCGCACGGTACGGCAGATGAGGACTGCAAAGAATATGCCAGCGAGATCTATAAGGATCACTGCATTCCGCATCCTCTTCAGGATAATTCGGGAGTCTGCATCTATATCGATCTGACCCTCGACTATCCGGGCGGCCGCTTTTTCTGGCTTTATACATATGGATCGGCATTTTTTGCGGTAAGCGATTATGAATGCGAGCAGATCTTCAGTTCTCACAAAGCCCTTTTGTCAGAAGGAGAATATGCCGATGCACTGGACGAGATCATGGCGGATCTCACGACGTTTGAGTATCACATGACCGGCCTTTCCATCATCTATGGATGCAGCATCATTATTCCGCTGCTCATCGCTTTATTTGTCGCATTCATCTGCACATACGGCGGCAAACTCGATGCGGTCCCGAAATCCTCGAACTATCTGAGCAAAAAAGAGAGTACCCCGATCGAAAAGGAAGACGAAGTCATAAGGAAAAGCACCCGTGTCTACCATACCTCCTCTTCCTCAGGCGGCGGCTTCAGCGGAGGCGGAGGCGGCGGTGGCGGCGGAGGCGGCCACAGCGGTGGTGGCGGCGGACGCTTCTGATCTGTTACATTATGTGAAAGGTAAGGCCGGTGACTTTGTTGCCGGCCTTTGCTTTTTTAATTCTCCGGGATCCGTCTCTATATATACGCGCGCGAAAATAAATACATTAAAAATTCAGAAGCATCGGTCATACGGCGCGAAAAGCACCGGTCTTTTCAGTGGTATTTCAGGCTGTAAATGAACCGTAATCAAAACCCTGAAAAAAAGGTGCGAAAAAATCAAAAATGTGCTTGACACTCCATGGGTGAGGTGATAATATAATCAAGCGCTTCGCGGAAGCGGCGTGCAACGGACCTTGAAAATTGAATAGAAGAGCAGAAAGTAATTACTACTTTATACGAGCCAATAGTTCAATTCATAGAGTTGAAAACATAAGTAAACAAAGAGCCAAAAGGCTCTCAAGATTTTTATTGAGAGTTTGATCCTGGCTCAGG
>JAFRQR010000028.1 GCA_017428545.1 Clostridiales bacterium
GTTATGACAAAAGCGAAAACGAAAGACGAATTTGTGAAGTTTATGAAAGACCTCGGATACGATGTCGCGTGGACGGACAGCAGAAAGTATATCACCTACACTACCCCGGATGGGTACCGTTGTAGAGATAACCGGCTGCATAAAGATAAATATTTAAAGGAGCACATGGAATATGAATTCAGAATACGAGAAGAAATTCAACGACGCGATGAACGCGTGTATGCAGGATCTGAAGGCCGCGGAGAAAGGGACAGCATTCTTCACGATCAGCGAAGAGAACTGGAAAGCTCTCGTCCGGGTATTGAGGTCACAGGCCACACTGATAGACACAATCAAATTCACAATAAAGGATGTAGCGACGAGCGATGTCCTGAAATTCTATCTGGAACAGACGATGAGCATCCATACGGGACACGATACGGCCTGGAAGGAAGAACTGAGAGATCAGGCGAAGATGTGGAACGAAGAGTGGAGAACCAGAGCGATGACCTATCAGGAGGAACTGACGAAACAGGTTGGGAAGCAGAACGAGAAATTTGCTTCGGATTTGGAGAAAGTGAAGCAGGAACTCCAGGATCAGATGCAGGAGAAGACAGAGAGGCTGTATCACCGGCTCCTGTTCCCGTGTCTGCTTACGACGTTGTTAGCGTCGGTGCTAACCTTGCTGCAGATCTTGTAGGCATTGTTGATTCTCGACCCAAGGAAGAGGGGACATCTCAGCCCCGCCCTGTGAGAGAACGAAAGAACAGACAAAAGGACGACCGACAAGGACCGACAATGAGTATGTAAGAAAGGAGGCCGATACTATGCCAAAAGAAGTACCTATCTGGGAGAAGTATGCACTGACGATCTGTGAGGCAGCTTTGTATTTTCGAATTGGTGAGACAAAACTGAGACAGATTGTTGAAGAGAATAGTGATGCAGAATTCGTGATTCGGATTGGAAATCGTACCCTGATTAAGAGGAAAATCTTTGAGCAGTATGTTGATCAGGCGAAGGTGCTCTGAAATCAATAGTTACCAAATAGTTACCAAAATCGTAAAAATCGACCATTTTGGAGCAATTTTTCGTAGAAACAAGAAACCCCGTAACCATTGCGGTTACGGGGTTTTCGCTTTGGAGCCGATTGCGAGACTCGAACTCGCGACCTGCTGATTACAAATCAGCTGCTCTACCAACTGAGCTAAGTCGGCGACTTTTCAGCGCAAGAGATATTGTAAAGTGTTGTTATTGGTTTGTCAACACTTTTTTGTTGAGGACAAGTGCTTTTCGAGCGGAATTGTCTTGACGCGGCGCTTTTCCTGTAGTAACATTGTCTAGCACATAAAGTCCGGTCCGGCATACGTGATGCTTGGAATTACGCGCCGAACCTTTGATTTAAGAGGTGAAAGACATGAAAGAAGGAATCCATCCGAAGACACAGGTTGTCACGGTAAAGTGCGCTTGCGGCGAAACTTTCGAGACAACTTCCACGAAGAGCAGCCTGCGTGTTGACATCTGCTCCAAGTGCCACCCGTTCTACACAGGTAAGCAGAAGCTCGTAGATACAGGCGGACGTATCGATAAGTTCAAGAAGAGAATGGGCCAGAGCAACGGCTGATTACTTTTCGGACAATTTGGAAAGATCAAGGAGAACCGTTTCGGAAGAAGCGGTTCTTTTTTGTTGCGTTGTTGGGGTTGCGGGGCCTGCGGGGACGTGGGCCACGGGCAACTGGCCACGTGGAAGGTGCTTTTCGCGAGGAACAGGGGGCGACGAGGAACGGTGCTTTTGCATGAGTGTGGGACTAAACTATTCGAAAAGCACTTTTTAGTCCCATCGTTATAGCACGAGAGTGGGACTAAACTGCAAAGAAAGTGAGATTTAGTCCCACCGTTAAGCCGCAGGAATGGGACTAAACTGCCAAGAAAGAGTGATTTAGTCCCACCGCTAAGCCGAAAGAATGGGACTAAACTGCAAAGAAAGTGAGATTTAGTCCCACCGCTCTTTACACACCATCCTGTAAACGCATTGTTATTTTATTTTCGGGGTTTTCTGTTACAATAGGTATAAGTGCATTTGTGCGCTTTAGAAAGGAATTCTGAGCATGGATGAAAACCTGAAGAATGAGATGGACCGCATCATGGACGAAAGTCAGGATTTGGATGAGGCCCAGAAGAAGGAACTGGAGCAGGTGATGGACGAGGTCCGGAAAGCGGACGAAGAGCCTGTGGTTAGGGACGAAGCATACTTGGCAGACGCCAGATCGCGTCGTGCCGCCGAAATAGTCGCAGAGGAAATCGAAGAGCAGTTGCAAAGCCAGGCGGAGTCTCCGGAGGTCGAGATCATCGACGAGATCCCGGTGTCGGCGATCAATGAGGCGACCCGGGCCGCTGATGATACGGCAAAAGCACCGGTCGAGGCAGCAGTAGCAGCGGAGGCCGCAACCGAAGCCGTTGCAGCAGAAGCGACAGCCGCAACAGAAGCCGCAGTGGAAGAGCTTTCGGAGGAGGTCACGAAGACCGGGACCGAGGCCGCGGCGGCGCCCCGGAAGAAGACAAAGAAGACCACCATCGGCGGTCAGGCCCTGATCGAGGGCATTATGATGTGCGGTCCGCGCCGCACGGCCATCGCCGTAAGAAAGGCGGACGGATCGATCTATGTGGAAGAGATCAAAAAGAGCGCCAGCGAGACGTTCTTTGAAAAAGTGCCGCTCGTCCGTGGCTGTATCCGTTTCTTCCGCCAGCTCATCTCCGGAACCGCGGCGCTCATGAAGTCCGCCGAGATCTCCGAGCAGGGCGCGGAGGACGCTGAAGGAGCTAAAGATAACGAAACCAATAACGGCATCAGCGCCGCCACGATCGACGCAAAAGACGCCACGACAGGTGCTTTTGAAGAAGAAAAGGCCGGAACGGTCGAAAAAACAGGCGCAGGCGGAAAATCCAAGAAAGAAGCTTCGAAGAAGCCTTCTGAGAGCAAGCTCGACAAGTGGGCCGATAAGCACACCGACGGCGTCATGATCTTCGCCGCGGTATTGGGCCTTGCGTTCAGCATCGTGCTTTTCATCCTGCTCCCGAGACTGATCGTAGACACATGCCTGCATTTCTTCTCGGCGGAGCGCTCTGACTCCATCAAGCTCAACGTCGCCCTGAACTTCATCGAGGGCGTGATCCGAATCGTGATCTTCCTGACGTACCTCGGCCTGACGTCCAAAATGAAGGACATCGCGCGCGTTTGGATGTACCACGGCGCCGAGCATAAGACGATCGCCTGCTACGAGGCCGGCGAAGACCTGACCGTCGAAAACGTCAGAAAGCAGAGCCGTTTCCATCCCAGATGCGGCACCGCGTTCCTTTTTATCGTCGTGCTCGTTTCGATCCTCGTATTCTGCGTCGCAAGCGTATTTATCGGCGTGCAGGTCTGGTGGGTCAACATGCTAGTCCGCCTCGCACTCGTGCCTCTCGTCGGCGGCATTTCCTTCGAGATCTTAAGATTCTGCGGACGCCATGACAAGAACGCGCTCTGCAAGATCTTCATCGCGCCGGGCCTCGCGCTCCAGAAACTCACGACAAAAGAACCGACCGACAGCATGATCGAAGTCGCGATCGCGTCCGTGCAGGCGGTCATCCCGGAAAACAGCAACGAAGACATCTGGTAATTTCAAAAGAAAGAGGCCATGCCTTGACAGTACAAGAGTATCTGAAAGAGAAGACCGAGCTTTTTTCCCGCAGCGGCGTTCCCGAAGCGGAGAATGAAGCATGGGTCGTGCTCGAGACCGTGTCGGGGCTGACTCGTTCATCTATCCGGTTTTCCTTTGCAAAAGAACTCGCCGAGGTCGTCTCGGGCGAGGTCTTTTCGTCTTTGGAGAAAACTTACGAGCTTCGCGCCTGTGGCGAGCCGCTGGCCTATATCGTCGGGCACGCGCCGTTTTACGACCTCGAGTTCTCGGTCGGGGAAGGCGTCCTGATCCCGCGTTTTGACACGGAAGTTTTAGTCGAGACCGCGCTAAAAGCACTTGGCGTCGGCGATTTTCCTTTCCCGGACACGGACGGACCCGTGCCGCAGGCAAATACCGCGGCGCCGTTTATCATTTACGATCTTTGCACCGGCTCCGGCTGCGTCGGGATCACGATCGCGCATGAGCTTCTGAAAAGGAACATCCCGTGCCGTCTTCTGATGACGGATATTTCGGAGGAGGCGGCTACTTATGCGAAGAAGAATGCGCAGGAGATCCTCGGGACGCGGGTTTCCTGGGAGGTGGAGATCGCAGATCTCTGGCCGGTGGACCGTGCAGAAAAGACCGGCGCCCGCGCCGACCTGATCGTGGCCAATCCGCCGTATATCACAAAAGATGAAATGGACGAGCTTTCCGTGGAAGTCGGAAAGCACGAACCGCACCTGGCGCTGACCGACGGCGGGGACGGACTCATGTTCTACAAACGCATATTCGCGGGGCTTCCGCAGTACTTAAAAGACGGCGGTGTTTTTGCCGTCGAACATGGATATCTTCAGAAAGAAAACATCCGGAGACTCATGCCGGAATACTTAACCGATGTGATCAGCGTCAAGGACTACGGCGACAACGACCGTGTAACGTGCGGAAGATTTGAGCCGAAAAAGAAGTGAAGTGCGGAAACGCGTGCCGGCCGGGGCAGCCGGAACCGGCAGGAAGGGAAGCAGAAAGGGATACTGAATGAACGGAAAGTTTTTCCTGTACCCGTATAAGGAGGGGCAGGTCGTAACATTGAAAAAGACCCACCCGTGTGGCGGAAAGACGTGGAAACTTCTGCGCGTGGGCGCCGAGGTATTGATGGTCTGCGAGACCTGCGGACATAAGATGACTTTGAAACGCGCGGCTTTGGAAAAAGCATGCGTGTCGGTAACAGAAGCACCTGAACCGGGTGAAGAGAAATAAGAACAGGGTTGGAGACTTCGATGGATAAGGATTTCGAAAAGTACAAAGACGACCACAAGAACATGATGGACGAGTTCTATAAGTCCCTCGATGGCTTCGGAAGTCCTTCTGACGATTCTTTCTTTAAAGACCTGATGGGCGATTCGGACCTGTCCGCTTTCGGCGGGTTGCAGCAGGCCCAGGAGGATGTGGATGTCAGCGATCTGGAAAGGAAGATCGCCGAGGCGGAAAAACTTGCCGCCGAAGCGGAAGCGGCCCCGGCGTTTGAGGCACCGGCAACTGCCGCCGCGCCAAAAGCACAGGAGCCGGCCGCGTTTGCAGCGGCTCCGCAAGCCGCACCGTCTTCATTTGGAACAGCCCCCGCTGCGCCTGTGACCACAGCAGCTTCATCAGCCCAGGCCGCCGCGGAGCCGGAGCCTTCGCTCCCGAAGTGGCTGCCGAGGGACAATTGGACGCCGACGATGGCGCCGTTCGTGATCCGCCAGGACCTTCGGGCCTATCTATTTACCTTATCAACGATCGCCTTTATGTACGGCGCGCTCGACAGAAGTCTTGGCGAACCGTCGGAGGATCAGAAACTCAATTCCGTCAAACTGCTGATCGATATCATCTTGCCGCAAGATGCTCCGCCGGTCATTCAAAAAGCCGTCGAAGCGACGATCGACGAAGTCTTCCGTTCCGCGATCGAAGATCACGAAAGAAACAGAAACAAGTTTGTGCAAAATGAAAAGAGCCGGCAGGCGCTTTTCGACCATCTATATCGAATGGATGTCATTACGTACCGCGTCGACGAATGCGTCATTTCGTATGCATTTGCCGAGATCCTCGAGGACGGATCGTACGGGAATATGAAATTCTTTAATATCAACGGCAGAAACGGCTCGCGCCTGCGCCTTTCCGACGTCATCATGGACCTCGAGGGGCTTTCGTTCCGGATCGGTGAGTATCTGGATTATCTGCCGGACAATATCCTCTCGGCCGTGCGCGAAGAGATCATGGCCAATACGCTGGATTTCAGCATCTGCAGCAATGGTATCCTCATCGACGGCATTCTGATCCCGGTCGTCAAAAACAGCGACATCTTTAACGTGGATTATTTCAACTCGATGAAAAGCGGCGAGACGGCCATGAACATCATCATGAGCGATAAAGACGGCCATATCTGCTGGGATTTCGACTGCGACGGCGTGCTCGACGACGTCGATCTCCGCCCGGTATATACCGGCCCCGGAGCGGCCACGATAAGCGCAGTGGAAGTCATAAGAAACGGCGTGATCACGACGTTCTCCGGTAAAGACGATCCGCTCATCAACGAGTGTGTTTTCGCACGTGACGAGGCACCGATGTCGAAGGTGATCATCGCAGAGAATGGATCGTATCTTCAGGTAAAAGCGGCGGCAAAAGACGGCGATGGATATGTGGTCCTTGTCTTCAGGCTCGACCCGGACGGGGCAAAACTGACGGACGCAAAGAAAGTGCCCGACATTCTTCAGGAGGCCGGTAATGTCCTCGTCGTAAGAGATTATACCGACTTGCTGGGTGGCCTTGCGCTTCGCCGCTTTTATCAGTTCGGAAATGGCGGAAAATACGAAAGTTTATCAGAGGTAACGTCTGTCATGGAAGGACCTTTCCAGGCCAAGATCCCGTTCCGCGCGAGAAAACTGATGTACGACAGGAAGACCTTGGGCGCACTCGAGACGATTCCTTCGGGCACGAAATTCTTTATTGAAAAATACAACGAAAGCGAGCAGGAGTTCGTGTTCGTTGCTTTCGGCGAGCTGTCCCAGGAAAGGCGGAATATTGTCGTAAAAGCCGACCAGTTCGTGGACCCGCACGCCATGATAGCCGGGCTCGGCCGTCCGGTCGTCTACTAAGTCAAAAGCACCGTCCGGGGAGACGGCGGTGCGGCCGCCGCGGCGCGACGCAGAGACGGACAGACCGAAGAATGGTCGCTGCGCGGCGCGAAGATAGATAAATAGGAGAAGAGCAGCCGCCGCGGCGGGTGCTTTTCGAGGGGAAAATAGAAGGGGAAGATATGAAAAAGCTAGTTGCAATACTGCTTTCGGCGTCGATGCTGATCGGGCTTTCTGCCTGCTCAAACTCGGATTCGTCGAAGAAAAAGAACCGTTCGAAGTTTACGATGGCGGAGACGTCGGAGGTCATATCGACCGAAACCGACCTGACGATCCCGTCGATTTCAGATACAGACCCGACCGACACGGTGCCGACAGACACCGATCCGACCGTCCCCGGCATGCCGGTTTCTCACGATCTTTCCCAGATCCTCGTGGACCACAACCCCGAGGTACGTATGTACGGCGCGATCGATCCGACCCAGGAAAGTGAATTTGGCGAAATGGTCGGCAGCGAATTCCTCTATCTGGATGAACTGGTCTTCGTAGATCAGGACGACCAGGCGGTTTTGAATTATCAGAAGGCGCTTTCGGATATTTATGACGCGCAGCACGACCCGCTCGCCAGGAAATACGAAGATTATCTGAATCGATTCTGCCAGTATCAGGAGGAGGGCCAAACCCTTCCGAACGAGGTTTTTATTTCCTCTTCAAATATCTTCCGCTGTGATACCGAGATCCTGTCTGTCGCGATGAACAACAAAACGCTTACACAAGAAGGGTATGGCGGAAACTTCGATATCGAATGCCACAATTTCCGCGCGTCCGACGGCTCCCGCATCGAAATCTCCGATGTGATCAAAAATCCGGATGCGCTTCTGGATTATCTGGAAAATATGTATCCTGAAGACGATGATATCTGCGAAAATGTCGCATCACGGATCGGGCATTCTGATCCCATCATGGCGCTGACTTATGACGGAGTGATCTTCCCTGAGTACTGGGTCAAAGTTCCGGTCACCGAAGTTCCGGATGCTTTTGATATGGAGTACTTCTTTAATACACCGGATGTGTATTCTCTTTATCTGGATAACTTCCACCGGCTCGATTGGGACTTCGACGGGGACGGCGATTTTGAGGTGCTTGAGTGCAGCCTTCAGCAGAAAGACTATGTCGTATCGGAACTTGACATCACTCTCGACGGACAAACTTACGGGTTTACGACAAATGAGATCCCTTCCCTCGGTTATGCGACAGATTTTAGAGATGAACTTTCCCATATGGTGTCTTTTACCGAGACCGGAAAGTATATCCTCCTGACTCTGGCAAAGGACTTTTTAACGGATGTCATTTATGTTTTCCGGATCGGTCCGGACGGCATCGAATACTTAAATGAGATCCTCGACACCAGGCCCCTCGACGTCTACGATCCGACCCACATGTACGTCGTGAAAAGCAACTATGTCCTCAACCGTTCCACCCTGTACGGCACATACACATTAAATGAGGATGGATCGCTCTCGGAGTATACGATCATGCAGATGATGTGCGCGGGCCCGTTTGTCCTCAAGCAGGATTTAGTGGTGAAAGAACTTGACGAGGCTTCCTGGAGTGTCGGAGATGAGATCACGCTTAAGAAGGATACGCCCGTGTCGTTTTACAGTTACGACCCATACCAGCACACGCTGCTCATGGAGGTCCTTCATCCGGATGATTCGGATAACTTCATCGTCTACGCGAAGATCGACGAAGATGACAGGACGATCTCCGATCTGCCGCTTAAAGAGGTGTTTGCGGGATTCAGACACGATTACTGAAAATAGGGAATATGGAGGAGACAGAACAATGAAGAAAAGACTTGCACTTCTTATGAGCATCGTGATGATCATCAGTGCTTTTGCCGTAGCCTGCTCAAAGGCGGAGGAGACGACGAAGAAGAAAAAGAAGAAGACCAAGAAGACCTCACGTACGGAGATCACGGAGATGACCGAGACGGAACTGCCGACGGACACGGAACCGACAGACTCTTTTTCGATCGAGACCTCGCCCACGCCGACGGTGCCCGCACCGACAAGCGATTCCATGACCATCAGCCACGACCTAACCGATCTCGGCGTGATGCGCGATGCAACGTGCTATCAGTACGGCGCGATGGATCCGGCTGCCGACGGCTACGTGAACTATGAAGCCGTGCAGGTGAGGTTTTATTGCGAGACCGTTTCCGTGACGGATGGTGGAACAACATTCATAAGGGACCTGAACGAAATGTTCTCTTCGATCATCGATTCAGGCAAACAGACTTATGACGATGCGGTCAGCAAGTTTTTGAGCGCGCAGCAGAACAGCGAGACACTGCCGTATCTGACTCTCAATGAAAATGCTACCATATACCGTGCTGACAGCCAGGTATTCTCTTTCGAGCTGAGTGCGGAAATCTATGGTTACGATCTCGAAAGTGAAAGCTCCTCGTTCTACGCAAACGTTGATCCAAATACATCTATGGATATCGAGATGAGCGACATCATCACCGATGTGGATGCGTTCTGCGATATTCTTGATATGTACCTGTACACGAAGGATACAAGCTACAGAAATGAAGTGAAGGACGCGATCAGGAGTGGCGAGGACACCGTTTTTGCCATTACCTATGACGGCATCGTGATCGACGGCATTAAGATCCCTGTCTACGGGCACGAAGACTGCATCAACATGGAATACTTCGGAAAAACGCCCTCCGAGTACTGCCTGCTCCTTGACCAAAACAACGTTCTTGAGTGGGACTTTGACGGAGACGGCGTTTTCGAGGACCTGAGCGTTGATTACCAGAACAGCGAACTTACCGTCCATTTCAATAAAAACAATTACGTGTTCGGCGAAGATCAGATCCCTGATATCAGCAAGATGGACGATCTTGCCTGGAACAGCCCGCATGTTCTTATGTGCAGCCCAGATATGTGCAAGTTCATCGTTTCCATGAACTATTCGGAAACGGTCGAGCGCCTGATCATCTTCGATCTTTCTTCCGGAGAACCGGTCTTCGAGAATGTTGTCGAAGGCAGGATCGTAGGTGTCCCGCTCAATCCGAGTGACCTCCGTATCGGTGAAGACATCGATCTGGTCGGCGGCCGCGAGATGTGCCGAGACTATGTTCTGCAGGCGGACGGCAGTATGGTCCCGCAGACCGCGTTTGTTTACATGCATTCGTATCCGTTCGTTCTTTCCGAGGATGTTACCGGCGACGAATTTAACTGGGATACAGGCGAGGTCATCGGTAAATACACGATCAAGAAAGACACTGCGATCGAGATCATCGCATACCACCCGAATTCCGGCGCGATCGTCTTTAAGACATTAGAGCCGGACGTGAACGACTGTAAGTATGTCCAGCTCGAGTCCGACAAAGTCGACCACGTCGGCGGCAAGGATATGGACGACCTGTTCCCGTATCAGATCTACATCGGCGGCTGACAGGAGATTCTGTCAGATGGCAGGTCAGATTTTTCGTAAAATCTGACCAAATATCAGACAAAAGGGCGATATGTCAGACAACCGGCCAGAAAACAAACAAAATCTGACCAAATATCAGACAAAAGGACGATATGTCAGATATCTGGTCAGAAAACAAACAAAATCTGACCAAATATCAGACAAAAGGGCGATTTGTCAGACAACCGGCCAGAAAACAAATAAAATCTGACCAAGTATCAGACCAGAGAAGCAAAAAGCAAAAAAGAAAAGGCGCCGCCTCATTCGAGACAGCGCCTTTTTAATCTTTCCAATCAAGAGAGAAGAAGTATTACTTCATGCACTCTTCAACAGCAACAGCTACAGCAACGGAAGCACCAACCATCGGGTTGTTACCCATACCGAGGAAGCCCATCATCTCAACGTGTGCCGGAACGGAGGAAGAACCTGCGAACTGAGCATCGGAGTGCATACGGCCCATTGTATCTGTCATACCGTAGGAAGCCGGACCTGCAGCCATGTTATCCGGATGCAGTGTACGACCTGTACCACCACCGGAAGCAACAGAGAAGTACTTCTTGCCTGCGGCAATTCTTTCCTTCTTGTATGTACCTGCAACCGGGTGCTGGAATCTTGTCGGGTTTGTGGAGTTACCTGTGATGGAAACGTCAACGTTCTCGCTCCAGAGGATAGCAACGCCCTCACGAACGTCGTCTGCGCCGTAGCAGCGAACCTTAGCACGCGGACCATCAGAATAAGGAGTTTCCTTAACGATCTTCAGCTCGCCTGTGTAGTAATCGAACTGTGTCTGTACATAGGTGAAACCATTGATACGGGAGATGATGAAAGCAGCATCTTTACCCAGACCATTGAGGATAACGCGGAGCGGCTTAACACGAACTTTGTTAGCCATCTCAGCGATCTTGATAGCACCCTCTGCAGCAGCGAAGGACTCGTGGCCTGCGAGGAATGCGAAGCACTCTGTCTCCTCACGGAGAAGCATAGCAGCGAGGTTACCGTGGCCAAGACCAACCTTACGGTCATCAGCAACTGTGCCCGGGATGCAGAATGCCTGAAGGCCGATACCGATCGCCTCAGCAGCGTCAGCAGCCTTTGTGCAGCCCTTCTTAATAGCGATAGCAGCACCTACAACGTAAGCCCACTTAGCGTTTTCAAAGCAGATGTTCTGTGTGCTTTCGCAAATCTTATAAGGATCAATACCCTTTTCGTCGCAGATCTTCTTAGCTTCTTCGATGGAAGAGATTCCGTTCTCGTTAAGAGCCTTGTTGATCTGATCTATTCTTCTGTCATAGCTTTCAAACAATGCCATAATCTTTAATCTCCTTCCTCTTACTCTTTACGCGGATCGATGTAACGAGCCGCATTTTCGAATCTGCCGTACGTACCGAGGTTAGCCTGGTAAGCCTCGTTAGCGTCCTTACCGGACTTGATCTGATCGAGCATCGGTCCGATCTTCAGGTACTGGTAACCGATGATCTGATCATCAGCATCCAGAGCGAGCTTAACGATGTAACCTTCTGTGAGTTCGAGGTAACGAGGACCCTTCTCGAGAGTAGAGAAGATGGTACCTGTCTGAGAACGAAGACCCTTACCGAGATCTTCGAGGCCTGCGCCGATAGAAAGACCGCCCTCAGAGAAAGCAGACTGTGTACGACCGTAAACGATCTGCAGGAAAAGCTCTCTCATAGCAGTATTGATAGCGTCGCAAACGAGGTCGGTATTCAGAGCCTCGAGGATCGTCTTGCCCGGGAGGATCTCGCCTGCCATAGCAGCGGAGTGAGTCATACCTGTGCATCCGATCGTCTCAACGAGAGCTTCCTGGATAACGCCTTCCTTAACGTTCAGGGACAGCTTACATGTACCCTGCTGCGGTGCACACCAGCCGATACCGTGTGTGTAACCGGAGATATCCTTAATTTCTTTGGCCTGTATCCACTTTCCTTCTTCAGGAATCGGAGCCGGACCATGGTTGCAGCCCTTTGCAACGCAAGTCATCTGTTCAACTTCATGTGTCTTGATCATGTTGAAAACCCCTTTCGAAATAGTTGCGTGTAGCCATTGTGCACACAAATACTTCAATCGGCACACAATAACACCTCGTATATTATAGCAAATCTGTCGTAAATAACAACCGAAAAATCGTGCGGTTTCTAGGTTTTTCGCACTTCAAATGATTTTCATTTCACCGCTCGAAAAGCACTTGTCCAGCCATCCGCTTTTCTGCCCTGAAAGCCCCCGTTGCTCCTCCTTTCTCATTTCAAAAAGACGCCGCCGCCCGCCCGCTTTTTCTCCTCGAAAAACACCTTTCCCGTTCATTTTGCGGAGTTAAAGGCGTATAACAGTGTTCAAAAAGTTGCCAATTAAGAATTGATATTTATATATATGATGTGGTAGATTATAAGCGGCTTAAAAGTTTTTTGAGCCACGAAAGTGAATAGAAACCGAAAAATGCTCGTTTAACAACTTGGATTTATCAATCAAAAGGTTGATAGGAGGACATCAATGAAACACACCAAAAAGGCATTGTCCGTTTTACTGACATTCGTCATGCTGATTTGCCTGATCCCGGCAGGTATTCTTGCTGCAGAGGGAAATACGGCGACGATCGGAAACGATTCCTATGAATTTACCGTAGACGCTGACGGAAACTACCTTATCCAGAGCGAAGCTGACTGGAATGCTCTCGCTGATGCAGTCATCGCGAATGAGCTCTGCCAGGGCCTGACCTTTAAGCAGACCGCAGACCTTTCTGTCACCAGACCGATCGGCGGATATAGAAACGGTCAGAAGAAATTCTTCTGCGGCACCTATGACGGCGGCAACCATACGCTGACTGTCTCTCTGAATTCTTCCGATGCAGATTTCAAAAACAATCAAGGCAAATACTGCTGCCCCTTCCCGTATGTAAGCGGTGTAACGATCAGAAATCTCCGCGTTGATGGATCGGTCACCACTAGTGGGAAGCTGGCATCCGGCCTTCTCGGTCAACTTCTTGATGGCGGTACAATCTCCGATGTCGAGGTAGCCGTAACGCTCACATCCACCACAAATGGCGACGGCACACACGGCGGTGTGGTAGCTTGTATTGAGAGCAAGATCCTGGAATCAGACGGCTCCGGATATGTAAGGGAGCCTTCCGACGATAGTCATCACGATCTGGTCACCAATATCACGAACGTTACTTTCAGCGGAAGTCTCTTAGGTGATAAGACGCATTCCTGCGGCGGTTTCGTCGGATTTGCAAAAGCGCACGTAAATTTCAAAGCGTGTGCCTTTGCTCCAGAGAATGTAGATCTCAAAACTCAAGACAATAAGTGCTTCACATTTGCTCGCCTTAATAATGCTACAGAGACTTGTGAAGACTGTGTCTACACAGATCATCTCGAGAAGACTTCTCCGACGATCGAAGGCGCAGTTGAAGTATCGACAACACCTCCGACTGACGGAAGCGAGTATGTAGAAGTGGTTGTCAATGGTGTCACATACTACAAAGAAGCTTCGGCAGATCCGGAATTCAGCGGCTATTCCCTGATCCTGACAGGTACTGTCGGAATGACTTTCTATGTACACATCCCGGACAGCACTGAGTGGACCAAAGAAGACAGCTACATGACCTTTGCCATCTCCGGTAAGGGCGGCCTTGTTTCGGATCGTGCAAACTTTGATGCCAATAACATGACCAACCCGGGCAACACCACTTTCTATGGATTCACCTGCAATGTTACTGCTCTTCAGATGGCAGACAAGATCACGGCGACATACCATGTCATGAACGGATCTACAGAAGTGAAGACCATCACAAATACCTGCTCCGTTGAGGATTACATCAAGGTCATCGTTAAGGGCGGCAACTCCACATACGGCGAAAGAACCGTAGAACTGGCAAAAGCACTTGCCGACTACGGTCACTACGTACAGCTCTACCTGAGCGACCTTCGCGGATTTACTCTTGCAGCTGACAACGACAATGCATACGCTCCGATGAATACTTACTACGACGCATTCAGCGTAAGCGATGCCAAGAGCGCAGTTGAGAATTACGGTATCGTCAGAGGAATCAATGATGATATCCAGAAGATCACCTTCAGTATGCTCTTTGAATCGGACAACTCGATCTGCGTATATGTATTCCCGAAGGCATCCTTCGAAGGTACTGTTTCTGCGACGGTCGACGGAAATGCATGCACAGTAACTAAAGTGAATAGCTCGAAGTATCAGATCAAGATCTCGAGTCTCAGTGCCACGCAGTTCGCTACATCCCATACAGTCGTTATTTCTACCGGCAATGGTGATGATGTGACTGTTACGGTTTCCGCTTTCTCTTATTTGAGAGAGTTCTTCAATAAGTACGCCGACGGCACGACAGCATCCAATGCAGCCGCTGCGGCCTATAACTACTACGCAGAAGCTTGCAGATTGGCAAATGCTCACTAAGGAAGGGAAGAGGAGAAAATGGAAATGTACGAAACACTGAAAATCGAGATCATCACCTTTGAAGTCGAGGACATCATCACGAGCAGTGAGAATGAGGGCGAAGATTTCTAAGAGGATCCGATCCTTATGCAAAGGGATCATTCCCGGAAGGCCTTAAGATCCACAAATGAATAAAGTTTAAAAGGGGTGCCTCAGAACGATGAGGCGCCCTTTTTGTCTGCCTGCTGGTCAATGTAATGGTCAATGTAAAACGTTCCGAGATAGACCAATACATAGACTTTTGCCATTATTCAATGTAATGGTCAATGTAAAACGTTTCTGGATAGACCATTACATAGACTTTTGCAATTGCATAGACTTTTGCCATTTCTTGGTGGTAATCCCGGTCATCAATATAGCAGGACAAGAAAATCCCCTCTCTGTCATCTCCGACAAAGAGGGGATTCTTCACCCCATAGGGGCTTTTTTGTTTGTTTTAAGTGTGATCACATCTGTTTCGAAGTGAATACGTGATCAGAAACCTGAGTTAACCGATTTCACCGTCATCGTCGTCCTGGTCAGGATCACCGCTGGTTACGATCACATCCTGATCCTCAAAATAGATCACTTCAAACTTAATTTCTTCATACTCTGATTTTTTCATCTTTTTTCCTCACTTTTGCTTCAAGCTTATGCCAGACACTTCAGCGCGAAATTGTAATACGCTTCTGCGAGATTCTTCATAGCATCCGACGATGTGGAACTGTTCTTGATCGCCTTAAGATATGTATCGACAGAATAACTGCCGCTGATATCGCTTCCGATGGAGAAGTCGAAAGAAGCTTCATACTGAGTAGCAGCAAAGCCCGTGCCCGAAGGTCCCGAGATAACATACTCATAGTAACCGCCGTTCGCCTTACCGGTAATGGTTTCGGAACCGCCGGAAGCGTAAGCTACGGTCATATCCGGAGCAGTATCTCCCAATACGGACTTCTTGAAGTACATCTTGACGCTCACTTCAGAAAGGAAAGAGACGGATGCACCATAATAAGCATTGTTCGGATCGTTTGTGACTGTGTAAGCTTCGCCCTGGATGTTGTCGGCGAAAGAACTGTTGAAATCCACGCCGGAAACTTTAGGAAGCTTGCTCGTATTGATCTTGAGCTGAACCTGAGCATAACCGCCATAGATAAGGAGGGCTTCTGCGATTTCCTTATTCTTGACGTTGTTTCCCTTGACAATGGACTGAGCATACTGCTCAACAGTTCTGGTATCGCTGATGGAATCACCATTTGTGCCGTAGTTGACCGTGATCTGGATCGGAGCGGTCAGGCAGGAAGGCTTAACAGGGATCTGGAGAGTGTAGTTGTTGCCCTTCTTCTTCAGTTCGCTGAATGCCACAGTACCCGAGACAGTGGTAGCTGCTTTACCGGTCTTTGTGTACTCATAAGAGTAGGTGACGGAAGTATTCGCGTCAGCATAAGACTGCAGATCGATCTCCGGTGTAAACAGGATCCTTCCATCCAAAGAAACGCTGTAACCTGTAAACCTCGGGGCTACGATCGCCATGATGGCATCATTTGAAGCATTGTAGGAAACAGGGTTTGAACTGTTCGCGCTGATGAAACTGCTAAGATCATAGCTATGTCCGTCGATCTTAAAGTACTGGTCGTTCTTTGACCAGGTCTGGCAGCCGAAGTAGATCTGCGAAGCAGCATCAAGATCATCTGCCAAATGAATGGTTTTCACATTAGAGAAGAAAAGGTCGGCCCGGTCTGCTCCGTGCGTCGAATGATTTCCGTGGATCTGGACATTGCCTTTGATCGCTATATTTTCAGCGTTGTTAGTAGAGTTGCTGATTCCGACACCGCCGCCGCCGTTAGCACCGGAACCTTTGCAGGTGTTATCGGTAATCACGCAATCAGCCAAAACAAGGTCACCGCGAAGAACTTTGATACCGCCGCCCATTGCTGAAGCGGTATTTCCGCTGATCGTAGCACCATTGATCTCAGCCATGCCGCAAATATTGTATGTTACACCATCGATTGTTGAGGTTCTTCCTTTACTGGAGCAGTGAACCGAGACCGCACCGCCGTTAGCGGAAGAGCAGCCGGTGATCGATCCGCCGTTCATGTAAAGTTTAGAACCATTACCGACATGGATGGCGCCGCCCTCATCAACGGATTTGAAATTGCTGATAGCTACATCGTTAAGATTCAGCGTGCTTCCATACTGGAGCAGGAAACAGCCGCCTCGGCCATCATCTGGAGTCGTGCACATAGTGCTGCTGATCCAGTAGTCATCAGAACCGCCGCCGGTATAACCTGCAGCCGTTGTGATCGAACCGTTGGAGATCGTCAGAACTACGTTGTCAGCGACAACTTCGGTTGAGGTAGTCTTACCGACGATGTACATACTTCCGGAGCCGGAATAGGTGATCGTGTGCCCGTTAAGATCGATAGCGATATTCGCCAAGTCTACTGCGATCTGGGCAGTATCACTGACAGCGATATCCTCAGAAAGTGTATAAGTTCCGGCAGTTTCAGGCAGCTTGCCGCCGTTGCGGTCGATGAATCCCTGATCGATAGTAGCAGGGCCATCTGCGAAAACAGCGCAAGAGAAGATACTGAATACCATTGCCAGAGAACAAAGTGCAGCGAAAGATTTAATGTGTTTTTTCACTTCAATATCCGTCCTTTCCAACTTATGTGTAATAATGTTACGCAATACTTTAACCTCATGTATTATACCACTATTACTAATACATGTTAATTCAATTCTTTTTTATCAGGAAAATAAGTTTTATTCTGTTACATATGTTACAGTTCCATAAGTGAAGCGTCACTTTTCTTGAAAAGCACTATCCCGCGACCCTATATTGAAATCAGGTTATGCATGTTTTTGGGGGGTGCTGATATGAAGAAGTTTTTGTGCGGCGGGAAAA
Organism: Clostridiales bacterium; assembly: GCA_017428545.1. GTDB lineage: Bacteria > Bacillota > Clostridia > Saccharofermentanales > Saccharofermentanaceae > Scatonaster. Next base: position 17,589 of record JAFRQR010000028.1, read on the forward strand.
GCACTTTGGCGCTCATTTTGTGCGCCGGCCTGATCATTCCGATGGCCGCAGCATGTAAGAAGAAAAGCAAAGGCTCGGGCTCCGATGACAAGAACGCCAAGGGCCAAGCTGAATATGTCGATGAGAACGATCTTTACTACTCCGACACATCCATTGACCTGAATATCGACTTTCAGGCAGATCCAACGCGAGAAGTGGCGAGTACCGATATTTGGGACGCGCTGATCGGTAATGACAAGATCTATGTACCCTATTACGTCAGCTACAAGGCGACCGAAGAAGAGTCGGATTTCATGGAAAACTGCAATTTCAATGACGATGAGCAGCTCATGAAGTATTACGAGATCAGCAAATCTCTCGTGGAAAACGGATTTTTCATTTTGAATATGCAGGGCGAAACGATCGCGAAGATCAAAGCCGGTGTCTATGAAGGCATCGGCAACATACATGTCTTAAACGACGGTCGCCTCGTCGCGGATTATTCCGAGTTTATTCCCGAAACGCAGGAATATATCCATAAGATCTATATCATGGACGAAAACGGAGAGAAGTTGTCACAGATCGATGTAGATTTGGAGCAAGGAGAAGATTTTGAGGTCTTTTCCCTCGGTGACGGAAGCATGGTCCTTCGTCCGTATTTTGACAGTAAACTGGTCTTTATCGACGAGAATGGTCATACCACCGGCGAAGCAACGTACAAGGATGACTTCAAGACGATCTGCACATTTGACGGGAAGACCTATCTGCTGACTCAGAAAGCGAAGTACACGGAGACGGATGTACAGATTCAAAACTTCGCCCAGGAGATCGATGTTAAGAACGGAAAACTCGGCGAGCAGATCGAGATCGCAAATGACGCGCCGGGGCGCTTTTACAAAGGAGACGCGCTCTACTACCAGTACGAGGCGGGCCTTTATACATACGATCTTCTGAAGGGTACCAGTGAGACAGTATTCGGACCTGAGAATCTGGATATCACTTTTGACGGATGCGCCGACATGAGGATCTGCGAAAACGGGGATATCGACTATACCGATTCGCATTATTACGGTGAGGGTGAGATGGGGTATCGAGAGTTCACACTTGTACATCTTCACCGCGAAGAGAAGAATCCGTATGCAGGAAGACGCATCGTCTATCTTTGCAGCTGCATGGATTCCGTCTACGACGTCCAGAAGATGGTCGCCGCGTACAACAAGCGCCCGGAAAGTAAGGCGCGCGTCGTCACTTATGTGCAGTCGGCCGATATTTCTTCCGGTTTTGCAAAAGCACAGGCCACGGCCGCGGACGAGCTCCTTCTCGCCATGAAGTCCGGTAACGGTCCGGACGTTCTTCTGAATTGTGCCGAGTACGGACAGTTCAACAGCAACGAGATCCTCGTGGACCTGAACCCCTACATGGACGGCGACACAGGCATTGACCGCGCCAAATACTTTGACAACATCTTCCGTGCTTTTGAAGCAAACGGCAAACTTTACCAGATGCCGATCCTCGTCGGTATGGTCGGGTTCAACGCCGATCCGAAAGTCCTCGGAAATGTTGATTCGTGGAACCTTTCGGAGTTTGCGCAGAAGATGGACTCGCTCGGAAGTGAAGTCTACCCGACAATGGGCCATTTCATGGACAGTATGTTCGTGTCGGACAGCGAAACGCTTCTTTGTGGTTTCCTCTATAACGATATGGATCACTATGTCGATTACACAAAGAGAGAATGCTACTTCGATTCCGATGATTTCCGAAAAGTACTTGAGATGAGCAAGAATTACGGCGGTCGCATGACGATGGATCAGTATGCGGCGCTTCAAGAAGAGTATGACTCTATGGAAGATGAGCACCGTCAGGAATCTCGCATGATGCAGGACGGAGTCTGCGCGCTCAGCACGTTCTATGTCGGGAACCTGGAAAGTTTCAGTGAATATGCCGATCTTTGTCATGACGATCCGCTCTTTATCGGCTGGCCGTCTTCGGATCCTTCCGGCATGTCCGCGGTCCCGGATGTTTCCGTCGGGATCTCCGCGTTTTCGAACTGTAAGGACGAGGCCTGGGATTTCGTCTCCTATCTACTCTCCGAAGAGGCGCAGATGATCCTGGTCGAAAACGGAAACCGTTACATCTACACAAATCGTGCCGTTGAGGACGCCGATATCCAAGCGTCGATCCAAAATTATAACGATAGAGTCAAATACATTGAGGAAGAGCTAGAGGATCCCGAGAGGGCATCCCGCATTTCCGTCTGCGACGAAAAGACCGCGCAGCGTTTCCTTTCCGTTATCGAAAGGATCGGCGCAGCCATTACGAAGAATCCGACGATCATGGACATCGTTCTTGAAGAATCCAAATCCTACTTTGCCGGCCAGCAGACCGCCGAGAACGTCAGCAAGTCCATCCAGAACCGCGTCAGCACCCTGATAAATGAAACGAAGTGATTGCTTAATTCCTCGCGAAAGCACCTTTCACGAACAACTTGAACAAGAAAAAAGGAGCTGCCCCGTTTTTGGGACAGCTCCTTTTTTGAGGTTAATATGTGAGGATTCAGATTCTGTTAAAGCTGATGATCTTGCAATTGACATCCGCTTCGAGACAAGCGTTATAACCGGCGTTGCTCTTGTAGTCATATTGTACTTTCATCGAATACATAGATCCGCCTTGAGAAAGTGCTGTATCGCACAATGTCTTAACACGCTGCATTTCCTGAATAGCAGCGTTAGTGGACGGATCACCGAGATCGATCGCACCGGTTGCAGCACCTACGATAATACCGGCCACTGGTGTAAACAAGAAAGACGTAATAGTGGAAACGATTGCGGCTGCGAGCACGCGATTGACCGTTTGCCCGTTTTGAAGGGAGTTGATCTCCTTTATGACAAGGCTTCTCAAATTCTGCACGTCGGCTCTGGTCATGGTATATGTGATCGTTTTGGATTCACCTCTTCCGATCCAAACACCTGTGAATTCCTGTCTCGGCTCACTGGGTTCGATAACGAGACTTGGTACATACTTCGGATGGAAATACTTCTTTCCGCCGTACTGGACAGAACTTGTCACGGCGAGCAGATACTTCTTATCGTAATCGGATCTCATGGAAATGTAAGAAGACAGCTTGTCTCCGGTCTTCAGATTGAGGATACGGGGGCTTCCGCTCGGGGAGCCTAAGTTGTGAAGAATGACCTGCCCGTAATTGACATTCTTGGTAACAGTGATCGTCTCATTACTGGTAATTGTATAGTTGGTGTTGATCCCCGTTCCGTAAGAATTCTTAAATGTATAGTTATAGCCTCTTGGCGCTGTAATACCATATTGGCTGAGTATCCAGCCCAAAGTTCTGCCGGAATCTACAGTTACTGTCCTACTCACTGCTCCTGTGAATTTAACTGTCCTTTGGACCGCAGCCTGAGCTCTGCTCGCTGCAAAAGTGTTCCCGGACAATGTGTAAAAAGATAACTCCTCTGAGGAAGACTTATCCAGCCGCTTAGGTAAATTTCCCGCCATGCCGATCATCATGGAAGTGACCAGCGCGATAGATGTAATGCTCTTTATAATTACTGCTTTTTTCATAGATTTCTCCTTTGTAGAATGAATGTAAACTGGTTGAATTGGTTGAAAATGAGTATTTTGATACGAGCTGCCCCGTTACCGGGGCAGCATCGCCCTAGTGTGTCCGTGGAATCAGGATCAAAAAGATCCTGCAGGACTCATAGTGATGAAAGTATCGCAAAGCGATAGGGACTTTCGGTCAAGTGTTGGGAATATCGCTTCCGACATTGTGAGGGTCTTGCCCCTGATCGACATCTTCCGCTCGACAGTATTTTCCATAACCTACATGAACATACAATGTTCCTTCGTATTCGATGGATTCGTATGAACGCATAATTCCACTTGCATCGAAGTATCGTAATCCGCCGTATACAGGAAGAATACCTGAGTATCTGACTCCACTTGCATCAAAGTAGTACCAGTTTCCATTGATCTTACAATAGTGATTCGTGATCAATGCTCCTTCCGGCAGATAATCGTATTCGATCTCATTTTCGTAATCTCCCCAGAATGCTTCCGGAGGAATTACGTCTAAGTCTTTTACAGGATACTTGACGCTGCTGGAGTGTTTAAACGAGTAGTAAGATTTGCCGTTCGGTAATGTGACCCATCCAGTCCTAAGAACGCCATCGGTGCCGAGATAGTACTTGTAACCGTCGATCGTTGTGAACCCGGTAACTGCAACACCATGGTTGTCGTAGTAGTACGTCTTTCCTTCGATGGTCTGCCATCCGGTAATAGCCTTACCGTCGCTTGTAAGGTGAGATACCTTACCGTCGATGGTCTGTGTTCCTGTAAGTCTTACGCAATTGCTGTTGAAGTAGTAAGTCGCTCCGCCGATCGACTGCCAGCCCTTCTGAGCTTCGCCGTTGCCGTTGAAGTAGTAGGTGTTGCCACTGATCGTCTTCCAGCCGCTCTTAAACATTCTGCCGTTGCTTGTATCAAAGTAATACCTGTAGGACCCGACAGTTTTCAGGCCGGTATACATTTTTCCGTCGCCGTCAAAATAGTATCTGTTACCACTAATTGTCTGCCAGCCGGTAAGCGCTGCGCCGCTGCTGCCCAAGTAATGACCCGATACCCAGCAGTTCTTCTGCATGCGGCCGTTGCTATCAAAATAGTAGTTCTTGCCGCTGATCTTCTTCCAGCCCTTTACCACACCGTTGCTATCCAAGTAGTACTTGGTACTGCCTTCCGTGTGCCAGCCGGTGACCGCTCCGCCGACAGGACCGAAGTAATACTTCTTTCCGTTGGCAGTTGTCTTCCAGACGTTCTTCTGCATCTTCGCAGTGGAAGGGTCAAAGTAATACTTGGTTCCGCTGACGGTGTAAAAACCTGTAACGGCATTGCCGTTACCGTCAAAGTAGTACTTGGATCCGTTGACCGTCATCCACGTTGCTCTGGCGTAATTGCCGTTCGACAAAACGTAGTGATACTTGCCGTCTTTGCCTTTTTCCAACCCCGCTGCCGAGACAAAAGCCGTGCAAGAAATGATGACGAGAAGTGCCATCAATAACGATAGCCATTTTTTGCTTGTTGTTTTTTCCATAAAAATACCTCCGTTTAAAATGTGGACACACTTAGTAATTTGAGAGTAGCACCGCCCGGCGCCCGAAAATCCGACTTGTAAAAAACAAAAGCAAATTTGTAAAAAATTACCCTCTTTCGTTTTCCTGCGAAAGAGGGTTCGTTATCGATGATTATTTATCTTATTCTATGTCGTCTGCTTGCGTTTAAATTCCAAAGAGTATGTTCAGGAAATCGCGTCGCGCGTCAAGTATTCGGATAATCTTTACCGTATCATCTTCAATACGATAGAAGACATAATTCTTGTTCGAGTAGATGTAATGATAGTCAGACTCAATGCCATATCTTTCCCATATACCGGGCCCTTGCAACGGAAACTGCTCGAGTAACTTGATGTCATGCATGACCAAAGCAATATTCTTGGCTGCGGATTTCTCACCGAATTGAATCGAAATGTATTCTCGGATCTCTTCAATATCAATGAGAGCTTGAGGAGAAAAAAGTATACGTTTCATAAGCCAAGCCTTTTCTCAACGTCTTCAAGTGAGATCCAGCCGTCCTTAGCAGAAGCCTCGCCTTTTCCCAATTCCTGGATAAGAGCTTTCATGGCATTCAATTCATCAAGTTCTTTCATATCGATAATCGCGCAGTCTCCGCGTCCGTTCTTGGTCAGGTAAACCGGAGAACCGTATGATACATCATCCAGAACGCTTTTGTAGTTTCTTAAGTCTGATACAGGTCGAATATTCGGCATTGGTTGATCCTCCTGCGCTGTATAATTTGCAACATAATTATACATAAAATTTTCAGCAAAATCAATTTAAAACCAGAGAAGAAAGACCACTCATCAGACCGAAAACTAAAACTTTTTCACCAGCCACACGATCCCCATAAGGATCAGCGTGAACTCGGCAAAGCCCCACAATATCCCTGTCACCATGCGCCGGAAGTTCGTGGACTCGTACGATGTGAACTTCTGAATGAGCCCGTCGACCGCAAGCGGCACAAGAAGGATCGGCAGCACGATCAGCGCGGGCAGAAGAGGAATATCCAACACAAAATAGAAGATCGGAAAGAGCAGGAGCGCGATCACGCGCCCGGCCATGATCCCCGTGCATCTTGCGCAAAGCGGAAATTGGTAACTTCCGATGAAAAAACTTCTGGAAGGCATCTGGTGGCATCTGATGGTCCTGCCGCAAAGCTCCATCCAGAACGCCCATCGCCGGTCGCGTTTGTTCACCACTGCCGAAGCGGGCACAGAAACAGCGCCGGCCGAAGATTCTTCGGAAACGGCGCCCGTGTTCGTGCTGTTGTTCTTTTCCGCGACACTCATGATCTGCTCACTCTTGCATATTGCAAGCACTCACAGCTTAAACTTGTGCCCGCAGTTTTTGCAGATCCAGAAATTGTTGGTCTTTGTCTTTTTGCCTTCACCGCAGAAGCCGCAAAGAAGCCCGAACCAGTTTTGGAAGAAAAGAACGCCGCAGCAGCCCTTTCCCACCGAATAATCTTTGCCGCTTGTCTTAATTTCGCTCATAATATCGCAGTTATCGCTGCCGCATCTTGGACATGTCATATTTGTCTCTCCTTTATCTATTCAGTTTCTATCTCGATTCTCTGAACCCGTCCCTCAAAAAGCACTTTCAGGGACACTTACAGAGGATTTATCCTTTCCACTACTGCACATTATATAATACCACCACCCCCATGTGAATGCCCGCCCGAAAAACTTTACCGTTTCTTAAAAATCTGAACTCCGCCGCCGACCGTGGCGCCGCGTTTCGCCACCCTGTCCAAACAGCTAACTCTTCCCGCGCCCCGGCCCAAACGGAAGATACGTTCCCCTCAAACATTACAATAAGATTAATAATCCCGTTTTTCCTTGATTTGACGTACGGCCCCCCTTTAGTATGGGAGTTACAACTGAAAAAGATTGGGGAAAAGTTATGAAAAAGTCTGTTTCAAGAATTACCGCGCTCGCGCTCGTCCTGGCAATGGCATGCGCGCTTCCGCTACAGGGATGCAAGAAAAATAAGAAGGATTCATCGGGCGCAGGCCCAAACAACGGCGCCAACTCCGGGCGCCCGACGGAAGTCAAAGAAGACGATCCGTATTTTTCCGACAGTACCGTCAGCTTCCAGGTTCCCGTCGACACCGAAAGGACGGTCGAGGGAACTCACCTCAGGAAGAGCAGCCTCAGTAACGACAAGGTCTACTACATGTACGAAGTCACCTATCGTCCCACGGAAGAACAGCAGAAGCTCCTTAATAACTACGATCCCTACGATGCCGATCAGCTCAGGCAGTATTTTGAGATCGCGGCCGGCACTTCACAGCGCGGGATCCGCCGCTCCTCGCTTTCCGGCGAAGTGGAACTGGACTACAAACTCGATCCGGACGCAGATCCGATCAATATGTTTTTCCTGTCCGACGGAACGATGGGCGTTTTTGAAACGAAGACCACCTACGATGTCGACGATATGGGCGAGCTGATCCAGTACGACACCATGAAACTCGTATACTATTCCGCGGACGGAAGTGTCCTGGAAGAGCATGAGATCACCGACGATGACATGCACCTGATCGGTTATTCCAATGTAAAAGCACTTGCCGACGGAAATCTTCTGTTCTATGGCGAGTCCGAGATCCTGGTCACAGACAGAACCGGAAAGCTTCTGGCAAGAAACGAAAGTGAAGACGCGTACCGGTATTTCTTTACCGATAACGGAAAAACATACGCCGTGATCTCCTCCTTTGTCAAAAAGGGAGAAGACGACTATGCCTGGGAAAACTCGGTCTGTGAGTTTGATACGAATACCTTAACGCCGGGATCGAAAACAGCCCTGACGGATCTTGCGGCGGAGCTTTTCGAGTGCGGCGAAAAAGGAACTTACGGCATGAGTGAGAAAGGCATCGTGAAAAGCGATATCCTCAACAATAAAGAGGAACTCGTCATGAGCTTTTCGGACACGGATTTTTCCATGAACACCGGTGCGAGCGATCTTTCCTGCACGGAGGATAACGATTTCTACATCCTTTACGACTATGTACAAGGGGACGGTCCGGACGCGCAGACAGAACTGAGGCTGACGCATTTCCATAAGGAAGAGAAGAACCCGTACGCGGGAAAGAAGATCATCTACGCAGCGTCCTGCGGAACTGCTCCGGAGGGCTTCTTCCGGTCCGTGATCAACGAATACAATAAGCGCCCGGAAAGTAAAGCGCGCGTTCTGGTCTATGTCGAGCCGAGCGATACGGGCATCCCGTATCAGGAGCAGGCGGCCAACGCGGCGGATAAGATGCTCCTTGCCATGAAGTCCGGGAACGGTCCCGATGTGCTCCTTGACTGCGCTGATTTCAGTCAGTTCAATTCCGATAAGATCCTTGTGGACTTAAATCCCTATATGGACGGAGAAAACGGGATCGACCGTTCCAAATACTTCGACAACATTTTCCGCGCGTTTGAAACGGACGGAAAGCTCTACCAGATGCCGCTTCTGGTCACGGTAAGCGGACTTGTCGGCGATAAGTCGGTCCTCGGAGACAAGGACGGATTCACGCTTTCGGAGATGGACGAAAAACTCTCCTTACTTCCTTCGGATGTTTTCCCGCTGACGTATCAGCCGAAGGATATCCTGACGAATCTTCTTTATGCCGATATGGATCACTACGTGAACTATTCCGAAGGAACGGCAAACTTCGACAGTGACGATTTCCGAAATCTCCTGGAATTCTCCAAAAAGTTCGGCGGACGTATCTCCGAGGAAAAGTATTACGAACTTTGCGAACGCTATGACCTGCAGTCGATGATTTCGGATCTGACGGCAGATTGCTTCATGATGCAGGACGGACTCGTTTCTCTTTGTAGCCTGGATCTATCGGCGATCCGCTACTATGCTTCGTATGCCGAGCTCTGCGGGCGCGATCCGCTTCTTTTGGGCTGGCCGACGAGCAAGGAACCGGGCCTTTGCGCGCAGGCTTCCGTTTCCGTCGGTATCTCCGCTTTTTCCGATAACGCGGACGAGTCGTGGGATTTCGTTTCGTTCCTTCTGCAGTCGGAGGACAACTTCTCGTTCTGGGGCGACATCTATGTCCTGCGTTCGGGCGCCGAGAAACTGATGCAAAACGCGATCGACGAGTATTCTCGTCTGACCGAGATCTATAAGGACGCCCCGGGCATGTACGAGGGCCAGGCCCCGCTTTCGGATGCCACGATCGCGTCTTACGAGGATGTGATCGGCAGGGTCACGACATCAGTTCACACGAATCCTTCGATCATGTCGATTGTTAGCGAAGAAGCCGCCGCTTTCTTTAACGGCCAGAAAAGCGCCGACGAAGTCAGCAAGACGATCCAGAACCGTGTGTCGACCCTGATGAGCGAGCAGCAGTAAAAAGTTTTCGGAAACACAGAAGTGTGAAATGAAATCACACAAATGTGTGAAGTTAAATTGCTCATGTGCTCGTGATATAATCGAACCATAGGGGGATTTTCGCTATGGATTGGAAGACGTTTTACGATAATTACGAAAGTTACGAGCAGGATGAGCTCGTGCAGAAATTCATGAATCTTTCGGATTTCGGCCCGGCCAAGCAGGTGGTCGAAGTCTTAGACGAAGTGGACGATAGTGAGGACATCCGTACGATCGTTCTAAAAGCCGCCGAGAAAGGTGCTTTTGACTCGGTGGAAGCCATCGAAGAACTCGAGATGAGTGTAAGTGACGAGGTCTTAAACTACGTGATCGGAAAGTTCGCCGAAGGCAGGAAACTTTCGGTGGATGACCTTGAAAAACTCGGCGATATGGCGAGCGAGAAAAAGTTCTCGGAGATCCTCGAAGAGCAGCTCGACCTGGGCGTGGCGTACTCTGCCGAAGAGATCGAAACGCTCGAAGAATACCTGAATAACGACGAACTTCTGATCCGTCTTATCGAAGAGGTAAAAGCGCCGCTTTCGATCGACGATATCGAGAATCTGGATTTCCTTCTCCCCAGCGGCGAACACATCGACGATGTTCTCGCGGGCCGCGGCGACCTTGCCGGCGCACTTCTCGAGTGGGAAAAAGAAAACAACATGGACGGAGATTTTGACGATTCCGACGACATCGACGGAGACTACTGAGAAAGAACTGACATATGGCAAGCAGAGCATTTGGTAAAAGCGAGATCAACGCGGTCACGACGCGCATCAAGGTGGCGCAGGACCTGGGAAATGACGGAATAAAGAAAGTTTCCGAAACAAGAGCGGACATCGAGTCCGCCATTAACGAAGCGATAAAGCCGGAGTGGGCGCGTGTCCTGCACGGTATTCCGGTCGATGAAATCAATTCCGATAAATCGGGTATCCGCGTCAATGTTTTAAAAGAAGCGGGCTATACCGATGTGTATTCCATCTATGCCGCGAGCCAGCAGAATCTGGCATCCGTGAACGGCATCGGTGAGGTGATGTCGCTTCGCGCCAAAGAAAATGCCACGAAGATCGCAACCGACGTTGCAAAGAACGTAAAGCTCCGCCTGAGTCTGGATCATAAGTCGGACGAATACTCGCGTCTGGTCACGGCTGTTGCCGAGCACATGCGTGCCAGGGAAAACCTTCCCAAATGCGAGGCTCTTCTGGCCCTGATCCCGCCTTATCTAGATGCTGATATCGAAAAGACCCGCTGTGCCAAGTCCGGCATTAAGTGGTTCTTCTCCGGAGATAACAAAAAAGAAGAAGCCCAGGCCGCCTACGGCCGTCTCATGGCGACCGCTTCCACGATCGACCAGAGCGGCCTGGTATCGCAGATCCAGGGATATCCTGCTCCCGCAACACAGCCCGGCGTACAGATGCCGGCAGCCACACCTGCCCCTGCGCCGAGTGCGCTTTGCTCCATCATCGGCCCGATCAGTATCGCGGCCGCATGGAACGATTTTGCCAACCGCCCGATCGAATACTATCAGGTGCTCGAAGAGATCGCACCGGAGCGTTTTAACGGCGAAGAAGACGGCTACGGCTTAAGTGATGAGATCCGTGATGATGTTGCCAATACCCCCGTTGACCTGACCGGCCTTAACTGCACGCTCCGCGGTTACCAGATCTGGGGCGTCAAATACATCCTTCACCAGAAGCGCGTCCTTCTCGGCGACGAGATGGGTCTCGGAAAGACCATCCAGGCCCTTGCCGCCATGGTCTCCCTCCGAAACGATTATCTGAAAGAAAAAGAAGCGGCAGAAAAAGCTGCACCGGCGCACCCGCCGCGCTTTCTCGTCATCTGCCCGGCAAGTGTTATCGTCAACTGGTGCCGTGAGATCGAAGCCAAGAGCGACCTTAAGGCATATAACCTTCACGACAATAACCGCGACAGGTCTTTTGAGATATGGTCCGAAGAAGGCGGCGTCGCCGTGACCAACTACGAGAGCCTCGAGAATCACTTCGTGATCGATCCCGATTTTGATATCGACATGATCATCGTCGACGAGGCGCATTACATCAAGAACACCTCGGCCAAGAGAAGTAAGAATGTCCTTGAACTTTGCTACCATACGGACCGCATCCTTTTCATGACGGGTACACCGCTCGAAAACAACGTCAGCGAAATGATCCGCCTGATGGACTATCTCCAGCACGATGTTGCCCAGCGCGCGCAGTCCGTGAGCGTGACGGCATATGCAGATGATTTCAAGGACAAGATCTCGCCTGTATATTATCGAAGAAAAAGAGAAAGTGTTCTGTCCGAACTTCCGGATCTGACCGACGTCAAGGAGTGGTGCAATATGACTCCGGAGGACGAACGCGCTTACGAGGATGACGTTCTGACGGGATCTTTCATGGATGTCCGCCGCGTTTCCTGGAGAAACGAGGATTATCTCAATACTTCCGCCAAGGTCCAGCGCCTTCGTGAGATCGTGGAGGATGCTGCAGAAGATCAGAGAAAGATCCTCGTGTTCTCGTTCTTCCTCGATACCCTCGAGAAGATTAGGACCGTTTTCGGCACGCAATGCGTCGGTGTCATCAATGGTGCTGTTCCCGTAGAAGAACGCCAGAATATCGTCGATGCCTTTGAAAAAGCGCCTGCCGGATCCGTTCTGGCTGCACAGATCCAGTCGGGTGGTACGGGTCTTAACATCCAGTCGGCAAGTGTGGTCATCCTTTGTGAACCGCAGTATAAGCCGTCCACGGAGAATCAGGCGATCGGACGCGCACACAGAATGGGACAGACGAGAGATGTGCTTGTTTATCGTCTTCTGTGCCCGGATACCGTAGATGAGCGCATGATCGAGATCCTCGAAGCCAAACAGGCGGAGTTTGATACCTTTGCGGATGAGTCTTCCGCCGCAGCAAGAGATGCCGCAAGTGAACAAAGCGGTGTCGATGTCAATCAGAATGTAATCGTCGGTGAGAAGCCTTCTACAGAGAGCGGAACGCAAAGTAGCGCGACGGAAGGATCCAAAGATGAGGATCCGACTGCGACACGTCCTGTCGATCAGCCTGCGGTGGAACCTTCTGAGACCGGATCTTCGGCCGAACGCGAGATCGACAACGCCAGTATCAACAAGATCTTTGCAGATGAGAAGGCAAGGATACTTGCAAAGCGTGAAAGAGAAGCACAGCTTGCGGCAGAATCCGGTGTGGCTACAACAACTGCGGCGCAGGCCCCTGTGCCGGCACCTCAGCCGGAACAGATTCCTGTTACTGAATCCGCGCCTGCCGCTCCGGCGCCTGCTGTCGAGGTTACACCTTCGGCTCCCAAACTGATCTTCTGCCGCTATTGCGGAAAACAGATCCCGGGTGACTCAGTCTTCTGCAGTTACTGTGGTAAAGACGTGCGCTGATTCAATAAGAGGAGAAATAAAAAACATGGGATTTTTCATTAAACATTTTAATGAACTCACGACAAGGGAACTCTACGAGATATTGAAAACGCGCCAGGAGATCTTCATCATCGAGCAGGACTGCCCGTATATGGATATCGATGATCTTGACCTTGACGCGATGCATGTGTTTTCCAGAAACGAAGAAGGCCGCGTTACTTCATGCCTGAGAGTATTCATGCGTGATGAAGAATCAAAGACCGCCCAGATCGGAAGAGTCGTTACGCTTACGCACGGCGAAGGCCTCGGCGGTGAGCTTCTTCACGAAGGCGTAAATGTTGCACTTGATCACTATAAAGCCGAGAAGATCTACCTTGAAGCGCAGACCTATGCGATCGGCTATTACGCAAAAGAAGGATTCCAGGTCGTTTCCGGAGAATTCTTAGAAGACGGCATCCCGCACGTCAAGATGGAAAGAGGAAGAAACCTCTAGCCACATTTGCAACGGCGCAGGGCAACCGCCCGAAGGCAAGCGCCGCGCCCGTTTTTACCACGCACTCTGTCACATCTTCCGGTGTTGGTGTAAAATGTAAAAAGTGAGTTACAAAAGAAGGGAATCCCACAAATGAACGCCAAGAGACTGATCGTCACACTTGTGTTTGCCGCCATACTGATCGGATTTTTTATCTGGATCATTGGTGTCTTTATTGACGACGCGGCAAGAAAGAAAAGGATCTGGCGCGAAGAAGCGCAGAAAGTCACGGATGCTTCCGAATACATCAACAGCAAAAACTATGACGTGATGTATTTCGGAGAAGACCTTAACGCTCCCCAGAGTTTTAATGCCAGAAGGATCTACAGCTTTTCTCCTGACGAGTTCATTTTGGCGGAAGACGAAGGCGTCAAAGACGGACACATTGTCATCGTCAATGACCCAAGCGGCAACCTTCCCCTCGAAAAAGAAGACTGGAACTACATGCTCGGCAGAATGAAATACTACGATTATATCCTCATTTATCTGGGGACTTCTGAACTTAAGGATATGCAGGAAGCAGGGCTTTATTTCGATGTCATCCCGGATACCACAAAGAGCGTGATCTTTTATAACAAGGGAATCAGTAAAGATTTCGGCTTTGCCGATGATTACACGGTCATCCCGGAAGTTGTCCGTCAGGATCTTACTTCGGAGCAGCTTCCCGTATATGCCATGATCATGCAGATGAAGGCCAAGGAGTATATCTGAAGTGAGTAACGAAAGAGAAAGAATCGAACAGATCCTGCACCGCTACGACGAGATCATCGCGTCGATGGCCGATCCTGCCATCGTTTCTGACGGCGCACGTTACTTAAAGCTTACCAAGGAACTTTCGGACATCGAGCCGGTCGTCACGCGTATCCGCGATAAGGACCGTGTGGAAAAAGAACTTGCCGAGGCGAGGGAACTTCACACCGCGGCGGATGACGAAGAGATGCGGCAGATGGCGGCTGAGGAAGTCAGCAGCCTTGAAGCGGAACTGGAAGAGATAGAAGCGGACCTCGAAGAACTTCTTGCCGTCAAAGACCCCAAAGACGACAGATCCGTCATCATGGAAATAAGATCCGGCGCAGGAGGCGAAGAAGCGGCGCTTTTCGTAAGTGACCTTTATAAGATGTATTCCGCCTATGCGATCAGTAAAGGCTGGAAGACTGAATATATCGACAGTAACGACACCGAGCTCGGCGGATACCAGAAACTCGTTTTCAGTATCGAAGGAAAAGGCGCGTACAGCTGTTTTAAGTACGAAAGCGGCGTGCACCGTGTCCAGCGTGTCCCGGTCACCGAATCCGGCGGGCGCGTGCATACTTCGACCGTGACCGTGGCGGTCCTTCCGGAGGTCGATGAAGTCGAAGTTAACATCAACCCCAATGATCTGAAGATCGATACCTTCCGTGCATCCGGCGCGGGTGGCCAGCACGTTAACCGTACCGACTCGGCGATCCGTATCACGCATCTGCCGACGGGACTTGTCGTGACCTGCCAGGACGAAAGATCCCAGCACAAGAACCGCGCCAAAGCGATGGCGGTTTTGCAGAGCCGGCTTCTGGAGATGGAAGAACAGAAGCAGACCGGCGCGATCGCGGCCGAAAGAAGATCGCAGGTCGGAACGGGAGACCGCTCCGAAAAGATCCGGACCTATAACTACCATCAGGGAAGAGTGACCGACCACAGGATCGGACTTACGCTTTACCGGCTAGAAGAGATCCTCGGCGGAGACTTAGAAGAGATCGTCCGCCAGTTAACGCTTGCCGACCGGGCCAATAAACTCGGTAACGCAACCGATACCGAAGACGACGAGTAATCCGCCGCGCTGCGCACCTGCCGCCGTTTTCGCGGCACCCGCCTGACGCGGCCCGCCCTGCACGCGCAAAAATCCGCGCGCGAAGATGTCAAAAAATGCGCGTTTCGTGATAAGATAGTAGTGTGTGGAAACTTTGGGGAAGGGGAGAATAGTAAAATGGATGGCAAATCAGATACGAAAAGATACGATACGGTCTTAGTAGAACAGGGCGACGAGGAAGGCATTAAGAAAGCCGCGGAAGCTCTCAAAAACGGTGAAGTTATCGGTATGCCGACCGAGACGGTCTACGGACTCGGAGCAGATGCGAAAAATCCGGACGCCGTAAAGAAGATTTATGTTGCCAAGGGCCGCCCATCCGATAACCCGCTTATCGTGCATGTCGCAAATAAGGACATGATCACCCCTCTCGTAAAAGAGATCACCCCGGTCGCGAAAGTCCTGATCGATATCTTTATGCCGGGCCCGATCACGGTCATTATGAAAAAATCCGATGAGATCCCGAGCATTGTCAGTGCAGGACTGGATACCGTCGGTATCCGTTTCCCGATCCATCCGGTCGCCCAAAAACTCATTGAAACTTCCGGCGTCCCGGTAGCGGCACCTTCTGCTAACCTTTCCGGAAGCCCGTCCCCGACGAAAGCCTCCCATGTCGTAAAAGACATGTCCGGCAGAGTCCCGTATATCGTCGACGGCGGCGAATGCCAGGTGGGACTGGAGTCCACCGTAGTCGATGCAACAGGCGCCTGGCCGCAGATCCTTCGCCCCGGAAAGATCACGATCGACCAGATGGAAGAAGCCTTGAAAAACGCAGGGATCGAAAAGCCGCTCGTTACCCCGGAATACGAAGCAAAACCGGGCGAAGCGCCGCGTTCCCCGGGCATGAAATACCGCCACTATGCGCCGTCCTGTGATGTGCATATCGTCGGTGACGGAAGTAAGGACGACTTCGAGAATTACTTTAAGTACTACAAGCAGATCATTATGCAGGCGATCATGGACGAAAAGACCCCGATCGGCCTTTATGTCGGTGAAGAACTCGCCGAGCGATTGAAGATCCTTTTTGCTAATAAAGAAGAAGAAATCGAGTATTACATCTACGGCGATACCGAGAATGTCGAAGATGCCTCGCACGGCCTTTTCGACGGTCTTCGTACATTGGACGAAAAGGATGTAAAACTCATTGTCGCGCCTGCTTTCCCGGAAGAGGGCCTCGGCATCGCTTACATGAACCGTCTGAAGAAGGCTGCTTCACAGGCTGAAGAAGTCACGATCCGTGCCAATCACAGACGACTGATGTTCGTCTGCTCCGGCAACACCTGCCGAAGCCCGCTGGCCGAAGCGATCTTCCGCTCGATCTTCCGTTCGACCGGACCGCACTATCTCATTGACGATCCGTCCACCGAAGGAAAAGTCATCGTATCCTCCGCAGGTACTTTTGCCAAAGGCGATGAACCCTATACGGTCTATTCCGTCCGTGCGGCCAAATATGAATATGACGAAGATATCTCCAACGGATATTCCAAGCTTGCGATCAAAGAGCGGCTTATCAATCAGGACCTCATCCTCACCATGACCGGAGACGGCAGCAGATACTTAAGGACCCGTTTCCCGGATCTTTCCGACCGCATCTTCTCCTTCCAGGAGATCCTTGACGATCTGGCGATCCCGAATGTGGACGGCGAAGTCCGTGATCCTTACGGATATGACTATCTCGTCTATATGGAAACGGCCAAGCAGCTCGATAAGATCATCCGGGCACTTCTTCCGGAGATCCTGAAAATGTGGGGAATGACATAAGATGCTTTACATCATAAGGCACGGTAAGACGGACTGGAACAAGCTCAAAAAGCTCCAGGGAAGATCCGACATCCCGCTAAACGAAGAAGGAAGAAAGATGGCCGAAGAGGCAAGGGAAGAGTATAAAGACATCCATTTCGATGTCTGCTACTGCTCGCCGATGATCCGTGCCAGAGAAACCGCCGAGATCCTCTTAAAAGGAAGAGATGTACCGATCATCTTTGACGAAAGACTTGTCGAAATGGGCTTTGGTATCTACGAAGGCATTCAGGAATCTTTCCAGATCCCGGACTGTCCGGTCAATGTATTCTTCTGGACACCTGAAAAGTACACCACTCCCGTCGAAGGCGGCGAATCCCTGGACGAGCTCTTTGCAAGGACAGGTGCATTTTTGGAAGAATGTGTCTACCCCAAGCTCAAAGAAGGAAAAGACGTCCTCATCGTCGGCCATGGTGCCATGAACTCAAGCATCGTCTGCCAGGTCAAAAACCGCCCGGTCTCCGAATTCTGGGCCGAAGGCATCCCTAACTGTAAACTCCAGACATTGATCGATACTGCAAATCGTGCGAATTGATAATAAAAATCGAACGAAATACGTTTACTTATCGTTCGATTTGTGTTATATTGTCCTTGAGAAAGGGGGCGGAACCCATGTCGATCACCGCTACAGAACTTAAGGCCAATCTTGGTAAGTACCTGGATCTTGCCGCCAGAGAAGATATTTACATCACGCAGTACGGGAAAATCGTCGCGAAGTTGACGAACCCGAATCAGGACAGGATCGAGATCGTCGAATCTCTCTTTGGTGCACTTCCGCAGGAAACGACTCTTGAGGAAGCAATGGAAGAGAGGTTCAATGAGGTATGAAGGTCCTTCTGGATACCAATGTGATCCTCGACATGCTTCAGGGCAGAGAGCCCTGGTGTAAAGACGTTGAGAAGATATTCTATGCCATAGCAAAGCGTTCTGTTTCCGGCTATGTTACGTCGAAGCAGATCGCCGACATTCACTATCTGTCGAAAAGACAGTTTTCAGGGATGAAAAACGCAGACAAACGAGCCCGCGGGATCATCCTGAAACTGACCTCTGTTCTATCGATTCTGGATACGTTGAGTGCTGATTGTATGGATGCCATCGTTATTGAAAACAATGACTACGAAGATGCCATTCTAATCATGTGTGCGATAAGAGCAAAGGTAGACTGTATCATCACGAGAAACAAAAAGCATTTTGGGAAGATTCCGATTCCCGTGTTGTTACCTTCCGAATTCGTGAAAACCATATAAACCCAATTCTCAAGTTTATTTGCATAACCAATCAAGTGTGCTACAATAACAATCGGTTTACTGTTCATATATATAGGGGTGTAATATGGCATCTGATAATGTGATGAAAAAACAAGAAGAGGAGATCGATCTTCTGAAGCTGGCGAAAGTCCTGTGGAAAAAGATCTGGGTCATCCTGATTTGTGCCGTGGTTTTGGGTATTGCGGGTTATTACTGGACCTACAGAAAAATGTACACATCGTACAGATCCTCGGCGCTTCTTTATGTTAACAACAATTCCGTTTCCTTAGGTTCTGCAAAACTCAGTATCAGCAGCGGAGATATTAAAGCCGTCAATAACTTAATGGAAACCTATTCCGTCATCTTAAACTCGAGAAATACACTTACCGAGATCATCGATGAGACGGGCATTCCTTTTACTTACGAAGAACTAAAAGAAATGATCAAGACCGAGACGGTCGGCGATACGGCGATCTTTAAGATCACGGTCACGACGGCGGATGCGGAACTTTCGGCCCATCTTGCGAACTCGATCCTAGAAGTCCTTCCCGGAAAGATCAGTACCATCATCGAGGGAGCTTCCGCGCAGATCGTTGATTATGCCGTTACCGGTGAGCCGGTCGTAAACGGTAACCCCATCAAGACCGCCGCGATCGGTGCTCTGATCGGCATCGTTCTTTCCTGCGGTGTCATCATCTTCTTAAGCCTGATCGATACCAAGATCCGAAACGAGGATTTCCTCCTGGAGAACTTCAAGGATATTCCGGTACTGACCAGTATCCCGAACCTCAACGAAAACGAGAAGGGCGGCTACTATGGCTATCGAAAGCAGCCGGCTAAGGGATCGGAGAAACTTCATGTGAACAGCACTTCCAGAGAGCAGGCAAAGCCGAAGGAAGAAAGCGCTCCGATGAGACCGGGAAACGAGGGTAAGTGATATGGCGAAAACAAATACGACAAACGATAACGATCTGAGTTTTATTGGTGCGAACCTCGGTTTTGAGGGAAAAGAAGCATTTAATCTTCTTCGTACTAATATCCTCTTTGCAGTAAAAAGAAAAGACAGATCCGCAAGAGTCATCGGCGTGACCTCTTCCGTCCACGGCGAAGGAAAGAGCCTGACATCCGTAAACCTTGCGTATTCCATTGCCGAGTCCGGCAGAAAAGTACTTCTCATCGAGTGTGACATGCGTCTTCCTACCTTGAGAAAGAAGCTCGGCCAGAAGAAGGCGGCCGGTCTTTCGAACCTCCTTGCAGGTGTAGAAGAAGATGGCGATGTCCTTCGTCAGAACGTAAATGTCAACGGCCTGGATGTCATCTTTGCCGGTAAGACTCCGCCGAACCCGTCAGAACTTCTGGCTTCCCATACGTTCAGTAGGCTTATTGAAAAGGTAGAAAACTACTATAGTTTCATTATCCTGGACCTTCCGCCGGTATGCGAGGTCTCGGATGCATTGGTCGTAAGTAAGCTTACCGACGGTATGCTGATGGTCGTCCGTCAGGACTACTCTACCAGCACCGACCTTGAGTACGCGATGCGCCAGCTCGACTACGTCGATGCCAAGGTACTTGGCTTTGTATATAACAGTGCAGACAGCAAGACGAGACGTTATAAGCATAAGTACGGATATGGGAAGGGCTACAGCCGGTCATGATCGATATCCACTGCCACGTTTTACCGGGAATAGATGACGGGAGTAGGAACGTGGAAATGTCCCTTAAGATGCTCCGGGAGTCAGGAAGGCAAGGCGTCACCTGGATGTGTTTCACGCCTCACTTCTATGCGGATATGACCGATCCCGACCGTTTCCTGAAGAAAAGAGACGAAGCCGCCATATTACTTCAGCAGCATATGGAGCAGGCGGGAGAACCGTTCCCGAGATTCGTTCTCGGATCCGAAGTCCACTACTACCGTGGCATCGGAAAAAGCGAAGATATACGAAAACTTTGTATCGGAAGAAGTAATTTCTTTCTTCTGGAGCCGCCGTTTCGGACCTGGTCTTCGACCTTTTTAGAAGACGTCAGGACTTTAAGGGATGAGCTGGATCTGAAGGTGATCATCGCCCACATCGAGAGATACTTCGACCAGGACAAGCACCTGGTACAGGCACTTCTTGATGAACCGGGGATCTATATACAGACAAACGGGGAGAGCCTTCTGGACCGAAAGACGAAAAAGAAAGTGCTGAACCTTATAAAGGATGGGAAGATCCAGTTCTTAGGATCCGACTGTCATAACATGGAATACAGAACACCGAATCTGGAAGAAGCCGGATGGGTGATCGAAGATAAACTGGGACCGATCGTTCTGGAACGGATCGAGAATAACAGCGAAGCCCTCATTAAGGAAGCGGCGCAGCTGTAAGAAAAAGGAAGGAGGGGATGACCCTTATGAAAAACAGAATCGTATGGATCGTGCTCTCCGTGATCATGTTCATGGCAAGTGTCGCCCTTATCCTTTACTATCTCTGGGGTAACGGCTATCTCTGGAAAGCCAAGAAAGCGCCTGCCGCACAGACCTATGCGGAGTTCACTTATCCTTCGATCGACGAATCCCAGATGGCAAGTCTTACCGATTTTACCACGGCAGATCCGTCTGCTCCGTCTGATCCGGACGCAACACCGGAGCCGGTAAAACCGATCGATATCGAGTGCCCGGTGGACTTTGATGAACTGCAGAGTACGAATGCGGAGATCATCGGCTGGATCTATATGAGCAGCCCGGAGATCAGCCTTCCGATCTTACGATCCCATACGGATGATACCTGGTATCTTTATCGAGATGCGGTCGGACAGTATAAAAGAGGCGGATCGCTCTTTGTCGAGCATGAGTATAACTCTCACGATTTTTCGGATCCCGTAACCGTTATCTATGGCCACAGAATGAACTCGGGAGCGATGTTTGGGACACTTCAGGCGACGCTTTCGGAGGACGATTATTTCAATTGTGACAGATTTATTGTGATATTTACACCTGGCGTAACGAAAATTTATCAAATTTTCGCTACATTACCTAGTGACAGCGACCATATCCTGTACTATAATGATTTCAATGCGGAAGGTGTGTTCGATGAGTATTTTGATGCCCTTTTTAGAGAAACGGGCGTTGATGTACAGTTGATACCGGAAGCAAAACCGAAGCAAGGAGATCACGTGATCGTGCTTTCTTCCTGTCTTTGGGGAGACCGGAGCAAGAGGTATCTGGTCTTTGCAAAACAAGTGTATTAATGAGTTTGTAACTAACTAAACCAAACGGGGGTCTACAAATGAAAGCTTTAAAAGTAATTGCAACAACAGTGATGACAGTTGCCATCCTTGGCGCACAGGTTCTCGCAGCGGCTCCGAGCCCGGCAGCCGGTGACGGACCGAAGGTAAAGAGCGCTAAGCTGGCAGACGGAACAGACATTACGGCGAATATCGTTGTAACCAGACTGGGAACAACTTCTCCGTATGCTGAAGTCAATGCTTATCTCAAGAGTGCAAAGGATGACATCGATGCTGCATCCAATAAGCCGGCAAACCTGAAGGGTGAAGACGGAAAGACTCTGGAAGCTAAACTTCAGGAAGTTCTCGATAAGGAAGCGAAAGGCACAAAGGCAGCTGATCTGACATTCGCAGAGATCTTCGATGTCAGCTACGTTGTAAACGGTAAGGTAACACCTCTTCCGAGCACAGCAACGATCGAATTCGAGTACACAGCTCCGGACGGATCCGTTCTGATCTTTATCCACCAGGCTAAAGCAGGCGCATGGAAGTTCGAGGCTACAACAGCTACTGCAACAGTAAGCTCCCTCAGCCCGTTCGCTTTCGTTACCGCTAAGAAAGCAGCCGCTGCTGACAGCAAGTCCGGTGACGACGGCAAGACTTCTCCGCAAACCGGTGAGTACGTTACAAAGTCTGTTCTCGCAGGCGCAGCCGTTCTCGCAGTTCTCGGTATGGTATGTGTAGTCCGTGCAAAGAAGAGCAGCAAAGCAAACTAAGGATACAGTAATCAAGATAGTAGGAATAGCAGTGGCAACACTGCTATTCTTTTCTATTTTGTTAGTTGTGACTGACAGGATCAGGAAGCAGAAAGAAGATGAAGCTGCTTCTGCTCCGTCGTCCTCGTGGGAGAATCCCTACGAAGATGAGGAGATCGATCCTGTCGTTTATTTTGGAGGAAAACCCTACGTTCATAAGAAGAATCTGGAGACGGTCCTCTTTATGGGCATCGATGCCGAAGGTGAGGTAAAAGCCGAAGAAGGATACCGAAACCACCAGCAGGTCGATGTTCTGATGCTCTGTGTCATTGACCACAGTGCAAAGACCTATCAGGTGATCAATATCAACCGAGATACCTTCACGAGGATCCCGTCGATCGACACTACAGGTGACCGCCTTGGCAACATCGAAGCCCAGATTGCCCTGTCCCACACCTACGGCTCCGGCCTTGAGGACAGCTGCGGATACACATCTGAAGCCGTCAGCATGCTCCTCATGAACGAAAAGGTTGATCACTATATTTCCCTGAATATGAGCTCCATTGCCATCCTCAATAAGAGCGTCGGTGGCGTTGAAGTGACCGTTCCTGTGGATATGACGGCCGTAGATCCGCTATTTGTCGAAGGTGCGACCATTCTCCTTACCGCTGAACAGGCAGAAGAATTCATCCGCGGGCGCATGGCCCTGGAAGATGACACCAACTCCAGCCGTATGCTGAGACAGGAAGCATATCTCCATGAGTGGAGACTAAAAGCCAAGCAAAAGATGAACGCGGATGCAACATTCGCTCTGGATCTGATCGCTGACCTCAGCTATTACATGGTCGCCGATCAGAATCTGAATGGTCTTTCCACACTCTCCGGATACCTGGCAGATTATGAATATTTGGGTAAGGTCTCCATCGAAGGAGAGAACAAAATGGGCGAAGTTTACCGTGAATTCTACCCCGATCAGGACAAACTCAAAAAACTCGTGATGAACATCTTCTACGAAGAGAAACCCCAGTAATACAGGCAATGTAACACTGTTACACGAAAGAAAATGAAGGAAATCAAGTGAAATGTGGTACGTAGTCTGGACATCAACGGGATCAGAAAGAAGAGCGATGGAAGCGATCAAGGATGATCCGCTTGCTAAGCGCTGTTTCATCCCGAGGCGTGCTGTCCAGATCCGGAAAAACGGACAGTGGATCCGTCAGGAAAAACCACTTTTCCCCGGATACTTCTTCGTGGATACGGACAATGCGGAAGAACTCGCTGATCAGGTAAGAAAGATCGAAGGATTTAATAAACTTCTCACAGTCGAAAAAGAATTCTGCCCTCTTTATGGAAGAGATGCGGATATGATCGAGGATCTTTATGGCAAAGATGGTCTCTTTGACCTGTCCGAAGGCATTATCGAAGGGGATAGGATCATCGTCACATCCGGTCCTTTGGTCGGAAACGAGGGCTCCATCCGAAAGATCGACCGCCATAAGCGCCTTGCATACCTTCAGTTTGACATGTTCGGCCAGGAAGTAAAAGCCGCTGTCGGTCTTGAAATCATTGAAAAACATTCGTGATATGCAACAAAAACTTAATCTGTTTGTTGTCAATTTTCTTTGCTAAAGAAAAGCAGTTTCTCTTATTAATAGGTTATAATAAATTAACGTACCTTGGAGTACTATTTGCAAAATGACGCAAATCGTTCTTTCTTAGGTGTTTGGAGGAAGCATTTTCCTGCGATCGTCGCCCGGTTGCGCGTCGTACGAAGAATGTGGAAATACTGTGCTTTCGCAGAAAACAGAAGGAATCCCCTTCTGCGGCGAAGCATACGAAAAATGAGGGGCTATGGGAGAGATTGAGAATAAAAAGATTATGACGGAGACTTCTACAACTGACTTTTATCAGTATAGTGAAGGTCATATTCGAAGAAGAAAAAACAAGTATAGATTAACGCTAGTTAAACTCTATCGTTTTGTGTTTGATATTTTTCTATTTTATCTTGCCTTCGTTTGGTTCAGATATGGACGTTTATTTGATCTAGAACCAGTTGGATTCCAGTATAACTATTATATGACGGTTGTATGGAAAGTGGAATAATAGGGACAACCATGAAAAAGACGTGTATTTCAGTGGTTATAGAAGATTTAGAGATTGATTTGTCCTCGATTTTTCATAGAAAAGATCGAAAGAAAACTGGTTGGAGATCAATCAAGTATTCTCTTTCGCGTATATAGATGATTTGAGCGAAAACTCTACTAGAATGAAATATAACAAAGGGTCACGAAATAGACAATCATAAAAAGAACAGAGATCTGTAATACCTGATAAGTGCGAAACAATAGAAAGGAACAACCATAAAAGAGATGGGAACGATTGAGAATCCAAGACATAACAAGAAGAGCGAAGGTGGCTTTCGAGATAGTTATGTTAAGTTTGGCAAGAACGAATACAAAATGCTTTGGGTAAGGCTCTACATATATGCGTTAGATATCCTTCTTTTCTATATAGCTTTTATTCTCTTTCGTTACGATAGACTCTTTGGAATGAGTGATTATGGATTCCGCTATAATTACTTTGTAACAATTGGCTATGCCTTTCTTCTTTACTGGTTTAAGAATACTTACAATGCGAATCTTTTTGGTTTTACTAGGGTCAGAAACCTTGCTCTCGCGCAATTCATGTCACAGTTCTTCTCCATATTGATTGTATATGTTAGCGTCTCTCTTGCATGGAAAAGATTTAAAAATCCGTGGGCGTTTTTGTTGCTTTTGATGTTGCAATTTGTTATTGATGTTATTTGGTCCTACTATGGATCTTTATATTATCTCCGAATCAATCCCAAAAAGAAAACTCTATTAATCTATAGGAATGAAATTGACAAAAAACGCTTTGGAGCTATTCGTGGACGTCCGATCGATAGGCTTTTTGAAATTGTAGATGAGATGGAGTTTGATGGAAGCTTCCAAGAATTGGAAAAGAAACTAGATTCATATGACGCTGTTTTTGTTGCAGGAATTAATTCTCATTGCCGAAATGGAATACTGAAATACTGCAAGAGAGAAGGAATTCCTGGGTATTTTCTTCCTCATGTAGGAGATGCAATCATGCAAGAAGCTGTTCACATACAGTCATTTGACTCTCCGGTCCTGTATGTCAATAGAACATTGACACAACCACATTATGCTTTTCTGAAAAGAACTTTTGACATTGTTTCTTCAGGCCTTGCGTTGATTCTCTTGTTGCCGCTTATGCTTATTACTGCATTAATCATTCGGTTGTACGATCGAGGCCCGGCGTTCTATAAGCAAACTCGACTTACAATAGATGGTAAACAATTTGAAATCCTTAAGTTCCGTTCAATGCGCGTTGATGCTGAGAAGGATGGTGTAGCGAGACTAAGTGCTGGGGATAACGATGATAGAATTACGCCTGTAGGTCGTTTTATTCGCAAATGCCGTATTGATGAATTACCTCAATTAATTAACATATTCAAGGGTGATATGTCAGTTGTAGGTCCCAGACCAGAAAGACCTGAAATTGCGGAACAGTACTATGAAACAATTCCGGATTTTAAACTTCGACTGCAAGTTAAGGCAGGTCTCACAGGGTATGCTCAAGTGTATGGGAAATACAATACAGATCCGTATGAAAAACTTGAGTTTGATCTACTGTATATAAATCATATGAGTATCTTGACAGATCTTCAACTCTGCTTTGCAACCTTCTTTGTTCTTTTCCAAAAGGAAAGCACTTCAGGTATAGAGGTCGGTCAGACTACTGCGATGACAAGCCACAAACATGGTAGCAATCCAATCAATTACGAAGAATTCTCTGAAGAAAAGAATGAGGACAATGCACTGGATATCAGAGACGTTAGATGAAAGGTGTGTTAATGAGGAGGGTATAATGTCTGTTAGGGTCGCATATTGCACTGGTTTTTGGTGTACAAACATAGGAAATGCCTTTTTTAGTTTAGGTGTTAAATATGTTCTTGAACAGATTCTTGGCAAAGAAAGAGTAACTGTTGTATCTGACTATCAGACTTACACAACTGGCTATGGAAGAAGAATGTATCCGTCCAAAAACCAGTTGGAATACCTGACGAAGTTGGATGTGGATTATCTTGTTCTGGCAGGCCCTGTTATCTCAAAGTATTTTCTTCCTCTTTGGAGAGATATATTGGTAAAATTGGAGAGTCGTGGAATACGATACATTCTTTTGAGTGCTGGGATGATGAAAATGACGGATGAAGCTATGAAGGATTGTTGTGAATTCTTCCAAAGTCACTCACCTTACATCCTTTCGTCAAGAGACAGGAAAACATTTGATGCTTTCGGGAAATATGCTGATTACTCTTATGACGGAATATGTTTTTCTTTCTTCGCCCCAGACTACTACCATCCAGCCAGAATAAGTGAAAAAATCATTACGTTGAACTTTGACAAGATTAGTGAACCTCTAATTGAAATAGGGGAAAAAGAAGAGACAGGGGCTCTTTTGTTTGAGGGAAAACAAATCCGTGTGAAACAGACAGGTGTGTTGCCCAAACTAGCTGCTAAAACAGATCGCTTTTCTGATGCGCTAATATATGCATCGAGTATTTTGCCCAAGAGACGTCGACCAGACAAGATTGCTGATTATATGGTTATTCGAACTGATCATAGGTTCCATCCTCATTTTAGAAGAAAAATTTACGAACAACCTAATTCCTTCTGCGCAGATATTCCGTACGGATATTTAAATATTTATGCAAATTCAGAGCTGACCATGTCGGACCGTGTTCATGCATGCGCTGTAACTTTAGCATATGGTCATTCAGCGATGCTCTTTGCAAAGACTGATCGAAATGGTCTCTTGAAAAGAGTGGGGGCAGAAGGAATCACAAAAAAACCTGTCCAAATCGATATGGATTTTCTTGATAAAGAAAAGGCGGAGCAAATTAGTTGGCTTTCTGAGATATTGAAAGAACCTGTGAAGAAAAGTGAGGAGTATTGAAGAATCAAATATGGAAGTCTTATTCTGGATGAGCACAAGCTTTCATACAACGTCTCGTCATTTGTTAATTGCAATTATTGAGCAATTAAACAAATCTGGCAATAATGTTACTGTCCTTAAAAAGAGTTATTTGGGCGAGGAAGAAGATATACCTAACGAATTAGGCAATAAAGGGGTCAAGTTCATTTCGATTACTCTAAAGAGACCAAAGAAGAGCAGTTTTTCAGCCAGGTATATAAATGACCTTCTGTATATGATAAAATGCAGAAAAGTCATGAAACGCAATTATGACGCAGTTTTTTTACAATCATCCAATGTTGCGGGAATAGCATTTCAAATTCTAAGAAAACGACAGAAAAATGCCATAAAAACATTCAATGTGCAAGATGCATTCCCGGAGAACGCTGCTATTAGTGGAGTCCTAAAAAGAAGAGGCCTACGCTTTAGGATTCTTAAACGCATTCAACGAAATGCGTATCGGTATTCAGATCATATTATCACGATATCAGAAGACATCAAGAATCATCTTGTGAAAGAATGGAAGATAAATCCGAGCATAATAGAGGTAATCTATAACTGGTCATATCGTGATGAGGTGTATGATAATAGTACATTTGATAGAGCTGCTATTTCGAAGATTTTCAAGAGAGGATATTTTAATGTTGTCTATGCAGGTAATATCGGCGTAATGCAAAATGTGGATGTTATTGTCGAAGCAGCTAACTATCTGAAAAAAGAAAAAGACATATGGTTCTACATTATCGGAAATGGACTGTATTGTGGAAAATTGAAGTCAAAAGCAAATTCGTATGGAATTACAAACATTTCTTTCCTTCCAATGCAACCTGCCGAATTGGCACCCTCGATTTATGGGCTTGCAGATGCGAATATTATTCCTTTAAAAAAGGGGGTATTTGAGACAGCGTTACCATCAAAGACAGCGACATGTTTAGCGTGTCAGAAACCCATTGTATTTGCGTTAGGAAAAGAGAGCCTATTTGGTAGGAGAGTTAGGGAAGAGACAGGCTGTTATCTTGTGGATAGTGATGATTTTATAAGCTTGGCTGATTCAATAATATCAATTAAAGAAGGAACGACTCGAGTATGTACCAGCGAGTTTTTCGTGAATAACATGTCTAAAAGTATGAATAGCAGAAAGTATTCGGATATCATTATTAGGAGATGAAAACAGTGATAAAATCATATTACCTAGCACGCGTTTTGAATAAGTTCCATATTCCGTCATTTAAGCATTGTCAGATTGACAGGTCGTCTAAAGTTGCGAGTGGTTCTTCTTTGACGAAGGTTAAAATGGGTCGGTATTCTTACGTGGGGCACTATACACATATCACTGACGCTGAAATAGGAAACTTTTGTTCCATTGGTGGATTCTGCGGCATAGGTGGTGGAATTCATCCTATGACTACTGTTTCTACCTCGCCAGTATTCCTTGAGGGAAAGAATATAATGAAGAAACACTTCGCGAAGATTTCCTACAGTCCTTCGCAAAAGGTAGTAATAGGGCATGATGTATGGATTGGAGAAGGATCATATATAATGCCAGGTGTAACTATTGGAGCTGGAGCGGTAATAGGTGCACATTCTGTAGTAACTAAGGATGTTGCTCCATATTCTATTGTAGTAGGTGTTCCGGGAACAGAGATAAGGAAGAGATTTGATGAAAACACCATTGATCGTTTGGTAAAATTGGAGTGGTGGAACTGGTCTGAAGATGAACTAACCGATAAAGGAACACTTTTTGATGATCCGGGACATTTACTCAATGCGGAGAAAAAGTCATGAAGATTGTATACGTTGATGAAACATTTAATCCAGCATATGGATATCAATCTAATCCTCTTGCGAAATTTCAACAAAGACAAGGGCATGAAGTAGTAATTGTTACTGTTTCTCGAGATCAACTTCATCCGGTTTATAGAGCATTTGGTGATTCAGGAGAATCGTTAGAACGAGACGACGAGGTGTATGAAGCTGCTACTGGGGTGAAGATAATAAGGGTGAAAACTCGGGGATATGTAAAAAACAGAGCGATTATCTCATCGGCGATGTTTAAAGTAGTTAGAGCACAGAAACCAGATGTCGTATTTGTTCATTGTGCAGAAACTTTGACTGCTATGCGCTTCCTCTTACATAAGAAGGAATGGCCATTAATGCTTGACTCTCATATGTTGTCTATGGCTAGTAAGAGCAAGTTTGTTGTAGTATTCGAGTCGCTATATCGCTTGCTTTTTAGACGTATAATTGAGCGTAATAATCTTTATGTAGTTCGCACACAGGATGATGACTACGTAAATACGCACCTTGGCATTAAGAAAGAACTGACACCTTTTATTTCATTTGGGACAGATACGATCCTGTTTCACCCTTCAGACGAGGCAAGAAAGAAATTCCGTAGGGAGAATAATATAGCTGAAGATGAGTTTGTAGTAGTTTATACAGGGAAATTGACAGAAGCGAAAGGTGGCAAGTTTCTAGCGGAGGTTTTTAAGGATCGATTCGAAGTACCGGTTACTCTCGTTTGTGTGGGAACACCCCCAAACAACGATTATGGTCGGGATGTTAAGAGAATACTTGATGAGTCAGCAAATAGAGTAATCATGTATCCCACTCAAAAGTATATGGATCTTGCCAAGTTTTATCAGATGGCTGATCTCTCCATATTTCCAAAACAATGTAGCATGAGTTTCTACGATGCTCAGGCATGTGGGATCCCAGTTGTATCTGAAGATAATAACGTCAATAGAGAACGTTGTAGTCATAATAACGGCGCAAATTTTGAACCGGGCAGTATAGAGGATTTTAGGAAGAAAATTGGAGAGTTTGCACTCGCGGATAATGATATGAGAGAGACATACCGATACAATTCTCGAAGATATGTGGAGGATGGTTTCGATTATGCTGATATTGCGAGAGAATACGCTCACTTTCTCGAGAAAAGCATTGAAGTCTTCCGAAACAGTAAATAGTGACCTTCGAAACCATCATTATTGTTCGATGTAGAGGAAAAATATAATCTTGCATAATAATAGAAGGAGAATATGAAATATGGTAAATGTAATTGGTCTTGGGTATATTGGATTGCCTACTGCATTGATGCTGGCAGCACATGGTGTTGATGTAATTGGGACAGATTATAACGCTGCTTTGGTTGATACCCTGAATTCTGGGAAGACTACATTTCAAGAGGATGGACTTGAAGAGTTATTCCTTAAGGCGTTGAAAACTGGAATTAAATTCACTGTGGAGTATCAGGTTACCGATACGTATATTGTCTCTGTCCCGACACCTTATGATAAATTCAGTAAGAAGGTTGATCCAGTTTACGTAGTTTCTGCTGTGAAAGAAATCCTGAAGGTAGCGCCAAAGGGGGCAACTGTGGTTATTGAGTCTACTATTTCACCTGGAACAATTGAGAAAGTTGTCCGGCCGGAGATTGAAAATGCTGGTTGTGTAATCGGCGAGGATATCAACCTTGTCCATGCCCCAGAAAGAATCATACCTGGAAACATGATATATGAATTACTTCACAACAATCGCACTATTGGAGCTGACAACAGAATGATTGGTGAGAAGATAAAGGAACTCTATTCTTCTTTCTGTCAGGGCGAGATTGTTGTTACAGACATTAAGACAGCTGAGATGACGAAAGTCGTTGAGAATACGTTTCGTGCGGTTAACATCGCATTTGCTAACGAACTGGCGAAGATTTGTCGGCATGACAATATGGATGTGTATGAAGTCATCAGGATTTGTAACATGCATCCTCGTGTGAATATTTTACAACCAGGTCCTGGTGTGGGGGGGCATTGTATCTCAGTTGACCCTTGGTTCCTTGTGGGAGACTATCCTTCGCTTGCAAAGGTTATCGATGAGTCTATGAAAACGAATGATGAAATGCCGGAATTTGTTCTTAACCGCATTTACGAGATTATGAAAGAACGGAATATGACTGACATTTCAAGAGTGGGTTTGTATGGTTTAACCTATAAAGAAAATGTTGATGATATGAGAGAATCCCCGACACTACAGTTGCTTGAAAGTCAAGCAAGACATCTGGCAAAGGGCCTGAAGGTTTACGATCCTTATATCACAGATGATGTCGTTGCAAATCAATACCATGACCTGGATGAGTTCCTTTCTGCAGTAGACTTTGTTGTAGTAATGGTAAAGCACAATGAAATCATGGAGAAGGCTGAAAAACTGGCAGGAAAGACTGTTTTAGATTGCCACAATATTATCCATCAGTCGGGCGTCTATCACATATAATCGCGGAGTGTTTGCGTTAGTTTAAGTTGCGAGTTTTTGTTGTGGAGGAAGGTTATTCAAAGATGACGGGCGGAGATGGAAATAGACTATCATTAAAATCTCGCGCAGGAAAGGTTAGTAAGCAGAGAGTCATATTTTTCTTATCGATTTGTGTATATAAACTAATCATAGAATTTGTGTATCTGAATAGAATATCCCCCCTGTTTAGCTATTCGTTACTGACAACAAATATTGATCTCAGTAAAATGATTTACTCTTGGGCAATTTGCACGCTGATATGCATTGTACATCCGACTGACCCAAATAGACCATCGACGTATCTCTTTTTGTTGATGACTCTTATTATGTGGATCCCCCTGTCATCGTATTATTGGATGAATAATCAGAACTCGGCTTATATGTCATGTGAATTGTTATGTGTTTTAGTGATTGCATTATGGTGTAGAGCAAATCGAAAACGATTCTTTATGGAAAAATCAGTTTCGCACTCAGTGTTTGATTTTCTATTTGTAATTTATGTTTTGATAACAATTTACTTAATTGCAAAAAGAGGAGGAATAGATAGTAGAGCTTTAGATTTTAAGAACGTATATCAGATTCGAAGCGAGTATGATAATCTCGGTTCAATTGATGGGTATTTGGTTAATTGGAGCGCCAAAGCTTTTTTCCCTGTGATGAGTTCCTACATGTTCATAAGGAAAAAAAAGATTCCTCTTGTGATGACATTTCTTTTGCAGATAGGGCTATACTCAGCATATGCTTACAAAGCATTTTTGGCATCGGCAGTTCTACTATTACTTTTGTTTATACTAATACAAAAAAAGAACAATATAAAAAGAATAGTATCGGCTTTTAATATTGGTAATATTGCTGCGTATGTTTTGGATATTTTGGGGATTACGGAGGCATTAAGAGCATTCTTGCCGTACAGAACTTTATTTATTCCAGCTAAGAATCAATTCCATTATTATGAATACTTCTCATCTCACGCATTCCTCCAACTCTCAGGCTCTACGTTTGGAAGACTCCTGTTTTCTGAATATCAATATGATCGACCGATTGGCTACATAGTTGAGGCATATTTTATCAACAGTGGGAGCAATGGGAATACGGGTGTTTTCTCGTACGGTTTTGCGGATTTTGGGTTTGCAGGTATGTTAGCTGTTGCGTTGATTGTTGGGTTTTTATTCTGGTTTATAGATAGTACGACCTATAATATGCCAGTCTTTCTAACAGTAGGTGCTTTGTCATATTGGGTTGTCACAATGAATGACAATTCTCTGCTGATAACGCTAGTAACAGGAGGATTTCTCATTCTGCTGATTATGTTAATGCTTCTGAATACATGTGACTTGGTTCAAGATAATGAAAAGAATAATGCCTACGAGCGTTCTAAGTAAATTAGCTAACTGAAAGCAATCCTAATCGTTTCAGAAGGATAGATTCATAATATAATCTGGAAATAGAAAACGTTGAGGGTTTTCTCGTTTTAAAGTTAGGAAATAGATAAAACGATATAATCGAGATAAAAGACAAATGGAGTAATAAAGATGAAGAAGATTATGTTGGTCTTTGGAACAAGACCTGAAGCAATCAAAATGTGTCCGCTTGTAAACGAGTTAAAAAGCAGAGATTGCTTTCAGACAATTGTTTGCGTAACTGGGCAACATAGGCAAATGTTGGATCAGGTTTTAAAAACATTTGGCGTTGTTCCGGATTATGATTTGTCTGTTATGAAAGAAAAACAGACATTGTTCGATATTACGTCGAGTATTCTGATGCGAATCAGGGCTGTATTGGAAGAAGTGAGACCTGAAATTGTTCTGGTTCATGGAGACACATCAACTACATTTGTTACTGCTTTGGCATGTTTTTATTTACAGATTCCGGTCGGTCACGTTGAAGCTGGTTTGAGAACTTATGACATACTCAATCCTTATCCGGAAGAATTCAATCGGCAAGCAGTTGGAATTATAAGCAAGTACAATTTTGCTCCAACAAAATTGGCGGCGAATAACCTTATAAAAGAGGGAAAACAAAGAGATACAATCTTTATTACTGGAAATACAGTTATTGATGCTATGCGTCATACGGTGGAAAAAAACTATTCGCATCCAGAAATAGAGTGGGTATCGGATAAGAAATTGATATTCATAACAGCACATAGACGTGAAAATCTTGGGGCCCCGATGCATGGCATGTTTAGAGCAATACGCCGTGTTTTAGACGAACACCCAGAGTGTAAGGCAGTCTATCCGATACATATGAATCCGATAGTACGTCAAGCCGCGGATGAAGAGTTTGCTAATTGTGGTCAAATTCACATAATTGAGCCCATTGAAGTATTTGATTGTCACAATTTCGAAGCAAGATGTTATCTTTGTTTGACTGATAGTGGCGGGATCCAGGAAGAATGTCCATCTTATGGTCGACCTGTCTTGGTTATGAGAGAAACCACAGAGAGGCCAGAAGGTGTTGAAGCAGGAACATTGCGCTTAGTTGGAACGAGTGAGGATTCGATTTATCGAAATTTCAAGGAGCTTCTGGAAAACCAAGAGGAGTATGATAAAATGGCATTCGCTTGTAACCCGTATGGAGATGGAAACGCATGCAAGAGAATAGCAGACGTCTTAGAATATGGTAATTGTATCCAATGGCAACAGATTTGAGAATATAGTGAAGTGTCAGTGAAAAATGAGTAGTATAAAGAAAAATCTGGGTCTGCAGACAGCATATCAGGTGTTGGCTACATGTATGCCTTTGATAACAGCACCTTATCTGGCTCGAACGCTTGGAAAAGAGCAATTAGGCATCTTTTCATATACATCATCGATAGTGGCATACTTTACTTTGGCCGCAATGCTGGGAACTGTTAACTACGGAACTAGGAGTATAGCAGCAGTTAAGAATGATCGTGAGAAAAGAAATGAGCTTTTTTCGGGTATATTTGCTATCCAGGTTATTGTGACATTGTTAGCATGTATAGCCTACATTGTTTACCTTGTATTCTTTTGCAGAGACAACATTCTCATTGCTTTGATTCAGGGATTAGCTCTTCTTAATTGCTTTGTAAATATCACGTGGTTGTTCTTTGGTGTAGAGGATTTTCAAATTACTGTAACGCGGAGTATAGTCATAAAACTATTGACAGTTTCACTTATTCTCTTGATTGTCAAAAATGAAAATGATTTGTGGATATATACACTTATTATGTTAGGTGGCACATTACTTAGTGATTTGGTTTTGTTCTTATATTTACCGAGATATGCGTCAATTAAAAAGGTTTCAGGTTCACAGATTAGAGCGCATATTAAGCCCAATCTTATCCTTTTTATACCTTTGCTAGCTATGACCGTGTATCATACGATGGATAAAACAATGCTTGGCGCCATGAGTTCTTATGAGCAAAGCGGTCTCTACTATTATTCGGATAAAATTGTTCAGATGCCTCTAATGGTGATTAATGGGATTGGTACGGTCATGCTTCCAAGGATGACTGCTCTAATAACGGATAAAAAGCAGAAGGAAGCGGATGATTTGTTCATGAGAACAATGGAGGGAGTCGCTGTTGTTAGTATAGCTATTCTCTGTGGGATTGCAGGCGTATCTAATGAGTTTATTCCAATCTTTTATGGGAAAGGATATGATGCATGCATCTTGATAACAGTTGTATTTTGCCCTATTTTGCTAATCAAGAGTTTTTCAGTCATTGCAAGAACGCAGTATCTTATTCCAATGAAGATGGAGAAGGAATTTACAAAGTCAGTAGTGGGCGGCGCTATTGCCAATCTTGTATTCAATTTCATTTTAATACCCCCATTAGGCGCTCTTGGAGCTGCAATAGCTACAGTAATAGCAGAACTGGTTGCTTGTGCACTGCAGTTTATTTCGTTGAGAGGTAAAGATTTGGGAATAGCATCGTTACTCAAACAAACAATTATATATTCACTTATGGGAGTTATAATGATTATTGGAGTTCGCTTTGTTGCACTGCTACATATGAGACTAGTATTCAAGTTGATTCTTGAAATATTAGTAGGAGCAAGCATATTCTCTGTTACTTGTCTGACTTACTGGAGATTATCGAAAAATGTCTTTTTCAAAGTAATTAGAAATCCAATGAGAAATAGAGTTAAAAAGTCATAAACAGAAATGATCAACACAAATATTAAAAGAGGATGAGAGGGTGACATTATGAGCAGTTATAACGGCGCTACACTATTAATCACGGGTGGGACAGGATCATTTGGATCGACTGTGCTAAAACACTTTCTGCCCACAGATATTTACCAGATTCGTATTTTCTCGCGTGATGAGAAGAAGCAAGATGATATGAGACACGACCTTCAGGCAAAATTCCCTGATTATGCAAATAAGGTTAAATTCTATATCGGTGATGTAAGAGATCCTCGAAGTATTGCAGATGCGATGCCGGGAGTGGACTATGTTTGGCATGCGGCAGCCCTGAAACAAGTTCCTTCCTGTGAGTTTTTTCCAATGCAAGCTGTTAAAACAAATGTTGAGGGAACGGACAATGTTCTTCATGCGGCTATTGATGCCGGTGTTAAGAATGTGGTTTGTTTAAGTACGGACAAGGCGGCATATCCCATCAATGCAATGGGTATTAGCAAGGCTATGATGGAACATGTCATTTTTGCTAATGCGCGAGTATCGGCAGAACGTGGAGGACCGATTATTTCTGTCACACGTTATGGTAATGTGATGTGTTCGCGAGGATCAGTGATTCCGCTTTTCATAGATCAGATCCACGCGGGGACCCCAATCACTATAACAGATCCGGCTATGACGAGATTTCTGATGAATCTGGATGAGGCTGTAGATTTGGTTAAGTTTGCATTTGAAAATGCTAATCCTGGAGATCTCTTTATTCAAAAGGCAGATGCCTCGACAATAGGTGATCTAGCTAAAGGTGTTCAACAGCTCTTTGGTGATACTGGAACCAATATCATCGGGACCCGACACGGTGAGAAACTGTATGAGACGCTCATGACAAGAGAAGAGAGTCTCCGCGCAGAAGATATGGGTAATTACTTCCGTGTAGCAGCAGATAATAGGGATCTGAACTATGACAAGTATTTTGTTAAGGGGCAAGTCCAGACAGAGGCTGATGAATCATATACAAGCCACAACACTAATTTACTGGATGTTGATGGAGTTGTTAAGAAGATTCTAACTACTGAATATGTTCAGGAAGAGTTGAATGGTCTTCGACATAGATAGGGTTTTAATGATGGTAAAGGTATAAGTTGTTTTTTAGTATCATGAGAAGAAAACTTTTCGTTTTTGGTATATCGGTGTTATCCACCCTATTACTCTTGTTTGTTTTATCAAGCATTCATCATTCAATTATCCATAACAGGATGTTGCAGTACGCTCGAGCCTCTTCTCGTGAATCAGATGGTGCAGAGAACTGCGTGGTGATGAAAGGGGACTCTGGATACATAGGTGCATCCTTTGTTTATGCGAAATATCTGGAAGATGGATACATTAAGATTTCCGGAAATAATGCTGAAGACAGGAATGGATGGAAAGTAATTAGTGAATGGAGCATGGAAAAAGGAAAGTACACTCTATGTGGATTAGATAATCTCGATAAAGAGACGCTTGAATTGCAACTTAGTGTTTGGAATGATCAAAGACAATCTTATGACTATTACTGCCAGTTTAATGAAGAAGTATCTTTCGAGATTGCTGAAACGACGAGAGTGAAACTTATGCTTCATGTTTATCCTAACGCTACAAATATCAATGTGATAGCAAGACCAGCGGTATATCAAGATGAATAAAAAACAGGACCTTTGGATTGTTGCTTTGGGAATCAACGTTGGAATCATTCTCTGGCTTACTATACTCGGAAGAACGAGTAAGGTGCTTGGGAACCCATATTTTCAGCCTTTCCACGGCTTTTCTTCTGCGGTAAACAACATAAAACGTGATGGATTACGAGGGAATTTCCTCGGCAACATTGCCCTGTTTGTACCATTTGGCGTTCTATTACCATTAGTAGATGATTGGTTTGATAAATGGAAAAGGACAGTCCTGATAGGTTTTGTCTTCTCTGTCACAATTGAGTTTGTTCAGTATATCACTTGCAGAGGGTATTTCGAGATAGATGATATAATATTGAACTTGATTGGCACGGGACTTGGTTTTGTTGTTTTTCAGTTGTTAAGAATTACCTCGAAAGGTAAACTTGATACATACGGAAGTTAGAAGTAATATGACCTAGAGGTGTGAATAGAATTTTGCAAACTGGATTGGAGAGCTGAGAATGTACGATCAATACTGGAAGAATAATAGCAAACTCAAACTTATGATCATTGTGGGCACCCGTCCGGAGATCATTCGCCTAGCTGCCGTCATCAAGAAGTGCAGAAAGTACTTCGATACAGTTCTTGTTCATACTGGACAAAACTATGATTACAATCTCAATGGTGTATTCTTCAAAGATCTTGGATTAGAAGATCCAGAACTGTATTTGGATTCAGTAGGCGCAGATCTTGGTGAAACGATGGGAAATATCATTGCTTCATCTTATAAGGCAATGGTTGAATTAAAGCCAGATGCAGTTCTGGTTTTAGGTGACACAAACAGTTGCTTATCTGTCATTGGAGCGAAGAGACTCCACATTCCGATCTTTCATATGGAAGCAGGAAACCGCTGTAAGGATGAGTGTCTTCCGGAGGAGACAAACCGTCGTATCGTAGATATCATCTCGGATGTAAATCTGGCTTATTCTGAACATGCCCGCCGTTATTTGGCAGAATGTGGTCTTCCAAAGGAGAGAACCTATGTTACCGGTTCTCCTATGGCAGAGGTACTTACTAAGAATCTGGAATCCATCAAAGCATCTGATGTCCATGCCCGTTTGGGACTGGAGAAAGGCAAGTATATCCTTCTTTCTGCACATCGTGAAGAGAATATCGATACAGAGAAGAACTTCACTTCTCTGTTTACAGCTATTAATGAGATGGCAGAGAAATACGATATGCCGATTCTCTATAGTTGCCATCCTCGTTCCAAGAAGAGACTGAAAGCATCGGGCTTCAAGCTGGATCCGCGTGTGATCCAACATGAACCTCTGGGTTTCCACGATTATAACTGCCTTCAGATTAACGCATTCTGTGTAGTATCTGACAGTGGAACACTCCCGGAAGAGAGCAGCTTCTTTACCAGTATCGGACAGCCGAT
This sequence comes from Clostridiales bacterium, assembly GCA_017428545.1. Lineage (GTDB taxonomy): Bacteria > Bacillota > Clostridia > Saccharofermentanales > Saccharofermentanaceae > Scatonaster. The sequence goes on from JAFRQR010000028.1 coordinate 56,316, forward strand.
TCCGGCTGTTTGCATCCGTACTTCTACTGAACGTCCGGAAGCTCTTGATAAGGCTTGTTTTATCCTCTCTGGCATCGATACAAAAGGTCTTCTTCAGGCTGTGGATACTGCAGTAGAGATGGTTAAGGAAGAAAAGAATGGTGGAGCTGTCCCAGTTCCTGATTATATGGACATCAACGTATCAGATAAGGTGGTTAAGATCATCCAGAGTTATGTTGGTGTAGTCAATAAGATGGTTTGGAGAAAAGACGTATGAAGATACTGATTACCGGTGCAAAGGGATTTCTAGGAAAAAACCTTGTGGAAAACTTAAAAAACATCCGAGATGGAAAGAATCGGACAAGACCATCTATTTCTGTTGAAGAGATCTACGAATACGATCTTGAGAATACTCAGGAAGAACTGGATGCTTGGTGTTCGAAAGCAGACTTTGTATTTAATCTTGCCGGTGTGAACAGACCGAAAGATCCTGCAGAGTTCAAAGCGGGGAATTTTGGGTTTGCATCTGCATTGTTAGATACACTAAAGAATCATAGAAACACTTGCCCTGTGGTGTTGTCCAGTTCACTTCAGGCAACACTTGCTGGACGCTTTGGCACATCTGAATATGGATTATCTAAACGGGATGGAGAAGATCTCTTTTTCCGATATGCGGAGGAGACCGGTGCTATAGTTTATGTTTACCGATTCCCTAATTTAGTAGGCAAATGGGTAAGACCAAACTACAATTCTGCGGTTGGAACCTTCTGCAATAACATTGCAAATGATCTTCCGATTACTGTTAATGATCCTAATGTTGAATTAGAGATGCTCTTTGTTGATGATCTTATTGAGGAATTACTTGATGCAATTGAAGGTCACCCGCACCGTTGCGTTTATCCTGCAGTGGGAGAGGATGACTTTGATGGATTAACACCCAAGCCAGTGAAGGATGGTAAATTCTGCTTTGCTCCAGTAACTCATAAGGCAACTCTTGGATATATTGTTGAATGTTTGAATTCTTTCCATGATCAACCGAAGACACTTGTTATGCCCAAGATTGCGCCGAATAGTTTTGAGAAAAAACTGTATTCTATGTATCTTTCTTACCTTCCGAAAGAGAAGGTTGCATTTGATCTGAAAATGAACTGTGATGCGAGAGGAAGTTTTACTGAGTTACTAAAAACAGCGGATCATGGTCAGTTCAGTGTGAATATTTCTAAGCCCGGGATTACTAAGGGTCAACATTGGCATAACAGCAAATGGGAGTTCTTTATTGTAGTATCTGGGCACGGATTGATTCAGGAAAGAAAGATTGGCACAGATGAAGTCATCGAGTTTGAGGTAACAGGCGAGAGAATTCAGGCAATCCATATGCTGCCTGGATATACACATAACATTATCAATCTTAGTGATACGGAGAACCTTGTAACAGTGATGTGGGCAAATGAACAGTTTGATCCCAATCATCCAGATACATTTGGAGAACCGGTTTGACAAGATCTGCTAAGTTCTGAGGAATTGCCATGACGATGAGTTCGGAAATAAGAGAGAAACTGTTCGTAGTGATTCGAGCAGGACTGGATTTGCATGTTCCGAATATCGAGTTAACTGATGAGGAAGTGGCTGTGCTTCTGAATGTAGCTAAGAAACAGTCGATCCTTCCATTACTATATCGTGGCCTTAATAAGTTGACCACCTCAAAAACTGTTTTTGAATCCTATGATATATTCAAGACAAAAAATGAGTATCACGCGATTCAGCATGACCACGCTCTCGGGTTGATTCGGAGCACTTTAGATGAAGCGTCTATTCCATATGTGTTACTTAAGGGCGCGGTGTTACGGCATCTGTATCCGGATATTACTCTTAGAACAAGTTCTGATATAGATGTTCTTGTCCACGAAGAGGATATTGAACATGCTGTACGAGTACTTGAAGAGAAAACTGAATTCAAACTGGATAAACGAAACTATCATGATGTTTCCATGATTAGTACCAGAGTTCATCTAGAACTCCATTTTTCCATCAAAGAAAATGATGAACGAATTGATAAGGTTCTTGTAAAAGCCTGGGATTTTACTCTGAATTCTGGTGAAGGGAGTATGTATGTATTCTCTCCAGAGTATCAGATCTTCCATATTGTAGCGCATATGTGTCATCACTTTCTACATGGCGGGCTTGGTATACGGCCCTTCTTGGATCTATGGTTGCTGAGAAATCAAACTCAGTATAGCGAGAATCATGTTCAGGATCTTCTGACACAATGTGGGATTCTTCAGTTCTACAAAGAATGCTGTCTCCTCACAGAGGCTTGGATGGGAAATGCCGCACATACTACCACTTCACGTGCTTTCGAAGACTTCTGCCTTTCTGGCGGAGTGTTTGGAAGTGAGCAGTTTCGTGTTGCTGGTGCTCAACGGAACAATCGAGGATGGCGTTATGTGTGCGACAGAGTTTTTCCGCCCAAGTATCAGGTAAAGGAGTTCTACAAGGATCCATCAGGGAAAGAGCATCTCCTGCCGTACTACTATGTGAAGCGTTGGAGAAGTTGGTTAAGTAAAGAAAGAAGAGGAGATCTCAATCGGCAGATCAAAGCGACGGTGACAAGCGATAAGAACTACCAAGATTCAGCAGATGAACTGTTTAAGAAGTTGGGGTTGTGATAAGATAATTGTATTGGATTGTGACGAATAGATAATAGAGAGAATTAGAACTATTCTGAGAGGATAGGCAGAATAGAATAGTTTAAGACATCTGAGGGGTTGAGGATGATTTTATGAGTACCGAAGCGAAAGAGTTATTGTCAGAGTTAAAATCAGCTGTAGATCCTAATGAATGCTTAAAGGAAAAGTATGCTTCTTTTACAGAAGAAGAACAGAAAAAACTAACTGAAACTGTTGGCGAGTTGGAACGCATGGGCTTTCTGTCTGTATTCTGGGCGGATGATATGGCCTATCATATTAAATTGGTGAATGAAAGGATTGAGCCACAAGTCAAAGGTTCAAATGAGAAGCAAGCCTCCACAAAAGTCATAATTGTTGGAAATAACAACAGTATTCACAACTCAAACATCGGAATCAACAATAGTGTATCTGAAAGACAAGAGAAGAAAAGTTTTTGGGAGAAGCATCCTTTTGCTTTAGCATTGATAACGGCGATTCTGGCAGGAGGTGTATTGATGTTCTCATTCTGGGGGAAAATCGTAGAATTTATAGAGGGGTTGTTTTTTTGAGTTACAGTAAGATAATCGAACAACTTGCAAACAGTGAAATAACTATTGAAACCGCTCTTAAAAGGGCGAAATTGTTGCTGCATAAGCTTGGTGATACAAAGTTGGATGAATGGGTAAACTCAGAAATAGTAGGATACTCAGAAGACAGCGTTTTGCCCAAATACAGAGTGATAACAGGAAGATTAGTTGGAAACTATCTAAAAGGCAACTCGGGTAATTATATTAAATTTACGAATGCATCGTTACCGATTGGTAATGTTCCGGATGAATTCAGAAAAGAATTACTTACTGTTAAGTTCTTTGAAGGAGTTGCGACTTTAAGTGTTCTTGCTGATTCTCGAGGTGAGACCGGATGTATTTGTAAGCCCATACCTGCAGATTATTATGGATTGCTTGGCAAGTATAGTGGGAATCCGTTTATAACTATCACTGACGCTCGAGTTGAAGTTAGTTATCATGAGGTAGCAACCATATTATCGTGCATAGAAACGAAACTGCTAGATGTGTTGATCAAACTAGAAGACGAATTCGGTAAACTTGATGATTTGGACATTGATTTGTCCAATGTTGATCAAACATACCTGGAGCAAGTCATTCGTGAAATGCGTACAATAGTGTTTAACACATCAATAAGAATAGGAGACGGTAATACGATCAAAGGATCAGATATTAACGCTCAGTAAAATATGTGCAGTAACTACTGAAATGATAATTAAGTAGGAATATGCAAAGACAATAGGTCAAGACAAATATCTATATCTACTCGTAAGTTTTGTTTGCGTGCTTTTTGTTTTGAGAGAAGATCATAAGAAATTATACCCATTAATGAATACCTCCATATAATCATTCTACTTCAGACATGCAATATGTGCAAAACAATCACGTCGCTTCATGTGTTGTATCGATAAGAACCATAAGAATAAGAGCTGGTGCTGTTACCGAGAAATAGTCTCATCTCCTAGTTTATAATGTACTTCTACGGAAGATGAAGAAAAGTACAGATAAGAGTTCTGATAATCCGATGAGAATGAGGATTGTATTGCGAGGAAGCAGCGGATTTGGTGGAAACAAGCGAGAGAAACAACATCACAATTGGATGGCTATTTTCATGGTATGCATTGATAATTTGAGAAAAACAGAGTATAGTTTGAAATGGGAGAACAAATATTCTTTTTGCGAAGACAGTACATGAAAGAATCCCCTTAGAGATTCGTGTTTTTGATGGATTGATAGTGCATCTTCTTCACAGTAGTTGATTACAGTTGGAGGTTTTTGATGAGTGAGAAATTGTATGAAGAAATAAAAAAGAACCTAAAAAACCCTAAAATGTACGCGGTACTTTTAATAGTTCTGATGATTGTGTTTTTGTTGTTTCCATATCTGGATGCAAATCTGTTTTATTATAAGCGCGTTGATGATAGGGTTGAAATACTAACAGAGCTTTCAAATCTGGATATGGATGCAATTAACCACAATCCTGTGCTTCTCGGTGAGTATGAGAGCATCCTCAAGGAACTCGAATCTCATCCGGAGAGCTCTATCAATCAGATTTTTGTGAAGGAGACACGAGTAAGTGTTAATGCTGCCAAGTTTGTTTCTGGTGCAATACTGGTATGGTTATTGGCAATTTCTTGCTTATTCATGAAGACTATAGATAAAAAACGGAATCGAGTAGTTGCTTTTGTTATTCTCGTTCTTTTGGGACTTCTCTTTGGTAAAGTAGCAAAGTCCATACCCAATATTTTTAATCCTTGGGTTAACATAATTGGGTTTCCAATAGTGCTTGTAACATCGATTGGACTTCTTTTTGTAGGGAGTGGGAATAAAAAGGAAGAGAGTAAAAAGAATCAGGAGAAGTCTTAATGAAGATAATAATCGTATTTCTAGCAGATGGTTTTGAAGAGTGTGAGGCTCTTCTAGAGATTGACGGGAAATAATGATATTGAGAAACTACTTGATAGTCCGTTAATGGTTACAATGACATTGTCTTTTCTCGAGACAAACGGGACCGATAGTGATATTTCTCGAGTGAAGTTGTTTGCTTATTGGACTGATGAATTGGCAAGAAGAGAACATATAAAGAATGCCCATCTTTCAAGTGACATCATTATGGAAGTTTGGAGAAGAGTAGCGTGGCAGGTGTATCAATGCCGGCGAAATAGTGTAAAATTAAAAGACGAGGATTTGCGTGATGATTTGCAAGATTGTTTCTCCGGTTATAGTCCAGAGAGTCTCCTCCAATCGTTAGTTCCGCTATTTGAAAGGTACATGGGTGAAATCAGAGGTACGTTTCACGAACAGTTTATGGAGTACCTTGTGGCGGAATATCTGATTAACGCTTGTATATATAGGCAAACTCCGTATCCCGAGTTTCTGTCTTTTGTTTTGAGACCGGAAATTAATCGCTATTTTCGAAGTATATGGGTGGAAACCTTATCTCGGAAGAAAAAAACTGCAGTTTGTGATGCTATAGAAGAGCAGTATTTCACCAATATTGGCAAAAGGGATTCAAATTCAGTAGGTATACGTGTTCATTCGGTGTATCATCTCTGCAGATTAGAATACGCTGGACGCAATGGTTTTATAGAGAGGGCTTTCGATAGCGAGAAACATACGTCTGTCCTTTTGTCCTTGTATTTTGGTGCGGTAAAACTAGGTGATTTGCAAAAAGAAAAAGAGTTCTATGAAAGGTTATCATCTGATTCTGTTTTTTCTAGGGCTAATAGAGGGTATCATCTAGTTTATTATGCAGACATGATACCAAGAGGAGATTTTCCATACTTGGATGATAATACTTCAAATTGGGAGGGGACACTAACTGCGATAGTACGGCACTTTGACAATACAAAGAAAGACCACTTCTTTTTGAGAAGAATAGATTTATTTACGATTCGAGAACTGATGACTGCGAGAAAACTTGTTGCTCCGCTTACCGAGGATTTGTTAAATGTTATTTCAGAAAGAATTCGGACATGTGAATGGTCCAACGAAACCGATAATAAAGTGTATAGTCAGGCAATCCAAACTGAATTTGATGAGGTGAAAAAGGTGTTTGAAAGAATTCAACAATTGCAGGATGCCTGATTGTTGATCTGGATGCTTCACATGTGGAAATCGATACTAGCTTTGGACTTGACGGTGATGGATAAAGCAAACAGAATTACAAGAAGTCGATATGGTCGATAGATCATGAGCGTATCCTTCAAAAAAAACTGATATGTGGTAAAATATACGGAGTTATGGAGGATTGCTATGAAGGCTTTGATTCTTAATTCCGGATTGGGTAGCCGCATGGGTGTTTTGACGTCTGAACACCCGAAGTGTATGACAGAGGTCTCTTCGCGTGAGACGATCCTGTCCCGCCAGCTGCGACTGATCGCGGCCTCAGGGATCGAAGAAGTCGTCATGACCACCGGCTACTACGATGAGGTCCTTATCAACTACTGCGAAAGCCTCGATCTTCCGCTTCATTTTACTTTCGTGAATAACCCGGTGTATCGGGAGACGAACTACATATACTCCATCTACTGCGCACGCGAGTATCTGAACGATGACATTGTGCTCATGCATGGTGACCTGGTCTTCGAGGAACTGGTCTTCGACAAGGTTCTCGACTGCCCGACTTCCTGCATGACGGTTTCCTCTACGCTGCCGCTTCCCGAGAAGGACTTTAAGGCGGTCGTTTCGGACGGAAAGGTCTTGAAGGTCGGGGTCGATCTGTTCGACAGTGCCATGGAAGCACAGGCACTATACAAGCTTCTGAAGGCAGACTGGAAGGTATGGCTCGATAAGATCGTGGAATTCTGCGAGGCGGGCAATACCAAGGTCTACGCGGAGAATGCACTGAACGAACTGAATGGTGCGGCAAATATAGCGGCACTTGACGTGGAAGATCTGCTATGTGCAGAGATCGATAATCCGGAGGATCTGGCGGTCGTATCCGGGCGGCTCAAGGAACTTGAGAACCGTACCGTATATATGTGTATTGCCGCGGATATCATTCACGGCGGACATATCGCCATCATCAAAAAGGCCAAGAAACTCGGAAAACTCATCGTAGGAGTGCTTTCCGATGAGGCAATGCTTTCGTATAAAGACCTGCCGCTCGTTCCGGCATCCGAAAGAAAGGTCATCATCGAGAACATCGTAGGTGTTTCTAAGGTCGTCGACCAGAATACCTTAAGCTATAAAGACAATCTCCTTTTGTATAAGCCGGACTTCGTCGTGCACGGCGATGACTGGAATACCGGTGTGCAAAAGCCAATCAGAGACGAGGTGCAGGAGATTCTTTCTTCCTATGGCGGAAAACTTGTGGAATATCCGTATTCGGCGGATAAGAAGTACAGAGATATCGATGCGAAGACCAGATCGGATCTGCCTTCTCCGGAGGAACTTCGTGCAAAGCAGGAAGAATCATCTGATGCTGCTAAGTCTTTCGAGGCGAGGATCATTGACACGACGGACCGATATTCCGGGTTGGATTCGTGGCTCCAGGATAAGAAGAAAGTGCTCCTGGTCTGCGGCGAATCGATCAACAACTACACCGTTCTTAACAGAAAACTCCTCGACTGCAAAGTACCGATGGTGCGTTTCTCGGACTTCCATCCGAACCCGGAATATGACTCGGTCGTCAAGGGCGTCGAAGTCTTCCGAAACGAAGGGTGTGACAGCATCATGGCGGTCGGCGGCGGTTCCGCGATCGACGTAGCCAAGTGTATCAAGCTTTACTCGAATATGCCCGGAAACGGCGAAAACGGAAGTTTCCTGCGGCACGATATCATCCCGAATGATATTCCGCTCTTGGTAATGCCGACTACGGCAGGAACGGGAACGGAGGCAACACGCTTTGCCGTTATCTATTACGAAGGAGAGAAGCAGAGTGTAACGAGCTACAGCATCATTCCAAAGACGATCCTGATGGATCCGGTGGTGCTCAAGACGCTGCCGCTATATCAGAAGAAAGCAACGATGTGCGATGCGCTCTGTCACGCGATCGAGTCCTACTGGTCGGTGAACAGCACAGAGGAGAGTAAGGCTTTTGCTAAGTCCGCGATCGCGGGCGTGCTCGAGAATATGGAAGGGTATCTGCAGAATACCGAGTCCGGAAATGCAGGCATGCTTATGGCTGCTCACGATGCAGGTAAGGCAATCAACATTTCACAGACGACAGCGGGACATGCAATGTGCTACACGATCACGAGTCTGTTTGGATTCGCCCACGGGCATGCCGCCATGCTCTGCGACAGAGTTCTGTTCAGATGGATGGTTGAAAATGTCGGTGATGGTGCGAAGTGCAGTGATCCACGTGGAGTAGAGTATCTGCGGGCGACGCTAGACGAGCTGGGCGTGCTTCTGGGCGGTACTAATGCATCTGACGGGGCGAAAAAACTTGAGGAGATCTTCACGGTTCTGAATCTCGATCGTCCGAAGATGAGTGACGAGCAGATCGAGATCCTGAAGAACTCCGTCAATCCGGTAAGACTTAAGAACCATCCGATTGCGCTGGATGCGGAGACGATTGAGGAGCTGTATAGGAAGATCTGAGAGAACTCTTTGTTTTCTTATTATGTTGTCGTAATAGAATCAATCTTCAAGGTGTGATTGACGTTATTATCTTCTTCCATAGTGACCTGAAGATCTTGATAACCAGCTTCACGAGGAAGACACAAAGCTTCTTTGTTTGACGAAGCAGGTAAACCAGCCATCGCTTCAGACAAGTGGATGGGAGCTTACCCTTTTCCACTTCGACCTTGAGGTCGGCGTTTTCGCCTGAAAGCCTTTGATTCTCTGCATGGGATTCATTCAGCTCCATCTTTAAAGAAAGAATCTGCTTTTCGGATTCTTTCAGTTTTTTCTCTAATTCCTTGATTCTCGCGCGAAGAATCATAACATCATCATACACTGTCTTCATATGGGTTTCCTCCTGTTGCCATTGGTTTCGCTCTCTGATTCCAACTGTTTTTAATCCTTGAATTGTTTTTAGGTCATATGACCGAGAATAACGGAGTGTCTTTCCACAACTATTGCATTTGAGGTATAACTGTTTTGATGACCGGCAATCTTGTTGAATTAATTTCCACGAGCACTTTTCAAAACTCAAAAAACCGTTCTGACAAATCGGGCAACGAACCATATCGTTATGCTTAAAAATTGTGAGTTGGTCTTCCTTCATTTGCTCCTTGATTGCGTTTCTGCGTTTCAAGTTTTTTATGTGGATGTTTCTGTATTCTCTGCCGGACTTCACAATCTCCTTGAATCTTGTGTAAGCTTGATCTATAGCCGGCGCTATCTTGTTAGAGACAAGTAAAAAACGCAGATCCGTAAATAGCTGTTCTTTGTCGAGAACGTAATCGTTTGGGTACGCGGATTCGCGCGAATAATCCTTCCCGTTAACCAAAAGCACTTCGATAGTGCAAACGTTTTCTGGCGGTATTCCCAGTTTTTCACAGAGAATCATTTTGTGATTCCTGTTCTGCGTCAGCGGATTGCTCGTTTCTTCCTCTTTACCTGCTTTCTTGTTGAAAAGTGTCCATGTCGGCTCATCATAGTCAAAGATTCCAAACTTGCAGTTTTTGATTTCGAAAACGAAGATGCGATCTGGTGAAAAAACCACAATATCCATCTCTGTGCTCATCTGGCCATAAACCGAGGGAAACTGGAAATAACAATTCGAATAAACTCTCTTGTCATAGCCGAGTTCATCAATAATCTGGTCTATCGTATTCTTGACTAATACTTCGCCGGCGTTTCCTATCCGTGCTTTTTCGCGTAATCTACACATTCAGTCACCTCCTTAATGTAGTTGATGGAGTAACTTTCAAAGTTTCTATGAAAGTGTTTTGTTTCTTCGCATCTTTTGCCGATGCAGGGCAGCACTTGAAAAGCCCCAAGGCAAGGCGTCCCGTTTTTCTCAGTTCGGGATCAGCTGGTTCTATATGGTTTGGGAGATTAATAAGATGGCTGCACCTTCTTGAGAAGATGCAGCCGATTTCCATTTTTTCTCAAAATGATGAGAAATAAAAAAGGGCACAGTATACCAATAAAATACTAGCCCAATTCCTTTTTAACTAATTAATTATCGTTTGACCCGTAACGGGACAGAATTCCACTTTGCACGGAACGCCTCTTACGTGCGCCCAAAACATTCCACTTCAAAAAAATCAATCATTATTGGCTCAACAAGAGCCCTAAAATGTACTTGTCTGGAACACCATAAATGGCGTTCGCAAAAATCAACTGTAATAAATGAAATTCCTTTTATAGATTCATTATATCATGAATGACCAAGAATGCAATTGCTTATCTTTCGAATGAGAAGCGCTGCATTTTGCTCAGTAAAGAATCTGTTAGGAACCGCAGAATAAATCAAGCATCACGGAAATTGAGACGCTGTTTAAGTTGGTATAGTTAGTGCAAGCATGTGAAAACGAGCCCCAAGAAGGAACTTCAGGGGGCTCGTTTTCAATTGGACAATTGAAGGTGGTTGGGTTTAGATGCGATTGTAAACAGCGGCGGAACCACGGTTCTTGTAGTTGCCGTTACGGCTCTTTGCCCGTTCGACATTTGCTTCCGCGCCTGAACTGATAAGCTGATTCCAAACTTTGCCAACTGTGATCTTATGACCGTGTGGCAAGTCTGTGTAGCTCTGTACGTTGCAAAGCACAAATGACGTTCCGGGATTCAGTGTTTTAACATACTCTCGAATAGCCTCGATCGTATCATTGATGATCTGCTGCGTGCACGGTGTAGCTGAGGTTGTCGGTGTGTAGGTGCTGCATGCAGTTGTGATGATCTCTTTTCCGAGTCCGGATGGAGTCATCTTCTTCTCGGTAGCTTTTGCATCGAGGACGTCATATACGCTGTCTTCAAGCGTTACCATAATTCTTTTCATAAGTATGATTCATTCCTTTCTTTAGTTTGATCTTGATATATATTTCACAAATAGTCAGTTATTATTCCAAGAGTCGAGCGCGTCTTCAAGATCGTCTTCATTCTCAACTCCAAACAGTTCATATAAAATGTCATAAGGGCTGTCATAGCCAAGTTCTTCATAGTCTTCCATAAAGCCGTTGTACCTCCTCTCGTTGGAATTTTTTAGTTGCGAAGGTAGTCGCAAAAACTACCTTTCGACATTATTGTAACCCATTAAGTTAGTCTTTGCAACTACTTTTTACAAATTTGCGTGTGAAATTATCAATGGGAAATGTATCTGCTACGGAGTGAACTTCGTGGGGTGAGCGACAGGTGCTTTTCCCGCGGCGGAAATATAGGTCAGGCGTGAAAAGATACATATAAGCCGCACATTTGCAAAAACCAAATCTTTTTAATATTTTCAACTTTCTGTTTACATCATCAGTTTGAGATGTTATTCTAAAAATCGTTTGGTTTGATTAGGTGGACGAGGCGAGAAGGGGTTGTTTCAGCTTGATTGAACCTTCATAGGATAGCTATGCTATTTTGGAGGTATTATATGGATTCTTTTTCGCGTTCACGTAAAGTGCGTCTTTTAAGCGCGCTTTTATCACTTGCTATTGTGATCGGTGTTTTTCCGCTCAAGAAGATCAAGGCAGATTCTGCCACTTCCACTGAAAATGATCTGCAGATCACGTATCATACAGTCAGTGCCTGGGCGGATCTTACCCAGTCTGAAATTACTGTAGAAAACAAAAGCGGTCAGGTCATCGACGGCTGGCAGATCGAGTTTACCTATGACGATACCACGACTGTTTCATCGATCTGGAACGCAGTTGCGGCTCCGATGGATCTGGCTTCCCCGAATAAAATCGTAGTTAGCAACGAAACTTATAACTCGGCGATCGCGCCGGCTTCCAAGATTTCTTTCGGCATGATCACTCAGGGCAAGATGAATGAGATCCCGGACATCCATGTTGTGCCGAAAGAAGAAGTAGCATCGGAACCGGAAGCGGAAAGTACGCTTTTCCCGTATGCAATTTACAGTAATAGAAGTTTCTCCTTCCAGGGCTGGAAGAGCGCTATCTACGGTGATGTCTACACCGGGAGCAACTTCGATTATCAGGGATCCGAATTAAACCTCCTCGGAAATCTTGATGCAGTTGGAAAGATCAATGCCAACGGCTATCAAATGAATATAGCTAACCGCAATGAAGGAGCACCTGCTGTAGCGATGCCGGACTTCTCCGCGGCCATCATGGGACTGTCCGCAAGAATGTCTACTGTTGATGCTTCGGCTTTTAATTCAGCAAGCAATATTGTTGCGGATGGATTCTACTCCACAAACGGCAGTTTGACGATCTCCGGAACCAAGTTCTCCGGCGACTGCGTCATCGTTGCAGACGGCGACATCACTTATAACGTGGAGTCGCTTTCCGGAGACGGACGTGTCGTTCTTTATTCCAAGAATGGTAATGTAACGATCAATGGTTCCAAGATCACGATCAACGGGATCATCTATGCGCCGAAGGGTACAGTAAGCATCAATGCATACGATACTTCTTTCAACGGCCGTATCATCGCGAACCGCTTTAAGTATCAGGGATCGATCTTTAACTGCACCGCAAGTGCCAGTGACCTCGAGCTCCTCTATGATCTTCCGGTCATCCATATCACAGCGGATCCGGAGCAGATCTATGTGGGTGAGACCTCCACATATACTGTTGTTTCTGAAGAAATCGAAACACCTTATGTAGTTAAGTTCCGCCTAAATGGAGAAGATGTCGAGCTCAACGAAGACTGGACGCATGTTATTACACCGAATGCGACCGGAGATTATACTCTGGAAGGATATGTTGTTCTGAGCACAGGCGAAGTCGTACTTGACTCGGCAACGGTTACTGCAATTGCAGCGCCGACTCCGACTCCTACGGATACGCCTACACCGACACCTACAGATACTCCTACACCTACGAATACACCGACTCCGACACCGGAGCCGACACCTACAGATACTCCTACGCCCACGCCGACGAGTACGCCAACACCTACACCGACGGCTACTCCTACGCCAACAGCGACGCCTACGCCGACGGCAACACCTATTCCGACGGATACGCCGACGCCGACTCCTACAGATACACCTACACCAACGCCCACACCTCCAGGACCTCAGAAGTACTGGACGATTTCTCAGGGCGATCCGGCCTATGGATACAAAGTGCCTTTCCAGGAAGAGGACTGGAATTACGGCAACAGTGCTGTATTTGATCCTCTGAATATCGAAGTGTGTCCGGATGCCGGATGGAAGAACGGTTATGCCTTCTTTATGACATCCCGTTCCTTCGATCAGGATCTTTCTTTTGATGCTCGATATACTGTACGCGTTACAAACAGATCTTCCCGTGCAGACGGTATCGCATTTGTTATGAGCCCGAATACGGTCAATAACAATACGACCGGTCAGAGCATCGGCTACGGAAGAATCAATCCGTCACTCATTATTGAATTGGATAACTACAGAAACGGCGGAAGACACAAGAATGCTCTTGGCGGCGGCGACTGGGTCGGCGGTGAGAGCGACAGCCACTTTGCTGTCATGCTGAATGGTAACTCTGACGATCACTATTCATATGTCGAGTGGCCATCTCTGAGAAATAAGAGTGTGACTTGTGACATTTGGGTCTCTTATGACGGAAAAGCAAAGAAACTCTACGTATATATAGCTGATTACGATGAAAACGGTGTAGCTGAGAAACCGATCGCACCGACTATGGTGGTTCCGATCGATCTGGAGCAGCACTTCGCGGGCGTATCTACGCTCTACATGGGCTTCACATCTGCAACCGGTGCATCACAGGCCAGCCATAACCTCATTGGATTCGAACTTGACCCGATGCCGGGCATGCATCCGGATCCGGTAGGTGATATCGAGATCATCCGCCCGAAGGATGGAGACAGAATTTCTGTCAACTCAACATTTGATATCATCGGTCGAATCAACGTGCCGAGCGAAAATGTAAATATCGAAGTCATGACATTGGAGGAGGATGTGATCTACTCCAATACCGTACCGAGTTCTTCTGAATATACTTCCTTTGATGAAATATCTACACAAGGATGGGAGGAAGGGACATATATCCTTTACATCTCTATAGATGACGGAAGAGACAAGACTATTCTGATCAACGTTACTCAGGAACCACTCCTTGCTCTCGAGATTAATGGTGCGAATCTGAATACTGAGCAGATGGATATCATTGGTACGATCAACTGTACGGTCGATTCTACCTATGAGCTCTTCTACCGTCCTTATCAGACAAGTGTATGGTATCAGATGGGCAGCGGTGAAGGAAATCATTCCTACGAAGTACTCGGATCTCTTCCGATCGATCAGGTGCCGCAGGATACGATTGAGATCATGCTTGAAGTTACGCTGGAGAATGGAGACACTGAGTCTGTTATCCGTTACTTTGAGTACAATTTGGATCCATTCCTCAATCCGACAGGAAATCCCTCAGTCAACCCCACAGGTAATCCGACAGGATCTCCTACAGGAACACCGCACGAGTTCACGCAGGACGAGCTGTTCGTTGACGTCCACCACGATGCGGACGACAAAGACCAGGACGGCATGGAAGTAACCTACATTACTGATATCTATGGTACTGTAACTGGATCACTTCTGAACAACTATATCTTCGAAGTCTATCCAGTAGACTCCGACGTTGCCGTATGCACCAAAGCAGGAACATCTCCAGTTACGAAAACGGCTGTTGGCCAGCTTGACCCGACCCTGCTCATGAACGGCTACTACACAGTCAAACTGACTGCATACGCAGCCGACGGAACCGGCCTCTACGACGAGATCACGGTGCTGGTAACAGGGCAGGCGAAGGTTGGTAATTACAGCATTTCCTTCCTGGATATGACATTGCCTGTTGCAGGACTTCCTGTAGAAATCTACAGAACATACGACAGCAGACAGAGAACCAAGCTGGGTGAATTTGGCTATGGCTGGACTATGTCTGTAGGTGGACCGACTATCTCTCTTACCAAGGATATTAATGCGGGATGGATGCAGCCAAGCCGAATGGTCATGGGCTTTATTCCTCAGTATTATTGGGTAGCAACGCGTACACATGAAATAAATGTTGATTGGGGTAATGGTCGAAGTGAGACATTTACTCTGAAACTCGCTCCTGAGACAAACAATGGATATCCGATGAACGTGGGAATTTCTGCTTATTGTACAAGCAAGAATGGTACATCCACACTTGAAATTCTTGATCCTCATGAAGACCTCATGTATTCAAGCGATGGTAAGCTCTACTCGATTGATTCCAATCTGGGTGAGTTCGCTCCGAAGAACTTCCTCCTCACAAGATACGATGGAATGAAGTTCTATCTCAACGCTGATACCGGTCTGAAGAAAATAGAGGATACTGAGGGTAGAACTATTGAGATCACTGACCAGGGTATTGTTTACTCTGAAGGCGGAACAATCAACTTTACCAGAGATGCAGCAGGTCGGATCACGTCTATTATCGATGAGAATGGAAACGAAGTTTCCTACACATATGATTCTAATGGAGATCTTGTGAATGTTAACGATATTGCCGGGTTTGATAGTTCATTTGCATATGATAATAATCATTTCTTAACGGATCTCTATTTGGATGATGGTACAAAAGTTGCCCGTAACGAATACGATGACGAAGGACGGCTTATTGCTACAGTTGACACTAATGGAAATCGAATTGAGTTCGAGCGTGATCTTACTGAGAAAAAGGAAGTAACCAAGGATAGACTTGGAAACCTTACCGTTTCTTACTACGATGAAAGAGGCAACATTACTAAGAAAATCGATGCTCTCAAGAGAACGACTACGTATACCTATGATGCAAACAATAATGTAACCTCAGAAACTAATCCTGAAGGAACAACTTTGTATTACACATATGATGCGAATGGTCAATTACTGTCGACAGCTGATGATAACGGGACGAGAAATACTTATGTTTATGGAACAAACGGGAAACTGTTGTCAAGCTCGTTTATGGGAGTTGTTGAACTCAGTTTTACTTATGATTCAAATGGCAATGTATCGTCTTCAACGGATGCTTCTGGCAACACTACAAGTTATTCAACTGACAGCAAGGGTGAACCGACTAGTGTTTCGGACAATATCGGAAAGGTCGTAACAGTTGGTTACGATCAAAATGGAAATGTTTCCTCTTTGACAAATGCTGACGGACAGGTATTCAATTTTGTTTACGACGCAGAAGGAAGAATAGTGTCACGCTCAACTACATATCAAGGTGTAACACTTAGTGATACATATACATATGATGCTGCGGGCAAAGTGTCTGGAATAACATATTCTGATGGCAATACAGTTAGCTATACATATAATCAGGCTGGTAATGTTATCTCTGCAACTGACAAATTGGGAAACACAAATACCTATAGTTATGACTGTTATGGAAACATTACTCTGATAGCCTACCCTGATGGAACAAATGAGAGTTTCACTTATGACTTAGAGGGAAGACTCTTATCCAATACTGACAGAATGGGCAGAACATCCAAGTATAAGTACGACGCTGTAGGTAACTGTACAAGAAAAGAAAATCCAAACGGATCATATGTGGAGTATACCTATGATAAGTGTGATCGACTTTTAACAGAAACAAACGTCTATGGCGGGAAAACGGAATACGAGTATGACTATCTTGGAAGAAATACGTCTGTTACCGATCCGTTTGGAAACAAAACCTTATATGGGTACAACGATAGAGGTGATTTAGTAAGCAGAACGGATGCTGCCGGGAACACTTATACCTACACATATGATAATGCCGGCAGACAAACATCTGTGACATATCCGAACGGAAAGACATATAGTGCAAGTTATGATGTCCGTGGAAGACTTACATCAGAAAGTGATTCGTATGGAAATACGACGACGTACGCTTATGATGCAATGGATAGACTTGTAAGTGTTACAGACGCAATGGGTAATGTGTGGAGTTATTCATATGATAAACTGGGAAATCTTTCTACAGTAATTGATGCAAACAATAACACAACATCGTACAAATACAACACAGTTGGTCAGTTGGTTTCTGTTACTAATGCATTAGGAAAAGTATCGACAACAACATATGATTCCTATGGAAGAGTGGTATCAACGACTGATTTCGGCGGAGTTCAGACAACGTATACATATGATGTATCGGATCGTCTAACTTCGACTTCCGTTGAAGGACAGGTGACGAATTACACATATGACTTAGAGGGTAATCTTTTAAGTGTAAGTGATTCAAATGGAACAGTCGACTACGATTATGACAATTACGGATATCTTTCGAGTGTAACTGATGCAAATGGTGACACGATCACATATACATATACTCAGGCTGGGGATATTGAAAGTATTACGATTGATGGTCAAAGTATTCAGTACGCTTATGACAAGATGGGAAGACTGGTATCGGTTACAGACATTGATGGAACAACTCGCTATTCCTATGATAAGGTTGGAAATAGGGCGTCTGTTGAGTACCCTAACGGAGTTACTGTAACTTACGGATACAACAACTGTAACGCACTTATCAGCAAAGTTGCGACGGATCACAATGGTAATATACTCTCCAGTTATTCCTATACGCTGGGAGATAACAACGAAAGGCTCTCTTGTACGGAACTGGGAAGAACCATTGAGTATGAGTATGATGAACTTGAAAGACTTATCGTAGAAAGAGTAACTAGTGGAAATGATGTGTCGGAAACGACATATACGTATGATGCTAACTCTAATCGTATTTCGATGAATAGAGATGGAGTTGTTACAACATACGAATACAACGAGCTTAATCAATTAATCCGAGCAGGGAATATTCTGTACATATGGGACGATGCCGGAAATCTTGTAAGCAAGTATACTGATACCGGCATGCTCGTTGGTATGTATGAGTATGATTCTCAGAATCGGATGACTTCTGCTACCGTAAATAATCTGCAAGGGACTGTAACGGAAACATATACGTATAATTATTCTGGTACAAGAACAAGTAAAACATCTAATGGTATCAAGACAGTATTCACAACAGACTTGTCATCCGGTTACAGTCAGGTCTTGAAAGCCGTAACAGGATCAAATACTGTCTATTACACAAGAGGTTTTGAACTTATCTCAAGAAGAGATGGCCAGGGAACGAACTACTATCTTTTTGATGGAGGTCTTTCCGTACGAGCGTTAACGGATGCGACAGGTGCTTTGGTCACGACATATGACTATGATGCATTCGGAAATGAAACAGACAGCACCGGGACAACTGATAACAGTTATGGTTTCCAAGGAGAAGAAAAGGATGCTACAGGTCTATATTACCTGAGGGCTCGATACATGGATCCTGCGAGTGGATCATTTACAACGCTGGATACATATTCTGGTCAAATCTCTGATCCTGTAAGTTTGCACAAATACTTGTTTGCAAACAGCAATCCAGTAAAGTACTGTGATCCGAGTGGACACATGGTCGGAGTTCTTGGCTCTTTCCTGGTTTCGCTTTGTATCAATATAAAGCTCCATTCAGACGAAATAGTTGCTAAACTCACAATAGGTCTGAAATGCATGACGATAGCCTTGGCTTTTGTTGCGGCATATGGTGCACTGATGAGATTTGCTGAATGTGCTGCTAACGAAGGTTTGTTGGGAGATGTGTATACGGGAACTGCAAATCCATCTATTTCCCTCACAAAGGCAGTTGATGATGTCATAGCTCAAGCAAAGAAAATATCTATCACTTGGGAAAAGACCGATGAAAAACACGGTGGAATCCACACTGTATATGTTTTAGGATCGCCAATAACTGGTAAAATGAAATATGTAGGAAGAACAATTAATCTCGGCCGTAGGCTTGAGAGACATCGCAGACCAGGCTCAAAAACAGCTTCCTTGATACTATTGTTCTATATACCTAATCTCAGCTATGAGGAGGCAAGAGGCTATGAACAGACGCTGATGAGATTAGCGCATACAAAAGGTAGTATAGATGAGGGATTCTTAAATTCTATAAATGGCGTGTCGCAGTCAAATCCAAGAGCTCAAGAGTACTTTGATGCATACAAGAACTCTCTGGCTCAAATGGATGAAGTAGATATTAGTTACATTGAGAATCAACTTGATAATGAACAGCTTTGCTTAGAAGAACTTGGGCAGTGGTGGTAATGATTTAAAGGCGGTGAGATTGTGGGCGCATGGGGACCTGGTATTTTTTCAAGTGATACAGCGCTTGATGTTAGAGAGACATATGTTGAAAAATTGAAAATGGGTGCATCTGATGAGGAGGCGCTGACATACGTCACCTCCAAGTTATCTGATTATCTGGAAGATGAAGAAGACGCAATCGACTTTTGGTTGTGTCTCTCTTCCATTCTTTTCGATTATGGAAGATTGACCGATGACATCAAGGACAAGGCCTTACAGATCATCGAAAAAGGTGATGAGTTCCGATGGGAGAGTTACGACCTGAAGAAGCGGGCAAAGGCGTTGGCCGAACTGAAGGCGAAGCTGCTTTCCAAACAGCCTGAGAGGAAGACCGTCAAGGCTTTGAAACCAGTTGAATGTAAATTCAAACCTGGTGACGTGTTGCTCTATCGGCTTCAATCTGAGGAGTGTAGACAGAAGGCTTATGGTGATTGGTATTTCTACATTCTGATCGACGAAGTGGCGGTTTTTGACACAAGAATCGAAGGGCTTGGTGATAAGTATCCGATCATCTGCATCAAGTATTCTGATCATGAACTTAAGAGCCTTTCAGAGTTGGACGGCTGTGAGTTTGTCCGCACGCAAGGAAATCGCCTTAACGAGCACAGGATCCAGTTATATCGGGACGGGTACAGAGACTTCATCAAACAGGTCAAGTATTTGGGAAATTACGAGTTCAAAAGACCAGAGAATGTCTATGATGAACAGGTGTTCATAATGAGACCGGCTCGAGAGATTGATGGTGTTATTTGCCAGTATTTAGATGCAAAATAACAAACCGGGTTAACACCAGATAGAACACACTAAAACAAAAAGAGGGGACTGCTAATTACATAGCAGTCCCCTTTTTTGAAACCTCAAAAGCATGGATTTTAGATTATTATATAGCCATTTTCTTTTCAGATTGCTACAATTTAGCCAGAGACAAACTTATTAGTTAAAACTTGCTGGATAATGAAATTGCAGAGGTGTAATTACTATGAGTCTTAATGAAAGTGGTAGATATAATAAAAATGATTCAGAACGTGTATTCTTTCAAATAATTAAAGATATGGAAGAAAAGTTTAAATGGATTGATTTGTCTGAAGTTAAAGGCAACAGTATGTGTTATGGACTACCCACCGTATTGCTCGATTCTTATGTTTCTGATCAGATAATGAAGCGGCTGTTAGATACAGGTAATTATGCAGTAGAATTACGGTCATTCTTTTCTTATGTTGAGGGTGTTCTTGGAGGAACAGATTTGTTAATGAAGGAGTGCTTCCAAACTACTTTGATAGAAAGAATAGCTTCGGAATAAAAAAGTATATTAGAGTCTGTTCTTCCACTCTGTGAAAAACTGACGAAACAAAGCATTATAAAAACAATAGCGAGTTTCTACGGCAATGCAAAGTTGGCTGAAGAATTGGGACATAAGTATTTGATAGTTTGACTGTAACTATATATTTGAAGGCTATCATTTACCTGACTAAGTTATTTGTGCTGGAGAGCCAACACAAAAGGTTTTTTGCAATCCCTTTTTGACTCTTCGGAGAATGCTTCATAATCTTTTTCTCTGAGACTTCCAAACGTCAAATGGCGCATGTGTTCTGCCACCAAACACCTTGGACCAGGCGGGAAACATGGGCGAAGATTTTGGTATATAATGTCTTCAGTGGCTGGATGGGTCAACAATACTTCACCTATCTTGTGACTGGAGGGAAAAGTATGAGAACACTGAAAAGAATCGGGGCGCTGGTGGCTGCGGTTACGGTGCTTTTGGCGATGACGGGGTGTAAGAAGAAAAAGGCGCGTGGGGCGAAGTCGGCGGAGGAACTGGTTACGGCGGTCCTGGAGGTCATTAACGAGGATGCTGAGTATTCGGAAGTAGAGGACTGGATGGACTGGTATGGCTGGATTGCTTTCCGCCTTATGGAAGAGACCGATATGAAGTGTGATCTTCCTACATGCAAAGCAGTGGTTGAGGATCTGGATAAAGATTCTGACTATATCTATGAACATCACAGGGATTTTGTCGTGACCTGGAAAGATGCAAATCACGAGAACTTTGATGATGACTGTTACAGCCTTGTCGCATGGAAGCTATGTAAAAGTCGGATCGACGAATATCTGAAGGCCGGCGGCGACTTTATCCTGAAACAGTTCCGTGAGTTTGCTCCATACGATACGGATTTTGACAGGGATAACCTTCACGAAGATAAAAAGCATGATGTCGGATACTACAGCATCGAGATCGATGGTGAAGACTATCATGCGATCGAGATCCATTACTATATCGAGGATGGGAGATATATCTGCTACGGAGTGAACTTCGTGGGCTGAAAGATAGTTCCTGTGCTTGCCAAACACCAGAACGGGTGATAGAATAATACTGGGAGGATATCCAGCTGGTATAAGATATCTTCCGAAGAACGTCATAAGTGTTTTGTATCAAAGTATATTATATAGACATCGGCGGGGCGTCGTTTCGTCCTGCGTTTTCATCTTAAGGTATTGACCTGATTGATCAAAAAAGTTCATCTGAATGAAAGCAAGATCCTGAAGTTTTGGGTATAGTTGCCGGGCATTACTATACGTTTCCGACGGGAAACAGCGTTTTTTTCAGGCGCAAGTACTTTATCCGCAGGTGCGGTCATAAAGAACGTACGGCTTTGTGACAGCACACATCTATCCGAACAAAGGAGGTTGTAGTCTATGACGAGACTAATCGGCATGATCCTTTGTTTTGTCGTGGCCATATGTCTGATCTTCCCTACAGGTGATGTCCTTGCAGATCGCACGATCACGAATAATGAAACGGGAAATGAAGGCGGCTATGACTATGAACTGTGGAAGGATCATGGAACGACCAGTATGACACTGAGCGGCGGCGGTACGTTTAGCTGCTCGTGGAGTAACATCGGCAATGCGCTTTTCCGCAAGGGTAAGAAGCTCAACGCGACGCAGACTTATTCGCAGCTCGGCAATATCTCTGTGACGTATGGGGCGGATTATCAGCCGAACGGGAACTCCTATCTGTGTGTATACGGCTGGTCAAAAAGTCCGCTTGTAGAATTCTACATTGTGGACAGCTGGGGTTCCTGGCGACCGCCGGGAGCTTCATCAAAAGGAACGATCACGGTGGATGGAGGCACGTATGATGTGTATGAGACGACACGTGTCAATCAGCCGTCGATCGAAGGTAATGCCACGTTCCAGCAATTCTGGAGTGTGCGCACGTCGAGAAGGACCAGTGGAACGATCTCTGTTTCCGAGCATTTCCGCGCCTGGGAAAGAATGGGTATGAGGCTCGGGAACATCTATGAAGTTGCACTGACGGTAGAAGGCTACCAGAGCAGCGGATATGCGAATGTGTACCAGAATACACTGACCATTGGCGGCTCCGGCGACGGCTCCGGCGGCGGTTCGGGCGGTGGAGGCTCCGGTGGCTCCGGCTCCGGAAGTGCGACGATCGTCCAGTGTGAAAGCATGACCCGGCAGGGTCCTTATGCGGGAGCGATCAACAATCCGTTTTCCGGAGTGGCACTATATGCCAATGGAGATACTTGTGTGTATACCCAGTATTTCGAATCCGGAACGCACAGCTTCACACTGCGCGGCTGCTCGAATAACGATAATATGGCGAGGGTAGATCTTCGTATCGGCGGAGTTACGAAAGGCACTTTCTATTTCGGAGGACCTTATCCGGCCGAATATTCGATTGATAATGTAAGTCACGGAACGGGGAATCAGCAGATCGAACTTGTTGTGACCTCGGACAATAACACATGGGATGCCTATGTGGATTACTTAAAGATCGGCCCGACAGGAACAGGAACCGGTACTACCGGTTAGTTCTTATCCCTTTCCCCGGCGGGAGGATAGCGTCGCAAATCCCACCCCCTGTGTCTTGCTATCGTCCCGCCCCCTCTTATTTCATATCTCAGTTTCGTTTTACTAAAACACGTTACGGTATATAATACTGTCGGAAAGGAAAAAGAATAGAGGAAGAAAGTTTGAGGAGAAAAAGATGAAGATCGCGTTTTTCGATACGAAAGAATATGACAGAAGTGCTTTTAGCGAGGTAAAGCCGGAGGATATGGAGTTTAAGTTCTTCGAGACGAGATTAACTCCGGATTCGGTGGAGCTGGCGAAGGGTTCGGATGCGGTGTGCGTGTTTGTGAACGATGAGGTCAGTGAACCGGTCATCGACCGTCTCTATGAGCTGGGAGTTAAGGCGGTGGCGCTTCGCTGTGCGGGATATAACAATGTTAACGTGAAGCACTGCTTCGGAAAACTCCACGTTTTCCATGTGCCGGCGTATTCGCCCTATGCGGTCGCAGAGCATGCGATGGCGCTGCTTCTGACGTCGATACGAAGGATCCATAAGGCATATATCCGTACGCGTGATTTTAACTTTTCTCTGAATAACCTGACCGGATTTGATCTTCACGGGAAGACCGTGGGTGTCGTCGGCACGGGTAAGATCGGACGGATCTTTATCTCGATCTGCAGGGGATTCGGCATGAAGGTCCTGGCGTATGACAAATTTCCGTCTCCGGAGTACGACGGGGCGGAGGACGTCACCTATGTTTCTCTCGATGAACTTTTCGGCCGAAGTGACATCATCTCGCTTCACTGTCCGCTGACGGAGGATACGCTGCATCTTGTCAACGAGGAGTCGATCGGGAAGATGAAAAAGGGTGTCGTTCTCATCAATACCAGCAGAGGTGCCCTGATCGATGCCGAGGCGCTTCTTAACGGGATCAAGGAAAGAAAGGTGGGCGCGGCCTGCCTCGATGTGTACGAGGAGGAAGCGGATATTTTCTTCCAGGATTATTCCGGGCATATCCTCAGCGATGACGTGCTGGCGCGCCTGATCTCGATGCCGAACGTGATCGTGACGTCGCATCAGGCGTTCCTTACGAATGAGGCGCTGAAGAATATCGCGGATACGACGATCGGGAATCTTAGGGAGTTCTCGGAGACCGGCATGTGCGACAATGAGCTTTGCTATCAGTGCGGAAAGGTCGATCAGTGCCGGCATAAGAGAAATAAGAAGTGTTTCTAAAGAAACCTTGCTGATATTCTTATAGACGTGACCGGTAAACAGAAGTAGAATGAACTGTATTCTATGAGTCTCGTGGGTGAGTATGAGTAAACAGTTGCCGGTAAGTGTTATTGTTCCGGTTTTTAATGTGAAAGATTATGTGGCGGAGGCGCTCGAAAGCGTGCTTTCGCAGACGTATACGAATCTGGAACTGATCGTGGTGGACGACGGGTCGACGGATGGTTCGAGGGAAATCTGCGATGATTTTGCGTCCCGGGATCCGCGCGTGAAGGTGATCCATCAGGATAATTCCGGCATCAGTACGGCGAGAAATACCGGATTGGATCATGCGCATGGAGAAGTGATCGCATTTTTAGACCCGGACGATGCTTTTTGCGAGGACATGATCGAAACGCTTCTGGAAACGATGCAAAAGGACCGGTCGGATATTGTTATGTGTAAGTTTTCCTGGCACGATACCGATTCTTCTTTGCCGAAAGGAAGAAAGGCCCGGGACCTCGGCAAAAGCACCGTGATCACGAAGACAGGTGCTTTTGGAAAGATAGCGGAAGAAAAGATCGAGACCGCCGTGTGGAACAAACTCTACAGAAGGAAGATCTTCGAGGACTTACGGTTCCCGGACGGGTATGTCTTTGAGGGACGGTATACGGTCTTTGATATCTTCGAGCGGGCGGAGAGGATCTCTGTTCTCGATGAGGTTTTGGTGCGGCACAGGAGGCGCCAGGGGAGTATCTGCCATTCGTATTCACTGAAGAATGTGCTGGACCGGGAATATGTGCAGGATCATTATGTGGAGTTTATCAAGCAGCATGCGGAGAGTTTCGAGGACCGGTCGGTCATTAAACGGATGATCCGGCTTCGGATGCGGAGCATGGTGGCCGTGTATTTTCAGTATTGCAGGAAGAATCCGGAAGATATCGCCGGACAGAATGAGATCAGAAGGAGGCTTCTGGCGCTGAAGAAGAGAGAAGGGCTCCGGTACAGTAGTCTCATGGAACGCGGCGGTTACTACGGGGTCAGGTTCTTTCCGGGCGGAACGGCACGGCTCTACGGGGTCTATAAGCGGCTGTTCAGCGAGTAAGTGGAGAAGGGGGATAGGGTATGAGAATGCTGAGGCGGTTAGGTGCTCTGGTTTTGGCATCGGTGATGATTTTTCCGTTGTCCGGCTGTAAGAAGCGAAAAGCGCATGCCGGGGCGAAGTCTTTAGAGGAGCTTGCCACAACGGTCCTTAAGGTTATTAACGAGGAAGAAGACTATTCGGCGATCGAAAACTGGATGGACTGGTACGGCTGGATCGTGTATTACATGATCGACAAGACGGGGATGGACTGCGACTTTATGACCGTGCGGGACGCGGTCGCGGATCTCGATGAGGGAGCGGGTTATCTCAAAAAGCACCACAAGGATTTTGCAAAAGCCTGGGAAGATGCCACGGGAAAAGAACTTACCCAGAAATCGCTTAGTGAATATGCGGATATGAAGAGGGAGACCGACATGATCGTTAAGGAAGATCCGGAGTCCCTTCTTGAGGAGTTCCGGTGCTTCGCGCCTTACGATACGGAGTTTGACGAAGAGCGTGTCTTCGAAAGAGAAGAGTACAACATCGGACACTACAGCGTCCGTACCGGTGACGACTTCTACCATCACCTCGAGATCAACTATTATATCGACGACGGCAATTACGTCTGCTACGGGATGAACTGGGTAGCGTAAGAGCGGGATATTGTTATACCTTGTATTGCGGATAAAGGGCGAAGACAACGTATACATAGCCACATACAAAAGCGGCGGCCTAGCGGCCACCGCTTTCTTTTATCGCGATTTTTGAATTAACCAATTGATTAATTTGATATGACACGATATAATAAATTAACTAAAAAGTTAATTCGTTGGTGACGATTTGGAAATCAGATATGCAAATGACAGAGTTCTTTTCCAAAGGAGTTGTGGACTATCATGGGGGCAAAGACAATTGGTTTATCTCGTGATCTGTTGATCCATCCGGGAGAGACGATCGCAGACATTCTCGAAGAGAGAAATATCACACAGAAAGAGTTGGCAAGAAGGGCAGGGGTTTCTGAACCGTTCTTGTGTGATGTTATACGCGGCCGTAAGGATATCTCGAAAGGACTGGCGAAGGGATTGGAATATGCGCTTGGTGTTAAGAGTTCTTTTTGGCTCAATCTTCAGGCAAACTATGATGCTGAATTGTTGATGCTGGATGAAGAAGATTCGATCGAGGAAGAAGAAAGATCAGTCTATGTGAAAATGAAAGAAATCGTTGATTGCCTGAAGAAACAGTCCAAGATTGAGCAGTCCAAAACCGAGGGTGAAGCGATCATATCCTTGAGGAAGTATCTTCGTGTAAGCAGATTAACCGGATTGAAATCATTTGCGACAGATGGAGCCTTTCGTATCTCGGGAAAAATTGCAGTTGATCCTGATATTCTCGGAGCATGGATATGCATGTGTCAGGCAGATTCTTCTGAGCGTAAGCTGTCGAGGAAGTTCGACAAAGCGAAGATGGAGAAACTGATACGTTCACTCAAACAGATAATGAAGAATCATGAAGATCCTCAACCGGAACTGGTCGATCTGTTTGCAGATTACGGAATTGATTTTAGTGTAGCACCGAATTTCAAAGGTGCGCCCATCCAGGGGTACTTAGCTAAGAAGAACGATGAGAACTATCAGATAGTGCTCACTTTCAGAGGATCAAGTGCAGATATCTTCTGGTTTTCGCTCTTCCATGAATTGGGACATATTGCGAATGGTGATATGGGAAAGCAGAAAAGCTATATTGATGGTGAAAACGTCAGTGGTGAAAGAGAAAATGCCGCTGATGAATTTGCCAGAAATGCTTTGATCGATCCTGTCGACTATGATCTGTTTATTCAGAAGAAAGATTTCGGGATTCGAGCGATCAAGGCATTCGCGGATTCACAGGATATACCTGATTATATCGTCATCGCCAGACTTCAACACGAGCAAAAGATCCCATCGACACGCTTTGCCAAATACAAGGTCACATACAAATGGATGATAAGGGATGTATGAGTGGAATAGGTTAAAGAAGATTCTGATTCTTCTGAAAAACGAAACTAAAAGGAAGGACCCTCGGGAGTAAGAATTCCGAGGGATTTTTCTTGTCCCCGACCATGAAAAGTTTAGACAAGTTATCGCCTATTTTCAGTGTTTTTCGGCATTTTTGTTTGCGACATTGAGACAGATTCGAGACACGAGCAAGAAGATTTATAACCAGGAATAAAGAGAACACGCTAAAGCGACTAGGTAGAATCAGCCTAGTCGCTTTTCTAATCTTCGCCCCTCATTTACGACCAAATTCTTGTTGTATAATTATCGTAAATGGGGGGAACCCTTAGTATAGAAAAATAGACAGGAAAATGAACTATCAGGCTGCTGAGTTTTGTTGAGCGAGGCGCCATTTTGGAAGTATCGTTTAATAAAGGGAAGTGTTAAATTGAAAAAGAAATTATCAGTTATAGCTGCAAGTGCGGTTGTTATATCGACACTTGCATCATGTATGAATGCTAATAAAATTGAATCTCAAACATTTGAATCATATCCAAGCAGTGAAACTATAGTAAGTGAAACATCTGAGACATCTGTTGACACTACAAGTATATCTGAAAGTAGTGATTTAGAAACGTCTTACACAGTTGAAACAGCACCCCATAGTAATCCACTTTTGGATTATGCTATGAGTAACCCAAGTGAATATGCTTTAAATGCATATTTAATTATGTGTCCGACAGATTATAAAGTAGATTTATCTTATGGATTCGATAATCCATACACAGTTGCAAAATTTCAAGGTTATGTTTCTGATGTCACTGGAACTCAAGATAGTTCGCTAAGTTTATCCGATGTTTCATATTTTCAGTATACTAGCTACTTTGATGATTATTCATCTACTACATTTGCTAAATCCCTATATACATGCGATGTTGAGGCTGTTAGAGCCGTTCTAGTATCCCAAGGCCTTAGATTTGGAATTGATGAGATACCTGCATCATATATACAAGAAAGATTTCCTATGTTTTATTATGATGCTATGGCTTTTAATCGACCTAATAAAGCCGTTGCAGATTCAAATATAACGATTTTAGATCCACGAACATTGACTAGCATTTGGGATCCTGAGAGTGATTTGGAAAGGGATTTCAAATTATTTAAGGCATGCTTGAATTATAACTTCGTTAGAAGTTGTTACATGTATAATAACCCATACAATACAGCTCCTATTCAACAAGTGAGAGATGCAGCAACTGGAAAAAATATACTTATGCCAACTGAAGATCAAGTTCAAGAATTACAACAAGATATTAACAGCATTCCAGGATGTGAAAGCATAGATATATATACAGTCGACGACCGTCAAAGTTTTTACGATTATTATAGGTACTATCCTGAAGAGTTACTAGATGCTCGTTGGGATGGTAATACAAAAGAAGGCTTCCAAGAATATTATGATGGACTTTCTTCATCAGAACAATTCGAAATCTACGCAGTACAGCCTCCAACATTTGTATACACTTATTCTGCAGATACAGATAGTTATGTTGTGACAACTACAACCTATGACTATTATGATTCAACAGAAAAGGGAAAATGAAAATCCAGATAATAGAATCCTGAATTAAACGAACCAAGAAACGAGCAAGATTATTTCCTAACCATTTTGAAAAAGAGAATGCAACTGTGATACTATGTAATCATATAAAGATGGCAACTTTATCTATATTTTGGGAAGGCATACGGTGAAATATACACGATCGTTTTTTCGTATATACGCAGGATTTTGGCATCAATCTCCTGCTGGTTTGCGTTATGGGCATGCTCGATCTTGTGGCTCTGATGATCTGTTCTGTACGTGTCTTGATAGGTGAAGTCAGAAGAAAGGAACTGCGGCCATGAAGAAACTGGTTTTGTATTTTCTGACATTTTATGACAATGCGATTCGTAATCTCATAATCTTGCTGGGGTGCTTCGTTTCCAGTGCATTGTTATTGGGGATCTTTTATACTGCTGATGAGTATATTACCGTATTCTCCTATGCTCGCAATGGTCATATCGAAGACTATGTTTTCATTAGCAATGACTTGTCGGTGGACACATTGACTTATAACAATACTTCTTCACCAGATTCGGACTATTCTTTAGAAAAAGCGCTGGAAAGTATAAGTAATGTTGAAGTATCCTATTTTGTCGCAAATCTTCAGGTAATTGACATGAATCTGGCAGATGGGAATGGCAATATCAATTTGAATATCGCGTATCCTGGCACACCATCATTCAATGATATAAAGCAAAAGATAGCAGAAGGTCGTTTACCCGAAGCACGAAATGAGATCGTGCTGTGCCACGAAGCAAAAGCATACTACTCTCTTGAAGATACGATTGTTCTTGGCTATCAAGATATACACGATGATTATTCTTATGATTTGCACCCGCTTACAGTAAAAGTGGTCGGGTTTATGCCACCAAATCCTATCACAAAAGATCAGACAATCGGAGTATACTCTGAGGCCAGTCTCAAAGACTTTTTCAAAAGAGAAGCTTTTGTTACAGGATTGAACAACGAATATAACAACGGATTTATCGAAGGTTTTATTGGACAACCTTTCGATTATGCGGATGATGGGTTTCCCGTAGAACTTCGTTTCGATGGTAACATCAACACTTGCCGCGCAACTGACGGAAGAACGGCTGAAGAATTATGCGAGGATCTTTTGAAAAACTATCCTGGATTGTCCGAAAGTATCATAACAGGCGCTACTTTAAAAGATCATTATTGGCAGGAGAAACGTCCGATAATCGTCAAACTGGTGATCGCTTTCATTCTTTCCGTGATGCTGTTTGCATGTTTTCTCATCGGCTCACTCTATCTGCAGGCAAGAGAGAAATCCTTGGAGATCAGCATTTTGTATGTGCATGGCATGACATGGGCCGGAGCTTCGTTTTTAGTTTGTGCATCCTACTTCCCGGGGATATTTCTCGGGATGATAAGCGGCATAATCATTTTCTTTGCTGTTGCAGAACAGGGATTCGGTCTTTATTGTTATTTCCAATTCTCATATGTGGCATGGACCTGCCTCATATGTTTAGGTATTTCAATACTATGCACGATTCCTATCTATATTCGCATGGCTCGTCAATCTCCGATCGAAGTCATCCGAAAAGACTGAATCAAAAGCATCTTTACATAGTTTGAAAGTGTGCGATACAATAAACACATATAAAGATGGCAACTTTATCTATATTTTGGGAAGGCATACGGTGAAATATACTCGATCGTTTTTTTCGTATATACGCAGGAATTTTGGCATCAATCTCCTGCTGGTTTGTGTTATGGGCGTTATACTCTTCGCTTTTATCATTGTAGGTGGATATAAAGATATCCTTGGGAAACAGGATCTTTGGCATTACGATTCTGATGAATATGAGTATTTTACGTCCCAAGAACTCGATCTTACTTGTGATCAAATCGAGGAGTTTTATCAGGCTGTTTCAAATACGGTAGGAAGGCTTGATCGTCTTGTTGTTCAAAGTGAGAACACGATAGGAATATTCAACTATTATGAAGAAGACCGTGCACCCATCACTTCCTTTTATCCCTTTGATATGTCTTTTATTTCTGATACGCTAACTGATGTTTCTTTTGAAGATAACCATTTGTTTTTGCTTCCTTATGACGAACAGCACAGACTGACAGGTTACTTTTCACATGCTGCTGAATCCGGAATAATTACCATCGATCTACCAAGTCCGAATGAAATCACTATTTCTTTGGCATCGGATAAGGAATCAGCGGTCGATTTTCAGATTGTCGCTCTTCCGTTTGTAAAATATCTCCGAATACAGATTCTTTGTTGATCATCACTTCATGGGAGAATATGAAATCGACAGCATCGCCGATAACGAATGCTTCTTTTGTCGTTCCGGAGGCTCTCACAGAAGAAGAACTCGTTGAGGTGAATCGCTTATCGAAGTATTTGCTCGGTTCTGAGTTTAAACTTTATACCGAATCCCATGTGGATTCCGATGTGGGCGAGGGACTAATAATCTATGTTGGAGCGGGATTGGCAGTCTATGCCTTGTTACCGATTTTTTTCTACATATGTAGCATGAGAAAACAGGAGTTTCTGGTATTTGAATTATGCGGGGAGACTCCCTGGGGAATATTGTTTCACTGCCTGTACCATTTTGTTGTATTACTCCTCTTTACTGATGCATTCGGTATTGGCTTGTCATTGTTCTTCAATACTATTTCGAGAAGATATGATTTGATGATTATTCTTCAGTCTCAACATATAGCGACAAATGTAATCATTTTCGATCTCGTGGCTCTGATGATCTGTTTTGTGCGTGTCTTTATCAGTCAAGTCAGAAGAAAGGAACTAAGGCCATGAAGAAACCGGTTCTATATTTTATGACGGTGTATGATATCTTCATCAAATTCGATCTGGTAATCATTTACTACTTCCATATATCCCACGATCGTTGCTCCGATTTCATCACAGATGTCCTCAATAACACTTTTTTCGACACCAACGTATGCGCTGACTAACAGTTGGTTGCGCACATATCTGATTCCTGTTTCCTCATCTGTAACAATATCTTCAGGGGTAGAATCTTTAAAGTATGCCTCTCCGATAACGTCAAATTCATCAGGCTCGTGGATGTCATCGCCACCCGAAGGAGGAGGCGTGATCTGAGAGAGATCTGCGTAGCTGCTGAGGGCGAAGTTTGTGAATTCTGCATCGGAGGATCTGAAGTCTACATTGAAGTTGAAGGAGACAGAGCCGCCGACGGGGATGTTCTGATTGTAGTCAGCGCTTTTTACGATGTAGTGTGTGCCTTCGTGAGAAACGATCTGACCGTCCCAGAGAGTAGAGATCTCGTTTTCACCGTCGAACTCGAGTACCCAGTCTTCGATCACGGCATCAGTATTGTTGGTGATGGTGATCCTTCCGGTGAAACCCTGAGTCCAGTCATTGGTGATCTCGAATACGGCGGTGAAGTCTTCGCTGCTGTTAGCGGCAATACCTGTCAGCATCGTGTAAGAGGACGGGTATTGGTCGAATGCTTCTGCGCCGGAGAGACCGAATTCTACGTAGCTTCCGGCTGCGATATCCTGATTCCAGCCGGCATTTTTGATGATGTATTTGCCATCGGCATTGCTCTCGATCACGGCGTTCCAGATGTTTGAAATGCTGCCGGCATACTCCATTTCGAAGCGCCAGTCTTCGATCGGTTGTGCCGAGTGATTATCAATACGGATAGATGCGTTGTATCCTGAATTCCAGGATCCCTGGAGGGTAAAAGTGTACGTCAGGTCGCCGCTTTCGTAGACAGGTCCGTTTGTTTCGTCTGCCACTAAGGCGTGAGTATCAACGAGGCATACACACATAAGCAAGGCCAAAAGAATGGCCATAAACTTTATTCTATAGCTCTTCATACGAATATACTCCCTTAAATAGTTTAGATGGCATAACGATATAAAGAACATGAAAACAGAAATGTCCTCATGCTGTATTCGATTTATATTTTAGGATCTTAGGAGTCGTCAAAGAGTATAGTTCTCCCCATGCTATACCTCCGTATTTTATAAACTTGTTGATCATTTCGTTATGCCACTTCTAACATATCAAATCCGAGGGTAGAAAAAATACGAATATCTTGCGGGGAATAATAACAATCGTGCGGACAAGTGCTTTTCGGGAAGCGGGACGCGGGAAAATGCTCGGAATTATTTAATATTTCGGGGATTTTCGGGATTTTTGCAACAAGGTCATATTTTAAATCGTCTATATGTTATACTCCTTTTTACAGAAGTATGAGATTTCTACTGGGCCTTAGGAGAAGGGAACAGGAATTAGAAGAAAGAGGTATGAGATGATAGGACGAGTTAAGAAACTGACGTGCGTTGTCATGGCAGTCACGATGATCGGTTCTTTGGCCGCTTGTAAAAAGTCGGGAAAAGCATCTTCCGGTCTTACTGACGCGGCGAACAGTGTCATGGAGGCGCTGATCAGCAGAAGCGAAAAAAAGCTGAAGAAGACAGGTGATTTTTCCGAGGACGCGCTTGCACAGGTCGATGCAATGAAGGATTGCGACGCAGTCTCGGCGGTTATGGACAAAGCAACTTTTGAGATCGACGAGGACAGCATTAAGGAGACGAAGAAAGGAACTTCCGTGAAGGTCGTTGTGACGCTTCCGGATTCCGGCGCGGCTCTTGAGGATGCTTCGGACGAAGATGAGTTTATCGATGCTGTTTCCGGTCAGAAGGAAAAGGAATACACCAAGGTCAACCTGACGCTGAAGTTCGAGGTGGACGAGGATAAGTACACGCTCACCAATGGTGACGATGTGGTCAGCGATCTGTTTGGCGGAGATCTCGAGAACGTGAATAAGGCGTTTGGCAAGATAAAGGGACTTCCGACTGAGACGGAGGATGACCCGCCGCAAACGACGCCGGTCGAGCCGGACGAGACACCGACACCGGTGCCGACAGATCCGCCGAAGGCATCCTCGGATGTTTACGATGTTGTTGTTTTCCAGGACGATAAGACCGTCATTCACTTTAACAAAGTTGATTCTGACGGCGTACATTTCACAGTAGATAACCTTGCTGCTTACGAGGCAACGATCCAGTGTAATTCACTTGCTATCGACGGTGTAGCGATCCTCGATTACACCATGAGTGACAAGGTCGCCGCAGGTACATCCGCAGAAGTCGTTACCAAGTGCGAACTCGATGAGATTCCGCAGAAGATCGGTACGCTCAGCGGCCAGCTCGATATCATTGATTTTGATGATTATTCAAACTCTTACGAGGCGTCTTTCGATACGACAGTGATCGATTCTTCTGTCACACCGGCTGCGACAGCGACAGGCACACTGATCTACACGGACGATTACGTGCAGATCTACTTTAAGGAACTGACGAGTGAAGGTGTGGTCTTTGAGATCGTTAATCTGACAGCTCAGGATGTTGAACCGAGAATCACGGCTGTTGCGATCAACGGCAGAAACATCACAGATCCGACATGGTACAACTGCGAGATTGCACCGCACAGTATTGCTACTCTCGTAACCAAGCAGGAGGATTCGATCGATCCGTCTGAAGCGGTCGGTACGATCAGTGCGATGTTCGAGATCAATAACGACATGTCCAATTACGAAACATACTTCGCTATGATCACCACAACAGTGATCGATCCGAATGTTACATTTACACCTCCGGCTCTCGAAGGTACGGTCTTCTACGAAGACGCCAATGTCAAGATCACTTGTGTCGGATTGTCTCCGGAAGGCCCGATCCTCGGTGTCGAAAACCTGACGGACGTAGGAATCATCGTCCAGGCTGAGTCTCTGTCCATCAACATGGTCGGTATCTTTGACGTTTTCTTCAGCTACTATACGGCTCCGCACAGTGTCAGCAGATTCCTCGCAGAGGGTCCGGTAGACGCATCGGCTCAGGTCGGTGTGATCGGCGGTGCTTTTATCATCGCGAACCCGGCAGACAGAAAGTCCAACTATATGGTTCACCTGGACAATGTGGTGGTCGATGCTTCCGTAACGGTAGCTGCTCCTTCTGCAACAGGTACACTGCTCCATGAAGATAGTAACGTGAAGATCTACTTTAAGGAAGTCCGTGAAAAGGGCATTGTCTTCGATGTTGAGAATCTTACTCAGTATTCTCTCACGATCCAGGATCGCGGTGTGCTTCTTAACGGTGTGGAACCGGGCATAGCGACCTTGAGCGATTCTTGTGCGCCGCACAGTGTCACCGAAGTCATGATCTCGTGCAGCCCGGATACTTCCACTCCGGCCACGACCATCTCGGTCAATTTCGCGATATTCTCCTGGGATAACGCGATTAAGCACTACGAGGTCGAGCTCGAGGATAAGGCGATCGGATAAGTTCTTTTCGACCGGCATGCCGGAGCGAAACAGGCATTAATCAGTTAAAGAAAGGCTCTGCTTCTTTTTGAAGCGGAGCCTTTTTTGTGCGGGTATGGGCGTCTTTGGAAGTTCTGTGCGATCGGCTTAAAGACCGGTCATCTTTTTGTATACATCTCCGCGACCGCCTGCAAGGAGTGTTTTAACTACTACGATCTTACCGTTGATGATCGTATATATCACGCGATAGTTACCAAGCCTTATCCGATAGTATTCGCTGTGTTTTCCCTTGATCTTTTTTACATCGATCTTTTCCGGGTGTTCACCGATGAGCAATTCACGGATAGCGTGTTCGTATTGTTTTCGAATGTTTTCATGAGTGGTGAAAAACTTTTCGGCTGCTTTAGTGTAAGCAATCTCATAACTGAAACTTTTTCCGGATGCCATAGAAGACCTCCGGATCAAACTGTGAACTGTTTCTTTGAAACAATGGTGAGATCATCATCACTCATGTTTTCGATTGCTTTAAGGATCTCCGCCGATTCCTTGGCGGATGCTTCCCGGATATTCGAAGAGAGACGATAATAAGGATCGGCTTTCAGAGAATCCATGTATTCCCTGACAGCCTGCTTGATCAGATCCGTTACTGTCATGTTATAGATTCCGGCAACTTCTTTCATCTCGATGATTAAAGAATCGTCCACCTTAAAATTCATTACACGTGTCGCCATAAGAAAGCCCTCCTTCTTTATTTGTAAATATAGTATATACCGTAAAGACGGTAAAGACAATAGGAAGTCCTTGTAAAAGGCGGTGCTCAGGAGCTGATTCATTTGTGTAAATAGGAAGTGAGTAATTTCGGGAAAATCGGGCATTCCCTTATAGGCTTTCTGTGGTGTATCATAGTCGGGAATGTGAAGAGCCCCGCCGGATGATTGGCAAATGGGGTTACTGCAGTAGGATTCTCGGATAAAGGGGAAGCTGCAGTCGTATTTTCGGGAAAAGGAGCAGGGTCTTGTCAGATCGTACCACTAACGTAAAACGCAATATCGTGTTCGGCTTTATTCAGGTCCTGATCTCGATGGTCCTGCCTTTTGTCGTGCGCACGATCATCCTTTACCGGTACGGCGTGGACTACTCGGGACTGAGTAATCTTTTTGCTTCGGTACTGACGGTTTTGTCTCTTATGGAGCTCGGCTTCGGGGTGGCGATCGTTTACTGCATGTATAAGCCGGTCGCGGAAAAAGACGACGAACAGATCTGCGCATATCTTTCTTATTTCCGGAAAGTTTATCTTCTGGTGGGTGTTCTGGTCCTTCTTCTGGGGCTTATTCTGATGCCTGTCCTTCCGAGACTTGTCCGGGACGCGACGATGCCGGGCGGCCTGAATCTCTATTTCTGCTATTTGTTTTTCCTTGCAAATGCGGTCATCAGTTACGTCCTTTTCGGATATGTTTCCGTCATTCCTCTGGCACATCAGAGAAGAGATATCCTCTCGCGGATCGATCTTTTCGGGTCGGTACTTCAGTGCACGTTATCTTCGCTGGTGCTGCTATTCACTCATAACTTCTACTTATATCTTCTCTCACTACCTCTTTCGACCGTGGTGCATAACCTGATTCTGGCTTATGTCGTCCGGAAAAAGTACCCGCACATACGCTGCCGGGGAGTGCTTTCCGAGGAGAAAAAGAAAGATCTGAAGAAACGGGTGTGCGGCATTCTGATCAACAAGATCACGGGTGTTTCCAGAAACAGTATCGATAATATGTGCATCTCGGCGTTCATCGGACTTGCCGTGACGGGTATGTACAATAACTACTATTTCGTGCTCGCGGCGGTCATGTCTTTCAGCAGCATGCTCTGCCGGTCGCTCATGCCCGGGGTCGGCAACAGTATCGTTCTTGAAACGCCCGAAAAGAACTATGCGGATATGCGTAAGTTTAACTTTATCTTTATGAATCTCGGCGCTTGGGCGGTGATATGTATGCTGTGTCTTTTCCAGCCGTTCATGAAGACCTGGGCGGGGGAAGACATGATGCTCGGGCTTCCGGTGGTCTTTTCGATCTGCGCGTATTTTTACATACTTCTAAGTGGGGATATCTGCTGGGTCTATGAGGAGAGCGCGGGGCTCTGGTGGGAGTGCCGGTACATCATGCTCGGTGAGGCGGTGGCCAACATTATTCTGAATATCGTTCTGTGCAAATTCTTCGGGGTCACGGGAATTATCCTGGCGACGGTGTTCTCGGTATTTACGAGCAACATGATTCTGTTCCCGAGGGTGATTTTCCGGGAGTATTTTAAAAACGGGAAGATCGGGGAGTACCGGATGGACCATCTTCTTTATGCGCTGACGATGCTTCTTGCGGCGGGGATCTCTTTTCTTTTCTGCCGGGTGGCGCTGCCACTTTGCATGATCGACCGCAGTAATCTTCTGATGTGCATCCTCTGCCTGGGCGGGCGGCTTCTGATCTGTTCTTCGATCTGGATTCTGGTGGCGTGGCTTTTGTGGCACCGGACCGAAAGGTACAAAAACGCGGTGGCGTGGATCCGCGGGGTGATCCGGAAGAAGGCCTGATGGCTTTTTTGCGTGGGCTTGGTGAAGACTGATGGCTTTTTGCGGGGGCATCGGGAAATGGCCTGATCTTTTGTGGTGTTTCATTACCGAATTGTCACGCATCTTCGGTAGTTTTCTCTATAATGATTTCAGACTAGTTTTGAATTTTGGGGTTTTTATGAAAAGAGCGTTAACCAGTGTTTTGATCTTATCTATAATCAGCGGCTGTCTTATGAGCGGATGCTCGAACAGCACTTCGGTGAGCCGACCGTTTGAATCGTCTGCCGGTTTTTCGGGAAAGGCAACGGACGGCGAGCCGGAGGGCTCTTCTGAGATCAGTGTCGTTGCGCCTCCGTCGGAAACGCAGTCCGTGATCACGGATATGACGACGGAAAGTGCTTTTGCATCGGAATCGGATCCGGCGGGATCAAAAGAGGATCCCACACAGTCTTCGGCGACGGAACTGACGGACGGGCCGGAGGAAGGCGATGAGGGATCGGACTATCTGACGACGCTTCAGGCGCTGCGCCAGTCGATCGTTGCCAGGGCTTCGGAATATGACGCGCTCGACAACACCATGAAGGAGAGCTGGTGCTTCCAGCGAAAGACCGACCACTCGGTGTCGGGCTCGTATGAGTTTTTCGACATTTCGGAATATAACGGCTACTACGCGAATCTCCATGTGCCGGAGGGCGATAAGGTCATCTACCTGACGTTTGACTGCGGCTATCCGTCGGATAAGACGGTGTCGATCCTGGACACGCTTAAGAAGCATGATGCCAAGGCGAGTTTTTTCGTGACAAAGATGTACCTCGAGGAATGCTCGGATTACGCGGTCCGCATGAAGGAAGAGGGCCATATGGTCTGTAACCACACGGTGACGCATTCGGATCTGGTGCCGATGACGGTCGAGGAGATCGCGAACGAGATCTTCGACACGGAGGAGTATTTCTATGAGAAGACGGGCTACACCTTAGATCCTTATTTCCGCACCCCGAAAGGCACTTATACCAAGCGCCTGATGACGATCCTTACGGATGCGGGCTATACGACGGTGTTCTGGAGTATCGCGTATAACGACTATACACCGAGCGCCCAGCCGGAGCCGGGCTATGTGACAGATCACTTCCGGACGTATCACCATAACGGCGCGATCGCGCTGATGCATAACGATTCTTCGAGTAACGTCAATGAACTCGATGCGGTCCTGACGCTTCTGGAAAACGAGGGCTACCGCTTCGGCCTTCTGGATGAGCTGAATCAGGGCTGAGCTTCGCTTTTGCCGAGGGCTTTCGGATCAGTTTGTGATGGCCTCGATCTTGGAAAGTTCGGAAAGTGCTTTTGCCACATCGGCTTTAATGACTTCATCGTCGGCGCCTTCGAACTGGGCCTTCAGGTTCTCTACGATCTGTTCTTCGGTGGTCTCTTCCTTCAGGCAAGAAAGGATCGCGCCGAAAGTTTTGTTGCCGCGGACGACGCCGGAAAATTTGGCATCGCTGACGGGGATGAGAAGATGCTCATCGTCTTGCACATGGATAAGAAAGTTCGGGGAAAGCTTCACTTTGGCGCCTCCTTACATATCTTCGATCGGGACGAACGGGAGCTCGATCGCGGACGGAGCCTGGGACTGTGTCGGCCTAGAGGTCGGCTTGGTCGTGGAATTTGATCCGCCGCTTCCGCTACCGTTACCGCTGCCACTACCGTTGCCGTTGCCGTTGCCATTGCCGGACGGGGTATCGTCGATGATCACGATCTCGCCTTCGCCTTCGTGCTGAGTCTCGAGCGGCTTAGTGGACTTGGTCTCGGATTCTTTTGTCGTTCCGTCGGTCGGATCCGAATCTTTCTTGGAAGGATCGGTGGCCTTGGTGGACTTGGTGGAACCCGGTTCGGTGTTTTCCGACGGGTCGGACGGATCGGTCGCATCGGAAGAGCCGGATGCTGTCGTTCCGTTTTCAGTCTTGTCCGTATCGTTTTCGCTCGGCGGAGCGATGGTGTTTCCGTCTGAATCTGTCTCAACTGCAGAGGAAGAAGATGTTGTTGTGCCGGTCGCATCGGTCGTGCCGGACTTTTTCGAACAGCCACGGATGATCAGGACGACCGCCAGGATCAGGGCCAAAGCTGCAACAACGATAAGCGTGATGATCTTTTTGTTTTTCAACATGGTATGTGCACTCCAGACTGTGGTTATTATCTTTTTCCTTTTTCAATAAGTCATTATAGCATTTATTGAAATAATCTCCAAACTACTCATATATAATATAGATTTTCTGTTTCTGCGGCACGTATACTTGGTTTTGTATCGATGTATGCCTTGAGAAATTCCCTGGTCCGATATATAATATGGTCAAAAAGACCAACATGGTCAACATGACCAGGATAAGGGAGGGATAGATATGCAGGTGAATATTCTTGAAGCAAAGACAAATCTGTCCAATCTTGTAAGGTTGATCGAAACCGGCAAGGAAGAACAGGTGATCATAGCAAGATACGGAAAGCCGGTGGTAAAGATGGTCATTTATAACGATGCTCCTGTAACAAAAAGAATAGGTGTAGCCAAGGGAAAACTGAAGTCTCCGAAGGATCTTGATAAACACAACAAGGAGATCGCGAAAATGTTCGGAGGGGATCTATGAATCTGCTTTTAGATACCCACATCCTCATTTGGGCCTTAAACGACGATCCCCGGCTTCCGAAGAAAGCAAAAGACATGATCCTTGATCCGGATAATGCCATATACTACAGCTGCATTTCCATATGGGAAGTATCGATCAAGCACATGCTTCATCCGGAGAATGTTACTTTTTCAGGTGAAGAATTATCCGGCTACTGTCAAGAAGCCGGATATATTCAGGTGGAGATGAGAGACAGGCATGTCTATGCATTAGAATCTCTTAAAAGGGAAGAAAATGCGCCAGCTCATGCGGATCCTTTTGACCGCATTCTGATCGCACAGGCAAAGGCTGAGAATCTGACTTTCCTTACGCATGACGCGCTTTTGCCGTTTTACGGAGAAAAGTGTGTCGTCCTGGTTTGATCATCTGAAATTTTGCTCCAAACTACTCATTTATCATGTAGATATTTGGACAGCATCCGCGATATACTGGTTTTGTCAGAGCGGACATTCCTTCTTTTCGGTGTGTGGGGACGCCCGGTCTGGTGAAAGATATTTTCTGCCCTCGGGCGGAGAAGGAAAAATGGTTTCTCTCTATTGAAACTTCGGGCTTGACCGACTTTGTAACATGTGATATTCTATCTCGTGCTGCGAAGGATGCAGTTAACATATAGATTATATGTGAGAAATATCCTCGCTCTCATCGAAATAGGTATGAGAGCCGTTCTAGTCCAGGAGGAGGTGAGAAATCATGGCGAACAAGTATGAAATGATGGTCGTTCTGAGCCCTGTACTCGGTGATGAAGGTATTACTTCTACAACTGAGGCAATCAAGGCTAAGGTCGAGTCCGGCGCTACGATCGATTCTATGGAATCTATCGGTATGAAGCGTATGGCTTACGAGATCGAGGATCAGAAGGACGGTTTCTATCTTCTGTTCAACTTCACATCTGAGGCCGATTTCCCGAAGGAGATCGAGCGTGTGCTGAAGATCACAGAAGGCGTACTGCGTTTCCTTGTTATCCGCGTTGAGGAGTAATTCGGTAAAAGGGAGTAACGACTATGAACAAAGTAATTCTAATGGGTAGATTGACCAAGGATCCGGAAGTTAAGCAGACTCCGAGCAATATCGCTGTTTGCTCTTTCACGATCGCATGTGACAGACGCTTCAAGAGCCAGAACGGCGAGAGACAGTCTGATTTCATCAACTGTGTCGCTTGGCGCCAGCAGGCAACTCTTCTCGGAAACTATTTCCACAAGGGTTCCCGTATCGCAGTGGTCGGTTCCCTGCAGTCCAGAAGCTATGATGACCAGAATGGTCAGAAGAGATATGTGACCGAGGTCGTTGTCGATGAGATCGAATTCGTCGATACACGTTCTGAGGCACAGGGTTCTGCTCCGGCACAGTCCGCAGCTCCGGCTGCTTCTACGGCATCTGTCGTAGCACAGACTCCGCCGCCGGCACAGCAGATCGATCCGGGCTTCGAGGCTTCTGTAGATTCAGACGATAGTTCCCAGCTTCCTTTTGACGTAATGGGTTATTAACAGGAAAGGGACACACTCGTTTTCGATGTGTCCGATATCTTTCGAAAGGAGATTACATTACTATGGCTGAAAATAGAGCACCTAAGGCACCGGCTCGTGAGTTCGGTGACCGCGGCATGAAGCAGAGACGTTCCAGAAGAAAGGTCTGCGCTTTCTGTGCTGATAAGGTTGAAGCAATTGATTACAAGGATGCAGCCCGTCTCAGAAAGTTCGTTTCCGAGCGTGGTAAGATCCTGCCGAAGCGTATGACAGGTACATGCGCTAAGCACCAGAGAGAGCTCACAATTGCTATCAAGCGTGCAAGACATGTTGCACTTCTGCCGTTCGTAGCGGACTAATTTCCGTTTACATAAAGGCTTTTAGAGTTTATAATGATAAGCACCTGTATTGCTGATACGGGTGCTTATTTTTTGCCGAAAATCACCGCGCGAGGGAGCGCGAAAGGCCTGAAAATTAGTGCTTTTCAAGGAGTGACGGCAGGGAATATGTGAAAAACAAGGAAATCCGGAGGAAAAGGGAAATGAAGTGCATTTTGTTAGCAGACGTCAAGGGTCTCGGAAAGAAAGATGATATCGTCGAGGTAAATGACGGATATGCCAGAAATTTCCTTCTGAAAAAGAAACTGGCCTGCGAAGCGACCGCAGATAACATGAATAAGAACAAGCTCAAGAAGGGCTCCGAGGCAGAACATGCCCGCCGTGTCCTTG
This sequence comes from Clostridiales bacterium, assembly GCA_017428545.1. Taxonomy (GTDB): domain Bacteria; phylum Bacillota; class Clostridia; order Saccharofermentanales; family Saccharofermentanaceae; genus Scatonaster. Next base: position 99,112 of record JAFRQR010000028.1, read on the forward strand.
AAGAAGCAAAAGCCAATGGTAAGCTCCTCGACGGAAAGACCGTGAAGCTCGAAGTAAAGACAGGTGAGGGCGGACGTCTCTACGGCGCCGTTACCGCTATAGACGTGGCGGCAGCCATCAAGAAGGCAGGCTTCGATGTAGATAAGAAGAACATCGACATCAAAAACCCGATCAAGTCCTGCGGCACTTACGAAGTTACCGCGAAACTGCACGCAAAGGTTTCCGTTAAGGTCAACGTAGAAGTCGTTGCTGCCGAGTAAGGAGATACCGAATGCCAAGTCCGGAGATGACAGACCGATCCATCCTGACCCGCGTTCCCCCGCAAAATAACGATGCGGAGATCGCGGTACTTTGCTGCTGTCTGGATTCCCAGAAGGTGATCCCGACTGTTGCGGCGTATCTTATTGCGGACGATTTCTATACTCCGGCTCATCAGAAGATCTTTGAAACGATCTACCGGCTTTATTCCGAATCAAAATCCATCGACCTGATCACGGTCGGTGATGAACTGAAAAAACAGGGCGAACTCGACAAAGTCGGCGGTATGGCGTATTTGAGCACCATCGTGGATGCGCATGCGCTTCTTTCGAACCTGACAGAATACTGCAGGATCGTCCGCCAGAAGTCCTTGAGCCGCAAGATCATCAAGTCGATGGAAGATCTGACCCGTCAGACCTATGAGGGGGAGACGGATCCGGGAAACCTTATCGAGATCGCGATCTCCCGGCTTGCCGAACTTCGTGACAGCAAGTCCGATGATTCCCTGGTCTCTCTCAAGGATGTCCTCAAGGAGACCGTTGCCAATATCGTGAATCCGCCGAAGGACAAGGTCGTCCGGAGCCATTTCACGCAGCTTGACTACGTCACGAACGGTTTCCGTCCGGGTACGCTTACGATCGTTGCGGCTCGTCCTTCCATGGGTAAATCGGCTTTCGTTATCAACATCGCCGTAAATGTCGCGCTGAAAGATAACCTGCCGGTTGCTTTCTTCTCATTGGAAATGAACGCGCAGGAAATTGCCAACCGTATCCTGGCTTCCCGCTGCGATATCTCGATCTCGACGCTTCAGAGATCGAAGTCCCTGTCGTCGGATGAGTTTACGAGGATCAACGCCTCGCTTCCGAGACTCGGCAATACACCGCTTTATATCGATGAACATTCCGGCTTAAATACTGCCGAGATCCTGACGCGCTGCAGAGAACTGCAGAACCGCCTCGGCAAAAAGCTCGGATTGATCTGTATCGACTACCTGCAGCTCATGAATCCGGTATCGGAAAGAAAGAATGCTTCCCGTCAGCAGGAAGTTTCGGATATTTCCCGTGCCTTAAAGCTCATGGCAAAAGAACTGGAAGTGCCGATCATTGCGCTGGCTCAGCTGTCGCGTGAATCGGAAAGACGTGACGATCACCGCCCGATCCTTTCGGACCTCCGTGACTCCGGTGCGATCGAGCAGGACGCCGATATGGTTATGTTTATCCATCGTCCGGATTACTACAAGCACAAGGAAGAATCCGATGAGGAAGAAGAGAACAATACACAGCAGAAGTTCAAGAAATACGATGCGGAAGAGATCCAGCGTGCGATGATCATCGTCGCAAAGAACCGTCAGGGTCCGACCAGAGATGTATATCTCTCCTGGAACGGCTCCAGAACAACGTTCTTCGAAAAGGAAAAGGCCGATCCGAATGCCGTTGCCGGTCCTTCGGATGCGGATGCACCGCCGCCGTGGAGTGACGAGCCTGTTCCGGTTCCGGAAGAGCTTTTCGGTGAGCCTGCGCTTCAGATCCCGGATGCAGTGATCGGAAGTGCGCCGGCAGCTCCGGCTGAAAGTGCGGCACCTGCGGCTCCTGAGGCATCTCTGCCTCCGATCGCAGTTCCTGCTGAGCCTTCTGTTCCGCCGATCGCAGCTACACCTGCGCCATCTCCTTCTCCTTCTGCACCGGTTCCGAAGCCTGCTCCGAATGCTCTGGATGCGGCGCTTTTCGGCGGGGATTCCGAGATGGAGTTTGAAGAACTTGATTCGATCGACTGGTCGTCGGATAGTTACGGCGATCCGGGCGAGAGTTCCGAGCCGGGTTACTTTGACGATCCCGGGCAGATTTAAGAACGGGAGTTTTTAAGTGAAAGACCTGATTTTCTTGGTCGAAGAATATATTGAGAAGAACCGGCTGCTTTCGGCAGGGCCTCTGGTGGCCGGTGTATCCGGGGGCGCCGATTCGATGGCGCTTCTATTCGTTTTAAAGGATATCTGTGATAGAAAATACCCGGATATCCGTCTTTCCTGCGCACATGTCAATCACGGCATCCGAAAAGAAGCGGACCTCGACGAAAAGACCGTTTCGGACTTTTGCGCGAAACTGGGCGTGCCGTTTCATGTTGCGCATATCGATATTCCGGCGATTGCAAAAGAAGAGGGGCTGAGCCTCGAGACCGCGGGCAGGATCCAAAGATATGCGTTTTTTAATGAGATCGCAGGCGAGAACGGAACCGTCGCGGTGGCGCATCACATGGAAGATCAGGCGGAAAGCATCGCCATGCACATCTTCCGCGGGGCCGGAATGGAAGGCCTATGTGGCATCCGGCCGAAAAACGGCAACGTCATCCACCCGTTTTTGTGCCTTCACAAGGAAGATATCCTTTCATTCTGCAAAGCCCGGAATATCAGCTTTTGTAACGATGTTACAAACGAAGATACCGCTTATGACCGAAACTTTTTCCGCCATGAGATCTTCCCGAAGATCGAAAATGGCACCGGAAGAGATCCGGTCTCTGCTTTGGTGGGTCTCTCGGAACGGATCGCGGAAGAAAACGATTATCTCGATTCTCTTGCCGAAAAGGCATTGGATGAGGCGGCAGGCTCCGATCTGAGCATCCCGCTAGAGGCTCTCGCCGATATGCCGCGCGCGCTTCGAAGAAGAGTCTTAAGACTGCTGGCGATCCGGTCTTTCGGAGATGTCGTCGATATCGAATCGGTGCACTGGGAAGCAGTTCTGGAACTATGCGAAAAAGCCGAAGGCTCCGCATCGATCGACCTTCCGGGTGAGAGGCTGGCCGTCCGTGAGAATGGAGCAGTCAGCTTCCGGGCGACAGGTGCTTTTGCCAAGGAAGAAGGCGGATATGTCAAGGGCGCGGGGATCGTGGTCCCAATGGGACTGGAGTATCAGGAAATTGCCCTCTCGTCGCTTCCTATTGGAGAAATAGTTAATTTTTCTCAAAGTTTTGCGCCAATGCGACTCCGATTTCTTGAGAATGAGGGGGACATAGTATATAATAATCTGACGTGGTTTTTCCCGTCTTCGCTGATTTCTGATGCAGTGATCAGGACGCGGCGGCAGGGGGATACCATCAGCCGGGCAGGAAGCTCCTGCACCAAGGAATTGCGCCGATTCATGAATGAAGTGCAGATCCCGCAGAGGTTCCGGGACCGGGTGCTCCTCGTAGGAAGGGGCAAAGAGACCTTGTGGCTGCCGGGGGTGGCGCACGCCGTAGGATTTACGGATGCTTTTTCCGAGGAAAAGTACAGGGCCGAAAAGGAAAAAGAAACAAACGGCAGGGAAGAAGCCCTGTGTGTGTTGGAATTTTTCGAAGAGACAACATGAATGGGAGGACCGGAAGATGGAAAAGATTACCGAAGTAATGATCACACGTGAGCAAATTGCAGAAGCAGTCGACCGGTTGGGCAAACAGATCTCAAAGGATTACGAGGGGAAAGATCTCGTCGTGATCGGCATTTTGAAGGGCGCATCCGTGTTCCTTGCCGATCTGATCCGTAAGATCGAAGTGCCGATGATCCTCGATTTCATGCAGGTCTCAAGTTATTACAACGGTACGAAGTCAACCGGGAATGTCCAGATCCGTAAGGACGTGGACAACGACATCCGCAACAAGGATGTTCTGATCGTGGAAGACATCATCGATTCCGGCGTCACGATGCAGTGCCTGATCCGTGAGCTCGGCGCAAGAGAGCCGAGCAGCATCAAGGTCGTGGCTGCTTTTGACAAGCCGTCCCGCCGCAAGGTGGATTACTCGGCAGATTACATCGGCATCGAGGTGCCGGATGAGTTTATCGTCGGGTACGGACTGGATTATGCCGGAAAGTACAGAAATCTCCCGGATGTTTGCGTACTTGAACTTGATGGAGGTGACAAATGAGTCAAACAGACAAAAGACCGAGAAAGTCATTCAGCGGATTGCCGTTCTACCTGGTCCTTATCGTGATCCTGGTAGTTGCGTGCATGATGTTCCTTAATGACAGTTCCGGAAAGAGCACTTCGCTTTCTGAAGCGCTGAATATGATCGAGGATAAGAGCATCGAGAAAGAAGATGTTGTATTAAACGGCAACACGCTTTCTTTCAAGTACAAGGATGCCGAGACAGGAAAGAAGAAGGAAGTCAGCAAGAAAGTTCCTTACGAGTCTGAGGACCACGTCCTGACGATCCTCATGGAAGCCGAAAAGTCCGGCTCGATCGAGAGCTTCGAGTATAAGCAGCCGACTGACGTTTCCGCTATCATGTCGGGCGTCATGATCTTCCTGATGATCGGCGCGATGGTATTCTTCATCTGGGTCAACTTCAGCAGAAATGCAGGCGAAGGCAGATCCGCCATGAACTTCGGAAGAAGCAAGGCGAAGCTTTTCGATCCGTCCAAGAACAAGGTCAACTTCTCTGATGTTGCCGGTGCGGACGAGGAAAAAGAAGAACTGACGGAGGTCGTCGACTTCCTCAAAAATCCGAAAAAGTATTCTGCGCTCGGCGCGAAGATCCCGAAAGGTATTCTCCTTCACGGTGCGCCTGGTACAGGTAAGACTTTGCTGGCTAAGGCCGTTGCAGGTGAAGCGGGCGTTCCGTTCTTCAGCATCTCCGGTTCCGACTTCGTAGAAATGTTCGTCGGTGTCGGTGCCAGCCGTGTAAGAGACCTTTTCGACAGTGCGAAAAAGAATTCTCCGTGCATTATCTTCATCGATGAGATCGATGCCGTAGGCCGTCACCGTGGTGCCGGTATGGGCGGCGGTCACGATGAGCGCGAGCAGACATTGAACCAGTTGCTCGTCGAGATGGACGGCTTCGGTCCGAACGAGGGCGTTATCGTTATCGCGGCAACGAACCGTGTCGATATCCTTGACCCGGCTCTTCTGCGTCCGGGACGTTTCGACCGCCGTGTCGCTGTTTCCCGTCCTGACATCAAGGGCCGTGCAGACATCCTGAAAGTACACGCCAAGAATAAGCCTCTCGAGGACGATGTCGATCTTAAGGAGATCGCGAAGATCACCCCCGGTTACACTGGTGCGGATCTTGCAAACCTTCTTAACGAGGCAGCTCTCCTGGCAGCCCGCCGTAATGCGAAGAAGATCAGTAAGGCGGATGTTTCCGAGGCAGTCTTCAAGGTCATGGTTGGACCGGAGAAGAAGAGCCGCGTCATTACCGACAAGGAGAAGCGCCTGACCGCTTTCCACGAGGCAGGTCACGCGATCGTTCTGCGTACGGTTTCCGAGACCGATCACGTCGAGAGAGTTTCCATCATCCCTGCAGGCGGCGCAGGCGGTTATACTGCCCACAAGCCGGATGAGGACATCTACTATACAACAAAGAAGCAGCTTATCGATTCCATCATGATCTCCCTCGGCGGACGTGCCGCAGAGCAGATCATCCTGGGCGAGATCAGCACAGGTGCTTCGTCTGACCTGCAGCAGTGCAATGGTGTTGCCCGTGAGATGATCACCCGCTACGGTATGTCCGAGAAGTTCCCGAACGTTGTCTTTGATGATGACGATGAGGTATTCATCGGTAAGAGCTATGGTCATACACGTACATACAGTGAGCAGTCCGCTGCCATGATCGATGCCGAGATCGCTCGTATCATCGACAAGGCTTACAAGGATGTTCTCGATATCCTTAATGAAAAGATGGCGATCCTCAATGCCGTTGCCCAGAGACTTCTCGAGAAAGAAAAAATCGAAGGACCGGAGTTCGAAGAGATCTACGTTTCCGGCGGCGCCATTGTTACTGCTGCTGTTGAGGCTCCGGCTTCTGAAGATGCTTCTTCTTCCGAGGGTGCTTCCGAGGGCAGCGTTGGTGCAACCGCTGAGGAGATGCTTGCTGACAGTGCCGCGATCGCTAAGGAGATCGAAAGACTCGAGCAGTCCGACCTGAAGGACAAGGCGGAGCGCGAGGCTTCTGCTTCTAATGCAGCTGAGGCTGAGGCGAAGGACGAGAAGAAAGACTGAGTTATTCTTCCGACTTCTTCTTGAAAAATCAAATTATATAAGGGGCTATCTCATTTTGATGAGATGGCTCCTTTCTTTTTAGTTGCAATGGATAGTTCTTTTCGAGGCGAGGTGGGACTAAATAACGAAGAAACAGTGATTTAGTCCTACCAGCGCCATGTTAGCCGGTTGCTGCGTATGGACCTGATCGATGGAAAGATCCTGGACATCAAGGCGAAGGCCGATGTTGAGAAAACGATCGAGACCTGGTGGAGAAGCCAGATGCAGCGCTGATTGTCCGGCGTTCTGCAAAATGTTCTACAAATAACGAATTTATAGAACAAAGTGTAGAAAAAGGCCGTGTTCTGCAAAATGTTCAATTAATCTGCATTTTGTAGAACGAAACGTAGAACAAGCAATAAGAAAGAGGCTGCCTCGTGTGAGACAGCCTTGATGTTTGTTAATAGGGTCGCGGTGATGCGGTCGGTGGGGGATCTTCGATCCGGTGCAAGATCAGCCTGCGTATCTGATTCCGTCGAAGACGTCGTCCTGGTTTTCGCCATTGATGAGGACGTTGTATCCGTCGAAGGATAATTCGAGCGTTACGATTTCGGAATTCCCAGGTTTTTTGGCCAGCGTAATGCCTTCAAGCTTTCCGCCGCCCGGCTCATAGTCAAAAACATAGACGGCGGAGCCGGCAGGGATCGTATGTTCCACGCCAAAGTCGTCTGTGCAGGGGATATCCTTGGCTGCGATGGCGACCGCTTCCTTGGAGCAGTATGGACTATTTGATTCCGGCATAGCGCTGGTTGCCGCGGAGTAATGCATGGTGGCGTACCCGGTGCCGAGAACTTCGCTTCGCTCTGTGAGCGTCAATTGTGTCGGATCATACCATGTTTCGGTGAAGTTTCCTCTGAAGGTTCCGACGTATTCGAAGCCTGCATTTCCGGCGAGTTCGAAGGCGTAGTTATACCAGTCATCTTCTTCCGTGGCCATAGAGATATAGACGTAGTAGTTGTTGAAACCTTTCACGAGCTTCATGCCCATAAAGCATTCGCCCTCGATCAAATCAGAGTCCGGAACGGATACGCGCATCGTATCATCCAAAACAAGATCGATGCCGACTACACTGTCATATTCATCGGTGACGAATTCCGGATGGATCTCTTCCAGCTTCCCGTCTTCGAAGATATCCCAGGTGATACGGCCGTAGCAGTCGTCGGAAAGCGTGTAGTAGTCGGGAGTTTTGCCGAAATAACTCATGTCGATATAGTCCCCGCAATACATGGCCGGGATCTTGAAAAGGGTCGGGTACGCATTTTCTTTAGAATAGACGAAGTAGATGCCATCATAGCCGAGAAGGAACTCTACCGGGAAAGCATTTTCGTCGTCAACGATCATGTTACCTGCCAGGTCTTTTGCCTGCTGAATTTCAAAATCGGAGTAATCGCCATTGGAAATATAATCGATGAAGAAATCGGAAAAGCCCTGCTTGTCGGTAACGAGATCGTTAAAATAGATCTCGCGTCCGTCTGAAGTAACGTAGTTATGTGTTTTGATTGAAGCATTCTGCATATCGCAGTCATAATCCTGCGTTACCATGAAGGAGAAATACTCGGTATCGGCACGATAGAATGTGATTTCTTCTTTCATCGTATAATCTTTCGCTTTGCCTTGAGCGATATTATCGCAGAACTGCGGAAGGAGCTTATTGTAGAGTTCTTCATAGTTATTATCCAGCTGATTGAATGTCGCTTCAAGCGTATTCCAGAGCTGGCTGTAAGTATCCATGTCATCAGGTTCGAAACGGATCGTATCGACTTCTTTGAGCATGAGGCATGCTCTGGTCTGGCCGTTTTCTTCGTACGGTTCAGCGTATGCCTGGAAAGGTGTGGCTATGGAATAATAGACGTTTTCCGCGTCGTGGGAGATCGCGAAATCAGAAGAGATCGGATAATCCTTCGGAGTTGCGATCCTGCTGCCGTCACCGGTTCCGGCCGGCGGATCTGTTTCCGTTTCGGTTTCTGTCTCTGTATCGGATTCTGTTTCAGACTCGGTCTCTGTTTCGGAGAAAAACGGATCTTCCGTCTCTTCTGTTGTCAAGGTGGCCTTTGTCCGCTTTGTCTTTTTGGTTTCCTTCTCGTCCTTCTTGCCACATCCTGCGAGCGCGAGGATCATGGAAGCGGACAGAAGAAGTGTGATCAAACGTTTCATGTCTGATACCTCCTGATGATTCTGTTTCCTTTTCTTTGTCCGTTTTGATCTAATGTGCGGCGCCGACAGTCCGAAACCGGTCCGCCAGGCGCTGCATATTTTATCTATAGAATTATACCATGATGTGTTTCCGAGCGAAAAGCGCCGTCCTGGAAACCTCTATGCGAAAAGCACCGCCCGGGGGCCCGGAAACACATGTTTTTGAAAAGATCAGCCTGCATATCTGATGCCGTAGAAGACGTCATCCTGGTCCTCGCCGTTGAAGAAGGTCTTGTCGCCTTCGCGAGAGAACTCGAGCGTTACGGGGACGTTTTTCTCCTTGTCTTTGTTTATCGTCGTGGCATGGAGATAGCCGTCTTCAAGATTGTAATTGAAGACGTAGAGCGCAGTACCGGCCGGGATGGTATAATCTTCAGTCTGGTTACGATCTTCGTCGAAAGCGCCGCTTTTGCATGCGATATCCTTCGCCGCAACAACAATAACATTCTTGTCGACGGACTTGTCTATACGTTCCGGGATAGCAGAATTGCCGATGCTGTAGTATCCGGTGTGGAGCCCCGTGCCGAGAACTTCATCGCGTCCGGTCAGCTGAAAATTGCCCGGGTCATGGTAGTCTTTAGTAAAGTTACCGATGATGGTACCTTCAAATTCGAAACCGGTGCTTCCCGCGTAGCGGAAGATGTAGTTGGTGCAGTCGGATTCTTCTAATGCCATTGAGAGGAATACGATGAAACCGGCTTTTGTCTTCATCAGTTTCATTCCGGCATAGGTTTCCCCTTCGATCAGGTCAGCATCCGGAACGGATGCTCGCATCAGCCCATCTACGACAAGATCGATACCGACCACACTGCCGTATTCATCCGTTTCGAATTCAGGATAGATCTCTTCGAGCACGCCGTCATCTTCGAGATCCCAATGAATGCGGGCATAGTCATCAGCGGAAAGTGAGTAGCATTCCGGAGTGTTTCCGAAGTAGCTTTCGTCCATGTAGGCGCCCGCAAAGACTGCCGGAATCTTAAACATTGTAGGATAATGATCCGGATTGGAATAGAAGATGTAAATGCCGTCATAGTCGAGCAGGAATTCGATCGGGGCTGCGTTTTCGCTTTCGTCCACCATATCCATGGAAATTTCTTTGGCCTGTTCAATGTCGTTTTCGGAAAGCCCTGCGTTGGAAACATAATCGAAGAAAAAATCGGCAAACCCGCGCTTGTCGGTGACGATATCGTCAAATGTGATCTCACGGCCGTCTGCTGTCGCGAAGTTATAAGTCTTGATCGAAGAGTTAGACATCTCGCAGTCATAATCCTGCTCAAGAATGTAGGAGATATAGTCAGAATCAGCACGGAAGATACTGATATCCGTCAGCATTCTGTAATCCTTCGGCCGGGCTGACTTCAGGTTGTCATAAAAAGCCGACAGGAGTTCAGAGTATCTGTTTGAATAATTGATCTCCAACTGGTTATTTTGCGCCTGGATGGTGTAAAAGACCTGCTCGTAATCTTCCTTGTCTTTTTCAGAAAACGAAATCATAACGGTACTTTGTAAGATGGATTTTACCGTTGTCCGGGAGTCTTCTTCCACCGGTTCACCATACACTTGAATCCTAGCGCTTTCTACAATTGTGAGGTCTTTTGCGGTATGAGAGATCGCAAAGCCATCGGAGATCGGATAATCCTTCGGAGTTACGATCCTGCTGCCGACAACGGTGCCGGCGGGCGGGTCTGTTTCGGTTTCCGTCTCGGATTCGGTTTCGGACTCGGACTTGGTAACGGAAGACTCTTCCGTTACCAAGGTGTCTTTCGTCCTTTTTGTCTCTTTGGTTTCCTTCTTGTCATTTCTGCCACATCCTGCGAGTGCGAGGATCATGGAAGAAGAAAGAAGGATCGCGATCATGCGTTTCATTTTTCAGTTTTTCCTCAGCCCCAGAACATGATCGAGTAGAACATGTCTTCGACGTTCTTTCCGTCTACGGTGATGTTCCAGTCTTCGTCCTTTTTGAAGTCGAGCTCTACCCACTGATCTGCATCCAGATCATCGGTAAGGGTCTCGACGATGAGGCTTTGTGTCATCGGGTTATAAACGTATGCACGGACGCATGTGCCCGCCGGGATCGTGGTCTCCTCGAGCCTGTCCAATGTGTCCATGTCAATGACGGTTCCCTTGATGTCCTTTTTGCAGGTAACGGCATCTTCAATGGAGTTCCAGTAGTCGTAGAGATAATCCGGCTTACCATTGTTATTGACAACGCTTGCTTCGTTATAGAAAACACCGGAGCCGAGTGTGTCCATGAAAGCGGCAACGCCGAAGCAGTTCGGATCGATCAGACCGTCTGTACGCAAAAAGTCATAGAACATGTCGACGTATGTGAGTTTGTTGTCCTCGATCTTAAAGATGTAAGTGTCGATAAAACTATCGGGAGCTGTCATTCTCACATAGAGGTAGTTGCCGTCGTCGAGCTTCATGAACAAAAGCTCATCCAGACCGTAAGAGATGATGTCGACACCTTCTGCATTGGAGTCGAAGGTGTAGTTATTGTAGCGGATGGTGAGGGTGACCTCTTCCGGGCCCTGACTGTCATCGTAAACGCTGCTTGCTACGATCTCATCGAGCACTCCGTCGCCGTCTACGTCCCAGGTGATCGTATCATTGATATCGCTTCGGATGGAATACATATTCGGAGTGGATCCGAAGTACTCAAGGTTAAAGAGCTGTTCGTTACCGATGACCGGGATCTTGTATGCCACGTAATCGTAGTCAAAGCTGTATCCTTCGCGAATAACGTTGATGGCATCATAGGACATGGTGAACTGGAGTTTTCCGTCGAGGATGTCTGCGACTTCTTTTTGTACCCATGCACTGTAATCTTCGTCATCATCCGGACTTGAGAAGAGTTCGGAGAAATACTGCGCCAGGCCCTCGCGGTCGAGGATAACGTCATCCTGGGTCAGACGCTGACCGCTTTGCGACAGATAGTTATATCCCAGGAATTCTCCCTGTTCCAGATCTCTTGCATCGGTAAGAGCGAAAGAGAAGATCTGTGAATCGGAACGGAAGATCGGGGTTTTGAATTTATTGATGGTGGTGGATACCGTTTTTCCGGCAGCGTGATCATTTAAGAACTGATCGCCTTCTTCGTAGAAGTACTCGATCTCGGCATCACGCCTTGCGGCGATGTCTTCGTCGACCGCCTGCTGAAGAGCCGAATAAGAGGCATCCGGGAACGTGAGTCTGTCGGTGATCAGGCCGTATGTATAGGTCTCGCCCTGGTTCTCGTCAAAGACGGCATAGAAGCCCCAGTCTTCATAAGGGGTGGAAAGACCAAGATAGTCGAGGGACTCGTCAAAGGTCAGAACGTTCGGCAAAGTCGTCGGCTCTGTTTCGGTCTCGGTCTCTGTCGGCGTCTCGCTTTCGGAAGGCGTCTCGGTAGGATCTTCCGTTTCGTCAGTTTCTACGGTCGTCCGTTTCGTCTTTTTTGTCTTCTTCGTTTTCTTGGTACTTTTGCTGTTTGAAGTGCAGGCTGCCAGCGAAAGAACCATGGCCGCGGCAAGAAGGATAGCAGTGATCTTCTTCATGTAAAAACCCCCTTAATGTTTCAAAGTTTTTTTACCTTATTCTTCAAAAGAAAACCGGAACTAAGCCGGTCATATTATGAAATCTTTACTGTTGATCCGGGAAAAGCGCTTTTCGGGCGGCGGAACGGAGAAGGGGCAAAGCCCCTCAAAAACCGGCGCCGGAAAGATCAGGCGTCTTCGGCCGGAGCGATATCTGCCACCTGCTGGGAAAGGTGCTCGATGGCTTCCTTGTACTTGGCAAGGACCTGAGAAGAGATGACTTCACGGAACTCGGAATTGATCGGGTGAACGATGTCCTTAAACTCGCCTTCGGGAGTTCTTCGGCTGGGCATGGCAATAAAAAGACCGTTGTTGCCCTCGACGACTTTGACATCGTGCACGACGAAAGACTGGTCAAATGTAATGGAAACTATGGCTTTCATTTTGCTGTCCAAAGAAAGTTTGCGAATCACGATGTCAGTTATTTCCATACATACCTCCCGGTCCTGCCTTGGACCTTTATACCCGTTAATCTGTAGGATAACACATTTTTTGAGGATAATCATCATATTATGGCGTAAAAAGGGTATAATAGTAGGGCAAAAGCATCAGGCTTTTCGGTCGGGTATCTTTATTTTTTTAGAAATACCCGCGATCACACGATATGGGGAGATTTTTGGAGACAGTATGAGTGAGGGAATGAAAGACTTGCCGTCCGGCAAGAGAGTATTTTTTGTAGGTATCGGCGGAATCAGCATGAGCGGACTTGCCAGGATCGCCGTGAATTACGGCCTGGTCGTAGGCGGATCGGATATGCATCCGTCCGAAAGGACCGAGGAATTAAAGGAAGTCGGCATCACCGTTTACGGCGGCCACAGCGCGGACAACATCAAAGAGTTTGCGCCGGATATCGTCGTACATACAGCGGCGATCCTTCCCGGAAATCCGGAGCTCGCTTATGCCCGTGAAAACGGACTTACCGTGATGGAGCGTTCGGTGTTCCTGGGCCTCATTACGAGAAACTTCAATAACGTTATCAATATTTCCGGTACACACGGAAAAACCACGACCACGTCGATGGTTTCGCTGATCCTTCTTCAGAGCGGCGCAAACCCGACCGTACATCTCGGCGCCGAGCTTGATGCATTCGGCGGAAGCGTTTATCTCGGATCGAAGGACCAGCTCCTCGTTTCCGAGGCATGTGAGTATCACAGATCTTTCCTGGAGTTTTATTCCACGATCGCGGCGATCACGAATATCGACTACGACCACGTCGACTGCTACAGTAGTATCGACGAAGTCATCGATGTATTCGCGCAGTTCACGGAGAAGCTTTCTCCGGAGGGAACGCTCGTTGTTTCGGCCGGCGATAAGAACGTGCAGGAGTGCGTCAGAAGGATCCCGGGAGTGCGCGCCAAACTCGGCATGGAGGAGCCGCGCATCCTGACGACGGGCCTTGCGGGCGAGGGCTTCGATTTCTTTAAAAGAGAGCCGGATTTCTGCGCCGTCAACATCGAGTATACCGACGGTAAGGCGGGCTTCGACGTCCTTTTCAAGGGCCGCCCGTACACGCACATCCAGCTTGCGATCCCGGGCACACATAATGTCTATAATGCCCTGACGGCAATTGCCTGCGCATCTCTGGCCGGTGGTACCGGCGATGCCGCGCGAAAAGCACTTTCCGAGTTTACCGGAGCCGAGGGGCGTTTCACCATCAAGGGCTATTTCAAGGGCGCGATGGTCGTTACCGACTACGCCCATCACCCGAGCGCCGCAAGAGCAACTCTCGACGCAGCTTCGCATGTACCGCACAATAAGACCTGGGTGGTCTTCCAGCCGCTCACATACTCACGTACCAAAGTGCTTTTCGAGGATTACGTGACATCGCTTCTTCCTTGCGAGGAAGTATTCTTCGACGAGATCTTTTCGGACCGTGAGGTCAATCCGGGCGACATTTCCAGTAAGGATATCGCCGACGAGATCAATAAGCGCGGCGGCAATGCGATCTTCTTTAACTCCAAAGACGAGATCGTCAGTAAGCTTTCCGAAGTCGTAAGTAAAGACGACATGATCCTGATCTTGGGACCTGAGGACATCCGTGCGCTGGGCGACCGTCTCGTGGCGATCAATTGACGGGAGAGGGTAATGAAGAAGATCCGTTTGATCCGTCTGATATGCGTTATCGTCCTTGCCGTGATCCTTATCGTCGCGTCGCTGTTTATCCTGATCCCCAGACGCAATGACAGTTCCAGCGGGCGCGCTGCGCTTCTCTTCGTCCACGAGGACATCATGTTCCCGCAGATGGACTATAGCCAGCTGTTTTCGCAGCTGGACATCGCGTCGTATTACGTGATCGACGATTCCTGCTCCAAAGAAGAGATGCAAAAGAAGATCAGTAAGATCTCCGCGCCAAACGGACTGATCCTTTTCTGCGAAGGCGACTACGCCCTTTCGGGTCTTCAGATCGCTTCCGAAAATGAGGGGATCACCGACCTGTTTTTAGTGTCTCCGGAACTCAGTAGCGACGCTGACCTGGGCTCGATCGGAACGACGTCTCCGAGGTGCCGTGTGGCGATCTTTTCGGAATCCGGAAAGACCGCGGACAGCCTTTATGAGCGGATCTCCGGCGAGGATACGAAGTTTACTTCCGGTACCAGGACCGAAAGCGGAGCACCGGAGCTGTATCTTTCTTCCGATGCGAACCGCTACTACGCTAAAACGGGCTACTGCAAAGATCCGCAGATCGCATCGGTCATGGTCCTTAACAACCCGCAGATGCAGACCTATATGGCGAACTACATCAAAAACCACATCCTTCTTCAAAAGGGTGTTTCCAATGCGCCGCTTCTGACGTGGTCGATGAAGATGATCCTGACGGTATTTTCCGTGATCGCGTTTTTTGTTTATGCGGCGACGCTCCCTCCGAATAAAAAGCTCGCGCCGGCAAATGCCGGGGACCGCGGGGAAGAAGGAAACGCAGGCGACGGCGCGGCACCGGGGGCGAAAGGCCCTTCCGGCGCGGCCCCTGAACTTGCCAGAAACCGCTCAGGCAAACTCCGCGGGCGTTCGATCGCAGATAAGTACCGGAGTGCCCTGAACCATCTTTTGGCACTACAGGGATTTCTGGGAGTGCTTTTCGCGCTGGTAACTATATTCTTCGTGATCCGGAAGCAGTCGGCCTATCAGGTGGTGCTTCTTCTCTGGGTTTGCGTGACGTACTTAAGCTCCGCGTTCTTTCTGATGCCGTTTTTGAAAAAGATCAAGAACAGGAAGGTCAGGTCGAACCGCTCGATGTGGCCGATCCATGCGGCTTTCACGTTCCTTTTGGCGGCGGTGGTCTTCATGCTGAGGCTCCTTTGGAAAGGCTCCGGATTCTTAAACTTCAACCTCTTCATCCTGGTCGAATTCGCCCTTTCGGTCATGGTATTTGTTTCGATCACCATGCTCCAGCTTTCTGACAATTTCTTCGGGAGGATCCAGGGCAGCTCACAAAGCGTACTCGATTCCGTGAAATTTTTGGTAATTCGGCTCGTTCCCATGGTGATAGTTTTCGTTTTCTCGATTATAATGAATAGGGAACTGTTTGCGATCAAGGTTCTTCTTTTGGCGGTTTCACTTCTTCTTGCGTCATACCTGAGAAGAGTCGTGAAAAGGGGAGCGCTGGGAGAGACCTTATCCGTGGTACTGTTCTCTTGCCTTTACTGGATGATGTTTTGACCGAGGAGGATAAGGGCCTATGTCATCTACGATTAAAGATGTTGCAAAAATGGCGGGAGTTTCGATCTCGACTGTCTCGAAGTTCATTAATGGGGGAAATGTGCTTGAAGAGAACCGCCAGCAGATCGAAAATGCGATCGCTGCACTAAATTATCAGGTAAATACCGTGGCGCGCGGCATGAAGACGAGAAAGACGATGTCTGTCGGTGTTCTGATCCCGAGCCTTTCCGACTACTACGGCGTTTCGATCCTTTCGTTTATCGACCAGGAGCTGTATGCCAACGGCTACAGCATGATCATCTGCGACTATAACCAGGGCGATCCGACCGGAGCTTCCGATAAGATCAATTTCCTTATCAACAAGCAGATCGACGGCATCATCATGCAGCCGATGAACGTCAGCCAGGAGGACATCGACCGTGCGACCAAAGCAGACGTTCCGGTCGTTTTCATCGATATGGAATACCCGAAGGTCTCCTGCGATTCCGTCACCATCGACAATGTCGATATCGCTTACCGCATCACGAAGCATCTGATCGATAACGGCCATAAGCGCATCGGTTTCATCGGCGGAACCCAGGGCTTTAATACGACCGACGACCGTGTCGCCGGCTATCGAAAAGCACATGACGAGGCGGGCATTTCCGTCGATCCCGAGCTTATCTATCTCGAGAACGTTTCGGAGGAAAGCGGATACACGGCCATGGTCCGTTTCATGCAGAAAAAGGACCGTCCGACGGCCGTTTTCGCAAGCGGTAATGACCTTACCTGCGGCGCCGTCATGTATATCAACGAAAAGAAGATCGTGATCCCCGATGAACTGTCGTTCGTCGGTTTTGAGAACCAGCAGATCGCGCGTGTTTATAATCCGACTTTGACGATCGGCATCCAGCCGATCCGAAAGATCGGCCAGACCGCGGTGCGCCTCCTTCTCGAACGCATGAAAGAAGAGTACCTCGGCGACCCGCGAAACATCCGCCTCAAGGCCGTCATCGACTTCGGCGCCTCGGTGAAGAAGATCAAGTAATTCACGGATCCGCCGCGGGAAGACCTGGCGGCGGACGGTGCTTTTCGAGAGGAAAAGGTCGGATCGATGAAAGAGATACGACTAATAATCGAAAAGCATGGATTAGTCGTATGCTTCTGAGGAGTTTATACGACTAAAAACTGAGAACTGGCAGATTAGTCGTAGACCTTGGAGTGACGGATACGACTAATAGTTGAAAAGCGATGGATTAGTCGTATTTTTGGTGGTGCTGCATACGACTAAAAACAATGAAGACGTGTTTTAGTCGTATAACTTCAACGTGACGCCGGCAAGCGACAAATACCATCCGCGCATATACGACAAATACCATCCGCGCATATATATAATATTTTTACTTGACGTACCCCATAACGCATGGTATTCTATTGCGGTGACCGCATGTGCCGGGCTCCTAAATCTGTGCCCTTTTTTGAGCGCAAACGCACGAACCATAGTGCTTTTCGCGAAGAAAAGAAGGCAAGTGCCTAGGATAAGACAGCGAGACTGGATGAACAGGAGGGAAACGTTTTTATGCAGTATGCAGTTATTCTGACAGGCGGCAAGCAGTACAAGGTTGCCGAGGGCGACGAGATCTTCGTAGAGAAGCTCGAGGGCGAAGCCGGTGAGAAGATCACTTTTGACCAGGTTATCGCAGTTGCTGATGATAACGGTATCAAGGCCGGAGCTGATGTTAAGGCATCCGTTGAGGGCGAGATCGTTAAGCAGGGCAAGAACAAGAAGATCGTCGTATTCAAGATGAAGGCTAAGAAGGGCTATAGAAGAACAAATGGCCACAGACAGCCGTATACACGCGTCCGCATCACCGGCATCAAGGGCTGATTCGGATAATCAGAAGGTTGTACCTGTATCATGATCTCGATCGTCATATGGAAAGATCAAAAGGGAAGCATCCTGGGGTTCTCAAGTGAGGGCCACGCGGGATACGAGGAAGAAGGAAAAGATATCATCTGTTCTTCGATCTCGACGCTCTTTACCACATGTGTAAATGCACTGGAGGAGCAGCTGTCCTGGAAAAACTTCTATATGGTCACAGGAAACGAAAGTAATTTCTGTGAGGTATGGACACCGGAAAGCATCACGGATAAGGAGCGGGAGACCGCGCAGGTGATCTTTCGGACCATCATCCGGGGCATCCTGGATGTAGAGGAAAGTGTCAGAGAAAATTACGGATCGGGTTATCTTAGGGTGACAACGAAGACTAAATGAGAAAATGGAGGGCTTGACCATGTTAAAGATGAATTTGCAACTCTTCGCTCATAAAAAGGGTATGGGTTCGACCAAGAACGGTCGTGACTCTGAATCTAAGCGCCTTGGTGCTAAGAAGGGTGACGGACAGCTCGTTACTGCCGGCAACATCCTCGTAAGACAGCGCGGCACAAAGATCCACCCGGGTACAAACGTAGGCATCGGTTCCGACGATACTCTCTATGCACGTATCGACGGCCATGTTAAGTACGAGCGTATGGGCCGTGACAAGAAGAAGGTCAGCGTTTATCCGGCAGAGTAATTCCTCGCTCGGATATTTCGGGGACTTTCCCTTGGTAATGGAAAAGAATTGATCAAAGGGTCTGACCTGAAGAGTATTCGGTCAGACCTTTTTTCACTTAGTGACCTGCTTTCCGGTAAACGGAGCGCAGATTTCCCGATAATTTCCCGCTGAGAGCGGATTTTTGGAAATAATCGGGAAAAACACCATAGATTAGAAGAAAAGAAGCGGTTTTTCTCGATTTTTTCCCGCTGAAGACGGTTTTGAGGAAATTATCGGGAAAAGTAAGGAAAAGGAGGCAAATCGCCATGTTTATCGATCATGCGAAGATCCATCTGAAGGCCGGCGACGGCGGAAACGGAATGGTTTCTTTTCATACGGAAAAGTACATCACCAACGGCGGACCTGACGGCGGCGACGGCGGTAAGGGCGGCGATGTCATTTTCTATGCCTCCGAAGAACTTACGACACTTTCGAACTTCCGTTTCAAGCACAAGTTCGTCGCCGAAAACGGCAGCAACGGCATGAACAGAAAGATGTACGGCAAGGGCGGAGAAGACCTTCGTATCGCCGTTCCGGTCGGCACGATCATGAAAGATCTGGAGACCGGCAAAGTCATCGCCGATTTTACGACGCCCGGCCAGGAAGAGATCGTCTGCAAAGGCGGCCGAGGCGGTCAGGGAAACATCCACTTCAGTAATGCGATCCGCCAGGCGCCGAAGTTTGCGCGTGCCGGCATCCCGGGTGAGGAAAGAGATGTTTCCATCGAATTAAAACTCATCGCGGACGTGGGCCTCGTGGGCTTCCCGAATGCGGGTAAATCCACCCTTCTGTCCGTTATTACTTCCGCAAAACCGAAGATCGCGGACTATCCGTTTACGACACTCGAGCCGATGCTCGGCGTCGTTTCCGTGGATGACACCAGCTTCGTCGTGGCCGATATTCCGGGCCTCATCGAAGGTGCTTCCGAGGGCAACGGGCTTGGCCACGACTTCTTAAGACATATCGAGAGAACGCGCCTTCTGATCCATGTCGTGGACGTTTCCGCGCAGGACGGAAGAGAGCCGATCTCTGACTTCGATCAGATCAACGAAGAACTCCGACAGTTCAATCCTCTCCTCGAGACACGCCCGCAGGTCGTCGTCGGCAATAAGATCGACCAGGCGGACGAAGAGGTCGTCAAGGCCTTTAAGGACGAGATGGAAAGCCGCGGCTACAAGGTGTTCCTGATGAGCGCCGCGATCGCCGAGGGTACAAAAGAACTGGTCAATTATGTCGCTTCCGAGATCCAGAAGCTCCCTCCGACGATCCTTGTCGAGGCAGCCAAAGAAGAGACGATCTACGAGTTTAAGCCCGAGGAGAAGTTCCGTATCGAGATCGAAGACGGCGTTTACTGCGTCGTCGGCGACTGGATCCATGTCGTGCTCGAATCCACGAATTTCGACGATCCGGAGTCTCTTGCTTACTTCCAGAGAACGCTCCGCAAAAACGGCGTCATCGAGGCGCTCGAAAAGGCAGGCTGTAAAGAAGGCGATCCGGTTAGGATCTACGATCTGGAGTTCGACTTTATCGAGTAAGGGAAGCGCAGGTCCCAAACGAAGAAAAAACGACCGCCCGAAGTGCTTTTCGAGCGGTATTTTTTTGGGACAGGCAGAAGCGCCGGCCGTTCCATGTTATAATGCATGCAAGGGTTTCGAATCGTAAGGGGGATGATACGATGCTTTTGTACTACGAGATTTTGCTTGCGCTTTCTATATTCTTTTCACTGACGTATGCATTTATGTGGCATAAGCACTTCGACGTGAATATCACGCTGGTGTTTTTCCTCGTGCCGCTGGATGTTCTTGCGCATCTTGCCGTTGCGGAAGCTGCGACTTTGGACGAGGCGGTACTGGCGCTGAAACTTATTTATTTCACGACGGTCTTCAGTATCCTTTTCGTGACGTTTTCGATCTTCGATCTTTGCCACTTTAAGCTGCCGCGCTTTGCCAAGGGCTTTCTGATCTGCATCTCGATGCTCGTGTATCTTCCGGTCCTTACGATCGGCAGATCCGGCATTTTCTACGAGTCGGTCGAGATGGCAACGAAAAACGGCATCACGGTGCTTTCCGAAAAGGAATACGGCGTCATGCACACGATCCTGTATATCTGGATCTTCGCGTGCTTTGCTTTCTGCGTCGGCGCGCTCATCTACAGCCACATCAAAAAGAGCGATGTTTCGCATAAGATCATCTACCTGCTTTTTATTCCGGTATTCATCTCGATGCTTTCGTTTTTCATCGGAAGAAAGATCACATCTGACATCGAACTTGCCGCGGCTTCGTATGTTTTCGCGCAGTTCTTCTATCTTCTGATCGTCTACCGGCTCGCGCTGTATAACATCATCGAGTCCGGTATCGACACGCTGATCCAGACCGGCGACACCGCGTTTATTTCGTTTGACTACCGCCTGCGCTATCTCGGAAGTAACGAGACCGCGAAGCAGTGGCTGCCTTTTCTGAAAGATCTGCACGTCGATCAGTCCGTGCGCGACAACGAGAAGTGCAAGAGCACGATCATCGCGTGGATCAAGGCGTTTAACGGCGGCGAGATCACTGAAGAAAACCCGATCCATTATCACAGTGAAGACGGCCAAAGGATCCTCGATGTTTCCGTCCATCACCTTTTCGACGGAAGAAAAAACAGAGGCTATCAGTTCTTTATTACGGACGATACGGCCGACGTCAAGAACATCGAATTCCAGGAGAAATTCAACACGGTCCTGCGCTTCGAAGTCGACCAGAAGACGCAGAGGATCCTCTTCATGAACAACCACCTTTTGATCTCCATGGCGACCATGGTTGAAAGCCGCGACCCGTTTACCGGCGGCCACATCAAACGCACCAGTGAGGGTGTCCGCATGCTCGTCGAGGAGATGAAGAAGGATGAAGGCGTCAATCTTTCGAAGAAGTTTTACGAGAGCGTCATCAAGGCAGCTCCAATGCACGACCTTGGTAAGATCGCCGTTCCGGATGCCGTTCTTCTTAAGCCCGGAAGATATGAGCCCGAAGAGTACGAGATCATGAAGTCGCATTCGGCCGAGGGCGCGCGCGTCGTAAGAGAGATCCTTAGTGCCTCTGACGATCTGGAGTTCCGGAGGATCGCGGAGAATGTGGCGCATTTCCATCACGAGAGATGGGACGGCAAGGGCTACCCGAATCAGCTTTCCGGAAATGACATTCCGATCGAGGCGCGCATCATGGCAGTTGCTGACGTTTACGACGCGCTCGTAAGTAAGCGTGTGTATAAAGAGAAGATGCCGTTTGAAAAAGCAAACGCGATCATTCTGGAGGGCATGGGGACGCAGTTCGATCCTTCGCTTCGCAAGTACTACGAAGCTGCAAGAGAAAAACTCGAAGCGTATTACGAAAGCCAGCTCGAAGCAGACGCGACACAGAAAGAAGAGAGTTCTTCTTAAATTGTTAACAAATGAGCCATAGTCAATACACTTTTCTTATTTAGAATGAAGCCATAGAAAAACAAAGGAGGACAGACCAATGCAGGACGAACATTCTACTCAGGCAACATGGTCGATTGAATCCTCCGGTTGCTTGAGTGAAATATTTAGAAGAGTTTCTCTCTAAGATTTTGAGTTTGTAATTAGTCAAGTTTGACGCAAAGATAGGCCCCCGATCAACAACCTCGGGGGTTTTCTTTATGCCGTTTTTCCGTGGCACGAAAAAGCCCTTCCCGGAAAGGAAGGGCTTTCATTTGTTTGGAGGTTCGGAAGCGGTGCCTTACTCTTCTTTTAAGATGCGTACCGGCTCGAGCTTGCTGATGGATCTGCTGTTGAGGTAGCAGGTGGCAACGGCGCACACGACGATGATGACAAGTGTCAAAAGGAACCACAGAGGATTGGTCTTGAGGTTCGACTGCGCGATGCCGAAGGAGGAAAGGCCGATGCCCATCATCTTGTCGTTCAGGGCCAGCTGCAGTACGAATCCGGCAAGCACGCCGATCACGACGATCGGGAGGGTAGAAAGGATCGTTCTTCGGATCAGTTCGCCGGAGGTGTAACCGATCGCTTTGCTGACGCCTAGTTCGGCTCTCTCTCGGATGATCTGAGATCTTGTAAGGAGGATCTCGGTCAGGATGACGACGAAGCAGGTGAGGGCGACGAAGATGAAGCAGATCGCGCTCATGGCGGCTACGAGGGTATCGATCGTGCTTCCGATGAGATCATCGACCATGACGAACCCGTCGATCGGATACCGCTTCGACCATTCCTTCTGGAAATCTTTAGCGGAGACACCTTCGTTTAAAAAGATCATGCAGGTGGCATATCTGTGATCCGGGTCGAGACGCAGGATACCTTCTTCGTTCATCAGGGATTTATTGCCCATATTGTTGATCTTCTGGTCAATGCCGCAGACCGTATAAGGTACTGCTTCGCCTGTCTTCGGAGCTATGACGTTGACGACGTCGCCGATCTTGGCATCGAGCTTTTTGGAATTTACGATGGTCAGCACGATCTCGTTTCCGTTTTGCGGGACGCGTCCTTCCAGGATGTATTCGTACTCGAGTGCATCGACATCGTTATAAGCATCCACACCTAAAGAAGTGCTCTTATTCGCGGATCTCACTTCGATATTCATCAGATTTGTCGAAAGAAGGAGACGTTCTACACGCGGGTCAGCACGAAGTTCATCGATGATTTCCGGATGCGCGTCGCAGACACACTGTACATCGGCAGCTTCGAATCCGACGAGCTTAAGAAGAGATTCCTGCTCGAGCGCGAAGTTCTGGTAGACCGTAAATCCCTGAAGTGTCGAGAAGGTAAGAAGTGCGATGATCAGTGCGATGAAGATGTTCTTCTTCGGCCTTCCGAAGATCTGCTTGCCGGAGAGGGCAAGATCCAGAGGAAGAGAAGTCTTTTCGAGCGAAAAATGATTCTTCTTGAAGTTGTGGTTCTGGATCCCGCTTCGGAGAGACTCGAGGACGGTCAGTTTCTTATAGCTTCTCGAAGCAACGAGAGTGCCGAGGAATACGGCGACCGGGATACCGATCAGTGTTGCGATAAGTGCCGGCATGCAGATACCGGAGAAACCGGAAATACCCATCAGGCTTCCTTCGATGGAATTAAGCGGTGTAGTGATCAGGCAGCCGAGGCCGATCGCAAGGATAGTTGCGACACCGCAGATCAGCATTTCTTCCATCACACAGGAAAAGCGCAGTGCTTTTGCCGGATAACCTGTGGCCTGAAGAAGGCCGATGTTCTGGATGTTCATCTCGATGAAGTTTTTGATCGAAAAGTGCATGATGATGAGCGCCAGGCCGACCAGGATAATGGTGAACAGAAGCACGATCGCGGAAGCGATATCCGCTATGGCAAGAGTTGCCATCTTCATCAGAGGGATCGCAACGGTCGCCGGTGTGTCCGAACCGTCAAATACATGCTGGACGGCTTTGTCGTAAGCATCGATGTCTGTGCCTTCGGTTACTTTGCAGTAGATGAAATATCCCCGCATGTCATTACTTACAGAGTTTTCGAAGAGAGCAAAATCATTGTGGCTGACGATGCAGTAGTATCCGGAGACATTCATGGCGGTCGCGAAATACAGATGCTCGAGATAGCCTTTGACGGTGAACTCTTTAAATTCGGATCCGACCTTAAGATAGATGGGATCTCCGACCTTAAAGGTGTCTTTCATGAAGTAAGGGACACAGATCTCGGAATCGGCGAGGTTTTCGAATTCTTCCGGAAAAGAATTGAGGTAGGTGTTCTTAGTGGAGTCTCCGATGAAGAACTGGTACGAGATCGCGTCATCTTCAGATCTGTTTTTGGTATAGTACTCGCCCAGGTAATTGACGATCGGTGTCGACTCGAGCATTTCGGTGCCTTCGACGGAAGCGATCTTTTCCATGGACTCCGCAAGGTTTTCCTGGATCTCGGATGTAGAGAAAACGAGAAGATCAGATGCGTGGTATTTCTCGTCGTGAGCCTTAATGGCGCCGGGCCCGCTGAGCATCAGGGAAAGGCTGCAGAAGAGGAGAAGCGCGGCCAGAAAGATCAGGATGAAAAGGATGGCGACTTCGCCCTTGTGCTTTTTGAGATTATTCTTAGCGATAAAAAACATTGGATACATATCTTACCACCCCATGTTCGAAAGGAATGTGCGCAGTGCGACGTGGCGTTCTCTGTCCGGCCCGTTATAGGGCGTCAGTTCGATCTCGTCGCAGATCACGCCGTCTCTTAAGTAAAGGATCCGGTTTCCGCGCTCGGCGGCCGCAACGGTGTGAGTGACCATGACGATGCTCTGGCCGCGGTTGTTCATCTTTGTGAGTACATCGAGAACGGCATTGGTGTTCTGGGAGTTAAGAGCTCCCGTCGGTTCATCCGCGAAAAGCACTTCGGGGTCATTGATGACGGATCTTACAAGGGCCACTCTCTGCTGCTCGCCGCCACTTAGCTGGTTCGGGAATTTGCCGTAGCTTTTCTCGTCGAGACCGACCTGGGCAAGAAGATTCTTAGCCTTCTCGGCCAGTGCTTTTCGATTCTTATGTTTCAGAAATCCGCTGACCATGATGTTGTCGAGGACGCTCATCGTGTCGTTGAGGTAATTCTGCTGGAAAACGAATCCGCAGTGGTTTCTTCTAAAAAGCGCGAGCTTGTCGTTATTGTATTTGGAGATCTCTTCGGCGCCGTAGGAGATCGAGCCGAGGCTCGGGCGGTCCATGCCGGAGAGTGCGTACAGAAGAGTGGATTTACCGGCGCCGGAGTCGCCCATGATGACGGTAAAGTCGCCTTTTCTGATCTGAATATTTAAGTTCTTCAGCACGTGCTGCTGGATCGAATCGTTACTGAAAGTCTTGCAGAGATCTTTCGCCTGAAGGATCGTTTCTCTTGTAGGAAGGCTGGTGACATCCTGCATCTTCGATGTGTTGTCTTTGACCTGGATCGTTGTCTGCATTTTGTTTTCTCCTTAGTTTGTGTTTTTCTTTTTTGTTTCACGGCCTTTGCTGTGCCGTCTTTCTTTTTTGTGGATCTTTTGCCCGGCGCGTCCGCCGGCTTTCTTTTTCGATCTTACGATTTTAGTTTAGAACTTCGGCCGGCGGAATGCTTTACACAAATCTTGTGCAATTCTTACTTATTTCTTAACTCGTGATTTTGACCTCGGGGAAGGTGTTCTAGGTTTGGTTCTATTTTGGGGTGAGTTTTAGAACGAAACCTAGAACAAAAGGTGAATGTTCTATGTTTCGTTCTAATTGTGCGAGATTTTTAGAACCAAACCTAGAACAAAAGGAGCAAAACCGCGGGCATCGTGAAGATGGTATAATATATAGAAGCGGTGTGGGGCCGCGGGCGCGAAGCGCTTTTTCAGAAGGAGAATAGTAAAGCATGCACGTTAACTGTTTACTGATCGATGATGAAGTCGAACTGACGAAGATGACGAAGGAGTACTTCGAGATGTTCGGCGTGACCTGTGAGATCGCGGCCGATTCGGAGTCGTGCCTATCGTTTCTGAAAGATAATACCGCGGACATTTTTCTTCTGGATATCAACCTCGGCAACGAGAGCGGCTTTGCACTCTGCAAAAAGCTCCGTGAGACGTACGACACGCCGATCCTTTTCATCAGCGCGCGCCAGAGCGATGACGACGTGCTGGTCGCGCTCAACATCGGCGGCGACGATTATATCAAGAAACCATACACGTTATCTGTGCTCCTGGCAAAGGTCAAAGTGCAGCTCAAACGCCTGGAGAACATGAAAGGCGTTACCTCGCAAAAAGCACCGGAGACGAGTGCTTTTGCCGTAGACGAGGCGACCATGAGCGCCATCGTGGAAGGAAAGAGCATCCCGCTCAAAGCCAAGGAATTCCAGCTGCTTTCGTGCCTTTTTGAAAACAGGAACACGATAGTTACGAAGGAAAAGCTCTTTTCGGAGGTCTGGGGAGATTCATTCTACACGGACGGAACTTTGAACGTGCACATCCGAAGGCTCAGAGAGAAGATCGAGGAAGATCCGAACCACCCGAAGTGGATCAAAACGGTCTGGGGCACGGGCTATAAACTGGAGATCCCCACATGAAGATCCGGATTCTGGCGATCATTTACATCATCGTGCTCGTCATCACGGGCGCGTTTCTTTACCGGAGGATCGAGGACCGCGAAGTCTACGACATCGACATGCTCGCGCTGAATTCGAAGTCGTACGAGATCTCGCAGGCACTTGACGAGGGCTCCGATCCAAAAGCACTGGAAGAGGAATATGACTGCGATATCGTGCTTTGCTCCGAGGCGCAGTACGAAGCCGAGAATAACATGTTCATCCGGGAGGGCTACTCTGTTTTCGACTATGTAAACGACGGCGCCATTTCCGGAAAGATCGCGTTTGCCGCGAGAGAAGAAGAGTATATCAGCCGGGAAAGTAACGAGAAGAAGATCCTGGTGTCGATCCTTTTTGCCGCGCTGCTTCTCGGCCTGGGCATCCTTTTTGTCGTGTGGTATTTCTTCGTGCGGCCGTTTAATGACCTCAAGGTCTTTGCCGAGCACGTTTCCAAAGGCAATCTCGACCTGCCGCTGAAGATGCGGAAACATAACTACTTCGGTGCTTTTACCGAATCGTTCGACAGAATGCGAGAGGAACTGAAGAAGGCCTCCGAGCGTGAGATCGAGGCGAGCCGCAGCAAAAAGGAACTGGTCGCGGAGCTTTCGCATGACATCAAGACGCCGGTCGCGACGATCCAGGCAACATGCGAGGTCATGGAAGTAAAGTATAAGGACAAAGATCCGGATATCCTCGAAAAGGTCGAGGTCATTAAGGCGAAAGCTTCTTCGGTGGACCGACTGATCGATAACATGTTCAAGGCCACGCTCGACGAGCTCGAGGAGCTGAAAGTCGAGCAGACGGAGGAGTCTTCGAAGGTGCTTGCCGACATTATTTCCGAACTGCGTTTTTATGGCACGGTCGAGACGAAAAACGAGGTGCCGGAGTGCCTGATCTACGCAGACCGCCTGCGCCTCGAGCAGGTCATCGACAATATCGCGGGCAACTCTTTTAAGTATGCGGGAACTCCTCTGGAGATCGAGTTTTCCGACGATGCGGAAAACCTGCATGTGCTCTTTATGGACAGAGGCCCGGGCGTTCCGGAGGAAGAAATCTCCCTTCTGACATCGAAGTTTTACAGAGGAAGTCTGGCCGCCGGAAAAGACGGTTCCGGACTGGGACTATATCTTGCGGCGGTCTTTATGGAGCGGATGGGCGGCGGCCTTGAAGTCCGAAACAGAGACGGCGGCGGATTTGTCGTCGAGATCGTACTGAAGAAAGTATGACTTTAGTCATACCTCAAATCGTGCCTTTTTTCACTTATCCCGTTGAATGGAAATTGCTATGCTGTTATCAGTGGAAGACGGGATGCCGCAAAGTTCCTCCGAGTGGCACCCTCCTCCCGGCTTCACGGCAAAAACACATTTAACGGAGTGAGAAAGAAATGGAAACGATTCTGAAGCTTACGGATCTGACGAAAAAGTACGGCAGCAAAGTCGTCGTCGACAATCTCAATATCGAGATCCAGAAGGGCGAGATCTTCGGCCTTCTCGGCCCGAACGGAGCCGGCAAATCCACCACCATGAACATGATCTGCAACATCGTGCGTCCGACACTGGGTTCGGTGGAATTCATGGGAAAGGATTTCAGAAAGAATAAGAAGGAGCTCAGCCGCCACCTCGGATACATCCCGCAGGACCTCGCGATCCACGGCAGACTGAAAGCCTGGGAGAACGTCGAGCTTTTTACTTCGCTTTACGGCATTAAGGGAAAAGAACTGAAAGAAAGGATCGATGAGTCGCTCGAGTACGTCGGGCTTATCGACCGGAGAAATGACTATGCAAAGACATTCAGCGGAGGCATGAAGCGAAGACTAAATATTGCGTGTGCGATCGGCCATCACCCGGATCTTCTGATCTTCGACGAGCCGACGGTCGGTATCGATCCGCAGTCGAGAAACTTCATTCTGGAGCGGATCAAAAAGTCGAACAGAAACGGAGCAACGGTCATCTACACTTCCCACTACATGGAAGAAGTCGAAGCGATCTGCACAAGGATCGCCATCATGGACAACGGTAAGATCATCGCGACCGGAACCTCCGAAGAACTGAAAAAACTTGTCGTCGAGGATACATCTTCCATCACGCTGGAGGAAGTCTTCCTGACACTTACGGGAAAGAAACTGAGGGACATCTGATCATGATAAGGTATCTAATCAAAAACAATGCCAAGCTCATGGGCAGGAGCTGGGTCAATGTTCTTCTTTTCGCGATCTGCCCGGTGATCGTATCCGCCGTCCTGATCAGTGCTTTTTCCGATTTAATGGAAAACTACAAAGAGAGAGGGGAGATGCGCTGCGGATATTCGATCGAATCAGGAAGCATCTGGGAGACCGCCGAAGAGGCGCTGAAGATCTCGGGCGAGCAGGCGGATATCGATTTTGTCCGCTTTGACGCAGAAGAACCCGAAGAGATGATCTCGAAAAACGAACTGTCGGGATTTGTGCAGTTTGAAAGCGGGAAATACAAGATCTACCGCGTATCTGACCAGCCGACACAGGGTGCGGCCCTGGAATATTTTATGTCGCTCTTCTGCGACGAGATGACCAATGCCAAGATCGATTCCGTGAGAAAGGACTCCATAGAAACGGATACTCCGGCTCCGGATCCGGCCGCGAAAGACCAGCAGATGCTCGGCGCGGATCCTTATGAAAACATCAAACTCAATATCGAGCATCCGGCTTTCCTTAAGGCCGTGGATTCCACCGGTTACTACGGGATCGTCTTCGTCCTCTACTACGCATGGTGCGCGATCATCTGCGCATCGGGTATTCTGACGAGCGAAAAGAAATACGGCATCCGGAGAAGATATGCAGTATCGGCACTTAATGATCTGCAGCTTTACCTGGGACGATTCGTGCCACTTGCGACCGTCGTCTTTTTCGGAACGATCGGAGCCGCGATCCTCAACTCGATCTGCTTCGGCACAAACTGGGGAAATCTTCTTTATGCAGGCGTGCTTTTCCTCGTCATGACGGCGGCAGCATCCGCTCTGGGACTGATGTTCCAGAGCCTGACGGATAACATGATCATCACGGTCATTTTGACCTTCTCGCTTGTGTGGATCGCGGGATTCTTCGGCGGAAGTTTCGAGACCTACATGTTCTCGGACCGCCCGCAGATCCTTAAGGAGCTCTCGCCGATCTATCACTGCAATAGAGCGATGGTCGAACAGGCAGCGTCCGGAAGGACAAACTATATTCCAAGCGCGATCCTTTACTGCGCCGGCATCGCCGTCGTATGTTCTTTGGTCTCGGTCGCGGCGAACTCGATCAGAAGGAGGGGAAGAGCATGAGAACACTTATCACATCAAGTCTCAAATTATTACTTCGCAACAAGAGTTTCTGGTTCTTTCTGGTGATCGTTCCGATCCTTTCCACATTCGTTTTAAACCAGCATCAGATGAACTCGATCTCGCTGTCGAAGCAGGCGGAAAACCAAATCGCCGAACTAGACAGCGCGGATGAAAAAGTCGCGTACTATAGCAGCCAGGGTGCATTTGTCGTAAAGGTCTATGACGCCTCTGAAAGCGAACTTTCCGAATATATGCTCAAAAAACTTTCGATGACAGGTGCTTTTTCCGTGGTGCGGGCCAAGGTGCCGGATATGGGCAAGGCCGAAGCGGACGAAAAGATCAGGCACGACGGCGAATTCGACCGCATGGGCGCCGCGCTCTACATCGATAAGAACTTCGACGAGCTTCTCTCGGAAGGAAAAGAAGACGAGGCGCTGACACTCTATGTTCTTTCCGACGACGGACGTATCGAGATGTTCGAATATTCCGTGCGAAAAGAACTTGCCCTGATCAAAAAGACGGTCGACGAATGGACGGCCCCGGAGGCGGTCAAGATCCTTAACCAGAAGCTTGCAAGCGTTCCGGAAAAAGAGATCGTCAAGCTTTCGGTCGGCTCTTCCAGAACACTTACGACGGAACAGGAAAACAGAAAGACCGCGATCGGATACGCGATCGCATTCATGACACTGGGATATGTATTCTGCGGGATCTTCATCGCCCACACGGTCATCAAGGACGAGCATGACAAAGTCCTCATGAGACTTCACCTGACGGGCATGTCTTCGTTTGAATATTTCGCATCGAAGTTCATTATCAGCGCGATCGCGACCTTCCTGATGACTGTCGTGCTCGGAGGATGCTCGCTTGTGATCGACACGGAAAAATTCGGTATCGGAAGACCGAAGTTCCTGCTGATGATGTTCCTTCTCGGCTTGATCTTCAGCTCCATAAGCCTCGTGATCGGTGTCATCCTCGGCGACGTAATGAATGCCAATATCGCGGCGTTTGCACTCTTCTCGCTGTCCTCACTTCTGGCAGGAACTTTCTTCCCGATGGATGCGACGTCAAGCTTCATCAAAGCGCTGTCCTCGCTGATGCCGCAGAAGTGGTTTCTGGATGCGACCGAGATGCTCTTTGTCGGCGACAGCAAAGCGTACTTTGTGCTATTATGTGTTACATCAGCATACCTCGTTCTGGCCTTGAGCCTGGGCGGGGTGGGGATCAAAGTCCGAAACGGCGAGGAGTAATAGTAAGCGGCCCAATTGCCGCTTAGGGGAGAAGTGTTTTGGAGCGCCTGAAAAACAACTATTTTGTGCTGGTACGGCTCTTCCTGATGGTGACCTTCAGCATATACGGCATAACCGAAAAAACGCGCGAGTCGGGAGTATCCGCCTGGATACTCCTGCTCGCTTCGCTGTTTATTGCCGTCATGGCCTTCGGTGAGCTCCTTCCCGAAAAGTACCGGTTTATCAGCGTTCTTCTCGGCATCGGGGTGTTCGCGGCACTGATGTTTCTCGGCGAAAAGAGCTTCATCCTACTAGGTTTCTTCTCGGCATATGAACTGCTGTCGCTTTTCAAAAACTTAAATCCGAAACTGTATTTTCTTCCGATCGCCGGGATCTTCATCCCAAGCCCGGTCCCGATCCTGACCGTGCTTGTAGCCACCGTCCTGATGACGGTCTGCTACCTGCAGCATAACTTTGTCATCCGCGCGTACCGCAAGCAGATGATGGAGGACACGATCACGGAACAGAACCTAAAACGCGATATGCAGGAGAAAGAATTCGCCGCGAAGATGGAGCAGCGGAAGAGCATGCTCATGGCGGAAAATCAGATCCTCGAAGAAAGAGCGTCGCTTTCACAGACGCTTCACGATAAGCTCGGACACAACATCAACGGCTCGGTCTATCAGCTCGAGGCGGCGAAAGTCCTGATGGAAAAGAACCCGGAGAAGTCGAAGAATATCCTTCAGGCGGTCATCGACCAGCTCCGGTCCGGTATGGATGAGATCCGCGGGATTCTCCGTAAGGAACGTCCCGCGAAAAAAGAACTTGCGATGCTGCAGCTGTATAAGCTCTGCGAGGACTGCAACAACAAGGGCGTTAAGACGGAGCTTGTGACCGAGGGCGACACGGCGCTGATCCCCGATCCGATCTGGGAAGTGATCCTCGACAATGCTTTTGAAGCGGTGTCCAATTCCATGAAATACAGTAAATGCAGCAGTATCGATATTCAGATCTTCGTCATGAAACAGCGCGTCCGCGTCTCGATCGCCGATGACGGTGTCGGATGCAGTAAGTTCGAGGACGGCATGGGCATCTCGGGTATGCGAAGCCGCGTCCGCGCCGCTTCCGGAACGATCGACTTTCAGACCGATCCGGGCTTTACCGTGACGATGCTTCTGCCGATCTGATAAGACGCCTCGGCGCAAACGCAGTGGCGATGCGCTCAGCCGGAGCGGACGCCGCGCCGGAAAATGAATGCATGGAAGAACCGCCGCGCCGCTACGGCCTTACGGAAACGAAATAGGAGGAACGGAAAATGGAGAAAATTAAAGTCATCATCGCCGACGACAGTGATTTTGTCAGAGACGGCATGAAGATCATCCTCGACGTCGACGACGAGTTCGAGGTATTGGGCTGCGCCGGAAACGGCAGGGAAGCGATCAGTATTGCCGAGAAGAATAAGCCAGACGTGTTCCTCATGGACATCCAGATGCCGGTCATGGACGGTATCGAAGCGACCAAAGAAATCGTGGAAAAGGACCTCGGGAAAGTCCTGATCCTGACGACTTTCGATGACGATGATCTCGTCCGCAAAGCCCTGGGCAACGGTGCCAAGGGGTATCTTATCAAGAACCATACCCCGGAGCACCTAAAGCAGATGATCAAGTCCGTCTATAACGGCACGAGCGTCATGGAAGAAAACCTTCTCGAATCGATCAGCAAAAGCGCGGCGGCTACTCCTGCGGGGAGCGGCTTTGACGAAACGGGCTACACCGAAAGAGAACTCGAGATCGTGCGCGCCGTCGCCGACGGCCTTTCCAATAAAGAGATCGCAAGTAAACTCTATATCTCCGAAGGAACCGTGAAAAACTACATCACATCGATCCTCGCCAAAGAAGGCCTTTCACACAGGACCGCGCTGGCCGTGTATTACATCACGGGAAAGAAGTGATCGCTTCGCAGGGAAAACACCTTGCAACAAGAAAAAGATACGTTCCGGCCGGCATCCTCACCAAGTATATTCCCGCAAGAGAAAAACGGTCCCTGATTGTTCTTTGGATTCATATCTGAGCGTATCGATTTTACCCTTTTCATGCATGCTCAGGTGGTAATAGCATTCGCATGTATTCTCCGCATTTTCAAAAGAGGTCTTATCCTTGCAACAGTAAATGTTGAATTCGCAGATCTCATCTCTGTCCTTGCAGATGTCGATGATCTTTTCTGTCATGACTTCGCTATCCGGAAATACGCCGCTTTTTCTGTATATGATGATGTCGACATACTTCATCTGCAAATAGTTTTGTACGTATTCTTCTGCAGACATATCTTTAACGGGCGAGGCTCTACGTAAGCTATTATCTCTTACTTTACAATCATCACATACAAATTTGTTGGTAAAATAGTCGCGGAAATAATCTTCAGACTCTTTTTGGTATCGGATACTGTTGTAATTCGATGTGAGATCATCACTCGGACCCCACACGAGGATCTCTTCGTTCGGGTATTTCTCCGATCGCACTAATGCTTCGTATTCCGACTGTCCACCTAAGATATCAAAGCCGGGCCGGACATATTCGAAGTGGTCATCGGTAAAAGCACTGTTCATCTGATCGACCCATTTCTTCTGTTCGTTACGTTCTTCTTTGCTTATCATGCACCCGGTAATGAGCGTAGAAAGAAAACACAGGAGGATGCCCGCGACAGTTGCTTTTCTAAAGGTATTTTTTCTAAGATCCATCTTTCCTATTCCAATCTCCACCCCATGCTTCTTACCTACTTTATACACAGCCGGCGGAAAATTTACAAGTCTGTTCTCTGCGCACAAGAGATTCTGATTCCTTGCCCGAAAATATTTTTCAGTGAGATCTGACGGATCTCGGATATATTCATTTATTCGGATGCTTTTTCGGATGCATCTTTCCGCATAGTCTGCTATGATAGGGAAAGTTTGGAAAGGATGCTTCGTTTATGTCGGAACCGGAAAAACAAAAGAATACCCGCAAGGAGATCGTGCTCGGATGGATCCGTATCGTTTGCGGCCTTCTTGTCTTTTCCTTCGGCGTGCACCTGACGATCTACGCCAACATCGGGCTGGCGCCGTGGGACTGCCTCGGTATGGGTATCGCGAAGCACACACCATTTAACTACGGCATCTCCATGACGATCATTGCAGTGACGGTGCTGCTAATCGATATCCTTCTCAAGGAAAAGATCGGCTTCGGCACGATCATCGACGCGCTTCTTACGGGGAACTTCGTCCAGGCTTTCACGTATCTGAATCCTCTTCCGGAGAATACGAATACCTGGCTCGGGATCGCTATCATGCTTTTTGGATTTGTGTTCATGGCGCTCGGCATGTGGATCTACATGAAAGCCGAGCAGTGCTGCGGACCGCGTGATGCGCTTCTTGTCGGCCTTGGAAAACGCCTTCCGAAGATCCCGATCGGGGTGGTGGAAGTGCTTCTTTGGGCGGTGGTACTTCTCGGAGGTTTTCTGCTCGGCGGCCCCATCGGCATCGGCACGCTGATCAGTACATTTGGCGCAGGAATCATCATGCAGTTCGTGTATAATATAATCAGGTTTGAACCGAGGAAACTGAAACACCGTAGCGTAGCGGAAACGGCGAAGGTGCTTCTTTCGAGGAAGTGAGGGAGTATCTATAATTATTCATTGTGAGTACTGTGGAACCGAATATAACTCTCTGAAAGGCGTATGCCCGCACTGCGGCAGTGCACCGGCCGGAAACAAGGAGCTTGAAGAGAAGAAGGCGCTCGATGCGCAGATTGCGGAAGAAGAGCGCAAGGGGAATGCCGAGATGCTGAAGCGTCAGGTCGAGGAGTGGGACCGCGAGCATCCGGAAAGACGTCGTCTGAACCCTAAGCAGCAAGCGATCATCAAACTGGTCGCATTGTGCATCGCGATCGTCCTGATCGTGGTCGGATTCGTTGTCGGTATGTCTCTTGCGAAGTGATGCATGCAAGTTCCGGAGAGAAGCGTAGAGATATCTGGTAAGAGAAAAGGAAGAAAACGGAAAATGGGTATTGAAGACTTTTTAAGTTCGGGAAATGAGAGACTCGATCAGCAGCTGAAGTTCACGGCGGAAATCGATAAGATGACGAGTGTATACCGGAGAACGATGCTGATCTCGGGGATAAGAAATGAGAACGATGCGGAGCACTCCTGGCACATCGCCGTCATGGCGTTGCTTTTCAAGGAGTATTGTGTTGAAGAACCGAACGTGGAGCGCGCCATCAAGATGCTGGTCGTGCACGATCTGATCGAGATCTATGCCGGCGATACTTTTGCCTACGATGTGGAAGGAAATGCAAGTAAGGCGGAGCGTGAGGCTGCCGCAGCGGATAAGCTCTATGCCCAGCTCCCACCGGAACAGGGTGCCGAGCTTCGTGCGCTCTGGGAAGAATTCGATGCGATGGAGACCGTGGATGCCAAGTATGCGGCGTGCCTGGACCGCACGCAGCCGCTTCTTCATAACACCTTGACCGAAGGCCACACATGGCGCGACGGCGGTGCGGTAAGATCCCAGGTCGAAGAGCGCGCGCACATTGTCAAAGAGTTCATGCCGGAGGTCTATTCCTGGATCATGAAAAACCTTGACCGCGGTGTCGAGAAGGGCTGGCTGAAAGAGTAAACCGAAGAGTTACGAAAAAGAGCATTGGGGTGCTTTTATGGAACTGAAAAAGACTAGGGCAAAAAGTCGTCGTTTCCTGGCATTTACACTGGCACTGGTGTCGTGTTTTTGTGTGTGCATATCCACTGTGTTCGCAGATATAGGTCCGAAGCCTAGCGTGTTTGTGACGGTAAAGAACGCTCCTTCAAAGGATTATTATGTTGCTTTTCTCTATTATGACGAGTACTCCATCAATCCTAAGTTTTCTTATGACGAGGAGCTTAGCGAAGAAGAGAATAAGGCAATACAGACCATTTTCAATTACAACGAAGATTGGTTCAATTTGTACTCTATCAATAATCGCAAGTTTTATAAGAGATCTTCGGGACAAGACGATGAAGAGTTCGAGTTTTTTCAAGGCTCCGGAACGTTTAAAATCATGGTCGTCACTTTGGACGGGCAGGTCCAAGTCAGTAATGCGATCAGAAGTAACAGCTTGCATTTTCATTGCATATATGACTGGAAGACAAATACTCTGATGTCGTTCCCGCTTTTCAGTTCAATACCTCAACTGGTGATTGAATCACTGATCTGTTGCGCGATCACGGTTTTGGTCGAGTATCTTATTCTTCTGCTGTTTAAACTCGATCACTACGATAACATAAAGCCTGTTATTGTCATTAACCTCATCACCCAGGCTTTGTTGTTTGTTTTCAATATCATAATATTCTTGGCAAAGCCGGGAATTAACTACAATAAGGCATTTATGTGCATGGAGTTTGTGATTCTGATCATCGAGGCTTTCTGGTACGCTAAGAAACTGAAGACTGTTTCGACAGAAAAAATATCTGTTCCGAGGAATATCATCTACGCGGTCGTAGCAAACTTTGTGACCGCTTACGGAATAAGTCTCATATTCAGAAGCTTTTCGGTGTTCTTCTGAACAGGCAACGGAAAATGTGGGGGACTCACTTTTCTTCCGACAGCAGACGCAGGATCTCCATGTATGTTTCAGCGGTGGCGGATTCCCAGCGCTTGCAGGTCCTCTCGGCGACTTCCTCGGACGGCGCCGCCATATGGAGCGCAAACGTAGTTGAACCGCGCTCGATCAGGCGGAGATCGACGTACCATGTACCCTCATCATTCGGGGCATACTCGGCATATACGCTCTGCGACTCGTTGGTATCATGCTGCCAGTTGCGGGATGCGGAAGTCAGATAAGCGCGGATCCCGGCAGGGACGGAGGGGAGAAGACGGGTGAGGATCTCGGAGCCGGCCGGCGTGATGTCGCAGGAGAGAACGGTTTTTCCGGAGGCGTCCTTACGAAGTTCGCCCTTTCTTTCTCCTTCAGTCATCAGCCGCTGATCGAGAAGCTCGGTCTTTGCCTGCGAATACAGGAAATAATCCATATAAAGAGACTCCATGGCGCAGTCCATCAGCTGGGAAGACGAGATGCCACTCACCTTCGAGAGGATGAACAGGATGATGATCTTGGCATTTGGCAGATCGGTGTTGGCCATGAGGTGCTCCTTTTCAAAATGATGTAGTTTATTATACCTTATTTTTCTTCGAAAAAAGCACCGATTCTCTCAATCGGTTTCGATTTCATTTTTTCTTGACAAATATCAAAAAGCATTAGTTTTCGTTCGAAAATCGTCACAAATTGAATGATTGTGACAAGATATTGACATTGTAAACGGGAAAATAATGCTATACTATACGCGGTGCTGAGGGCACCAAAAGATTCATAAACAGATGAGGAGAAACTTTTATGATTAGTCTTGATACGTCCAACATTATGCCTTTCATTTCTGAAGGCGAAATGGAGAAGATGCTGCCGCAGGTAGAAGTGGCACATAACATGCTCCACAAGAAGACCGGTCCCGGCAGTGACTTCCTGGGCTGGGTAGAACTCCCGAGCAAGTACGACAAGAATGAATTCATCCGCATTAGAAAAGCAGCGGCCAAGATCAGAAAAGATTCTGATGTCCTTCTGGTCATCGGTATCGGCGGATCTTACCTCGGTGCAAGAGCTGCGATCGAGCTTCTTTCCCATTCTTTTGCAAATGTAGCACAGAAGAAAGTCAGAAAGGCTCCGATGGTACTGTTCTGCGGTAACTCGATCAGCGCGACATACCTTGCTGACCTGATGGATCTTCTCGAAGGAAAGAGAGTTTCCGTAAACATCATTTCCAAGTCCGGTACGACAACCGAGCCGGCGATCGCTTTCCGTATCATCCGCGCTTACATGGAAGAAAAGTACGGTAAGGAAGAAGCACGTCAGCGCATCTATGCCACAACAGATAAGGCAAAGGGAGCCCTGAAGGGTCTTGCTACCAAGGAAGGCTACGAGACATTCGTAGTACCGGATGACGTTGGAGGACGTTTCTCAGTTCTTACAGCCGTTGGTCTTCTGCCGATCGCTGTTGCAGGTATCGACATCCGTCAGCTCATGACTGGTGCAAGAGATGCTTCCCGTGATTTTAAGAAGGTAGAGATGGAAAACGACTGCTACAAGTATGCAATCGCCAGAAACTGCCTGCTGCGCCGCGGTTATACAACAGAAGTCATGGTCAACTACGAGCCTTCTTTCCACTTCATGACAGAATGGTGGAAGCAGCTTTACGGTGAGTCCGAAGGTAAGGACGGCAGAGGTATCTTCCCGGCCGGCGTAGATAACACCACAGACCTTCACTCCATGGGCCAGTATATCCAGGACGGTAAGAGAATGCTCTTCGAGACAGTCGTTGTTATCGATAAGGCACGCCGTTCCTTCACGATCCCGAACGATCCGGAGAACCTCGACGGATTGAACTTCCTGTCCGGCATGGACATGAATGACGTTAACCTCAAGGCTATGCAGGGTACTGTTCTTGCTCACGTTGACGGTAAGGTCCCGAACCTCATCATCCACGTTCCGGAGCTCAACGAGTACTGGCTCGGCCAGCTGATCTACTTCTTCGAGAAGGCTTGCGGTATTTCCGGTTACCTCAATTCCGTAAATCCGTTCAACCAGCCGGGCGTTGAAGCTTACAAGAAGAACATGTTTGCTCTTCTCGGTAAGCCGGGTTATGAAGCCGAGAAAAAAGCACTGGAGAAGAGACTGAAGAATAAGTGATCTCTTCTTTCCCCAAAAGTAAATCGGATATAAAAAGAGGACTGTCCGGAAAGTGATATGTACCCAGGAAACTGGACACATAGATTAATGAATTTGTTTTAACAGATGGATGTCTTCCTGTAAACAGCAGGAGGCATCCATCTTGTTTTGGCTTGAATTCTTCTGTTGTTGTAATAGTCTATATATTTATCTA
>JAFRQR010000029.1 GCA_017428545.1 Clostridiales bacterium
ATGAAGATGATGTAAATAAATACCATGTAAGAGACAAAATCATTTTCAAAAATATCGGCAAATGTTCTGTATGGGGTGACTATGCAAGTAACCTAAGTGTCGAAGCAATTATTGAGGTGGTCGAATGATAATCAGTAAACGCAAGTATTACTGTAATTATTTTATCGCTATGTCTGTTGTGGGTGTGCTTATATTTTTGAGTGCACCCATAGCAAACAAATATCTGTTTCATATAAAGCTTATAAATGCAGTACCCAAAAGAAAGAAATTAAAGAACTTATCAATTTGCTTGATATCTATCGGGAAACCAAGCCGATATATGAAGAAGGAATGAAAAAGTTCTTCGGCAAAGAAAAATACATGCAAGAAAACAAAGGCAGAATAAAACAGTATCACATGGCCCAAAGGAAGCTTACAAAAGCATCTAAGGAACGAGGCGGAAAGATCACAAAGAGAATGCTCGAGAAAGAACTCGCTACACTGAATTCGAAATACTCGGCTATACGAGATGATTTTTGTAAAAGTCGTGATGAAGTCTCCACATTAAGCAGGATCCGATACTTAATTCAGCGCGGTCTTGAAGCAAAACAACCCCATAAAACCAGAGATACAGACATATCTCTTTGAATTCGGAGGTATATAGATGAAGAAATATTATAACAATCCTATATATGATGCAGCTTTCCATCGCTGTGCAAATATACTCGCAACTCTTATGGTGAAATACGGACCCAAAGTGCTTTTGAAGCAGGCAGTCGAAAAGATCCTCGGCAAGGGAAGCATGGACTTTAAGGATCCCGAGAATCCCCGTGCGCAAAAAGAACGGCTGATGGCTTATCAACAGAGATATTCCGAGATCTCTACTATTGATCGCGAAGTGAAAGACAAAACTGCATGACTTTCTTGCATTTATGCATTGCATACATTACGATGGATAGTTATAATTTATGCAACGCATAATCAAGGAGTGCATGAATATGGATTGTAAGACTAAGATAAAAGAACTACGAGAAATGACCGGAATGAACAGAGTTGAATTCTGTGAGTATTTCCAGATTCCCTATCCTACTGTTACAGATTGGGAAAGAGATACTCGCCATGCTCCGGAATACGTACTTCGTCTTTTGGAATACTACATTCGTATGGAAAAACTCGTTAAAGATAAAAACAACGAGGATAAGTAACGCCTCGAATTGTACATGGTTAGAAAGGAAGCTGACATTATGAATAATAAGCCTATCAAAGATACTATTCACGCTAAGGGATTTGATATTGGTATATATACCAACGATTACGAGAATGAGTTCATCTCATTGACGGATATCGCAAGATATAAGAGCGATATGCCTCATGACGTTATCAAAAACTGGATGAGGAGTCGTGAGACAATAGAATTTCTTGGAATCTGGGAGAGTCTGCACAATCCGAGTTTTAAACAGGTCGAATTCGACCTGTTTAGAACAGAAGCCGGGTTAAACGCATTTACTATGTCTCCTTCAAAGTGGATTGAAGGCGTTAATGCTATTGGCATAGTTACTAAAGCAGGTCGATATGGCGGTACATACGCACATTCTGATATTGCGCTGGAATTTGCATCATGGGTATCGGCAGAATTCAAACTCTATATCATGAAGGATTATCAAAGATTAAGACGAGACGAGAATAGCCGACTGTCACTAAACTGGAATCTCAATCGCGAGATTGCCAAGCTCAATTATCGTGTTCATACAGATGCGATCAAGGATAACCTGATACCTCCGGATCTTACACAGGCACAGATCACATATAAATATGCAAGCGAAGCAGATATGCTTAATGTAGCTATATTTGGTATGACCGCCAAGCAATGGCGGGAGAACAACCCGGGAAAGAAAGGCAACTTAAGGGATCATGCTAATCTTAACCAGCTTCTGGTGCTGGCTAATATGGAAAGCTATAATGCCATCCTTATTGAACAAGGTATGCAGATGTCCGAACGTCTGGTTCTCATAAGAGAGCATGCGGTTAAGCAGTTGCAAACTCTTGCTCGAGTAAGTATGGATAATCTGCCCAAACTCCCGGGAGGGGATAGTAATGACGAAGAATAAGAAAAAGTGCTATATCTATACCCGTGTTTCTACAATGATGCAGGTTGATGGATTCAGCCTTGATGCCCAGAAAGACAAGCTTCGGAAATATGCCGAATATCAGGACTGGGAGATCGCAGCAGAATACTCTGACGAAGGTTGCTCCGGTAAAAACATCCAAGGAAGACCTGAGTTCTCACGCATGATGTCAGATATCGAAGATTGCAAAGATGACGTAAGCTATGTTCTCGTTTTTAAACTTTCCAGATTCGGACGTAATGCTGCCGATGTACTTAACTCGTTGCAGATCATGCAGGATTTCGGTGTAAATCTTATCTGTGTTGAAGATGGAATTGACAGTTCTAAAGATGCCGGCAAGCTTATGATCTCCGTCCTTTCTGCGGTTGCCGAGATTGAGCGAGAAAATATCCGCACACAGACGATGGCAGGTCGCGAGCAGAAAGCTCGTGAAGGCAAGTGGAACGGCGGCTTTGCTCCTTATGGTTATAAGTTGGAGAATGGAGAGCTTCAGATCGCTGATGATGAAGTAGAAATAATCAAACTCATATATGACCGCTATATCCATACCAAAGATGGAATAAATGGTGTAGCAAGCTACCTTAACAGACACGGATATACCAAGAAATTGCGGCAGAACAATACAATTCCCGGATTCTCTGCCGCTTTCGTTAAAGACGTAATAGATAACCCTATATACATGGGTAAAATAGCATATGGACGCAGAAGAACGGAGAAAAAGATCGGTACCCGTAATGAGATGCATATTGTCGAACAGTCCGAATTCCCGATATACGAGGGTGCTCACGAAGCCATAATCTCCGAGGCGGACTGGAACCTCGCTCAAGAGAAGCGAAAGCTTAATGCTTATAAGCGTCAGAAGATCCACGATATCGATCACGCTCATATTCTTTCAGGGATCTTAAAGTGCCCCTGCTGCGGGAAAAGTCTTTATGGCAATATCGCCAAGGCGCACAGCAAAGATAACAAGACAAGATATTATTACTATTGTAAGAATACAGTTGGAGCGACCGGACATCGCTGCACTTTCCGTTCCAATATTGAACAGACAGAGATAAATCAGATGGTCGCATCTATTATCTCCGCGATGGTAACAAGACCTGACTTTAAGGAAGCCATCACGGAAAAGATTGGTTCTGCTGTTGACACTAAGGATATGGAAAAACAGCTTGATATATTACAAGATAAACTCCGCCAGACCCTTGGAACCAAATCAAAGCTAGAGCACCAGATGGATAGCCTTGATGTTCTTGATACGCACTATGACAGAAAGATGGTTGATCTGCAAAGACGATACGACCAACAGTATGATATCCTCGCAGATATCGAGAGCCAGATTGAAGAATTGAAGGAACAGATCCGGCATATTCAACATGAGAATATCACAGGAAGTAACATCTATCAGTTGCTTCTTACCTTCGATGAGTTATATGATGAATTCAATGAAGCGGAGAAGAAAGACTTCATGAAGTCCTTTGTTGAGCGAATCGACATATATCCCAAAAAGCCTGAAAACGGCTGTTGGATAAAGAATATAGTGTTCAACTTCCCTATTCCGATGAATGGGGAAGAAATCACGGAACTGCCCTTGGAATCTCAAAAGACCGCTGAGACGGTCGTGCGTTTATCACGAGTGTAAAATCCCGTTAATCGGAGACCTGTTCAAAACGGAAATCGCGGATGACGATCTCGGTCTCCGTGAACGTTTCAATCGTGAAAGAGTATTCGTAAAGGCTGCCCTGCTCGAGGTCACAGATGAACTCGATAAACTCATCTTTCAGATTCGAATTTCCTTTTAAGACGACGTAGTAAGAGGCGCTCTTCAGATTGTGGCTGTAGTATCCGCGGTATTCTCCGGGGGCCGAGAACGTGCAGATGGAAGCGGCACCGTTTTCCGACTCCACGCCTGCCGCCAGCATGGCGATGGTGTTGAAACGGTTGCCATCGACTTGAGTTGCAAAGGTGATCGACTGATCCGAAGCAATTGTGGTTCCATCGGAAACGATGAGGTCTCCGACCATATCCTTCTGAACTGGGCTGCTTTCGCCGGGACCGGAGATCTCGAAGGAACTGAATACGATCGTATCGTCCGAGAGCTTATTCACCTGATAGGAATAAGCGTAATAGTCAC
The DNA here is from genome assembly GCA_017428545.1 of Clostridiales bacterium. Taxonomy (GTDB): domain Bacteria; phylum Bacillota; class Clostridia; order Saccharofermentanales; family Saccharofermentanaceae; genus Scatonaster. Next base: position 4,237 of record JAFRQR010000029.1, read on the forward strand.
CTGATTCGAGGAAGACCAGATAGTCGATGAACTCATCCTTCTTATTCGAGTTGGCTTTCATACGGAAACGGTACCAGCCGGTTGGCAACCGGCAAAGGAAGGCATCCGACACTTTTTCTTCCTCGGTGGATGTGTGAAGCGTGTCGATAAAGGTGGTCGCATTGACATCCAGAAGCTGTACGACGAGAGAATCGAAACGGTTTCCGGAGGTGTCGGTACTGATCTCGTAAGGGTCGGTCAGAGTGCCCAGTTCATCTTTGTAAACGGACGGGTCCGGTGCTTTTTCCGAACCGGCGGAGAACTCGACGATCTGATCCTGGAGGAGCTGCGCCTTTTTCACCTGAAGGTCCGAAGAATAATACTGCCCGTCGAAAGAAACGGCGATCAGCTGTGCCGAAGAAAGATCCGTATCGACACCTACCATCGCGCTGTAAAAACCGAGGGAGTCTTTCTGAAGATCCAGCACGCGGCCGTCCGCGATCAGGTACAGATATTCCATCTCACGGAGATCTTCGTCATAGATGTACACTTTCTCGAGAGCGTCGTAAGGAAGGACGAAAAACTCCTTGTCGGAAAGTGAGGAACAGGAAGAGATCACACTCTGCAGCTGCTCGCTTACCGGCTGCTCGAGCCGTGCATCCACCAGGGGCGGATTCCAGCCCGGATCGAGAAGAGATGCGGCGTGAAAATATGCTTCGATCAGGGTATATTCCGCTACCTCGAACACTACGATATCGGGATTGAAAGCGTTGGTGTAATAGTCCACATTGAAGACGTTCTGATAGCTGTGGATACCAATATAAGCGTGGGTCCTGGCGATCGGGAACTGCGGGCGGTTATTGTAGTAACTGGCCTGGAAGAACATTATGTCCGGAAAACTTTCGGAATTTTCCGCATTGTTGAGGAAGTAGTGACAATGGAAATGGGCCGGATCCACATAAAGATTCTGAGTATACTTCGGAGTAATATCCAAACGGCCGTCGATACGGTCGAAGTACGGCACGGTTTCATTGATCTCGAACTGAGAGACCGGCAAATATGGCTCGACGCGCGTGGAGATAATGTATTCATCCCTTTGAAGTTCGGTCACCTCGGGATAGTCCTGATGTATGCGCGAGAAGATATTGCTCGTTCCGTAAAAACACCCGAGGTCGTTCCAGTGGCCGGCATCGTACTGCACATTAAAGACCTGTTCGGTCTTGCTTTTTTCGATGAGGCAAGACTTGTTGTCGATATAGTGGACGCCCATGGAATCCATATATGCGAGCATCTGATCCACCCAGGAATCGTCGTAGTTGACGCCCTCGGGCAGGTAGTCACGCATGACGGAAGCCTTCTCCGGTTCGAAGGCGAAATAGAAGCCGATGCCTCTGGATTCGCAGTAATCCTGCATCTTCTTCACAAATTCCGCGAACGCCTGATGGTATTCGTTATACGTGAGGTTCGGTGTCATTTTGAAAAACACCTGTCCGTCTTTTCCGTAAGTGTAATGCGGATGCGTCAGCTCGTCTGCCAGAGCGTCGTTGAGGACGTTATAGGAGTTGATCATCTCAGACCGGAAACCGATACGGTCCTTAAGATACGTCTCGAAAGCAGCAGGGAAATCTTCCTGCTGAAGATCCGGAGCTTGGGCCAGCGTGCGGTTGTCGATCTCCGAGACCGAATACTTCTTGGTGTTGGTGAAGTACAAAGGAACCAGCATCATGGCGAGGAATAAAAGTATGTATATGCAATGAATGACCTTTTTTACCATATCCTCACCTCCTTAGAACTGCATGTAGATGAACGGGCTGTAAGTGGAGTTGACCAGGAAGAGGATATCCACGGCGAACAGCGCAAGCAGGAATGCATATTTCAGCCAGATCACATAAGGCTTGTCGATGAAGCTTTGGAGCTTTTCTTTCAGGCCTTTCTTTTTCTCGAAAAGACCGATCACGGAACCCAATGCCGCGACGGCAAATACCAGAAGGATCTTTTTGGTGGCGAAGAATCTCCATGTGAAATTGACTGCTTCTGTATTTTTAATGAAAAGCCCGCGGTAGATGTTTCCGGCTGCTTTCAGATCCGGAGACATGAACAATACCCAGGCGAGGAATACGAAGAAAATGGTAAATGCCCACTTGATGAGATAAGGGATCTTCTTATACCAGGTCTTGTCTTTTACCAGACGCTCGAAAAGCATGATCACGCCGTGTGCAAGACCCCAGAGGATGAACGTGTAATTCGCGCCATGCCAGATACCTGTCAGAAGGAATACCACAAAAAGATTGAAGTACACATTACCGGTACGGTTTCCGCCGAGCGGAATATAGACATATTCTTTAAACCAGGTGCCGAGGGAGATGTGCCATCTCCGCCAGAATTCCGTGACCGATCCGGAAATGTAGGGGAAGTGGAAGTTCTCTTTGATGTCGTATCCGAAGATGCTGCAAAGGCCGATGGCGATATCCGAGTATCCCGAAAAGTCATAGTAGATCTGGAAGAAATAGGCCAGCGCCAGCATCCAGGTAGTGTAGATATCGATCCCGGCCCCGCCATTGATCTTTATGAGAAGGATATGCGCGCCAAGCGTATCTGCAATGATCAGTTTCTTGGCATATCCCAGGATGATCCGGTTGATGCCGAAACTGATCTTGTCGATCGAATAGGATTTCTTCTGAAGCTCTTTTGAAAAGTCTTTCCATAAAACGATCGGACCGGAAGTGAACTTCGGAAAGAAGGTGATAAACAGCGCCGAATCGATGAAAGACCCCGGCTTGGCATCGCCGCGATGGATATCGACGATATAGGAGATGGCGCTGAAAACGAGAAAGGAAATACCCGTGAGCGAAACCAGCGACACATAGCTGATCGTGTGGATATCGAATTTATTCCACCACTTAAGAATGGCGGGAATGTACTTACAGTAAACAAGTACGGCGACAAGAGAAATAAGGGAGAGGACCAGCCATTTCTTCTTTTTCGTTTCGCCCTTTCTGCTCTCGTAAACGAGATTTCCCAGAAGATACGTAAGGACGATGAAAAAGGACAGGAAGATCAGGGCTTTTCTGCTATAGTAAGCGAAGATCCCTAAACTCAAAACAAGTATGACCGTGTTTCTGATCTTTTCGTTCTTCAGCCATTTCAGCAAAAGCGCGGAAATGACAGACAGCGGGATCAGAATGAACACGAATGTCAATTCCGTAAAAGACACTATCTATTTACCCCATAACCTTTGACGACACACGCCGTCTGATGCGATGGCAGTTTCTCCTTCATCGCACCATTGCGAATGTGGCCGGACCTTCTTAACACCCCAAAGATCCAAAGCCATCGCATAAACCCCTATAAATGGTTATTCCGGTGGAAAAAAGCGATAACCTCCTGACCGAAAACCTACGACGATTGTATCACAGAACCTCATAAAAATGGTATAGTATAATTGTGGTTCATCTACCCGGGAGGATTATTCTATGCCAATGATGCAAAGACCTGCCGTTTCTTGTGTTGAGGGCGGCAAGTGCTGGGAAAACAAGTATCAGACTTTTGACTTAAAGGTATATGTTCCGGACAATGATCTGGACGGACAGACAAATAACTACGGATTCCGTGCACCGCTGCTTCTCGTATTCGAAGAAGAAAAACAATCCATGGAAAGTGCCGTGAACTTCGCGAAAAGCACCGGTCTTTCGAAGATCGCATCCTCCGTGGATTCCAGTGTGCTTTTTATACATCCGACTTCCGAAAAGGGCTGGGAAGGCGCCGATGAGAGTCTTTATGCCGAGCTGATCTCGGAAGTGAAGATGATCCCGGTCTATAAGGACGGCATCGTCGAGAATTTTAATTTCTTCACGCAGAAATTCGAAGGCTTTTTCCCGAGAGGCGCGATCTTCCGCGCGGACATCTACAGCTACGGAAAGTCGGCCGATTATGTTGCCAAATATCTTCTAAAGACATTACAGGGACAGTACCTCTGGGGCCCGGGCGAGATCACTCCGGCGATGTGCTCCATGGAAAACTTAAGCGTCGTTCCAAACGTGCAGCGGAAGGACATCGCGATCTTAAGTGTCGGAAACAGTTCTGAAGTGAACAGTGCTTTTGAAGGATGCGAAAACATCCTGATAAAAGAAAAAGCGGAATATGAAAAGGACTACTATTCCTTCGTCAAGAAGTTCAAGATGTGGTGCGGTAAGATCGAGTTCGAACCGGATTTCCCCGCACTGGGCATGACCGAAGACGTCGGATCTGTTCTGGTAAAAACCTCTCCGGACAACGAGTTTGTCCCAGGAAAACCGAAGGAGCATAAGGTCGGCTATTTTGCCTATTACAACAACGGTCTTTTCGATAACGGGCCGGTACCGCTGGTATTCGGCTGCCACGGCGGCGGAGATTCTTCCATGTACCTGACCTTTGTCGCCGGCTGGTGGGAGATCGCGAAGAAGTATAACTTCCTTTTCGTGTCGGTCGAGAATCACCAGTTCGTCACCGCGACGGAAGTGGTCGAGGTGATCGAAGGGCTGAAGAAGAGGTATAACATTGACGAGAGAAGGATCTACGCGACGGGCTTTTCGATGGGATCCGGAAAGACATGGGATCTTTATCAGGAATATCCGGAAGTGTTCGCGGGCATCATGCCGGCAAGCGCGCTTTTCCCGGTATATACCACATTCTTCGGAAAGCCGGTGGACAAAGAAAAACTCAATATGACCGTTCCCGTTCCGGTATTTTATTCGGGCGGAGAAAAATCGCATCTGCCGGAGCTGCCGTTTCAGGCGGACTCTTCGCTCGAGCGCGTCAAGTATGTCGCGAAAGTGCAGAAATTGAAAAAGAAATTCGACGATGTTTCTTTTGAAGAGAAAGAGAATTGGGAAGATCCGATCTGGGCGGTCCCGGGAGACCGTATCGAAAAGGTCCGTGACGAGTCCCGGGATGCGGTACTGACCATCCACTACTATGACAGCGAAGACGGCGTCTGCCGCACTGCTTTTGCCAGCGTCGACAACCAGATCCACGAGTGCCGACAGCACAGTGTCGAAACGGCCTGGAAGTTTATTTCTAAGTTTAAAAAAGATATCACATAAGACGTCCGAAAGGGAGGAATCAACTATGAAATACACAATGACGATCGCAGGACTCCAAAGAGACCTTCCGCTCTGCCCCATCGCAGACGATCTTTATATCGCCGCGTTTATCTGCTTCGGCGATGCCGAGATCTCGACTGCTTGCGCGACGGAACTTCTCAAACTCGTGCCGCGCGAGGATTACGATTACATCTTCACGGCAGAAGCAAAAGGTATCCCGCTGGCCCACGAGATGGCCAGACAGAGCCACGCGAAAAAATATTTCGTCGCCAGAAAAGGACCGAAGAATTATATGCCGGATCCTATCTCCGTGGAGGACGAATCCATCACGACCCGCGGCAAGCAGAAACTGTTCCTCGGCAAAGACGATGCCGACATGATCCGCGGTAAACGCATCCTGATCGTGGATGATGTTATTTCCACGGGCGGATCGCTTCTTGCGATGGAAGAGATGGTCAAGCTGTGCGGCGGTACCGTAACCGGCCGCGTTTGCGTCCTCGCCGAGGGCGATGCCGCAAAGAGAGATGACATCAAGTTCCTCGGAACCATTCCGCTCTTTAACGGAAAAGGAGAACCTCTCGGAGAGTAATAACCGCCCGAAAAGCACTTTTCGGGAAGCCTCGGCGCGCAAGGTAGACTTTACCGTGCCGCTTGTGTGGAAGGAGTGTGACAGTATGTCGATCCTTGCAAGTTTTATGGTCCCTCATCCGCCCCTGATCGTCCCGGCCGTGGGACGCGGCGGAGAAAAGCAGGTGGAAAAGACGATAAGGTCATACGAGAAAGTGGCCGAAGAGATCGCCGCGCTTTCTCCGGAGACGATCGTGATCACGAGCCCGCACTCGGTCATCTATTCCGATTATTTTCATATCTCTCCCGGCAAACATGCGAAAGGTTCATTCGCAGGTTTCCGCGCGCCGGAAGTGAAGTTTTCCGAGGACTATGACGAAGACCTGGTCGACAAGATCTCCGAGATCGCATATCACGAAGACTTTCCGTGCGGCACCCTAGGCGAAGAGGAAAAGGACCTCGACCACGGTACGATGGTGCCGCTATGGTTCATAAGAAATAAATACAAAGGCGGGAAGATCGTTCGCATCGGTCTTTCCGGACTTCCGCTTACGGATCACTACAAACTCGGAACGATCATCTCCCGCGCGGTAAATGCGCTCGACAGAAGAGTCGTCATCGTTGCCAGCGGGGATCTTTCGCATAAACTTCAGGACTACGGACCATATGGGTTTTCACCGGAAGGACCGAAGTATGACGAGCGCATCATGGACGTGATGGGCCGCGCTTCATTCGGCGAACTTTTCGATTTTGACGAAGCATTCTGCGATAAGGCCGCTGAGTGCGGTCACCGTTCTTTCGTCATCATGGCAGGCGCCTGGGATGGTAAAAGAGTCCGCGCAACGGCATTCAGCCACGAGGATGTCACCGGTGTCGGGTACGGCATCTGCTCGTTCTATCCAGAGACAGAAGGAAAAGATAATGCCGGGGCAACCGGTGAAAAAGATGGTGGGGAAAATGCTGCAGGGATCGATCCGGAAAGAAAGTTTTTGGCGATCCGTTTGAAGCAGAAAGAAAAAGAGATCGAAGAGCAGATCAATTCTTCAGATGCATATGTGCGCCTGGCAAGAAAAACGATCGAGACTTATATCCGTACAGGCGAGAAGATCCGTCCGGCGGACCTGGATCTTCCCGAGGAGATGACAGGAAGAAGGGCAGGTGCTTTTGTATCGATACATAAGCAGGGGATGCTTCGAGGCTGTATCGGCACGATCGGCCCGACGATGAAAAATCTCGCGATGGAGATCGTGACCAACGCGATCAGCGCAAGTACCCGTGACCCGCGTTTTGACCCCATTAAAGAGAGCGAGCTTCCGTGGCTCGAGATCAATGTCGATGTGCTCGGAGAGCCCGAAGATATCGATTCCATGGACCAGCTTGATGTCAAAAGATACGGCGTCATCGTGTCGACCCGCGACGGACGAAGAGGACTTCTGCTTCCGGATCTTGACGGCGTGGATACGCCCGAAGAGCAGGTCGCGATCGCGATGAGAAAAGGCGGCATCCAAAGCCATGAGAAGTATTTTCTGAAACGATTCGAAGTCGTAAGACATGTGTGATTTCCCGGAGGCGGATATGGCGAGATGTCACGTATGTTTCCGGCATTGCGAACTCAAAGAAGGCCAGATCGGTTTTTGCGGAGGAAGGATCGGTCTTTCGGATAAAGTCGTCGCGTCCAACTATGGGAAAATAACATCCCTCGCGCTCGATCCCATCGAGAAAAAACCGCTCAACCATTTCTTCCCGGGGAAGAAGATATTGTCTGTCGGATCCTACGGCTGCAACTTAAGATGCCCGTTCTGCCAGAACAGTGAGATCTCCTGGGGAGAGGAGGCTTTACGGTTTTCGGAAACTGCCGGTACGGTCACACCGGAGATCCTTGTCCGGATCGCGGAGAAGTACAGACCGGAAGGAAATATCGGCATCGCTTTTACGTATAACGAACCGCTGATCGGATATGAATTCGTAAGAGACACCGGTAAGCTTTCCCGGGAGAGGGGACTTAAGAATGTCCTGGTGACGAACGGCACCGCCGAGCTTTCCGTCCTTAATGAGATCGGGCCTTATATCGATGCCATGAATATCGACCTCAAGGGATTTACGGCCCGCTACTATAACGAGTTTCTCGGCGGCAGTTTTGAGATGACGAAAAGATTCATCGAAGAGGCCGTGAAGATCTGCCATGTGGAACTTACGACCCTGATCATCCCCGGTGAAAACGACTCGCCTCTCGAGATGCGGGAACTTTCTTCCTGGGTGTCGGAGTTGAAAGGCGCAGATGGCTCGGTCATCGGCCCGGACATCCCGCTTCATATCTCACGGTTCTTCCCGAGATTTCACTTGACCGACCGCAATGCGACCTCCGTAAAAGACGTCTACGCCCTCGCCGAAGTCGCACGCGAAAAACTTCAATTTGTCTATACGGGAAATTGCTGAAGAAGCTATCTGCAAAGAGAAAAGAAAAAACTTTCGAAGTGCCTCCGCAGGGCGAAGCCCGAGGACCCGCACGAGAAAGTTTATTTCTTTTCTCGCGCCGGCAGCTTCAGCATCGCATAGAATCCGATCACCACACCAATTGCGCACACGGCCGTTCCCGTGATCAGCATCGGACGGATACCGAGGTGATCGAGGATGACACCGCTGATGAGATTTGAAAAAACGCCGCCGATCGTGATGGCACTCGTGACGAAAGCCTGTCCTTTGACCTGATCGTGATCGGCCATCGTCTTACTGACATAGTAAGCCGCCGCCGGGATAAATACCGCGTAAGCGAAGAGCTGGCAGGACTGGCTTAAGTACATATGGCCCATGTTTGTGGCGAAGATGAGGATCATGATCTTCACAAGAAAAGCGACACCCGAGATCAGCAGAAGTTTCTTCGAAGAGAGCTTTTTGAGGATCAGGCCGATCATGGCCATGACCGGAAGTTCAAGGATCGCCTGAAGGAAATTGGCATAGCCGAGTTCTTTTTCCGCACCGCCGAGATTTCGGATGATCTGGATCATGAAATCGTTGATCATATTGTGCGCGAAGAAGAAGCAGATCACGCCGACAAGAAAGAGCGAGAACGCGGGATATGCCTTGATGAATGCGGGGAAAGAACTGTTCGGTGCTTCTTTTCCGGAATCTTCGGAACTGTTTCCGTCCGACGGCGAAGTAGTGCCCTCGTCAGCGGATGCGCCTTTGCCGGCAGATCCTTCCATTTTCTTTTCTGATGGTTTTTTGAAAGTAAAGATCAATATGGCCGAAAGCACCATAACCACGATGTTGATATAAAGGAGGATCCGGATCCCGTTTTCTTCGATGAGGCCGCCGATAAAAGCGGATGTCACGGCAAAACTTGCGGATCCCAGACCTCGCGCGATTCCGTAAACGATCGGCGCACCTGCTTTCTGGTACTCAAAACAAAGTGCCGTCATGACCGGCTGATAGGCAAACTGGATCATATAGATCAGAGCAAAGATCGGGAAGATCAGAAGTTTGTTGTTCTCGGAAAAGAGAAGGATGACAGATCCTGCCAGGATCACCAGGACGGAAAAAAGGATGAAACGCCGGTTTGTAAGCGCCCCCTGTTTATCGATGATGCCCGCGATCACAGGCTGGGCGATGGCGGAAACGATATTGGCAAGAGCAAGAAGTACGCCGACTTCCGTGTTTGAAAAGCCATTTCCCAGAAGGAAAACGGCGGCGCACGCATGGATCGTACAGAACGCGGAAAAGTAGGTCGCGTTGATCAGGGTATAACGGATCGTCCAAAGGAGAGAGCCGCTTTTGCCGGAAGGCGTATTGTTTTCCATAAGGTCCCCATCTGCTTTCATCTTTATGGAATGATTATATCATGTGGAAATGGGGAACACGAACGAGGAGGACTATGTGGCAAAACATCAAAAATACCTGAAAAATCGGGCGTTTTGTCCGTTTTGCCTAACCACAGGGCGAAAGGTATACGATTTTTCGTCTGAAATGGGAATGACATGCGGCGCCTTTAGGTCTTATACTTATAGTGTTAAAAGAGGGATGGCACGAAAGTGCCACTTTTAGGAGGATAGTATGAAAAAAGTAATTGCAAAGATTATTTCCCTGGGTCTTGTTCTCGGTATGGCCGGCGCAATGGCTGCCTGCACATCCAAGAAAGGCACAACAGTAAAGAGCGGTACACTGACCATGGCAACCAATGCCTATTTCCCGCCGTATGAGTACTATGAAGGTACGGATATCGTAGGTATCGATGCCGAGATCGCTGCAGCGATCGCCGAGAAGCTCGATCTGAAACTGGAGATCGTAGATGTAGAGTTTGACTCCATCATCGCAGGTGTCCAGAGCAATAAGTACGATATCGGAATGGCCGGCATGACAGTTACTGACGAGCGTAAGAAGGCAGTTAACTTCTCTTCCACATATGCAACCGGTATCCAGGCAGTCATCGTTCCGGAAGGCTCCGAGATCACAGACGTAGATACACTGCTCGGCGGTGACTACAAAGTCGGTGTTCAGCAGGGTACGACCGGTGACATCTATATGACCGATGATGTCGGAGAAGACAGAGTCGTCCGTTTCTCCAAGGGTAATGACGCAGTTCTGGCGCTTTCCACAGGTAAGGTAGATGCGGTCGTTATCGATAACGAGCCGGCAAAGTCTTTCGTGGCTGCAAATGCAGGTCTTGTTATCCTGCCGACAGCTTATGTCGAAGAGGAATATGCAATGTGCATCAACAAAGACAACAAAGACCTTCTTGAGAAGATCAACAAGGCTCTTGAAGAACTGACCGCTGACGGAACGATCGATAAGATCATCGAGAAATACATCCCGAGCAACGGCTGATCACTTCTGGTCAAAAACTTCGGCTTTTCGGTTTCCCGAAAAGCACTTTACGAAAAAAGAATAGGCAAAGACGGGAATATGACTTTATTTCCGTCTTTGTTTCTTTTACAATAGAGCCTGCGGACACTAAGGTTCATGGAGGGTGGAACCACTATGTACAACTTCATTCTGGCAAACAGGGTGGCATTAGATCTGAATTCCTGGTTTGCTAAAATCAAAGACGAGTTCTACATCAACTTTATCGCGGAAGACCGGTATATGTATCTGGTCAAAGGTCTTTGGATGACCTTGCGGATCACATTCTTTGCCGTACTTCTCGGTATCGCTCTGGGTGTTATTGCGGCGATCGTCCGCAGTACCCATGACAAGACGATCAAAGAAATGCGACCGGGTCTTGCAAAAGGACTTCTGATCTTTTTCAATGCGATCGTAAAGCTCTATCTGACGGTCATCCGAGGAACCCCGGTCGTCGTTCAGCTCATGATCATGTACTACATCATCTTCGCATCATCGACGAATGCGATGCTGGTCGCGGTCCTGGCCTTCGGTATCAACTCGGGTGCCTATGTGGCCGAGATCATCCGTTCCGGTATCATGAGCATCGACAACGGTCAGTTTGAAGCGGGCCGTTCCCTCGGTTTCAACTATATCCAGACCATGTACTATATCGTTATCCCGCAGGCTCTGAAGAATGTTCTTCCCGCCCTTGCCAACGAATTCATCGTGCTGATCAAGGAGACTTCCGTTTCCGGTTACGTCGGCATCATGGACCTGACCCGTGGCGGTGACGTCATCCGAAGCCGTACGTTCGTGGCATTTATGCCGCTTTTCGCTGTTGCCGCTATCTACCTGATCATCGTCGTCATCTTCAGTAAACTGGTAACGGTCATGGAGAGGAGGCTGAGAAACAGTGAGCGCTGATAAGAATAATGAAGTCATCATTTCCGTAAATGAACTGTCCAAGCACTTTAAGAATAAAACCGGTAAGATCTATGCTCTCGACGGCATCACCACCGATATCAGAAGAGGCGAAGTGCTTGTTATCATCGGACCTTCCGGCTCCGGTAAATCCACCTTCTTAAGATCGCTCAATCTTCTTGAACGCCCGACCGAAGGTACGATCACGTTTGAGGGTGTGGACATCACTTCTCCGGAAAGTGACATCAACAAACTTCGTCAGAAGATGGGTATGGTATTCCAGCACTTCAATCTTTTCCCGCATCTGACGATCCTCGATAACATGACATTGGCGCCGAGAAAACTTCTGAAGATGTCGAAAGAAGACGCCGAGGCAAAAGCACTTGAACTTCTTGAAAGAGTAGGTCTTCTGGATCGTGCCGATGCCTATCCGAGCCAGCTTTCCGGCGGACAGAAGCAGCGTATCGCGATCGTCCGTGCCCTTTGCATGTCTCCGGATGTTCTTCTCTTTGACGAACCGACATCAGCGCTCGACCCGGAAATGGTCGGTGAAGTTCTCGATGTTATGAAAGCACTTGCCAAGTCCGGTATGACCATGGCAGTCGTTACTCACGAGATGGGATTTGCCAAAGAAGTCGGCTCCCGCGTGATCTTCATGGATGAAGGAAAGATCATCGAAGAAGGTACGCCTTCAGAGATCTTCGATAATCCGCAAAATGAGAGACTTCAGTCTTTCCTGGCGAAAGTTCTCTGATCACAAACCGATTAATAAAGCCCGTTCTGAATATATCTCCTGCGGCTCAGACAGTTTGCTGAAGCAAAACTCGCCGCTTTCGATATTTCAGAACGGGCTTTTTTTGTCGTCTCGAGTGTTTGAGTGAGCTGTTCTATGTTTCGTTCTAAAAAACAGGAAGAATTAGAACCAAACCTAGAACAAGCAGCCGTACAGGTGCTTTTCGCGAGGGAAAATCTGCCTGGTTGACGGCCCGTGAAACGTTCTTTCCGCAAAATGTGGAGAATTTATGAATTATTTTGAAAATAATTATTGCCTTTTTGTGAACGACATGTTATATTGCGCGTGTGAGGATAATGGTTCGCATTTTCGGGGGTGGATGCGAGACAAAATTCTTTAGGAGGGATTCTCCCATGAATCGAGCAACCGCATTCGGCCGGAAATTCTTAGGCCTTATGCTGGCGATCGCCATGATCCTCAGCATGCAGACAGCAGCAGTAGCAGCAGCACCGACCCAGGACATCGATGTTTCTTTTTCAGCAGCATGCTCTTTTGAGAAAGACCTGAACCTGGTCTATAACTGCAAGATCAACACACCCGGGGACTTTACCAATATCCGTCTCCGCGTTTCTTTCCAGACATTCAGTGACAACACGGGAAACTATACCTGGAAAAATACGGATATCACGGATTACACTTACGACGCTTCCACGGGAAAATACAAGTTCGTCTTTAAAGGGATCTGTTCCGATCAGATGAGCAACATCGTCAAGTGCACGCTTTGCGCGAATATCGGAAACCAGGCATATGCCAGCCAGACAAAGGAATTCAGCATCAAGCAGTATGCGGAGAAGATCCTGGAGATCTATGGTCCCAATACCGATGAAGAGAGCAAGAGCCTCTGCACTCTGATGGTCGATATGTTAAACTACGGCGCAGCCGCTCAGAAGTACTTCGACAGAAACAAGCATAATCTCGCGAATTCCGGTCTTACCGATGCGCAAAAAGCACTTGCGACGCAGCTTCCGGATCAGCTGAATTCCGTTCAGAACGTACAGGCTCTTACCGGAAGTACGGCAAAGTTTAAATCCGCGGCGCTTTCTCTTCTGAATACAGTTGACTTTATCGTTTACTGTGCGTTCACGAATGCACCGGGAGCAAACGTTGTCGCCGAGCTTTCTTACCCGACGGTCGAAGGCGGCACCGCAGTTGTTAAGAAGTATCTGAAAGATTGCGAATATGAAGCGGATAAAGATCGCTACAGAGTCGTATTTGATGCGATCCCGTCTCTTTACTTCAAGACACCGTTTACTATTGTCATCAAAGACAACGGAAAGCAGATCAGCCCGACACTGACATACAGCTATGAGAGCTATGTAAAGTCGATTGTGGAAGGTGATTTTTCAGATGAAATGAAAGAACTCGCCAAGTGCATGCTGGCTTACGGAGAATCTGCGAACGCTTACTTTGCGGCGGTCAGCGGATCCGGAAGCAGTTCCGGCGGCGGAGACGTCGATCTTCCGATCGATCCCGGTTTTGCAAATATCAGCACATACAAAAACAGTACATATACCCAGGATCTTCCGAAGTCCGTTATCGTTATTCCGGTAAACTCGACGGCGGAAGAGCAGTATGCTGCAGGTCTTCTTCAGACCTTTATCCAGAAGGAAGACGGCTACCAGCCGCAGATCATCACAGATGCCACGGCACAGGGAAGCCAGGGATTTGAGATCTCGGTCGGTCTGACGAACCGTCCGCACGGCGACCTTCTTTATACCGAGGAAGACTCCTATAAGATCAAATCTTATACAAACGGAATCGCGCTTTTCGGAAACGGAAACAGAGGAACGATCGATGCCGCGATGAAGTTCCTTTCCATCTGCGGCGGATACTTCTGGCTCTCGTTTGAAGATGGATACAAAACGAACCAGTCGCACTTTAAGTACGAGACCAATATCGACATCGACCACAAGCGTGCGTTTACTTTCACCGATATCGATGTGCTTTTCGGAAAGACACATGAAGGTAACAACCGCCTTTTCTCGCTGGCGAACGGACTTAACGGTTTCTACGTCAACTGCACGGTCAAGAATCAGCCGGGCGGAGACAACTGGTATCTGAGTAAAGCAGCTCCGAAAGCCTATGGCGATCTGCAGCCGGGTCAGGCTCACACACTTATGGCGGAATACGTCACGGCGGATAATTTTGCCGAGCATCCGGAATGGTTCAGCTGGATCATTGAAAAACAGAAGGATGGCACGATCGTCCGGGAAAGAAGACCGGAACAGCTTTGTCTGTCGAATCCGGAAGTTTACGAGCTGATCAAAAAACACGTCTTCGAGATCCTCGAAAGTGATGCTTATGATCCGACGGCACCGATGCAGATCATCAGCCTGTCGCAGGCGGATAACCAGTACTATTGCATGTGCGACGACTGCTACACATTCCGTAAACAACATGAGAGGGCCGATGATCAGGAAGGCCTTTGCGATGCAGCTTTCTATCTTGACCTTTGCAACAAGATCTCTGCCGAGGTAAAAGCAAAAGGATATACGAACGTTTATATCGATATGCTTGCCTATACTTACAACCTCAAGCCGCCGGTAAATATGACGATGGACGATCACGTCATCGTAAGATATGCTGCGATCAGCCGCTGCTATGCACATGACTGCGATGATACCAAGTGCCTTAGAAACGGCGAAGTCATCAAGCATCTGCAGGGCTGGGCAAATCTTGCCAATACCTATGGCGGCCAGCTCTGGATCTGGGACTATAACGCAAACTTCAGAGACACGACAGGTCCTTACATGAATCTGGACATGCTCTGCCACGATATTAAGTACTACAGAGATATCGGTGTTTCCGGCATCTACCTGCAGAGTAACGATGCGCATAACAGGACGAACACAGAGTTCGGCGACCTCCGCCTCTATCTGGGCGCGGTGCTTTTGGAAAATCCGGATGCGGATACGAAGAAGGAAACGATGTTCTTCTTAAATGAGTTCTACGGCGACAGCGCCCCGTATATCTATGAAGCGATCAAACTCATGGAAGAGCAGGCGAAGAACCACGCAGCGGGTTCGGATGCGGATCCGTATCCGTACTACTACCGCGGCTACTGTATGACTTATGACTGTACGACATCGCAGGTATTTGCAAACCTGTATCCGAATAATATGCATGCAAATAACAAGATGCCGGAAGATCAGATCGAACTTTGCGAGGCCTACTGGAACAAAGCTCTGGAAGTTGCGGCCAACGATACACAGCGTCATCTTTTCGTGACCGGAAGGACCCACCTCTGCTGGCGTTGGGCGAAGTCCTGTATGGGTGTTCTGGAATTCAACGATCCGGCTACATACAGAGACATGAACCTGCAGCTGCATACCGATGTTTTCAAGACATATAAGACGCAGTTCTACAGTCTGATCATCCGAAGCGTGCCGGGAACGTTCTATATCGAAAACACACCGGACCGCTGGTGCAATACCAAGCCATGGGGGTCGAACAGTAAATATACAAATTGGCAGGAAGAATGGGATAACAGGGGGAATTAAAAATGCATTACGAAGAACTGGAACTGGAAGTGATCTTTTTCGAAGAAGCGGATATTATTACCGATTCTTCCGAACAGCAGGGCGGCGGAGGCGATTCGCATCAGACGCCGGAGATCGATTTTTAAATCTGAATGTCTCAATTTTAACACCACGTGTGTCAGAAGGGCTGTCTTTGTCGGGAAGACAGTCCTTTTGATTTGTCAAAAGGATAACGAATAGGTTAAGAGATGGCGAAAGAATTGAAGTTAAAAAGCATTTCCGATATAGTGTAAAAAGAATTACAAGGGGTGAAGAGATGATCGGATTTTATAAGATCGCAGATATGATCGTGCGGGTGGAGTCCATGTATGAGGATGTCCACGAATATTGCCGTGACTACGTATGCGAAGAAACATCTCCCGACATCGATATCGTGATCACCCCGGACGATCTTCTTTATGAAAGAAAGAAATCCGAAGCGGAAGCGGCCATCAGCCCGAGAGCTTTTCAGGGCGGGACCGACGGCATGCTCGAGGAACTTGCCGTGTATAGGAAAATGGCAGAGGCTTTCCCGATCCTTTGTGACACGTTCCTTTTCCACGGATCGGCGATCGCCGCCGATGGAAACGGTTATCTTTTCACGGCCTCAAGCGGCACGGGAAAATCCACGCATACCGCGCTTTGGCGAACGCACCTGGGTGACCGCGCGAAGATGGTCAACGACGATAAGCCCCTGATCCGCTTGACCAAGGATGGTGCTTTTGTATACGGGACCCCTTGGAACGGCAAACACCGTCTCGGCAGCAACATCCGCGTACCCTTGAAGGGTCTTTGCATCCTTTCGCGCGGCGAGAAAAACGAAATAAAACGAATCGAAAGAAAGGATGCGTTTCCGATGCTTTTGCAGCAGGCCTACCGTCCTTCCGATATAAAAGCACTGGACAAGACCGTGAAGCTCTTGTCGCAGCTTACGGAAAACGTAGCGCTTTTCCGTCTGAAATGCAACATGGACATCGAGGCGGCGGAAGTGGCTTTTGATTATATGAGCGGGATCTCCGGGGAGAGCCGGAAATGACCAAGACGATCGCGGAATTTCTGGAAGAAAACGGGAAACTGACATACACGAATGTCGGCGTTTCCATGATGCCGCTCCTTCGCCAGGGAAAAGATCTGTTCACCATCGAAAAAAACAGCGGGCAGAGATATAAAAAGGGCGACGTAGTGCTTTTCGCGCGAGGGACGAGTAAGTATGTCCTTCACCGGATCATTAAGGTCCTTCCGGATGAATATGTGATCCTCGGCGATAACTGCGTCAGCTGCGAGCGCGGCGTGAAAGACAGCGATATTTACGGGATGATGATCAGCTTCGTCCGAAACGGAAAAGAACACAGCGTGACCGAAAAGCGCTATCGCGCCTACACCGCACTCGTCCTGTTTTTTAACCCCGTCCGGGTATTTTTCAAAAAGCTCTGGCTAAAGGCCAAAAGATTTCTCAAGAAGATATTAAAGAGAACATGAATTAAAAAGAAGCGAAAGGAGTATCGTTCTTGCGACTCAAACAGTTTGCTGTCGCAAAACTCGTCGCTCAAAGGATACTCCTTTCGCTTTTTCCATTTCATCCTTCATTGTGATCGATCAACTTTTGGCGGCGGCTTTCTGATATAATGATGATGTTGGGTGGGATTTATTATCGGGGGGATATGGTTATGGAAAAGAAACTTCACTCTCTTAAAAGAACTATCGCACTTTTTATGGCACTTGTTGCCGTGATCTGTTTTTCGGGCTGTATTCGTTATTCGTTAACGGCCACGGTCGATAAAGACGGAACCGTGGATCTGGTACTGCTTTATGCAATGCAGGACGATTATTCTTCCGATGTGGATGATACAGAGGATCTTGAAGAATTATTGAGAGAGACAGGTTACGAATTTAAGATCGATGAATACGACGAAGATGATTATACGGGATATACCATTTCGATATTGGATATACCATTGGATGATCTCGAAAGGACTGTGACTGACGGGCTTGACATGGAAGGCTTCCGAGTCGATGAGAATGACGGAGTCTATACGATCAGGTGGGATACGACTGATCTTATCGGTGATGCGGAGAGCTCCGGTGTTGACGGGAAAATGCTGAATCAGTATGGCGGATTTATGCGGTTCTGTATTACGATCCCGGGCAATTCGATCTCGGACAATGCCGACGAAGTACATGACACTACCTATTCGTGGAATCTGCTGGGAATGAGTGAGCCCGTCCTCATCTCTTTCACATTAGCAGGTTCTTACCCGTTCCCTTATCGCACAAAAGTTATGGTCAATAAGGATAAGACCGCAGATCTCGAAGTGCTGATCGCGGCGGTCGAAGAGGAAGACGACGCGCTTGAAGAGCGTATCGGGATTTTTGAGGATAACGACTGGGAGATCACCGAAGAAGAAGGAAAGAAAGTCACGGCGATCTTCGGTGAGAAGTATGGACTCGAGATCGAAGAGATCTCAGAAGAACTTCAGGCTCTCGGCATCGGATACGAGGGCTTTGAGGTAGAATTCGACGAAGATGAAGAAATCTACAGCCTGAACTGGGATGCCCTTGCCATCGCGGGAAATGCAGATACTTCCGAGATCAGTTCTTCGGCAAAGAAGGACTACGGACCATATATGACATTCGTTCTTGAACTTCCGAATTCCGCCGAGGATGATAATGCCACGGAAGCTGACGGGAAGATCCTTACCTGGGAACTTCTGGACATGGACGAGGAAATACATGCTGAGTTTAAGGTCAAAAAGCAGGGATTCCCGATGTGGGTGATCGGCGTGATCATCGGCGGTGTGATTATCGTTGCAGGTATCGTTGTGATGATCATTATCCTTTCTAAGAGAAAGAAGCCACCGAAGGCTCCGGTTCCTGCAGTTTCTGCGGTTCCGGCACCGGCTCCGGCCTTTATTCCGACGCCGTCGTCTTCTTCTATACCGGTCGGCCTGCCGCAGCAGCCGGCATCACCGATTGCCGCACCTCAGCAGCCGGCATCTCCGTTTGCCCCGCCGGTCCAGCCGACGTCTCCCTTTGCTGCACCTGCCCAGCCGGCTCCGGCTGCTCCGCAGGCGCCTTCGCAGAGCATGCTTCCGCAGTTCGGCCAGCCGAGCGGATTTCAGCAGACGAGCGGACTTCCGCAGGTAGGATTCCAGCAGACAATGGGATTGCCGGTCGTAGGTATGCCTTCCTCGAATGAAGAAACTCAGCAGAATAGTGATCCGCAGCTGCCGCCGCCGGAGAATCAGGGCTGATCTCCTTTTATATATGACAAGGAATGAGCCTTCTTAGAGCAGTAGTATAACATGCTTGCCAAGATCAGTGCCGCGTGTTAGTATCGGAAATGTAAGCGGTATCAAACTGCTTTTCGACTTCAAAGAAAGAGCGCGGAAACGCGTTTGGGGTAGACCAATGAGAAAGTGATGATCAATTGAAAGGAAACACCGGTTTAAGTAAAGACCCGGAAAAGGTCTTCTTGTGTGCGCTTTCATGGAATCATCGCAACATCGTTCCTGCCTGATTTGAAGGACATAGGAGAATTGTGTGAGTCTGTTTCTGCGTGCGCAGAAGCAGACTCTTTGTTTCGGGCAGAAAGAGGACAGCTTATGGCAAAAATTCAGGTAAATGATCTTACTTTCTCCTATGAAAGCACTTTCGATCCGATCTTCGAGCATGTCTCGTTTACGATCGATACATCCTGGAAACTGGGATTTATCGGCAGAAACGGAAAAGGCAAGACGACGTTTCTGAACCTGCTTTTAGGAAAATACGAATACAGCGGCAGTATCAGCTGCGATGTGCCGTGCGATTATTTCCCTTATAAGATCTCGGACGGGGATCTCGATAAGACGGCGGACGAACTGATGGAACGGTGGAAGCCGGGAGTCGAGTCCTGGCGAGTCATGTGCGAGATCGCGGATCTTTCCGTGGATGCGGAGCTCCTCTATCGGCCGATTCGGACGCTGAGCTTCGGCGAGAAAACAAAGGTCATGCTGGCGGTGCTTTTCGCGGGGGAAAATGATTTTCTTCTTATCGACGAGCCGACGAATCATCTTGACCGGGAAGCGAGAGAGATCGTGAAATCGTATCTTGCGAAAAAGAAGGGATTTATCCTTGTGTCGCACGATCGAGATCTTCTGGATGCATGTGTCGATCATGTGCTGGTCCTGAACCGTTCGACGATCGAAGTGCAGAACGGGAATTTCAGCTCCTGGTGGGAAAACAAAGAGCGCGCGGATGCTTTTGCCCGGGCGGAGAATGAGAAGCACATGAAGGAGATCGGGCGGCTGAAGAGCTCGATGCAGCAGAGCCAGCGCTGGGCGACGAAAAGTGAGAATACGAAGATCGGGTATGACCCGATCAAGGAACATGACAGGTCGAAAAATACGCGCGGATATATCGGTGCGAAGACGAAGAAGATGGAGTCGCGCGTGAAGGTGTTCGAGCAGAGGATGGAGAGGAGTATCGAGGAAAAGGAAGGGCTTCTCAACGATGTCGAGCAGATCCGTGATCTGAGGCTTTCTCCGATGACGCATTTCCGGGACAGACTCGTCGAAACCAGGGATCTTTCACTGCAGTATAAGGATGCGGAAAGACCTGTTTTCGAGGGGCTCACTTTCGAGATCCGGAACGGCGAAAGAGTATTCCTTCAGGGCAAAAACGGATGCGGGAAAACGAGCCTCATCAAGGCGATCCTTCGCGATGCGGGATATAGAAACGATTCAGCTGAGACGGACGATAGCAGGGCTCCCGAGGATATGAGTTTTACGACTGAGGGCACGCTTCTAACCGCGCCTCATCTTAAGATCTCCTACATCAACCAGGACACATCGCATCTTCATGGCGACCTTCGGATGCATGCTTTTGAAAACGGCGTGGATTACAGCCTCTTCCTCGCGGTGCTCCGTCAGCTCGCGCTCGAGCAGGCACAGTTCGAAAAGAACATCGAGGATTTTTCCGAAGGACAGAAGAAGAAAGTCCTTATCGCGACGAGCCTTCTTCAGCCGGCGCATCTTTACATCTGGGACGAACCTCTGAACTACGTCGATGTCTTTTCACGCATGCAGCTCGAAAAACTCATCTCGGAATATCAGCCGACGATGCTGATCGTCGAGCACGATGTGCGATTCCGGGAGAAGATGGCAACGAAGGTCGTGGAGCTGAACTGAGAGAAATGAGAATAGGGCAGTAACTCAGATCTGCTGAGTTACTGCCTTTCGCCTATTATCAACTCGGGAAGATTCTATATCTTTTGTGAGTCGAAATGAATTCGTCATATGTTGTCTCAAGATCGTGGTCATACAAGAATGAGAATTCAAATGGAATTTGAATATCACTATCTTCATAATAGCAAAGAGAATCTAGCACCCTTATGAAATTGTCTTTGCTTGATCTAATATGCAAATCACTGAAACAAAATTTCTCCAACCCGTCCATTGAGAGAATAGCTTCATAATCATCAAAATCCACATTAAATGTTGATTCAATCTGCTTGTATGATACCTGGCATTGATTGAATTCTGACATTTTCATGGTTTCAGATGTGTGGATACTTAGAAAATTGATGTGTTGTTCTTTCGGCGCCTTACTTACACTCGCATAATAATCCTGCCTTTCATAGTCAAGTTTATCAGGCTCAAAAGAGTACATCTTAACAATCAGTTCCATCTGTTTCTTATGAACGACTGAATCTGGATGTGAATCCAAATAGTTGTTGATTACTTCTGAAACATTAAATGCATCTTCCAGATCACAATCACCCCAATAACTCAATTCGATCTTACCTTCAACAGCTATTGTGTCACACCAAGAAAGCTCTTCCAGACAATGATTTTCTGAAAGATATGAAAGAATCTGATCGGCCTCATCTTTCTCTAGCGGATAGCGTTCGCGATTTATACACGAACAGATACTTATGCTCAAGAAAGCAAGACAGAATATCCATAAAACTATCACGATTGCTTTTTTCATCTGAAGATCCGTCATTTCGCTTTCATCAAGGCATAAAAATATTTTCAACATCTTTGTTTTCAATCTTGAAAACATCATATTCCGAATGTTTCAAAAGAAACTCATTGTACATCTCTCTCAAATCATCTTGAACACTCAAATAGAATACAAAAGGTAATTCAATATCATTATCCTCATAAAAGCACAATGAATTAAGAACATAAAGAAGATTCTCGCCATCCGTTCGAACAAAAGATGATTCAAGTTCAACGACTTGAATATTCTGAATTTTGAGAAGAGATTCATAATCATCGAAGACAATATTGAATGGTAAAACAATTGCTTTCAAAGGTATGTTACAATGTTGAAAACTTGACAAACGAATCGTCTTATCAGAATGAACGCTGAGAATAGTTATGAAATCTTCCTGAGGTTTTTTTGTTATACACGCATAGTATCCGAAATCATTGTAATCGCTACTTGTAGGCTTTTCCGAAAAGAATACTATACTCAACTCTAATTGACCGGTAAGAATAATCGATTGCTTATGGTCAGATAAATAACTATTCGCCCGTTCTCCGGCTTCAAACACTTCATCTAAACCACAATCTCCCCAAAAGCATATTTCAATTCTTTCTTCGTTTGCGACAGTTTTATATACCTCGAGTTTTGCTAATTTATTGCTTTCTTGAATATATTCCAGCAACTGTTCTGCTGCAATTCTTTCTTTAGTTTGTTCCTTATGATTGAAGCATGAAGAAAGATACACTATCTGTGTTACCAGAAACAATCCTACAATGATTTTTTTAGTGTAATTAGCCATTTGATTGCCTCTTTAGTATTCTTTTAGTCAATATATACGATTAGATTTCCTAAATCCCACCCTGCTTGAAAAAGGTCTTTGCATTCTCTGTGATCTTTTATGGTTTGCAGATACTCAGAGAAAGTGTCGTGCCAAAGATGTCTAACCTAACAATATAAACTCAACCCCAATTACACTTATAGATTAGCATGTCAGCACCGCGTAGTAAACAAATCGTGTGCTATAATGGAACCACATTTTCTGAGGAAAGAGGGTTTTTCCGCTGTGAAGATCATCGATATTCTGAATAAAAAGAACATGTCGCTGTCGTTCGAGGTTTTTCCGCCGAAGAAGGAGACTTCGTTTGAGAGCGTGAAGGAGACGACCGAAAAGATCGCGGAGAGTAAGCCCGCGTTCATGAGCGTGACTTACGGAGCCGGCGGCGGAACGAGCAAGTTCACTCTCGACATCGCCAAGACGATCGAGGAGAAGCACGGCGTGCCGACCATGGCGCACCTGACCTGTGTCAGCAGCTCCAAGGACATGATCCACAGTAAGATCGAAGAGATCCATTCTCTGGGGATCGACAACATCATGGCACTTCGCGGTGATCTGACGCCCGAACTTGAAAATACCGACAGAAGCAAGTGGGATTACCGCCACGCGGTCGAGCTCATCCGTGAGATCAAGGAGAGCGGCTACGATTTTTGTATCGGCGGCGCCTGCTATCCGGAGGTCCACCCCGAAAGCAGTAACCAGCACGAAGATATTAAGTACCTGAAGGAAAAGGTCGATGCCGGCGCGGACTTCCTCGTCAGCCAGATGGTATTCGACAATAACCTTTTCTATAACTTCCTCTACAAGATCCGCGAGGCCGGTATCACGGTCCCGGTCGTTCCGGGCATCATGCCGATCACGAACGCGATCCAGGTCGAAAAAGCGATCAAGCTCAGCGGCTCGTTTATGCCGCAGCGTTTCAAGGCGATCGTCGATTATTTCGGACAGGATCCGGAATCTATGAAGCAGGCAGGTATCGCCTACGCGACCGATCAGATCATCGACCTTTATGCCAACGGAGTGACGAACGTGCATGTGTATTCCATGAATAAGCCGGACGTTGCCGAGGCCATCATGAACAATCTTTCCAACATTCTCTGGAAGGATTATGGCGTGAAGTAATATGGATCGAAAAGCACTTCTCCGCGAGGCGCTGGCCGCCGATAAACAGACGATCCCGCAGTATCTTGACTACGAAAGCCCTTCGGTCAACGTGACCGAGTGGCTCCGTTATTCCTGCATTCCGGTCTACGAACAGGAAAATGCCGCGAAGGATCCGGAGCTTGCTTCTTCTATGGAAAAAGCACTTTCCCTGACGGACAGTGCGCTTTCTTTCCGCGTGGGTTTTCTGGTCGTTCCGCTTTCCTGGGACGAGGACGGATTTCCGGTTTTTCCGTTTGAACAGAGGTCCGAAAAGCTGAAAAAGAACCTTCTTGGCTGCGATAAGGCGGTGCTTTTCGCGGCGACGATCGGATCCGGGATCGACCGGCTGATCCGTAGATTCGAAAAGGCCGACCCGAAGATGGGGCTTCTGCTTCAGGGCTTAGGTGCCGAAAGAGTGGAATCCTTGTGCGATGCTTTTAACGAGGAAGTCAAGGAGATCTGTAAAGAAACCGGACGTGAGACGCGCATGCGTTTTTCGCCGGGATACGGGGATCTTCCGATCGAAGTGCAGAAAGTTTTCCTGCCGCTTTTAGATGCCGAAAGAAGACTCGGTATCACGCTTTCCGAATCGTGCCTGATGGCGCCGAGCAAGAGCGTCACCGCGATCATCGGGGTCTGCTGATCCTCTTTTTCCTTAAAGTGTTCTATATGTAAGAAAGCCCTGTTTTGTGGTACACTTTTCGCAGAGTATCACGAGGAGTTTTCATATGAATATACGCGACTACATGAAAGACCATTTTCTGTTCCTCGACGGAGGAATGGGTACGCTTCTTCAGGAGGCGGGACTTCAGCCCGGTGAACTGCCGGAGAGATGGAACGTCACGCATCCGGAGGAGATCATAAGGATCCAGAAATCCTACTACGACGCAGGTTCCAATGTCGTCTTAAGTAATACCTTCGGCGCGAACGGCTTAAAGTTCGATGACGAAGAACTCGAACAGCTTGTCACGGCCGCGGTCAAAAATGCCCGTGAGGCGGCGCGTCAGAGCACGGGAACTCAGGAGAAGTTCGTCGCGCTCGACATCGGCCCCTTGGGAAAACTCCTTAAACCTTATGGTGATTATGAATTCGAAGACGCGGTCGCGATGTACGCTAAGACCGTGAAATTCGGTGTAGCAGCCGGTGTCGATCTCGTATTCATCGAGACCATGAATGACAGCTACGATACCAAGGCCGCGCTTCTTGCGGTAAAAGAAAATACGGATCTTCCGGTATTTGTTTCTAATGCCTATGGCGCCGACGGTAAACTCATGACGGGTGCATCGCCTGCCGCAATGGTCGCGATGCTCGAGGGCATGCATGCCGATGCGATCGGTGCGAACTGCTCGCTTGGCCCGGACCAGCTTGTGGGTGTCGTGGAAGAGTATCTCGAATACGCATCCGTGCCGGTGCTTCTGAAACCGAATGCGGGTCTTCCGAGAGCAGAAAACGGTAAGACCGTTTATGACGTATTCCCGCCGGAGTTTTCCGAGTCTGTCGGAAAACTTCTCGAAAAGGGCGTGCGTATCGCGGGCGGCTGCTGTGGTACGACACCTGACTATATCCGCGCGGTGGTCGAAAAATCGAAGTCCATCACGCCGGTTCCGGTGACCGAAAAGAACCTGTCGCTGGTTTCGTCTTATACACATGCGGTAAAGTTCGGCGAGAGCCCGATCCTGATCGGTGAACGCATCAACCCGACGGGAAAAAAGCGTTTCCAGCAGGCACTCCGTGAAAACGATATCGACTATATCTTAGGTGAAGCCTTGAAACAGCAGGATGCGGGAGTGCAGCTCCTCGACGTTAACGTCGGTCTTCCTGAGATCGACGAGCCGGCATTTTTGCTTCGTGCGGTAAGAGAACTGCAGGCGGTTACGGATCTTCCGCTTCAGCTCGATACGACCGATCCGGTTGCCATGGAAGCAGGACTTCGCGCCTATAACGGTAAGGCCATGGTCAACTCTGTCAACGGTAAAGAAGAGGTCATGAGCGTGATCTTCCCACTCGTTGCCAAGTATGGCGGATTCGTCGTTGCGCTGACTCTCGATGAGGGCGGTATCCCGGATACGGCCGAAGAACGAGTCGCGATTGCGGAGAAGATCATTAAGAGAGCCGCGGATTATGGCATCGATAAAAAAGATCTTATCTTCGACCCGCTGGCCATGACGATCTCGGCTGATACGACGGCGGCACTGGCCACCATGCAGGCGGTCCACCGTATCCGCCACGATCTGAAAGTAAATACTTCGCTTGGTATCTCGAATGTTTCTTTCGGACTTCCGAGCAGAAATATCATCACATCGACATTCTTCGCCCTGTGCCTGCAGGACGGACTTTCGGCGGCGATCATGAACCCGTATTCGCAGGAGATGATGAATGTTTACCATGCCTTCCGTGCGCTTCATAACATGGATGAAAACTGCATGGACTATATCACTTATGCGCAGAATCTTCCGGCGCCGACGATGACGGCACCGGCGGCGGGAGCAGCTCCGGCAGCAGGCGGAGAAGCGGCCGCTTCGGGTTCCGGTGAAGGCCCTTCTTCGGAACTTCAGAAAGCGATCGTCCGAGGCCTTAAGGAAAAGACCGGTTCTCTGACCAAGGCGATGCTCGCGGAAAAGAAACCTCTTGAGATCATCCAGTCGGAAGTTATCCCGGCCCTCAATATCGTCGGTGCGGATTTCGAAAAGAAGAAAGTGTATCTGCCGCAGCTCCTTATGGCGGCAGAAGCAGCGAAAAGTGCTTTTGAAGAAGTAAAGGTGGCAATGGCGGCAAGTGACGAAGGAAATAGCGGATCCTCGCGCTGCCCGTTCGTTATCGCGACCGTGCATGGAGACATCCACGATATCGGCAAAAACATCGTCAAACTCATTTTGGAAAACTACGGATTTGCCGTTTCCGACCTCGGAAAGGAC
Organism: Clostridiales bacterium; assembly: GCA_017428545.1. Lineage (GTDB taxonomy): Bacteria > Bacillota > Clostridia > Saccharofermentanales > Saccharofermentanaceae > Scatonaster. Next base: position 30,777 of record JAFRQR010000029.1, read on the forward strand.
GTGCCGGAACAGACGGTCGTTGATGAGGTCGTAAGGCTCCACGCACCGATCGTCGGACTGTCGGCTCTGATGACCACCACCGTTCCTGCAATGGAAGAGACAATCAAGCTTCTGCGTGAGCAGGCGCCGTGGGCGAAGGTCTGTGTCGGCGGTGCGGTCCTGACGCAGGAGTATGCGGACGCCATCGGCGCGGACAGATACTGCAGAGACGCGATGGAGACCGTAAGATACGCCGAAGAGATCGATGAGGAACTGAAAAAGAGCAATTAAATATCAACAGCGGGGAATCAGGGGATAAGGACAGCATGCATTACAGCGTTTTGATCGTAGACGACGAACTCGAACTTTCAGAATATACTTCCAAGTATTTCAATATGTCGGGAGTTACGGCGACGTATGTCACCGATAAAGAATCCGCTCTTCATTTCTTTGAAGAAAACACGTGTTCGCTGATCCTTCTGGATATTAATCTCGGCGAGGATTCAGGCTTTGAACTTTGCCAGATGATCCGCGCGAAAATGAATGTCCCGATCTTTTTCATCAGCGCAAGGCAGGCGGAAGACGATATGCTCCTGGCGCTATCGATCGGCGGAGATGACTATATATGTAAGCCCTATTCGCTGGGCGTCCTTCTTGCAAAAGTAAAAGCCGCGCTGAAACGCTACGAAGAAGCTTCCGGATCATCCGCATCTTCGGAAGGCGGCAAGAATAGCGGCTCTGAGAATACGGAAAAAGGAGACCATCTGGTAGTCCTCGGAAACAGTACGATCGACCTGTCGCGTGCCGTCGTGATCCGAAACGGGGAAAAGACTCCATTAAAGGCCATGGAGTTCCGGCTTCTGGTCTATATGCTCAATAACAGGAACCGCATCATCAAAAAGGAAGAGTTTTTCGAGAAGATCTGGGGCACGGAGTTCGTCGGAGACGTCACTCTCAATGTCCATATCCGCCATCTGCGCGAGAAGATCGAAGACGATGCAAGTAATCCTGCTTACATAAAGACAGTATGGGGCAGCGGATTCATTCTGGAGGATCAGCCGTGAAGACGAAATCCTTTCTGATCTTTGCCGCGTTCTTTCTGATCGTCATCGTGATCGTCTGTTTCCGCATTGGCGCCATCACTTCGAAGAAGATCACTTCTTATCCGACGGAGATCAATCGTCTTACGATCGCGCTCGGAAAAGACTGGGAAAATACCGGTAGCCATAAGAAAGATCTGCTCCCGACGGACCAGCCGTTCGAGTATGCCGTGATCGATAATGACGGCAATCTCCTGATCTATACTGACAAGCATATTTCCACATCGGTCTCGTCGGCAACGACAAACTATGACGTCATCCGCGACATCACGGACGAAAACGGGGAAGTGGTCGGAAAACTCCTGGTCCACAACGATTACCGCGATCAGCAGTCGGCTCGAAACCGCCGCATCTCGTTGATCTGCGGGGCGGTTTTATTCCTCATGCTTGCGGCAACGGCCGGGTATTTTCTGTATCTGAAAAAACGCATCGTCGATCCTTTCAACAAGATGCAGCACTTTGCATCCGAGGTCGCATCGGGAAATCTCGATGCCCCGATGCAGATGGACAAAAACCACGTGTTCGGTGCTTTTACCGAGAGCTTCGACATCATGCGCGAAGAACTCAAGGCCAGTAAACTTCGCGAAGCTGAAGCCGTCAAGGCTCGAAAAGAACTTGTCGCGCAGCTTTCACATGACATTAAGACACCGGTCACATCCATCAAAGCGATGGCGGAAGTCATGGAACTTTCCGGGCTGGACGACGAACAGAAGAAAACGGTCCGAAGCATAAATGCCAAGGCCGACCAGATCGACAGCCTGGTATCGGATCTTTTCCATGCGACCCTCGAGGAACTCGAGCATTTGGAAGTAAATCCGGGCGAGGTCACTTCCAAAGAGATCGCGCACTTTATTTCACAAGCCGATTATAAGAACAAGGTTCCGGAGATAAAGATCGAAGAGGCAGTCGTTTCCGCGGATCCGCTCCGCCTCAATCAGGTCATCAACAATATCTTTTCCAATTCCTACAAGTATGCCGACACGGAGATGACTGTTCAAAGCCGCATCGAAACGAGTGTCGGCAACACCCGTTTTCTGGTCATCGAGATCGGCGACCACGGCGGCGGGGTTCCGGGATCTGAGATCGATACGATCTTCGGAAAATATAAGCGCGGAAGTAATGCCGTGGAAAAAGAAGGTGCCGGCTTAGGTCTATACATCTCCCGCTACCTCATGGAAAAGATGGGCGGTGAGATCACGGCAGAGAATAAAGAGAAAGGTCTTGCTGTGACTCTCAGACTCCGTCTTCTGTGACATAGAGGCGTCAGACACCCTTTGAACGTTGACAGGAAATAGGACATTTCGTACACTTGATTTAGTTGTTCACTGTAGTGTAAGGATCGGATTTTCGGGTCTAAAGCACGTACAGTATTGGAGAAAGGCGAAATGGCTTCAGAACGTTTTGACAAGATTATTCTCGGGGCGGGTCTTTACGGTTTGTATTCCGCTCTTTTCTGTTGTGAACGGGGACAGAATATACTTGTCCTGGAGTGTGATCCTGCGCCTTTTCAGCGGGCTACGTATGTAAATCAGGCCAGAGTTCACCAGGGCTATCATTATCCGAGATCCATTTCCACCGCGATGAAGACTGCCGGCTATTTCGCGCGCTTTAACCGGGATTATGATTTCTGCATCAACCGGGAATTTGATCAGATCTATGCGACTTCCGGCATGTATTCCTGGACGGACGGCAAGCAGTTTAAGGACTTCTGCAAAGCGGCCGGCATTCCCTGTGAGGAACTATTTGCGGAGACCTATTTCAAACCGGGCATGTGCGATGGAGTATTCCGGACCCGTGAATATACCTATGATGCGATGAAACTGAAAGAGTACTTTCTGGAAAAACTGAAGGCGTATGAAAAGTCTGTCCGTTTTGTATATGGTGCGCGGATCACGAAGATCGAAAGAACAGACGATGCTTATGTGATCAGCGAAGAGAATGGAAATTCTTATCGGAGCGGCTATGTATTAAATGCCACATATGCCGGAACGAATCAGATCCTGAAAATGGCCGGACTGGAGAAGTTCGGCATCAAATACGAATTGTGCGAGATCATCCTATGTGATGTGAATGACAACTTGAAGAATATCGGTTTTACCGTAATGGACGGACCTTTTTTCTCGATCATGCCGTTCGGGAAAACCGGGTGCCATTCACTGACTTCTGTAACATTTACTCCGCATACGACCTGCTATGATGAACTGCCGACATTCCCGTGCCAGGATAAAAGTGAAGGGTACTGTTCGAAAGAACAGCTGGGAAACTGCAATACATGTCCGGCAAAGCCGAAGACCGCGTTCCCATACATGTCCAATCTGGCAAGAAAGTATATGCTCGATGAGTATGGGTTTACCTACAAGCAGTCGCTATACTCGATGAAACCGATACTAATGAGCTCGGAGATAGATGATTCGCGGCCTACGGTGATAAGGAAATATACTTCCGGTCCGACTTTTGTCGGCGTTTTATCAGGCAAGATAAATACGGTCTATGATCTTGACGAGGTGTTGATAGATGGAGAATAAAGAGAAGAGTTTTGTTTCTGCGGTAATCTACGTTCATAATGCACACGAGAGGCTTGAAGGATTTCTTCGCACGATCATCAAAGTGATGGAGAGTAACTTCGAGCACTCAGAAATCATATGTGTAAATGACTTCTCAGATGACGACAGTCTTTCCGTGATCAAGACCATAAGTAATGACGCGGAAACGACCAGTATTACCGTGGTCAACATGAGTTATTATCACGGACTGGAACTTGCTATGAACGCCGGCGTCGATATGGCGATCGGAGATTATGTATTTGAGTTTGATAATACATTTATCGACTATGATCCGGGTATGATCATGAAGGTCTACAGACACGCGCTGGAAGGATATGATATCGTCAGCGCGTCACCGGACCGGAAAGAGAAGTTCTCGTCCAGACTGTTTTACAGGATTTTCGACAGATATGCGGATATTCCGAGTAATATGTCGACAGAGACTTTCCGCGTGATCAGCCGGCGTGTGATCAACCGGATCAGCTCAATGAATAAGAGTATTTTCTATCGAAAAGCACTGTACGCGAACTGCGGACTGAAAACAGACAACATCCGCTATCCTCTTATCGCGAAGAATAGAGCCCGGACCGATAAGAAAGAAAAGTCATACCGTTCCGGTCTTGCTTTGGATTCGCTGCTTCTGTTTACCAAAGTCGGTTACCGCTTTTCTATGGTCATGACTTTCCTTATGATGTTTATGTCTCTTTTGGTGGTAGCCTATGCGGTGATCACATACGCCATGGCCAATCCGGTCGCAGGCTGGACAACGACGATCCTTTTCCTGTCTTTCTGTTTCTTCGGCCTGTTCGGGATCTTGACGATCATTATCAAGTACCTTCAGCTGATCCTTCAGCTGGTGTTCAAAAGAAAACAGTACAGTTTTGAAAGCATTGAGAAACTGACCAAATAAGTGTGAAGGAGATAGCAGGGTGAAAGCGATAGTAGGATATACCGGATTTGTAGGCAGCAATCTGACCGCATCAGGAGATTTTGACGCGAAATACAATTCCGGAAATATCCGGGAGGCCTTTGGAACGAAGCCTGATCTTCTTGTTTATTCAGGGCTTCGTGCCGAAAAATATCTTGCCAATAATGATCCGGAGAAAGATCTTCTTATGATCAAAGATGCGGAGAATAATATCTCGGAAATCGCCCCGAAAAAACTTGTGCTGATCTCAACGATCGATGTATTCAAAAGTCCATTGGGTGTCGACGAGAATTCAACGATCGATGTTTCCGGTCTGGCCGCATATGGATATCATCGGTATCTTCTGGAGTGCCGGGTGAGAGAGAATTACCCGGATGCGCTGATCATCAGACTGCCCGGACTTTTCGGAAGAAACATCAAGAAGAACTTCATCTATGACTTTATCAACGTAATTCCTTTTATGCTCAATGAGAAGAAGTTTCTCGAGCTTTCAGGCAAGCAGCCGGAGCTTCTGAAGTACTACGACAAACAGGCAAACGGATTCTATAAAGTAAATGTTTCCGGTCCGGAAAAAGAAGGCTTGAAGGATATGTTCCGCGCTCTGGGATTTTCCGCGCTGGATTTCACAGACAGCCGGAGCCGGTTCCAGTTTTATGATCTAAAGGATCTGTGGGCGGACATGAACATTGCATTGGATGCAGGGATCACGCTTTGGCATCCGGCGACTGAACCCGTTTCTGCGGGAGAACTGTACAGATACCTGACAGGTGAGGACTTCGTGAATGAACTGGCATCCGCACCTGCAGATTATGATTTCCGGACCATACATGATGCATTGTTTAATGGAAAGAACGGATACATCCGCGATAAGGAGTCTGTTCTTGCCGGAATCAGAAATTTCGTGGAAGAGTATTCAAAACAGGTTCCGGTATCCGAAGGAGGAAAGCAATGATCCTCTCTATTTCAAATATCGCCTGGACAGCTGATAATGACGAGAAAGTATACGGCTTTATGAAAGAACACGGCTTTTCCGGTCTTGAGATCGCGCCTACGCGCATCTTCGCGGAAACTCCATACGAAGACCTCTCTGCCGCAGAAAGGTGGAAAGAAGACCTTCAGGCAAGATATGGATTTACGGTCTCTTCTATGCAGTCTATATGGTATGGACGGAAAGAAAAACTTTTCGGAACAGAAAAAGAGCGTGAGGCTTTGCTCTCTTACACGAAGAAGGCTGTGGACTTTGCGCAGACGATCGGATGTGGGAACCTGGTTTTCGGGTGCCCGGTGAGCCGTGCCGTTCCTGAGGGAAAAGATGCAGGATCCGCAATCAGTTTCTTCCGGGAACTGGGTGAGTATGCCTATGCGCATCAGACGGTGATCGGCATGGAGCCCAATCCGAAGATCTATAATACGAATTTCATCAATACGACGGAAGAGGCGTTTGATCTGATAAGGGCTGTCGATTCCAAAGGATTCCTGCTGAATCTGGATATGGGAACGATGATCGAGAACGGAGAATCTGCGGATATCCTCAAGGGAAGGATAGATCTCATCAATCATGTCCATATCAGTGAACCCGGATTGAAACCGGTCAGGAAAAGGAAAATGCATGAACAGATCGCCGGACTGCTCAAAGCCGAAGGATATCAGAAGGCAGTGTCGATCGAGATGGGAAGACAGGAAGATACTGATCTTCTTTTCCGTACGATGGAGTATGTTCAAAATGTGTTTGATCGAGAGGTATGAATTGCGTCATGGAGTTTGAACGAAAGCCCGGTGTTCCAAAGTTTTCCTGTGATGAGTATGCCGGAAAAACAAAAGATTACGTCGTCCTTATTCCCATCATCAACGAGGGGACCAGGATCCATGATGAACTGCGCAGAGCACAGGCAAACCATGTCTCGGATCATGCGGATATTGTGATCTGCGATGGCGGATCTACAGAAGGGTGCACGGAAGAAGAAAAACTCCGGGCGCTGGATGTAAATGCGCTTTTAGTCAAAAAAGATGAGGGTAAACAGGGCGCGCAGCTCCGGATGGGGATCTGGTGGGCACTTGAACGTGGATATAAAGGGATCATCACGATCGATGGAAACAATAAGGACAGCATCGAGGATGTCCCGCGATTCATATCCAAATTAGAGGAGGGCTATGATTTTGTCCAGGGCTCGCGTTTTGTCAAAGGCGGTAAGGCGATCAATACACCAATCCTCCGCTGGCTCTCCGTAAGATTGATCCATGCTCCGATCATATCGCTTACGGCACATAAGAAGTTTACGGATACGACAAATGCTTTTCGGGGATACTCATCCCGATATCTCCTGGACGAACAGGTGAAACCATTGAGGGATGTTTTTCAGACGTATGAACTTCTGGCCTATCTTTCTGTGAGAGCGAGCCAGCTGGGAATGAAAGCATGTGAGATCCCGGTAACAAGAGCGTATCCCAAGAAGGGGAAGACACCGACGAAGATCAGCTTCTTTAAGGGGAATGGTGACTTGATGAAGATCCTCTTGAAGAATGCGCGGGGAGCTTATAAACCCTGATCGCCGGACGCGACTTCTATTTAATCATTTTGCTTTAAATACGACATAACCATTCCCGCTGACTACAGGTTCATAGTCTTCTCTTGTGGAAATATAAGGGAAGAGTCTGTTGTTTACCGCTACGATCAGGTATTCAAAATCGTATTTCGAAAGGAACTCGGAAAAAGTGTCATTACCGGATGTGCTCGAATTCCGGTAAATGGATAAGTATTCACCAATCAGGTCATATCCGCCGTTTACATCTTTGCAGTAGCCTTCGGTCCTCGAGCAGAAATAGATCTTATATCCTTTCCATGAGACATAGGCGCCGCCATTGAATTCTGTATAGATCCGGGAATCTTTTGACGCATTCGCATCCAGATACTCGACTGCATCTACAGGTACGCGGACGCTGTCAGAAGGCTGATCCCGGAATATATAAGAATAGGGAAGACTGACTGCAGATGAAAAGATCAGTACAACGGTCAGAAGAGCGCATAATGCGACCAGCACTCGATTGGTCTTCTGAAAGATCTTCTCCGCTTTGGGAAGAGAAATGGCGCAGAGAAGATCACACATGACAGCGATCAGCCCGATGGCATACATCTGGATGTTTCGAAGGTTAGATACCAGCATGATAGAAGTTCCCAGGAACAGAAATGCGTTGCTGGAATGGATCTTTATTTTTCCGTAGAGAAAAGCGAAGATGATGAGGGAAACGACCATCACAATAGAGTACTTAGAAGAAAGCGCCGGTGATTGTAATTCCAAGATCCCCAGATCTGAGATCTCTTTCTGCTTGAAAAGAATAGTGATACCGTCCATTCCATACGGGTTGATGAAGAGTCCCGCGATCATACATACGATCGGCAAGGCGGCTTTTTTGATGCTGATATGATGATCTTCCAGCTTGACATATTTCTTTGCAAAGGCCGGAATGGGAACCAGATACGGCAGAAGGAAGATCAGGTGCGCGATCCACATGGACGCGTGGAAATTGATCTCGAGGATCATGATGAGGGGGAGAGAATAAAGATAGATGCTTTTCCCGGTCTTTATATGCTTCTCACAGAAACATATCTGAAGAAGCAGAAGGATCAGAGTGAAGAGACCGGGACGGATCGTGAATACAGCATCGTAGAAAGCGCATACCGCAAGAACTCCGGTCGAGGCCAGCCTGAGATCGACCCCATAATACCGCATTACCCGGATGGCAAGGAATATAAAGATCAGAGATAAAAGTATGGTGAACAGCAATATCCCTATCTTCCCCAGATTGTTGTATACCTCGTAAACGAGCAGATCATACAGCCATTGCTGAATGACGATCTTATGTCCGCTTTCTAAAAAGAAAACGTCCTCCTTGATCACTCCCTGGCCGGCAATCGCTTTTCCTGCCGACAACATATGGTAAATATCGGTATCAAAGAAATACTGGAGAACATTCGAAAGGAAAGTATAGGACAGGAAAAACCCCGCCAGTAAAAAAGGCCAGTTAGTCTCTGGGCGGATCAAAGATCTGTTGGGTTTCAAATCTTTTTTTTCGTACACTGTCAGCGTATGTTTCCTCAATGAAAAATATACCGATATTATAAAATATTCCAAAATCAGTGTCAAAAAGCGCTGTTTGCCGGAATGCAGATTTATTGCGCCTGGTGTCGTATCGGATTTAAAGAATGATTAAAACTTCGACAAAGATTTTAAGGACCCACTTCGCTATACTCGAATCGTAACATCGAAAGGAGTCGACAGAAGTGGACAAGAAAGTCATCATCAAAACAGACAAGCTCAGCAAAAGCTTCTCGGTTTCAGGGAAGCAGTATCACATCATCAAAAATCTTGATCTCGAGATCTACGAGGGCGATTTTACCGTCATCATGGGGTCCTCCGGAGCCGGCAAATCGACCCTTCTTTACGCCCTTTCGGGGATGGACCAGCCGTCTCTCGGCCATATCGAATATGCGGGAAAAGAACTCACCGGCATGAACGATGACCAGCTCGCGGTGTTCCGTAGAAAACACTGCGGATTTGTTTTCCAGCAGGTACATCTTGTCGACAGCATGAGTATCATGGACAATGCGATCAGTACGGGCATGCTCATCGGACAAAAACAGAAAGATCTGAAGAAAAAGGCGACGGCGCTTTTCGAGCGTGTCGGCATCAGCGAAGAAATGACCGACAAGTTTCCGGCTCAGGTCAGCGGCGGTGAAGCCCAGCGAGCGGCGATGGTCAGAGCCGTCATCAATGATCCCGATGTCGTATTTGCTGACGAACCGACCGGCGCTCTCAATTCCGCCGGTGTCGAAGCCGTTCTCAATGTTCTTACCGATATCAACAACGAAGGCCAGTCCGTCGTAATGGTCACTCACGATATCAAATCCGCGCGCCGTGCCAACCGTATCCTCTACCTCGAGGACGGCGGCATCAAGGGCGAATGCAATCCCGGAAAATACGTAAGCGGCGACAAAAAGAGACATGAGATGATCCGTGGATTTTTGGAGGAGATGGGATGGTAAAACTGATTTCTGCCAATATGAGAAAGGACAGAAATGTCCTGACGGCATTCCTTCTCGTCTTGATCCTGACTTCGCTTCTTTTGCACACCGGCCTTTTTGTCGGGCAGTACAGTTCGATCTATGACGAAAAAGTGAAAGAGAGAAAGGAAGCCGATGTCCTGTCATATATCGTCGCTTCCGATGACGATATTTCAAAAGCACTCTCCGGTATCCCGGAGATCGCTGAATTCTCCATTCAGGATATGGTCATGCCGGGTACCGTTAAGCTCCGTATAGAAGGAGAGGACGAAGAGTTCGATCTCGATGGTTCCACGATCACGAGGATCGGCGAATACGGGGCTGCCGAAGAGTACTTTTTTCTGGAAAGAGATGAATCGGCAGCCGGTCCGAAGATCTATTTCAATTCGTATTATGCGAAGACGAATGGAATCAAAGTCGGCGATAAGATCCACATGCACTCGCCCGCGGCAGGAGATATCGACTTCACCGTAGCCGGCATTTATGAAGCCTTGATCGGCGGAAACTCCTACGGCTGGATGTCTGTCATGGTCGATGAAGATTCCTTTTCGAAGATGTGGGAATTTGCCGAGGCGTCCTATTTAGAGACGAACTATATCGCAGACAGAAAGATGGTCAAGATGTACTGCGCCGAAGGCGTCTCTCAGGATGAGGTCCTTCAGGCAAGCAGAGACAGTTTGGCAGAAGCCGGCCTGGATTTCTATTCGTATGCACGAGATCTGGCAAAGGAAGGATATACGGCTATTGCGGATATTCTTTCCGGTCTGGTGACGGCTTTTTCGATAGTTGTTCTTGCCGTATGTCTGATCATGATCGTCTTTACGATCAACAACAATATCGACAGAGATATCAAAAATATCGGTGCCCTTCGTGCGGTCGGCCATACGGTCGGGCAGCTCCGCGCGGCGATGACGCTTGAGTTTGTGATCGTAGGTATGATCGGCGGAGTGATCGGCTGTATCCTTTCTTACATCACCATGCCGATCCTCGACAGAGAGATCTTCCAGACGATCACGGGAGTTCTCTGGGTGCTTCGTTTCTGTCCGGGAACAACACTCATTATCCTCGGCGGTATTGCGGTCTGTATGATCGTTGTAGTGTTCCTTTCCACGATCAAACTGAAGAAGCTTCATCCTGCCACGGCGCTCCGTTTCGGATTAAAATCCAACAGTTTTAAGAAAAACCATCTTCCGCTTAAGAACACCAAGGGCGGCCTGAATATCCTTCTGGCGCTGAAGAGCATGCTGCAAAGCCAGGGACAGAATATCATCCTTCTTTCCGTCATGAGTGTGGTCGCGTTCATGATCATGTTCTCGGGGATCCTTTTTTACAACAGCAAGGTCAACCCGACGGAGTTCGTCCATCTCATCAACGGTGATGTTCCGGACGGATTCATCAACGTCAACACGGATACAAAAGAAACGCACCACATCATGGAGCAGATGGCAAGTATCGACGGGATCAGTCAGGTGTACGGCTATAATTTTGCGAACATCAGCATTGAAGGGAATGAGACCTTTGCCTTTTACACAGATAAGCCCGAATACATTGACTGTGGTGTGTACGAAGGAGATACATTCCAAGAGGCAAACGAGTGCGTCATCGGAAGAGTGATCGCAGACCGCCTCGGTGTAACGATCGGAGATGAGATCGAAGTGGTGTTCGGCAATCATACAGAGCGCTTCATCATCACCGGATTTCAGCAGTCCGTCATGAATCTCGGTGTACGTATCTTCATCAGCGAAGAGGGCGCGAAGAACCTGGGAATCGATCCGAACTATGAGATCATCCGTTTCAGAATGGATGATCCGAGTGTGGAAAATGTAGATCGGGCTCTTTCCGATATAAAAGCACTTCTCGGCGAGAAGTGCACGACCGGAGGCAATGTCTACGATCAGGTCCACAGTGGAGAAGGGACGGAGATATCGGCAGTATCCCTGATCGTCATGATCATGGTGGGCTTAAATATCGCGATCATCCTACTGGTCATCAAGATCCTCCTCAAGACGATCTTCATCAAAAAAGAAAAGGAATTCGGCATTAAAAAAGCGGTCGGCTTTACCAGCCGCCAGCTGAAGATCCAGCTCTCGCTTTCACTTCTGCCGGTAACTCTTGCCGCATCCGTTATCGGTTCTCTTCTCGGATTCTTTCTGGTAAACCCGCTTATGACGGCGATCCTTTCGGGATTCGGCATGCATAAGATCGATTTTCTTGTATTCCCGGTACTGATCCTTCTTACGATCCTTCTGATCGGAGTTCTGGTATTTACCATGACCTATGTCATGGCCGGTTCGATCAAGAGAGTTTCCGCATACGAGCTGATCTCGGAATAAAACATACACGCGGCGGTTTCTTCTGATATAATGAGCATATTAATGGGCACATGAAGAGGAGAAACAGTTCATGAAGACTTGGGAAGGATATCAGAAGGGTGTCAACTTAGGCGGCTGGCTGTCGCAGTGTGATGACACAGAAGAAACATACAGCACTTTTGTCGTAGAAGAAGACATTAAGACCATCAAGGGCTGGGGCATGGATCATGTCCGCCTTCCGTTTGACTACGAACTGATCGAAGATAAAGAAGGAAATCCGGTGGAGAGCGGCTACGGCCACATCCAGGACGCGATCGACTGGTGCGGAAAATACGGACTGAATATGGTTCTGGATCTTCATAAGACCATGGGATATTCTTTCGATGATGCCTTTGGAGAGAGAGGATTTTTCGACAGCGATGCTCTTCAGGAAAGATTCTATAAACTTTGGGAAAATGTCGCTTCCCGCTTCGGAAAATATGAAGACAGAGTCGCTTTTGAACTTCTCAACGAAGTTACCGATAAAGACTACTGTGACCGCTGGAATAAGATCTCTTACGAGTGCATCCGCCGCATCAGAAAGATCGCACCGGCCATTAAGATCCTGGTCGGCGGTTATTGGAACAACAGCGTGGATTCCGTAAAAGATCTTGCGATGCCGTATGATGAAAACATCATCTACAATTTTCACTGCTACGAACCCCTGATCTTTACGCATCAGGGCGCGCCGTGGATCCCGACGATGGACACCTCGTTCCGTATCCATATCGATGCGACATATAAAGAAATGGATGATGCCGGTGTGAAGAACCTGTCCCAGGTGACCACGGGCTTTTCCGGTTTCTCGGGTGACGATCATCTTTCCTCTGCTTACTTCGAGAAGATCTTTAAAGAAGCGATCGACACCGCGGAAGAACGTAATGTAGCGCTCTACTGCGGCGAATACGGAGTGATCGACAGAGTCGCTCCGGAGGATGCCCTGAAGTGGTATAAGATGATCAACCAGGTATTTAAAGCAAACGGGATCGGCCGTTCCGCCTGGAACTACAAAAAGATGGACTTCGGCATCTCTGATGAGCGTATGGATGCCGTAAGAGACGAACTTGTGAAGTATCTCTGAGAAAAAACTCAAGTACCGAGGGTGATTGACAAAAAACGCCTTCATGTTACACTAAACAGGCAGAAAAGAACTCCCGCCGGATAATCGCGCGGATCTACGAAAGGGGAAAGAAGAAATGGCAAAAAGAACAGGCAGCCGCTACAATCCTGCCGCAAGAGCCCTTGCGATCGTGTTGGCATTGATGATGCTTTCCTCGATCTTCGTTCTGGTCGCGATCGCGATCCGTATGTAATACTATCGATCTAAAGAATACGAAAAAGACTGTCTCATGCGAGACAGTCTTTTTTCTTGCGTTGTTTTTCAAGTTCAGCCCGTTATGACGGAATATCTTCGATGTACTTTAGTCCTTCTTCGTGGAAGGTGTAAGCGTAATTACCGATATTGCTGCTGATGAATTCCTGATAGTTATCCATGCGGATGAAACTGTTCACACGGTCATACCATTCCGGATTCGGGGATGCTCCGACGTAGAAGAGGATCAGGCAGTCATTCTCTCTTTGGAGCAAAGTCTTATCTCCGGCTTTTCTTTCCGGATCGAAGATCCACTCATCGATCTCGGCAGGATTCTGTCCGGGATACAAAGAAGACTGCTGCGCAGCTCTCATCGAACCGTCCATCAGTTCGTCCGCATATGTGGTCTCGAGTGTGATCATGCTCGCCTCGTCCGTGATGCTGTCGAAGATCGTCTGCGAAAGAACGAGGATATCGCTTCTCGGAACACCCGGGGCACCCGTTTCTTCATCTTCCATGTTGATATAGAAGAAACGGACATTTCGCAGAGGTTCTTCCTGACGGGTGCGCTCGACGAAACAGAAGATGACCGGGAATCCGTAATCGTCCGGAATGATGACACAGTCTCCGGGCTTTCGGGAAGTGTCGAACAGCCAGTTTCTCCACTCGGTCTCAGTTACTTCCGAGTAACGGACTTTTGCGTGGAGCGTGGAATCCGGTACCAGCAGGCGCTGCTGCATTTCTCCGGAGAAATGTGTGGCGGCAGAGGCTTCAAACTTGGTCTGATCGCCGTTCGTATCATCGATGATCTTCTGGGCATGAATATTCGCTGTCTTGACATAACTTTCTTCACGCTGCTCATAAGTGATACGGAGCATGCGGTAAGATACCAGGTCGTAAGAGTTTCTGGAATTCTGATATGCCTGTTCCGCCTGCTCTGAAGTGGCCTTTAATTCTTCGAGTTTCTGATGGCCGGAGTAATCCTCGGCGAAGTAAACTTTCGGCAGCACCGAAAGGATCAGGCTCTTATTGACGTAAGGACCGAAAGTACCCTTGATATAGGTGTCCAGATCTACATGGATCGCGTCCGCTTTGGTCTTGAGCCAGTCGATATACGCCTGGGCGCGGTCTTTGTGATCCGAAGTGATGGAATACCCGTGTGCAACGGCATCATCATAAAGCATATCTGTAGCCTGGATCTCTTTTGCGGTAACATCCAGGAAGTATTCGCGGTAGGTGGCAAATCCGTTTTCGCCCGGCTCCTGAAGCATGGTTTCGGTGTTCTCCTTAAAGATATCGACACCGTTTTCCAAAAGCACATAGTGATACATGAAGCTGAACTCTGCATTTGATACTTCACGGTTACCGACGGTGAGCGGGCTGCTCATGCGCTCGTTGAGATTTCCGAGAGAGATAACGGACCAGATCAGGATCAGAAGCGCGATCACCGCCATGATGATCAGGAACATTCTCGGTTTCCAGTTGGCTTTCTTGCCGCGTTCCGTGGGGACCGCATCCGAAGGTCTGGTGGACAGTTCGGAGAAGATCGGAGCATCCGGATCGTCGTCATCGATCACATTGCGGATCTCGTGTTTCCCGAGCTGCATATCCACAGGTTCGACTTCGGTCCATGACTCTTCTTCGGCTTCCTGCATATTGAAAAGCTCTTCAGACTCGTCGATCATATCCGGGTCGTCAAGAAGATCCGGATCGTTCGCATCATAAAGAACTTCGTGTTCCTCTTCGATCAATCCATCGGCGGTATCATCAGCGGAATACGGATCTTCCACATCCGACACGCTCTGTTCGGACGGCATATCCTGAATGTCGTTTTCCGGCAGAAGATTTTTATCGTTTTCGTTTTCCCGTCTCTTTTTCATAGATGCATTTGCTCCTGCGCAAGCATTATAATTCCTCAACATCTACTCTAACATAAAAGAAGGGTGAAAACTATTTCGGTAACGTTACAGAACAGCCATAAAAGCCGCTGATCCTTACTGGACGCCGACGGTCTCCCAGTTATCCTTGTCGAAGATATCCTGATTCGATACCGTGCACCAAAGGCCCGGAGCGAAGGTGTTTCCTTCGTTGAGAGATGCTTCCCATTCATCTGTATAGAAGACATACAATTTCTCCGCGTTTTTACAGGAGGTGTCATCAAGCCTGGTGCCCGTAAAGGGATTGACGGGTGAGCCGATGATCCCTGAAAGAGCAAGGGACGGCGTATCCGCATTCGTCATGAATGTGTAGTCCGTGGCAAAAGCACCGTTGCTGTTAAAGTCCTTTACGAGAAGCAGGGCATTATAAACCATGGCATCTTCCGGATTAAAGTCGGTCTCATCGTGCCAGCTTCCGCCAAACCTCATACTTTCGAACTGTCCGATGCTCTGTCCGTGGTCGGAGACGATGATGATCCTCGTGTTGTCATAAAGTCCCTCTTCGCGCAGATAATCGAGCCATTCCCCGAGTTTGATCATGGCGCACATGTTGGACTGGTAATGAGCCATCAGGTAAGGCGTTCCCAAATTGATGCTGACGCCGTTATATGTCAGGCGGTCCTGATGCGTCAGGTCATATTCGGTGTTGTCGATGATAAGAGAAGGCTCATATTCCGGTTCGGAAAGAAGTGCGATGTTATGTGCCATGCTGTTGGTGATCATGAGGAAATGGTTCGAATCCTCATCGGTGGGAACCGTCATTTCAGGGAATGCGGAAAGCGCATAGTACGAATCCATAAATCCCGAGTTGTATCCTGTAGCTTCACTCATGCTGCTCGCACGCTGCACGGAGGTCAGACTGTCACCGGAAAAATAGGTCCCTTCCTGATACGCGGTTTCCTGCAGGAAAAGCGGCAGCAGTTTCATGAAACTGTAGCAGAAGAAGTTTCTGCGCCAGATCAGTTCTTTATCGGTATTGTCGGTTTCAAGGTCGCGGAACTGGCCGTGCTCGGTATTGTAAGCTTTGATCTGCGGATAATCGTCATAGATCGACAGGTCCGGGATATTGCTGTAACCGGCGTATGGCGGGTCGCATACCGTGACATCGAAGCCGCTTTCAGAAAATACGACAGGCATGACTTTGAGGGCTTCATTATGCTTGTCCACCATCTTTTCGTCTTTTCTTATATTCATCTTCTGTGGGATGTAGTCATACCCGCCGAAAAGCTCCGGTGAGCCGGATATGGTGTTCGCTCCCATGGAGAGCGTGTTCGGGTACCAGGTAAAGCCCGAGAACTGTGTTTCGAGTTCAGGCTTTTCCTGAAAAATGTATGGCAGAAAAGGGCTTAAGCCTCGGTCGACCATGATGACGACCACGTTCTGTCCGGTGCGGCTTAATGTAAAGGAAGGTTCCTCCGTCGTCTGATGTGAAAGCACTTCCCGGATCTGCGGGAGAGCGCGGGAGATCTTAAAGGTATTGAAAATCCCCATTCCCAGAACACTCAGAATAAGTACCGGATAGATGAATGTGACGGCTCTTCGGAATTTTCTGTAGATCAGAAAGAGAAGGGCAGAGACGGCAATGATCACGCAGGTGTTGATGAAAAAATCGGTAACGGCGATGCGGATCGAGAGTACAGTATAGTGAAGCTCGGAAGAAAGCATCCCGAGTCCTTTTCCAAAGAGAAAGTAATCGGTCGCACCCACTATGGAGAAGATCCATACCGCGCAGGAGATATTCTTTCGGATGCTCCTGCTTCCGAGATAGTAGAGCAGGCCGAGCCAGATCAGAAAGAATCCGGTCGAAAGAAGCAGTGACGCGGCCAGATGCCAAAGTGGAGACCGATAGTAGGATACGAGAACGAATTCTCCCGGAGAAGAACGTATGACTTCGGAAGGGATCAGAAGTCCGGTAAGAAGTGAGAGAAAGACGGCACCGTAGATAAAACACTTATGGTGCGAGCTCGTATCCGTATCCCCGGCGGGCTTGGTTTTATGTGCTTTCCCTTTCTTTTTCGAGGAAGATCCGAGTTCCTTTTCAGGAAGCATACGGATCGCAGGAACAAGAAAGATAAAAGTGATGACCAGAAGAAAAGACCGATAGGAAGATTCTCCTTTATAAAACACAAGTGCATAGAAAAGAGTAGAGACCGAGATCAGCGAATATGCGATACATGCCGCGATCTTCGGTTTCGGCAAAGATGCAATAATGTTTTTTATAAGCGAAAACAGATTGTTCAGCGTCCAGTAAATGACAAGACCGCTCGGAGAATTATAAAGCAGCACGAGGAAGACCAGCGCCATGCCATGCAGCTGGAGCCTGTCCTTCAGAGACTTGCCCTTGGAATAGATCTCACTGGATATGACATTGATCACTGTCATCAGGACCGGAAGCAGGTTGATGGATAAACCGCCTGCCGAAATGAGCTTGTCCGGAGCTCCCAGGTCAGAGAAGCACAGAAAGCGATAGCCGGAAAGAGGGGAAAGATTTGAAAGAAAGTGATAGGCGGCGATGAAAAAAGGTATCTGCAGAAGAAGCGGAAGCGAACTGCGCAGAGCATAGACCGGCATGTATTTATTCTCCCGGTAATATGCCTGGATCATCATGTAACGCTCATCACCATGAAAAGACTTCTTGATATGCGAAAGGTAGGGAGCCATCTGCTTTTGACGATCAGATTCTTCGCGCTGGATCGAGTCCGCTCGTTTATAAAACGGAAGAAGAAGGAGATTAACGGCAAGACTCAGTGGAAAGATCGCCCAGCCGTAACTTCTGAGGATAATAAAAGAGAGACCGTAGACCACCTCGATCACGATTTCCAAAGGGAAGATGAGCAATTGATAGAGCAATTGACCGAATGACATAACCCGAACCTTACCTGTTTACTATCCCTTTCGGCTTCGTATCTATAAAAGCCCGAAAGCACAATCATGATATCACGATTGCACTGTTATCACAACGAACGCACGGCTGTCGTGATTAATCGCTCCCTATGTGGTACAATGGTGCATGCGGAATTTTGTATTCCTATATTTATAAATATCAGGAGTTTGGCAGATATAACATGCGACCTTCAAACAAACGCTTCCTGCGTAAGTTATCGGAACGTCAGTTTCATATATATTCGTTTTTCATCCCGGCATTCATAATGATGGCGATCTTCGCGATATTGCAGGTGCATCCCTTCGGGTCAGGAAGCAACATGATCCTGACCGTCGACTGTTATCACCAGTATGCTCCGTTTTTGGTAGAACTTCGAAACAAGATCCTTCACGGAGAGAGCCTGTTCTTTTCATGGAACGTCGGCATGGGCACGAACTTCTGGGCCGTCTTTGCAAACTACAGCGCAAGCCCCTTGAACATTCTGGCCATCTTCTTCCCGCCGAAATACATCGGCGACTGCATCGCTCTTTTGGCGATCCTGCGCTGCGGCTTTACAGGCCTTTTTATGTCATATCTTCTCAAAAAACTCGATAAGGGCAGAAAAGACCTTCTTCTGACCGCATTTGCTTCTGCCTACGCACTTTGCGGCTGGGCGATCTCCTATTTTTGGAACATTATGTGGCACGATGCCGTCATGCTCCTTCCTTTGATCGTTCTCGGCCTGATCAAACTCATGAAAGAGAAGAAGCCGCTACTTTATTGTATCTCCCTTGCCGTGTGCCTGATCTCGAATTTTTATTCCGGTTATTTCGTATGCCTGTTCCTGATCTTCTATGCACCGATCCTTTATGTTTCCATCACGGAGAAGGTTACGCTTTCTAACTTCTGGTCGGCGGTATGGCGTTTCGGCGCATATTCCCTGATCGCCGGAGGCCTCTCGGCATTCCTTACTTTGTCGACTTATATCACGCTTCAGAAATCTTCCGCAACCGGCGGCTCCTTCCCGAAGCAGTTCACCGTTACCAACGATCTGTTCGATTTCATCAGCCGTTTCCTCGTAGCTCCGAACCCGAACATCCGTGACGGTATGGCCAATGTCTACAGCGGTATTTTCATTGCGATGCTGATCCCGCTGTTCTTCCTTTGTAAAAAGATCCGTCTGAGAGAGCGTATCGCGTACGGTGTCGGACTTGCAATCATGTACGTAAGCCTCAGCAGCCGTATGATGACCTATATCTGGCACGGCTTCCATTTCCCGAACCAGATCCCGTACCGCCAGGCTTTTCTCATTTCTTTCCTGATCGTGATTATGGGATATAAGACGCTTCGAAATCTCGGTACTTTTACGAAAAAAGAACTTATCGCTCCGTGTCTTTGCATGATCGCTTATCTGATCCTCTATGAAAAGGTCGGCGAAGGCCAGGAGGGGTATCTTGCGATCTGCATCTCGTTTGTATTCCTGATCCTTTATACCGCGATCATGCGCGTGATCGGCGAAAGAAAAAAGAGTGCGATGTTCCAGCAGATCCTTCTGTTCTGCGTCCTTTGTGCGGAAATGATCGCTTCGACATTTGCGACCGTCGGCCTGGTCGCCGCACACGAGAGCTTTACCGGATGGGATTTCTACGGTTCCCACTATGATGACATCCAGATGCTGAAAGATGAGTCCGAACCGAAAAACGAATACGGATTTGAACGTTCGGAGATCTACCCGGCATACATCTGTAACGAGCCTGCGCTTTACAACATGAAGGGCATCTCGATCTTTACATCCACGGCCAGAGAGAGCTTCGTCAAGTTCATCAAAAACCTCGGGTTCCATAACAACGGCATCAACAGTATGCGTAACTTCGGCATGACGCAGGTCACGGGCACGTTGTTCGGTGTTAGGAACATGTTTGACCTTTACTCGAGTTCTCCGATCCCGAATGGTTTCGAGGAAGTCGAAAATGATCTGGGCATCCGCCACTTCGTCAACAAGGACTCTCTGTCTCTCGGCTACATGGTCGACCCGGCGATCCTGGAATACACGATGAACCAGACATCCGTTCCGTTCCTTTCCATCAATGCCTTTGTCAAGAGCATGGGTATCGAAAAAGACATCTATCAGCCGATCGAAGTGGATTTTGACATGACGGAAGGTGTCAAAGAAGGCGGCGGAGTTGCAAGGACCGGCTTTAAGTATTCCTTCGAGAACAAAAAGGCAGCCACGATAGTCTTTACTCCGCAGGATGTCTCGGACGGAGATCATCTCTACCTTTACCTCGTATCGGCAGATGCCCCCAAGGTCACCATTTCCGACCAGAGAATGACTCCTTATGAAACAAAGGAAGAGAAGATCAATGCAAAAACATACCAGATCGTAGATCTCGGATACTATAATGAAGATTTTTCCAAGGTCATTACTTTGGACTTCAGCGATGACGAACTGACAGGTAATCTCTGGGTGCAGGTCGTCCGCCAGGACGAATCGGCATACCGGGAAATGCTCGATAAACTCAGCGACGAGCAGCTGATCGTCAATTCCTATGACTCGACACATGTCGATGGCACGATCACGGCAAAAGCACCGGGCGCGCTCTTCTTGTCGATCCCTTACGATGAGAACTGGATCGCTTCCGTGGATGGCGTGGAAACTGAAGTCCATCCTATCGATGATGCATTCATGGCGATCGAAGTCTCGGAAGGACAGCATGCCGTCAGACTGGAATATAAACCGGCGAAGTTCGGTATGTGCGTCAAGATCTCCCTTGCCTCCCTTATCGTTCTGATCGTCTTTACGATCATCAGAAGGATCAGGGAATCCCTGGCGATAAAAAGACGCCTGGAGCAGTCCGAAGTACCGGCCGCTGAAACAGAATTACCGGCGGATCCGGAAGATGCGGAGGAATCATGAACATTCTTCGCAAAGACAACCTGATCACATGGAAAGAAAAAAGAACGAAGATATATCTTCTTGCGTCCTTTTTTCTGCCGGTCATTGTACTTTTGGTTTTGGCATATAAATTTAAGCTGTACCCGTTTTCTTCCGACTGTCTGATCTCTGAGTCCATGCAGGGAACGTATCTTCCCGTAGTGACCGAGCTTAGAAGAAAACTTCTTGCGCGTGAATCGCTGTTTCACACATGGAATGTCGGCGGAGGCGTGAATTTCTGGGCATGGATCGGCGCTTATGCCATGAGCCCGTTTACTCTGATCTATCTTTTGTTCCCGGCAGGAAAGATCGCGCAGGCCACACAGCTTATTTTCGCACTTAAGGCAGCGACGGCATCCCTTTGCCTCTTCCTGATGCTCTGGAAAAAAGAGAATGTCGTTTCTCCGATCGGCGTGGGCCTTTCCACCGCATATGGTCTTTGTGCTTATGTCCTTACTTATTCGCAGCAGCCTTATATGCTTGATACGGTCATCCTGCTGCCGCTTCTGATCCTGACGCTCCACCAATTGATACTCGGCAAGAGAAAATGGCCCTTTGCCGTCACGTGTGCGCTGGCCGGCATCACCTGCTGTCAGGCAGGCATCTACATGGTGTTCTTTGTTGTCGCGGTTTTCCCGCTCCTTTATCTGCAGGCGCGTTTTGACGGACATGAGCTTCCCAAACTTTCAGAGGTCATCAAGTATTTCTTTATTTATTCCTGTATCGGAATCGCGCTTTCCGCAATCGTCTGGATCCCGTACTTCAAAGCACTCTGGCAAACGGTCCCCGGAAATCAGACGATCGATATTTTCGAAGATCTTAAGGCTGATCTGAAAACCTTCGATTTCATCGGGAGAGCGGCATTTGCCCCGTCGGTCGTTTTTCCGTCTGATCCGGTACAGGATCCTTCGGTATACTGCGGCATTTTCACGATCATTCTGGCGAGCCTGTACGGTCTTTCTTCCAAGATCCGGTTCACCGAAAAAGTATATTCATATTGCGCGATGGTCGTGATCTACGGTTTGATCGCATTCCGTCCGGCCCGCTTTATTCTGAACGGTTTTCATTATTCGATCGAAGGCGACTATCCGCAGACGATATTGATCTCTTTCCTTCTTATCCTCATCGCGGGCAGGCTCCTTTCGCGGGGAAAACTCTTTGAAAACCGCAACCAGCTTTGGTTCAGCGCAGGACTCATCGTTGCTTTTATGACGTTCCGCGCCACAATCTCCAAGACAGACTCATATGCGTCATATGCCGTATATATGGCGATATTGCTTTTGATCGTTTACTTTGCGTCAACCTATAAACTGGAGACCTCGAAGAAAAACGAGACTCCTTTCTGGATGGCAGTCATCGCGCTCACGATGGTCGTTGAGTCCGGTCTTTCTTTCTATCGTCCGGTCAAGGAAAAGTACTGGCAGCCGGTCTCTGCGAAGAACATGATCTTCGCGGACACATCGGAAGGCCTGACACTTTCTCCCGAAAAGATCGCCGAAGCACAAAAGAAAAAGACCTATAAGATCGACAGTTCGGTGCTTTACAAGGAGCCGGATACGTCAGAAGAAGGTTTCCTCCGCTCCAAAAGCAGTCTCGGGAAGCCGGGGTCTTTCATGGTCGTTTCGGATCCGAGCTGGGACAATTACGGACTTCTCTACGATATTCCGTCTTTGTCTTCGGATTCATACCTGACACCAAAGAGATTTTCCAAGGTCCTTCGTATGCTGGGGATCAATAAAAATACCGATAATACGAAGATCATTCCGCAGGGCGGGACGACGGTCACAGATCTTTTCTTTAATGTCTGGCTCACCGGTACCGAGAGTATCTCTTCCTCTGAAAAAGAGCAGTTGGACTCCCTTTATTCAAACGGTTATTTCCTGACGACTTCGAACGTGTTCGAGGATATCTTTGTTTCAGACGATCCGTTTACGGTACAGAACAGCCTTGCTTATCAGCTGGCATCGGTCAAGCCGTTTACGAAAATGAAAATGGAGATCCTTGATACGAATAATATCAGCCGGAATGACGACGGTTCTTTCCGCGCGATAGAAGCAGACAAACATATTGAGATCGACCTGGAATCCGAGGATTTCATCAGCACTCCTAATATTCCTATATATATATGTTGCACTTCTGAACGTCCCGTAAGTATCGATGTTGAACTTGAAGATATCGACGGCAACATTAAAGTGATCGAAAGAAGAGCAGATGTGAGCGGAACCATCCTCCGCATCACCAACGGCGAAACGATCAACCGGCGGCTGAAACTGACCGTCCTGATCGCATCTCCGGATGACAAGGACTTTGAGGTCAGTGTCGTTACGGCCGACCGTGAAAAGATCTCGTGGCTGCAAGAGACGATGAAGAACAATGCATTCTCGATCGATTCTTATAAAGACGGTTTTGTAAAAGGTTCGGTCAACGCATCTTCTTCCGGAGAACTTGTCTGGGGGATCCCGTTTGACAGTGGCTGGTCTGTTTCTATCGACGGCAAAAGAACTTATACCTTTGCCGCATATAAGACTTTCCTCGGGATCCATATCCCGTCGGGGACTCATTCGGTCAAGCTCACATACACTCCGCCGGGATTTATCCTGGGTGCGTGCGTGTCTGTAGGGGCTTTGCTCATGATGAGTTTTCTTGCCGTGATGAGTCTGTTCCCGAAAAAGAAGAAGGAAGAAGAGAATATCGAAACAAAGTCCGAAGAGACTCCGGAGGAAAAAACGGAACGGACAGCAGAAGATATGAACATGGAAGAGAAAGAGGACGAGAAAGCATGAACAATGAAAATGTTTTCCCAATGACATTTGTCGTATTCGACATGGAATGGAATCAGCCGATCCCGTACATGCCTTCTCCTGTCGATCCCAAGATCCTGCCGGGTGAGATCATTGAGATCGGAGCCGTGAAGGTGCAGATGCTTTCCGAAAATGAATACATCCTTTCCCGCCCGTTCTCCATGGTGATCCGTCCTGTCTACTACAGGATCATGAACAAGCAGGTCTCCAAGGTCATCAATAAAAGCACGGATGATCTCAAGAGCGGTCTTCCGTTTGAAGAAGTCTACAGAAGATTTCTGGAATGGTGCGGGGAAGACTATGTCCTTTGCACTTGGGGAGATTCGGATATCTCTATCCTCAAGGCCAATCTTAAGATCCATGGCCTGTCTTCGGAGATCAATGACAGATTTCTGGATATCCAGCCGTTGTTCGGCAGGGTGGCAGAGAATACGGCCCAGCAGAGAAGCGTGGCTTATGCCGTAGACTTCTACAGGATCCCGCAGACAGATGATTTCCACAGTGCCGAAAGAGATGCGTGGTACGAAGCACGGATCCTGAAAGAAGCTTTGATCGACTACTTTGTGATCAGAAGTAAGGATCCGGGAAATGAAAAGGACTGTCCGCATCTGCGCACGTATATTTCCAATCCGAATCTGACGACTCAGAAAAAATGGAGAAGTGAGGTCTTTTCTTCTGAGAAAGAAGCGATTAAAATGACATTGCGTGAACCGATGAATTGTCCGATCTGCGAAGCACCCCTTGATTGCGAGATCGAGTGGTTTGCTTCCGGACACACCTGGCTTTCTTTGTGGATGTGTCCGACACACGGATCCCTGTCCGGAAAGGTCCGGGCAAAGAGAACGCCTAAGCAGGAATTCTTCGGCGGTGGTCAATTGAGATTCGTAAATGGAAATGCAGCACGATATGTTCGTGAAAAATGGCAGGAGAAAAATGAAAAGGAGGATAGATCTGCTATAATTGCCAGTAAATATGAAGAAAAATGTGAAGAAATGTGAACTTTCCAACCGAAAGACTTTATTTTTGCATTTATCTAAATATAATGATAATTAAGTATAACCAAAAAAATGTAACTTAGAAGAATTGATTCAAAAATTGAGACAGAAAATTGGAGGCAACAAAGATGAAGTTGTTACAATCAGATAAGTTTCATCAGAAGAACAGCAAACGAGGTGGCATGCTCATCGTCGTTCTGATGATCTTCGGTGTTTCGCTTATCCTCATTTCATCTGCACTGTCGATCACAATGTCCAGCCGTTCCCGTTACTATGTTGATGTGGAGCGCAGCCAGGAAAGACTTACTCTAACCTGCGCAGCTGAGACTGTAATCGATGCCATTCAAGCACAGGAAATTACCGATGCTCAGCTTCAGCAGATGGCACAAAACACTCATGCTGAGTATAAAATCACCGGTGCAAGTAGAACATCCGTAAAAGCAGGTGCTACTGCATCAGATGGTAGTGCTAATATTGCTCCTGGTCTTTCGACCAACGCAAATAACGCTACGATCATGAAAGTATCCGAGGTTTCTGGCACAAAGGATATCATCCTTGACTTCTCCACGAAGATCATCGTTACAGGTGACAATACCAAGTCTGAGAACCTCAAAGTTTACATGAAGTACACACCGCCGGCTCCGACACCGCACGTTTGTGAAAACATGGTTACCTGCGGTGAGGATGGTTCTTATAATGACATCCCGAAACTCGAAGTAAACGGAACAGAGTCTTTTACCGTATTCCACGGTGACGTTGAGCTCTCTTCCGGATCCGGTTCATACATTCATAACCCGACCGTTATTACAGGTAACGTAAAGGGTGGTGCCGGTACTATTTACCACAACGACGTTATCTTCTACGGACCGAATGCAGGTATCTATATTCCGTCTCCCGGAAACGGTGTCACGATTGCTTCCGGTGAAGGTGACTTCTATTTCCTCGGTGTTCAGCTTGGTGAAGCAACAGGACAAATGTCCCTCTTTAAGAACACAAGTGGTGCGACTGTTAACGGTTCGGGCATGAACCTGAAAGCAGATGGTGCTTACTTCTATAACACAAAGATGACGGTCGGTGACTGGACTCTTTCCGGTAATGGTGCAGGTACTACATATTGGGTTGCCGGTTCGGGATCTAACCTTAACAGAACGAACCAGTGGGATGGTGGTAACATCATCGTTAAAGATGGTGGTAATGTTTCTACGGTAAGTACATCTACTAACGTTGTTTACAACTCTATTAGTGATGTATCTGATCCTGCGACACAGGCTGCTTATACTCGTCTTAAGACCAGAGCAGGCAGCTATCTGGCAGATTCCGCACTCAAAGCAGCTGCTGAGAGAAACATCCCGACAAAAGAGGAGCAGACAGCAGTTTACGGAGCCTACAGAACAGGTGAGACGATCCCGAACATTTCCGGTGTTCAGAACCTGCATGGTAACAAGGCTTATAAGCTGACTGGCGGCACATACAGCCATGGTCGTGTCCGTATCAATCTTGCTGAAGGTGATACAACGATCTATGTAGCAGGAAACTGTACTTTCAAGTCCTTCTGCTTCGAAGTATCGAATGCTACGACTCACAAACTGACTTTCGTTCTTGATTACGGTGTTTCGTTCAAGTTTGATGATCAGCCGGATTTCTGGAGCACCGTTACGGATCCTACAACGGGAACAAGTTATCCATATGTTCAGGGTATCATCGCTTGTGATAATCGAAATGGTTACGCATTCAACAACCCGCATAATGGTGATCTCCGCGGTAAATCAGGAGATGAGCCGGCAGCCATCGTTATTGGCCTTGGCAAGAATGTATTCTCAGCAGGTCGTGCACAGGTTGTAGATGCTTACATCTCTCTGGCAGGTACAGGCACAGATGCAAGTACAGTAGTTCTTAAGGATAAGGTTCACTTCTATGGCCGTTTTGAGGCTGTAAAAGTTGATACAGGTAACTCCGATAACCTCAAGATGCAGAACTGTCCGAAGCTCGGTGAAGGCAATAGCACCCCGACTCCGTTGACATCCTGCTACTCAGCTCAAAGTTACGAGTACTACTACACATAATCCGAAGAGAATAAATAAACTTGTTAACTGAGGGGGGGCTCGAAAGAGCCCCCCAATTATTTATCGGAAATCCGGGATTATAGAGATTTGCCGGAAACTGAAGAATAAAAATGTGAGAATGATCGCAGCAACAGTCGGATCTTAAAAGCCCTCTTATACACAAAATAAGAGTGCTTGCTCTATATAAGCCGTAATGGCATCAAATTCGAAAGAAATGGTTAACATGATACCGGATTCAGATTAGAAGTCGAAAGAGGAATAACGGGCATTTGAGACGTAAATGCAGTGTAACCGGATGAATATCATTACATATGACATCGGAGAATATGACCTGTTAGGAGCGATTTATAGGATATGATCATTAGAACCACATCAAGCTGATGAAGAAGGAGAATCTGAGCGGGCATATTACAGACAATCATTTTGGATGGATGAAAGGAGAAGAATAGAAGCTCCAGAATGCGCAAATTCCCATCTTGAAAGAGAGAAGAGGGAAAGAATACGTAAAAGGTGACATCGAAGAATATGACCCGCTGGAAGCGATTTAAAGATAAGACCAATTAGAGGGAAATCATCAGTGGGAAAGTAGTGAGACGAACTAAGACAGAAAAAAAGCCGCCTCATATGAGGCGGCTCGTAATTGACTTAAAGGCTTAAGTAACAGGATCTGTTGAAAAACTGCAAGAGCCGGCATCATGAAGATCTTTGATGTCCTCCGGCTTAGCAGCAGGTAGATAAACTGTAACGGAATCTGAATAGGCAACATCAGCAGAAGGTACACCATTATCAAACATCTCTACAACAACAGTAGCTGTTTTGCTGGCAGCATCAGTTGTGATTTTCAACTTGAGCCTCCATCTTGGCTGACCTGTAGCCGTATGGTACTGAGTAAAACCCGGAAGAGCATTGGCATCTTTAATCATTACATACGATGAGTTCAAATCCAGTTTAATATCATCACCGGTACCGATCTTTGTTGCGTTACACAGATTGTTCTCGATTGCCTTCAGGGAAAGAGACGCATAGTCGTGCATATCATTTACAAGGGTTACCTTCAGATGACTGTGAGCTACAGTTCTAAAAGTAGCGTAGAGATAGACCGACATAATCATCATGATGGCAATAACCAAAACCATTTCAAGAAGTGTGAAACCGGCTTTCTTCGATGTTTTGTTCTTAAAAATTCGAATCACAGTGTTTCACCTCCTTAAGAATAATACTGAGTGTAAGTACAGCTTGGTTCCGTGCACTTTGCAACATAAACGATATTTCCGCCGGAAGTCTCCTCGTAGAATCCAAGGACACCACTGTGTTGCGGGCACATTCTTGCCTTATATACAAAACCGTGACGGTTAGTTGTATTCAGGAAGTTAGTGTCGTCTGTGAAAGAAGATCCGGAAGAGAAGATGCTCATTCCGCCTTCCTGAGAGAAAGCGTGTACCTGGAAAACACCTTTATAACCTGTACCGGAAACCATAATTGCCGTAGAAGTAGAACCTGCATGTAAGCTTGCAGTTTCTTGACCCATTGTCTTATAACATTCACCGGCATTCTGATTGCTGACACGCTCAGCTAAAGCAGTATCACCTGCATAATTAAGGGTGGTCATGAAACCTTCATATACAATAAGTGATACGATGAGCATGAGAGCAACTGAAAGCATTGTCTCAAGCAACGTAAAACCGCGCTTGGACGCCATTTTTACATGAAACATTTATCTGGCCCCCTCAAAAACCGGCAGCAACAAATGCTGCGTTTCTAGATACGTTATTAGCTTGGAATGCTTCACGTTCTGTTGCGAGGCTTTCAGATCCAGAATTTCCTTTGGTCAAATACCCAGCAATGGAAAATGTAACAACCGAAGCTAAAATAACTATAATCGCAATGACAATCACCATCTCTACGAGAGTGAAGCCACGCTTCGTCTTATAGATTCTGCTCATAATTTCCTCCAAGTATAACCGTATACATTATATCACACCGATATCTCTGTGTGAATACCCAATTTGTGAATAAAAAGTTAAAAAAAGAGGGGGCTAAAAGCCCCCCCCGAATTAAGTTCTATACTCTTAACAATTACGGAATAGCGTTCAGAACGTCGCTGATAGCCTGGTTGTGTGCAGAGATGGACTCTTTAGCGGAGTTAGCCTTGTTGAGGTATGTGCTTACTGTAAAGAATACTACTGCAGCAAGGATAAGGATGATAGCGATAACGAGTACCATTTCAACGAGTGTAAAACCCTTTTTGTTCTTCTGAATCTTCTTCATAAAAAGTTCCTCCTAAATGTTTTTTTTGAGTTTGTAATTACATTATAACAGGTGATTCTGAAAATGCAATAGCAAATTTGAAATTTCTTCACAATTTTGTGAAAAAAATTCATTTTCAAACGGAGAAAGTGTTAACGGGAACATCTGGACGACCGGATCTATTATAGTATTTTACATTCTGCCTTTGAGAAATCGTCACCGCAAACGACTGAAAATAGGCGTTTTTAACAAACGGACGAAGATCTGGAATAGAAGCAGAGCCTTTACACATGCAAATTGTTTTGATCAAGCGCAATTGTGAAGAAATGTGAAAAGGGGGCCATCAGAAGATGGTCCCCTTTCTGGTTGTTGATTTAATCAGGAGAATTAGGTTTCCTGATCACCGGTATCCTGGGCCTCAGGTTTCTGACCGGTCAGTTCTGCATACTGCTGATTATACTCTTCAGTAGAGATAGCACCAATGCTGTATGCGATATTGAGTCTGGAAATGAACGGAGGCAGCTCGCCGGCATCTTCAAGGACTTCCTTAAGATTCAGCCATTCATAACCCCAGTGACTCCAAGCAGCGAACGGACGGTTCACTGAAAAGTCATAAGACAGGAAGGAAAGGTATCTGCCATACAGCGGAGAAGTTTCCGGTACATGATAGAGCTCCGGGTTAGTTACTACGAAGTATGACGGCAGGCCAACGATACCACCTGTAACGATGTTCTCGGCACCGACCCAGTTCATGTAATTCATGTTTGTCGGAGCTGCAGAGATACGATCGATAAGATCATAAGCAAATACATCAACTTCTGCTGAGTATTCGCAGAAACCCTGTGCCATATCTTCGATTTCGATAGATGAGATCTTAACATAGTCCGGAGCATCAGCCTGAATGGCCTTGAGTGCTGTGACAAATTCGTCGTAACCAACGTAAATAGTTGATTTTATCTCTTTTGCACTTGTCAGACCAATCGCCTGCGCCTCAGGATTAACAGTATTCTGGTCATCTTGAGGGATAGCAAGCTGATTATAGAATACACGATAGTCGATTCCAAGTGCGTCTTCTTCGTCATGAGTGATCAGCCAACCGTCAGTTCCGGCTACTCTGATCTTATAACGGGAAGAAATTACACGGTCGGGGCTGACTTTACCGTCAGTCATATTTACCAGTTCATACTCAAGAGGAGTATTGCTGACTTCTACGATATACGGGATACCGGCATCTTCGAAGTGCTTGAAGAGTTTTCTCTGAATAGCACTTGTATAAAGTTCCGGGAGAAGTTTGTTCTCGAGAGTCTGAAGCTGATTCTTAAGTTCTTCGCGCTGCGCGTCCAACTGTTCAGCCTGCTGGATGATGGCATCGTTCATTGCCTTTTCCTGTTCAACTTGGGCCAGCTCTTCTTTGACAGTATTCAGTTTGTCAAGATTCTTCTTAATAATGCACAGATAGCAAACTGCGCCGAGAGCCAGGAGAAGAACAATAAACAGTAAGAATGTATCTCTACCGCTAGAATTTTTCATCAGGACTCACCTCCCTTATCTTCTGTTTCCGTAGCATACATAAATTCGATATTCATGTTGCTGGAAATCTTTCCGGTCAAAGCATCAGATGTAATGATCTCGTTGAGCCTGTCAGCGGAAACTGCGGTACCATTGATCTTAACATTTACCAACTTGTAATCTACGCCATCCTGCGAATAAGTAGCGATCTTCTCGAGCTTGTACTCTGCACCGGCAGAGAATGCCTGAGTATGCAGGTTCGTAAGAGGTGTCGGTGTAGTTCCGTCAACGAAAGATGCATAGGACAGTGTGTAGTGTCCCTTCAGCGTGCATTCGAAGTGGAATGTGTAACC
This sequence comes from Clostridiales bacterium, assembly GCA_017428545.1. Classification (GTDB taxonomy): domain Bacteria; phylum Bacillota; class Clostridia; order Saccharofermentanales; family Saccharofermentanaceae; genus Scatonaster. The sequence goes on from JAFRQR010000029.1 coordinate 61,752, forward strand.
GAAGTTTGCATACATGAGAGAATTCTCGTCAAGATCAAAATCATTAGGATCGAACGGTGCGATCTTGTCTTCTACGAAACTGAACAGATTCTTTTCTTTCAGAAGATGGAGATAGTTCAAAGCGGAATCTCTTGTAATGGCCTGGCCATCGATCGATACGATACCGTCTTGATCCTTATATCCTGTAAGGATACAATCTTCAGGAAGATTTTCTTTGCAAGTAACGAGTGTCTCGGCAAGTGCTACTGTCTTACCTGCTACTCTGGAATCAAGAGTAGAGAGGACGTAGTAGTAAGAACGGAGATCTTCAACCTCAGTCTGAGACTGATCCTTAGCGGCAAGTCTCGCCTGATACTCGGCAGAAGCCATTGTCTTTTTGATGTCATTGATTTTATTCTGCTTGTTCATGATCTGAATTCCACATACGATCCAAACGACCAATGTGATAGCCAGAATTGCTACTGTGGCAAGCAGGAAAAATGGGAATGATGACGATAATTGTTGAGAAGCACCGGAACTGAATTCTGAGAAGAAGTTCATATCCTTTTTGGAAAAGTCATTCTTTGATTTTGCAAAACTCATAATCTCGCCTCCTTTCAGTTTTCACGAATGAGTGCGCCGCACGCATTCACATAATCGCCAAGCATGAAGTCCTTCGGACCCTGAACCGTGTTCAGAGAACCAAGCACTTCTACCTGTGTACCTAACTGGCGAGCGAGTTCTTTGTCCATCTTTCTGTATCTCGCACCGGATCCGTAGAGGAAGCATGTGCTGATAGCATCAAGATGATACTTGGAAATCGAGAACTGAGCTGTTCTGGAAATAGCGTCTGTAAGGCTCTTGAAGTAAGCCGATACAGCACTGTTCAGAGAAGGCTCGTCCTTAACGGTCTCGTGCCATACATCAATATCAGAAACATCTACTGTGGAGATGCCTTCGCCCTTAACTACCTGCAGACGGCGGGTGAGGATGGAAGACTTGTTCGCAGAGTTACCCTGAACCTTCTTAACAGTTTCTGCTACCTGACGGATGTTCGAGTGACCGAACTGAAGACGACGTGTCAGTACCGGGAATCCCTTATCAAGAACGGTAATGTTTGTTGTCTTCGAAGAAAGTTCGATGAGAAGCAGTGTGTTCGAATTGATGTTTGTTGTACCGTTGATCGTACCGCTCTTAAAGAGTTTTCTGATCGCGTTCGGGTTAACATCCAGAGCAATCGGTGTAAGAGCACAGGTCTTCATGAGCTCACGGAAGTCATTAGCAACATCCTTCGGGATCGCTGTAGCACGAACTCTGTACTTCTGCTGCTTTGTCTCTTCATCAAGTACCTTATCATAGATAATATATTCTACGATCATGTCACGGTTGTTTGTGCCCTGACCGAGAATTTCATAACGGACCATGTCGCGGAGCTGATCGCCTTTAACAGCCGGCAGTTCAAGATCTCTTGTGTGAAGATAACTACCCTCAACCGTTAAAATTGCACGCTTGTCCTGAATGTTGCTCTTTGCAAGAGCGTTCTTCAGAGCCATTACCACACCAAACTGGTCTGCGATAACGCCATCTGCGATTGTGTCGGACTCGAGCGGGATAAGACCAAACTTATCGACCGAGACTACACCGGTTTTACGGTTATAGCCACCGAGTACCATTTTCATGTTTGAGCTGGAGACGTCAATAGATATCTCTCTGCTGGTTCCAGTTCCAAAAGCCATAATTAATCTCCTTTCGAGTTATCATCACAAAATGTTCTTGGACATTGTGAGTACCGGCAGACCGCAAGCACCTACAATGAGAAGAACGACACCTGCCATGATTATGATCATGATAGGCTCCATAGCCGCTGTCATCTTTGCTGTAGCGGCATCGGCTTCATCTTCGAAGAAGTCGGCAGCCTTATCCAGGATGCTGTCCAAAGTACCGGATTCTTCACCGATCGCTGTCATAGCGTAGATCATCGGAGGAAATTCCTTGATTCCACGGATCGCTCGGGAAACGGAAGAACCCTTACGGATCTCGTTTCTGGATTCATAAAGCTGAGATTCGAGCCATTTGTTACCAAGAGTATGACTGGTGATCTCCATGGAATCCAGAACGCTGATACCGCTTCGGAGAAGCGTCGACATTGTTCTTGTGAAACGAGCTGCCGCTGTAGCTTTCTGAGCCTTTCCGACAACCGGAACACGAAGCTTGAACTTTGCCCAAGCCATGCTGCCCTTCTCGGAGTGCGACCAGAGACGGAAAGCAACTACAATGGCGAGGGCACCACCAATGTAAAGATACCAAAACTTTACCATACTGTCAGAGACTGCCATGACGCCTTTGGTAAGAGCAGGGAGATCACCGCCCAAGTCTGCGATTGTTACCGCGAGTCTCGGGACAACGAAAGTCATCAAACCGATGGTGATACCTAAGGTAACAATTGCGAGGATGATCGGGTAAACCAAAGCGGCACCGACTTTGTTTTTCAACTTCTGTTCTTTTTCAAAGTGTGCAGCCAGACGGGCCATAACTTCATCGAGACGTCCGGACTCTTCACCTGCTGAGATCATGGAGACCATGATGGTCGGCAGGGCTTTGGACTGGTCGCGGAAAGCCTCAGACAGCGTTTTACCGGCTTGGATAGATTCATATACAGAACCGATAACTGCCTTAGCTTTTTTACTCTCTAACTGCTGATAGAGCATATCCAGTGAACGGATAACCGTGATACCAGCGCTCAAAAGAGAAGAAAGCTGACGGGTAATGATCATAAGATCCTTCGTCTTCAGCTTAGGACTTCCGATTTCCATCGAGAGAATACCGGCGCCTGTGTCCTGCTCAAGTGAAGCAATGAAACGACCGTCTGCGCGGAGCATCTTTGAAGCATCTGCTAAAGTTGCGGCTTCAATGACGCCTTTGCTGGAGCGACCCGCTGCATCAACTACTTCATATTTAAAATTTGGCATGAAGCGAACCTCCTTCTTTTTTATTATCAGTATTCAAGAGTACTAAACAGGCCACTTGATACAGAGTTCGCGGAACCTGCAGAAGCCAGGTAACGACGATACTCATCTGGATCTTTACAGCGATTGATCGCTGTCTCGCGGGTAATAAGACCTTTCTTTGTGAGCTCGGCGAGATAATAGTCGAGCGAGCACATACCCAGTTTCAGGTTTGTGGCGATCGTGTTATCGATCTGATAGGTCTTACCCTCACGGATAAGGTTACGTACAGCGTCATTTGCGATGAGGATCTCAAATGCAGCTACACGTCCGGAACCGTCAGCACGCGGCAGAAGTGTCTGAGAGATAACGGCAACGAGAACGGTACCGAGCTGGACACGGATCTGATCCTGCTGATGCGGAGGGAATACGTCAATAATACGGTTGATGGTATCTGCCGCACCACTTGTGTGGAGGGTCGACATAACCAAGTGACCGGTTTCTGAAGCGGTGATAGCGGTACTGATCGTGTCAAGGTCACGCATCTCACCGACCATGATAACATCCGGGTCTTCACGAAGAGCGGCACGGAGGGCGTTTGCAAATGAAAGTGTATCCTCGTGAACTTCACGCTGGTTGATCATCGATTCGCCGTGACGGTGCAGATACTCGATCGGCTCCTCCAGAGTGAGAACGTGACAACGTCTGTTCTGGTTGATGTGGCCAACCATTGCAGCCAGTGTCGTCGACTTACCGGAACCCGTAGGACCGGTAACGAGGATCAATCCACGCGGTTTCAGAGCAAGGTCTTTGAAAAGTTCCGGAAGACCAAGTCTCTCGCAGGAAGGGATCTCCGTTGTAATTGTACGAGCAGCCAGCGTGTAACTTCCGCGCTGCTTAAATACGTTGCAACGGAAACGGCTGTAATCCTTAACTACGTATGAGAAGTCGATCTCACCACGCTCGTTGAGGTACTGCTGTCTGGACTTGTCCAACATGGACTTACACAGATACTCAGTGTCACTCTGTGTCAGGATGTTGGAATTCAAGGGCATGAGTTCACCGTGTACGCGGATCATCGGTGGCAGACCAACGGTGATGTGCGTATCGGACGCCTGGCGGCGAACAGCCTCTGTGAGAATGGCATCCATACTTAATGTAAATTCTTCCACTTTCTTTCCTCCTTAACCGTCAATGGAATATGTTACTTTACTCATTTCTGCAACAGTAGTAATACCCTCCAGTACTAACGCTGCAGCTGAGTCGGCAAGCATAAGTGTGCCTTCGGAGATCGCCAGAGCGCGCATCTCATCTTCACTTGCGCGGCGCTCGAGCAATGCTCTCATAGCCTTGGTCATGATAACTACTTCGTGGATAGCGATTCGGCCTTTATAGCCTTTCTCACCGCACTCGGAACAACCTGCGCCACGATAGAGTTTCTGTCCGGGCTTAAGTTTCAGAAGTTCGACTTCATCCGGACCAGGCGTGTACTCCTCACGGCAGTTGGTGCAGATACGGCGAACGAGACGCTGGGCAACAACACCGATAAGAGCGGTCGAAACCATGAACGGCTCGATACCCATATCGATCAAACGGTTGATTGAAGAAACAGCGTCGTTGGTGTGGATGGTGCTGAATACCAAGTGACCTGTGATAGCAGCACGCATGGCGATCTCAGCAGTCTCACCGTCACGGATCTCACCGACGAGGATGATATCCGGGTCCTGACGGAGAATGGAACGAAGACCGCTGGCGAAAGTCATACCGGCTTTTACATTAACCTGTACCTGGTTAATACCGGGGATCTGGATTTCGACCGGGTCCTCAACAGTTACGATGTTCGTTTCAGGAGTGTTCTTCTCGGAAAGAAGGGTGTAGAGGGTCGTTGTTTTACCGGAACCGGTAGGACCGGAAATAAGACAAACACCCTGCGGAACCTTAACAATCTTGTCGATCATCTCGTTGTTGTGTTCGCTGATACCAAGATACTTACGGTTCAGGTTGGCGTCGTTCTTAGCCAGGATACGGATAACCGTTTTCTCACCGTGTACAGTTGGGAGGATAGATACACGCATGTCGACCGGGTTGCCGTTGATGGTGGTCTGAACACGACCGTCCTGAGGAATTCTCTTCTCGGCAATGTTCATGCCGGAAAGGATCTTAATACGGGTGATGATGGCGTCACGGGCGGCAACCGGGTTGCTCATGATCTCCTGGAGCACACCATCGATACGGATACGGACTCGAACACGATCTTCCATCGGTTCGATGTGAATATCTGAGGAATTCGCACGGATAGCAAACTCGATGATGGAGTTAACGAGCTTAACTACAGGCGCGTTGTTTACTTCGTCGGTGATCTCGTCGCCGAGCTTCTTCATATCGTCGATATCAAGGTCGGAAGCAAGGTCATCAGCTGCCTGCTTGGCAACTTCTCTACCATAGTTCATCTTGATAGCGGCGAGGATCTGCTGCTTCGGAGCAAGAAGGGTAACGATGTCTTTTCCGGTACGGAAACGAAGGTCATCGGTTACGAGGATATTGAGCGGGTCGTAAATTGCTACGACGAGTTTCTTGTTGTCGTCATCTCCGTCAAAAGCAACAGGAATGATCAGGTTCTCCTCGCAATACTGCTCGGTAACAACATTTGTTGCTTCCTGGTCGATATCTACCTGTTGAAGATCGATGATAGGGAGATCGTACTGGCTGGAAATTGCTCTTAAAATATCCAGTTCTGTCAGAAGACCTTTTTCTACGATAATTTCTCCGAGTCTTTTCTTGGTACTATCGTTGCGCTGTGCTTCGAGCGCCTCCTGTAATTCAGCCTGTGACAGAAAACCGCTGTCGATAAGAATATCGCCTAATCGTTTCATCATACCCTCCCAAATTGATGTACGTTAGTTTTTGCGGGAAAAACACCCTCCCGCGGGGTCATATGTCGATAATAGTAATTTACACCCAAACGGCGATGTTTGTATAGTCTTACGAGATAAACAAAAAATTACAATTTCGCTCAAACCACAAGCGAAACTGTTATAATCTTGTAACCCTTTCCCGAACTGACATAGTGCAAAACCATTGTCTTTTTCTCAATAAATATACATGGATTTCGCTATTTTTGCAACTAAAACTGACTATATTGTCAAAAGATTTGCAAAAAACTTTGATAAAAGCACCTTGAAATTGCAACGGAATTTGCAAAGAAAAGCCATTTATACTATTGTTATAAGGAAATCATCAGGAGTGTGAAAGTATGAGTCCCGAGATAGTTTTAGCAATCATGAACATCGTGTTGGCAGGGATGTTCGGTGCCGTGATCGGCAGTTTTACCAACGTTTGCATCTACCGTATTCCGGAACATCGCACGGTCGTAAAGGGCCATTCGATGTGTATGACATGCGGACATGAGCTGGGGGCTCTTGATCTGGTCCCGATCTTCAGCTGGCTGTGCCTTGGCGGAAAGTGCCGCTACTGTAAGACTCCGATCTCTTCGAGATACATTAAGATCGAGAGCCTGACGGCGCTGATGTATATCCTTATGGCGGCCACGCACCTTTCCATGTTCCTGGATCCCATGGACATGACCAAGAATATCTTTCCGTTTATCGAACTTTGTGCCCTGTTTATCATGATCAATGTCATTATCGTTGAAATGATGATCATGCACGATACAGGATCTTCCATGTACGTCTTGACAGTCGCGCTTCTTATTGACTTTGCGGTACAGCTTTGTGCCCGCGTGCTGACGGTCGTAAATAGTGATGCTTCAAAAGAACTGGGATCGAAGATCACAGGATGGGGCATAGAGATCTTAGCCGGTGCGGCAATTGCTTTTGGCGCGGTCGTGATCGCGGTGCTTTTGTCAAATAAGCCGAAGGAACTGAAGAGTTATCTCCACGACAGTAAGGGAAAAGCACTTCGCACTTCCGATCTGTTTGCGATCGCGCTCGGAGGCGTGATCGGGATCATCCCTGCGGCGGTAGCTTCGGTCGTTTACCTTATCGCAAGGATCGCGATCGGAAACGGAAAGAATGTCAAATACTTAGGAAACATCCTGGCAGCCGGCGCGGCCGTGGGATATTTCGGATATGCCGCAATTTTACTGATCAAATAATTAAGTTGGATTATATATAGGTAAGTGCTATAATACTGTGTACATTTTTATAAGGTGGAGGTTTTCCTATGTCCGGACATTCCAAGTGGAATAACATTAAGAGAAAGAAAGAAGCATCCGATGCGGCTAAGGGCGCGGTGTTTACCAAGGTCGCTAAGGAGATCATGGTAGCCGTTAAAGCAGGCGGCCCGGATCCGGATAATAACTCGAAGCTTAAAGACGTTATTGCAAAGGCAAAAGCGGCAAATATGCCGAACGACAATATCAACCGTGCCATTAAGAAGGCAGCGGGCGCAGGTGAAGGCGATGAATACGAAGAGATCGTATACGAAGGTTACGGTCCGGGCGGAATCGCCATCATGGTAAGAACTCTGACGAATAACCGTAACCGTACGGCTGCGGACATCCGTCACATCTTCGATAAATACGACGGCAACATGGGCGTTTCCGGGTCCGTTTCCTTTATGTTCCAGGACAAGGGAACGATCCTTATCGACTCCGAGGAGTTCGACGATGAAGAGACCGTTATGATGGATGCCCTCGATTGCGGCGCCGAAGATTTCAGCGCAGAGGACGGCTACTACGAGATCCTGACGGATCCGTCCGCATATTACGAAGTAAAAGATGCACTTGATGCCAAGGGATATACATTTGTAGATTCCACTCTCGGCCCGGTCCCGCTCAACTGGTCCAAGGTCGAAGATGAAGAGATCGCAAATAAGCTCGAGACCATGCTGGAGAAGTTTGACGAGAACGACGACGTTCAGGAAGTTTTCAACAACTGGGATAACTGATTTATAAAGAGGTAAGCAGGAATGGATCTGCCGAAGCAAAAAGGCAAGGAACAGACTGAACACCCGGAAGAGAGGCAGGGAGCTTCCCGCCGGGGCGTGTTCATTCCTGAGCTTCGCGCCACTCTCAGGCGTCTCGAGAAGAACGTGGACACACGTGCGCACGCAAGGACCGAGCGCCAGATCGAGATCGCGGCAAACGACGAAAAAGAGATGAGGGAACTTCTTTCCCAGATCGCGGTCGTTGCCTTTGTAGGTCCTTCCGGCACCGGTAAAAGCACCCGTGCCATCCGTGTGGCCAAGCAGAATTCCATCCGTTTTATCATCGACGACGGACTTCTCATTAACGGAAGCCGTATCGTCGCAGGTAACTCCGCGAAAAAAGCACCGACCAAGCTCGAGTCGGTAAGACAGGCGCTTTTCGAGGACCCGAGCCGGTCTTCGATCATGCGACGTGCGCTGGCGGAGAATCTTCCGTCGACGCTCATGATCCTCGGCACGTCCGACGCCATGCTCGAAAAGATCTGCACAAATCTCTGGCTCAACCAGCCGGCGATGCTGATCCGGATCGAGGACGTCAGCACGGAAGAAGAGATCACGCAGGCGAAAAATACACGTATCCGTGAAGGTATGCATACGATCCCGGTACCGAGCATGGAGATCAAGCACGAATTCTCCGGTTATTTTTCCGATCCTCTGAATCGTCTGCGCAGAAGATGGGATAAGGAAAGAGGCGTACAGCCGGTAGCTCCCGATACCGAAAGAACGGTCGTAAGACCGACGTTTTCGAGTTTGGGAAGTTATTCCATCTCAGACGATGCGCTTCTTGACCTTGTGAAGATCATCTTAAGAAAAGTCCCGGGAGTTCACGATGTGGTCGGGTTTTCTTCGGAAAAGCGCGTTTACGGTGTCGTTTTGAGTATCGACCTCGAGCTTTATTACGGATTTAATGCCCAGGAAGTGCTTTTCAATGCGCAACAGAGACTGGGCAGATATATCGAGGAGTATTCCTCGATCAACATGGTGGCGGTAGATGTGCGGGCCAAGCGCCTGATCCACGAGGATCCGGCATGATGCCGCCGGGAAGGATATTAAGATGAAAGTTGAAAAGATCTATACCATTCCGGTCAACGATGCATATTCCTCATCCTGCGCCTGCCCGCTCTGCGCGCTGAAGGCCAAGGTGGAGGCAGATTCCCTCGACTACTATCTCGGGCCGTCCCTGATGGAGCCGGATAACCGCGTTTTGACGAATAAGTCCGGATTCTGCGGAGACCACTTAAATAAGATGTTCGGCCGCGAGATCAACCGTCTGGGCATGGGACTGATGCTGCACACTCATATCCAGGATGTAAAAAAAGAGACGGATCCGCTCTGGGAAAAAGCAGCTCCTGCAAAGAGATCGCTTCTTTCCGGAAAGGACGCCGAGTACAAGAAGCGTCTTCAGACGCTTGCCGATAAGATCGATGCCCGGCTCGAGTCGTGCATCATCTGCGACAAGATCAACACGACCATGAAGCGCTACATGGAAGTCATTATGTGGCTTTATTTCGAAGATGCTTCTTTCCGCGAGACCTTCGCGAACAAGACCTATCACTGTCTGCCGCATGTGGCGATGCTCCTTCGCGCGGCAGCGGAAGAACTGAACCAGAACCAGGCGGCCGAGTTTGTTGCCGCTCTTGCCAAGACACATAACGAGGGACTTGATGAACTCATTAAGGATGTGGAATGGTTCACGCTGAAATTTGACTACAGAAATAAGGAGAAGCCCTGGGGAAACAGCAAGGATGCCGTCCCGAGAGCCATCGCCATGCTGGGCGGAAGTACCGCTGACGCACCTTCTAAGGAAAAGGAGAGCGGAAAATAATGGAAATGGGAAAGATCTTCACCGAGAATACGACGGAAACGCTTCCGCAGATCGCGTTTGCTTCACGTGAGGGAAGTCCGAAACGTGTCGTCCTGGTATTCGAAAGCGAGATCATCGGCGACAACAAAGGCGACGGGGCTTCCGAAGAACATGGAAAAGAACTGATGCTGCACACACTTCAGAGTCTAAAGGATGCAAAGACCGTCCCGGATGAGATCATCCTGCTTCACGACGCAGTGAAACTGATCCTTCCGGAAAGCGAAGTATATTCCTGCTGGAAAGATATCCTCGACCGCGAGATCATGGTCAAAGCCTGCAACGAGACGCTTTTCTATCTGGGAAAGATTCCGGAGGATCCGAGGATCATCTGTGAGGATATGTCGGATCTTTTGCAGAGTATGCTGACGGCGGATCGCGTGATCAGACTGTGACTTTGAGGTCGGATAATGGCAACTATTAAAAGGTATAAAAAAGAAGACATGGTAACATACTGCCTCGGCGCGACCGTCAGTATGGAATACTTAAACATCCGTCCGAAGGATGTAAAGCAGGTGTTTATCCACAGTGCTTTTTACGAATCCGAAACGAAAGAGAAGATAAAGAAGATCTGCTCTGAAAACAATATCCCCGTCGAAGTCAATGACAAGGTGTTTTCTATCCTTTCGCAAAAAGAAAACTGCTTCGTGATCGCCATGATCCGCAAGTATACCTGCCAGCTCGACAAGAGCGCTTCACATGTCGTTCTGGTCAATCCCGGCAATTCAGGAAACGCCGGCACGATCATCCGGTCGGCCGCGGGATTCGGCGTTAAGGATATCGCGATCATCCGCCCGGGAGTCGACTTTTTCGATCCGAAGGTCATCCGCGCCTCGATGGGCGCACTGAGCCGGATCAATTTCAAGTATTACGACACCTGGGAAGACTATGCAAAAACGGACGGAGCAGGAGACAGGCATTTCTATCCGTTTATGCTCGACGGAAGTACGCTTCTTCACGAAACGAAGATCGAAAGTCCGTTTTCCCTGATCATGGGCAACGAAGCCACCGGTCTTCCTGCCTCCTTTTCGAAGATCGGATGTCCGGTCCGTATCGAACACACCGGAAATATCGACAGTCTGAATCTGCCGATCGCCACGAGTATCGGCCTTTACGAGGCAACGAAGGGGAATTTTTAAAAGAAAACGAAAAAAACTCTTGCACCGCATAAATAAGCATGGTAAAATGTCTCGGTGTCTGATTAAAGATTAATACTGATGGAGGTGAAGGAAATGCCGAATATCAAGTCTGCATGTAAGCGCGTTAAAGTAACTGAAAAGAAGACTTTGGCCAACAAGATGAAGAAGAGCGAGATGCGCACCATTGTCAAGAAGGCAACGGCTTCTATCGCCGCATCTGATGATAATTCCGCAGCACTCGTTAAGGATGCTCAGTCCGCACTGGACAAGGCAGCTGCTAAGGGATATATCCACAAGAATGCTGCAGCAAGAAAGAATTCCCGTTTGGCTAAGGCTGCTAACGCTGCTAAGTAATCGAGAATTATTGAATGCAAGATCCGGACCCGGTTCGAAAGAACCGGGTCTTTTTTTGCCCTTGGGAGCAGAAACCGATCTCGGGTCTACAGCGGGCGCTTTTTCAAGTTTTATAGTTTTTTTTGTTAACTAAATGTTTCATACAGATAAAATCTTGATGAAATAGCGTATTTTCAGACTTTTTTGGGTTGTATTTTTCTTTTGACCTTTTTATACTCAGTATAAGGGTTAGTGTGTGCCGCACTATATCGGCACATGACATTAAGTTTGAGCAGAAGACAGTTGAGTAATGACAAGGGGATAAAGTATGAAACACATTTTCACAAGTAAAAAAGCAATCGGTATCACAAGTTTGGTGCTGGCCACATCCGTAGTGCTCGGAACGATCGCTATCAACAGGAAAAAAGACGGAGGAGTTTCCGTCGGTATTCCGACTGTAAATGCTGCAGATGCATATCTCAGCTATGATTCCGCAAGCCTGGTGAATTACTCCTCAGTACTTGGCCGTGCCGTTGATTTCGGTATCGTGACCAACAGACTGGAACAGCGGAACCACATGGAGACGACTTACGCGACCAACGACTTCTATAACCAGAAGAACGATAACTGCGACGTCGACCTTGCGGGAACAGCTCCTGCGCAGTTCATCATTGCATCTATCTCCGGAGGTAAAGCCAGATTCGGTTATACCTACGGCGCGAAAAACGACTATCAGAATGCCCCGTCCATGCAGTTCGTTATCGATACTACCCCTGACCTTGCCTCTTCTGACCTTTTCACCTATGACGCGGGAAGCTTTAAAGGTGAAGCTCTCTATCGTACTTTCTCCGAACCGGACCTCAACTCGAATGTAAACGGCATGATCCAGCACTTCAAGGACGAGTCCAATCAGATGCTGCAGCATGCTGCTTTTGACGGTGACGCTGTCTTTAATGCGTCCACAGGCGCGATCGATTTCAGCGATGAATGTTATAAGAATACGACCCTCTATATCAATGTTCAGCCGGGCAGCCGTCTCGAAAGCGCAATCCAGGCAACAGAGGGTCTTAACATCATCAAAGATCCGAGCACGGTCGTCGTTTTCAATATTCTGAATACGGATTACATTAAGCTGGCCAAGTATAAAGTTACTTCGGACAACATGACAATGGATACTTATACCGACCATTCCGGTGACGATTCTGAGAAAAACAAAAACATCGACAAATATATTACCCGGAAGATCATCTGGAACGTTCCTTACGCGAAGTCTGTCGACTACGATACGACAGCAGGTCTTTTCCTCGTACCGAATCCGGATACCACAGGTACGGTCACGACGTCTTCTGCCGGCTGGATCGCAGCTGCTGGTACGACAGTAGTCAAGGGCGGTGAGTTCCACTATATCTTCCACGACAGATCTGACGATGCCAATACTCCGGATATAAGCGTCATGCATTTTGCGCTCCGTAAGGCATTTGTCGAAGACGGAACTCCGGCTGACCAGATCAAGAGCAAAGAGATCAGGAATATCCTGGTCGGAGCAGGTGAATATACCTTTACCATTGAAGAAACTGATGAAAACTATAACAAACTGACCGACAGCAACGCTTATACCGATGAAAAATCCACCGATGCTTACGGCAAGGTCGCATTCAAGTCGATCAGCGAGACTGTAAGAGAGGTCGACCCGTATAACGGAAAGCACCGCTATTTCGTCATCAAAGAAAAGGAAATGGCTCCCGGTGTGGACAGCCACATTTCCAAGTCCAATGGCGAGATCCGTATCGATGTACTCGTTACGAATGTAAACGGTATCATCCACTATCAGGTAAGTTCCTGGAAGTATGCAGATGAAAATAACCTTACGGATTCAGGCATCATTGCCACGAACGACAAAGTGGATATGTCCGGTACGGAATTCTCACTGGGTGGTTTCTATAACTACTATGATCTTAAATATGCAAAGCTGTCCGTAACGAAGAACGTGAACGTTACAGGTACCGACGATTTTCCGGCGGATCAGAAGTTTAACTTTGCCCTGAAGATCGATGGCAAGTATGTCCAGAATGAGCAGGGTGAACTGGGTCTTACACCCCGTTATTTCGAAATCTCCAGAGATCAGAAGATCGACTTTACTCACCTGATCCCGGGCACCTATACCATCGAAGAAAACCCGGATGATATCCAAGGCTTTACCTTCCTTTCCAAGGAAGTAAAGGTGGGATCTTCCACAATGGCGAATGATCAGGTCGTTCTCGGCGATGACGATGATGTAGCTGCTACTCTCATAAATAACTATCAGAAGGTAGATATCGACGGAAAGTACTCGCTGAAAGTAAAGAAAAACGTCGATGTACATTTCCCTCCGGGAATGGCCCGTGACATGAGTGATTTTGAAGGAAAAGAATTCAGATTCACGGTCAAACTCGGCGACCAGTATGTCCAGGATAAGAACGGTACTCTGGGCAGCCAGGAAAAAGTATTCACGATCAACTACGATACTTCCGTGCAGGGTCCGGGAGCCGTCGGAAACGAATTCACCATTTACGGACTGGACCGCGATGCGACATATACCGTAACCGAGGTACGTGATCAGAACTATACCGGTGATGATGCGTATGTCGCCATGCCGGGCTATACCTATACTTCCAATGCGAATGAAACTACGAAGAACGTGCGCTTGGATCAGGATGGAAAGAGAGCGGAGATCGTAAATAAATATGATGTCCAGAAGGGTAAACTCACCGTCAACAAGTCGTTCACGCTTATCGATGACAATAACGCGAACGGCTCCGGATCGGTGGATACGGCGACCCTTTTGAATCTGAATAACCTTAAGTTCACGATCACAGGTCCTCTGGGCTACAGTAAGACACTTACCTATACCGATATCACAGAAGGCAGAAATGTCCTCAACGATGTTCCTGCAGGTAAGTACACGATCATCGAAGAAAATGCATCCGAAACCTCCGGAGGCAACTATACTTTCGTAAGATATACCTATGCCGGATCAAACGGTTCGACAGAGGTCGGAAATAACGAGAATAAGACGATCACAGTCTATAACCAGTACCGAGAGAATTATTCCACGACGGAAAAAGGGAATATCACGATCGCAAAGAGTATGGACGGCGCGGTGGCTCCCGACGGATCCGTCTTTAACTTTACCATTAAGAATAACCTCGGAGAGTACTGTGAATTTGACGACAGCGGAAACTTTGTGGGCTTCAGCACGACAAAGACTTATGCGTCGCTGACATTCCCTGCCGGCAGCGGGTATTACTCCAGCAGAGAATTTAAAAACATCCCGACAGGTTCTTACACGGTGGAAGAAGAGCCGACGGATGAGCAGAAGACGCTCGAGGGAAAGAATCTGCAAGTCGAGTACATGATCGGCGGAACAAGTACGCAGACATTCAAACTGTCGAATTACGAGACGAAGCAGGTTCAGGTAAATAACCACTACCGTGCCTATATGCTCGAAGTGGAAAAACTTGTATCCGGCGATCTTCCGTACGATTACACCCAGTACGACATGGAGTATTCGTTCGTCATTAAGAAGGGCGATCAGTATGTCCAGCCCAACGGAAATCTGACAGGTACAGCGTATACATTTAAGCTCAAACCGAATCAGAAAATGCAGATCCCTGTTTCCGATCCGGGTGATTATCAGGTCATTGAAACGACGACAGAACCTGAGAACTCCCTGTTCCTTCTGACGACGACATACAGCACCGTGGATGGAACTGTTTCCTTAAATGATTCGAACAAGAGTGATTCCGTTATTATTCATAATAACTATACCTATAAGAATAAGGGCTCCCTGGAAGTAAAGAAGGAAGTTGCGGATCCGACGAACAGTGCGCCGGCCGGAACAGAGTTTACCATTGGCGTAAAACTCAACCGTACAGGTGCTTTTGACGTAGAGTATCCGGACGGAAACATTCAGCAGGTTGCTTTTGAAAAGGATGTCGTAAAGGAATTCACGCTCAAGTCCGGCGAAAGCATCAAGATCCTGGGCCTTTATGCAGGTACCGAGTATGAGGTCTCCGAGAGCAATATTCCTTCTGACTATTCTCTGGCTTCTAACGGTATCGTTTACGGAAATGCGGATCAGATGATCACAAAAGATACAGAAGATCTGGTAACGGTAAACAATAAATACGATAATATCCAGGAATACTTCACGCTGTCTGTCGAAAAGAACTGGGACGATGCAAATAACCAGGATAACAAGCGTCCGGAAAGTGTTACAGTAGACCTGACTCAGGATGGAATCGTGATCGATACCGTCACACTCAGTGAGGCTAACAACTGGAAGTATACGGCGTCGAATCTTCCGAAGTATAACGGAAGCGCGGAGTATGTTTATGAGTGGAAAGAAGCTGCCGTAGCAAACTACACGACAACATACAGTCCGACAGCTCCGGTTGCCGACGGAACAACAACGATCACCAACTCCTATACACCGGAGACCACATCGGCAACGGTAAAGAAGGATTGGGCTGACTTTAATAACGCAGCAGGCAAGCGCCCGACGGAACTTGTCATGACACTCAGTGATGGTCAGACAGTTACCCTGAATGAGGGTAATAACTGGGAAGCTACGATCACCGGTCTTCCGAAGTACGCGAACGGTGTTCTGATCACATACTCATGGTCCGAGGAATCCATGCCGGCCGGCTACTCGCAGACCGACTATAAGCAGACATCTTCTGCGACAGGTACATATACGACGATCACGAATTCGTACGATATTACAATTGAAAAGACCACGATGAAGGTCACGAAGATCTGGAATGACGCAAATAACCAGGATGGTCTGCGTCCGGAGAATCTGACGGTCATTCTCAGAAAGAACAATACTGACTTCATGACGGTTACTCTGAACGAGAGCAATAACTGGTCGGCAACACTGGATACTCTCGCGAAGTTCGACGATCAGGGTGCCCTGATCACCTATGAATGGGTAGAGCCTGCTGTAACCGGATATACTTCCGTATCTTCCGGAACAGTAGCTGATAGAGTATTCACAAATACACACGCACCTGAAAAGATCTCCCTTTCCGTTGAGAAAATATGGGATGACAATAATAATCAGGATGGAAAGCGTCCGGCAGATATCACTGTAATTTTGAAGAAGGATTCTGCTGACTTCATGACGTTTACGCTTAACGACGGAAACGGCTGGAAGGAAACAGCATCTGATCTGGACAAGTATGAAAACGGCAGAGAGATCGCTTACGAATGGGCCGAAGTAACTGTCCCTGAGTATACGACAACAACTTCCGAAGCAAAGGGCGTAACGACGATCACGAATAAGCATGTTCCGGAGACAGTATCCGTAGCTGTTGCAAAAACCTGGGTTGACGATAATAACCGGGATGGTAAGCGTCCTGCATCACTGAACGTGACCCTGAAGAAGGATGGCACGGACTTTGAAGTAATCGAACTGAATGACGGTAATTCCTGGTCCTATAGCAGAAGTGACCTTCCGAAATACGAAAACGGCGCTTTGATCGATTACTCCTGGGAAGAAGAAAGTGTAGCGGATTACACTTCGGAAAAAACAGGTGTTGCTGCATCGACGACATTTACCAATACCCATGAGACGGAAAAAGTGTCTCTGACAGTCACGAAGACCTGGGTCAATACAGGTAATAGTGCAGCACAGCCTAGTTCTGTCGTTGTCGATCTTTTGGCAGATGGAACTCCGGTCGGATCCGTAACGCTGAATGATGGTAATAACTGGACAGATTCTATCTCTGATCTTCCGGTATATGAGAACGGCGTTAAGATCAATTACGAGTGGAAGGAGCAGGTCCCTGCGAACTATCAGGATACGTATACAGGAAACGGAACTGCTTCTACTACGATCAAGAACACCTATGACCACTCCGTTGAAAGAACGACGGCGAAGGTCACAAAGATCTGGGATGACTCTAACAACCAGGACGGCAAGCGTCCGACGGAAGTGGAAGTACAGCTCATGCAGAATGGCGTCGCATTCGGATCTTCTGTAAGGCTTGATGAGGCATCCGGCTGGACATATGAAGCAACGGATCTTCCGAAGTATGACGCAAACGGCGATGAGTATACATATACTTGGGAGGAAACTCCTGTAACGGATTACACGCTGACTGAAAACAGCACGGTCGGAACGGAGACAACGCTTAAGAATTCGTATACGACGGAAACTGTCGATCTTAAGATCACGAAGACCTGGAGCGACAATAATGACATTACCGGCAACCGTCCGATATCTGTTGATGTAAATCTTCTTGTTAACGGAACCGCGGGCAGAACGGTAACTCTGAAAGCTTCTGAGAATTGGACCGCCGAAGTAACCGGACTTGCCAAGTATTCGAACGGCACCGAGATCACCTATACATGGGAAGAAGTCGTTCCTGCTAACTACAATCCTACCTATTCCGGAAACGGAACAGCGGATGTTGAGATCACGAACGCCTATGATTTCTCTGTCGAAAGAACGACAGCGAAGGTCACAAAGACCTGGGATGACTCGAATAACCAGGACGGCAAGCGCCCGACGGAAGTGGAAGTACAGCTCATGCAGAATGGCGTCGCATTCGGATCTTCTGTAAGGCTTGATGAGGCATCCGGCTGGACATATGAAGCAACGGATCTTCCGAAGTATGACGTAAATGGCGATGAGTATACATATACTTGGGAGGAAACTCCTGTAACGGATTACACACTGACCGAAAACAACACGGCCGGAACGGAGACGACACTTAAGAATACGCATACTGCGGAAACAACGGACATGACTGTTACGAAGACCTGGGTCAATACAGGTAACAGTTCCGCGCAGCCGACATCTGTCGTTGTCGATCTTTTGGCAGATGGAACTCCGGTCGGATCCGTAACGCTGAATGATGGTAATAACTGGACAG
>JAFRQR010000030.1 GCA_017428545.1 Clostridiales bacterium
AACGCTGAGAGGGGTCATGGCTCTGGAAAGACATGCCGACCTGCACGATGCCCCAGCCGAGAATGATAAGACCGACTGCGCGGATCAGACCGAAGATGAAATCGCTGAGGTTGTTCACGACGTTGATGGGATCGCCGCCCGCCGCGAAAGCAACAGTGCCGGTGCCGAGCATCATGGCAAGGCAAAGTACGGCAGCCGCGTAGACGCGGAAACCCTTCTTGACCTTTGCGGGAGTCTCAGGCTTGTTCTTGTTTTTTCTGCTCATTTTTCTTTTCCTCCATTTTCTTTTTGAGTAATTCTTCGAACTCCTCCTCGCAGAAGAAGAGGTATTCGTCTTCACCGACAGGATCTGATTCTGCTTTCTTGAGAAGGCCTTCGTCGATCTCAAGCGTAGCGATGCTGATAAGGTCCTCGCCGTGTCGGTACGGTTCGGCACCGCCGTCCGTGGTGAACCTGACGTTGGGATGCTTCGTAATGTCGTACTTCAGATCCTCAACCGGGCATTCGCCGCGAATGAACAGCAGGGCGTACTGGTTATCCAGCTTGCGAACCTCATCCGGCGTCATGAGCTCGCGGCCCGTGATCTGCCAGTTGGTGGTATAGCTGCCGTTCCTGCCTCTGGCACGACCGTAAGTATTGGTATCAATAGTCTCTTTACCGAGTAGCTTTGATACGTACTCATGAGTGGACTGCTCATTGCCGCCGAGATACAGGAACTCGTCGCAGTTGCCCACGATGGATTCCCACTGCTTTTCGAACAGAGCCTTAAGCTGCGCAAGGTTCTGGATTATGATACTGACGCTTATCTCACGCGAACGCATCGTGGAGAGCAGCTTGTCAAATTCGTCAGGCAGCGCAACGTTCGCGAACTCGTCCATACAGAAATGGACGTGAACGGGAAGCCTGCCGCCGTGGATGATATCCGCCTGGTAATAAAGCTGCTGGAACATCTGCGTATAGAGCATTCCCACGAGGAAATTGAAGGAACTGTCGTTGTCCGGGATAACAGCGAAGATTGCCGTTTTCTTTTCTCCCAGGCTCCACAGCTCCATTTCGTCGTTTTGGGTTATGCTCGCAAGGCTTTCCAGATTGAACTTTTCCAGACGTGACATCAGCGTGATCTGGATCGACTTCAGAGTCTTGCCGGAGCCGGAGTGGTAGCTGCGGTAATACTTCAGCGCTATGTGTTCCGGGTTCCTCATCTCAAGACGCTCGAAGAGAATATCCAGCGTGGAACGGTACGTCTCGTCATCCTCTCTGACATCACCGGCGCGGATCATGTCCATGACCATCGGAAAGTTCTGTTCCTCAGGCGGTGCCTCGTAATGCAGATAAAAAATAAGGGCCAGGAGCAGCATCGTCGCAGCCTGGTCCCAGAAAGGGTCCTGCGTCTGGGAGCCCTTTGGCGTGGTGTTCTTGAACAGGTTTGTCACCAGCCGCTGAATATCGTTATCGTTCCGAAGGTAAACGAAAGGATTGTAGCAGTGGGACCTGTCCATATTTACAAGATCCAGCACACGGATCTCGTACCCGTGCTCCTCCAGGAGAGCCCCTGTAGACGCTAAGAGCTCGCCCTTCGGGTCAAGGACGCAATAGCTGGTATTGCAGTTCATGATGTTGGGCTTGGCGAAAAAGCGGGTCTTGCCGGAGCCTGATCCGCCGCATACCAGCGTGTTCAGATTCCGCCTGTGCTTCCGTCCGTCAAGCCCGATGGATACGTTTTGAGTAAGGATCTTGTTTTCGGTTTTCGGCGTATCGGCATACTTCCTGTTGATACGTTCCGGCATGCCCCATTTGGCCGAACCGTGCTCTTCACGCCTTCTGTAGTTTCGTTCCGATGAGAGATATATCCCAAGGATCATTGCATAGCCGAAAAGCAGAGTGAGGACAGTTTTCAGGCTGTCCTCACAGAGCGTGATCCGGAAAGGATTGTTCATGACCTCTCCGAAGTTTTTTACCAGGCCTACAATGCCTTCATCGAAATACGGCGCAATCAGAAGACCGAGCCAAATAACAGGAACGGTGCCGAGACAGTAGAGAATGATATTCTGCCGGGAAAGCTTATCGTGCCTCACGGTCAGCCTTTCTCTTTTCCTTTTGTGTCGGGGCATCGATGACCTTCAGGATGAGATCGTCCACATCTTCTGTGGGCTTCTCGTCCCTTATGAGGTCATTGCGGAAGTCAGTGAGACCGCTGACCAGAAGACGCTGCTCAAAATCGTCCAGCGTCACGACTACCTTTTCATCCGGTGCCATCAGAGCGTTACCTCCTTATCCGATTTCTTTCTGACCGGAACGGGAATGTGTTCCAGTTCCGGAGTCTTTACCGGAGAGCCTTCGGACGACTTGTTCCTCTGTTCGTCGCGGATCTGTCTGAGCTCTTCCTTCACGGAAGGGCGGGAGCTATGATCACCACGTTCAGGGTCGCCCACGTCGCTTCGGGCTCTTCTGCTCTCGGATGAAGGCTCGGACGGACGGGACTTCGCAGTCCGGGCCATGGTGGGGTTTCCGTTTTCCGGCCTTTCCGAAGTCGGATTCTCTTTCTCCGTGACAACGGTATCCAGGAACTCATTGAGCTTTTCATCCACGGACTGGGTTCTTTCCGGAGGAGCGATATCCTCACCGGTCTGGGTCTTGGCATCTCTGGATTTCTGGATCTCGGTCTTTACGGAAGCCATATCCACCGTGGCGAGATTGAAGCGCTCGAAGATACGGTTGATCTTGCTTGCATCTTCTGCACGGACCATGATATCCGTCAGACCGTCGTTGGCCTTGTTGTCTTTCAGCACGCAGTAGAGCACACCGTACTTTTTCGCCTCCTCGCAGAACTTCTGGAGCTCGCCGTCCTTTACGGCAAACACCT
Source organism: Clostridiales bacterium (assembly GCA_017428545.1). Taxonomy (GTDB): domain Bacteria; phylum Bacillota; class Clostridia; order Saccharofermentanales; family Saccharofermentanaceae; genus Scatonaster. Next base: position 2,864 of record JAFRQR010000030.1, read on the forward strand.
TCAGTTCTTTTCCGCTCTTCAGCATATTGGTAAGACGGATCTTTCCTCTGGTTTTCTTCTGGTCCCGAAGGACCGCGTAGAGCAGCACCGCCAGCCTTTCGGCAGCCTTGCCGCTGATTTTAGCTGCGACTTCCACGCCGTTGAGACTCATTCTCACGACCTGTTCCGCCGCTTCCCCTGAGTAGTTCATCAGTCAATTCCTCCTTTTCCTGATTATTGTTTTGCAGCAGGTCAAGTTCCGCCTGCATCTGTGCGGCACGCTGCTCTGCAAGGTCGCAGACAATGCAGCCGTCCTTGAGTTTCTGTATCCGTGCGGTTATGACCGATATTCTGCCTTTCACCGCAAGAATCTCAGCCTCATCGCCTCTGCGAATAACACGCTTGAGCTCGTTGCGGAGCATATCGCGGTCTCTTTTCAGATAATCGATATCCTGCTCGGCGCGGTCTCGGTATTTCTCCAGATCCTCATAGGTCTCGATACCATTCTCGGCAAGGAACCGCGTCTGGGCATCCAGTTGATCGAGCTTCCGGATGTCCTCCCGCATAAAATGCGAGACTCTCTGCACGGATGCCGGATACCTGACGATAATATGAAGCTCGTAGCAATAGTAATAATAGAGCTTTGCGATACCGCGCGCTTTTGTCTTCGGCGGATGATATGCCCGGTACCTGCGGACTGCGTTCCGCGTCTCTTCAGGGAAGGGATCCTTCCTGCGGATATTCTCCAGGATTCGGTTTGATATCTCGTCCAGAGAATAATCCTCGCCGAGCCGGTCAAAGCGGAAGAACCGTTCCGAACCGGAGGGTCGGAGTGAAGGCCGCTGAAGCTCCTTGCCGGATCTGGCGGTAAACTTCAGCTCATAGCCCATCTCCTCCAGCGCATCGTAAAACTCCGTTTCCGTGAGTGACGCGGCTATCGCGCGGTCGATATCATCGCGGATCTTCTGCCGGTACGTGGGCTTGTCGTTTTTCTCGGCGCTCCATTCGCCGTAGTTTTTCTTTTTGCCTTCGGGATGCTTCACAACGGACAGACCGTATTCACGGCACAGTCTGTCGGAGACATCCCGCATGAACTGATAGTCTTCATTGGTGCGGTGATACTTGATCCCGTCCACGAAGGAGACCGTGTTCACGACAAAGTGATTATGAATATGAGAGTCTTTATCAAGATGGGTACAGACAAGGACCTGGTAGCGGTCGCCCCAGACTTCCTGCGCCAGCCGGATACCGATCTGATGCGCGATCTCCGGGGTGACCTCACCTTCGGCAAAGGACTGGTAGCCGTGATAGGCTATTGTGCCGTCCTCCTTGCCGAAGGCTTTCTTCACACGGAGCATATCGTCTCTGGCAGTCTCCGGCGAGCAGTGTATGCCCCAGACGAGCTGCCTCTGGTTGGTAGCATCCTCACGCCCGGCGTACGCGATAACGTCACCCAGAGAATCTTTATCGGCGTTCTCCGGGACCGGTATCACTTCCGGGTTCATAGTTTTGTCCGGGTTCTGCGCGTAGAGCAGAACCTTGCTGATATACCCTTTGACCCTCCAGATAGATGTGGTTGCCATTACGGGTACATAACCTCCATTAGTTTGCTCACCGTCTCCTTCAGCCATCTCACGTTTTCCCAGTAAGAAGCCGTGTCCACGAAGCCCTTGGCATTCGCTTTCACGGCTATCTGGTTCATGTTGTTATTGATCTGCTGAAGATTCTTCAGGATGTCGATCACATCCACTGACGGTTTCTCTTTCAGCGGCATTTTGCGGATCAGAGATCTGAGATACGCTTCGCGGGAAACGCCCGCCTTCTTCACATCTCTGTTCAGCGCAGCCGCTTCGCTTTCGGTCAGGCGTAAATCGATCTTGACCGTACGTCTTGCCACTTTTTCCTCCTTTCAGACGGTGCAAGGGTTTGGGGTTACCCCAACAAGCGGCCTTTTGACGGCAAAAGGCGATGCTTGCTGGTAAAATGCCGCAACCCTTGCGTCCCTTACCGTAGGTTTACCTCGCAAGGTCAGTGACCTTAGGTTCATAAGGAACGGCTTTGATATCGCCGTCGATTCTGTAGTACCGTTCCGGATTTTTGAACTGCTCGGTATAGCGTTTGATCTGATCCTGGCTGAGGGAACCGAAGTTCTCACCGCTGCAGTCGCAGATGAAGCACGGTCCGAAAATGATGTCCATCATCTTTCCGTCTTCACCGTAGACCGCTCTGCAGGGACTCATTCCATTCATCTTGCCTTCGTCGTTGCATACGATGCAGACCTCCTCCTCGAAGGGATAGAAGGCCTCGATGCATCCGCCGACCGCCTTCTGCAGGTCCTCAAGAGAGGAGCCGATCACAGCAGTCCTGGCGACCTTTCCGGGCTCCAGCATCACGACAGTGATGGACTTTTCACGCATCTCCTGAGCCAGCTCCGCATCGAAGGGGACGGCCTTAAAGCCGATGCTGTCACAGTAATAAAAGCCGGGCTTGATGTCGTCTGACTTCACGATCTCAACCACATCAGATACCGAAAGGGATCTGCCTTCGTATCCTTCCGGCTTTTCCGTATTGAAGATGCGGTAGATATCTTCGATATCCTTTGCCTCGATTTCTCCCTTGAAGACACTCTCATACAGAGATGCGTTTACATCGGGAGAGTCCTGCCAACGGGAAAGGCTGGCGTACGGCTCGAAGGCAACGCCGTCATGATCTCTGTCGAGATCAATCTGATAGATTCTGATGTCTGTCATCGTTCATATTCCTCATTCTTTTTGATTCCCACACGCTGCATCAGCTGGTCGTTCACATCCTTGCAGCCGGAAAGAGGAGGCTCGTCAAATATCTCGTATTTGCCGGATAAGCCTCCCATGATGCCTGCTGCCGCGCCGCGTCCGACTTCATCGTTATCCAGATGAAGGTGCAGCGCTTTTATATTCGGATGATCCTTCAGATACTGACTCAGGGCGATAGGCACGACATTCTCACGCTTAGTCTGGAAGACTCCCGCGAGAGAAAGCAGGGCGTCGTGTTTCCAGTCACGGCCTTCATACAGCTCCAGCGTGGCATAGCTCAAAAGATCGATTGCGGCCTCAAATAAATGGACGTGTTCCGCGTCATGGGTTGCCGATATCGAAAATGAGAAGTGCTTGTCACTGCCGGTGACTTCACCCTTATAAGCAGATCGCGTTCCACGCATGGCGGCGTATCTTGCGATGCCCTGCGGGTCGTATCCGACAAAGACCGCGTTGTGGTAGTTTGCTGTCTCAAACAGCAGACTGTTTTCAATGCAGTAATCTATGATGACCGGATGGATACCACGGCTCTTGAGATACTTCTTCGCGTAGTACGGATATTTCTCCAGTTCGGGCATCAGGAGCTTTCTCGGTTCCTGCTTTTTCGGAGCATAGGAAAAGGCCGGAGTCTCCATAGCGCTTCGGCCTACGAGAAGCTCCACCGCCTCAGGAAGGGAGTAGTCCTTTACCTTAATGAGATAATCCAGGGCGGATACCCCGCCGATACCTCTGGAAAACCAGTGCCATTTCCCGTTGCTGATCTTCAGGGAATCATGCTCTCTGGTACAGTAATTGTTCCCGGATATCCGGACCAGATTTCCGGGTTCGTTCGTCTGCAGGTAGGAAAGAAGGTCGATCCTTCTGGCCTGCTGCAGAGCGTCAGCTGAAATATACGGCATGGGGTCACCTCGCTTCTCCGCGATCCGGATGTCTGGGTTTCAGATCATCGAACCGTAGGTCATTCAGGACTGCACAGTAGTCCGAACTCGGAAGATCAAAAGTATCGCGGGCTCTCATGGAATAGAATTGCCTGTCCGGTCCGATAATGATGTGATCCAGAACCTGAATGTCCAGCAGCCTGTACGCTTTTATCATCTTGTCCGTAGTCATGATGTCTTCTCTGGACGGCGTGAGATTTCCTGACGGATGATTATGAAAAAGCATGATGGCCGCCGCGTTGGACAGGATAGACGCCTTCAGCGCCTCTCTGGGACACGCGATAGACGCGTTGATCGTCCCGATGCTCATGATGTTCATATTGATGGGTTTTCCGTCATTGCGGAGATTGACCAGCACCATGAGCTCCCGGTCGAAATCGCCGAGATACTCGCCGATAATATCGACTGCGCTGTCGGGTCCGGTGATGGGTCTGTCAGATATGAGCGGCGGTTCCTTCACCATGCGGATCGATACCTGTTCCATTTCATACTGCATCGTCGTCGCCGTCCTTTGCGTCAACACACTCAATAATGGGGATCTCACGGATCTCTCCGTCCTCAAGATCATCAAGAAGTTCTTCGAAATACTTCTTCAGTCTGTTCTTATCGTTCTCAGTCATAAAAAGCTCCTTTCAACGAAAAAAGCCGCGGAGCTTTGACTTTCATCATCACTCCGCGGCTTCAGATACCGTATGGGTTTATTTGGTTATCATAAGGATCAGGTCATTGATGTCTTCCGTGGGCTTGCCCGCGTTCATCGCCTTGTTTCTGAAATTCATCAGTGCCGTCAGCATGAGGCGGACCTCAGCGGGACTCAATTCCACGATCCTTTTCTGTTGTTTCTTTCGGAACATATCTGTCACCTGACCTTTTTTCTTTATCGTATCCGAAGGAAACAGGGCTTGCAAATGTGCG
>JAFRQR010000031.1 GCA_017428545.1 Clostridiales bacterium
ACCATCTTTAAGATGCTTTTTTACGATTTTTAGCTTGGTCTCTCTTGTTATTAGCATAAAAGTACCCCCATTCATTGTACATCGCTGTACAAAAAATGGGGGTAACTTCATCAAATTTGGCGGAGAAGGAGGGAGTCGAACCCTCGCGCGGCTGTTACACCACCTAAAGCTTTAGCAAAGCCTCCCCTTCGGCCTCTTGGGTACTTCTCCATGCCGAAGTCATTTGCTTCTATTGAAGCGACATGAGATATTCTACCATAGAAAAAACAACTTTGCCACACCTATTTTTCAGGTACATTCATTCGGGATCTCCGGAACAGTTTCCGCCTGCATGCCATCGGTAAGATATGGTGTATCCTCAAGTTCCGTAATGCTTCGAAGTGCCCGGTTTACCGCATTTGTACGTGTGGTGCGCAGATTCTCCAGATTGTTCGATGCCGCATCGAGGCTCTTTTTGACCTTTTCCAGTGCCTCTTCGTACTTTCCGAACTCTTTCTTTACTGCCCCAAGAGTCCTTTCGATCTCATGGGACTTCTTCTCGATCGCCAACGCCTGGAAGTAGTTCGTGACCGTACTAAGGATCGCCATAAGCGTGTATGGCCCGGCTACGGTGATGTGCAGACGGTTCAGGTCTTCAAGCAGATTAAGGTTGACGATCTCCGAATACATGCCTTCGAACGGGACAAACAGGATCGCATAGGCAGTCGTATCCGGGACACTGATATATTTCTCGGAAATTGCCCTCGCGTCCTCTCTGATCGCCACCGCGAACTCCCTTTTCGCCCTGGCGATCGCGTCTCTGTCCGCTGAGTCGTATGCCTGTAACAGTGTTTCATATCGGTCCAGATGGCACTTGGAATCGATCGGAAGATAGGCAAATCCGTCACCGTCACGAAGCGGCATGCGGATCGCGATCTCTACGTGCTCCGAAGAGCCGGGCTTGGTCGCAACTTCAATATCATACTGCTGAGGGGTAAGTACATCCGCGATGATCTGTTTAAGCTGGACTTCTCCGAGTATGCCTCTGGTCTTTACACCGTTTAAAGTCTTCTCCAGACTTCCCACCTGGTTGGAAATGCCCTTCAGTTCCCCCATGGACTTCTGAAGTTCCGTCATTTGTGCCAGAACGCCCTTAAAGCTCTTCTCAAACTGTTCATTTAGTGTCTTATCCAGTTTCTCGTTTACGGTCTCACGCATCTTTTCCAGTTGAAGATTATTCTCCGTCCTCATACGGGTAAAATCCTCATGGAAAGTCTCCGTCAGTTTGGTAAGCCTTATCTCCATGGACTTGTTCAGGGTATCCAGGCCGCTCGAAAGAAGCTTCGAATTCCCTTCCAGAAGCGCCGTACTTCTTTCCTTATCTGTCTTTAATACAGCGACGATACTGTTATTCATGTTCTCGAAGCGCTGCATGTTCATGCGGCTGCTGAGAGTATTCAGCTCTTCGTTGTGTTTTCTGGTCATCTCCTGCTGGTCTTTTTCGACACGCGTCAGATTCTCTTCCATAGAAGAGATCCTCTGGTCGATGACTTTACTTACCGAATCGGTAAGGCGCGACGGGTCTTCCGTCTGGCGAGAGGCAAGGATATGCACTCCGGCGAATGTCCGAAGCACCAGAAATGTCACGATCAGCAGCAATACCAATGCCGCGGAACAAACCACCAGAACTGCTATATCCATACTTCTGCCTCCTTAATGCGGCTTTCCGGGTGCTGCAGTTGGTATAGTGAAATTCGTGCGTTGTATCTGCAAAAGAAGCAGTTACGGACAACACCGGAAAGCCGGCCCTCATATCGGGCATTTCGTTTTTACAATACAGATAATATCAGGGAAGCTGTCCCATTAAACGGCCTGAATCACATGCAGGGACAGCTTTAATTGTATATTGAACCGGATTTCCCTTTATTTGAGATAGATGAACAGCCAGATCCCGAGCCACATGGTGGCAGCGCCGAGAAGCACGAAGATATGCCAGATGAAGTGCATTCCCTTTTTCTTTCTGGCAAAGGGGATCATGCCGATGGTGTAGAAAAGCCCGCCGCTAAGGATCAGGATAAACATCCAAAAATCATTCTTTACCATTCCCGGAACGAAAAGAAGACCGCTCCAGCCGATCAGAAAATAAAGAGTAAAGTGAAGGGCCCGAAACCGCGCCGGTCCGAAGACCCCGATAAACGTGATCCCGGTAACGATCAGGCCCCACTGGATACAGAACATGACCAGTCCTTTTGTATCGCCCCAGTAAACCAGGCACAAAGGCGCAAACGTGCCGCCGATAAGAAGATAGATTGAGCAATAATCAAAACGCCGCCAGAGCTTTTTCACGAAAAGCCCGTGTTTCCAGGAATGATAAAGGCAGCTCATGGTAAAAAGAAGGATCATGCAGATGCCGTAAAAGCACGATGCCAGGACTTTGAGCGAGGTGTCGGACTTTAGGAGCATCACGACAAATGCCGCGATCGACAGCGCCGCACCGACTCCGTGCGTGACAGCATTGCCGATCTCCTCGAGGAGCGTCAGCTTCGGCGGTTCATTTCTCTTGTCGATCTCTTCTTTCGTCATACGCATATTCTATTCGTACGGCAGGTGCTTTTCAAGAGGAAGGAGTCTCTCTGAAATGCCCTGTTTTCCGCGTCAAAAGCACCTGTCCTCCGACCTTTCCGTTCCCTTCGAGGTATTGAGAGAAACCGCCGTCTGTGTTATATTTTCTTTATTAGTGAGGTACGCATATGAAGATCTGTGCTTTTATTGGGGATATGTATCGTGAATACTCGTCTGCATTGATCCTGGCAATTCGGGATTATGCGATCGGACGCGGCCATAAAGTCGATGTTTTCGGAAACTGCTCGGTTCCGAGCGAGAACCCTCTCCATGCAGAAGGCCTCAAAAAGATCCTTTCTCTTCCGAAATATTCCGACTATGACGGTATCATCTTAAGTTCGGACACGCTGCATCATGCCGGCCTGAACTATGAACTTCTCGAGAACCTCACTTCCGCTCTCGATCTTCCTCCGGTCGTAAGTGTCCGTGCCGAGGAATCGGGCTTTTATGCGATCATCCCCGACAACCGCCAGATCATGTACGAGATCGCCAAATACGTGATCGGAAAATGCAACTGCGGAGATATCGGCTTTGTTATGGGCCGCAATGATCTCAATGATGCCCATGAGCGTCTGGCCGGCTTTGAAGATGCGATGCATGAAGCCGGTTACAAGATCTCGAAAGACATGGTCTTCCACGGTAACTACTGGACCGACAAGGGCCCGGAAATGGCAGACTTTTTCATCCGCAAAGACGGAAGCCTGCCGCGCGCCATCATCTGTTCCAATGACTATATGGCCATCGCGCTCATCGATGAACTGATGCTGCGCGGATATTCGATCCCGAGGGACACGATCATTACCGGCGTAGATAATCTCGATGATTCCTCGGTACACGTTCCTTCGGTTACGACTTCCGATATCCCGGAAAAGGTCCTCGGCTCAAAAGCCGTCGAGACTCTGGAAAAGATCCTCAACGGTGAAACCGTAGATATCACGACGATGGTTCCGGGGCGCCTGATCCTTCGCGAAAGCTCTGCCGAACACATGACGGACCGCGATATCGATGACATGCACCGCAGGCTCGATTCCCTGCAGAGGAATTACTACGACAAGACGCGCGCCTTCGTTCTGCTCAGTTCCGATTACGAGGATGTGCTCTCGTATGACTCCTGCATCAATTTCACGCTGCAGAATCTGTATTCTTTCGGCATCTATAAGGAAGTCTTCCTTTGCGAATATTGTGAAAATGACCGTCAGCTCATCGGCTATTGTAAAGACGGCAAATGCCAGCGCGCCAATATTTCGTTCCCGAGCACCCAGCTCCTGCCATCGGAGTTTGAAAGCGATGACGCGCAGCTTCGCATCTTCCTTCCGATCTTCTATAAGAGTGAGGTTTTCGGTTACGCCGTATTCGTTCTGAATCCGAAAACGAAGTATATCCTTGATGAAAAACTCGAATTCACCATGGTACTTCTGGGCCAGACATTGAACCGTCTGCATCTTTATGACAGGCTCTTCGAAGCCAATAACATCATGGATCTTTACATCAAAGATGCGCTGACCGGACTACTCAACCGTCGTGGTTTTGAGCAGGGCATCGCCCGGTATTTTACAAACGGGAAACTCGAAAATGATCCGATCGCCGTTGCCAGCATCGATATGGATGGTCTGAAAGACATTAACGATAATCTCGGACATGCTTCCGGTGACGAAGCACTGAAAGGGATTGCACACTGTCTGGAATCCGTATTGAACGAAGGCGAGATCGCCGCAAGGATCGGCGGTGATGAATTCGTAGCCGTTCTTGTCCTCAACAGCCCGGCGCGTATCGGCCAGTTTATCCGAAGCTTCCGAAATGCCATAAAAAAGGCCAATGCAGAAAGCACACACGCATTTACTCTCAGCGCCAGCATCGGCACCTCTGAAGTATCTGACTGGGATTCCATGATGGAGTGCATGAACAAGGCCGATAAGATCATGTACATCGAGAAAAAGACAAAGAAGCACCGCAGCTAAAGGATCTTCATGAAAAAACACTTTCAGTTCTCGGAAAAAGAAATCCTTCTACTGACCTTCTTCTGCGTTGCGCTGGTTCTGTTTCTTTTCGTCATGCTTCCGCATCTCGTTCCCAATCCCGCCCCGAAGGTACCGGCCCTCGAGATCTCCGACGACCTGAAAGACAATGCTTTACTTCATGAATTAACTTCCGCTTCTTCAGTATGTTTTGTCGGAGACAGCGTCACTTACGGGGTCCTTAACGGCGGGTTCCCCTGGTATGACCCGCTTCTTCCCTACATCACCGCCAAGGTAGAAAATGTTTCCCTAGGCGGCTGGACAACGCGCTATCTTTTGGCCGAAAGCGGGACGATCCCTTCCTGCGAACTCTACGTCATTGCCATCGGCACGAACGACGTCCTTGTTAATGATCCGGTCAGATCCGCCACCACGGAAGAAGACTATATTTCCAATATTGTTGAACTGAAGTCCCGGATCTGCGCCATCTCTCCGGATGCAAAGTTTGTCTTCATTGCACCGTGGATCGCAGGGAATGGCGGAGATTCTTTCTCCCCGGAGGAGTTCGCTGAATTAAAAAAGAAGCGCGACTCGTATGCGGCCGCGCTTTCGGATCTGTGTATATCGGAAAAAGATCTGTTCAGTGATCCGGCGCCATTTATCGAAGAGAGGTTCGAAGAAGAATCCCAGGATCACTATCTGCTCGACTGGATCCATCCGAACTATAAATACGGGGTGCCTCTTTACTGTGAAGCAGCCCTTCGCGGATGTAAGTGATTCATTTCAAATCGTTGATGAAATCACAGGCACGGATCGCCGCATAAGCACCGTCGGCGCATGCCGTCGTGACCTGACGGAGCGTCTTCCGGCAGCAGTCGCCGGCGACGAAAAGACCCGGTGTTTTTGTATTTACGATATCTTCGGGAACGAAGTATCCTCTGCTGTCGAGCTGTGCGTATTCGGCAAAAGCACCGTTCTCCGGCACGAGTCCGACCGCCAGGAATACACCGTCACAGGCCGCCGTTTTCTTTTCGCCGTTTTCTTCATAGGACACACCGGTGAGGGTGCCGTCTTCGGAAGTTTCGTAAGCAAGTACTTTTGTAGAGGTATGGGCCTCGACATTGTCTTTCGGAAGAACCTGATCCTGCAGTTTCTGATCTGCCGTAAATTTCGGAAGATCCTGAAGAAGGATGAGCTTCTTTACGATGTTCACGAGCATCGCGGATTCGACAAACGCGGAGTTGCCGCCACCGACCATAACTACGGTCTTATCTCTGTAAAATTCACCATCGCAGACCGCGCAGAAACTGATGGAAGATCCGATGAGGTTCTCTTCGCCCGGAAGACCCAGCGTTCTGTGTGTGGTACCTGTCGCGAGGATCACCGTCTTTCCTTCGAACTTGTTTCCGTCTTCTGTCAGAACGATGAATCCGTCAGCCGTCTTTTCGATCCCCGTGACATTCTCCATCGCGACTTCCGCGCCCTGGCCCATGGCCTGATCGAGAAGCTTGTCGCCGAATTCATCACCGCTGATCGAATCGAATCCCGGGATGTTCTCTACCTTTGGTGAATTGACGATCTGTCCGCCGAAAACGGATTTTTCGATCACCATAACTGTTTTCAGATTCCGCCGTCCATAGATAGCGGCGGTAAGACCCGCAGGTCCACCGCCGACTACAATAATATCGTACATATTATGCTCCTGTTGTTACGCTTGCTTCCTTATGTGCGTTCATCCAGTCGGCTGCTGCCGTGTCGCCTACATATCTTGTTCCGTCCGGATCGATGATCGTAGGTGTCTGCTGGATATTCAGCTCTCTGGCAAGATCCATGTTCTCGGAGCAGTTAACCAGGTTGTATTCGATCTTTGCGAGCTTGAACTTCTGCTCTGCGCCTTTGCACTTCGGACAGTGGTCCTTAACGTACATGGTCGGAACGACTGCACCTGTGCTTACTGCTTCTGCTTTCGGAGCACTTTCGGTATCGCATACCGTGATTTTCTCCGGAACCGAGTATACCGGTGTGGACATCGGGCCGTTGTGGCAGAGGCAGGAATGACCGATATCGTACTCTACACGATCCTGATATTCCTGAGCCTTACCGTCGTTCCAGTTCTGGATCGGACGATAGTAACCTGTGATACGGCTGTATACTTCTGTCTTCTGTCCGCACTCCGGGCACTCGAAGACTTCACCTGTGATGTAACCGTGGTTCTTACATACGGAGTAAGTCGGAGACATCGTGTAGTACGGGAGTCTGTAGTTCTCGGCGATCTTACGTACGAGAGTTGCGGCTGCTTTCCAATCCGGGAGCTTTTCACCGAGGAATGCGTGGAATACCGTACCGGATGTGTAAAGTGTCTGCAGGTTATCCTGAACATCGAGAGCGGAGAAGATATCCTCTGTGTAGCCTACCGGCAGGTGAGAAGAGTTGGTGTAATACGGTGTGCCGTTCTCATTTGCCGTGATGATATCCGGGAACTGCTCCTTATCGTGCTTAGCGAATCTGTATGTGGTAGATTCAGCCGGAGTTGCCTCGAGGTTGTAAAGGTCGCCGTACTTCTCCTGGTAGTCGGAGAGCTTTTCTCTCATGTGGTTAAGTACCTTAGCTGCGAACTCCTGTGTCTCTTTGTGGGTAAGATCCATTTTCAGCCACTTCGCATTCAGGCCGACTTCGTTCATACCGATCAGGCCGATCGTAGAGAAGTGGTTATCGAATGTACCGAGGTATCTCTTCGTGTACGGATAAAGACCTGTTTCGAGGAGCTTCGTGATAACGGTTCTCTTTGTCTTCAAAGATCTTGCGGAAATATCCATAAGTCTGTCGAGGCGCTTGAAGAAATCTGCTTCGTCTACTGCCTGATAAGCGATACGCGGCAGGTTGATCGTAACAACACCTACGGAACCCGTGGACTCACCGGATCCGAAGAATCCGCCGGACTTCTTTCTGAGTTCACGAAGGTCGAGTCTTAAGCGGCAGCACATGGAACGTACATCGCTCGGCTCCATGTCGGAGTTGATGTAGTTGGAGAAATAAGGTGTGCCGTATTTAGCGGTCATTTCGAACAGGAGCTTGTTGTTCTCTGTCTCGTCCCAGTTGAAGTCTCTTGTGATGGAGTATGTCGGGATCGGGTACTGGAAACCACGGCCGTTCGCGTCGCCCTCGATCATGATGTCGATGAAGGCCTTATTGACCATATCCATTTCCTTCTGGCACTCACCATAGGTGAAGTCTACCTGCTTGCCGCCTACCCAGCACTGTTCGTCCTTCATGTCTCTCGGAACGACCCAGTCGAGTGTGATATTGGTGAACGGAGACTGTGTGCCCCATCTGGACGGTGTGTTTACGCCGAAGATGAAGGACTGGATGCACTGCTTAACTTCTTTCTGGGTCAGGTTGTCGATCTTAACAAACGGAGCCAGATATGTGTCGAAGGAAGAGAATGCCTGAGCGCCTGCCCACTCGTTCTGCATGATACCTAAGAAATTGACCATCTGGTTGCAGAGTGTGGAGAGGTGGCCTGCCGGAGCGGATGTGATCTTACCGACTACGCCGCCGAGGCCTTCCTGGATGAGCTGCTTGAGGGACCATCCTGCGCAGTAACCTGTCAGCATGGAGAGGTCGTGGATGTGGATCTCGGCTTTTCTGTGTGCTTCCGCGATCTCTTCATCATAGATCTCAGAGAGCCAGTAGTTTGCCGTGATGGCACCGGAGTTGGAAAGGATGAGACCGCCTACGCTGTATGTAACGGTGGAGTTCTCTTTTACACGCCAGTCGTTGATCTGCAGATAGTTATCAACGATGTCCTTATAGTTGAGCATCGCATTTCTGACGTTACGGACCTTCTCACGATTTTTTCTGTAAAGGATATAAGCCTTTGCAACATCTGTAAAACCTGCTTCGGAGAGGATCTTCTCGACGCTGTCCTGAATGTCTTCTACCGAAATGACATCGTCCTTGATCTTCTCTTCAAAATCACTTGTTACACGAAGAGCCAGCATGTCGATCACACTTGGGTGATACTGTTTGTTACATGCGATAAATGCTTTCTCGATAGCTGCGCTGATCTTCGTTACGTTAAAATCTACTACTACTCCGTCTCTCTTTGATACCCGATACATATAGCCCGCTCCTCCAAATATTGTTTTTGCGAAGGTCTTTGCGATAACCTTTTCGCCACCCCTTAACGGTTGATATATCAACGATACCACTACAGGCTAAAAAGTCAATATCTTGTGAGTGAGAAAATGCCCAAACACAAGATATTGTATGTTACGTTTTCATTACGTATTTGATTTTTTCGTCAGACCCCACGAAGATCTGCTTCTTTTACACTCGATTTTACGATTTCCAGGAAGGATTGCATCTGTTCCTTCGAACAGGCTTCCAATCCACTGAATTTTACCGTCTCTCTATCTACAAAACCCTGCAGATAGTAGCGGTCTGCGCCCGAGATCCACTCTGCGATCGCCTTCATGGACTCCTCGTCGTGGAACTGTCTGACCACGGTCGTGCGGAATTCATAGGGCACTTTCCCCTCCAAAAGGAACTCCACGCTTTCTTTGACCTTGGATATATCAAAATCCGGAAGGCCGATGGTAACTCCGTATTTTTCCGGGCTGTTCTTAATATCCATCGCGACATAGTCGACCAGGCCGGAAGAAACGAGCTCCTTAAGCCGGTCCGGATGATTTCCGTTCGTGTCGAGCTTGATCTTAAAACCCATTTCCCGGATCTTTTGCATCACGGGCGCAATGTCACGGCGAAGAAGCGGTTCGCCGCCGGTAAATACCACGCCGTCGAGAAGTCCTTTCCGCTTAGAGAGAAAATCATATAGCTCATTTTCATCCATGACTTCCGGGGCATTCATATCCAAAAGCTCCGAGTTGTGGCAAAAGGGGCATCTCATGTCGCAACCGCCTAGGAATACCGTGCATGCCACCTGTCCCGGAAAGTCCAGAAGAGTCATTTTCATTAGTCCGTGTATCTTCATTTTCGCACCTTTTTCCTCTGATCTACGGACAATTTTATCATATTTGCCTAAATACAAGTGTGAAAAACGTGTGTTCGTTATTGAAATTGCCTGTCAGCCGTGTATAATGAAAATAGTTATTGTATTTTTATATTTGGGTACAAGGTGGTAGGTATGTCAAATTTTTTCGATGCATTGACCGGTAAATCAGATGGGAAATTTACCCGTCCGGCGGTCGAATTATCAGGAGCAGGCGGTTCCCTCGGGAACATGCCGGAAGATCCGGAAGAAAAGAAAGGCCGCAAGTTCTTCGCTGCGGATGCCAAGAATTCATCGGCAGCGCAGCTGGCAAGAGAACGTGCCGCTGCTGCAAAAGCTCAGATCGAGTACCGCAAGCAGATGGAAGAAGAGCGCAAGGCCAAGGAAGCCGCTGCAAAGGCTGAGGAAGAAAACAAAGAGTCAGCCGTTGTCGTTCAGAACACAAGAACGGTCCGTTCTTTCCAGGAAGCGACAAGCGGGATCCGCGTTCCGAACCCGACACCGCAAGGCCGTCCGGGAACTATCGTACGTAATAACGAGATGGAGAATGTAAATCCGGAAGCGCTGAGAAGATCTTTCAACAGAAATAAATCTTCTGCAACGATCGCCGCGGAAAAAGCACAGCTCGAGTTCAACCAGGCGAAGACCCGCGAGGCACGTGCCGTTCAGGAAGCAACCGATGCAGCCGCTAAAGCCGAGGAAGCAAGAAATGCCGTAGCAAAATCCGGCGAACTTCTCGAAGCTGCCGTTAAGGCCGAGAACGAAGCTGCCGAGGCAGCCAAGACCGCTGAGGAAGAGTACCTCGCAGCCATGGAGGCCGCCAAAGATGCACAGGCAGCCGCTAACGAAGCTGAGCAGGTCGCAAGAGCCGCCATGAAGAAGGCAAATGAGGCTGTAAGATTCGCTTCTCAGAAGAAGACCGAGCAGGATGCGAAGTTCACGGCAAGAAGAGCCCGTGAAGAAGCCAGAAAAGCTGCAGAAGAATCCGAGAAGGAAGCTAAGAATGCCGCAACTCATGCCGAGGAACTCGTAAAGTCAACCGAGAAGAAGGCCGAGGAAGCTAAACAGCAGACCAAGAAGGCTGAGGAGATCTACGAGATCGCCAATAAGAGAAAACTCGAAGAAGATGAGAGAGTCGCTGCCGAGAAAGCCGAAGAAGCTGCCAAGATCGCTGCCGCGAAGGCAAGAGAAAAGGCAGAAGCTGCCGCCAAGCGTGCTGAAGAAGCCATGGCCGCTGCAAGAAAAGCTGAAGAAGAAGCAAAACTTGCTCTTCAGATGGCTGAGGAAGAAGCAAAGAAGGCAGAAGAGCTTGCTAAGAAGAAGGCGGAGTTTACTCAGGCTCCGGTCGCTGCTACAGGAACAGACGACTGATCTTATCCTGACATCTGAATTTGTAAACCGAAGGGGCATCCTGATGGATGCCCCTTTTTTAACTTTGTTACAAATGCCCTTTACTCAATGCTTTTCAGGGATTCGGTCATGTCGATCCGGCGGATCTTTCCTCGCATCAGAAGGTCGACAAGAAGCGAGAACAGCATGACCAGCAGAAGCGAGTAAATGTAGCTTTTCGGCAATATCAGGATCTTATAGGCCACGATGTCCATCTTGATCTGCGAGATGACGAAGCGATGAAGGAAAATGCCCATCGGTATCCCGAAGACAAATCCGAACAGACATAGGATAAAGTTTTCGCGGAATACATAACTTCCCGTCTCTCCCCGCTTAAAGCCGAGGACCTTCAGGGTCGCGATCTCGCGGGTCCTTTCGGAGATGTTGATGTTGTTGAGGTTAAACAGCACGATAAACGCCAGAAGCGCGGCGCACACGATGACGAGGATCACCACATAGTTCATCTTCTCCATCGTTTCCGAGAAGTTTTTCCTGCCCTCGGCCATGATGTTCCATGCCTGGATGTTCTCGGAAGATCCGATCGCCGAGCCGTATTCATAGGACTTTTCGTCCGGCACGCGGACGAGCGCGCTGTTCGGTTCGTATTCTTCTCCAAAAACACTTTCATAGGTGTCTTTGCTCATGATGGCGTAGTGATATGTGTAATTATCGAATATGTAGCCGATCTTTCCGCTGACCGTTCTTCCCTCTTCTCCGTATTCGAGCGTGATCATATCCCCGACGGAAAGGGAATTACTCTCGGCTAGTTTGAGGCTGATACCGATCTCGCCGGTTTTCGGAAGCGAATACTTGGTATTGCCCTTATGCGGATCAACAAACTTCGTGAACTCCGGATCGTCCGCGACAAAAAGCTCGACGTCACGGATGGCGGTCTTGCTCGTGTGCTTCAGCCTTTCGGTCCTAATCAGGATCTTCTCGGTTCCGATCTGTGCTTTTGCATCGGCATTATCGAGGATCTTCTGCATCTGATCTTTCGACGTGCCGGGATCAAAATTCACCGCGACATCATATGTCATGATCTCATCAAACTGGAAGTTGATAAGATTGTTGATCGAGTCCTTAAGTCCGAATCCCGTAATCAGGAGTGCGGTGCATCCGGCAATGCCGATGATCATCATCCACATTCTCTTTTTGAAACGGAAGATATTTCTGGCAGAGACCTTGTGCAGGAAGGAAAGGCGCTTCCATACCGGCGTGATATACTCCAGGAATATCCTTTTTCCGGACGGCGGGGCCTTCGGCCGGACAAGCTCCGCGGGCGTTTCCGTAAATTCCGTAAAGCAGGTCACGATCGTCACACCGACCGAGCACAGGATCGATACCAGAAGAGATACCAGGAAAAGAGGGATCTCCGTCGTGAAAGTGATCGGAGCAAAGCCGTACATCACGTCATAGACTTTCCATATGATATACGGGAAGATTTTCGTACCGGCCGCAAAACCTCCGATCGCACCGATCACGGAAGCAGATCCGGAATAGATGATGTACTTAAGAATTATGGAAAACTTCGAATAGCCTACGGCGCGCATCGTGCCGATCTCGGATCTTTCGTCCGAGACCATGCGCTGCATCGTAGTCGAGCACACAAGGGCCGCCAGCGCGAAAAAGAAGATCGGGAATACCGACGCAATTCCGTCGACGATCTTTGCATCGTTTTCAAAACTGACATAACCGACATTGGTGTCGCGCCCGAGAATATAGTACTCGGGCGTGATCTGAAGCCCCATCGCACTTAGAAGATCGCAGCGTGCCTTCACCACTTCCCCGACGCGCGGCCTGAGGGTCTTTTCAAAATCTTCTATGAGATCTTCATATTCATCGGAATACACTTCTTCATCTTCATCGAGTTTGAGGAACACTTCCGGATAAGCCTGATATTCCAGCGCTTCCTTCTTCGCATAGGCGAAGAAATCGATCGAACCGTCTCCGATCTCAGTCGTGCCTTTCTGGAAATTCATATAGTACGGCGAGCGCACACGTCCGACGACTTCATATTCCTGATACGAAAATCCGTCACCTTCGGAAAGAATGAGCGTGTCTCCTATGTAGTCTGACTTACAGGCATACGCATCTACCACGATCTCATGGGCATTTTCCGGAAACCGTCCTTCGATGAGATCGAGCTTATTTACATTTTCGGTCATCGTGTGGAAACGGACGACCGAAACGAGTTCTTTTTCTTCATCCGCCGCGAGTTTTCTGGAAACGATCCCGTCTTTAAAAGCAGCACCCTCAGCCGCACGGACGCCGGGAAGATCTGCGATTCTCCCGACATCTTCATCGTCAAATCCGGATGTTGAAAGGATGCGGAAATCAAAAAGCGCCCCGTCACGGATATACTTATCTCCGGTTCTGAGAAAAGCCGGCATAGTGCTTTTCAAGCCGGAGAAAAAACCGACGCCCAGCGCAATGATCGAAAGGATCGCAAGATATCTCATCAGGCTTCCTTTTATGCATCGGAAAACGATCTTCCAGTAACTTTTCTTCATCGTCTTCCTCACCATTCGAGCTCTTCTATGGATCTCGGATCCTCATTGACTTCGTTACTGATGATCTTTCCGTTCTTGATGCGGATCACACGGTTCGCCATCGCGGCCAGTGTGGAGTTATGCGTAATGATCACCACGGTCATGTTGCGTTCGGTGCAAAGACGGGCGAGAAGCCTTAAGATCGATTTTCCGGTCTGGTAATCAAGCGCACCCGTCGGTTCATCGCAAAGAAGAAGCTTCGGATTCTTAGCGACCGCTCTGGCAATGGCGACTCTCTGCTGCTCACCGCCGGAAAGCTGTGCGGGAAAATTCTTTTTCCTGTCCGATAGTCCGACATCTTCGAGGATCTCCTCCGGATCCATCGGATCTTTGACCAGTTGGGACGCCATCTCGACATTCTCGATCGCGGTAAGATTCGGGATCAGGTTATAAAACTGGAAAACAAATCCGACATCGGAACGTCTGTAGTTCGCAAGTTCCTTTTCACGGAAAGAAGAGATCTCCTGCCCGTCGAGGAGCACGGTGCCGCTCGTCAGGGTGTCCATGCCGCCCAGAATATTCAAAAGCGTGGTCTTTCCTGCGCCTGACTGGCCGAGGATCACACAGAGTTCGCCTTTTTCGATGGAAAAGTCCGTTCCGTCCAGCGCGTGTACTTCCACATCGCCGGTCTTGTAGATCTTCTTTACGTCCTTAAATTCAATATATGACATGTTGCCTTCCCTGTCTCCTCTTCCGGCATTTTGATCATTCTTTTCAATTATACTTCTCGAACAAAGTCTGTTCTATCATTTTACCGCGGACAGACGATTCGGGGAATGATCCTCATTTATTTTCCAAAAGAAAAGCAGCTCTTAAGCTGCCTTTTCTCCGCTTTCTTCAGTTTGTTCAGCGATCCCCTTTTCCCAGGCCGTTTCCTCCGGCCAGGTCGAATCGTCAAAGGCTTCACGGATCATCCGGCTGTAGTACTCGGCCTTTTTGAGGCATTCGTCCGTGAGATCCTGCGATTTCATAACGGCCGTCATCAGCTGCGACCTGTCCTTCTTCGCCCATAGCATCGCCTCTTGAGTGGTGACATAATCTTTAAATTCCTCATACTTCTGATCCGTCTGTCCTTCTTCCGCATATCCGGAATAGGAAAATTCAACAGGATTCAGAAGCGCCCATTTCTCTTCCGAAAACTCCGGGGTCTCGAAGTTTTCGAAATAGTTCATCATCTTCAGATCGGTAGCCGTGAAGACGGCGTCCAGCAGGCGATCTTTTACAAGAGCGACATTCTTGTCGTTCCTCAGCTCCAGTGCAACGTGGAAGAAGTATCCTTCCTCCGTTCTGATCACGGAAAGATCATTCATGATCGGCCAGTCGCAAAGAACGATATCGAATCCCGAATAATAGCCGTAGTTGAACTGATCGAAGTATCCTTCCGGGAAGCTTCCGAGGACTTCTTCCACCTGGTCGAGTGCTTTTACCAAGGCGTCGTGGCTGCTTGCGTCGCCTCTTTCGAGGTGCTCGGGAAGATCTTCACCAACATGGATGTAGACGCCGTACTTATTTCCGATCTCGCAGGCACGTTCATAAAGATCCTTCATCTCGGAAGAGCCGGAATACGGTATCTGCTGATGTGCTTTTGAATTGTCATGTACAAAAGATTCGAGCCGCGCGCCCAGTTCCGCACCCTGGGGGAGAGCCTTCGGAACTTCCGTCGGATAGTTGTAGGAGATATACTCATACGAAATCATTTTTTCGGAATCAAAATCGTACTCGACCTCGACCGCGCTCACGGTCTGATCCGCCGATCCGTCGGAAAACTGAAGTCTTGTTGCCAGATAAGGCTTGTCATTTCGGATCATTACACACAGCTGATCATAATAGGCTGCTTTCTGCATATCGGGGATCTGGTCCATGATGTTTTTTGTCCATTGGAATCGATCCTGATATTCTACAAGAATGTCGTTGATCTCCGGATTTTCCACCGCCGGCTCAAACATGTTGGAGTAGCCGAAGTGGATCTGTTGAAGTATCCGGCAGAATACCTTATCGTCTTTCCAGTTCTTTCCTTTTACATGTTCATAAAGATCGACGAGCACATCTTCAAAACAGATGAAATCATCCGGCTGCTCAGTACGCGCATATGTATCGTAATTGAAAGAAGCAAACACTGAAAGGATCTTCTCATCGGAATATCCGGCATCCTTCAGCATGTCGATAAAACGCATGGTCGAATCCTTAGAGAAAAACAGCGTATCCAGGGCTTCACTTCCGTAGATCCATTCGATCCCGGTAAGAAAGCAGCTCTCCGCATAGTAGGCGCGCGGACTTCTGCCGAAATACTTGCTCATGTAGAGCTCTGCACCGCCCTCTGTGATGAAACTTGCGTAAAGGTACCTGCTGAAATCGCTCTGACAGATCGCCAGTTCTTCTTCCGTAAGATCATCTTCATAGGCGAAGCGCTCACCGGTATAGCAGACTTCCTGGGATTCTTCTCCTTCGGCAAACGCGTCCAGAAAGTGCGTCATTTCATGATAGATCGTTGTATATGTGTTATCGGTCCGGTAGACGATTCCGTCACCACTGATACGGACAGTATTCCCAAGTGCGTTGAAGTCACCGCCGGCATCATTGATCGGCATCGAGATCATGCGGAGATCCTTTACTTTTTCCAGGAAAGATTCCTCATATTCCTCGGTAAGATGATCCGCAATGATCGGGAAATAGTGTAGCGCATATCCACGCCATTCACCCAGTTTCGGGTTGTTGACGATGCAGTCTGCATACTTAATGAAAAGGTCATATCTGCCGTGGAGTTCTTCTTCGGAGACCCCAAGTTCAAAAGCAATCTCTTTTGCCTCTTTTTCGACCGGATCCACCTTCATCGGCTCTGTCTCGGACGAAGATGATTCCGGCCCTGTACTGCTCGGCTCTTCGTCCTCCGTTTCGGAAGTCTCGGCCGGCGCCGTTGCTGAATCCTTATTCTCGGTCTTCCGGCAGGCGGTACTGATGAAGATCTCCAGCAGCACGATACATGCCAAAAGAACACAACCGACTTTCTGTGAACGTAACATAATAATCCCCCGCCTTCTTGTTCTTAAGTCGGATTATACACATGTATGGCATTTCTCAAGTGACATAATAGAAATAATCAGAAAATCTGTATTTCCGGCCTGATCGGCCCTTCGGAAAAGCACCTTTCAGGTGTTGAGGAATCCGCGCAGTTCCGGAAGGATCTTTTGGGCTTCTTTCCGTCCCGCCTGATAGGCTTTTTCCAGCTTTTCCGGGTCTTTTTCCGTTTTCCCGACACCGAGCGGCTCCGGCGGCCGGATCACGAAAACGCGGCCTTCTTTTTCCCGCTCTTCGATCATTTTGATCTGCCGGTTATAGATCTCGTGGCGGCATGCCATTCCTTCAGCGATCTTCGGGTATTTTCGAAGAGCAAGCTTGATCAGCGGGCTTGCTTTTTTCTTCACATAACCCTTCGGCTGTGTAAGAACGATCACATTTCTTTCGTATCCTAGGCTCTCCATGTATTCAAAAGGGATCAAATCGGAAACGCCGCCATCCAGATATTGATGTCCGTCAATATGTACCGGTTTTGATACGACCGGCATGGACGCGGAGGCTCTCATCCAGAGAAGATCTTTCTCTCCTCCGTCCGTACATTTGTGAAAAGCACTTTCCCCGGTCGCAACATCTGTCGCACCGACATAGAACTCCATCGGATCGGAAGCGAATGTCTCTCTGTCAAAAGGATCCAGAACGTCGGGCAGTTCACGGTAACAGAAATCCGCACCATATAGATCGCCGGTCTTTATCCAGGATCGGATACTGCAGTATCTTTTGTCTTTGCAGTATTTCTTATTGTACCGGATCGGTCTTCCTATCTGCCGGGATTTGTAGTTACAGCCGAAAGCCGCCCCTGCGGAGATCCCTGCCGCAGCATCGAAATGTATATCATTTTCCATGAAGACATCAATGACTCCGCAGGTAAACATACCGCGCATTGCGCCTCCTTCTAAAACCAATCCCGTCTTATTCTCCATTACGATTATCCGGAAGTCTGATTACTCACGCTCCCGCCTCTTTCTTTAATGATTGTTGTGACTCTGTTGTTTATTATACTCAATACTGCATCCAGAGTCTTCTGATCCAGAAAATATGCGGGCATTTCTTCTCTGATCACATTCAGCACCGCCGGATCCAGGTTTTCGACTACTGATGCTGACATTAAAGTTTCTTTATACGACGTAATCACACTGTCATCCAACTCAACTCCGAAAGACATTTCTGATTTGTTGTAATTCTCAAGTGTTATTTTTGCTGCTGAATCAAATACACTCTTATTCATCGGATTAGTATAGTCGCGGGCAATGACTTCCTGCACCTCATTACTCAGGCATGTCTTAATGAATTCCCATGCGCCATCCACTACCGTAGATGGGGCCAAAGCGGAGATCCCGATGGAGGTATCTACTGTAATGTACGGTCCGCAGGCATCTGAAGACGGGTATCCCAGAAGTGTTTTCAAGGGAGCATAAAATGTATTTCTTGTTAAGAAGCCACCTATATTGTCATATGCGGCATTCCCGTCCAGATCGTTGTTATAATTGAATTTTTCAGGAACGGTATTCTTAACATATT
The DNA here is from genome assembly GCA_017428545.1 of Clostridiales bacterium. Taxonomy (GTDB): domain Bacteria; phylum Bacillota; class Clostridia; order Saccharofermentanales; family Saccharofermentanaceae; genus Scatonaster. The sequence continues at coordinate 18,099 of JAFRQR010000031.1, forward strand.
CACATAACTTTCTGAAGGACTCGTTGTCAAAGTTTACAGTATTGCCCGAAATACAGGGTTCGCTCATGCACGAATACAAGGTGCAAAGAACTCCCAGCCGTGTATCTACCATCGGATCATTACCGCCGCACTTTTCATCCATGTATTTAACGTACTCTTCATAGGTAAACCCGGTCTGACCATCGCGAACATCTTCTTTATTCACCAGCAGGCCATTTACCGAAAAGCTCACCGGCATATAGAGAAGCTTTCCGTTAACCTTTGCCGCATCGATCACATTTGAAAAACAATCTTCGGTATTGATTCCGTTTTTCCCCGAAAGGAAACTACTCAGATCAACAAGGTGATCTTCTGTCTGGATCTGCCTTATATCCGCCGCATTCAGAATGATATCCGGACCATCTCCGGCGAGCATATTGATCGCCAGAAGATCGTTGAGATCCGCAGCGGTTTTATAGTAGATGTCATCAAACTCATCATCGGTTTCCGCATCACCGTAATTCAGGTTTTTCTTGATGTCATAGTTATATGATAGCCGGATGAAGTAATCTTCATTTGTATCGTTAAATAATCTGATTGCTTCACAGATCGAATAGGATACTTCAGCATTTCCGACAAACGCTGCCGTAAGGATCACCTTGCCGGCATTCGGGTTTTTCTCGGCCTTTTTAAGCGTGATGAGCGTAGCAGTACCGGTACGATTCTCGTAGGAAAATTGATCCCGCGAATCATCAATAGAGACATCTCCTGCGAAAACGTACTTGTCACCATTTACAGAGAAAAGAGATAATTCATCCATCAGGTTTCTGTTCAGATTACAGTCATCAAAAGAGACGATCTCTTCTAACTGTTTCGTTTCAAAATTGATTCTCTTTATGCCGCTTTGATCTGTGATATATGAGTTTCCTCCGAAGGAAGATATGTGTTCATTAAAAGTGAGTGCATTCAGCCAGGAATACTCTTCATCTTTGATCTGTACCTTACCGCTTTCCAGATTCAAAGAAAGAAAATTCAAGTTACCAAACGAACAGATAAATACGAGTTCATTCTCCGAAACGGCCATACATCCATTGATTATAAAGATTTCTGCAGAAGGGAGGGAAGAAGAAACGTCTACGATTTTACATTGACCGTTATTCTGGATCACAAAGATATACTTATCGGTAACGTTATCGTGGTATCCCAAAACAATATAATCACCGTTGATCCATACACCCTCACGGGAGCCGGAAACATCCTTGGATGTAAAAGGCAGTTTTTCGAATGATCCGATCTCTCCTGTCTCCATATCAAGATCTGTCAGATAGTATGATCTCTCACCATCATGGGAGTTATCATAATCTTCCCTATATAGAAGGATCTTTCCTTCACTGATGATGATATCTTCAATATACTGACTGTTATTTTCTGAAACAATCTTCGTAAGATCAAAGGAATGTAGCAGCTCTCCATCTGCATCATAATATTGCAGATCGTCAAACTGTTCGTCGGAAGAACCACTTTGTCCCCAGTCAAGGTCCATCGGATCTTTAAAATATCCGGAATCTCTGATAAGAACGCCATCATGATACGAGCCGATGATTTTTCTATTATGAGAATACACTTTCTTATCTTTGTAGATATCGTCAATTTCTGTAGTTTGGGCATCATACCAGGAAGAATCCCCGGCTATTTTTTTACCGCCCTTCTGCGTTTTTTTGCTGCATCCTGTAACGGCCATAGCTCCGAAAAGCATAGAGATACTAAGGCCCGCTGAAATCAGTCTCCTAATCATACGATCCTCCTTAAAAGATAAGAAATCTGTTTTATTTTGTTTTTTGAAACTCAGAGTTTAAATACCGGAGACAATATTCTCCAAAATTTCGACTCCGTCCGTGAATCGGGCTCTACTTGTGTATACCCATCTTCGGTGACCTCATAGTAAAGGAATTCAAGTTCTCCGTGGTATGTTGCTTCGCCAAAGACATATATCGTACCATCGCTATATCTTGCGTACCTTATTTGGATAAACCTGCCCGGAACTGTATCAACGAATACCTCTCGATTTTCAATAACAGTTCCTTTTTCAAAATCCAGTTCATATATATGGAAAGCATAGCCCGGATCCATTCCAGCTTGTGTCATCATCTCTATGATCGCATACGTTTTTCCATCGACCTCATACACATCCATAACGTTGCAACATGAAGTACCAATATCAACCGAACCGGTAAGGTCGCCTTGTTTTCCGTCGACTATTTCATAGCGGAAGATACAGCGAATGTTCTCATCTTTTTCATAGTCCACGCCATCAAGCCAGATATACATATAGTCCTCGGTAACATTGATGACATTACAATTCAAATGGACTTTGTTCGGCTGATTATATTCTTCCGGAATTTTAATTTCTTCCGTACCGATGAGATTATCCGTATAATAGTCTATACCGGTTATGAGATCCGGATAGTGAATATTCACGACACCATCTTTTATCGCCTTTTCCTGCTCGTAAGACTGGGTCTTAAAAGTAATACTTTCTTCCACCGGTTCCGATGGAGTCGTTTCTGTCGTGGTGATCTCTTTTTCGGTTTCTTTGGAAGAAGCCTTTTCTTCGGTAGCCGGGACCTCTACCTCTTTATAGACGACATGCGGTCGGATAAGAAGGCAGACAGATGCTGTGACCAGGACCGTACTAACGATCACGGCCGCATATTTCGTCGCGGTAGACGTTTTTGCGATATTGAGGATACGCTTCTTCATAAAGCTTTTACTCTTTCCGCTCATGGATGTGGCCACCGTTGAGATCCGGCTATGTCCGGAGATATTGGAAACGTAAGACAGAAGCATCTCGCCGTACTTCACACGGTTGTCCTCACCGTTCCATTTGATTACCATCTCATCGACAGCAAGTTCATTGTCATGACGGATCAGGAAATATGCGATCCATACGAGGGGATCGAACCACAGTGCAATCAAAAACAGATTTTTAATCACGTTCCAGAAGCAGTCTCCCAGCTTATAGTGACAATATTCGTGATAAAGGGCTAACGAGTAGTGTTCGGGATTTGAATCCAGATCTTCGGGAATGTAGATCTTGTTCCAAAGAAGAAACGGCGAATCCAATCCTTTAAGCTTATATACTCTCAGGTCTCCGTATTGGGAATTCGAAAACCTCTCGCGTGCTTTTCGGATCCTGCGGGAAAAGGAAATGTTGTTAAGAAGCATAATTGCCCCGAAAAGGACAGAACCGCTGATCCAGATCACTACGGCCACCGTTTTATAATTGATCGTAAAAGAACCGGAGGCCGCTGCTTTTACCTGCGAAGCCTCTGCTGCCGAAACCTCGTAATTCTTCGCGAGCGCTTCTGCATGCGGATATTCTCTTTCCACCGGATATGCGGCCGCCATACTGAGATCTGCGGCTTCGTTGTTGTAAACGGCTGCTGCAGTTTTATCTTCAACAACGTCACGCTGCTTTTCGATAGCTACCGGGATAGAAATGAAACTTGCCACCAGCATGAAAACCGGAAGGATGAGCCAGGAAAAATACTGCACTTTGCAGGACACTTTTCCTTTCACCAGTTTTCTTAAAACAATCAGAACTAAAATCAATATATTCAGAGTAATGAAGAATCTCATACTACTTGCCCCCGCGAAGAATGTTGTACAGCTCGTCGATCTCCTCTTTGGAGAGTGCTTCCTGGCTGATCAGATTACTTACCATGGAGCCGATCTTTCCGTTATAGTGTTTGTTCAGGAAAAACTTGGCTTCCTCTACCTCTGCCTCGTTTCGGTCGATGCTCGGGTAGTACTTCTTTGTTTTGTTGTCGATCTGAAAATTTATGCTGCCTTTACTGCTCATTCTTCGCAGAAGTGTCATTGTAGTGGACTTGCTCCAGCCGATGGAATCTTCCATCTCACGGATGATCTCCATCGTCGTAAGAGGACCTTTGTCCCATAAAAGGTTCATAATATTCCATTCCGCATCAGCAAGCTTGACCATGAATACCTCCACGTTTACTTAAGTCAACCTACTGTCATTATAGGACCATGGTTGACATATGTCAACCTGTTTTTTTGAAAATTCTTCAAATTACGTAAAAAAGGCGGTTTCATCTGTGTAAGCAACTCTTTTGGAGTGCTTCTTATGACAAAGAAACCCTCTTTACCGGTTCCGGGTAAAGAGGGTATCAGGGAGCAGGATTCTTCTAAAGAAGAAGGGTTAGAAATCTACTTCTGTATCGTAGTAGCAGCACTTCAGGAGCTTTTCCATCTCTTCGACGGAAGGCTGGCGAGGATTCGATCCGGTGCATGCATCTGCGATTGCATTGACTGCGATGTCATGGAGTCTATCGAGGAATACCTCCTCCGGTACGAAGCCCTTCTCTGCCGGGTAGCTGTCTGCACCATAGGTTCCGATTCCGTGAGGAATGTTGAGGTCATCGTTCATCTTTCTGAGGTAAGCGATAAGTGCTTTTACCTTATCGTCATCGGAAGCATTCTTATCGGCAATGCCCATGTAGTCCACGATCACGCCGTAGCGCTTCTTCGCTGTCTCATCCTTGGCATTAAAAGCAATTACCTTCGGCAGGTACATCGCGTTTGCCGCGCCGTGGATAATGTGTGCGCCGTAATCGGCAAAAGCAGCACCGGTCTTATGTGCCATGGAGTGAACGATACCGAGAAGAGCATTGGAGAACGCCATACCGGCGAGGCACTGTGCATTATGCATTCTGTCTCTTGCCGCCATGTCACCATTATAGGAAGCAACGAGGTCCTTCATGATCATTTCGATCGCATGGATCGCAAGCGGATCTGTGTAGTCGCTGTTCGCGGTAGAAACGTATGCTTCAACTGCGTGTGTCATCGCATCCATACCGGTGTGGGCAACGAGTTTCTTCGGCATGGTCTCGGCAAGTTCCGGATCTACGATCGCGACATCCGGTGTGATCTCAAAGTCAGCGATCGGATACTTGATACCCTTGGAGTAATCGGTGATGATCGAGAAAGCAGTAACTTCAGTAGCTGTACCCGATGTGGAGGAAACCGCGCAGAAGTGTGCCTTCTTACGGAGTTCCGGAATACCGAATACCTTACACATATCTTCGAAGGTGCAATCCGGATACTCATACTTGATCCACATGGCCTTCGCTGCATCGATAGGAGAACCGCCGCCGATCGCTACGATCCAGTCCGGCTCGAACTTCAGCATTGCATCTGCGCCCTTCATGACTGTCTCAACAGACGGATCCGGCTCGATACCGTCAAAGATCTCGACTTCCATGCCTGCTTCTTTCAGATAGCTCTCTGCCTTATCGAGGAATCCGAAGCGCTTCATGGAACCGCCTCCGACGCAGATCATTGCCTTCTTTCCCTTGAAGTTCTTCAGTGCCTCAAGTGCGCCTTTGCCGTGATAAATATCGCGAGGTAATGTGAAACGTGCCATAATGCAGTCCTCCTTGATTTTTATTTTTCAATTAGATTATAATGCGTGTGCAGATATATGTAAAAAGTATATTTTACATGTCAGTCATACAATATTTATATGGTGCAAATTATGAACAGCAATTGGGAATACTATAAGATCTTCTATTATGTCGGCAAACACGGAAGCTTCACGCAAGCTGCCCGTTTTCTTCATAACAACCAGCCGAATATCACCCGCGTGATCAACATGCTCGAGTCCGACCTGGGCTGCCGCCTTTTCGTCCGGTCCCAAAAGGGCGTGACACTGACGCCGGAAGGTGAGAAGCTTTTCGCGCATATTGAATCGGCATATCAGCAGATCGAAAAGGGAGAGGACGAGATCAGGTCCGACCGGCTCCTTCAAAGCGGAAGTGTCTCGATATCCATTAGTGAGATCGCGCTGCATGTTCTCATGCTTCCGATTCTCCAGAGTTTTAAAGCCAAGCATCCCGGTATCCGGATCCGTGTATATAACCATTCGACTCCTCAAGGTGTAAAAGCACTTGAACAGGGCCTTGTGGATCTTGCCGTCATTTCTTCCCCCCTTAAAGTCTCCGATTCTCTCGAAGCGACCCACGTCAAATCTTTCCAGGAGATCCTAATCGGCGGCGAACCATACCGGTCTCTTTCCAGACGCAAGCATTCCCTCGAGGATATCTCTCAATATCCGCTCATTACACAGAGCCATGACTCGACCTCTTTCCAGTATCTTACCGACCTTTTCCTAAAAGCCGGTATCACCCTCAAGCCTTCGATCGAAGTCACCACGACTGACCAGATCCTCCCGATCGTCGAGCATGGTATGGGTCTCGGATTCGTGCCAAAAGAACTGGCCTTGTCCTCGATTGAACGGAAGAAGGTCTTCCCGATTCCACTGACCGACAAACTGCCATCAAGAAGCATCTCGCTCCTTCAGGACAAGAGCCGTCCCTTAAGCCTGGCCGCACTCGAGCTGAAGCGCGAAACACTGCAATAGTTCACAAGCAATAAAGCGGCTGCGGTTCCTAATACTGCTGTAGTGATAATGCTCGCTTCGATACCGTATACGCCGCCGTTTAAGATGCTGCTTCCTGTGGAACGCATATCAAATACGGAAGAGACGATCTCACCATTTCCGCTCAGGTTGAGTCCTAAGATGCTGTACAGAATATAGTTCCAGACCGAGTGCATGCCGCATGCCGCCCAGATGCTCTTAAAGCGAAGAGTCAGAAGCGAGAAGATCAGCGAAACCAGGAAAAGATTGACGACTGCAATCGAAGCAATAGCAGGGTTTCCGAAGTCCATGCTCGAGAGGTGCGGGATAGTAAAAAGGATTGCACTTACGAAGATCGCAGAAGGGACGGAGGTCTTTTTCTGAAGGAGCTGCTGTACGATACCTCTGCAGAGGATCTCTTCCAGCGCGCCCTGAAGAACAAAGCAGATAAACATGACTGCCACCATCCTATAGTCGATGTTACCGAATACGCCGTTATACTCGATCGCTCCCGTGAGAGTAATGACCGCCACGGAGATCAAAAGAAGGACCATGCCTGCCAATACTCCGGCAAAATAACTCGCCGCCGGCTTTACAAATCCAAGTTCTTTCAGACCCTTCTTCTGAAACAGTTTCCAGAAAAGCGCTATGATACCGATCATGATGCCGTAGCCGAAGTAAGTAATCAGAGTGATCGTGTTATTGCTGAACATTTCACCCTGTAGCGGGTTCTTCCCGCAGGCGAAGTGAAGTGCGATCACAAGGCCTTCACCGATCAGTTCCGCCCCGAACTTAAATGCCCAGAAGATCAGGATGACCTTGATGATGTAAAGGATCTTCGGCATGTCAGTACGGTTGTTAAACGGGCTGATGTTCTTGATAAGTTCTTTTATTCTTCTCATGGTAAAACTCCTTTTTAGGCGCAGTAATAGAAGGTCCGGTCACAAAGCGGACTTTAATACAATTCAGATTTAAGTATTTATATGGAAATTATCCGGGGAATCCGTTTACGAGGAAATAGATGATCATCGAGATCAGATCTATGGCAAGTAAAGCTCCGGCTCCGATCAGGAACCACTTCAGCGCGGTCTTCATGCGCTTGCCGTTCTTTTCGGTAAGTACTTTCTGGTCGATCACATCAGCCATGGTCTTATGCTCATCTGTCTTGACCGGTTCGATCCCTTTAAGGAGATAATCTGTAGTTACTTCGAAAATATCACTCATGATCACGACCTTTTCAAGATCGGGAGTCGCCTGTTCACTTTCCCACTTCGAAACCGCCTGACGAGAAACGCCGATTCTGTCTGCTAGTTCTTCCTGAGACATACCTTTTGACTTTCTAAGGCTCTGGATCCTATCTGCAATTGTCATTTCTTTCACCTCCAAGGTTTTGTTGTCTCAAGACTAGCAAAATCCCTCTTAACAAAACCACCAGCTGTAGCTTGAACTTTGTCAACCTACGGTTGCAGCCCTGTATTTTCAGCCGTTTTGCGATTCTTTTGAATTCTGCCCGTCCATGCTCTTCACTGTTGTTTCATGTGTCCGTACTGATATCCTCCACCGAACAAGATAATTATATCACCGGGTATTGAACTTTTAAGCAAATCAGTTTCGTGCTTGAGAAAGCTTAGGATCACATCTTTTTCGATTCTTCTCACGAAAATAATCTTCATGAATTTGTCGTGACGAAACATAGATTTTATCGGTAACACATATGGAAGGCCATAGTGTATTCTGTCCTTAAACGGAGGATCCATGTATGTTGTCTGTATTGTTCTGGATCTTATGCGGAGCCGGGGTGCTCTGCCTTATAGTTTTCCCGGGAAAGCGGAAAGGTGTTCCGCTTGTCTCCGGCAGGGAAGAAACGATCTTTGAATCAGCCTGCAATATTACGGCCGTGATCCTTCTTCTTATACAGATGATCTTCCCGTTATATGGGTATGCCTTATATGCTGCACCGTCGTCTTTTTACAATAATCCTCCTATCGATTCAAAGTGGATAAGTGAGACCGGTGAGGTTTTTTACTCTGTCTTTAAAGGTATAGCCGTAAACTTTAACCGTGATTTCCCGCCAGATGCCGTACCCGGAAACAGTGTTTATCTGTTAGTTATCTTAACCTCGGTCTTCTGCTTTTTTGCAGGCGTATGCATTTATAGTAACGGACTGAAGTTAAAGCACAAGATCTTTCTTCTGATTCCGCTTTTTGTCATTGCCACAGCTCCTGCCTATTCCAAGCTATTCCGTTTGCGCAGCGGATTCCAAATCCATAATTATCTGAGACTTTTGCTGATTATTCTCGAAGACAGTATCGTGAGATATCTGTTTGGATCACTCATGATGATCGCTCTTCTTTATGGGATCTATCTGTTGCTCAAAAAAATCCTGAAAAACGAGATCGTTCCTCTGATTGTGATACTTGTATTGTCTTTTTTCGCTCCGTTCATAAGGATCGTAAATGACGGAATGAATCTTCAGGGACCGGAACTGAGATATCTGCAGTTTGGTCCGGATGTCCCGCTCTTCCCGGTCGGAATGATCGTCATGAAGTTTCGGGACAGATTGTTGCCGAAGACGAATAAGGGAGCCCTGCTACATATAATTTCATGGATCCTGATAGGAGGATTATCATTCTATTCTCTTTCCGCTTTTCAGAAACTCCTGCTGAACCGTGCAGGGCTTCATATCTCCGATGGATACACATGCATGCCCGATGAGGACTTCAACAAGAATGTTGCAACGCTTGAAAAGATCTATAAGCTGGAATGTATTCCCTGGCTCGTCTTCGGATTTGCTCTTTCGATGCTGCTTTTAGTCATAGTATCGTTTGCTAGGACCGGAAATTCCGTAACAAGGTTTTGCAGGGCAAACTGTTATCTCATATCGGTGTTGCTTTTCAGCATGCATCTTTTCCGGATGTTATACGGAAAGCCCCTGAAATTTTGGACCGATGTGGCAGGACTAAAAAACGAGCAGCTTGTTATTGTACCGTTCATACACTTTGCGCTGTTTATGGCATTTGCGCATCTTATAAACCTGATCATTAAAAAGGTTCAGGAAAAACGTATTCAGGATTCTGCGGAGTAGGAGAAATAGCCTACTACACGGCCGACTGCCACGATATTGCCTGTATTTCCTTCAGCATCCGTATCAAGGCTGTCCATCATATGCTGGAGATTTAAAGCCCGATCTCCGATTTTGCCCATGACTTTTTCTACGGGCGCTTTGAGCGCGAAAACATAGATGTTGTACTGATTTGTTGATCCCGACGGCGGGTTAGGTCCGACGTAAGATGATTGACAAAAATCTACGCATATTGTTTCTCCTTACATATAGTGGAAAACTGCTGATTTAACTGTCTGCAACAAACCACTGATCCATTGCAGGTCCGGCGTCTTCGTTCGGGCGTACCCTGAAGCCGAATTTCTCGTAGAAAGGCTCTTTACCCTTTGCAGAATTCAAAGTCAGTTTCACTTTATACCCGGGCTTCATATCATTCTTAAGTCTTTCGATACATGACTCAACAAGTTTCCTGCCAATGCCCTGTCCCTGATATGAAGGATCGACAATAACATCCGACAGGAAAGCTATATATCCGCCGTCCCAAAGGAGCCTTACAACTCCAATAGCTTTCCCATCATCTCTTACGCATAAAACCATATATGCATTGTCAATACAAGCCTGTGCCTCTTCAAGTGGGAATTGAACCCAACCAACCATCTTCCGAAGATTCATATATTCTTCTGATGTAATCTGATCAACGTATCTTATCATCCTCTGATTACCTCACATAAATTCCATAATTGAAAATATAATGTTTTTATAGCCATATCCCAGTCCCCATCACTTCAGTTCATTATCCTGTATATTTAACGTTCATTCTGAAGATTATGTATAGCTCTGCTTAAATCCGTCTGATCTACTTCAACTTCAAAACTCAGCTTATAGTCTTCTTCTCGAAGAAACCTGCCCAAACTTCCGGCTATCTTTATATGACCGGTTTTAGTTGCCTCAAATACGATTTTCTGATGATCATTACCAAGCAATTCCGCAGTTCCGGATAAACTGTTATATATTCTTATCAGCTGCTTTTTAAACTCATCGAATTGAAGGGTTCCTGTATCTATTTCGGTAGTTACAGAGAAACTATTACTTACTGCATTTACATGCAAAATCACGTTGTATAGTGAAGCTCCTTCATAAACCTTCGGACATAATTCAAGTTTAAAGTTAGGTGTAACTATTTCAATCATTCTGTCCATATCACACATTCTTCTGAACTTTCCTTCAAACGATATACTGATCATTTTCTTTACTTATTCCTAATATATCCTCAAACACCTTATAAACACTATACTTTTCTATAAGTCATTTTCTGAAGGTGTACCATTTTGTGTACCATCAGATTACCTTCAACAATTCTGTAACCTTGTTCATCTCACGAATCTTGTCATCTTCTGAAACATGTACATATCTGTCCATAGTAAGCGAAATACTAAAATGTCCTAAAAGCATTTGCACTGTCTTAATGGACATTCCCGCCGATATGCACCTTGAAGCGAAAGTATGTCTGAGAACGTGCATTGATATGCTTCTAATGCCTGCCTTCTTACATGCCCACTTCAAACTTGCATGATAAGTGCTTTGCTTAATATGACCATCTTCATCAATGAAAACATATTCCTTATATTGCATCGGAATTACTTTCATCTGACTGATTTTTTGTTTTTGGCGTTTAAGAACTTCAACTGCATCGTCCGTCAAAGGTATTGTCCTTATGCTGTTAGCACTTTTACCGGGAGAAGTACGCCAATCTGAATGCTTATAAGACATAGTCCGATTTACATGCAGAAGTCGATTATCAAAATCTATATCTTGCCATTGCAATCCGATGAGTTCACCAACTCTTATACCAGTAAGCAAACATATCAGCCATTGATTCTCATACTTATGACCTTGTATACACGCTACAAATTTCTCTTGCTCAGTCACAGAAAGAGCATCTTTAGGGTCTGCAGGCTTGCCTATATCACACTTCTTAATCTTCTTTACAGGATTTGAAAGAATAATGTCGTTATCAAATGCTGTCTGAAACAAAGAATATGCTATGATTCTTGCTTGAGATATGGTTCCACTATGGTAACCTTCGTCAGCCATCTTCGTTAGTATCATTTGAATATGCAAAGGCTTTACATCAACAATTTTCATGTTTCCAATAACATTTTTTATATTGTTTTCATACCTTGTTACATAAACATCTATAGTGCCAGCACGAAGTGTTTTTTTCTTCATCTCTATCCAGTAGTGATACCATGCATCCACTATCATATTCTGTGGAAAAAGTGGATTACTACTTTTATCGAGATATGTGCTGTCGGCTATCCATTGACGCGCTTCTTGACACTTCTTAAATCGCTTGCTCTGTCTCTTGCCGAACCGATCTACAAACCTTGCTACATAAAGACCACTCTTCTCTTGTGAAATTCCTTTACCTAGCTCCTTCCGTCTTAAATCTTTACCCATATACATCAGCTCCTTTTCTGTAAAAAGAAGCCCCAATATAGCGATTTCATTGTAACATATCGGGGCTTCAACGGAATTAAAAGTTTTGTCGTTAGATTTCGATACTCTTAGATATAAAATCCTCAAACTCTTTTCTCTTGACTAACTTTTTTCTGCCGACATACAGGACAAAAGTACATCTCGGATTTTTCAGTAATTCCGATATTTTATTCTGACCGATATTACTGTAATCAGCGGCCTCTTCAATAGTTAAGGCGCATTTCTGATAAATTGGTGTTGTTTTCTCCACATAGACCACCACCTTAAAGTTCTGCAATATCTAGAATAAAAGCATTCTTCTTAGTTGCATCATTAGTAACATCAATATATTTATACACGTTAAAAGTATGAATCTCAGAATCTACGGGAACTAAATCAATCGTATAAACTTGATTTCCATTTTCATCCTCAACATATTTATCATCAATGCTATTAATTGTATAAGTTGCAACAAAATCATCGCTGATATCTAAAAAATCAATCACAACAGAGATTCTTCTAATGAAAGCATGCTTAAGTTCAGGGGACTCATCATGGTACCACTCTTGAACAGTCTTATTACTAATAACAAAAATTATATCAGCAATACAGTTTTTATCCCAATATCTTGAAGCAACTCCTCTATTGTTATGCGGATCAAGATAACCTAACATATCCTCAATTTTGATTGTTTCGTAATTTATATCATCCAGTATCATAACTTGCTCAGATTTATAGTTCTGAAAAGGATCTCCTGTGCTTGCCGATAAACAGAATGATTTATTCTTCTCAATGGCATATGCTCTTGCAAAGGTGCTTTTACCGAGTCCACCTGGTCCTTGTATAAAAATCACAATTGCATCACGATCCATTTTCTGAATAAGCTTTCTTTGATACTCAAATGCCTTGTTGATTCTTGAAGAAAATCTGGAGTATAAATCATATCCGATTTTAGATGTAATCTCATATTCCATAATTCTGCACTCTGATATATCATTCAAGATTTGCTTGATTCTCTCACTTGGTTCTTCACTTTTGGGAATCTTATATTCTTCAAGTTTCGCTGGAGCATTAGTTACAACAATATCCCATGAGTATTGCTCCTTTTCCGGATTATTCATATGAATCAAATACTGAACCGCATTTTTGACTCCGTACTTTACGGAATCTATAAACGAGTACGGAAACATGTTTTTTAATGTTTTAAATGTTATCTGCGAATTATTTCCGCAACATATAACAACATGATAATGTTCATCTTCCTTACCTCTGTTATGAACAGCGACAAAGTATTTCAAACCCTTCTTTCGTTTCGCTAATCTGTCTAAGAGAATAATAAGTTCATCATATGGTAAAGTATATGTATCGCCTGCTTTTAATCCAAGTTTAGCGTTATCTACAGTAAGCTTATTATGCTTGAAGATTCGCAAAACAACATTACGAAAATTCTTATTGTGCATATGTAGTCTCCTTTAATTTCATCTCTTCTTCTCTGATAGCGAATGCAATGTATTCAAACAGATATTTTCTTGTGTAAGGATTTAAGCTCTTCAAGAAGTTATCGATAATCTTTCTGCAAGAACCGCCATCAATTTTCTCAGTGATGTAATAGTAATTCACGTCATGAGATACTAAGTCGTGATATGATTTAAGTGTGTCCGATTCATCTAATGTGATGGTTGGTTTTGTAAGAAAAAAAGTAATCAATTCTTCTTCTTCAATCTTGTAAATGTCGTGTGCAAGACGGCTTGTTTCATCCTCGCCAATCTTCGCTACAAGAAAACCCATACTTGCAAAGTCGATGCAATTGTCATTTAAGGCGAGAAAAATAATCGTGCTAATCTCTTCATCACTAAAGAAAGTAAGTTCATAATTCAAAAGAACTGTTTCTATATGATGTTTAAGAAACTCTTCCGACAAAAGAGACTGAAGAAGTTCTTTTGAGTCTGTTGTTAAAGCGTCAATATAAAATTTTGAATCTTTGATTGAAAACATAGTTATGTTCTCCTTTAATAATATATTTGCTCTTGCCGAGCATAGGCATTTTTCACATCCACACATGAGAATAATCATAAGCGCCGTTCTAATTTTTGCTCCTAAGCGGATAGGCTTGCGCTTGATTTCTTCTACGGCTTATATAACCCCCGAATTGTGTTTTATCAAGACATAGAAAATAATTTCGTGAATTCTGTATAGAAAAGCTATTTAATTAGTTATTACGAAAATGGGATTTCGATATACAGACTGCACAACACATTTCGACTTTACAGATTTGACGAAAACAATTTATTAGAATTAGAAAACAATTTTCTTACTATATGATAACGTACAATAAGTTTCGCAAATTGAGAAAGGCGGTGAAATAAAAATAGACAAGGCATAACGCCATCGGTAAAATGTTAATTGCTAAAGAAACCATTTACTGGAGGCGCAATACCATGTCCGAGAAGATTATACAACT
>JAFRQR010000032.1 GCA_017428545.1 Clostridiales bacterium
CTGGAAGACTACCAGTTGATAGGCCGGGTGTGTAAGTGCAGTAATGTATTCAGCTGACCGGTACTAATGCCCGAGGACTTGACCACAAGTTAAGATTCTCTATTCTGATAAATCTCAAAACCAGAACATTTAAAGATACTCACTTTCCAAATTCTCTTGGATATGTTATAGTTTTCTATGCAGTCTTGAGGGTGCAGCTTAAAGACCCTCAACCATTCCGGTGGTTATGACGACGAGGCCACACCTGTTCCCATTCCGAACACAGAAGTTAAGCTCGTCGGTGTCCAAGATACTTGGCTGGAGACGGCCCGGGAAAATAGATCGCTGCCGGATTATATTCCTCTATAGCTCAGTCGGTAGAGCATGCGGCTGTTAACCGCAGGGTCGTAAGTTCGAGTCTTACTGGAGGAGCCAAATAAAGCAGTTACGAAAGTAACTGCTTTTTTGTTGTCCCAATATTGTCCCTTCCGGATGCTATAATGAAGTCAGAACCCGAGGATCACTGACCGCATGAAAGTACAGGTGATGGATTATGACGACTTGGAAAGATTTCTATGAAAACTACGATAACTGGGCAGAAAACACGGTTCTCAGCAGGATATCTTCGCTTCAGGATATCGGACCTTCCGCAGAGGTAATCGATTGTGCGAACTGTATCTCCGAGCAGGTGGCGGAAAAAATTGTCAGAAAAGCCATCTCCATGGGAATGACGTTTACGCCGGATGACATATTCGAATTGAACGGTATGGTCTCCGAAAGCCTGGCAAAAGAGATCCTTGAACGATACATGAAGACGGGAAAGCCGATATCGGTCACCGAGATCCAGAACCTCGACGCGCTGGTATCGCAGGAGAGCATTGACATGACTGTTCTTTATGACATGCAGATCGGGCTTCGTTTTACTCCGAAGCAGATCATTGAACTGGACGGATATGTATCGGAAGCAGTTCTGACCGAGGCATTAAGAAGATCGAATACCAAGGTCTCCAGAGATGAATTGGAAGAACTCGACGGGATCGTCGATGAGAAACTTCTCAGAAAGATCGACAAGAAGCAGAAAACGCATGTCTTTGATGAAGACGACGATTGGGATGAATATGACGATTCCTATGACTATGCCGACACATCCGGAAAAAAGCCGGGACTTCTGAGCCAGCTGGGCGCGTTATACGTGGCAAGTGAGATCGATAAGCGGATCTTCGGAGACAAAGACAAAAAGAAGAAAAAGTGATTACGATGCCCTTATCGGCTGATTATTTGTCAGCCGGTTCGTAGGTCTTCGAGAAAAGATCCTTTTCAACGATGTAGAAATCGGAAAGATCATTCTCGCGGATCGCGATATAGTCGCCCTCGGTACCGCGTACGTAGTTATTGGCATCCCATACGGTGAAGATCTTGACCGAATTGGTGATCGGCTTCATGTAGACAAATTCCGTACCCTTCGGGATGCAGGAGTGGATGTGCTCGACAAGATCGAATGTCTCGCCGGATCTGAGATTCTTGATCGTCGGACGGTACTCGGAAGATACCTTGGACTTTGCATTGCACATATCGTAGGTCTCTTTGAACCGATCCATCGTGGTCGGCACGATATCACCGGAAACACCGATCATGATGCAAGTGCCGGCATTTGCGTTGAGTTCAAGGTCTCCTTCAAGTGTACGGACGAGGATGGGCGTATTTGCCGTAACGAAGTCTTTGCAGAATACGACGCCGACCGGGATCCTCTTTTTCTTGTAGCGCTTGAGGCCTTCGGTACTGATCTTATCGACACCGGCTCTGAAGATCTTGCATTCGCCGGAATACTTCGTGAGCTTCATGCGCAGGAACTGCATGATACGAAGATCGTTATACTTCGCAGCATACTCGTCCTTTCCGATAAAGCCGCCGGCCTTATTCTTGTGGCCGCCGCCGAATCCGATCTCGTCGGTGATATATTCCGCCAGCTCGCTGGCTTTGGTCTCTTTGATGCAGCTTCGTATCGAAAGCTTATATCCGGTATATGTCTCGTTAAATGCGATACAGATATCCACGCGGTCGACCTGGATCAAAAAGTCACTGATGAGACCTAAGATATTCGGATCGCAAGGCTTGACCTGAACGATCGCCAGACGGAGCTCGCTGTCGAAGGTGAAGTCATTTAAAGCCTGGGCAGCTACACCGAGTTCACTCAGGGAAAGATTCGAGTTGGAAAGACGGACCAGAGCTGCCTGATCGAAGACGAGCGCATCTCGCATGTCTCGGTCGAGCGGGTGATAGATTTCGGAAAACTGGTTCGTGTCACAGTAAAGACCATAGTAAAGGGCGGTCGCGCAGACCGGGTCTTTGTTGATATCGATACCTTCGTTACGGAACAGCTGCCATACCAGAGTGCAGCAGGAGCCTACATTCGGCTGCAGAAAAGAGTAGTCGACTTCGATACCGCAGAACTGGTGGTGGTCGATGACGGCAACCTTCGGGGCAGGGAAGAAACGTACATTTCCGGAACGATACTGGCAGTCAGTGGTGATAAGAAGATCGCAGGAACCGAAGTCAGTAACACAGTACTCGATCGGGATCCTGAACATTTCGATCATCATGGTCAGGTTAACTTTTGTGATCTTGTTGCGGCCGGAATAAATAAGACGCACGTTGCAACGGTGACTCTTGAAATACCTGTAAAGTGCGAACCCGGAAGCGATCGCATCCGGATCAGGATTATCATGGCATTGAATCGTGATGTTGCGAAATTGCGTCAAATCAGACAGTTTCATGTAGAAAACTGCTCCCTTCCACCCAAGTAGATCATACACCCTCGATCTTAATCGAAGATCACCCAACCAAGTAAATAATATCACAGCAGACCTTGAAGAAAAAGTGCCTTGCCACCTGAAGTGCACTTTTTTACCTGATTTTAACGAAAACGAAATACATTGACTTGCTAAATACATGTCAAAGATGGCAAACTAAAGGGAGTAAGAAAAGGAGGCACGCCATGAATAAGAGGAGATTTCAGGCACTGGTGATGACATCGGTCATGATCGTGTCGATCATTCTGAGTGGGTGTAACAATTCGGGAAAGAAGTCAGGGAAAAAGAGCCGCGCGGAAAAGGATGCGACGGCGATGCTGGATGATGTCTGCGCGTACATAAAGAGCGCGAAATATGACAAGATAGAGCGCCTGATCGATGGAAGAAGCAAGTGGCTGGGTACGTTAGAGAATTATGCGCAAGCCGAAGTAAAAGGTATCTTTGAAGCCGCAAGAAAACGTATCGATTATTCGATCGAAGATGTCGTCGCCGATGAAGACGAAGGCGAGGGTGAGGCTGTTCTGGTTTTCTCCTATTTCGATACTAAGGATATGAGGAAAAAAATCAAGAGCGACAGCACGGACAAAAAAATCATCGAAGCCATAAAAGAGGCAAAAGATCAGGAAATCGAGGTCGAAGTCGAGATCGTCTATGATGATGAATGGCTGATCGACGGAGGCAGTTTCGATGAGGTCAGTAAGGAACTGTTCTCGTTTATCGAAGATCTGGATATGGACACGGTCCCTGAGCCGACGACGGAGAAAACAACGACTCCGACGGAACTTGTCGTGAATTATGAAGCCTGGAATGACGAGGATTACCTCGAAGTCGAGGGTTACCACCAATCAACGGATCTTGTCCGGCTGACACTCAGTTTCTGGGATCCGTGCCCGAAACAGACGTTTACATATGAATTTGAAGATGAACAGGGAAATATAACCCAGGGATCCATCGATGTGGATGATGATACATACATCGTACATATTGACTGGAATCCGGGATATAAGCTTCCGGTCGGCTGGATCTCCTGCACTGTGTATGCCGAAGACGGGACCCTGCTTACGGTTGCCTGCGTGCAGATCTATGACGACAACGAACAGCTGCCCGTAAAATTCTACTGCTATGAATGCGAAATGACAGATGAGGCCGGAATCCCGGTGCCTGGCTATCACGCTTCGGACACGGCTCTTTCGGCCTATGTCAGAATTAACGAGTTTAAGGGTGTTGAAATCACATATGCCCTGGTGGAAGGCAATGGTTACAGCAGTAACGCGAAGGAACTCTACAGAAACACGGTCGCAGCGACCGCAAACCGGGTAGACCTGACATTTACGGATCTTGCCAATCCGGGTCCGGGCGAGTATGCGCTTATCGTCTATGACATGGTCGGATCGGAGACCTGGACGCTTAACTTCGATATCTTAAATGATAACGAAGAGTTCAAGATGGACGCTGATCGTGCGGTTACTTACTACGATTACTTCACATGGGAAGAAGACCAATACAGATACATCGACGAGATCCCCGTGGATGCCCAGAAGATCTGTTTCTATGCTGAAACGGAAGATTACTACCAGTACATGCAGTTCACCTACAAGGCAGAAGATGCAGACGGTAACGTTCTTGGCGAAGGCTATACCACCATCGTCACCGGCTACGAACTGAGGGTCGAGATCGATGTTTCCGCCCTGGTAAAAGGACCTTTGAAGATCTCGGTATTTAATCCGGACGGCTCTCTTCTGATCGAAAAGACGATCGAGGAGGAGAACTGATGAAAAGCAAGAAAATGATTCCGCTGATGTCGGCCGTAACCGGCATCCTGGTTCTTACGATGGTCATTCTTCTGTTTACGATCGGGCCGTTAAAGAAGTCCTCGGAAGATAAATCCCTCAATAATCCGGGAAACGGAAACGCGACCGAATCGGTCGAGGATCTGTCCTCAGATCTTTCTGAAACGGAGGGCAGCTCTGATCTGAACATTTCGGACACAAGTGTTCCTCCGCAAAAAGAGACCACCACGCCGGACTTTTCCAACGAGATCGATCCGAATTCTACAAGCGAAGCGGAGACGACTCCGAGTGAGACGGAAGCGACACCGACGCCTTCGCCTACAGCGGAACCGACCCCGACGCCGGAGCCGACACCGACTCCGGTTCCGGAAACGACACCTCAGGAGACGAGCAAGAGCAGTCCGGCACCGACGGGATCGTACGATCTTTCCGGCATGGTCATCGTTCTTGATCCGGGTCATCAGAAAAAGGCCAATTCCGAGACGGAAGCGGTTGCTCCGTGGTCGGACGAGAAGAAGGCAAAAGTATCGGCCGGAACTTCCGGTGTTTCGACGAAAAGACCCGAGTACGAGGTTGTTCTGGAGATCGGCCTGAAGATGAAAGATACCCTCGAATCCATGGGAGCGACGGTCATCATGACAAGATCATCAAATGACGTCAACATCTCCAATATCGAGCGTGCGCAGATCGCCGTCAATAACAATGCAGATGTATTTATCCGCCTGCATTGCGACGCGGCCGAGAGCTCTTCTGCCCGCGGCATCGGCGTATTCGTATGCAGTAAAAGTGATTTCGGCGACAGTCAGGTCACATGGGGCAACTGGCTCGGCAACTGTCTGGCCGAAGCAACGGGATCGAAGTTCCGCGGCACGAATGCCTCGACGACTTATAGCGGCTTGAACTGGGCGACTTCCGTTCCGTCTTTCCTTTTGGAGATGGGCTTTATGAGTAACGCCGATGACGATCAGCTCCTGTCGGATGCGGATTATCAGAATAAGCTGTGCATGGGATGTGCGGCTTTCTGCTACAAGATGAAAACCAGATAAGGATGGAAACGATTGAAAATGAGTGACAAAAAGGATTTTAATCTTACTCCCGGAGAAAAAGAGCAGTATAAGCCGGTGACCGCGGAGATCACCTGTTCGCACTGCGGAAAGAAAGATACGATCTCGCTTCGTGCCTGCGTCAATGTCTCCCTTCACCCGGAGGAAAAACAGCAGGTGCTCGACGGGTCTTTCTTCATGTATACCTGCCCGGACTGTAAGGAAAAGACTGCCGTTTCGTACCCGCTTCTTTATGACGATATGGGAAAAGCACTGATGATCTACCTTCTGCCGGGTCAGACGGAGGAGGCACTCTCTAAACTCAATGCCCAGCAGGAGACCTGGTCGGAAGATATGCTCAAGGCGGCAAAAGTCTGCACGAT
Source organism: Clostridiales bacterium (assembly GCA_017428545.1). Classification (GTDB taxonomy): domain Bacteria; phylum Bacillota; class Clostridia; order Saccharofermentanales; family Saccharofermentanaceae; genus Scatonaster. Next base: position 6,006 of record JAFRQR010000032.1, read on the forward strand.
GCGCGCTGTACGCTCGATCAATGAACTGGCCGAGAAGATCAAGATCGCAGATGCCGGCCTCGACGACCGCTTCGTCGAACTTTCCAAGGCTTTTGTATTTGCGCAGTTCCTCAAGCAGAACCCCGGATTTACCGCGGTACAGGTGCTTTTCGAGCGGCAGGACGATAAAGACGGCCTGGTCATCTTCTCTAAAGACGGCAAAAAGTTCTGGGCGGAATTTCCGGACGGACTCTACGATGAGGTCGTTTCCATGTTTGAAGACCGCGTGAAAAATGAGAGTAAGACCGAGTACGAATTGATCGATGCCAACTGGTCCATGAAGATCCTCAGTAATATAACTAACTCGTAATGCTAAAATCAAATAAACGTGATATAGTATTAGCAGTAAAATGACAGGACTTCAGGGGTTTTCCCATTGTTCTGCCGCATTCAGACATGGGAGATGAAGACATCATGAGTAAGAAGAAACGCCGTATTTTGATCATTGCGGTCACGCTGGCCGTTCTGGTCGCTGCATCTGTGGCGTTATACATCTACATTGACAAAGAAAAACGCGTATATAAAGAATGCTCCGTGGAAGCGGGTACACCTGTCAGTGCTTCCGATTTCGTACGTTTTAAGAGAGATAAGAAGTCCGCGGCTTTCCAGTACGGAACCTCCGCTTACGACGTAAGCGTGCCGGGCGAATATCCGGTCACGATCCAGCTCGGAAAGAAGACCTATGATTCCAAACTCATCGTCACCGATACGATCGCACCGGTGCTTTCTGCGGCGCCGAAGACGACGATGTACGGCCAGACGATCCCGGCCGAAGACTTTATCGTTACGATGGATGACCAGACGGCCTGCACGGTCGAATTCGCAACTGAACCTGATTACGAGCATGTCGGACTTCAGGACATCACACTTACCTGCCGTGACTTAGGCGGAAACGTCGCAAGCGCGACAACACAGCTTCGTGTCATCGGCATTTACCCCGAGATCACCATGGAAGCCGGCAGCAAACGCCCCGAGGCAGATTCTTTTGCTTTCGGTGAAAAAGAGGCGGCGCTCCTGACTCCGCTTTCCGACATCAAGATGGATGAGCCGGGCGACTATACCGTTTCTTTTAGTGTGGACGGCATCCGCTATGACAGCATTTTGCACCTGCAGGATACGACTCCGCCGAGAGCAACCGGCGTAGATTATGAAGGTTTCGCATGCTATCCGAAGACGGCGGAAGAACTCGTCGACGGTCTTACGGACGCAACTCCGGTAACGGTCGAATTCGTCGAAGACCCGAAGTTCGACGAGCCGGGAGAAAGAGACGTACAGATCCGTCTTACCGACCAGGGCGGCAATGCGGATATCGTTACCTCGCATATCAATCTGATCGCCGATGAAGAACCACCGGTCATTTCAGGCGCGAAGGATATCAGCGTGATCACCGGCCAGGCGATCGCGTATAAGGATCATGTCAGCGTCACGGACAACGCAGATCCGGACATTACTTACACTGTCGATAACTCTGCCGTGGATAACAATGCGGAAGGAACCTATAAAGTCACCTATTCTGCAACTGATAAGGCCGGAAACACGGCCTCCGTCGAGATCACGGTCACGGTCGTTTATCGTCCTTATACCGAAGAAGACGTCTGGGAACTGTGCGATAAGATCCTCGATCAGATCATTAACGACAACATGAGCGAGAAGGAGAAGGTCGAAGCGATCTTCAACTGGGTCGACTGGTCGATCAAGTACCAGGGCCACGCCGAAAAAGTCAGCTGGATCCAGGGTGCATATGACGGCCTTAAGAACCGTATCGGCGACTGCTTCACGATCGCCTCGACCTGCCATGCACTTTATACCCGCGCGGGCTTCGAGACTTTCATGATCGAGAGATATCCGATCACATACGCGCAGCATTTCTGGAATGCGGTCAAGATCGACGGCGTATGGTATCACTGCGATGCATTGACAAAAGATGACGGAACGAGATTCTTCATGTGGGATTCCCAGAAACTGAAGACCTATTCCGACAGCCACCGCGGCTACCACTATTACGACGCCGACCGTTACGACGTCAAGATCCCGTAAGAGGAAAAGAGAGGAAGAACTTTGAAGAAACTGGGAATCATCGGCGGACTCGGACCAATGGCGACTGCATATTTTTACAGCCGTGTCGTTGAGATGACCCATGCATCCATAGATCAGGAACATATCGAGACCTGGATCGGCTCCTGCCCCCAGATCCCGGACCGTACCGCCTTCCTTCTTTCGAAGGATACGGCGGAAGACCCGCGCCCGAAACTGATCGAAGCCGGAAGAAAGCTTCGTGATATCGGAGCGGAAGTCCTCGCGATCCCGTGCATCACGGCGCATGCTTTTCACAAGGAAATGGAAGAGGGCATCGGCCTTCCCGTCATCCACGCGATAAGAGAACTCGGCACCTGGTGTCAGGAAAAGGGCATTACTTCCCTTGGCGTTATGGCGACCGACGGCGCGAAAAGTTCGAAGATCTATGACGATGTCTTAAAGGAATACGGCGTGACGTGCATCTGGCCGTCAGAAAACGGACAGAAGAAAGTCATGTCTTTGATCTACGATGATGTGAAAGCGGGAAAAGCACTGGACCACGGTTCTTTTGCCGAGGCTTCCGAATCGCTTTTCCGGTCCGGCGCCGAGGCGGTCGTCCTGGGCTGCACCGAACTATCGCAGGCGATGGTCGAGATGGACCTCGACAATCGTTTCGTAGATATCATCGACGTACTGGCAAAAGCCTGTGTACGCGAATGCAAAGGAGAATAGAAGATGCATAATCATGTGCTGAAAGATCTGAAAAATACCGTGAAAATGTTTCCGGACAAGCCGGCGTTCTGCGGAGAAAATTCCGTGCTGACATTTAAGCAGCTCGATCACGCGATCGACCGGATCGGCACGTTTGTGCTTTCTGAAGGTGTAAGAAAGAGCCCGGTCGTCGTCTTTATGGAGAAATCTCCGGAGGAGGTCGCTTCTTTCTTCGGCATCATCCGCGCAGGTTCCTATTACGTTCCGATCGACGCCGAGATGCCGGCGGTACGTATCCACCTGATCCTCGAAAACGTCAAATCACCGCTTCTGATCTGCGATGATTCGACGTTTGAAAAAGCATCCGACCTGGGCTTTACCGGAAAAATCGTCAAATATTCCGAGATCTTAAGCAGCTCTGAGATCGACGAGGAAGCGCTTGCGGCCGTGTATAATTCTTCGATCGACACCGATCCTCTTTATATCGTATTCACATCCGGTTCGACCGGCGTCCCGAAGGGGGTTGTCGGCTGCCACCGCGCCGTCAATGACTATATCGACCAGCTTTCCGAAGTGCTCGGTTTTTCTTCGGATACCGTATTCGGAAACCAGACACCGCTATATCTCGACGCCTGTTTCAAGGAGCTTTTCCCGACGATGCGCTATGGTGCGACGACCTATTTTGTCCCGAAGACACTGTTCATGCAGCCTTTAAAACTCGTGCAGTACTTAAACGAGCATGAGATCAACACCGTCTGCTGGGTCGTTTCGGCGCTGACGATCATCTCCACTTTCGGCACCTTCAAAACAGAAGTCCCGAAGTTCTTAAAGACGATCGCATTCGGCTCCGAAGTCTTCCCGCTGAAGCAGTTCCGTATGTGGCGCCAGGCGCTTCCGGAAGCTACGTTTACGAACCTTTACGGACCGACTGAAGGCACCGGCATGTGCTGCTACTACAGAGTCGACAGAGATTTTGAGGACGGCGAGGCGATCCCGATCGGCCGCCCGTTCGATAACACGGATATCATCCTTCTCGATGACGACAATAACGAAGTCACCAAAGAGAGCGGCGAGCAGGGCGAGATCTGCATCCGCGGCACCTCCCTGACACTCGGATACATGAACAATCCGGAAAAAACTTCCGAAAGCTTCACGCTCAATCCTCTGCAAAAGCACTGGCCGGAGCTCATTTACAGGACCGGTGACATCGGACGCTACAACGAACGCGGCGAGCTGATGTTCGTGTCGAGAAAAGACTTCCAGATCAAGCACATGGGCCATCGTATCGAACTTGGCGAGATCGAGGTCAATGCGCAGATGATCGAGGGGATCACGGGCGCTGCCTGCGTTTACGACAAGGCAAAAGGCAAGATAGTGCTTTTTTATAGCGGAGATAAGGAAGAAGCGGACATGAAGGTCATCTTAAAGGACAGCCTGCCGAGATATATGGTCCCGAATGTCACGAAAAAACTCGACCGCATCCCATTGACCGCAAACGGCAAGACCGATCGCGTGGCACTTTCTTCGATGATATAAAACGAAAGGATCCTATCACGGATCCTTTTTTTGCATTGCATTTAGAGATGACGAAAAATTCGTATCGGTAAACTTCATGCGGTACTGCCTCGGCGTGAAACCCGTTTTCTCACGGAACACCTTGATGAAATGGCTTTGCGAACAGAAAGCGAGCGAAAAAGCGATCTGGGAGTAAGTGTACTCGGTTCGTGTAAGAAGTGCCTGCGCGATCTCGATCTTTCTTCTTTGAAGATAGGAACTGAAGGATTCTCCGAGCTCCTCTTTGAAAAGTGACGCCAGATAATTCGGGTGCATGCCCGTCTGGGCGGAAAGATCACGAAGCGTGATCCGGTCCGTAAAGTGGGCGTCGATATAATCCAGACAGGTCATGACCGGCCGGGAGAGGATCTTCCGGTTTTTACGAAGCTGCACGAGCTCAACCAGTTTCGTCCAGAATTCGCGGACCAGCTCCATGAGTTCTTTTTCCGTGGTAAGAATATCTGCTTTCTGAATATAAAGGTCACTGAGGGAATAGACGCGCTCCTGGGGCACTCCCGCCTCGATCGTGTATCGCGTCGCAAGGCCCGCGCCGATGATAAAAAGATACCGCATGTTCCGCACCGGGTCGGAGGAGAGCTTGCCCTGGATCTTCGGATCGCTGATCCGAACGGCCTCGTCGACTGCCGCCATATCCCCCTGCATCAGAAGATGGTACCTGCGGTTTTCTTCGCGGTAGGTGGTGTGTCTGAAACTGTTCTCACTGTTTTCGTGAAGAAGACGCATGATCTCGCTTGGCGGGATGAGGTTATCGGACATATGTGCTGCTCCTTTGAAATATGATACGAATCTTAACAATATTATATATCTAAAGTAAGAATAAAAATATAATTAATCGAGGAAAAGTGCTTTTGCCGTATTGAAAAGCACTTGTTTATGTAAGGGTTCAGGAGAAAAAAGATGGATATTCTATTTGCGGAAGGATCGAAGAAAGAATATACGGAACTGCCGAAAGAAACGGTAAAGGATCTGGCTGTCGAAGAGATCACTTCGTGGATGTCGGTCCTGGTCGAGGAAAGATCGATCCTGACGACGCTCATGAGCAGAGTCCTGAAAGATCCGGAAGACATGCGCTACCGCCAGGAGATCTTTCAGGATCTCATAAATGATGCCGATCTTCGTGACGGTCTCTATGAAGCGGTCTCCAAGGTACGTTCTCTAAAAGAAATGTCCGGCGCGAACCGCGTTGCAAATGAAAAAGATAACGGGCTCTACACGATCCTTCAGGAACTGCGTTCGATCTCCCTTTATGCGGATACGGTGCGTTTTCTGTCGGAACTTCTGAATACGCATGAGGTAGAATCGAGAGGCCTTCTTGCCCTGAAAGAAGAGATGGACGCGATCTGTAAAACCGAAAAATTCACCCAATTGGGCGAGGATGTCAAAAAGATGATGGACGATATCTCCACCGTCCGTTCCGCGGTCATCGGCGTGAATTTCACTCCGGATCTGGATATCGAAAGCATTGCCGCCGTAGACTTTCAGCCGTTCCCGGCCAAGTCGAGATACAGCTTTATTAATTTTGCGGCCGGCATCGGTGTCATGCAGCACGGAGGACAGGGTGCGCAGTCGCTCGGCATGAACTCGGTGAACTCCGTAAAATACAAGGATCCGCTCCTGGTGGCGATGATGCCCATGATGGAAAAGCACTTAAAGAAGCATTTTACCGCGGTCCGAAAGGTCATCGCGCAGTACCGGGATCTGGATGTAAAGGGGATCACGGATAATTACGAGGGGCTGGTGTTTTATACCTGCTGTTCACGTTACGGACAAAAGCTTCAGGAGAGAGGATACGGGGTATGTACTCCGAAGATCGAAGAAACGAAAGAGAAGAAGTGGGAGCTCCATGGCTTTTATAACATCCGCCTGGCGATGCTGCGGGAGAAAAATGTCGTTAAGAATGATTTTTCATTCTCGGAAGAGGATCGTATCTTCGTTCTGACCGGCCCGAACAGAGGCGGCAAGACCATTCTCGAGCAGGGTCTGGGGATCGCTTCCCTGATGGCGTCGGTAGGCCTTTTCGTTACGGCGGAATCCTGCTATGGCATTCCTTTCGGAAATATCCTGACGCATTTCCCGATCGACGAGAATCTTACGATCAATTACGGGCGTCTCGGCGATGAGGCCAAGCGTGTCCGTGAGATCGTCACCGATACGGATGAAAATACACTGGTGCTTTTCAATGAGACGTATTCGACGACATCGTCCTCGGATGCGCACTATCTGTCTTCGGATCTTCTTCACATCCTGAAGGACAAAGGCGCGGCCGTGATCTTTAATACGCATATCCATGAGCTGGCGAAAGATATCCCGGAGATGAATAAGTGGGAAGGCAAAGGCAAGATCATCAGCGTCATCATGGAGATCAAGGACAACGTCAATACCTTCAAGGTCAAAAGAGCCGATCCGGATTACTGCTCCTACGCAAGGAACATCGCGCTCAAATACGGGGTCACCTACGAGCAGATGAAGGAGACGAAACCGAAGGCATAAATATTTCCTCGCAAAAAGCACCGGACGGGAAAAGTGCTTTTACCCAAGAAGGACCGATGGTTACTGTTTTGTAATTGCAAGAAAAAAGCCGTACATATATAATTATCTGGAGCTTATTTGCAAAAGCGACATTCTGGAGGTTAGACAAATGGACGAGCTTATTGCGATTTTAAAGGATATTCACCCGGACGTGGATTATGAGACGGCAACCAATCTTGTCGATGGAAAGATCCTCGATTCGTTCGATATTATCTCTCTCGTTTCGGAGATCGCCGACAAATTCGACGTCGTCGTTTCCGCCGAGTACATGATCCCGGAGAACTTCAATTCCGCGAAGGCACTGTGGGAACTGATCGAGAAACTGCAGGACGAGGAGTAAGAAAGAAGATCTGATTTTTCTTTTCGCAAGATTCCTGCGGAAAAACCGGATCCTGACCAAAGATACGTATGTTTTTTACTTCCTACAAGTTTATCGGATTTGTGATCCTTCTTGTGGCACTTTACTATGTGCTTCCGAAGAAGGCGAAGTGGCCCTTGCTTTTGCTGGGGTCTTACGTTTTTTATTTCTTTGCGGGCTGGAAATGCCTCTTTTACATCGCCGGCGTTACGGTCATTACGTATGTCGCGGGACTTCTGATCTCGAAGAATAAAAAGAGCGCCGACGCGCGCTTTGCCGAGATGAAAGCACTGGAAAAAAGTGGTTCGGGAAGTCCGGAGGAAGTCGGTAAGGAAGCAAGAAAGCGTTTTAAGGAAGCGCAGAAAAAGAAGCGCCGCCACATCATGGCGATCGGTATCACGCTCGCGCTTCTGATCCTTGCGGTCGTAAAATACACGAACTTTACTATCCATAACATTAACGGTATCCTCTCGGCCTTCCATGCGCCGAAACGGATCAATTTTCTGACCATCGCGCTGCCGATGGGTATTTCGTTTTACACCTTCCAGGCTGTCGGATATGTCATCGATGTCTATCGTGACCGCCACGAAGCGCAGAAGAACTTTTTTAAATATGCGCTGTTCGTAGGCTTTTTCCCGCAGCTCGTCCAGGGCCCGATCAGCCGCTATGGCGATCTCAGTAAGGAACTTTTCACGCCGCATTCCTTTAAGGGACGTGTGCTGGAAAGAGGTCTTCAGAGAGTCATCTGGGGTTATTTCAAAAAGCTCGTGATCGCGGACCGTATCCTTCCTGCGGTCAATACCATGATCGATTCGCCGGAGAACTTCAAAGGCGCGTATGTATTCCTCGTCATGATGTTCTACGCGCTGGAACTATATGCCGACTTTACGGGCGGTATCGACATCACGATCGGTATTGCCGAAATGCTCGGCATCCCCGTCAAAGAGAACTTCGAGCGCCCGTTCTTCAGTAAGAACATCGCCGAATACTGGAGACGCTGGCACATCACGATGGGCACGTGGTTTACGGATTATATCTTCTATCCGATCTCCGTTTCGGGCCCGATGCTCAAGCTCAGCAAGTGGAGCCGTGCACATCTTCCGGAACATATGGGAAAGCGCCTTCCGGTTTACCTTGCTTCTTTCGTCGTATGGTTCACGACCGGTATCTGGCACGGAGCAAGTTGGAACTTCATCGTCTGGGGCTTAGGGAACTTCGTCGTCATCATGATCTCCCAGGAACTCGAACCGCTCTATGCGAAATTCCATAAGAAAGTAAATACCGACGGAAGCACCGTATATAAGTCTTTCCAGATCGGAAGAACGATCCTAATCATGAGCGCGCTGCGTCTTTTCGACTGCTACCGCGATGTGCCGCTGACCTTTAAGATGTTCGGCACGATGTTTACGAAATGGAACTGGAACACCCTTGGAAACGGCACACTTCTGCACCTCGGCATCAACCGTGCGGACTACGTTATCCTGGCGCTCGGCACGATCCTTTTATTCGTCGTCAGTATGATCGGAAGATCCGGATCCGTACGTGACAAGATGGAAAAGAAGATCCCGTTTGCCGGCCGCTGGGCGATCTTTACCGCACTTCTTCTGGTCATCGTCGTCTTCGGCGCATACGGCCTCGGCTACGACGCAGCCCAGTTCATCTATAATCAGTTCTGATTTTCTCTTGCGATTTAGTTTTTCAATGAGTAGTCTTTTTTGAAAAGCAAGTTATACCCATTTTAGTCTCTTTTCGAAAAGCACTTTTTCAGGTCCTTTTCTGTCCTTGTCATCTCGTGTGATGGTGCCGATCTCATAGCAGTCATGGAACTTGCTGAGATGCTTGATTACTTGTGCCTTATCCTTCTGAGGAACGACGATCGTCATGCCGACGCCCATGTTAAACGTAGTGAGCATCTCGGCATCCGATACGTTCCCTTTTTCCTTAATGAAACGGAATACGGGAAGGATCCTGATTTTACTTCTGTCGATCGAAGCGGTCAGCCCGTCGGGGATGACGCGGCAGAGATTTCCCTGGATACCGCCGCCGGTAATATGTGCCATGCCGGAGATCTTATCCTTTCCGAAAAGACCTTTCAGGGCCGGATAGTATGGCGTATGTGGTTTCATGATCTCTTCGATAAACGTGTTTCCGTTGATCTTTTCGAGCTTGATCTGCGGCATCTTATCCAGGAGCATACGTACAAGCGAATAGCCGTTGGTGTGAAGACCGTTGGATGCGAGTGCAAGGACCGCGTCGCCTTCCCTGATCGCCGATCCGTCGATGATCTTTTTTCTTTCGCAGATTCCGGCGATGCTGGAAGTGAGCACATAAACGCCTGAATCCACGACGGACGGCTGGATGGAAGTTTCGCCGCCGACTAGCGAGCATTCATTCTCCCGGCAGGCATCGGAAACACCTTTGACGAGAGCGCTGATGGTAGCTTTTTCAGCCTTTCCGCAGACGATGGTATCGAGGACGGCAAGGGGAGTGGCGCCCATGACGACGATGTCGTTGACGAGGTGGTTGATCATGTCATGGCAGATGGATTCGGTGTAGCCGTATTCCATCGCAAGCTTCTGCTTTGAGCCCGGCTCCTCGGATTTCAGCACCAGAACAGGCTCCTTGATCTCCGGGAACTTGATATCGTAAAGGGAGGCAAACGGTCCCAGTCCGTTTAAGACTCTTCGGTCTTTCGTCTCAAGGTGCTTTTTCATCTCGCTTTTGATCGAATCCGTATAGGCGATGTCGATGCCGGCCTTGCTGTAGGAAAGACCGTCCTGATCTTTTATCGCGCCCGAGAGAATTTCGTCCACGGAAACTTCCAGGGTCCTTGCCAGATCAGCAAGGATCTCGATGTTCGGATACGCTTTCCCGTTCTCCCATTTCGAGACCGTCTGAAAAGAAACATTCAACCGTTCGGCGAGCTGTCCCTGTGTCAGTCCGAGTTCTTTCCGCTTCTCATTAATGAAACTTCCGACTTTGCTGCTATCGATCATGGTATTGCCTCCGTTTGGCTCTGCGGCGCGGATCAAGGTGCCGCTGCTTCATCTGCGCGAACTGCTTTTCTGATTACAGTATCGCTCGTGATACTTCGGTGCACAATAACATTATCGTTGAAAATGAAGACAAAATTCAACTATTGGGCGAATTTTGATCGCCGGATACGATCTTTAGGACGAATAGCCGACCGAGCCTTCCAAGTTGCATCGATCAGATCAGCGGGCGATAAGAAATAGTACCATTTATACTCCCTTGGGAGTATAGCTTCAAGGCACTGCTATACTACGCTTAGCAGATAAAGATTGCCTTGAAAAGGCAATCTTTAACACTTTCTGAAAGTTTAAGGGTGATCGCAACAGTTCGAATCATCTATGATGTAGGAGGCTAAAAATGCTTAATAAGAAAGGTCCGTTTTGTCTGATTATTGCTGTAGTTGTTTCAAGTATGCTTTTTACAGGGTGCCCGAAATCCGGCGAGGAAAAGAAAAGCTCTGTGAGCGAACACCCACAATCTGAACTGCATGAACAGAGTGAGACATCGATCATGGGTGATGGGGATGATGAACCGGAAACTGAAGATCAGCCTAAGTCTACTACCAAGAGTATCGTAGAGCATGATGATGATCTCGATGCTCATGTATCTAAGATCGAAGGACTTCTCAACTGATTATTGTTTCAGACCGACGACTACCCAGTCTTCCTCTTCGAGGTGGTACGGTGTACCGCAGGTCGGGCACTGGAGAAGATGCATGGCGTCAAAGCTGGCGGCGCAGGTCTTGCAGTTTACGGCATGAATGGAGAAACCGTAGTTTTCCTGAGCGGTCAGTTTCTTCACGAGTGTCATGTTGTAGTCTTCCTTCTTTGTCACGACTTTACCGTTGATGAGGTGTGTCGTATTCAGGTAGATCCTTACAAGAAGAACGAGGTCATTTCCATTCTGGATGCTGGAGTTCAGATACTTCATCGCGCCCCGATAGTCGATATCGATGATGGTGTCGAGACCCGGAAGATTCGGATCGCCGCGGTACATGCTCATGTTGGTCCGGTCTTCGGAAAAAGCAATCGCACGGAAGAGAGAGATAACTTTTCCTTCGAACAGATCATAGGAGAACTCCGGATCAAAGCGCTGCATGGCTTTGGTCAGGGAGCTTTTCGTCAGTGCAGCGGACTGGACATCTGCCGTGGAGATCGCCCTTGTGGTCATTCTTGTCATCATGAAGATGGCAAAGAAAATGCTGAAGATCATATAGAGGGCGAGAAAGCCCACAAGACCTGCAAGAAGAGCGGCTCCGATGCCGAAAACGATCGCCAGGTACTGCGGATCGACCTGGTTCCAAAGTGAATAACCGGTATAGGCGCCTACTCCGAGACCGAGAATGATCGCAAGAGTTTTGACGGTCGGAATGAACTTGTTTACGGCTTTGTTGTCCACCATCTGGGACAGAAGATAGAAGTTGCTGACGCAGGGGAACAGCTGCTTCATCTGGAATCTCGTGCCGCACATCGGGCATCCGTTGGAAAAGATGGCGAGTGTGGCGTGATGACCGCAGTTCGGACATTCATATGCGGCGTTCTGCGCATCTGCGCGGTCGAGGATATTCGTATAGAAGATACTCGCACTTCTCTTGTGCTTTTTCATGATCTTCTGCGTGGAAGCATTTGTGATCTGTGTGGAGGAATCACACTCGATGAAAGAAAGGCTCGCGGTGTATGGCGGGCGGTTCTTGGAGCGTGTGGCTTTTGCGCCATCCGGGGTGATCGTATAACGGCGCTGGAGTTTTACTCCCATATCCGCCAGACGTTTCTCGTGCTGATGCAGATAGTAGCGCATATCCGCGGAGGCATGCTCCGGTTCTGTACCGTCATCATAAAATCTGGTGATCTCGTTAATGAAAGAATCGCGAAGCGCGTCCTGCGGCTTCGGCTTATTGAGATCCCTGATCTCCTCGATCTTCTCCGACAGATTCTGTAAAAAACCACCCATAATCAAAACCCTCCCATATAGAATGCCACTGTCATTGTAGCATAAGGGAAAGGGAATGTTTTACGTTCGAAATGACGAAATAGCTGGACATTTCACTATAGGCAGACGCGAAAAAAAGCAAAGGAGCGATTCCGCAGACGCGAAGCGGCGAGGACCAGCGACGTGCTTTATTATCGCGTCGCCTAGAATCAAAGACCAGCGACGTGCATTATTTGCGAATAACATGCGATTCCGCAGACGCGAAGCGGCGAGGACCAGCGACGTGCTTTATTTTCGCGTCGCCTAGAATCAAAGACCAGCGACGTGCATTATTTGCGAATAACATGCGATTCCGCAGGCAAAGCCGAGGACCAGCGACGTGCTTTATTTTCGCGTCGCCTTACAGCGGATATTCCTCGAGATCCTTGGCGATCATTTCTCTTGCTTCTTCGGAGATATCGGAAGTCTTTCCGGACTTAACGTGCTCGGCATCCATTATGCCTACGACCTTAAGGCGGATCGTAGTGCTTTTCCAGGGGTAGTTCTTAGAGATCTTTTCAGAACCCTGGATCGTCAGGACAACGACCGGGACATTTGCCTTCTGGGCGATCTTAAATACGCCGTTATGGAAGGGAAGGAGCTTGCATTTTTTGGATCTGGTGCCTTCCGGATATACGAAGATGGAGACCTCATCGGCCTTCAGGAGCTTGCTTGCCCGGTCGATGGTCATCATGGCGTTTCTCGGATTTTCACGGTCGATGGCCATCATGCAGCAGCGGCGGATGATGCGGCCGTAAAACGGGATCTTGAAGTTTTCGGCTTTCGAGATGAAAGAAGGATAATGCTTAGCGAGGATCTTCCAGGACAAAAGCGGGTCAAAGTTCGATCTGTGGTTGCAGACGAAGAGCATCTGCTTGCCCTCGGGGATCTTGTCCAGGCCCTGAAGATCATATCTGACGCGCATGATGCGCATGCCGATCGCCGTCGTGTGCACCAGAAGGAAACGGTAAAATTTCGAATCTGTGTTATATTCCTTCTTCGTGTTGATGAAAAGTGTTGAGACGAAGGTGAAAAGGAAGAACAGGATGATGCCTGCGGCCTTAATGCCGATAATGGCGAGAACGACGTATAATGCGTAAAGTAGATACTGCATGGGGACCCCCTCCGGATGCGTGGATGTGTTTCTTACGAGAAACAATTCTAACACATGGAAGGTGCTTTTTCATTAGTAAAAGCACATGACCGCATCGTCATTTCACAAATACAGCGGTTGTGCTACAATGCTTTTGACCGAAATGACCTAACCGAGGAGATTATGGCAGAAGATATCGAAAAGAACTTAGAGACAGTGCCTGAGCAGACGGACGTGAAGGCGGAAGAGATCTCGGAGAAAAAGCCCGAAAAGAAGGCAGGAAAAAGAGTTGCCCGCGTGGCACTGGTCCTGGCGCTTCTGGTTTTATCGGGTGTCGTTCTTTATCTGGCCGACCTCCTTTTGCGTCCGAAGTATATGGGTGATGTCACGGAAGGCGCGCTGACGGCGGAGTATTATGAGGCCTATGGCGATCACGATGTGCTTTTCGTCGGGGACTGTGAGGTTTATGAGAACTTTTCGACCGTGCAGCTCTGGAAAGAATTCGGTATCAACAGCTTTATCCGAGGCGGCGCGCAGCAGCTGGTGTGGCAGTCTTACTACCTGCTCGAGGATGCTCTCCGCTATGAGACGCCGGATGTTGTTGTTTTCAATGTACTTTCACTGATGTATAACGAGCCGCAGAATGAGGCGTATAACCGTATGGCGCTCGACGGCATGCGCTGGAGCAAGACCAAGTGGGATGCGATCAATGCCTCGATGTGCGAAGGCGAGAACATGATCGAGTACATCTTCCCGATCCTGCGCTACCACAGCCGCTGGAACGAGCTGACTTCCGACGATTTTAAGTACTGGTTCAAAAAGGACCTGGTGTCTTTTAACGGATATTATCTGAGAAATGAGATCATGCCGGCAGGCGACATGCCCCCGGTCCGTCCTCTGGGCGATTATTCTTTCGGTGACAAGGCCATGAAGTACCTGGACAAGATGACCGAACTCTGTAAAGAGAAGGGCATCAAGCTCGTCCTGATCAAGTCCCCGTCGCTTTATCCGCACTGGTACGACGAGTGGGACGAGAACATGAAGCAGTACGCGGAAGAAAACGGTCTTCTTTACATCAACATGCTCGAGATCGCCGAAAGCGAGATCGGCATCGATTACAGTCTGGACACTTACGACGCGGGACTTCACATGAATGTCACGGGTGCGGAGAAGTGCTCTTCTTATCTCGGAAAAGTGCTGGTCGAAAAGTACGGCCTTACAGACCATCGTGATGATCCGGACATGGCAGAATACTGGGATGAAGTGACAAAACGCTACGAGGCTGCGAAAAACGCCTGAATCCAGGTGCTTTTGAATGCGTGAAAAGCACCTGTTCCTGATTGTCAAAGAAGAAAATAATTGTCAATTAATTTCCATTCATATTTCTAATAATTTTCTATGAATTTCCATATGTACACTTTGCTATTAGATACGCAGAGTGTTAAAGTTATTTTATGAATATGTTTCGTTCGAAAATCCGTCTTTTGACTTTCGGCCTTGCTTTGATGATCGGTTCTTCCTGGCTTTGGAGTAACGCGCCAAAGAGCGTTGCTGCGGCGGAAGACGAAGATACGAAAGAGACGGCGGTCTCACTGGTCGACCAGTCCCACGGTTATTCCCCGGTGCTCTATAACAATACAAACGGTCTTCCGACGTCGGAGGCAAATGCCATCGTACAGTCGTCGGAAGGCTTTATGTGGATCGGCTGTTACAGCGGATTGATCCGGTATGACGGCAACACATTTGAACGTATCGATTCTGCTTCGACAGGAATCACAAGCGTGGTCAGTCTCTTTTTCGACTCCAAAGAACGTCTGTGGGTAGGTACGAACGACAGCGGCGTCGGCATCCTGGAAAAAGGACAGTGGAAGATATTCAACAAGGAAAACGGACTTCCTTCCGCTTCGGTACGTGATATCGCTGAAGATGAAAACGGCATTATCTATCTGGGAACGACAGATGGTGTCGTGCTCGTGGACGAGAATATGAATCTGACGCGTCTGGAGAACACGAAGATCAAAGATGAGTACATCCGAACCCTGAAAAAGGGATACGGCAACGTGATCTATGCACTGACGATCGACGGCGCGATCTTTACCCTAAAAGATGGAGCCCTGGCCAATTACTATTCGCCGGAAGATCTCGGGATCTCCGATATCCATGCGATCTTCCCGGATCCGGATAAACCGGATTACATTTACTGCGGCACCAAGGGATCCGATGTGTATCACGGTATGCCCGGAAAAGGGTTTTCAAAGATCATCGATTCCATCGAACCGTTCACATATGTCAACTCGATCTGTAAGTTTGATAAAGAGGTCTGGGTATGTACGGATAACGGCATCGCCCGTATCGTAGACGGAAAACTGATCCCGCTTGAGAATCTGCCGATGACGACTTCGGTCGAAGACATCATGGCCGATCACCAGAACAACCTGTGGTTCGTTTCGTCCCAGCAGGGCGTCATGAAGATCGTGCCGAACCGCTTTAATGATCTTTACGACCAGTATGACCTGGATCCCGATGTCGTCTATTCGACGGCCGTATATCAGCATAAACTCTTCATCGGCACCAAGACTTCCGGTCTGATCGTGCTTGAAGATCAGAAAGTCGTGGATGCCCTGCCTCTGGAAAGCGCGGTCACGGCCTCCGGAGAAAAGATCAGCGAGAATGATCTGATCCGGCTTTTGGACGGATCGAAGCTGCGTTCGATCATCAAAGATTCCAAGGGCAATCTCTGGATCTCCTCTTTCGGCGATTACCCGCTCATACGCTACGATGGCAAAAGCGCTTTTGTTTTTTCTTCGAAGGACGGGCTTCCGAGTGACCGTGTAAGGACGGTATATGAGCTCTCGGACGGTTCTTTTGCCGTGGCATGCACGGGCGGTGTATCGATCATCAGTAATGATAAGGTCGTAACGACCCATGGTGAAGGCATCGGCATTTTGAACACGGAGATCCTTTCCGTAGTCGAAGCTGATAATAAAGATCTCATCGTCGGAACCGACGGCGGCGGCATTTATGTGATCAGCGGCGGTTATGTCAAACACATCAGCACGGAAGACGGCTTGAAGTCCGATGTTGTCCTTCGTATCAAAAAGGATCATCAAAGGGAGATCTACTGGATCGTTACCAGTAATTCCATCGCCTATATGGACGAAAACTATCAGGTGACATCCATTAAGAGTTTCCCGTATTCCAACAACTTCGATATCTACCAGAATAAAAGAGACGAGATGTGGATCTTAAGCAGTAACGGTATCTATGTCGTTCCTACGGAAGACATGCTCGCAAACGGGGAGATCTCGCCGTTCTTCTACGGACACGAGAACGGACTTTCGTGCTTTGCCACGTCCAATTCCTATAGTGAACTGACGGAAGAGGGAGACCTTTACATCAGCGGATCTTCGGGCGTCATTCTGACGAACATCGATGAATTGAACGAGATCGAAAGCGATGTCAATATTTCCGTTCCGTATCTCGAATGCGATGGCAAACTGGTCTATCCGGACGCGGACGGTTCTTTTGTCATATCGGCAGACGTACAGAAAGTCATCGTCCATGTGTATTGCTTCAACTATTCGCTTGTCAATCCGCAGATCATCTATTGCATGGAAGGTTTCGACAGATCTTCGACGACCGTGAGAAAGACGGATCTGAAGCCGATCGGATATACGAATCTTTCCGGAGGCCACTACACATTCCATGTTCAGCTTCTGAAGGCCGACGGCGGGGTCCAAAAAGAGATCGAAGTCAAGATCACCAAGAAACTGGCGAATTCCGAACAGGTCTGGTACAAGGCACTGAGCATCGTAGGACTGATCGTGCTCGTTATGGGAGGTGCCTATCTGATTACCAGAAAACGTATGCGGATGCTGCAGGAAAAGGACCAGAACCAGAGGACTTTGATCCGTGAGATCGTCGAGGCCTTCGCGAAGGTCATCGATATGAAGGACCGCTACACGAACGGTCACTCCACAAGAGTTGCGGAATATACGGCCATGCTCGCAAAAGAACTCGGCTATGACGATGAAACGGTCGAAAAGTACAGAAACATCGCGCTCCTGCACGATATCGGAAAGATCGGTATCTCTTCGGAGACTCTCAACAAGCCGGGACGTCTGACGGACGAAGAATTTAACGAGATCAAGTCGCATTCCGGAAAAGGTTATGCAGTGCTTAAGGATATCAGCATCATGCCGGAGCTTGCGATCGGTGCGAGAGACCACCACGAGAGACCTGACGGGCATGGATATCCGAGGGGGCTTCAAGGAGAAGATATCCCGCGTGTCGCGCAGATCATTGCCGTGGCGGATACCTTCGATGCGATGTATTCCGACCGTCCGTACAGAAAACGCATGAACTTCGAAAAAGTGATCTCGATCATTAAAGAGGCTTCCGGCACGCAGCTGCAGGATGATGTCGTCGATGCGTTCCTGCGTCTGGTCGACCGCGGGGAATTACGTGCCGAAGACGATAACGGCGGCGGAACTTTTGAGGATATAACGAATATCCATAAGAAACAGGAACGGGACTTCGCAAAGAAGACTGCCGGGGAAGAGATCCTGAAAAAGGAAGAAGATGATTCTAAGAAGAAAGATACTTCTTCTGAAAAAGAGGACGGCAAGTCTGACAAATCCGAGGGGAAAGAGCAATAAGGAAATGTGACAGATTGCTGATTGAAACTCCGGGCAAATCATGCGACAATAGGCAAAGGAAAAAGCCGCGGAGACAAGTGCTTTTCGCGGAGAATGTTCTTTTGGGAAAAAGGAGAAACACAAAATGAAAAAGATCGGTTCACTGGTACTTGTGCTGGTTATGGCGCTGGCAATGGCTTCCTGCTCGGATGCAAATACAAAGACTGCGGAAACAAAGGGCGGATCGGAGGCAACTTCCGCTTCTGAAGCAGCATCGCAGGACGCGCCGACAGACGGTTCGAAAGAGGAAGACCAGGGCACGGTGGACGTGACAATGGATACTTCCGATAACTTTGTTTTCAAATATGAGGGCGTGGACATCGTACTCGGATCCGAACCGACGGCAACGCTCGAAAAACTCGGCGAGGCGAAGAATACACTGACCGTTCCGTCCTGTGCACACGACGGCACCGATTACATTTACACATACACAAATATGTCCCTGACTGTTTATGTTGCAACGGGAAGCGAGACCGGATATATTTCCGACGTGCTTCTTTCTTCTGATCTTGTCGCTACTCCGGAAGGACTGGAGATCGGCATGACACCGGAAGATGCCCGTTCCAAATACGGCGATCCGGATCAGGAGACCGATGCCATGTGGGTCTATAAGCGCGGCACATCCGAACTGCTTCTGACCATCGGTTCCGGAAAGATTGTATCGATCGAGTACATGATCCCTTAAGGAGAAGAGGTTCTTTTGGCACATTATTACGAGGAAAATCCACAGGGAGAGTCCGACCGCCGCGTCATCCAGGCGCGTATGCACGGTATGGACTTTTTCTTCACTACGGACGCGGAAGTGTTTTCTAAGAAGTTTCTGGACTTCGGATCCAGGACACTTCTGGAAACGGCGATCGAGGATCTTTCGGCCAACAACAGGAAGAAGGGAAAACTTCTCGATCTCGGCTGCGGCTACGGTCCTATAGGCATCATCATGAAGCGCGTTTTTCCGTCGA
Source organism: Clostridiales bacterium (assembly GCA_017428545.1). Lineage (GTDB taxonomy): Bacteria > Bacillota > Clostridia > Saccharofermentanales > Saccharofermentanaceae > Scatonaster. The sequence goes on from JAFRQR010000032.1 coordinate 24,984, forward strand.
TGGAAGTGACGATGGTCGACATCAATCATCGCGCGATCGAACTGGCGAAGCAAAACGCAGAGGCGAATAGCGTCAAATGCGTCGATGTGCATCCGTCTGACGGATGTGCTTCTGTCGAAGGTCTTTACGATGTGATCCTTACAAATCCGCCGGTAAGAGCCGGAAAGCAGACGGTGTTCTCCTTCTATGACGGCGCTTACGAGCATATGGCGGTGGGGGCTTTCCTCTATGTCGTGCTTCAGAAGAAGCAGGGCGCGCCTTCTTCGGAGAAGTACCTGATCGAGAAGTTCGGCAACTGCGAGGTCATTGCCAAAGAGTCGGGATACTGGATCATGAAATCGGTCAAAGGTGCTTTTTGAGAGGAATGAAGCGGGCGATAGACTGTTTTTTGCAAGTTGGTCAGAAGAGTGGACAGAAATTGCAAAAAATAAGACCATCTGTCTGACAAAAGGGCGAAAGGTCAGAAGAGTGGACAGAAATTGCAAAAAATAAGACCATCTGTCTGACAAAAGGCTGAAAGGTCAGAAGAGCGGACAGATATTGCAAAAAATTAGACCGCCTATTAGACAAAAATCCGTATTTTTGAAAAAGTTTACAAAACTACTCATATAAAATATTGGTTTCAACTACGGGAGATGCTATTTTCTTCTTACTTCACGAGTTTGTTCGTCAGTGTCAGGAGAGAAGACTATGCTTTCGTCGTTTATCATCCGCAAAGGAATACAGCTTCAGGCGGTAGCGTCGGCTTCTGCGCGAAAAGAACTTTCCGAAAGCGCGAAGATCTCTTTTGGAAGACATTTTAAAAACGGTGAGAATCGTGAAGTCATCCGATTCCAACTGAGATCTGAAGAAAAGACAAAGTGGGTCGAGGTTCCGCTGTCATCGAAAAAGGGGAGACAACTGTATCCGGTTGCAAAAAGGAAAGAGATCCTGCGGAAAATGGTTGTCCAGCTGACGAACGATCGGCGGGATCTGATGCTGATGATGAGGTCTTTGGATAGAGGCAAGTCCGCATCGGATGAAAGGTTAGGCTACCCGCCTGCTCAGGACGTTGAAAAGAAGCTGTTTCTTAAATACACATACGAAGAATTTTGTTCTCTGGTTGAGAAACACGATCAAAGCATCAGCGCCGGATACAGATATGGCAGGCATGTTTTCCGTTCAAAGTCGGAAATGCTTGTTGCCCAGCTACTTGATCAATTAGGGCTGGAGTATAAGTATGAGCCGGTCATCATGTTTAAAGATGAGGAGCGTTGGCCTGATTTTGCTGTGTATTGCCCGGAAACGGGACGTTACTTTTTCATCGAACATCTCGGGATGATGGACCATATGAAGTATCGGATGGATAACATGGAGAAAATGGCACTTTATGAGGAGTTTGGCATTCGAAACGGTGTGGACATCATCTACACGACAGAATTCGGCAGAGGATCCTTCGATGTCGGTGCGGTCATGGGAAAGATCGCGGGCATCGTAATTGCGCAATCACACTCGTAATTTGCGAAAAGCACCATCATGGTTTTCTGATTTGATTTTCTTTATTACCTAGCGTACAATAGGGTTTCAGAATTTGAATTTGAGGTGAATAATATGGGTTCTTGTGATTCATGCGGTTCCAAAGATTCCTGCCCGTCTGCAACAGCCGGCGGTTCCTGTGGTTCTTCCCAGCCGGAGTCTCTGATCGCTCCTCTTCACGAAAAATCTAGTGTAAAACGAGTCATCGGTGTCTGCAGCGGTAAAGGCGGCGTCGGTAAGTCTTTCGTTACCAGTGTCCTGGCGTCAAGACTTGCACGTGACGGCTATCGCGTAGGTATCCTCGATGCTGACGTTACCGGTCCTTCGATCCCGAAGGCTTTCGGTCTTAAGGGTCAGCTCAAGGGCGACGAAAGCGGCATCCTTCCGATGATCTCTCATTCCGGTATCCAGATCGTTTCCGTAAATCTCGTTATGGAAAACGAAGAGGCTCCTGTCGTATGGCGTGGTCCGGTCATTTCCGGCGTCGTCAAGCAGTTCTGGTCTGACGTGATCTGGGAAAATATCGACGTTATGCTCATCGACATGCCGCCGGGAACAGGTGACGTTCCGCTGACGGTATTCCAGTCGATCCCGCTCGATGGTATCATCCTCGTTTCGACTCCGCAGGATCTTGTTTCCATGATTGTTAACAAGGCGAGAAACATGGCTCTTCTGATGCAGGTCAAAGTCCTCGGTTTCGTCGAGAACATGAGCTACACCATCTGTAAGCACTGCGGAGAGAAGACTCCGCTGTTCGGTGAAGAAGGTAAGGTCCAGAAGGCCGCAAACGAGATGGGCGTGCCGCTTTTCGATAAGCTCCCGCTCGATCCGGATATCACGGCACTTGTTGACGAAGGCCACATCGAGAAGGTCCCGAACGAGATCCTTTCCGGTGCTGTCGAGTTCGTCGAGAAGATGATCGAAGACAAAAAGTAAGATGGACCGGTGCTTTTCGGATAAAAAAGTAACGATCAGGATCCTGGCATGCATGGTGCTTCTCATCTGCATGCCGGGATTTTTTAGCGCCTGCAGAAAGAAGGGCGATAAGGCGGGAAATGCCGACCTGGGCGACTACCACAAGTATTTGGGCGATTATTACTATGACTGCTCGATCAGCGCGATGGTCTTTGAAGTGCCGGACGGCGAAGAGGAGCCGGGCGTTCTCTACCGCCAGGTGACTGACCTCGATGCGCTGACGAAATCGTGCCCGATCCCTGTCGTCTTTTTCTTCTATTCCGGCATGCATGCCGATATCTACGGGCTTTTTGCCTGTATGGAGCAGATCGCGGAGGAGTACCACGACAAGGTCTTGATCGTCGCGATCGATGCACTGGCCGAAAAGGACCTGACGGCGGCGTATAATATCGAGGCGCTTCCGGAGGCGATCGTCATCAAGGAAAATGTCCAGAAGGCAAGGTTCAAAGGCCAGGAGCGCGGAGACTGGACCGCGCAGGATCTGGCGGATTGGATCATCACCGAGGTGCAAAAGTAAAGTCTTCGGAGGACCGGATCGCTACTAAGGTGAAAAGTAAAAAGACTTCCGGCGGCCGTGCTGATTATATGCGCGGCCGCTCGTGTTATAATGGAAAAAGATCGATTAGAAAAGGCGGAATAAACTATGCAGTACGAATACGCAAACGGGATCGGACAGGACAGCCATCGTTTCATGCAGCCTTGCGAAGCGCAGCTGAAGAGCGCGGACAAGTGGCCGAAGAAACTGATTCTTGCGGGCGTGGAATTCCCGGGCGAGACACCGCTTGTGGCCAACAGTGACGGCGATGCGGTACTTCATGCCCTGACCAATGCGATCTCCGGCGTGACCGGCATCAATATCTTAGGACCGATCGCGGACCAGATGTGCCAGTCCGGTATTACCGACAGTTCTGAATATCTGAAAAAAGGACTTTCCTTTGCCGTTGATCAGGGCTGGGAACTGACCCATATCTCTATTAGTATCGAAGCAAAAAGACCGAAGTTCACCCCGATGCTCGGCCCCATGAAGATCCGCATCGGCCAGCTTTGCGGCATCGCACCGGAAAAAATCGGCATTACCGCGACTACCGGTGAGAACCTCACGAGATTTGGCGAGGGCGAAGGCATCATGGTCTTCTGCAGCGTCACGATGCGCCGCGAGGAAGTCGATCTTTCGGCTCGAAAAGAACTTCCGGGCGAAGCTTAAGTGCAGAAAAAAGAGCCGCTACTTGCGGCTCGGCACGTATTCTGTAAACAAAAAAGAGCCGCTACTTGCGGCTCAGCATATATTCGGCAATGGCGGCGTCTTCGGGCGTCGTTATCTTTATGTTTCCGTAAGAGCATGGGATCAGATGCACGTCGATGCCGAGGGCTTCGGCCAGCGCCGTATCATCCGTGGCCGTGATGCCCAGATCTTTTGCTCTTTTACTTACATCCACAAGCACGCTGTATTTGAATACCTGCGGGGTCTGTACTTCGTAGAGGGTGTCGCGGTCGAGGGTCTTATCGACGATCGGATGCTTTTCTCCGGACTTTCCATCCTCGGAAGAAACTGCCATCTTAATGGTGTTCTTACAGGGCGTTGCGGCGACGCAGACATCGTAGAGGTGGCCGCCCGAATAGCACGAAGCGATCGTTTCCTGATCGACCATGCATCTGGCACCGTCATGGATAAAAACAGGATCATTCTCCTGCGGCGGCGTATCCAGATCGGCAAGCGCCGCGATCCCGCAGGCGACAGAGTCCTGACGCGTTGCCCCGCCTTTGACGATCTTTTCGACAAAAGAGATCTTGTATTCACCGACAAGTTCTTTTACACGGGAAATATTCTCTTCAGTGGTCACGATCACGGCATGGATCGTGATCCCCGTCTTTTCCTGATAATCGGAAAAAGCCAGAAGCGTCCTGGCTAAGACCGGAACACCGTTGATGCGGAAGAACTGCTTGCTGTCGGAGATCCCCATTCTCGTGCCGAGGCCTGCCGCCGGAACGATCAGATAGAGCGGGCGGCGGAGTTCGAAAGAAGAAGGAAGAGTGATCTTTGGGATCTTCATGGGTACCTCCTTATGAAAAAAGCACATCGATCGCTTCGGAGAGCTTATCGACGTAGATGAATTCCATTTTTACCGGAAGCCTTTCGGCCGCGCTCTTGCTTGCCCCCGGGAGGACGCATGCGGAAAAGCCGAGGCGGGAAGCATCCGCGAGGCGTTTCTCGAGATCGCTGACGGGACGAAGCTCGCCTGTCAGTCCCACTTCGCCGATCACCATGGTGTTCTCGGCAAGTGCTTTTCCGGAAACAGAAGAGAAAACGGCACATACGACGGCCAGATCGCAGGCGGTCTCATCGATCCGCATGCCGCCGACGACATTGATATAGGCATCCATATTCGAGATGCCGACTTTGCATTTACTCTCCAAAACGGCCAGAAGCATGGACACGCGGCCCTTGTCGAGGCCCTGCGTCATGCGCTGGGGATTCGCATAGGCGGAAGGCGACATCAGCGCCTGGATCTCCAGAAGAACAGCGCGGGAGCCTTCGACCACGGAAGTGATCACGGAGCCGGGAGCCATATGCGGCCGCCCCGAAAGAAGGAGCGCGGATGCATTTTCGACACCGACGAGGCCCTTTTGGGTCATCTCGAAAAAGGCCATCTCACCGGTAGAGCCGAAACGGTTCTTCGTGGCGCGCAGCATGCGAAGAGAAGAAGAGCCGTCGCCCTCGAAATAAAGGACGGTGTCGACCATGTGCTCGATGATGCACGGGCCTGCGATCGCGCCGTCTTTGGTCACGTGGCCGACGAGGACGATCGGGACATTTAAGGATTTGGCGATGCGAAGAAGACCGGCGGTGACTTCGCGGGTCTGGGAAACGGAGCCCGGGGCGGAAGAGATATCTTCACTGTAGAGCGTCTGGATCGAGTCGATCACGCAAAGGCCGGGCTTTCTTTCGGAGATCAGCTCCGAAATATGTTCAAAAGAGGTCTGCGAGCATAGTACGATGCTGTCGCGGGAAATGCCGAGACGGTCAGCGCGCATTTTGATCTGGGATTTGGATTCCTCGCCGGAAACATAGAGGATCTCGCCCTTGGTCTTTACGGCGCCGCTGACCTGCATGAGGAGTGTGGATTTACCGATGCCGGGGTCACCTCCGACCAGCGTCATGGAGCCTTCGACAAAACCGCCGCCGAGGATACGGTCGAGCTCGGCGATCCCGGAGGAAAAGCGCGGCTCGTTTTCTTTGGCGACTTCTGAAAGCTTCGAGACACCGCGCTCGGCGATCCAGCCGGCACGAAGGGCGGGCTTGGCATCAGTGGGGGCCGATTTTACCTCGACGACTTCGTCGAAAGTGTTGTATTCCTGGCACGACGGGCATTTCCCCATCCATCCGGAAGTCTCGTAACCGCAGTTGCGGCAGACGAATTGCGCTTTTTTCTTAGCCATGGTGTCTCCTTTTTCAAGAAGGTGCAGACCGCACCGGATACACCTAATCATACCACCTCGCTATTTCTTTTTTAAGAGAAATTGAGTAAAATACATAAGATTGTTATGGCATGTAAGGAAGTAAGAAATTACCATGGACCGATCCTGGACAGCATACTACGATGAGGAAATGACCGGACTTCCGCAGATCCCGGATCTCACTTTATATGAGATCCTCGTCCGTTCGGCAAAAACTTTCCCGAAAAAAAGAGGTGTGACCTTCGAGGGCACGCGCATCACTTATTCTGAACTTCTTATCGAGGTCGATTCCCTTGCAGAAGCCCTGAAGGACTGTAACGTCGGTGTCGGAACGGTCGTGACTGTCTGCCTTCCGAATATCCCGCAGGCCGTCGTTGCGATCTATGCGCTCAATAAACTCGGCGCGATCGCGAATATGGTCCACCCGAAAACTCCGGCGCCCGAGCTTCGCGCCTGCATGAAAGAGACCGGCAGTGAGTGCCTCATGATCCTGGACGCTTTCCTTCCGAAGGCCAAAGACATGCTTGAAGAGCTTCAGCCCGGCCTCGTCATCGTCTGTAAGATCGGTGACTATCTTTCTTTTGCAAAAGCACTTGGGTTCTTCGTAAGTAAAGGACGCAAGATCCCGAAATTCCCGCAGGATTCTTTTTTCATCTCTTATAGCGAACTGATCCGCCACGGCGATATGCTCCGAAAGGGCAAATTCAGCGGCGACTACGACTGGGAGTATCCGTTTTCTGACCTCGGCGATGCCGTAGAAAAAGAAGCGGAGGAATATGTCCGTCCGATCGGCCCGGATGATCCGGCGATCTATCTTCACAGCGGCGGCACGACGGGTTCTCCGAAGATCGCCGTGATCTCTTCGACGAATATGAATGTTCCTGCGATGCTCGGCCCGCAGATCGTACGCGTACCGGACCCGTTCTCGGACCCGGAAAATTTCCCGGATCTGACGATGGTCGCGATCCTTCCTTTGTTTCACGGATTCGGCATCTGTATGTGCATGCACTGCATGATCTCCTGTGCCATCAACATGCTTCTGGTCCCGATCTTTAAGCCGGACGAACTGGCGAAGATCATCAAAAAAGAAAGACCACAGCTGATCGCGGCGGTACCGACGCTCTATGAAGGTATGCTCAAAAGCGATAAGCTGAAAACGATGAAACTTGATTTCTTACGCGCCTGCTTCAGCGGCGGCGACACGCTTCCGATGGATCTGAAAAAGCGTTTTGAAGAATATGTCCATGCCCGTGGCGCAAACATCTCGCTTCGCGAAGGGTACGGACTTACCGAGACGCTCACGGTATGTGCCGTAAATCCCGAAAAGAACTGTAAAAGCGGTTCCGTCGGACTCCCGCTTCCGGGGATCGACATGATGATCGCCAAAAACGGGACCGATGAAGAAGCCCCGGTCGGCGAAAAGGGTGAGATCTGTATCAGCGGCCCGACGGTCATGCTCGGATATCTCAATGATCCTTCGGCGACGGAACTTGCCATCCACATCCACGAAGACGGAAAAAGATGGATCCACAGCGGCGACCTCGGCCACAGAGACGAAGAAGGTTTCTTCTATTTCGACCAGCGCATCAAAAGGATCATCAAAGTTTCCGGCGTTCCGGTATTTCCGACGCAGATCGAAAAGGTCATTATGGAAAACGAAGCCCTCGAAGCTGCCTGCGCGGTCGCGATCCCGCACCCGTACCGCCTCCATGTCGTAAAGGCGTACCTGGTGCTTAAGGACCGTTCGGCGGATGAGAAGACCAAAGAAGAGGTCAAAAAGCAGATCGCGGAAAACTGCAAGAAGAACCTGATCCCGTACGCATGTCCGGTGGAATATGAGTTTAAAGACGAATTCCCGATGACAAGGATCGGAAAGATCGATTTCCGTGCGCTCGAAGCAGAAGCCCAGGGCAAGACGGAAGAGAAAAAAGAAGAAAAAGAAGCAGAAAAAGAATAACAGACGCAGACAGCAGGGGAAGCGGCGGATGCGGAAAAATCACGTACTTCATGTCATAAAAAGTGAATGGAAAAAGACAAGAAAGACACCGGTCCAGCTGGTGACGATGCTTCTTGTGCCACTTCTCAGTGTCCTTTTTCTTTCCTGGTGCTTAAGTTATGTCAATGTCCTCGTCAACCGCTACAAAGGCACCGTATATTTCCCGGAAGAAATTTCCGCAGAAGAAATGGAAGAGACCCTTTCGGAGTTCTATCCCGATTTTTCATTTAGAAGCGGTACGATGGACGATGCCCAAACGCGCGTCGCTAACGGCCGGACTGACTGTGCGGTCGTGGTCGAAGAGAAGGCCATCCGGATCCTTTACGACTCTTCGATACTGACCTCTTCGGCCGCCCTGAAAGATGCCAAAGACCTGGGTCTGGACATTTCTTATCTTCTTTCCGGAAAAGAATTTTACGATGAAGTTTACGAGATCTATCCCGAGACGGAAACGCTTGACCTGAGCACGTCCGCGGACAGGCTCGACAGTTATCTCGACCGTGTCGGCGGCGTGGTCGGCATGATCATCTTCCTTATGATGAGCAGTAACGCCATGGCCATTTCCGCCAGATCGATCACAGGCGAAAAGGAACGCCAGACGTTTGATACGCTCGTGCTGTCTCCTGCGAAACTTTCGAAGATCCTTACGGGAAAAGTACTTGTCATGATGGCCGAGATCTTCCTTTCGGGTTTCGTCGGTTTTGCCGCGGGCATCGCCGGCATGGCGGTCTGGAGCCCGAAGGAATTTGCCGCAATTACCGATAACCGGGGAAACGTCTTTGTCTGGATGCTGGTGGTCCTTGCGATCCTTTTTGCGGCGACGCTTGTCATCACGGCGGTCTTCAGCGTCATCGGCAGTGCTTTTGCCCAGACGAAAAAAGCATCGCTCTTTTCTTCGGCCGGCATGGTGATCGTCTCGGTCACCGCGATGCTGCCGTCCTTTATAGACGCGGAGGTGATAAGGATGTTCCCGCTTTCCAACTGGACGCCGCTTCTCAAAGACCTCTGTGAGGATGATTTTACATTTACTCCGATCTTTACCGCACTTGCCATCGGCCTTCTGCTGTTTGGCTTAAGCATGATCCTGTCTTCCGCTTTATGGGAAAGGAGATCCGAATGATCACTATCGAACATCTGAAAAAGACATTTAAAAAGAACAAGGTCGAGGCCGTGAAAGACGTCTCTCTCGAGATCTTTGACGGGCAGATCTTCGCGCTTCTCGGGCCCAACGGCGCCGGAAAGACCACGACGATGAGGATGCTCAGTACCCTTCTGACGCCTACTTCCGGCAAGATCTTTTTCGATGGAAAAGAACTCGGGGAAAACGAGGAGAAGATCCGTTCCAGGATCGCTTTTCTGACCAACGAGATCCGCCTGGACGGACAGTTCACGCCGGACGAACTTGCGGATTATTACGGCGGGCTCTACGAGATGACTTCCGAAAAGATCAATGAGAGAAGAGATGAGCTTTTTGAGTATTTCGGCATCAGTGAATTTCGAAAAAGAAGATATGACACGTTTTCGACCGGCATGAAGCAGAAGACATCCCTTGCGATCTGCCTGCTTCACGATCCGGATACGATCATCTTCGACGAGCCGACCAACGGACTGGACATTTTGACCCAGCAGCTGATCGAATCTTACCTTTTGAAACTGAAAGAAGAAGGAAAATGCATCATCCTTTCGACGCACATCCTCGACCTGGTCGGAAGAATGGCCGACCGCGTCGGCATCATCGTCGACGGAAGAAGCGTTTTCTGCGGGACCGTTTCCGAGCTTGCGCCGAGCCAGGGCGTCGAAACGATCGACCAGGCTTTCATCAAGCTCTATAAGGAAAACCACGAAGAAAAGGCCATCATCGGCCGGCACGGAAAAGAATAAGAGGCGCCGGTAAGAACCGGGAAAACGAAAGAACGATAGGAACAGGAGAAGAACATGCGCGGAGTCGGAAAGATTTTCCACCATGAAATGAAAAAGATCATAAAGGAGAAGAGCCTTCTTTTCGGCTTTATACTCCTTCCTGTCCTGACGCTCTTTATCACGGTCGGGATCTCCCTTCTCCAGCCGAAAACGAGCGGCGAGAGTGTGGAAACGTACAGCATCTTTTTTTACGGGATCGATGTCGAATCGTATAACATCGGATCTCTTGATGACAAGCAGATCTGGCTTCAGGCGGTAGAAGAGGAGCCTTCTGAATTTATCTGCTCTGAAGAATTTCACAAAAGCGACGTCCTTGTCGATTTTTCGGATCTTACGCATGTGACGATCTACTACCACGCGAGCAACACGATCTCAAGTTACCTGAAGATGAGCGCGGAATCCTTTGTCCGGGAATCTTTCGATATGTCTTATAAGACACAGAAAAGGGGCGAGATCTTCAGAAGCGTCGAACTTATGGACATCAACGAAAAGGACACCAGTAACCGCATGATCGCCATGCTCCTTCCTTATATGCTGATATTGCCGCTGACGGCAAATATCGCAAACTTCGCAAGTGATACCATCGCGGGCGACAAAGCGCGCGGGACCTTTTATCAGGTCATGCTTTCTCCCGTGCCGCCGCTCTCCTTGATCATGGGCAAGATCTTTTCCGTAAGCCTCATCAGCCTTTTCAGCAGCGGTATCTACATAGGCCTTGACGTCATAGGAAGTAAGATATGCGAGAAGGCAGGCGTGGAAGATGTCTTCGGATTTGCCGGAGTTTCGGTCACGGTCGGGCAGGTCCTTCTGATCCTTCTTTATGCGGTCCTTCTTTGCTATCTGTTCTCGAATCTCGGCGTTTTGATCTCATTGTTCTGTAAAGATGCCAATCAGGCGCAGACGGCCCAGATCCCGGTCACCCTCTTGTGCACGCTGGCCTCGATGATGTCGATGTTCCGCTTCGGCACATCTCCGCTTCAGCATTATCTCATCCCGGTCTATAACATCTGCCTGATCTTCCAGGATCTTCTCAATGCAAGGGCGAAGATGGGCAACATGGCGATGGTCGCGATCTCGCTTCTGGTTCTGTCTGTCGCTGTTTTGATCCTGACGCTTGTTTCCTACAAGAACGAAAAGGTCCGCACATAAGATACCGCCCAAGTGCTTTTCCCGCGTAAAAAGCACTATTCTTCGGGTGTGTTCCTCTATATGTCCGGTTTTACTTTACCCCTGTTTTGTGATTAAATACACATGAAAAGAGAGAAGGAGAAACGACATGAATAAGATGATCAGAAATAAGCTGCGCGTATTGGGATGCCTTGTTCTTGCGGCATCGTTTGTCCTTGCGGCATGCAGACCCGAAGAAACGACGAAAAAGAAGAGAAAGAAAAAGACAACAGCAGAACAGACAGAAACTACCGATGAACCCTCTGACTCTACGGAAGATACGGAGCCGACAGAGCCGACAGAGCCCACGGATACGGATCCGAGCCAGACTCTTTATCCGCCGACGACGGCACGCGATCCGAAAGATACGATCTATTTCGGCGCAGATGCCGTAAGTAAACTCCACGAACTGGACGAGGAGATCTTCAAAGAGGGAAGAACGGATATCATCTCTCTTGTTTACGATGTGGAAGATCCTGAAAAACTCGGCATCAGCTGGCCGACCGTCGGTATCGAACCTTATGATCCGGATTCCGAGATCGAAAGCTACGAGTTCAACATTCACGTACTCGATACCCTTGATGAGATCGATTTTAACTCCCTGGAACTGGAAGACCAGATCCTCTATGAGACCATTAAGAGCGACTATGAGCTTTCTTTGGGAATGTACGGCATGGATTATTACACCGGCTCGATCAACGATCTGACCGGTATCAATGTCGAGCTTCCGATCATTTTCGCGACGATGAATTTTGATGATCAGGCGGACGTTGAGCGTTACCTGACGATGTTAAACGATGTCGGACCGTACTACGATTCGATGTTCGAATATGAAAAAAAGCGTGCCGAACTCGGAAGATCCTATCCGGACGAGACGCTCAAGACGGTCGTGGAATCTCTTGAAGCAGTCTACAAAGACCACGACGGCAACTATATGTATCAGACCTTCGAAGACCGTATCAACGCCATGGATCTCGATGCTTCTACCAAACAGGATCTGATCGCGAGAAATAAAGAGATCCTGGATACTTCTTTCTTCCCGGGCTATGAAAGACTTGCGGAAAACATGAAGACGCTTTACGGTACGGCAAAGACCGGCGGAAATCTTTGCGATATGGAAGGCGGAAAAGAATTCTACGAGAAGTATTTCCAATACCGCTCCGGCACCCGCCTTTCGATCGATGAGGCCAAGAAACTTCTCGAAGATCTGATCGCGCAGGAATTTATCGATTTCTATGATGCGCTTGCGAAACTGGATAGTAACCAGTATTCACAGATCATGTCCGGAACATTTAACTACACGACAGGTTCTTTTGAATCGGACGTCGAATACTGTAAAGATGCCATTAAGTCCGACTTCCCGGATCTCGGGGAAATCAAGTACTCGGTCTATCACCTTCCGGAGGAGATGAAAGATTTCTTCTCGCCGGCGGCTTATATGTCGACCCCGTACGACGACGTCACCAAGAACGTCCTGATGATCAACGACAAGAGTGACGGACTGGGCGAGATGCTCACCACCGTGGCGCACGAGGCGCTGCCGGGCCACATGTATGAGGCGGTCTATCACATGATCTACATGAACAACTTCTACCAGAAGGGCGGAACGACGGCATATAAGGAAGGCTGGTCCACCTATTCGGAAGACTACATCATCAAACTGACCGACTATGACCAGGATGTTCATGATGCATGGGATCTTTATATCGATCTTCTGAATTACCACATGTGGGCCTATGTCGACATCGGAGTTCACTATGACGGTTGGACAAAAGATGATGTTGCCGCCTATTTCAACCAGTATTTCCCGGGCGCCGGAGCCGAAGTTGCCGATCAGATGTGGGCAACGACGATCGAGATCCCGTGCTATGTGACCCCTTACTGCTTTGGAAACTATTACTGCAGCAAGATCATTGATGATGCAGTTGCCAAGTACGGCAACGAGTACTCGATGAAAGAGATCCACGCCGCCTATCTCGATATGGGCCCGAGCTCTTTTGACCTGCTCGAAAAGTACATGCCGCTTTACGTCGAAAAACAGCACTGATCGGAAAAATACCACATGAAAAAATACGGTAGGACATTTAAAACACTAACGCTACTTACCTGCGGCGCGATTCTTATCGCGCCGCTTGGCGCATGCTCGAAAGACGTTGATCCGGACAAGATCGCCAAGCCCCGCGCGGCTACGACGGCCACGGATAGCGCCGGAGGGATCCTTCCCGATGACGACCAGAAATGGTTAAGCGTCGGCCACGGCTCGGATGACGAGAGCGAGGCCTCTCAGCTTTTCCGTTACTATGACATGGGCATCTTCGTCGGTTCCTCGGACATCCTGACAGCTTACTATTCGTATGACGATCCGAAGAATTATTACTGCGACTGGCCGACGGTCGGACTTCATTTCCCGACCGAAGAGGAATATACCCAGGCGGCCACCGGCTATTCGGATTTTGCAAAAGAACTCGCGTCTTTAAATCCGGATGACCTTTCGGAAGGCCAGAACCGTGCGATCAAGGACATGTGTTACGACTTTCTTTACATGTCGGAAGAGTATAAATACTACCAGTATGTGCCGCACTTAAATCCGATGGGCGGAAAGCAGATCCTTTACCCGCTTTTGACATCGCTTATCCAGTTTAACAGTAAAGACGACGTCATGCGCTATTTCGTGATCCTCGAGGACTACCTGGATTTCTTTACCCAGGTGTTCGAAGCAGAGAAGAAGAGAAGCGAAATGGGGATCGGCTGGAATGACGAATGCATCGACAGGATCATCGCGGACTGCGAGAAGATGCAGGAAGAGCGGGACACGAACTTCATGAAGACTTCGTTCGAAAGCCGTGTCGGCGCGCTCCGTCTTTCCGATCAGGAGACCCAGGAACTTATAAGAAGAAACCAGGAACTTCTGGATACTTCGTATTATCCGGCATTTGAGATGCTCATCGAAAAGCTCCCGGAACTCAAAGGCATGTGCAATGACTCACCGTACCTGGCCTCCACGGCAGACGGCAAGGCCTACTACGAGGCGCTTTTCCATCTGTCGGCCGGCACGGATATGTCGGTGGAAGAATGCACGGAGCTTTTGCAGGCGAAGATCACCGAGATCTATGACCGGTATCTTCCGATCTGGCAGACGAAGGGCAACTATTTTTCCTACGGCGATCTTTCTTTCGACGATGCCAGAAAATGGTGCGAACGCTTTACTGCAGAGCATTTCCCGGAGATCTCGGCCAATGATGTCATGATCTTTAACGTGCCGGAGAAATTCAGCGAATCGATGCAGCCGGCGACATATTATTCCGCGCCGATCGATAACTTTACCAAACACACGGTATGGGTCAACACCGGCCTTGTCGAAAATCCGGAGTATAACATGTTTACGCTGATCAGCCATGAGATGTACCCGGGACACCTTTACCAGCACCAGTACCAGGCGGAGAACCTCGAGAGCAGATATCAGGTGTTCGCGACCTCGAAGCCATACGCGGAAGGCTGGGCAAAGTATGCCGAATGGACGATGATCCACTACGCGCCTTTCGACCAGCAGATGGCGGAAAACGCCTGGATGGCGTCGCTTCTTTACAGCATCCTCATCGCAGCGAGAATGAGCATCGGTATCGAGTACGAGGGCTGGTCATATGAAGACTGTGAAGCCTACCTCGGCCGCTACGGCCAGGACAGCTCCGTCATGAAGGAATACTGGTCGAGCCTTACGGCAGAGCAGTGTTTCGCCGTGGATTATGCTTTCGGCTTTATCTTTACGTCGGAGATCATTGACGGCGCAGTCGAAGAGCTTGACGGCATCTGCACAAAAGAAGAGGTCATGAAAGCTTACCTCGATCTGGGATGCGCGCCGTTCCCGATCCTCAAGGAAGATATGCAGAAATTCGTCGACAGCAAGAAATCTTGACGGATCCGCCTCTCGTAATCACAGTGCAATAGTTTCGCTGTTTCGGAAAAGTCTAAAAAGTGCCTGATATCGTCTCTTTTTATCGCGTGCAACGCCATCGACCTGAAATTGTCACGAAATTGTAGCAAAAAGTCTTCTTCAAATACTTGTATGAAAAGACATTATGTTATAATTAACAGGAAGAAATGGGTGATCCCACTATTGGAGGCTTCAAGATATGGCAAAGCAGACTCGTCTTGCGACGACGCTTACAGCAAGATATTTTCCTACAGCAGAACTGACAGATGCTTTTTACATGGATGGCCGTGTGACCAGCAAGACCGTTGCGCGCTCGGCTGACCTGACGAATGATAAAGAAGACAGAGGCTTTTTCTTCTCCGTATTCTCTCACCAGACGATCCCGGATCAGGATCCGAATGCGCTTCCGCCGTATGAGCCGTTCCTGCGCCGCCTCGGTACCGAACTGAAGGCCGGAAGAAGATCTCTTGACGATTCGATCGGCGAGATGGTCAATACCGCCGTTTCCATTACCGGAAAGATGAAGATCCAGCAGGACAACAGCCGTGCCCCGTTCTTCGCCGGCGTTATGGTCAAAGACGGTGAAGCATTTGCTTCCACTATCGGAAAAGGACTTGCATTCCTTTATCGTGATGACACTCTCTACCCGATGACGGCGACCGATATCCGTATCGACGCGATCAACACCGCCCGTCAGAAGGTCGATAATTTCTATAATTTCTGTGCGACTAAGACAGCTCCGGCTCTGTGCTCCAACATTGCCCAGCTGAAACTTGATGACTGCATTATCCTTTGTAACCGCGAAGTCTACGAGGCTTTGGGACAGCAGGAACTCCTGCGTATCCTTTACGATGCGGAAGACCAGAGCGATGCGGCAAGCGTAGTTATCACCGAAGCAGCTGCGAAGCTTCCGGGCGTGCCGCTGCAGTTCATGATCTCTTTTGTCGAAGACATCACTTCCAGTGAAAGAGGCGGACTGTTCGGTTTCGGAAGAAAGAAGAAGAAGGCAGCGCAGCAGGAAGATTATGACGACGAGTACAATGTAGCTCCGCCGGTACCGCTTGATTCTCCGAAGAAGGCCGATGATGAGCCGGCTCCGGGAGCGATGCTTTTCGGTGACGAGAAGGAAAAGGAAAAGACGCCTGAGGCAAAAGCTATCGAGACCACGGCAGTGATCCCGCCGGTCGGAACTGCGGCAGATGCGATCGCATCTCTCGGCGCCGAGACCGCTTCCAAGGCAGCAGCTGCTTCTGCGGCAGGTGTTGCGGCAGGATCTTCTGTCGATGACGCGATCAATACTCCGATCCCGGAACCGCCGCTTTCGTTCGGTGATATTTCCGACCTGATGAAAGATAATACCGGTGTTACCCCGGCAGTCGTAAAAGAAGCTCCGAAAGCCGAAGTCAAGGCCGAGGAGAATGATGAAGTGACGAAGGTCGTTCCTTTTGTGAACAGCTTTGACAAGGCAGCTGCCGAGCTCGAAGCCAAGACTGCGGAGACGGCAGAGACCGCTGCGGAATCCCAAAGTCCGTTCGTACTTCAGAAGAAGACAGAAGAAGTGAAGAAGGATGAGCCCTTCGTAGCCGTTAAGAACGAAGATAATCCGTTCTTCAAGGCCGCCGTTAAGGCTCAGAATGAGTCGGAAGCACCTATCAAGGAAGCTTCTGACGAAGCATCTTTTGAAGTAGGCGGAGAAAGCCGGGCAGAAGAAGCCGACACCGGTGCTCCGCTTTATATCGGCGATGAACTCTTTACGGGAAAGCCTTCCGCAGAGACCGCCGAGAAACAGAACGTGGCAGGAACTGAACAGACATCCGGAGCCGTACCTCCGGCGTTTGTTGCGGAAACAGAAGAGGACGCTCCTCTTGTTTTCGAAGCGGAAGATGAGGTGAAGAAGCCTATGAACGATGAGCCCGAGTATTCCAACGATCCAAAAGAGTTCGACGAAACACCACTTTTCTTCGGTGACGCAGAATCATCCGCTGAAGATCAATATGAAACGCACGAAGGTTACCCGTCTGACTATGCAGAGGGTATGGCTCCTTCTGAAGAAGTTCCGGGTAGCGGCGAGTTCGTGATCCCGTTCGCTTCGGGTGATGCGACGAACAACGCTACCGCATCTGCCGACGATGTCCCGGAAATGCCGCTTTATGAGGCTCCTTCCTATGTTCCGCCGACATATCCGACCAACAGTGATACACCGGTCGGCTACGAGGATACAGGCGTTTATGCACGTGGCTCCTACACCGTAGATGAAGACGAAGCGGCTCCGTCGCAGTTCGTCAATCCGGCACCGGCTCCGGCATCCCCGTTCGTAAATCTCGACCAGCCCGATTTCGCAGGTGCTTCCAGCTCCTACTACGATGAGCCGACGCAGGAGATCCCGGCAGTGACCGAGGCGGATTACGATCCGTATGCATCTTCTGCCGCTGCCCCGCAGTATGACTTTGACAATCCGCCGCCGTCCGTGGCAGATCTTTTCGATATCGCTCCGACAGGTGCTCCGTCAGCAGCAGAGCCGGCCGCTTCCTCCATTCCTGCATATATGCAGCAGGGTGAGGCAGTCCGTCCGGGTTCCGTTCCGGGCGTGAAGCGTCCGCAGCAGCCGCAGCGTCCGGGCAACCGTCCGAATACACAGCCGGCCAGAAGAAGACCGGATACGATCGATGACGGCTTCGACAGTGGCGATGAGAACTTCGGTTCCAGCTATCTGCCGTTCGTACTTGCCGCGGTTTCCCTGATCTGCCTGATCATCATCATCGTGCTGATCGTGAAGTCCTGCGGAAGCAGCAAGAGCTCAACAGTCGATACGTCCGTTTCCGATACGGCGATCACGGACATCTCCGGTTCCACATCCGATACGGTTCCGACCGACACGACTCCGGTAGTTCCGGATACGTCGCCGAGCACCGAGAACGATCCGATCGGCGTTTACACCTTCTCTTCGAAGACAGGCTGCCGTACATGGTGGGATCTCTTCCACAGCGTATACGGCCTCGATATCGAGTCTGAGTCCGATCCTCGTGTAACCACGATCCTGACCTATAACGGACTGGATGCTTCCTTCAAGCCGACAGACGGTGCTCAGGTCAAGCTCCCGCCGGCGGCAATGATCAATTCGACTACTCCGGTAGCTCCGGAAGCATAAGTGATTCTAGATCTTATAAACCGATCTATAGCGGAGCCGCTCCTTCGGGAAGCGGCTCCTTTTTTGTTTTTTTTCGCTTTTAATGTCCGGAGGGCAAAAGGAGGCGGGGACAGGTGCTTTTTCCGAAGAATGGGACCGAATAAAAATCATTTGGCTCTTCTAACTGTCATTTTGTGTGCAAAGTGCCGCTGAAAAGAGCTTTTTTTGATAATTTGCCGAAAATCGAAATGACAGTGCTTTTTGACTAGAAAAATAGATTAATTGCGGCTACAATAGTACGGTATGTAATTATGTAATATTGGATTTACATGGAGGGATTATCATGAGTACGCACAAGAAGCTTTTCATTCCGGGTCCGGTTGAAGTCCGTGATGAAGTTCTGGAAAAGATGGCTACGCCGATGATCGGCCACCGTACCAAAGATGCATCTGCTCTGCAGCAGCGGATTTCCGAGAAACTGCAGAAGGTCATGGGTACGAAGAACACTATCATTCTTTCCACCTCATCAGGAAGCGGTCTGATGGAAGGCGCCGTACGATGTTTCACTGCGAAAAAAGCAGCGATCTTCTCCATCGGAGCATTTGGCGAGCGCTGGTACAAGATGGCGACCTCTAATGGTGTTCCGGCAGATATTTTCCGTTCCGAACTGGGAAGAATCACGACACCTGAGATGGTCGACGAGGCACTTGCTTCCGGCGAGTACGACATGATCACCATCACACACAACGAGACTTCCACAGGTATCCACAATCCTGTAGGCAGAATCTCCGAGGTCTTAAAGGCAAAGTATCCGGATGTCATCCTCTGCGTGGACACGGTAAGTTCCATGGGTGGTGACTTTATTCCGGTAGACGAGTGGGGCATCGATGTCTGCATCACTTCCACACAGAAGTGCCTGGGACTGCCTCCGGGAATGGCGATCGCTTCGGTTTCCGACCGTGCGCTCGAAAAAGCAAAGACCATCCCGAACAGAGGACTTTACTTCGACTATGTCGAGCTTGCCAAGTTCGTACATGAGAAGCCGTTCCAGTATCCGTCTACTCCGTCCGAGGCGCACATGTTCGCTCTGGACTACCAGCTCGACTGCATCCTCGAAGAGGGTGTCGAGAACCGCTATAAGAGACACTGCGAGATGGCAGAGCTCGTCCGTGACTGGGCAAGAAAGAACGCGGAGCTTTATTCCGATCCGGACAACCTGTCCGTAACGGTTACCTGTATCAAGAACACTCTGGGCATCCCGTTCCCGGAGATCAACAAGAAGATGGGCGAAAGAGGATATCTCCTCTCCGGCGGTTACGGTGCTCTTAAGGAGACCACATTCCGTATCGCTCATATGGCAGATACGACCATTGATGAGATCAAGGCAATGCTCAAGGATCTCGACGAAGTAATTGCTGAGCTGAAAAGCCAGAACGCATAAGGCAGATCTTCCGAAAGGAAGAGGAAAACAAGAAATGTTCACGCACCCGCAAAGGCGCGGCGCGCGATAGCAAATAGGGAGGAACACAAAATGAAGATTTTAGTTGCAGAGAAGATTGCGGCAGATGCTATCCAGTATCTGAAGGACGAGGGTTTTGAAGTAGATGAGAGACTTGGCTGCTCCCAGGATGAGATCAAGGGTTTCATCGGTGATTACGATGCGCTCATCGTCCGTTCCGTAACTCAGGTAAATAAGGATCTTCTTGCAAATGCGAAGAATCTTAAGGTCGTCGGCCGTGCCGGTAACGGTATCGACAACATCGACGTTGCTGCCTGCACAGAGAAGGGCATCATCGCGGTAAATACTCCGGAAGCGAACATCATGGCAGCCGGTGAGCTCGCTGTGGCACACGCTTTCTCCATCTTCAGAAACCTCTGCCATGCTAACGAGGCAGCTCATAACGACGATTTCCGCCGTGCCCAGATGATTGGTAACGAGCTCGAGGGCAAGACCGCCGGTATCATCGGTCTCGGCCGTATCGGTTCCATCGTAGCCAGAAAGCTCAAGGGTATCGGTATGACAGTCGTTGCTTATGACCCGTACATCACTCAGGAGAAGTTCGACACAGTCGGCGTTAAGCGCTGCGCAAAGCTCGAGGATCTTCTTGCTGTTGCTGACCTCATCACATTCCATACTCCGAAGAATAAGGAAACAGTCGGTATGGTCGGCGCTGACGAGCTTGCTAAGTGCAAGAAGGGCGTTCGTATCGTAAACGCAGCCCGCGGCGGTCTCGTAAATGAGGCTGCTCTCTATGAAGCACTCAAGTCCGGCCAGGTAGCCGCTGCAGCAATCGACGTATTCGATAAGGAGCCTTCTTACGACAAGGCACCGGGCGAGCAGCACTATGAGAACCCGCTTCTGACTCTTCCGAACTGCGTAGTTACTCCTCACCTCGGTGCTTCTACTCAGGAAGCAAACCACAACGTAGGTTCTGCTGTTACATCTCTCGTAGCCAAGGCACTTCGCGGCGAGCTCGTTGCTGCGATCAACATGCCTTCTTTCAGCGGCGATATGGCAGCTATCCGTCCGTATGCTGACCTTGCCGAGAAACTCGGTAAGATCTACTTCCAGGCAGAAGAAGCTCCGGTCAAGAAGATCGAGGTCGAATTCAGAGGCGCTCTCGCCGAGCAGGAGACAGGCATCCTCACTCTCTCTGTTCTGAAGGGTTTCCTCTCCGCTCATTCCGACGGACGCGTAAGCTTCGTTAACGTACGTCAGGGCGTCGAGTCCCACGGCATTGAAGTCGTCGAGAGCAAGAGTGCCCAGTGCGAGCGTTACGGCAGCATGATCGTTGTAAACTTCTTCACTGAAGAAGGCCGTGAGCTTTCTGTTTCCGGTACGATCGTCGGTGACGATACGGAAGTTCTCGTAAGCTTCTTCGGTTATCAGGCAGACTTCGCTCTGGCTCCGATCGTTATCGCTATGCAGAACGAAGATAAGCCGGGCATCATCGGTAAGATCGCAACCAAGATCGGCGATGCCAACATCAATATCAACAGCATGCACTGGGGCGTGAAGCCGAATTCCAATAAGGCTCAGTCCTTCCTCGCTGTCAGCGAAGAACTCGCAGAGGATGTTCTCTCTGAACTTCGTGCGATCGATGGCGTGCTGAGAGTTACACAGCTGTTCTTCTGAGACGGCCGATCACTAGAATAAAACAAGAAAGAAGAAGACCATCTTACGGCTCAAACAGTTTGCTTCGCAAAACCCGCCGCTCGAAAGGTCTTCTTTTTTTCTTTCCTTTATCTTTTGTGGGCCGTCTCAGAAGAACAGGCTTTTTGTGCGTGTGTTTGGTATAATGGGGGAAAAGTTTGAAGGGGAAAGGGAGAATAATATGTTTTGTGGTAATTGTGGAAATCAGATTCAAGATCAGGCTGCAAGCTGTCCGTTTTGCGGCTGCCAGTTAGTGGCGGCACCGCAGCCGATGATGCAGCAGGCTATGCCCCAACAGGCGGTTCAGCAATTTGCGACTCAGCAGCAGGTTGCACCTCAGGCCGTACCTCAGCCGGCAGTGCAGCAAGTCATGCCCCAGCAGCAATTTCAGCCGCAGGCCGTTCCTCAGCCTGCAGTTCAGCAAGTCATGCCTCAACAGCAGGTTCAGCCGCAGGCCGTTCCGATGCAGGCGGCACCGCAGGCAGGTGTGCCGGTTCAGGCGGCAGCAGCTCCTGCCATTAGTCTTGCCCCGGTATCTGTCGGCGTCATTGCTCCGAAGAATGCGAATAAGGAACGCATCAATCTTGAATCAGGCGCGATCTGGTATGTAGAGATCACGAACAACGTGCTGATCATTTCCCGCAAGGGCGGTCCGGCATCCATGATGTTCGGTGCTTTGGGCGTCCTCGTGACGAATGCGATGTGTTCGATGAAACCTTCTCTGACGTTTACGGCGGATCAGATCAGAAACATGTCCTACGAGAAGGTCCTTGGAGGTCAATTGCTTCGTATGGACCTGGTCGATGGAAAGATCCTGGACATCAAGGCAAAACTCGATGTCGAGCAAACGATCGAGAACTGGTGGAGAAGCCAGATGCAGCGCTGATCGGTTGACTGGATTTGCAAAGCGAGCCGTCTCTTCAAAGTGGTTTCACTTCAAAGAGACGGCTTTTTTATTGCCTGATCATGTGGATTGAAGAAAAGTGCTTTTCCACATGCATTTTAAAGGGGCTTTTGAAGAAGATGACATGTGAAATTTGAAAATTCGCAATTACACATGCATTTTGAGGTGGATTTTCAACCGAAAAACATGTCGTTTCTGAAAAACTCTCATTTCACATGTCTGAAAGGAGGGCTTCATCGATAAATACATGATTTTGTACATGTGGAAGCGAAGATTTGCTCGGATCCACATGTTCCAGATCAGATTCGAGCAAGGTTTTCGGTATGATTAAGGGAGAAAGGCCGATTCGCCCGTAAATTTCCTTTTCCGTTTAATCGTCCTGATCGCAAAGGACTCTACTCAGCATCCCCAGTGAAAAGCGCTTCCCTGAAGATCAGGAAAGCGCTTTTGGATCGGTTCAATATGATGGATCTGTCAGACTTTAGCTCTTAGTATCAGCACCGCGCCGGTCAGCTCTCAGCTTCGGCACCGTGCGGTAATATTTAAGATTCAGCACCGCTGGTGTCGGCGGCTGTGTCTGTCGAAGTCGAATTCGAATTGGAATTCGTTGCCGATGAGGAACCGGAAGAAGACTTCGCGTTTTCAAGAGCATCCGGTGTGATCAGAAGAGAAGACGATGCGTCGGAGCCTACGATCGTGGTCGGGAGCTTGCCGTCCCACTTGTCGTAGTATCTGTTTCTAAGAACGTTATCATCGATGGAGTCGGAGATGAGCTTGTTGGCATCCGCTTCTGCCTGCGCCTCGATGACCTTTGCATCAGCCTTCGCCTGAGCGTTTGTCTTGGTGACGGCGGCATCAGCCTCGGCCTTTTCGATGTTCTTCTTGTTCTCGATCTGCTGTGTCTCGTAATCGATCTGTGCCTGCTGCTTCTTGGCGATCTTCTCGTCATATTCGCTGTCGAAAGAAGCGTCGTTGATGACGACCTTGTTGACGTAGACGACTTCAGTTCCGTACTTCTCGTCGAGAGACTTCTGGATGTTCTCCTTCGCCTTCGGCTCAATGATCGAACGGTTCGTACAGTCGTTCGGAGACAGCGTCTTGGAAGTGGTCTTGATCGCGGAAGCGACGAGCGACTCATTGACCAGACCTGCCTCGTAGTTGGTTACGTTAGCGAAGATCCATGCGGACTTCTGCGGGTTGATCTGGTAGGTGACCGTGATGCCCTGGAAGTTTACGGTGTTACGCTCGGAAGTCTCGGAAGAGATCGGATTGTCGTAGAACTTGATGTCCTGCTGCTTGTTGTTAACCAGAACGATCTCCTGAACGAACGGGATCTGGAAGTTGAAGCCGTTATTCAGTGTCTGCTCCTCGACCTGACCGAATGTCACGCGGACGCCGGTATAACCGGTCGGGATGATCGTGAAGGAAAATGAGAAGAGCACGCAGAGCACACCACATCCGATGAGGATCGCGACGAGCTTTTCATTGAGAGGGACTTTCTTTACGCCCTGAAGAGAGGTGTTGGCGGAATGATACGCCTTCTTCGCGATCAGGACGACCGCAACAAGGATCAGGATAAGTCCCAAAAAACGAAACATTATATTCAACATTTTCTTTTCCTCCTTTGAACCGGAAGCTTTCCGGTTCGAGTTAAATTATAGCATAGCTAAGGAAACGCCAATATCCCGAAAACGGAGTATTGGCGTTTGGCATTTGCAGTTTGTATCCGAAATAGCAGGGCGGATCTTCCGTCTTCTGATTCTTATCGAAAAGCACCGCCGGCCGGACGGCCATTTCTATAAGCACTGTCATCCCGGTTCATATCGAAAAGCACTATCAGTCGTAATAATGCGAGCCCTTGAAAAGTTCGAAGTTTCCTTTGCCGTTAAAGGTGACATCGTAGTATTCGTATTCCTCATCGCAGGTCAGCACCATCTGGAAGGATTCATTCTCGGACGCGTCACGATGGAGAGTCGTGAAGTAGGCGAGCTCCTTATCGATATCGATGCCTTCGAGCCGGACAGGAGTTCCTGCAGGGATCGTGATGCTTTGGTCTGTGGGCTGGCCGTCCTCAGTGAAAAGCCCCAGCTTCATCTTCTCCGTGGTCAGGCCGACGCCGGTCTTATAGAAGAAAGAGCCGTTATTGACGGGAATGCCGATAGCTCCGGCGGCGCAGAGGGAACTCGGCTTGCTAAAAGAACCGGTGCCGAGGATCTCTCCGCGGATCTGGATTTCCATGTTGTCCGGATCATAAGGATACCAGGCGATCTGATCGGTATAGCCGAAGTAATCGAAAGATTTGCCGTTCATCCTGAAGAAGAAGTAAGGATCCGTCGGATCATCGATCATTCCTTCGATATATAAGCAGTACTGGCCGTTAACGGACATCAGATACATGTTCCCGAGGTCGTAGCATCCTTCGATATCGTCCTTGTAGTCGCCGATCGCATAAGGTTCGTCATTGATGGAGATCGCGAGATTAAATTCGGGAAAGTCATTTGTGGTTAAGTTCTCATCGTAATCGACCACGAACTTGTCGATGCTGCCGTCTTCGTCAAAGTCCCAGTAGATCTCATTTGCAGAGTCCGGAGTCAAAGTGTATTGCGCGGGCGTGTTGATGAAGTATTCCGGGTCGATACAGTCCATATGCGCCAGAGCGGAAACGTAGCAGGCATATTCGTATAATTCCCCGTCGAAGTCTTCGTAATCCATATAGAGGATGAGACAGTTTTGATTGATCGAAAAACCAAACTGATCCAGCTCGCCTTTTCTGAGGTGATCGGCCATGGCCGTAAACAGTCCCGACGGCGTGTAAGCATAGAAGTGAGTGGTTTCGTATTCTTCGACTGCGTCCGCAAAAGCATTGAAGTCGGTAACGATATCACCCAGTTCGAGGACCTTACCTGTTTTCGGATCGAGATTGTAGTATTCGTAGTCGTCATAGTATCCGCTGTCGCGAGTTGTGGTTTTCCGGTAAAAGGACATGACCTTCTCGTCAGCGCGGAAAATGGTCAGCTGGTTGTGACGGTAGTGGTCGGTAAAACTCCAGACATCGTCTTCCGTTGCGTCATCGATGTAGGAGTCGAACCGTTCAAGATATTGTTCGTAATACATATTACAGTCAGCAATCATCTCCTGCGTAAGAACGTCGAGGAACCCGGAAAGACCGGTATACCCCGGGGTCACGAGCTGATACTGGTCGCAATGCGAGCAAACCCAGAACAATTCGTATGGGAATTTGTCTGTCATCTCCGCGTAGTCGTTTCGGACGATATTGTGGTTAAACTCCAAAACCTCAAGATCATGATTCAGTGTGATCGTATCCGGGACAGCCGGAACTGTCGTCGGATCCGTTTCGGTCTCGTCCGTGTCGGTCGGAACGTCGGTCTCGGTCTCCGGGTCTTCGGTTTCCGTGATCTCAGTCGAAGTCGTCTTCTTTGTTTTCTTCTTTTTCTTTTTCGTTTCTTCCGTCTTGGAACAGCCGGCCAGGGAAAGGATCATGGCTGTCGTAAGTAAAATCGAAATAACACGTTTCATATCTGCCTCCGGAAAATCACCTTTGTTTCTATTAAGAATTCTTTTTCCAAAGACAGAGTATCACGGACAGCATTTTTAGTAAAGAAAAGTTGACTAATTGTGAGGCCGGATATGTTGACTTATACATAGCATATCGATATAATTGTTAGCGTCCTAACAATTTATTTCCGATGAGAATTGTTCGGGCACTTTTTATGTGTTGACCGCTGTTTTTTCGAAATGGCGGGAAACGGGGGGAGTTAACTGAATTCTATGTCTGATCCCAAAGCACTTCTCGGATTTTGTTCCGGGGATGACATCCATATCGGACCCTATGTCCGGCACCTTTCTAAGTCGATCCGTCTTTCGATCGACGAGGCTTTGGACCGGGAGTTTTCTGCTGCCGGCGAGACGAGACTGACATCGGTGCAGGCGCATGTGATGGGATACCTGAACATGCAGGATGAACTCGGGAATGTGGTCTATCAGAAAGACATCGAGCAGGTCTTCCACATCCAGAGAAGTACGGCGACCGGGATACTGAAACTTCTCGAGCAGCGCGGTTCGATAAGGCGCGAAAGCGAAGAGAAGGATGCCCGTTTAAAAAGGATCACCGTCACGGAAAAAGCCAGACAGACGAAAAAACGCGTCGACAATGCGATCGAAGGTGTGGAGCAGCGTCTGATCAAAGGCCTTACTAAAGAAGAAATCAATACATATATAGAACTGACAGAAAGAATGAGAAGGAATTTGGAAAAATGATTAGAAGACTACTTAAATCAGTACGAGAGTACAAGAAGCCCTCGATCCTGTCTCCGGTCCTTGTCTCCTGCGAAGTCGTCATGGAGGTCCTGATGCCTCTATTGATGAGTAAGCTTATAGACAACGGTATCGAAAAAAGTGACATGAATTATGTATGGGTCATGGGAACGCTCCTTCTGGTGTGCATGTTCATCTCCATGGCATTCGGTGCACTTTCCGGAAGAGAAGCGGCAAAGGCGAGCGCAGGTTTTGCGAAGAACTTACGTCATGATATGTTCCACAACCTGCAGACGTTCTCTTTTTCAAACATCGACAAGTTTAAGACAAGCAGTATCATCACGAGACTGACGACAGACGTCACAAACGTCCAGAACGCATATCAGATGGTGATCCGTATCGCGGTAAGAGCTCCGATCATGCTGATCTTCGCGATGTGCGCAAGCTTCTACGTCAACGCGAAAGTTGCCCTGATCCTTCTGGGGATCGCGCCGGTGCTCCTGCTTGGCCTGATCATCGTGTTCCGTTATGCGCATCCGATCTTCGTGCGTATGTTTAAAAAGTTCGACCTCATGAACAACGTTATCCAGGAAAACGTCCGCGGTATCCGCGTAGTGAAATCTTTCGTAAGAGAAGATCACGAGATCGAGAAGTTCACGGATGTAAATAACAGCATCCGAAATGACGCCGTAAAAGCAGAGCGCGCGATCAACTTCAACGCACCTCTCATGATGCTCAGCGTGTACTCGGCCATGCTCCTGATCTCCTGGATCGGCGCAAAACTCGTCGTGAACGATGAGATGACGACCGGCCAGCTGACATCGATGTTTTCCTACACGATGCAGATCCTGATGAGCCTGATGATGGTCTCCATGATCATCGTCATGATCGTTATCTCCAAGACTTCCGCAGAGCGTATCTCCGAGCTTCTCGATGAGAAGGCGGACATCACGAATCCGGAAAATCCGGTAAAAGAAGTCAAGGATGGATCCATCGATTTTGACCACGTTTACTTCAGCTATTCCAAGAAAAAAGAGAAGAGCTGCCTTTTGGACTTCGATCTTCACATCAAGTCCGGCGAGACCATCGGTATCATCGGCGGTACGGGTTCCGGTAAGTCTTCTTTCGTTCAGCTGATCCCGCGTCTTTACGATGTTACCGACGGTGATATCAAGGTCGGCGGCGTGAATGTAAAAGACTACGACCTCGATACCATCCGCGACAACGTGGCCATGGTGCTTCAGAAGAATGTCCTTTTCTCCGGAACCATTAAGGAAAACCTCCGCTGGGGTAATCCGGAGGCGACCGACGAAGAGATGATCCAGGCTTGTAAAATCGCGCAGGCAGACTCGTTTATAAGTGCTTTTCCGGATGGATATGACACATATATCGAGCAGGGCGGTTCCAACGTTTCGGGCGGACAGAAGCAGAGACTTTGTATTGCCAGAGCGCTCCTTAAAAAACCGAAGATCCTGATCCTCGACGACAGTACGAGTGCCGTCGATACCGCGACGGATGCGCAGATCCAGAAGGGCTTTGCCGAGTTTATCCCGGGCACCACGAAACTCATCATCGCACAGCGTATTTCGTCCGTCGAAAACGCCGACAGGATCATCGTTATCGATAACGGCCGGATCAACGCCGTCGGCACCCACGAGGAGCTTTTGAAAGACAACGAAATCTATAAGGAAGTATATGAATCCCAGAAGAAGGGAGGTGATCAGTAATGCCGCCGCCGAGAGGAGCACGTCCGATGAATCGGGAGGACTTTAAGAAAAACCCGATCAGTAAAGGCCTGGTCAAAAAGCTGATGTCTTACACGACCGGTAAATACAAGGCATTGCTGGGCATCGTTATCCTTTGCATCATCGTGGCATCCGTCACGAGTGTTCTGGGCAATATGTTCATCAAAAACCTGATCGACGATTATATCGTTCCGATCCTGAAAACAAAAACGGAAACGGGAGCTGCCGATTTCTCCGGTCTTCTGAAATGGATCCGCATGGTCGCCATACTGTTCGGATTCGGCGTCATTGCCAACCTTGTTCAGGGACAGGTCATGCTCGTCATCTCCAACAATGTGCTGAGAAATATCCGCGGTGATATGTTCAAGCACATGCAGACGCTTCCGATCTCTTACTTCGACACGCATTCGCACGGCGATGTCATGAGCCATTACACCAACGACGTAGATACACTTCGTCAGATGATCTCCCAGAGCTTCCCGCAGATGATCTCTTCGGGGATCACGATCGTCGCGACACTGGCTGCCATGATCTACACTTCCTGGCATCTGACCATCGTAGTTCTCCTGGGCACCTTCGCCATGATCTTCCTGATGGGAAGGATCGGCGGAAAGAGTGCCACCTTCTTCATGAAGCAGCAGGCTTCCCTCGGTGATCTCAACGGGTATATCGAGGAGATGGTAAACGGTCAGAAAGTCGTTAAGGTATTCACTTACGAAGACCGCGCGAAAAGCACTTTTGACAAGAAGAATGAGGAACTTTGCGACAATGCGACTAAGGCCAACATCTTCGCGAATATCCTGATGCCGATCATGGGCAACATCGGTAACGTCCTTTACGTGCTCGTTGCTTTTATCGGCGGATTCCTCGCGATCGAATGCGGACTTTCCGAGGTCATCACCATCGGTGTTATCGGATCGTTCCTGCAGCTGACAAAGTCCTTTATCATGCCGGTATCCCAGGTATCCCAGCAGATGAACTCGATCATCATGGCGATGGCCGGTGCCGACCGTATCTTCAAGCTCCTCGACGAAAAGCCGGAGGAAGACAACGGATACGTCACTCTCGTGCACTGCAAGAAGGAAGGCGATACGCTTACTGAAGTTCCGGAAGAAGAAGCACTTTCTTTCAAGCGCGCCCACGGCGGAAAAGAATCCGACGGATCGACTTCGTATGTATGGGCATGGAAGCATCCGCATAAGGACGGTACGCTTACGTATGCCGAGGTCAAAGGCGATGTAAGGCTTTTCGATGTCGACTTCAGCTACGACGGCAAAAAGCAGGTCCTCTACGATATCTCGCTTTATGCAAAGCCGGGCCAGAAGATCGCTTTTGTAGGTGCGACCGGTGCAGGTAAGACCACGATCACGAACCTCATCAACCGCTTCTACGATATCGCCGACGGTAAGATCCGTTACGACGACATCAACATCAACAAGATCAAAAAGAATGACCTGCGTCACTCTCTCGGTATCGTTCTACAGGACACGAACCTCTTTACGGGTTCTGTTATGGAAAACATCCGCTACGGTAACCTTCTGGCGACTGATGAAGAATGCATTGAGGCAGCCAAGCTTGCCAACGCGCACGACTTTATCAGCAAGCTCCCGCAGGGCTATGATACCGTACTGACCAGTAACGGTGCAGAACTTTCCCAGGGCCAGCGCCAGCTGATCGCGATCGCGCGTGCGGCCGTTGCCGATCCGCCGGTCATGATCCTCGATGAGGCGACCTCTTCGATCGATACCCGTACCGAGGCCATCGTACAGAGAGGTATGGATGCCCTGATGGAGAACCGTACCGTATTCGTTATCGCGCACCGTCTTTCGACCGTTCAGAACAGTAAGGCGATCATGGTACTTGAAAACGGCCACATCATCGAGCGAGGCGACCACCAGTCCCTCATCGCCGAAAAGGGCAAATACTACCAGCTCTATACCGGCGCCTTCGAACTCGAGTAATCAATGAAATAAGAACCGCGCTTTCGGAAAACCTTTCGGCCCTTCGCTTCGGACTTTATGTCCTCAGAGGTGCCTTCAGGTTTTCCGAAAGCGCGAGAAACGGAACCTTCCTTAACAGGTGCCGGAAGGTTTCTCCGCCGGCGCTTTTTTGTTCCCCTGAAATGCTAGTTGGCAATACCTCATTAATTTTTGTCTTGATATTCTCAAACGTCATGCTACAATATTTTTATATCGGGTGAAACTCCCGATTTTTCAACAAGACAAGGGGTTGTTTTATAAGGT
The DNA here is from genome assembly GCA_017428545.1 of Clostridiales bacterium. Lineage (GTDB taxonomy): Bacteria > Bacillota > Clostridia > Saccharofermentanales > Saccharofermentanaceae > Scatonaster. The sequence continues at coordinate 55,392 of JAFRQR010000032.1, forward strand.
ATGCCGACGATTATCAGAGACAAAAAAATTGAAAACCGTGGCCGTAAAGTGAAGGACATCAAGGACGAGAGATTTGGACACCTGGTTGCGATCGAAGAAACACCGGAGCGTTTTAACGGAAAGGTGATCTGGCGGTGCCGCTGTGACTGCGGAAACGTCATCAAGATCACATCTCACCGTCTTCTGCACACAGAGATCAGCAACTGCTTTGACGAGAATTGCCCTTATCGCGATACGACACGAAAAGTTCTGAAGGAAGAGGATTTCTCCGGCGAGACACGCCGCTGCGCCTCCGCGATGGAAGACATCACGGGCCAGGTATTCGGTGAACTCACTGCCGTGAAAATGACCGGTATTAAGAGCGGAAAGAACCTTCAGTGGTACTGCCGCTGCAGCTGCGGACGTCAGATCAAAGCTTTCGAGCGCGATCTTATCCGCGGTATCAAAACCGATTGCGGATCTGCACATCACAGACCGGGTATGCCGCGAATTGCACAGAAATCCGCCGCAAAGTCCTGACTATATATCCATATCGCCAGTACTGTCGAAAAAAAGTGATTTTCGTTAGAAAAAATCCTCCAAAAAGTATTTTCAAGTGCCGACTTGAAGTGTAAAATTTTACCAGAAATACAAACTGGAGGAGTTTTTCTATGGGTAAATATTTCGGTACAGACGGTTTCCGTGGTAAGGCCGGAGTCGTCCTTACAGCAGAACACGCCTTTAAGACAGGCCGTTTCCTCGGCTGGTACTACACTAAGAAACATCAGGAATCCGGAAATTCGGATTGTGCAAAGATCGTAATCGGTAAGGATACTCGCCGTTCTTCCTACATGTATGAGAACGCATTGGCAGCAGGCATCGTGTCTTCGGGCGCTGATGCTTATTTATTGCACGTAACGACCACACCGTGCGTCAGCTACATCACAAGAACAGAAGAGTTTGACTGCGGTGCCATGATCTCTGCCAGCCATAACCCGTATTACGATAACGGTATTAAGCTGATGAACTTCGAAGGCGAGAAGATGGACGATGATCTGCAGGATGAGATCGAGAAGTACATCGACGGCGAGCTCGAAGAACTTCCTTACGCTTCCGAAGATAGAATCGGTAAGACGATCGATTATTATTCCGGCAGAAACCGCTACATCGGTTACCTCGTAAGCCTGGCTACCCAGTCTTTCGAAAAGCACAAGGTCGGCCTGGACTGCGCAAACGGCAGCTCCTGGATGATCGGCCGTGCCGTATTCGATGCTCTCGGTGCTAAGACCTTCGTCATCAACAACACACCGGACGGTGTAAACATCAACACAGGCTGCGGCTCCACACACATCGAGGGCCTGCAGAAGTACGTTGTAGAAAATAAGCTCGACCTCGGATTCGCTTTTGACGGTGACGCAGACCGCTGCCTTGCAGTTGACGAGAACGGTGAAGTCGTTAACGGCGACAAGATCATGTACATCTGCGCGAAGTACATGAAGGAAAAGGGTGAGCTCGACAACAATACGGTCGTTACCACCATCATGAGTAACTTCGGTCTTTACAAGGCTCTCGACGAGGCCGGTATCCGCTATGAGAAGACCGCGGTAGGTGACCGTTTTGTTTATGAGAACATGAAAGAGAACGGCCACATGATCGGCGGCGAGCAGTCCGGTCACGTTATCTTCAGAAAGCACGCACACACAGGTGACGGTGTTCTTACCGCCGTTATGCTGATGGGCGTTCTCATTGATACGAACCTTCCGCTTTCCCTTCTTGCCAAGGGCTGCGAGATGTACCCGCAGGTACTTAAGAACGTCGTCGTAGACGATAAGGACGGCACACTTGCCGATCCAGAAGTTCAGGCTCAGGTAGATGCCTGCACCAAGGAACTCGGCGACGACGGCCGTGTTCTTCTCAGAAAGAGCGGTACAGAGCCGGTACTCCGTGTTATGTCTGAAGCAGGCTCGATCGAAGAGTGCGAGAAGCAGGTAGACGCCATCATCGCTGCTATGGAAAAGAGCGGCCATCTTGTGGAGGTAAAGAAATAATGTATACGATTAATGACCTTTATGATCTTACGCAGACATATCCTCAGGTAAAGGACTATCTTTCCAAGTTCACTTATCCCTGGGAAGCACTCGCCGGAATTACTGATCTGATCCTCGAGATCGGAAAAACTCTTCCGGAAGATGAATTCGATCATCCGGCTGAGGATGTCTGGATCGCAAAAGATGCCAAAGTATTCGCTACCGCTTATATCGGCGGACCGTGCATCATCGGTCACAAGACAGAAGTACGTCAGTGCGCGTTCGTACGTGGTTCCGCTCTCGTCGGTGAAGGCTGCGTAGTCGGTAACTCCACCGAGCTGAAGAACGTTATTCTTTTCAACAGCGTACAGGTTCCGCATTATAACTATGTCGGCGACTCCATCCTCGGATATAAGTCCCACATGGGTGCAGGTTCCATCACAAGTAACGTCAAGAGCGATAAGCTTCCGGTCGTTATTAAGAACGGTGATGAAAAGGTCGAGACCGGACGCAAAAAGGTCGGCGCGATGCTCGGTGACTTCGTTGAGGTCGGCTGTAACAGCGTTTTGAATCCGGGTACGGTCATCGGAAGAAACAGTAACGTCTATCCGACGTCATGCGTCCGCGGAGTCATTCCGGAGAACAGCATTTATAAAGATCAGGGCAATATCGTGATCAAAAAAAAGTAATAAAGTCCGCGCGTGTTAAGTTATGACATCGCGCGGTTTTTTATAAAAACAAAACTGCGCAAAAAACTCAGGTACAAGGAGGTACATTTATGAAAGTTATTATCGCAGAGAATTATCAGGATGCCAGCAAGAAGGCGGCAGACATCATGGAGAAAATCATCCGTGAAAAGCCGACATGCACCATCGGTCTTGCTACAGGATCCAGCCCGGTAGGCATGTATCAGGAACTTTCCCGTCGCTGCAAGGAAGAGGGTCTGGACTTTTCCAAGATCCACTCCGTAAACCTCGACGAGTATGTAGGTCTTGAGCCGATGCACAACCAGAGCTACCGTTATTTCATGGACAGCAACCTGTTTGACCACATCAACATCGATAAGGCAAACACATACGTTGCAAAGGGAATCGGCGATGTAGACGAGAACCTCAAGGAATTTAACGAAGTACTGGATAAGGCAGATATCGAGATCCAGGTACTCGGTGTCGGTCCTGACGGCCACCTCGGTTTCAACGAGCCGGGTCCGGTTCTTTTCGATGGTGCTCATAAAGAGATCCTTGACGAATCCACGATCGATGCAAATGCACGTTTCTTCGCTTCCCGTGACGAAGTTCCGCGTTATGCCGTAACCATGGGCATGGGCAACATCATGCGTGCAAAGGCACTCCTGATGATCATCAACGGCAACAAGGTCGATGCAGCTACCAAGCTCCTGATGAACGACACGATCGATCCTATGTGCCCGGCGACATTCATGAGACTGCACAGAGATGCAACTGTAGTACTTGAGAAGAAGCTCGCACTCGAGATCGGCTACATCAAAGAGTAATCGAATAAAGAATGCATAATAAATCCCCCGTCGCTGGTCCTCGGCTTTGCCTGCGGAATCGCTCCGGGGGATTTTTATGCGTTCATTCATTTCGTTTCAGCTCTTTGATATACCCGATTCGATTAGGAAACTTCTCCGGCGGTTTTTCTTTGCAGTTTCCATAAGTTCTCGCGGATCAGAACGCGCAGAAGTAATCGGAATGAAGAAGCGTAAAAAAATACCTTCCGTGCCTCCGCAGTCCAAAGGACGAGGACAGCACGAGAAGGTATTTATTTTACGCTTTCCAAAACGATTACTGATTACTCGATGTCTTCTGTGGTGTGCACTTTGTAGATCCTAAGTGATCCGTCGGATGAGGTGAAGACGGGGTCGCCGCAGAGGTTTTCGATGCACGGGTAGTAGATCATGCCGAACTGGTCGAGCTCCATGGAGCCGCAGATGATGTAGCGCAGATCGTATTCGTGAATGACACGTGCGACCTCGAAAACATCCGCGGATGTATAAAGTGTTGCGACGTCGTTCTGGCGGGGCCACAGGTAGATCTTAAATACATCCTGCTCCGGGTCGTTCTCGAATTCGCCGGTCTCGGGGTTGGTCCAGCCGTGGAAGTGCCAGAGCCGTTCATGTGTCTCCCAGCCGACGATGGTCGGAAGACCGGTATAAGCCGAGACGAGGCAGTCCTCCGTATAACTGATACCGTAGGATTCGCAGATGTTGACCGAATCGTGCTCGTTTTCGTTGAGCCAGTCGATCGCTTCCTCGTAAGGGATAAATGCGCCGGCCACACGGCGGGACTGGTCGTAATAGGTCAGTTCATGAGGCACGCAGGTGGACAGGTAATCCGTACCGTTTAAGCCCTGATAGGTGGACCATTTGATCTCGCCGGATCTCTGATCCAGAGCGCGGAGCGTATAGTGTCCCGGGATGAAGATAATGAGGACCAACATAATGATCGAAACTCCCAGGCCCCAGTTCGAAAGATTTCCTTCTTTGGTGACGTGCGCCATGAAGCGGAAGACCGTATAGGCGACGACGAGGGAAAGGATGACAAATCCCGCGAAGGTGAATTTGAACATGGTGTTGGCACGCTGGTTATTGGCACCGTAAATATCCGGAACGTAGATGATCTCAGGCGCGATCAGCATCATCATACCGACGACGGTCATACCGACCATGAAAATGTCGATGATCGATCTCTTCCTGAAGAATTTGCAAAGCGCGGTATCACCGAGTCTCGCGAATTGGTAGTCCAAGAAGCGGATGAGGCAGACGATCGCAAGGATCAGCTTCGGAAAAGCCTTGCTTTCGGATCTTTCTTTTTCGGAAACTTCGGGAAGTTCTTCGGAAATGTCCTTTTCCTGTGCTTTTTCCGCGGTGTTCCGGATCGCTTCTGCGGCAAAGTCCGGATCGTCGATGTCCGGGTCGTCGGAGAAGTCGATCTCCACTTTTCTGACGGACCTGTCTTCCTTGGCAAAAGCACTTTCCGAGCCGCTGAGCTGCGCGTAAGTCGCAGGGCGCATGAGGTCAAGAGGCGCCGGAGTTACCGGGAGTTTATTTCTCTTAAAGGCCTGGCGTTTGGTGAAGATCACCAGCACAACGAGCGCGAGCGGCACCAGGATATGGATGAGCCAGACGATCATGAACTGGAAGAGGGACGTATGTCTGTCGACCAGTTTGATCGAGTTGGAGATCATGTCGAAGTTGTAGTTGAAGGACAGCGCGATCATGCTGGAGAAGGCAAACAGGAGCGCCATATTCGTGCCCGTTCTCGAGAACGCGGAAGGGAAGATCGTCGAAAGAAGATACGCGATCATGAAGATCAGGATCTGAAGACAAAGGTGCACGAAGATGTTTTCGCCGAACTTCAGGTAGACTCCGAGGACGGCAGCAAGATCGAAAAGGAAGACCATGAAACTATTAAATGAGATCAGGTACGTGGAAGATCTTCCGTGATAGACCAGAAGGCCCATGGAGCAGAAGATAAAGTAGATCAGGAAATCCCAGTAGTTGCACATCTGGGAGATGCCGAGGAAAAATGCGCAGATGAAGAATTCCGGACGGAAGATGTGAGACATCTCCGAGACGAGATTCTTGGAAAGGTCGCGGAACCGGCGCATCGAGGACAGTGCTTTTTTTGGATAATCGGCGCGATAGACGGCGACGAAGATAAAAGCAATAATGAGCATGACCACCGTCAGGCTGACGACGTGCGCATGCAGGTCGCCGATCAGATAAGAATAGAACGGGAACTCGTGGATGGTCCAGTCGGCAGTTTCTTTAATGCCTTGTATATAAGGGTCCGGGTTATGTCCGATAAAACGCGTGGAGTTCGGATAGAAGAAATTTCCGGTCTCGCCGACATCGATGCCGAGCTTGCCCCATATCTTCCAGAAAAGCATCTTGTTACCGAAGCTCTGCTCGTCGTAGAAGAAGGAGTGGGAGTTACCGAAGAGCATGGTGGTGCAGGCGGCAAGAAGGCCGGCAAACGGCAGGTAGTGCTTAGATACCTGACAGTCCTTTTTCTGGCGGAGCGCATCGATAAACAGCTGCCCCAAGGAGTATGCGGCGATGAACGGGAACGCGATGGCGGTACACATCGAGATGTTGTAGCCGACCTCGGTGTTCATGCCGAGCATCTTGACGAGATAAGTGAACATATACTGTCCATAGTAATAGTAGTTAATGGATTTTCCGGCGAGCCACGGGTCTTTGGCCGGGAGCCCGTCAAATCTGTTCATGGAGTTCATGAAGCCGTAGTTCATGAATTTTTCTTCGCCGTTGATGATCGGGAAGATGCCTTTGCAGAAGCAAAGGGCCGTAAGAAGGATAATAAACAGCATCTCTTCCCAGAGGATATGCGCGAGGTTGGAGTTATCGGCAAGCGCGGTAAAGGCGGCCTTCCTGGTCTTCGGCGTGCACCAGCTGACGATGGCAAGAAGGAAGAACATCATCCAGCACATCGGGCGGCTGAAGGCATTAAAGATGCCCGTATATGCCAGAAGCCAGACAGCGGCCGTGGTAAGAAGGATACCGAAGCTTTTGGAAAAACCGTATCCGGCGGAAAGGAATCCGCGGAAAAAGTATGCCGTCAGAGGAAAGGCTGCCCATCCGTAGATATAAAGAAGTCCCCACCAGGAAAAGAAGTCTGCGTGATCCTGCTTTAAAAAGTAACCCGAAAGAAAAGCGATCAGGGCCGGGACCAGAAGAAGTAAGATCCTCGGGATGACGGATTTCCACTCGATATCTTCGAAAAGTCTTTCGCGAAGAGAAGTCTTATAGACCAGCTCGGAAGAGGGATCGTACAGATGGGTTGCCGTATTTCTGACATCGGCGTTGCGCACCGAGGGTTTGCCGGAATTACTGTTCTGCTTCGACGAGTTCTTTTTCACGCGAAAAATCCTCCTTGATCTTAGCTACGGTCGCATTGGCCTGGGAAACACAGGCGTCCATCCGGAATTTCGAATCTTCGACCGGGCTCGGCGTCATGGCGAGACTGCAGACATAAAGGCCCTCGACCGGCTGGATGAATTCATCGAGCGGGTGATTTAAGGGCTTGGCATAACGCGTGCGCGTCAACCGCCAGGTGCGTACCGAGCTTCTCGTAACACTCGGATTCATGTACTGAAGTCTCTTGAAAAAGGCTTTGAAAACGTCCGCGTCAGATGCGGTCCAAAGCGGAGCGGAAGTAAGAAAACTTCCGGAAAGATACAAAACATGTCCGCCGTAGCGGCGCTCGCCGACCATGCTCGTGTGCTGGATGAGGCGCTGGAACGGTTCGTCGGCCGGGAGCATACGGGAGTAGCACTCCGTAAACGGTGACTTCATCAAAAGAAGGAGACACATATTCGCCTGGTATGTAACGTCCATGAGGGAATCACGGAAGTCGGTCGGCATATTCAGGGCGTGCGTGATATGCACGAGATTTCGGCAGGAACCGGTATAAAGGATCGTGTCGCACTCCAAAAAGATCGAGGAAGAGTCCGCAAGGACGCACTGCACGCGGTAACGCGGGCGCGAAGGATCTTCGTTTTCGGAAATGTCGGAAACGGTATATCCGTACTGGATAATGCCGCCGCGGTCGGTGATCTCCTGCACGAGCGCGGCCAGAAGGGAATGAAAGCCGTTATCCAGATACCCCAGCTTCTTCTTACTGGCTTTCCCGTACCACAGGGAATCGTACCACTGAAGTTCATCCGAAAGGCCGAGGTCACGAAGAAGCGAGATCAGGGCACGGTCGGATTTCCGGATATGGTGGGGAAGAAGTTCGATATATTCGGAACCGAGACGGGAGCACGCGAGCATGCCGCCCGGCGTGGACTGCTGCTCAACGACCTGCACGCGGAACCCGGCCTGCGCCAGCTTATACGCACAGACCAGACCGGAAAGACCGGCACCGATGACACAGATCGAAGTTTTGCCCTCCATTTCTTCCTCCGTTATTTCCTATGATCAGATCTTCTTTGCTTCCAGGTAGTAGCGCTTCTCGACCGCTTCTCCCATGGAGAAAGTCTTTCTCGGGAAAACGCCCTCTTTGCTGATGGTCTCAAAGAACGAATTCTTCGAAACGTCCGGCAGAAGGAAGCCGAGCTTATCTTCAGCGGCCAGGGATCTTACGGAATCCTCGCCGTGGATGTAGTCGGTGTGGACCTTATCGGATTCGATCGAATCAAGGAAGCCCTGCAGCGATCCGACCGCGAGCGTGTGAGAAGGCTTTCCGATGACCATCGTGAAGTCTTCTTTTCCTGTCGTAACAAGGATCGTCTGGGATCCGTCCGCATTTCCTTCCTTGGCAAAAGCACTTGCGTCGGTAAACTTGATGTCCTGGGAAGCAAAATAGGTATTTGCCGCTTCGATGAGTTTTTCTTTGGTAAGGCCGAATGTCACACGGTGGATCGGCTCAAACTGAAGACCATTGTCGTGGATATTGACGATCTCAACGAGGCAGTAACGCGCCGGATGGCTCTCTCTTTCTGCTTCCGGAAGCTTTTCCCTGACGTTCTCCCAGTGCTTCTTCGCTGTGGCAAGGGAGTGGTTACCGTCACCGACGGCAAAGAGGAAGCCGTCTTCAGATGCGGCAAGAAGTCCGCGCAGTGCGGAGACGATGCCCTCGGAAACGGAAGAATCCGAAGGTGTGAAATAGCCCTTGATATGACCGCCGTCCATCATGAGGTCGGTGTCGTAAACGAGATTTGCCGCATCTTTGGAGACCGCGTCAAAAGCAGGCTCGATCACGGTCCTTCCGGGATCGTTGATCAGTACCATGATGTGCGGCATTTCGATCGGCGCACGCTCACGGATACGGACGCGGGGCGGGATACGGGAAAGGACGGTGCCTTCGGTTGCGCGGATGCGGCTTTTGTTTCCCGGTGTGAAGTCATACTGTTCCAGGTCGAGGGCAAGCATCAGGCCCTTTCTGGACTCATTGACCTTCGTTTTTCTGTCGAGAAGGATAAAGCCCGGATCAAGTTCGGTCAGGGTGCCTTCAGCGATGTAACTGTTGATCGAAGAAGTGATATTGGAAAGGCGCTCGTCGATCTGCTCGGGTGTCTCTTTTTCGAGATACACTTCCGGCAGGAACATACGGAGCGTGGACGGTGCTTTTCCTACGGTATTTTCAACATCCTCCCAGTATTTCGGCTCGGATGTAAACTGGTCGCACGCGATAACGGCCCATTTCGAAAGGTCCGTGCCCTTCATGGGAAGAAGGATCTTCGGCGCTGCGACGGCAATGTCTTTATAGATAGAATTCATGGATACCCTCCCGATGAAATGCAAAAATAGCCATAACATTATAGCACGCACAGGAAGAAAAATCTTCCCATAATGCGCGAAGAAGACAAGCTTCTCGTGCTTTGCTTCCAACTTCGTTTCCGGAGGCACTTCGAAGTCTTTCTTCTTCGCGAAAGTGTAAAGATTTTTCTTTGTTCGTGTTATAGTAAATGTAGGACATTTCGGGAGGTGGGAATATGGCGAATCGCGAAAACGGAAGAGGAAGACTTCTTTGTCTTCTGGAGATCCTTCAAAAAGAAACGGACGCGGCACACGGCCTTTCGACGCAGGATCTGATCAGCCGGCTCGATGAAGCGGGATTTCCGGTAAACAGAAAGACTCTCTATGACGATATTCGCGCGCTGGAGGACTCTTCGATCCCGGTCGAAAAAACTTCCGGAAAAGTACCGAAATACTATATCGAAGACCGTGATTTCGAGCCCGAAGAACTCATGATCCTCATCGATGCCGTCGAATCGGCGGGATTTATGACCGAGAAGAAAAAAGCGGCGATCATCAAGAAGCTCAAAAGCCAGACATCTTCGGGATACGCTTCGGAACTGAACGAACAGATCCACTATATCGGCCGCCACCACTCGAGCAATAACGACTTTATCTATACCGTCGGCGCGATCCGCCACGCCATGACAAAGAAGCATCCGGTGACTTTCCAGTACATCGACTATGAGTTTGGAAAGGGCGAGGTCTTAAAGCACGACGGAATGAAATATATTCTCCATCCGCTGGCTTTGACCTGGAACAACGGCTTTTACTACTGTATCGGTACGCGTCCGGAACAAAGTCCCGAGGGCGAGAAAGATAAGCTTAGAAACTTCCGTATCGACCGCATGAAGAAAGTCGAAGTCGATGAGAAGACCCCTCTTGCCAAGCCGCCGAAGGGCTTTAATGTGGCCAAGTATATGGAGGAGTCTTTCAATATGTACGGCACGGAGCCGGTCACGGTGCAGATCCGCTTTAAGAAGAGCCTGCTGACGCAGTTCTACGACCGTTTTGAGCAGTCGGTCACGGTCTTTGAAGATCCCAAGGACAAGGACTATCTGCAGGCCAATGTCACGGTGCACGTCGCGCCGACATTCTTCAGCTGGGTGTTCCAGTATAACGGTGGTTTTTCCATCGTCGGACCCAAGGGCGTCAAGGAAAAATACGAAGAGCATATCCGAAATGCACTGGACGTGCAGAATTGATCATCTGAGCAGGTGCGAGCAGCTATTCGGCCTGCTTTTTGTGTTCTGTTTGGGCAAGTTTTTTGAATGAACTGTCTTGACAGTTTTTTGTTCTGAAATGGTTTTTCCGGTTTTTTCCTTTCGAAAAGCACTTTCGGGAATTTTTCGGGAAAAGCGTTTCGACTGCCTTGAAATGTGGTGTTATTTCTCGTTTTTTTCTTTCTGAAAGGCGATATCGGGAAAAAATCAGGAAAAATGGTCAGAATCCTTAGTCGTGAGAGTACTTTTCCCGATTCGTTCCCGCAGAAGGCTTATATCGAGAAAAAATCAGGAAACTTCGGGGAGGGGAACAGTTAAGAAGTCATTGGCACTAAAAATTATAATATATAGATTTTCTTACTTAAATCGTGTAAAATATCGGGGCACGCGAAATCTAGGGCGCGTGCCTCGCTTTTTACGTAAGGAGACGAAAACGAATGAGACAGTTTACCTCTGATGAATTGAGAAATACATGGAAGCAGTTTTATACCGACCGCGGTCATGTGGATGTCGGCGCCGTATCTTTGGTGTCGGACGGATCGACGGGCGTTATGTTCAACGTCGCCGGCATGCAGCCTCTGATGCCGTATCTTCTCGGCCAGAAGCACCCGCTCGGCACAAGACTTTGCAACGTGCAGGGCTGCGTCCGTACGAACGATATCGACTCCGTCGGTGACAAGAGCCACGTTACTTTCTTTGAGATGATGGGTTCGTGGTCCCTCGGCGATTACTTCAAGAAAGAAAGATGCCAGTGGAGCTTCGAGCTTCTGACACAGGTCTTCGGCTTTGATGCCGACCACCTCGCCTCTACTGTTTTCGCAGGTGACGAGAATGCACCGCGCGATGAGGAAGGCGCACAGTACCGTATCGCTTCCGGCTTTAAGAAAGAAAACATCTACTACCTCGGCGCTGACGATAACTGGTGGGGTCTCGAGTACGGTCCTTGCGGCCCGGACTCCGAAATGTTCTACATCGACGACCGCCCGGATTGCGGTCCGGACTGCGGCCCGGGATGCTCCTGCGGTAAGTACACCGAGCTTGGTAACGACGTATTCATGCAGTACGAAAAGCACAAGGACGGTACCCTTACTCCGCTGAAGCAGAAGAACGTAGATACCGGCTGGGGCTTAGAGAGAATCCTCGCTTTCCTTAACGGTTCCCGTGACGTATACCAGATCGACCTGTTCGCACCGGTCATCGCCTATATCGAGAAAGTTTCCGGTCAGAAGTACAATGCGGACGAAAAGATGACACGCTCCATGCGTATCCTTGCCGACCACACACGTACTTCCGTCATGCTCATCGGTGATGCCGCGAAACTCGTTCCGGCAAACGCAGGTGCAGGCTATGTACTCCGCCGTCTGATCCGCCGTGCGGTAAGACATGCAAGAACACTGAACCTTAAAAAGGAAGACATCCTTAAGATCGCGACCATCTTTATCGATGAGATCTATAAGAACAGCTACCCGCTTCTTACGACCAACCGTGAGTTCGTCTTAAATGAACTCAGCAAGGAGATCGAGCGTTTCGAGAGCACACTCGAAAACGGCATGAAGGAATTTAAGAAGATCCTCGATACTGCCCGTTCCGAAGGAAAGAAAGAGATCGAAGGTAAAGACGCTTTCTATCTTTACGATACATTCGGTTTCCCGCTCGAACTGACAACAGAGCTTGCCGAAGAAGAAGGACTGAAAGTAGACGAAGAAGGCTTTAAGGTCTCTATGGAAGAGCAGAAGCAGAAGGCCCGTGACAGCCAGAACTTCTCCGCGAAGCTCAATGCTTCCGCAGGAATCTTCGATGCACTTGATGAAAGCATCACGACAAAGTTCGTCGGTTACAACGGACTGAATACGGAAGGTAAGATCGTAGCAGTTGCTGACGAAGCGGCGCTGAAGGATTCCCTCTCCGAAAACGAGAAGGGCACGATCGTAACAGACGTAACTTCCTTCTATGGCACCATGGGCGGCCAGGTCGGTGATAAGGGTGTCATCAAGACAGCAGACGGTGAGTTCACCGTAACTGAGGCGATCCACCTTGCGAACGGCCGTATCGGTCACACAGGTTTCGTTTCCAAGGGTTCTATCAAGTGCGGAAGCACTGCTGAACTTTGTGTTGACGAAGAAAACCGTAATAACACATGTAAGAACCACTCTGCGACACACCTTTTGCAGAAGGCCCTGAAGATCGTTCTGGGCGACCACGTTGAGCAGAAGGGTTCTCTGGTCACTCCGGACCGTCTGCGTTTCGACTTCTCGCATGACGCGGCCATGACATCTGAACAGATCGCTGAGGTTGAGGCGATCGTCAATAAAGAGATCGCTGCATCCCTTTGTGTACGCACAGATGAGATGAGCCAGCAGGAGGCCGTATCCACCGGCGCCATGGCGCTTTTCGGTGAGAAGTACGGCGATGTGGTCCGTGTCGTCAGCATGGGCAAGGGCACATCCGGAAATAACGAATCAGACTTTAAGGAAGCTTTCTCCGTAGAGCTCTGCGGCGGTACCCACGTAAGTAACACCTCCCAGATCAGATCCATCAAGATCCTTTCCGAGTCCGGTGTTGCAGCAGGCGTAAGAAGAATCGAAGCTCTTACCGGTGACGGCGTGATCGCTTACTATAAGGACCTCGAGAATCTTCTCAATGAAGCCGCAAAGCTTCTGAAAGCAAATCCGTCCGAGATCGTTTCTAAGATCGATCATCTGCAGAAAGACTTAAAGGCTGCAAACGCAGAAGTTGAGTCCCTGAAGTCCAAGGCGGCAAAAGAAGCGCTCGGCAATTCTCTCGAGCAGACCGAAGACGTCAAGGGCGTTAAGCTCCTAGCTGCAAAACTCGATAACGTCGAGATGGGTGCGCTCCGTGATCTCGGTGATCAGCTCAAGGATAAGATCGGTGACGGCGTCGTCGCTCTCCTTTCTTCCTGCGGAGAAAAGGCCAACATCGTCATCATGGCGACAGATTCCGCTGTGAAGGCCGGCGCCCATGCCGGAAACCTCATCAAGGCGATCGCTCCGATCGTCGGCGGTGGCGGCGGCGGACGTCCGAATATGGCGCAGGCCGGCGGTAAGAATCCGGCAGGCATAAACGATGCACTGGCAGCCGTAAAGACTGAACTGGAAAAGATGCTGTAAGAATAGTGAAAGCCCCCGCGGCCTTGCGGCGCGAGGATGACTGTAAGGAGGAAAAACGTATGTGTTTATTCTGTGATATCGTAGAAGGCAAGATCCCTTCCACCAAGGTTTTTGAGAATGACAAGGTCCTGGCTTTTAAGGACATCAACCCGGCAACTCCGGTCCATGTTCTGATCGTTCCGAAAAAGCACTTTGACGACATCCTCGATATGTCCTCTTCTGTGGAAGGAAAAGAGGCACTCGGTGACGTCCTCGACGCGATCCCGGAAGTCGTGAAGGCGACCGGCATCGACGAAGGATTCAGAATCATCAACAACTGCCGTGAGTTCGGCGGCCAGACCGTCAAACACGTACACTTCCATATCCTCGGCGGCGTAAAGCTCTCCGAGAAGATGATCTGATCAATTCCGATCAACATAACAGATGTTTTAAAGTGCTGACACCTTCGAAAAAGATGTCAGCACTTTTTTTGTCCGGCTGACGGATCAAAGGAAGGAAAAGAAGGCGCCTCAGTCTTGCTGTGGTATAATCAACTTGACATCATCGTAACTCACAAACATGAATCCACTCTTTTCGGAGGTTACCATGATTTCGGATAAAGGCTGGCGCATATTTATGATCCTGATGATCGTTTTTGCTGTTCTGGTTTTCTTTAACTTCCCGATCGGTTTTTCAGGCAAAGATTACACATCTACGATCTTTTCCCTTTCGGGATCCTACTACATCCGCACGTTTTACGACCGTCCCGTCGATCCTGAGATCGACGGCGTGAAGTACTTTTACAATCAAAACGGAGTGAATTACACACGTTCGGGAAAGAGGATCTACATCTTCGGCATTCTTGTGCGTGACACCACCACCGTTGACCCTCCGCTTCCTGAAAGCTTTAAACATGATGATGAACTGAGAGATCTCATTTCGTATGTCAAAACCGAATTGAAGGATTCGGAGTTTACGAAGAAATCAGCTATTTACTCGATCTATATCTACGAAACAGAAAAATCATATTCCGCTGAATTCAATATCACCGGAATTACTACTCTCGAGGAATCCAATGAGGCATTTCTCGTTTTCCGGCGTTATCTGGATGAGCACCCCGATTATTTCCTGAATGAAGGATATGATCTTTCGCTCGACATGGCCGGGGATGTAAAGGTTGCCAGAAACACTTACGAACACAGAACGATCGAATATAGTCTGAATACTTCGAACCCGGATGACATCAGGATCAAGATGTCTCCTGGTATGATCCCGGAGGAGATCCCGGAATATAGCGGCTTCATCAATGCAAAAGTGGTAAGTGTCGATTCATTAAAGGCGAAAAAACAGGAAGAGGAATACGAAATCTTACAAGAGATCTATCCCGATGCTGAGGTCTCGAGTGCTGACTTAACGTAACAGTACCTGCACTTTTTATTCTGAACAGAAGGATCGGAAAAAGAAATCGAAGGCGCGCCTCTGAAGACGAAGTCGGAAGCGAAGCGCGCCGCAGATCTTCTTTTTCCGATCTGTTTTTACGAATAAAAAAGCAGGAGCTGGGAAACACATAAACCAACTCCTGCCGATGTGAGCGTTCTCCTTTTGGGGATAATATAACAATCCATTTCGCTCGTTAACCTATTCACCTATAATATATCGCCATACCCTAGTGCTTTCAAACAAGTATTGTTCCTGAAACTATAACAATCTTTCGCGAAAATCGGTAACGCGAAAATTGCATATATGTCATTTATTTGTTACGCACGTAGTATATACTGATTAAGTGGAGTTTTATGTAAAGAGGTATGTTCATGAAAGCATTGGCTAAAGCGGCCGGATTCTTTTTCAGATTCGTATGCATGATCCTGACGATCGCGGTTTTTGCCGGCACCTGCCTGGTTCCGTCGAAGTCGCGCGCAAAAGAAGATCTGACCGCGGATTTCATTGACTACGCTTACAATTCCATTTTGAATAAGGAAGCCGATGGCGAGCGCTTCGGTTTCTGGTACTGGAACCTTAAGGACGGAAACACCACGGCAGTCGGCATGATCGACATGCTTACCCAGAGCTACGAATTCAGTCAGAAAGAATATACCCACGAACAGGAGATCGACGTGCTGTCGCAGATGATGACCGGAAAGCCGGCCGACGAGAATACCCGTCAGAAGTATCTGTACTATCTGGACAGTGGCATCTCTCTTCGCCGCTATCTTTCCGATACGGCAGAAACGCCGGAGTTCCAGGCGATCTGCGCGCAGTATCAGGTCACGCCGGGCTCGATCACGGACCTCGACAGCCGCGACAAGAATCCCGAACTGACGAATCTCGTCACAGTGCTTTTCGAGCAGATGTACGGTAGAGCGCCGGTGAAGGAAGAGTACAACCTCTGGTGCACGTATTTTGCCGATGGCAAAGAACTTGCGCCGACGCTTGTGGATATCGTGAAGTCCCCGGAGTTCACGGGAAGGGCTCTGTCCGACGAGGCGACGATCGACGCGCTTTCTTCTGTCATGCTCGGAAGAACGTGTGATCCGGCAGAAAAAGAAAACTATCTCGGACTTCTCGACAGCGGGCTTTCGATGACATATGTCGCTTCGCAGATCGCGTCTGATTCGAACTATATTTCCAACTGCTCCGCGATCGGAGTTGCCCCCGGCACCGTGACGGTTACGGAAGCAAGAGACATGAATCCGGAACTGACTTCGTTCCTGACGCGTCTTTATACCCAGTTCCTGGGAAACCGACCGAGCGCGGAGGAACTCAATTCTTATGTGCAGAGTACGCTCGAAGATTCCGGGAAGACGAGGGATGCGATCGTCGATATGCTCTCTGACCCTGATAATATGGCGCTTTTCGCGACGGATGACGAATACCTGAATGCCGTATTTGAAGTGTGCTATGGCCAATCTCCCGCACCGGAAAAGATCGAAGCTTATAAGATTAGCCTGAGAAACGGTGTCACCAGAGAAAGAGTCCTCGAATCGATCCTTAAGGATCCCGCATTTGACGCGAAGATGAGTGAATACGGGATCGATACCCATGTCGAAAAGAACGTACCGGAAAAGGTCGTCGCGCTGACTTTTGACGACGGTCCGTATACCGATGTCACGATGCGTATCCTCGATGCGCTCGAGCCGTATGACGCGCACGCGACATTCTTTGTCGTCGGTAACCGCGTCAACAATTATAAAGAATGCATCGTCCGTGCGGTGAATCAGGGATGCCAGATCGGTGACCATACGTGGAACCACACGACACTGACCAGGATCTCCGGCGATGCGGTAAGTACACAGATCAACGACTGCGCAGATGCAGTTTATAACCTCACCGGCATCCGTCCGGTCGTCATGCGTCCTGTCGGAGGTTCTTACAACTCGACAGTTTCCGCAAACGTAGGTATGCCCATGATCATTTGGTCGATCGACACAAATGACTGGAAATATAAGGACAGCGATCATGTCATCAATGAAGTACTGAACAATGTGCGTGACGGCGATATCGTTCTCATGCACGATCTTTACGAGACAACAGCGACAGCAGTAGAGACCATCGTTCCGGCCCTGATCGACGCGGGCTTCACGCTCGTGACCATCGATGAACTGGCCGAATATAAGAATGTGCAGATGGAAAACGGAAAAGCGTATTTCTCGATCAGAGGGTAAGATCTTTTGGCACATTCTGCTTTTACGAAAAATAAATAGAAGAGGGACGAAACCATGAGTGATAAAACGAATGAGATCATTACCGAGATCAAAAAGGTCATCTGCGGAAAAGACTATGTCATCCTGCTGGCACTGGCAGGGATCCTCTCCGGAGGACATGTCCTTATCGAGGACGTGCCGGGCGTAGGAAAAACGACGATGGCCGTTGCTTTTTCCAGAGCGATGGGACTGGACTACGGAAGAGTACAGTTTACCCCTGACGTTCTGCCTTCGGATATTACCGGTTTTTCGGTCTTCGATAAAAGAACTCAGTCGATGCAGTATCAGCCGGGCTCGATCTTCCATAACCTCTTTTTGGCAGATGAGCTGAACCGTGCGTCATCGCGTACACAGTCCGCACTTTTGGAAGCCATGGAAGAAGGGCAGGTCACCGTCGACGGAAATACCTACGCGCTTCCGAAGCCGTTTACCGTATTCGCGACACAGAACCCTTCGGGTGCTTCCGGAACTTCGCTTCTTCCGGACTCGCAGATGGACCGTTTTGCCATCCGTATCTCAATGGGATATCCGTCGGCTACCGATGAAAAAGCCATGCTCGAGAGCAGAAAAGAAGGCTTCAACCCGATCTCTGCCGTACGCCGCCTCTGCAGCGCGATGGAACTGTCGATGATGCAGGATGAAGTCAGCAGGGTCTTCGTAAGCGATGAGATGCTCGACTACATCATCGCCCTGGTCGGAAAAACAAGAACTCATAAGGATCTCGAAAGAGGCGCCAGCCCGCGTGCGACTCTGGCACTGACCTCGATGGCCAGATCCTACGCATATATCTTCCACAGGAACTACGTCATTCCGGGGGACGTGCAGGCCGTATTCGGTCCTGTTATGTGCCACCGTCTGCTTCTGACACCGGAAGCAGAAGTCAACGAACTCAAGATCGATGAGATCGCCAAGGCGATCCTCAAATCCGTTCCCGCCCCGAAGGTCTGACGAGGATTTCTTTACATGTTCAAGAACCGGTTTTTGTATATTGTCGCGCTTCTGGGCACGGCAGCATTCTTCCTTTTCTACCAGCAATGGCTGGCCTGGTTCTGCCTGGGCATTTTGCTCCTGATTCCGGTTCTTTCCCTGATCATGTGCCTGTTCAGCAGAGGTGTGTATCAGTTGTTTCTGACGACGCCGAGAAACGTGAAGATGGGCGACAAAGCCATTCTTAAGATCAAGGTCTCCCAGAAGTATCTTCCCGGGCTTTCGATCTCGAGAGTCGACATTCTTGCTACCGAAAAGATGACCGGAAACACAAAGACTTACCGCGTATTCGCCCAGGGCGAAACGGAAGTGGGGATCCCCATAGATACGACCCACTGCGGTGCTTTCCGCATGGAAGTAAAGAGTGTAAAAGTATACGATCTCTTCGGGCTTTTCTGCACGAAAAAGAACGTCAAGAATGCATGCGAAGTTCTGATCCAGCCGATCAGAAGGATCCCGGAGGCCATTCCGGATCTGAACGGATTTAAGGCCAAGACCCTTCGAAGATCGCAGTCTCCTTATACGGAGATCTACGATGTCAGAGATTATGTCATCGGGGATCCGATCAAAAATATCCACTGGAAAGCATCCGCGAAAAAGGATGCGCTCATGGTCAAAGAACCGCAGGAAGAATGCTTCGGTCACGCCAGGGTTTTCCTGGAGTTTTCCGAGGATAGGGATATCTTCGACAGACGCATGGGAGAGCTGCTTTTCACGTCGGATTATTTTCTGAAAAAAGAACTTCCGCACAAGATCCGTGTCCTCCCTCCGATGAGGCGTGAGATCGCATTTGATATCCAGTCGCAGCGCGATCTGGACAAAGCGGTGATCCGGATCCTGAATATGAAGATCCCGAAGGAGGAACCCGATGAGACGTGATATAGAAAAGATCACAGCACCGATCGTTCCGGCAAAAACGGTGAACTATATCTTCCCCGTGATCATTTCCACACTCCTGGGGATCAGTTTTTCTTTTATGCTGACGACTACCTATGGAAAAGACGTCGAGGTCAAAGTCATCCCGCTCGTCCTTTCGATCCTTCTTTGCTCCGTGGGCGCAACCTGTTTTCATCTTCGTACGGAAAAGAAGAAGTGGCTGTCCGTTGCCGTGATACTCTCGTCGATCTTCATTTACTTCTATCTGATCGTGCGGCACGGCGTTTTGAGAAGTCAGATCGACTATATGCAGCATGTGCTCCGCCAGTTTACGTTTAAGGACCTTCCGTCGGTGACCTTTGATAAGGTGCCGTCCAAAGATATCACAGGGCTTTTGGCTTCTTATAATCTTCTCCCGGCGCTGGTGACGACCTGGGCGATCTCAAGAAGAAAGAGCGCATTTTGGTGTGTGCCGCTATATCTTCCGCTGTTTATCTGCTCGGTCGCACTGAACTACATGTTCCCGTCCCAGATCTGGTGCGAGATCATCCTGGCCCTGGCCATGGTATTGTGCTTTTACCAGAATTTCAGAAAAGGAGATCGAAATCTCAGCGATCAGAGACTTCTGAAACTGATGGTCCCCGTTATGACGATCATCCTCATCCTGGGCGCATGCTTTCCGCAGAGCAGATACGATCAGCAGAAGGTCGCCGCCCGCCAGCTGAACATGATCAGAAAGATCATCGGTCTTGTTCCGAACGAAGCCCGAGAGGCGCTGGCTCCGCAGATCGACCGCATCAGCAATACGTATATGGGCAGCATCATCATGGAATCGATCTCCAATCAGCTCGTCGAGATCGATCCGGGACACGAGGATCTAAATCTGGTCGGAAACTTCAATCCGCCCGAGTATACGGTATTCTATGTGACACGAAACAAAAACCCGAATAATTCCACTAAGGATGGTGCGTCAAACATGTATATCCGCACTGCTTCGAGTGATACCTACACGGGACATGAATGGAAAGTTTCCGGAGAAGAACCTTCCCCCGAAGACATCTATGCGATGGACGATCCGATCCCCGAAAGTGTAGCCCCGTTCTTCACAAGGGTAAATGCGGTAGGTATCGGCGGCTACTATTTCGCTCCGTACTATACCGACGGATACACGGTCCCTTCCGGCTACGAAAACAGAGTGACGACAGGCATCGACTTTAACGTGCGCGGGGTCTGTGACGGCGCGTTCATGCAGACGATCGACTATGCATCTGACGAAATCCCGCTCAAAAGAGATCCGTCCTGCTGGTCGCAGGATTATCTGAATTATGTCTATGATGAAGCGCTTTACGTTCCCGATGAGACACGCCAGGGGATCTTAAACAGCGGGCTTCTTCCCGGATGGTACATCGATCTTTATAATGGCGTGACGACCATGTCCGATCTGGAAAAGGTCATGGCGGTCACCGACTATGTCCGCTCGATCCACCCGTACGATGTCAATACGACCTATCCGCCGTCAGACATGGATTTTGTCGTGTGGTTTATGACGGAAAGTGAGACCGGCTTCTGCGTGCACTATGCCTGCACCGCGGCGGTCCTTCTGCGTATGGTCGGGGTCCCGGCCCGTTATGCCACGGGATACCTCGTTTCCGGTGTCAAAGACGACACCAGATGTTCTGTGACTTCCAAAGATTCGCATGCCTGGGTCGAATTCTTCGATCCGGAATTCGGCTGGATCCTTGCTGATCCGACTCCGGGAAACAAGGCGGCGGAATCCCCTTATGGTGCTTCTGCCATAAAGAAAGCATATGGTATCGCAGATCCTGAAACGACCCCGGGAAATACACCGCGTCCGGGAGCTACACCGACTCCTGCTCCGGCAACGGTAAGTCCGGGAGTTACTCCCGGCGCCGGAAACGTGCAGGTGCGTCCGGACGGAACGATGCCGACGGGATCAGGAGGAAGCGGATCTTCCGGAAATGCGGTTAAGGAAAATGCCCCGGCGAAGTGGATCAAAAAGCACCATAAAGTTCTTCTTCCGGTGGTTCTCGTCATTCTTCTTCTGGCGATCATCCGAAGCGTATATACGCTTGTGTGGATAAGAAAGTTCCGGAAGAAAAACGTGAATGAACGCGCACGGGCCTATTACCACTACTTCATGTGGATCAGTAAAAAGTGGCGCGGAAAGCCGTATTTCAAGACGAAATTCCTGGCGCAGAAAGCCGCATTCAGTGAAAAAGGTATTACGGAAAAAGAACTGTCCGAACTGAAAGAGAGCGTCCGGATCAGTCTGAAGCGGATGCGCAAAAAGCAGCCCTGGTATAAAAAGATCGGGGTCAGCCTCTTGTACGAAGTAAAAGTATAAGCGAATCGGAGCAGGAATCAAAACTCCGGGAAGGATCAGCCCTCGGCGGCTTTGGCTTCCATAACGGCCTGAGCCAGCTGGTCCGCGCAGGATGTAGATCTGAAGCCGCAGGTATTTCCGGAAAGTTTCTCGGCAATATCTTCCGCCTTCCATCCGTCTACGAGTTTTCCGATGGCTTTTAAGTTTCCGTTGCAGCCGTTTGTAAATGCGACATCGGTGATGACGCCGTCATTGATCTCGAAATCGATCTTTGTGGAGCAGGTGCCGCTCGTGCGGTAAGTATAATGCATTTTTGTGTTCCTCCATAAGTTCCGGCGCAGGGCGTCCGGGTGTTTATTCTTTGTTTTAGACTGGCTTAGATCTTCGGCAGGATCGAGATATCGCGCTCGACCGGGCAGGGCGGAAGGTACTTACTGAATACTTCCACATATCTTGTGCCGAAAGAGACGGAGACGAGTTCGGAAAAAGCGATGCGCGTCGCTTTTTCATCCCACTTTCCGTCGGTGTCAAAACCTCTTACATAAAGATAACGGTCGTCCCTTTTCTCGATGCGTCCGATTACATAATCGATGTTGCCGCTGTTTCTATCTTCCGACTCGAAGATCGCATTTGTGCGGTTATGGGAAAGGTAAGAAAGGACTCCCTCCCAGGAGGAGATATCCATGTCAAGTTTTTTGACTTGTGAGGTGACGCCTTCGTTTTCGAGGATATCGTTTGTCAGATCGACCTTCGAGTTGATCTCGACGATATCTTTAAGACGTCTTACGACATATCCGTCCAGACGGAAATCCTGTTCATCCATATAAAGGAACAGTTCTTCTCCGGCTTTAATCGGAAAGCAGCTGTAACAGTTCGGGTCTGCTTTTAAAAACATGCGACACAGAAGTGTCTGACGGCAAGCTTCTTCCAAAACGGCAGTGATCTCAAATTTCTTCACAGTATCCCTCCTGTCATAAATGTGTTTCCGCCCTCATTATAACATGGAAAAATATATTATCCACGCGGTATAAAAGTGCTTTTCGAAAAGGGAAAAAATGGTAGTATTAACTGAAAGTTGCAAGGGGGCAAGTATTTCTCACATGGCGAAAAGAAAAAAGGAAAAAGACAATACATTTAAACAGCTCCGATATGCGTTGAAACAGGTGTGGGATGCGGACCGGCTTTTGCTGCCGTTCACGCTTTTTAAGAACTCCATAGAACAGATCTTCTACGTGTTCTTCTTCGTGTATCTGACCAAGTACATCTTTAACTGCATCGAGCGGAACATCGAGTACAGCAAACTGTTCTGGTTTCTGATCTTCGCGTGTCTCGGTCACGTGTGCGTGCATTTTATCTGCGGGTGGTACGAGACCTATAGAAAGATCAAGATGCCGGAAGTCTACCGGCACATCTTCCACCGCGTGATGGACATCTCGGATACTCTGGAGCTTTCGGATTATGAGTCGCCGGAGTTTTACGACAAATACGCAAGGGCGCTGGACCGCTGTGCCGAGCAGGCGATCGATCTTTCGATCCAGACGGGAGTATATATCGGAAATGTCGGCGCGACGATCATGTCGCTTGTCATCGTCGTGATGGTCGACCCCGTCCTTCTGATCTTCATGATCGTTCCTATGGTCGTAAGTCTTTATTACGGAAACAAAAACGGCAAATGCAACTACGACAGGGAAAAAGCGATCACCCGCGACAAGCGTACGGCGGACTACGTCAAGCGGGTCTACTACGAAAAGAAATATGCTTCGGAGATCCGCCTTTTTGACATCAACTCGATCATGCTCAATAAGCAGGAGCAGGCGGTCGAGAGGATGGGCGAGGTCTCATTGAAGTACCGCATGAAGTCGGCGTTTTATTCTTTCCTCATGAAAGGGAGCTACTCGGTCCTGGCCGGGATCGCGGCATATTTTTATGTTGCTTTTAGGATCAAGCACGGCGGCGTGACCGACATCTCCAGTTATGTCGCCATGATCACGGCCATGGCTTTTTCGACCGACCAGCTCAAGCACGCCGTCGAGAACCGTATCTACTTAAGTAACGAATCGCGCCTTTTTAAAAACCTCGAAGAATTCCTCGAGACCGACAGAAAAGAAAAAGAGCAAAAGCCCGATGCCGGCGAGATCAGAAGCATCGAACTTCAGAATGTTTCTTTTACTTACCCAGGGGCCAAAACCAGTACGATCCACGATGTGAGCTTCACCTGGAATAAGGGAGAGAAGCTCGCGATCGTCGGGTATAACGGCGCGGGCAAGACCACGATGATCAAGCTGATCATGGGGCTTTATCCGGTCACGGAAGGAAAGATCCTCGTAAACGGCAGAAACATCAGCGAGATCGACGGGGATTCATACAGGAAAAGATTCGGTACGGTCTTTCAGGATCTTCAGGTATTCGCGATGCCGCTTGTCGAGAATGTTTTGATGAGAAGACCGTCCGGTCCCGACGATTATGCCACCGCGGAAAAAGCACTTACCTCGGCGCAGTTTGACTGTTCGCATCCGGGGCTGACCCATGGCCTGGATACGATCGTCAGCAGGGAGTTTGATGAAGAAGGATTTATCCCGTCCGGAGGCCAGGCGCAGAAGATCGCGATCGCGAGAGTCTTTGCGCAGCAGCCGGATATGGTCATCCTCGATGAGCCTTCCTCGGCGCTCGATCCGCTTGCGGAATATAACATGTACAAAAACATGATGCGCCTTTCGGAAGGACGCGGGGTCATCTTCATCTCGCACCGTCTTTCGTCGGCGAGAATGGCAGATAAGATCTACATGATGAAGGATGGATCTGTCGCCGAGCACGGCACGCATGAAGAGCTGATGGAAAAGAAAGGTCCTTACCATGAGATGTTCATGCTGCAGGCCGAAAACTATCAGGACAGCCTTCCGGAAGAAATGCTCCTGGGAGCGGAGGCATTCTATGGGTAAAGATAAATCGAAAAGAAAAGATATCACAAGAAGAAAAGATAAGCTGAAAGAAGAAAAGATCACGATCCGCGAAATGATCGGGAACGTCACTTATCTTTTGAAGTATGCGGGAAGATACGATAAGCCCCTGATCCTTAAGATCATGATCCTGAATATCCTTCTTCTTTCGGGCATGGCCGCCAATGACACCTTTATCCTGAAGCTGATCATCAACGGACTGACCGGAAACATGGCGTTTAAAAACATCATGGTTTTGCTTCTTATCTCGCTGGTGCTGGTCGTGATCCTCGAGTGGATCCATCAGCTTTTAAATGAGTGGGCGAAGGCAAAACTCATCCCGCTCAGCGGACGTATCCAGAGAGATCTTGCCGAAAAGAACAGCCTGAAGGATCTGATCTTTTACGATGATCCGGAGACCTATGACACATATGCGGTCGTCTCCCAGCGCGCAGATGAACTTGTTTCGGACGCCGTTACTGTGGTCAGTAAGATCATCGGCGGAACCGTTGCTCTTTTTGTTGCCGCTGCCATGATCCTTACCATCGATCCAATCCTGGCGATCTTCCCGGTTGCGGGTTTTATCGTCAATCTTGCGACCCGTTTTAAGATCGAAAAGATCAACTATACCTGGTGGGTCGAATACAGAAAGAAACTTCGTAAAGCCGACTACAGTAAGCGCGTTTTCTATCAGCCGGAGTTTGCAAAAGAATGTAAGCTCACGGATGTACGAGGACCTTTGCGATTGCAGTTTGACGAGGCACTCGATGAAGCAGCCGAAGAAGGAAGGATCTACGGACCTCCTTTGACATGGGTGTCGCTTGTCAACTGGATCTCTGTTTTTACCGTGTTCTCGTTCTTCGCGATCCCTGCCTATCTCGGCTATCTTGCGCTGGTCGTCAAATCGATCGCGCTCGGTGAAGTCGCTTCTGCGAATAATGCCGCCAACTACGTAAGAAGAAACCTCAATGAGATCAACTACTGCCTGGTGGATTTCCAGGTGATCGGACGTTACGGCAGTAAGCTCATCAAGCTTTTGGAATATAAGCCGAACATCGAAGTGGCCGACGGGCTGACTCCGGAAAAAGGATCGGGAGAACTAGTTCTTTCACATGTGTCTTTCCGGTATCCGAATACCGAAGAAGATACGCTGAAGGATATCTCAATCGAGATCCACCCGGGCGAAAAGATTGCGATCGTCGGCGAAAACGGCGCGGGCAAGACCACTTTCGTGAAACTTCTGATGCGTCTTTACGACGTCACGGGAGGAAGTATCTCTTACGGCGGCCACGATATCCGGGAGTACAATACCAGGAAGTACAGAAAGAAGATCAGTGCGGTCTTCCAGGACTATAACATCTATGCGGCCACGGTCGCGGAGAATGTGCTTCTTCGGAAAGCAAATGAGGAAGACGAGGAAGATGTCCGTCACGCATTGAAAAAAGCGGATTTCGGAAGAAAACTCGATTCGCTTCCTCTGGGTATCCATACGCCTCTGACCCGAGAATTCGACGAGGACGGCGTCAATCTTTCCGGCGGTGAAGCACAGAAGATCGCGATCTCCCGTGTGTTCCTGAAAAATGAAGACCGTGCGGTCAGTATCCTCGACGAGCCTTCCTCGGCGCTTGACCCGGTATCGGAATATAAACTCAACAAAAACCTGATCGAAAATGCGGGGGATAACACGGTCATCTTTATTTCGCACAGACTGTCGACGACACGTATGGCGGACCGCATCTATCTTTTCGAGCACGGAAAGATCATCGAGCAGGGGACCCACGACGAACTCATGGCCCAAAACGGACGTTACAGAGAGATGTTTGACAGACAGGCCCGAAACTACCTGGTGTAATTGTGGAGTTGATGTGAAATTGCTGTAACGAATTAGGGAGAAGCATAGAAATCCTTACCCCTTTACTGATAGAATATAAGAGTATTTTTCTGCGGCTTTTCCGGGCCGCGGAAACAGGGGGTAAAAGCAGGCCGGGGGGTGTCATGGCCTGCACAGGATTTGAGGTATGAGGAGTTTCCGTGTTAAGATGACGGTCATGATCGTACTGGTCGTTTTGTTCAGTACCGGTCTTCTTTCCATGATCAGTTATCGAAGAGCAAAGAAGAGTGTTTTTTCCCAGGCGGAAGAAAAATACCGCGTGGCGGCAGATAAGTATGCACAGGAACTGACGACGTGGCTCAACGGTAATGCCACGATCGTTGACACGCTGGCCGCAAATATCGAATACAGCCGGTTCTTCGATCAGGACGGCGCGTTTTTCCATGACTATTTAAAGTCTGTATATGACAGCCTGAATACGAAGGGCTATATCTACGATATCTATTTCACTTTCCCGGATAATACGATGGCCTGCGCTTCGGATTTCGTGGCGGACGGAACCGTCGATTTTTCTCATGAACGTGACTGGTATACGGTCGCGGCGATAACGGATGAGATCTACTATTCCGTGCCGTATATGGATTCCGATACAAAAGCACCGATCATCACCATCTCGAAGGCCGTACGCGCAGACGGAGAGCTTAAGGGCATCATCGCCGCGGATATTTTCGTGGATGTACTTGTCGACATCATCAACGAAGCCGATGTCGCGGAAGACAGTTATGCTTTTCTTGTCGACCAGAATATGGGCGTGATCGTGCATCCGAACGAGGCATATAAGTTTATCGACGATCCGGTAGGTATTTTGGAAGTTTCGGGTTCTCCCTACGCAGAAGTCGTTGAGAATATGCGTAAGGATTCCGACCGGACCGTCTATGTCGAAGATTATGACGGCGTGACCCGCGGAATTGTAGTTTCCAGGATGCAGAACAGTGGCTGGCATGTCGGTATCGCGACAAGCAAGAGCGAGATGCAGAAGGGCTTAAACGGCCTGGTCACGAGTTTTCTGATCGCGGCCGTTGTCGCCGCGCTCATCGGCGGTACTTTTGCCGTCGTACTGGCGCTCGTGCTCGATAAGTACCGGACGCAGCAACAGGAATATGCGGAGAAAGTGCTCCGTCTTGAAAAGCAGGCGGCCGATGATGCAAGTGAGGCCAAGAGCCGCTTCCTGGCGGATATGTCGCACGAGATAAGGACCCCGATCAATGCGATCCTCGGCATGAATGAGATGATCATCCGCGAAACCGAAAACCGGGAGATCATGGGATATTCCAGAAACATCCGCCAGTCCGGACAGAATCTTCTGACTTTGGTCAACAGTATCCTGGATTTTTCTAAGATCGAGAACGGTAAGATGGAGATCGTGTCTGCGCCCTATAACGTCAAGTCCCAGCTTTCCTATGTCATGAATTCGATCTCGGAAAGAGCCAGATCGAAAAAGCTCGAGCTTCAGACGGATATCGATCCGAACATTCCGTCGGAGCTATATGGCGATAACACGCGCATCAACGAGGTCATCATGAACCTTCTGACCAATGCCGTGAAGTATACGGAACAGGGAACGGTCACCCTTACCGTCAAAGAAAAAGAGAGAAAAAATACCCCCGATGAAAAAATTCTTCTTTATGTGGAAGTAAAAGACACGGGAATTGGCATTAAAGAAGAGGATATGAAACGACTCTTTGAATCGTTCGAGAGACTGGATGTCGAAAGAAACAGAAATATCGAGGGCACGGGACTGGGTATGTCGGTATGCACGAAACTTCTGGGACTCATGAATAGTGAGCTCAAAGTCGAGAGCGAATACGGCTTCGGTTCCAGGTTCTGGTTCGAGATCTGGCAGAAGATCGAGAACGATGATCCGATCGGGGATTTTGAGATCGGGTCGGCACCGGAAGAAGAAAACGAGGAGGTCTACAGGGAATCCTTCCATGCACCGTCTGCCTTGATCCTGATCGTGGATGACACGAAGATGAACATCGCGGTCGCAGCCAACCTTCTGAAGAAGACGGGAGTTCGGATCCATACGGCGTTGAGCGGTAAAGAAGCGATCCGCCTGTGCGGGGAGACCCGTTACGACATGATCCTTATGGACCAGCGCATGCCGATCATGGACGGAACGGAAGCGATGACCGAGATCAGAAAGCTGGAAAGTAAACTCAACGAGAAGACCCCGATCATCTGTCTGACGGCAGACGTGATCCGCGGCGCAAGGGAGAGATATATCGAGCAGGGCTTCGATGACTATCTGACCAAGCCGATCAACGGAAGAGAACTCGAGACGATGCTTCTTACGCATCTGCCGAAAGAGAAGATCGAGATCGTTGAAGAAAAGACCGGAAAAGAAGATACTTTCCGGGACGAAAAGACAGAAGTGCTTTTCGAGGCGCTCAGTAAAGCGGGAGTGGATCCGAAGACGGGGCTTTACTTCTGTCAGGGCGATGTGGAGATGTATAAATCGATCCTCTCCGAGTACTGTACGGAGAAGAAAAGTAAGTTCATTAATCTTGTGGACTGCTATGAGAAACGCGACTGGAAGAACTACGAGATCTACATCCATTCGCTGAAGAGCACGAGCAAGACGATCGGTGCCAAGAAGCTTTTCGAGATGGCGGCCGATCTGGAGGAAGCTGCGGGCAAGGGAGATGAGCTCGCGCTTTCTGACGGACATGCTCCGGCGATGGATCTTTATGAGAAGATCGTAAAGGTCATCGAGGAGAATATGGAAGTGAAAGAAGACGATATCGCGGAGGAAGACGAGGTGTTCGAATTCCTCCCGGAGGATAATAACGAGTAGTAGGAGGATCTTTATGGCGAAGTGGGTAATGGTTGTCGATGACGATACCGCGAACCTTAAGATGGCAGGACATATCCTGAGTAGAAATAACATGCGCGTGACGGCGTTAAAGTCCGGAAACGCGCTTTTGGAGTATCTTCCGGAGAAAGGATTTCCGGATCTTATCCTTCTGGATATCAAAATGCCGGGCATCGACGGATTCGAGACACTTAAGCTCCTTCGTGATTACGAAAGATCGGTCAATGCCGAAGCCACTCCCGTCATTTTCCTGACGGCGGACGAAGATACGAATACCGAGACAAGAGGCTTTGAGATGGGCGTTTCGGACTTCGTCAGAAAGCCTTTTAACCCGGATGTTCTGATGCGCCGTATCGACAACGTCATGTCCAGCCGGTCCGAGATGCAGAACTTAAAAAGCGAAGCCTCCATCGACAAGCTCACCGGCCTTCTCAATAAGGGCGCAACGGAAGCCATGATGACCAAGATCTGCGCCAACACCACCGGATGCCTGATGATGATCGACCTCGACTCCTTTAAGCCCGTCAACGATATCTACGGCCACGACATGGGCGATAAGGTCCTTCTCGGATTTGCAAGGATCATCCAGAATGCGGTGCCGGAGGGAAGTACCTGCGGACGACTGGGCGGCGACGAATTCATCGCCTTTGCCAAGGGGGTCACGACCGAAGGTCCGGTCTCGGAGATCACCGAAAAACTGAATAATGAAGTCGTTGCCATGGCAAAAGAACTGATGGGCGAAGATATGGATATCCCGCTCGGAGCTTCGATCGGTGCCATCTATGTGCCGCGTCACGGCAACGATTTTAATACACTGTTTAAGCTCGCCGACAAATCGCTCTATAACGTCAAGAAAAACGGCAAGCACGGCTACAGCCTCTTCTCCGTCGAAGCTTTCGACGATGACGATTCCGGCGATGCGCTTCCGGATATTGCCGCGCTCTCCGGCATCCTCGGCGAAAGAACGATCCCGGATGTCGCGCTGCAGCTTGATAAGGATTCGTTTTCTCCCGTATACAGATATATCATCCGGTACATCATCAGGAACCGTATCTCTGCCTGCAAAGTGCTTTTCACGCTGGAAAAGACGGACGGCATTTCCAACGAAGAATATGCGGATCTGCTCGATGAGTTCGGCAACCACATCCGCCAGTCATTAAGAAAGACCGACATATTGATGCGCAACCGCAAAAACCAGTACTTCGTATTTCTGACGGATATCCGTGAGGACAGTACCGGCAAGGTCATTAACCACATCGTCGAGCGCTGGGAGCGCCACATGGGACGTGTTCTCAATGTCCGCACCGAGAGCGAGTTCCTCGGAAATGAGTACGAGTCGAAATACAACAGGAAAAAAGACAGAAGCGTCATCATCGTCGATGACGATGCGATGAACCTGCAGGTCGCAGGCAAGATCCTTTCTTCCGGCGGTATCCGCGTGACGGCGCTTAAGTCGGGAAAAGCGCTGATCAACTACATTTCGGAAGGAAACGCCTGTCCGGATCTCATCCTTCTGGATGTGAAGATGCCGGAGATGGACGGATATGAAACTTTGCAGAAACTGCGTACGATCAGTACGGATGCGGCTAATACGCCGGTCATGTTTTTGACCGCTGATGAGAGCCAGGGCGCAGAGAGCAAAGGCCTTTCGCTCGGCGCGATGGACTTTATCCGAAAGCCGTTTGTGCCGGAAGTTCTGCTTCTTCGCGTCAAGCACATGATCGAACTTGTCACGCTTCAGAACCAGCTGAATTTCGAAGTGCAGAAGAAGACAGAGGAAAACAGGCTTCTTCTGGTGCACGTCGTCGAGTCGCTGGCGGCGGCGATCGATACCAAGGATCTTTATACCAGAGGTCATTCCGGACGTGTCGCGGAGTATGCCAAGAGGATCGCGGCCCGTGCCGGTTATTCGCAGTTCCGTCAGGATGAGGTCTACATGATGGGGCTTCTTCATGACGTCGGAAAGATCGGCGTGCCGAACGATATCATCAACAAACCGTCCTCTCTGACGGAGGATGAATTTGCCAAGATCAAGGAGCATCCGGGGATGGGTGCCAAGATCCTTGAAAACATCAAGGAGGATCCGGAACTCACGACCGCGGCGAGATACCATCACGAACGGTTCGACGGAAAGGGATATCCGGAAGGACTATCGGGATTCGATATTCCGGAGGTGGCCAGGATCATTGCCGTGGCTGACTCCTACGATGCCATGTCCAGTGACAGAAGCTACAGAAAGAGCCTTTCGCAAGAAGAGATCATCTCGGAACTTACGAAAGGCAAGGGCACGCAGTTTGACCCGAAATTCGCGGACATCATGATCTCCATCATGAAAGAAGACGAAGAACGCAGTCAGAAGGAGGGCGGTAATGAATAATACGAATCTGTCCAATGAACAAAACGACTTGTTTTCCTCATCGCACCTGATGGTACTGATCACCTTTACGGTCAGTACGATCCTTCTTATCGGTGAATCCATCCTGCTGGGATGGGAGAAGTTCATCCTTCCCCTGATCGTCCTTGCCGTGATCGTGTGCTGGATCATTCATTTCAGAAAAGACGGGACCGCGGTATTCCGCATGCGGATCTACGCGCTTCTGATGATGTGTACGGCCTTTTTCTACGGCATCCATCCGACGAGCACCTACGATCTTGCGATCGTAATGGCCGTTCTGATCGTGCTGTTTTCGACTACGGGCATGAAAGGCCTGATCACCCTTTGTCAGGTCACCTACTATCTGACCATGACCTATAATATCTCCGTCATGATTTATAACGGAGAATCCTTCGATGATCTGGCGGTCACCAGGATCGCGCTTCATCTGGTCCTGATCTTTGTGATGGGACTTTTTGCCAGGATCATCATCGAAAGATGGACACAGATCATCTCCAATTCCAAGGTGGAGATCGAACAGCTGACGGAAGCGACCGAAAGACTCAATGACTTTCTTGCAAACGTTTCCCACGAGATCAGAACGCCGGTCAATGCCGTTATCGGTCTGACGAGTATCTGCATCGATAAGTCGCAGAACCGTGAGATCTACGGAGACCTGATCGCGGTAAGAGAAGCAGGAAGAAGGGTCGCTGACCAGATCAGCGATATCCTCGACTATTCCGAGCTCGACCGTAAAAAGGCCGTCAACAACAGTGAAGACTACATGCTTTCTTCCGTGCTCCACGACCTTGTGACGGAGATCCGCGTGATGAAACCGGCGGATGTGGAGCTGATCATCGATGTCGATCCGGCGATCCCGGCCGTCATGAATACCGACGTTTCCAAACTGAAGAAGATCCTCAGATCCCTGATCGGTAACGGATTGAAATACACGAAGAAGGGCGGCGTCTATGTACGTATCGTATGCGAAAAGCACGACTACGGCGTTAATCTGTGTATCGAAGTAACGGATACCGGTATCGGTATGTCGGAATATGAACTGGAAAAAGTATACGACAGCTTCTACCAGGCCGATTCCGGACGTGCGAGAATGGGCGGCGGCCTTGGCCTCGGACTGGCGATCGTTTCCGGTTTCGTTTCTTTGCTCGGCGGATTCATGACGATCAGCAGCAAGCCGGAAAAAGGAACGACCGTGCATGTTTCTCTTCCGATGAAAGTCATTGACCCGACGACCTGTATGTCGGTCGCGCATCCTGATGAACTGATCATCGGCGCTTACCTGCACTTCGAAAAATATCCGGATCCGCAGGTCCGTGAGTACTATAACTCCATGGTACTGAACATCGTTAAGGGGCTCGGCGTGCAGATGCACCGTGTCAACAATCCGGAGGACTTAAAACTTCTTCATGACACGATCCATATGACACACCTGTTCGTGGCGGAAGAAGAGTACGCTTCCAACGTCGAACTGATCGAAGAATATGCCAAAGACATGATCGTTGTCGTCGTCGCCAACGGTGACTTCAAACCGGCACCGGGTTCGAATGCCCGTGTCATGGAGAAGCCGTTCTACTGCTTCCCTGTCGTCTCGGTCCTCAATTCGAGTGTCCACGACAAACAGACGGCCGGCTTCCGAATGGTCTGCAAGGGCGTAAAAGCGCTGGTCGTTGATGACGAGCCGATGAACCTGGTCGTCGGAAAGAGCATCTTCCGAAACTACGGTATGGAAGTAACGACAGTGCTTTCCGGACAGGAATCGATCGATATCTGCCGGGAAATGACGTTCGATATCGTATTTATGGATCACATGATGGGCGGCATGGATGGCGTCGAAGCCATGAAGAGGATCCGTTCGGATGTGGCGGGCAAGAACGGAGAAACGCCGATCGTCGCACTTACCGCAAATGCCATGAGTTCCGCCAAGCAGATGTTCCTTTCGGAGGGCTTTGACGGATTCGTCAGTAAGCCGATCGAAACGGATGAACTCGAACGCGTCATGCGCCAGGTGCTGCCGAAGTCCATGGTGACCTACGAAGAGATCGATGATATTTCCGAGCCGGAACCGGATTTCGAAGAGCTGAGAAAAGAATCTTCCCCGAAGATGACGGCGCTCTCTCTTCGTGAGCATCTCAAGCCCTATAGTGTCGACACCGATGCCGGTATGAAGTACTGCCTGAATGACTTTGAATTTTATAAGTCGCTCCTGGTTCAGTTCGCTACCGAAGCGGTCGATAAGATCCCGCTGATCAACAGATATTACGAGTCGGCGGACTTTAAGAATTACGAGATCCTCGTACATGCCTTAAAGAGCACATCGAAGATGATCGGTGCGGGAGTCCTTTCGGATAAGGCCAAGCAGCTCGAGCTGGCCGCCAAAGAAAAGAAAGAAGAATTCATCAAGGAAAACCACTATCCGATGATGGGGGAATACGGAGCGCTCTATAAGGGTCTGTCGACGATCCTTGCTGAGGAGATCCGTGAAACAAAAGAAGCGAAAAAGGAAGAAGAAGCTCCGAAGGAAGAACCAAAGGATGAGGAGATCCTGGAGTTCTCTGCGGAAGAGCCTTCCTCCGAAAAAACGGAAGATACAGAGGAGATCCTCGAGTTCATTCCGGATGAAGAAGAAGGAGGGATCGAAAAATGAAAGGTATCATTGATTACATTTTCAGGCCCTCGACCCACGATAAGGAAGTAGAAAAATCCATCTACAAAGGCATGGCCAGAACTACACATGCGATGGTGGTCTTCACCATGGTATTTGTCTTCGCATTCTTTATCTGGACGCTCATTGAGCCTTCGGCATTCGATAACAGTCTGCCGCTTCATCGTATCTTATATCTTACGTTCCTTATGACGGGGTGCTTCTGGATCGTTCTGATGCGCTATGCGTCCAAGGACTTTGATACGAGATACAAGGTCATGAAGTTCCTAAGTCCTTTTCTGGGCGTCATGATGTATGCACTTTGTATTGCACTGTCCTTTGTTAACGTGCACTTTAACAACTACATCGATACGACGATCTTCCTGGCCGTCTCCCTCATGGTCCCGATCTGTATCTATCTGAATCCTTTGGAGTATATCAGTATGGTCACCGTCGCGGATGTCGGTATGGGGCTTCTTGTGTATATCGCTTATGACCAAAAGGGGATCACTTCGCAGGAGTCGTTCGTGAACTTCCTGGTATTCCTCGTGTTCCAGATGGTCATGGGTATCGTCATGCTTTATACGAAGTATTGTCTTCAGAAAGAGATCGTCACGGCGAACCATCAGCATCAGGAGATCGAGATGCTCAACAAAGCGCAGAACGGTTTCTTCTCGAATATGAGTCATGAGATCAGGACACCGATCAACACGATCATCGGTCTTAACGAGATGATCCTTCGTGAAGACGTAAGTGAAGAGGTCCTTGAAGATGCCGCGAATATTAAGTCGGCAGGTAAACTGCTTTTGAACCTCATTAACGATATCCTCGATATGTCCAAGATCCAGTCGGGCCGTATGCAGCTTCTGTCTGCGCCATATCAGACGGGCGAGATGCTTTCGGATCTCGTCGGTATGATGTGGATCCGCGCCAAAGAGAAAAAACTGGAGTTCCATGTCGATGTCTCTCCGGACATCCCGCATGAACTTATCGGTGACGATGTGCGTATCAAGCAGATCCTGATCAATGTCTTGAACAATGCCATCAAGTACACCAAGGAAGGTTCCGTTTCACTTTCCGTGCAGTGCGAGATGGCC
Organism: Clostridiales bacterium; assembly: GCA_017428545.1. Taxonomy (GTDB): domain Bacteria; phylum Bacillota; class Clostridia; order Saccharofermentanales; family Saccharofermentanaceae; genus Scatonaster. Next base: position 90,693 of record JAFRQR010000032.1, read on the forward strand.
GATGAAAATACCTGCAACATGATCTATAACGTCACGGACACCGGTGTCGGCATCAAGCCGGAAGACATCCCGTATCTGTTCTCGGCGTTTAAGCGTGTGGATGAGGATACGAACAAGCATATCGAGGGAACGGGCTTAGGTCTTTCGATCGTCAAGCAGCTGGTAGATCTTATGGGCGGTAAGGTCACCGTGAACAGTGTCTACACCAAGGGAAGTACGTTTATCATCGAGATCCCGCAGGTGTGCGAGAATAAGTCGAAGATGGGCCAGTACAATTTCGAAAAGAGCGGCTCGATCAGTAATAAGGAGAATTACGTTCCGAAGTTCGAAGCTCCGGAAGCAAGGATCCTTGTCGTCGACGATAACGAAGCGAATCTCATGGTCGTCAGCAAGCTCCTCCGTGAGACCAAAGTCCGTGTCGATACGGCATTAAGCGGAGCGGAAGCGCTGAAGAAGACTTTGAATATCCACTACGATGCGATCTTCATGGATCACCTCATGCCGGAGATGGACGGTATCGAATGCCGCCGCCGCATCATCGACCAGACGGGCGGCCGCTGCCGTGAGACGAGTATCGTCATTCTTACGGCGAATGCCGATGAAGAAAACCGTGCGCTTTACCAGAAGGAGAACTTCGACGGTTATCTCGTAAAACCGGTAAGCGGAGCGGAACTGGAAAATGAACTTTACCGCATCCTGCCGAGAGATATCGTGCATATCACCGGCAACCGTACCGAGATCGCCGAGGAGTCGGTCTCCTGGATGAATAACAGCAAGAAGAGAAAGAGAGTCGTCATCACGACCGAAAGTGTTGCCGACCTTCCGCAGGAACTGATCGACAGATACGACATCGCGGTACTCCCGCATAAGGTCAAGACCGCAGAAGGTATCTTCAAGGACGGAAATGAGATCGATACCAAGGGGGTCTTAAAGTACATGGAAGATCCGGACCGTTCGGTGACGACGATGGTTCCGGATGTAAAAGAAATCGAAGAGTTCTTCGCCAAGCAGCTGTCCGTCGCGAATAATATCATCCACATCTCGATCTCGAGTAAGGTTCAGCACAGCGGATATGCCGTTGCGCTGGAAGCATCGAAATCCTTCGACAGTGTTTTTGTTATCGATACAGGACACCTTTCGAGCAGTCAGGGCCTCCTTGCCGTGGAAGCGTGCCGCATGGCAGAAGACGGCAAGAGTCCGGATGAGATCATTGCCAGGATCGAGCGGCTGAAGAAGAAGGTACATACCAGCTTCATCGTGGATAACCTCGACTTCCTCGCCCGTGCCCGACAGGTCGGAAAAGGCATCGCCAACCTGGTCAATTCTCTGATGGGAAGACCGGTGCTTGTTCTGAAAAAGGGAACCATGGGTCTTGGAAAACTGTATTTCGGTTCGAGAAAGAGTGCCTGGAAAAAATACATTAATAAGTGCCTCGGAAGTGAAAGACCGATCGACACGAAGATGCTGTTCGTCACTTATGTCGGCTTAAGTAAGCGTGATCTCGACTGGATCCGCGAACAGATCGGCAAACGCGTCAAGTTCGACGAAGTATACTTCCAGCAGGCATCTCCTGCGATCGCCGTTAACTGCGGCCCGGGTACCTTCGGACTTCTTCTTCGTGAAAAGGATAAAGAAGATAACAAATGAAAAGAGCCTGTCTTTGAAACCGAGATGGAAGGCCGCATCGCTGAAGTTCCGCTCGGTCCCGGTGATTTTACTGTCGGAGATGACATCGATCTGGTCGGCGGGCGTGAGATGACACGCGGCTACGTGCTTCAGGCGTTCTGTCAGATGAAAGGCCAGATTTTTCTCAAAATCTGACCAAGTATCAGACAAAAGGGCGATATGTCAGATAACTGGACAGAAATCAAACAAAATCTGGCCAAGTATCAGACCAGACAAAAGAGAACCAAAAAGAAAATGGGCTGTCTCATTTGAGACAGCCCATTTTGTGATCTTTTAAAATGCTTCTGACCGGTAGGATCAGAAAGCTCCGCCGATCGGCTTGTTGAGTCCGAGTCCTTTTTCGAGATCCTGCAGATCGTATGTAGCATCTACGATGGTCTGGTAACTCAGGAAGCCTTCCTTGTAGAGACGGATAAGGTCTTCGTTCAGAGTGTGCATGCCGATAGAACGGCTGGACTGCATGGTGCTGTGGATCATCTGGATCTTTTCTTCGAGGATCAGGTTCTTGATTGCTGTAGTACCGATCATGATCTCTGTTGCGAGGATACGGCCTGTGCCATCCTTGATCGGCAGAAGCTGCTGGGAAATAACACCACGGATGTTGGTCGCGAACTGCTGGCGGATGATCGCCTGCTTATCTGCAGGGGAACCGTCGATGATACGGTTGATCGTCTGTGCGGCACCACATGTGTGGAGAGTAGCAAGAACGAGGTGGCCTGTCTCGGCAGCGGTGATGGCAGCTGCGATCGTTTCGAAGTCACGCATCTCACCAACGTAGATGATATCCGGGTCTTCACGGAGGGAAGACAGGAGAGCTTTTGCGAAGGAGTCCGTATCGCGGTGCAGCTCACGCTGATGGATCATGGCACGGTTGTGAGGATAAATGTACTCGATCGGATCTTCGATCGTGATAACGTGTTTTGCTTCGTTTTTGTTGATGTAGTCAACGATGGCAGACATTGTCGTTGTTTTACCGGAGCCCGTCGGACCGGTTACGAGGATGATACCGTTTTTCGCAGTAGCCATGGACTTAACGACTTCCGGAAGACCGAGGTCTTCGAATTCAGGGATCTGAGCCATGAGGAGGCGGATGCTGCAAGCGAGATTATTGCGCTGATGATATACGTTAGCTCTGATTCTGATTTCGTTGTCGATCATGAGACCCAAGTCGACATCTTCACCGGCTTCTACACGTGCGATCTCTTCGTTGGAAAGGATCGTATAAATCATTGCGAGAGATTCTTCTGCGGTCGGGCGCTCATCGAGGATATGAAGCACTCCGTATCGTCTAACTGCAAGATTGGTACCGACGGTAATATGGACGTCAGAACAGTCTTGTTCAATGGCATAATCCATTAATTGCTCAAAAGTCATAACAACACCTCCGAAATAAATATGCCATAATTATACATGAAAACAATTTTCTTTGATACAGTTAATATGAATATTTCACATGATTTTCACTTTTCGGGCGGGATATATGGCAATTTCGGCGAAATCATATGCCTCAGTTGAGGAATAACATAGGCTAAACCGTTTGAGATTTAGTTGATACGTCTTAGTTCTACTGGTATTATCAATATCAGTGATAGGATCTTCCGCTCCGGAAGAATAAGAAAAAAGGTAAATGGTGAAAAGGGTAAGGTAAGGGTATGAGAAATGTAAGAAAAGCAGTAGCATTAGTTTTAGTAGGCGCGATCGCTTTATCCATGGCGGCATGCAAAAAGAAGACTTACACAAAGATCACTCCGGACGAGTTTACGAGAAAACTTGAGGCAGAAGGTTACCAGTCCAAGGAACCTGATGAAAAGATCGATCATGTTATCCGGTCAGTGGCCGCTGTCAGCCTTGATGGAGTTATTGCCGTGTATGATATGTTCGAAACTGTCGATGTCGCAAATGAGTACTGGGAAGAATTCAAGGAAGAATCCATGAAACAAAATGACGCCGGTACGCTTACCGCGTGTAAGTTCTCCGAGCATGAGGCTTACATTGAAGACCCGTCGATGTGTTCGTATGTGATCATTGTGGACGAAATGCTGATCATTATTGTTGCAGTGAATAAAGATGATGCAAAAGAGTGCAAGAGTATTCTGGGTTACTGATCCAAGACTTGCAAAATACAGCAAAAGAAAAACCCGAAAGCTCTGAATTTTCAGACTTTCGGGTTTTTCTTTTACCATTTATTTATATAGTGTTATCTTAACCCACACTATACCACAAGAGACTGATATTCTTTCCTCTGCAAACTTGTGGATGAATTCTTATCCTTGTGACTACCCGTTCCATTTTGTAGCATTGTATGTCTCTCCATGCCGATTAACGCGGCTGAATCGAACGTACTTCCTGATGTGCTTTTTCAGGAAAATGGTACTTATGCAGACGATAAATCTCGTTGTGGTAGCTCTTTTAAATACTTTCATGCAAGTGCTCCATCTTTCGATTCTGTGTTTTTCTTATTTGAAGAGGTTCTCCGCTTCGCCTCTCAAGATGATACATTGAGAAAGAATGCAGCTCTACAGCAAATTTGGATTCTCAGATTGTTTCGATGAATTCAACTGCAGAATTATAGTTAAATCAATGGTTAACTCACGATTCCTTGCAGGGATATTTATTGTTTTGTATGTGGAGAGGCAACAAAGGCCTTTTGAGAATATCAAGAGTTGACTCATGAATCGTATTGATTTAAATTGAAAGGGGTTGTTTTTTTGTTGTGAGATGGAGGTGTAATATGTATCATTCTCGTTGGTTCAAATTGTTAAGCGCATTCTTAGCGGTTTCTCTTTTGGTTTTGCTCTTTCCGCATGTTACATATGCAGAGTGCTCTGCTCCCAAGCTTTACTCTGTCATCAGTGAACTTGACTTTGAAGCCTCTGCAAACATTACGTCTGCTTGGGATAGATTTGCGAATATTGAAATCACATTGGCAAACACTGGAGATATGACTATACATAATTGGTATGTAACATTTGACATGCCATATGTGATTGAAAATGCATGGAATGCCACTGTGTTTGATTATGATGGAAAGGGAGTTTACACTTTACAGAATTCCGTCTGGAATCAGGATATATATCCTGGTGAAATGGTCACGTTTGGTTTGACGGTATATTCTGAAGATAATGAAAAAGTGGAAAACGTTCCGACTTTCTATCTGCTTAATACGTGCGTTCGAAGTGTTGATAGATCATGTTATTCATTCAGTTATGAAGAATATTCGAATTGGGGAGATGGCTTCAATGGTTTATTTACTTTTGAAAACGTATCATCTGAATCAATAGAAGATTGGATGATAGCTTTCTGCTCAAATCGAGTAATTACAGATGTATTTGGAGCATCCTTGAGTATTCATGAGAATACCATTGTTTTTTTAAACGACAATCATCATCAGAATCTAGATGCGGGAACCTCTTGTAGTTTTACTGTAATTGGAGATGGTACAAATAGTGCTAACGATTTATTCATTAGTGAAATGAATGTATATTCTGAAAGTTATGCATACAGACTCAGTGATGACTTTGATCGAGATGGGATTCCAGACTATTTAGAACAGATCAATTTTGGTCATGAAGATTTAATTGTATCTCCAACACCTTCTCCGACAAATACTCCCGAAGAGACAGTTACTCCTTCACCTACCGGTGATCCGGGACCTTGCGTTAGTATCACGCCGACAACTACTGTTTGTCCAAACGGAGACAGGATAACTGTTTCTTTGAGTGAGATGTGTTATGAAGCATATCAAGGTTATATTTATCCAAAAGTTTTCTGTACAGCCTTTGAGGATAACATTCAGCAGATACGCATTTTCGGAGATGATAAACTTGAAATAGCTGAATTGTTGGATGATGGGAACCTATCGTCTAGCGGCGATGAAGTAGCAGATGATTTCGTTTTTACATGCAAACTGGAAATTGATACCAATATTCCGGAATCATACATAAAACAAGAGTATTTGGTTGAAGTTCAATATTGTGACGGGACCAAAAACGAATATAAGGTATTTATTGATATTATCAGAAGTGAATCGAATTCGCAGTTTAATGTAGCGTATGCCGATGCATACTTGGGATCGTATACTGATTCTCAAGCGTACGATGAAGATCCTTGTGATCTTCGAAGAGCAAAGATACTAGATGTTTTGTATTCTCTTGAAAGTAAGGGAATTGTTAAAACTGGTAGCATTATTTCTGATGAGCAATCTGTTATCTACGAGATAACAGATTTCGGTTGGATTACTTTAGATTATTCGCAACTTGAAAATAACCAACACAATTCTTCTAGAGAAGCAACTCCAACAAGCTCGCCAAAGAATAACAGAGTCATACTTAAAGATGCTCGTGTTGATTCAATTATCTTTTATGATTATGAAGACACACGTACGTTCGCGTATATTGATATGATTGATTCTTGGAAAGCATTGGGTTTAAATGCGATAGTCATTTTTCATCCTTGCATTGAGGAGTATAGGCAAACACTCGATAATGCCGATTTAAGTATAATATCAAGCCATGGACGGTATGATGGTAATTTGCAAGTGTCTATGATTCAGACGGGAATTGTAATAGATAATCGAATTCAATCAGATGTACAATATTATCAAACCCTAAGTAACACAGATACGAGTGGTACTGACTATATTTTTGCTAGACAGTCAAGTAACATATACATTATCGACCTAATGCCACATTTTTTTGAGAAGTATTATTCTGCTAATTCCCAATTGAATAATACTTGTGTTGTCGTTGAAAACTGCCAGAGTGCTGGTGCTAAGAATACATCACATTTTGAGTTGTTGAATGCTTTTCAGAACTGTGGTTCAAAATACGTTTCCGGATTCGTCAATACGGTTCAAGGACAATATGCGAAGGATTTTACGAATTGCTTTGTGGAGGAACTAATTCGTGGCGACTCTACGGGAAATAGTTTTGCTTCTGCTCGCAATAAAGTGGGCATAACTGATGAACAATACTGTAAAACGTTGAATGATGAGCCTCATGATGGGTATTATGCATATCCTGTATATATTGGAAGTGCAACTAGAAAACTGTTTAATCTTCAAGTTTCTCCGACAGCCACTCCAACAGCGACGCCTATTCCTACTCCAACTGCTGTTCCGACCGCTACTCCAAGGCCGAATGTGGTTGCTACGGCGACACCTATTCCTACAGCGACACCATTTCCGACAAGTGTTCCGGTAATCCCGACTATTATTCCCAGGAGTGATCCTATCGATGTTATGTATGTGTTGGAAAGTTCACCGTTCACTTCTATAGATGACGTAGAAAGGGCAGAAAACGAATATATGTGTGCTTATCTCAATCAGATCAGCCGAGACAATATTTTCTATGGACGTGAGTTATCATGGTCGCCTGTTATAGGAGATGTTAATGGGTATGACTATTCTGCAGACAAACGACATGAACTTAGTGTTTCCAGGATTGAAAACCTAAAGATGAGAATTAACGGGAATAATATCCCTGATTACGATATCATATGTATCGATCAGTACATTGTGCAAGCTGGCAATTCTATTGGACATTGGGCGTTGGGAGAGGATCCACAACCTAGTTATTTCAGTTCTAAGAGTTTTGTGTTTTTGATTACAAACGAATCAGGATCTTATATGTCAGGTCAAGACGACGTCATGGAGTACGCAATGGAATATGTAGAGAAGTACAATTTTCACATTTTTGTAGTCAATTTAAGTGATAGGCCTATTCCAGCTGATTTGCTAGATTTCTTAACGAGTACAGGAGGATGTGAACTAACGGGTATACCTGAGGAAAATTTAAATGTGATTCTGTCAGCCAATTAGAAAGGATACGTTTTATGAATAATCGATATAACAAAAGAAGCCTTATCGCAGTGTTAGCCATGTCATTGTTTCTGAACGGTTGTGTAGGATCTAATGCGAAGAAACATGGTGATCAGATTGTTTGTTATGCCAGTGATACTTGTTTTCAGGCCCAACAGGGTGATATTCAAGTGAAATTTTACGCTGATGTAGGTCAAGCGCCTGTTAAAGATGTATCTCTCAGTAATAAAGAAGAGAAGGGTGAATCCGCGAAACTTCTTGATGACGGTATTGTCGAGGAGAGTGGAGATGAGGTGCCGGCAGATGGCGTGTATACCGGATGTATAGTCTTGGATACAAATATCTCTGCTGATGAAAAAGAGTATTCATATGTTATAAGTGTTGTTTTTACGGATAATACCAGTCAGGATTATTCTTTATCTGTTCGTATCTTTAATGCAACCGACAAAGCTCAGTTCAACGCATATTATACTGACCTCTATTTGTCTTCTTATATGGAGACGAAAGATTTTAAACAAGATAGTAAAGAGACCAGACAAGAAAAAATGGTGGAGTTGCTCCATGATTTGGAAGATAAAGGCTACGTTGTAAAGGGTAGTATAAAAGCCGACAGTTTGGATTCGATCGTCTATGAGATAGACGGATTCGGTGTTGTGTTTGTAGATTATGATAGCTTAACAGACTGAAAATGAATCGTAGAACACTATGAAATCCCCGAAAACGGGAAGAAAAGAAAAACCCGAAAGCTCTGAAATTTCAGACTTTCGGTGTTCTTTACCCATTTTCTTGTACAGTGTTTTCTTAACCCACATCATACCACAAGAGCTTGTTGTTTTTCTCTGCAATCTTGAGGATTTGTTTTCAGCCTTGTGACTATTCGTTCTTGGTTGTAATACCTGATGTAAG
>JAFRQR010000033.1 GCA_017428545.1 Clostridiales bacterium
TAGATAAATATATAGACTATTACAACAACAGAAGAATTCAAGCCAAAACAAGATGGATGCCTCCTGCTGTTTACAGGAAGACATCCATCTGTTAAAACAAATTCATTAATCTATGTGTCCAGTTTCCTGGGTACATATCATGAGACGCTCTTTTTATTTCAGGAAATCAATTTTCTTATGCCTTCGCTTTATCAGCTCCCGGCTTAGCCGCTGCTTTTGCTTCGGCTTCGGCTTTTTCTTCCGCCGCTTCCTCCGCCGCTTCAGCAGCTGCCGCTTTCTTTGCCGCTCTTGCTTTTGCCTTCTTTTCAGCCGCTTCTTCCTTCATTCTCTCGTTCTTTCTCTTTTCCAGCCACGGGATCAGGCTCTCATGATAAAGGATCGCACAGACGGCCGTGAACGGAATGGAGATCAGGATACCGATAGGTCCGAAGATCTTTCCGCCGATAACGATGGAGATCAGGGAGATGACGGCCGGCACACCGAGCGAGTCACCGAAGAGGTGCGGCTTGACGACATAACCGTCGATCGTCTGAAGAACACAGGTAAAGATCACGAAGATGACCGCATACATCGGATCTTCGACCAGAAGGATAAATGCGCCCATGGCACCACCGACGATCGGTCCGAATGTCGGCAGGATATTCGTGACACCGACGATCACCGAGATGAGGGTAACGTTCGGCAGTCCCGCGATCAGCATGAATATCGCATTCGCGATACCGACACAGATCGCTTCGACGATCGTATAACTGATGTATTTACTGAAGATCGCATTGCTTCTTCTTAAGAATTGCGTATGCTTTTCGTACTGCTCATCCGTAAGCACCGCATGACGGAGCTTGTCGACGCCGCGGAAAAGGCGTTTCTTTCCGGCGATGAAATAGACCGCGAGGATGATGCCGATAAACAGATTGACCAGGATATTCCATACGCTCAGGACCGTGTTCATGGCCCAGTTCAGGTTCTTCGTCAGATCTGAGATCAGCTCTTCAACGTGCTCGTAGATGTTACTCGTCCACTTCGTGGCATTGAGATGGATGTTATACTTCGCCGCAAAATCATCAAGTTCAGCCAGTTTTTCCTCGATCTGCGAGGAATAGTTCTGCGCATTGGAGATGAAATTCGTGATACTTGCGAACATCGAAGGGAGTACGACCCACAGGAACAGGGAGATCAGAAGGAGTACGATAAGGATCGAAACAACCACGGCCAGCGCATAACGAAGTCTCGGTTTTTCAATCTTTTTGAAGACTTTGTTCTCGAAAAATACGACGAGCAGATCGATCAGATAGGCAAGGATCAATCCGATGATGATCGGCGAAATGATCGCCATGACGCGGTTAAACCAGGCTTCGACAGCCGGTAGATTCGTCAACGTAAGATAGGCTACGACACCCACGACCGCCGCGAATGCGTATGCTCCCCAACGGTTACTCAATGCTTTCTTGATTCGTCCCAATGTGTGTTTCTCCTTAAAACGTCAGTGTCCCTATTATAAGACCTGACGGAAAATAAATAAACCTCAAATATCAAGAAGACGCAAGGATCCGTAAGAATTCCATACGTTTTCGTTGGAAAAAACACCTGACCGGAAAAGTCTTTACCAGGGCAAAAGCACTTAGGTCGCGCTTTGCTGCTCGGCGGTATAAAGGAATCTGCCGATCTGGTCGGCAAGGAAATTCCCGCCGTTCATGATGTCATGCGTCAGCTGCGTCACGACAAATCCATAGATCCGGTTTTTATAAAAGATCGGGATCGGCACGCTCTCTCTGCATTTCGACGGCAGATCGGCACGCCGGAACATCTGCTCGGTCGGGCCTTCCTGTCTTTCTGCCGGGATCACGAAGAGTTCTCCTTCTTTTAAGACACAGCGCAGACGGATCTTCTCCGGGAAATCCTCGACTTTCCCTTCTTCATAATCCACGCTCCCGTTAAAAAGGAAGAGGGCCGAATTGGTAAGACCGAGCCTGTCGAAATGGCTGATGACCCTGTTTTCCATAGTCGCCAGATCCGCCTTTTCCTCTCCAAGATCCGACACATCGATCGCAAAATCCGTAAAACTCTTTTGGAACGCACTTCTCTGTTCATTGCCTTCGATAATGCGTTCTGCCTGCGCTGTGATCGCCTTATCACGCATCAGCGTAAACAACCGGTTGATGAACTGGTTCGCGCCTCCGATATTCGCGCTCTGCTCGATATTGACACTCGCCTGAAGCCTTGCGATCGACTGCAGGAGCTTACCCGCATCCGTATAATCCATGGCTCCGTTACTGAAAAAGATATCGATCAGATCCTGCGCTTCCTGGAAATCTTCGACGCTCATATAGCGCTCTTTAACGGCAACGAGGATCTTTCCGATGAACTCCGCGAAGAGCCTCTGGAGATTAACGGATTCCCGGCTGATATATTCGTATCTGTAACGATAGAAGCAGTCGTTGAACATTCTGTTGATGAAGGCCGGATCGGCATTTCGCATCTCCAGCTTCGTGTATTCATACATCTCGTACGAAAAGGACTCTCTTCCGTAAAGACGTGTGGGGATCTCCACCGAGCGGATCTTCCCGCCGTCCATCTGCTCCAGAAGAAGATTCAGCGCCTGTCTTCCGAGGGTGATATCCGCAACACCGATCGACGAAAGCGCCGGGATCATGCGGCCTGCCATCGTCGTGTTATCAAAGGCAAACACCATGATGTCTTTGCCGGGTACAAGTCTTCTTGATTCCATTTCCTCATAAAGAGAAACCGCGACAGAATCGTTGACGCAGAAGATCGCCTGTACATCCGGATTGCGGTCAAGAAGTGCTTTTGCCTCATCACGACAATTAACGGACATGTCCGTCGCCTGATAATTCTCTTCAGTAAAAGAAATGCCGTTTTCAAGAAGAAGCTTCGAATAGATCTCTTTACGCTTTACGGAGTCGCGGCTGTCCGGACGGCCGCCCAGCATGCAGAACTTCGAAAAGCCATGCACGTTGATCAGACAGTCCACCGCTTCCTTGATGCCGGTCTCATTGTTGTAGTTCACGGAGGAGAAGTTGACGATATCCGAAGCCGCGAATACGATCGGCTTATCCTCGATCTGCGAACTGAAGCGCTGCAGGATCTTTTCTGCCTTGGCGTTTTCCATACTTCCGAGGCAGATGATCAGACCGTCGAATTTGCATTGCTTTTCGAGAAGATATACGGAGTTATAATTCGAGAAATAGTTGTGATGGCGGGGATCCTTGTCTTTTAAGCCATCATAGCATCCGGAAATAAGGACCAGATCGATATTCTTATGCTGGCGGACACCACTTTGGACGTTCTGGATGAACTCCTCGCCGAAATCCGTGTACATGTTTTCGAGCACGAGGCCGATCGTTCTCTTTCCTTTGCTGCCTTTCATCACGCTGTTTCAACCCTTTCTGTCAGATACCGGAAAAGATCAGTGCATCAGGTCCGGTGCGGGTTTCGAGAATAGATATCCCTGCGAATAGTCAACATCGTAACTGATGAGCTTATTCTGAATCTCCTCGTTCTCAACAAACTCGGCGATAATGCTGATATTGATCGATGACATCGATTTCCAGCCGGAAATAAGCGCCAGAAGGATCTCGGACTCCGGATCGTTACAGCACTTTCTGATGATCGATCCGTCGATCTTGAGGTAATCCGCGTGGATACTCAAAAGATGCTGCAGATTGGAAAAACCGGAACCGAAATCATCGATCGCGACTTTTCCGCCGAATTCATGGACACGGTCGACAAAACCGACCAGGTCATTGTAGTCGTCGATGTCTTCGCTCTCTAAGATCTCGAAAACGAAATTCTCCGGATACGGAACGGAAGACAGATTATCGTAGATCAGTTCAAGGACCTCTTTGTTCTTGATGTCTCGGTAACTGATATTGATACTCACGCTGTTATCTTCCATATAACGGAAGCGTTCGAACACCTTCTTGATCATGATCTTACTGATCGAATCGTAAAGAACACCGAAGGATCTGGCGACCTCGAGGAAGCTTCCCGGATAGTACAGTTTTCCGTTCTCATCTTCGATACGCATCAGCGATTCATAGTGGTGGATACTGCCTTCCTTATTGTCGTGGATGCCCTGGAAATACGGGATGATCTTATCGTTGTTGATCGCATAATTGATGACACTTACCATATGGTAACGCTCACGGATGCTCTCTTCATCGATGTCATTTTCTTCCGAAGCCTCATAGACAGAGAACTGCATATTCTTCGCTCTCATTTCCATTCGCGCGGAATTATACATCGCCATATAGTTATCTTCATCACAGCCGTCGAGCACGACGAAGATCGGCACGATCGAAATCAGCTCCTCGGTATATTCGAAAAGTTCATTTTGCAGAGATTCCATGTCATGCACGAAATTCGAAAGCGTCGTCCGATACGAAGGCACCGCGATCGCGATCATCCAGTGATCGATCATGTACATGTGGAACTTATGCGAGTTCGCGAAGTCGAAACACTTACGGATATAGTTCTTATATGTCAGTTCGACAAGATGCGAAGAAAAAACCCTCTCCATCTCGGACTGCTCCAGAACATTGATCATACACAGACGGTCATAACCCTTGCTCTTGATATCGATACTGAGTGCCGCCTCATTCGGGATCTCGTCATTTTCGGAATAAAGAATGATCCTTTCACACTCGCGGACAAAAGCGAGAACCTTCTCGGCGAATTCCTTGTCTTCCTTATCCTGCAGCCTTCCCTCGATCTCGATCAGGATATTGAGCATCGCACGGCTGTCTCTCGAGAGCGCCTCCGTGTGCGAGAACGAGTACGGGTTATATTCCTGCGTGCATTGCTTTTCGCCCAATACCGATACTACAAAAGCACCTCCGCCGAGGACATTTCTGCCGTTGGAATAAACGATCTCGCCCGCCGTTACACATCCGCACATATTCGAATTCTCATATGGCGCAAGTTCCCACTTGGCACAGTTGAGGAATCCCGATGTGCGCACATTACTGATATACCCGAAGACGGTCTCCGCCTTTACGAAATTTTCCACCCTCTGGAAAAGCGCCCGGTTATCGGAAATGATCTTGCCGTCATGCACGAATGCTCTCTTTATCTGCTTTCCGGGGCGGATATTAAATCCGGCAAAAAGATAGTCTTTCTTCGTCTTTGTATCAACGTCCTCACGGATCGAATACTCCTGCATGTTGGACGGATCGCCCTTCGGAAATACGTGATCCAGACTTACATCCTTCTTATATTGCAGCTGAAACGGGATGTTCTCGTCATCTTCATAGACAAACGGGAACATATAAAGCATCTCCGGATGTTCGTCGAGAAGTCCGTCTATGCCGAGCTGGCAGACATCTACCGCATTCTTTCCGTTGATGGAAAGGATACCGGATTTAAAAGCATCCGTGATCTCAACTTCGTTGCCGATCGCCTGTACTCCCGTGGCAAAAGAACTGTAGCTTTCAAGTTTATCGCCGGAAAGCGCCGCGATCATGATCGATCGGTCAGACCATCCGTTCTCGTTAAATACGAAACCATCCGCCGCGGTAGCAGTCGGTCCGGACTGCGGAAGCGAAGCCACGCCACCGGTCATCGGAATGCTCGGGAAGAAATCGTTACATCTGTCTACAAAGAGATTCGCGTCCTTAAACTGTCCCGGGAAGAATGTCAGAAGAAGCTTGGTATTATCTTCGACGAATTCCTTCTTGATCATGCCGCAGAGCATGTCCACGGGAAGCGGCATGCCGTTATAATCATCCATGATCGGGATCATCTCCGAGTGCACTTTTGCGTCGGACATGGTCGATACGGAGATCACGCATCTGTTCGAAGCATAATAGCCTTTATTCACGATCGCGGAACAGCTGGTGCCGAAGATCACGGCCTGCGGGACAAGTTCTTTTACAAAACGGGCAAGCTCCACCGCCTCATCCGCCAGGTGGATCGCCGTATGAATGCGGATAAGAATATCACCCTGCTCAGCCGAAAGATTCAGCTGTTTCAAGGTGCTCGAAAGTCTCGCTCTGGAAATGTACTGAAAATTCCAGGTGAACATATGCCCTCTATTCCCTCCGCGACATTAGTCAATTATCATTATACTCTGCTCAAAAGGGAATTTCACCACACAAATTAAAGGAATTTGAGAACAAATCGCAAAGAATAAAAAGCGGGGAACTTACTGTCCCCCGCCTGATTCTCTTGATTCAGACATCTTCATCATCCGTATCCTGGTCTCCGGAAGTGACTATGATGTCTTCTCCCTGAAACGCGATGATCTCAAGGATCATTTCCTCATACTTTTCCATATCAGTTTCCTCCTCAATTCTGCTGGCTGTTTGAGGGTATGAATGAAGATTTTTCCCACACCTCATAAAGTGCGCACATCGCCTTTTTCTTCGCAGTATTTGAATTTGGATTATTCAGTGCCGCATTCACATACCCCAGGGCGGAAACGGTGACCGTTAAGGCTTCGCCGTCTCCTGAAGTTCCGCTGATCGTGATCTTCTTATCCAGATCCTGCAAATAGATGCCTTCGATCCGGATCTTATACTCGCGGGTTCCGGAACGGTAAGCCGTATACGACTTTCCCGCATAAGTGCACGAGGCACTAAGCTGATCCTTTGCTTCGGATTTCAGTTTGATCGTAACTTCAATGACAGTCGTGGTATCCAATCCAAGTTTGTATTTCACGCTTTCGACACTGTCTCCCACCGATTTTGAAGAAGCATACGCTGAACACTTACTCCTTATCTCTTCTATCCGGTCATCTTCAAAAGTCAGGCCGTAAGAGTTCGGCATCTCCGCATAATCAGTTCCGATACTCCAGCCACGCAGACCGGAAAGATACTGCTGGACATAATATCCATATCCCGCAAAGAAAGGAACCAAATTATAAGCACCATTAGGGGATGCAACAACAGGGGTCGAATAAAAACTCGCAAGGTAGTTTTTCAGCGAAAATGTTTTGTCGCTCGATAGAGAACCGCCGGTGTATGTTAAAGTCGTTGTGACATCTTCTGCCATCTGGATCGAAGACAGATAGCATGTGAACCCATAGCAGGGTACACCATCGACAGATGCCGTAAAAGCCGGATCAAATGTATCGTACTGCGTGTTTCCTCCCTTTCCGGGGATTTCAAATTTCATCTTCGCAGATGCCCGCTGCTCCTCTGTAAGGGCGCTCATATCCACATAGACGTTTAATCCGATCCTTCCGTCCAGCGTAACACTGCATCCTTTGAAACCGAGAGAGACCGGTTCGAGAATGACTTCATTATTCGTAGGACTGCTCGTGTCTTTGTCAGTATTTACCCTTGCTCCCTGCTGATCACTAAAGAAGATCTTCGTCGCATCATGATAGTGTGCATAAAGGTAAAAGCCCGATGTCACAACGACCGGAACCAGATCCTCCGTATTCACGCCGATCCGGGCATCATCATTGAAATTGCCGCCGATACTTATCTTTTCTCCGGAACAAAGATAAACATTATCTCCTGTATTATCTTTAATGATCAGAGACTCTCTCACTTCGATTCCGCCGAAATTGTTTTCGGTTTCGTCATGCTGATAAATTCCGCCGCCATGTACCGTTGCCGAATTGCCGGTTATGGATACTGCTTCATAAAATTTTATAAAGCCCGCGTTATAAATTCCACCGCCATATTCGGCTGTGTTGCCTGAAATAACCGTACCGGTCGTAGTGCCGTATTGTTTTATCTCCATACTATGAGATCCGGTATAAAGACCGCCACCGTACGAAGCAGTATTATTGGTCAATGTGATTCCGAGAATCGTGGAGTATGTGACACTTTTATCCAGATAAATGCCGCCGCCTTTTGAAGTCGCATGATTTCCGGTAATAGTGACACCCATCAAAGAGATCTTCGCAGGATATTCACAGTATATACCGCCCCCGTTTTCAGCATAGCCACCGGTGATCTTACCTGTCTTGTCAGCACTCGAATCCGTGATCACCAACTGGTACTTGTTGGGACTATTCCCCGAAATATCAGGATCTGTGGGATCTCCCGAAACAAAAAATACATGTCCGTCACTTTCGGCAGAACTCAAGTTTCTGTCGATCGTATGCCCCCGCAGATCAATAGACGCGCCATGTGTGATCTTCAAACTGCCCTCACCCGGCAACGCCACATAATCCTTATCCAGAGCGATATTAGCAGGCGAAGTGCTGTCGATCAGCTGCTGAAGCTCTGTGAAACTTCCCGGCGTACTCGGATCCGTATCCGCAGAAACCAGAAACGGAACCATTGTCACGGCCATAGCCATGCTCATAAGAACAGAAATAACTCTCTTCTTCCCCATATATATGCCTCCCAAACCAAACTTATTTACCATTATACTCTCACAATTGGAAGAATACACCTGAAGAATTAAAGATTTTTAACTATGGTGGGGCAAAAAAAGCGGGGGACTTGATGTCCCCCGCCTGATCATTACTCATCTTCATCTGTCCAAACATCCGGATTGGAATTGGTAACAATATCTTTAGTCTGAAACTCAACGATCTCTATGATCAGTTCTTCATATTTGTCCATTTCAGTGCCCTCCTTTAAGTCTGCCCATTGAATGCGCTAGCCATGCTCCAAAGCACATATACCGAGACCATGGCATCTTTCTTGGCTGTCGATGAAGTGCTGTTACACAACGCTGTGTAAACATAACTCATCGGAGAAGCTGTAACAGTAAAATCACCGACATCAGCACAATCACTTTCGATTACATACTCTGTTTCAAGATCTTGCAGATAGATATCATTGATCCTGACTCTGTACTTCTTATCAGCAACTTTGTATGCGCGCTTCTTCTCTCCGTTCACTGTAACAGGAATAGAATTTGCCGAATACGTTGATTCAGAATTGAGATAGAAATAGATCATAAACGCATTTGTGGTTTCAAACTCCAATTGGAATGTAACCTTAGAAACATCGGAATTCGCAATGTCCTTTGTAGCAGCCTTGATGCCTTTTCCTTCACACTGGGCGATAGTTGTGTCATAACTCTGGAAAACTTCACTGTACACCTTTGAAATCTGAGGATACTTATTTTCCCATGCAGTTTCACCATCCGTATGAATAGATTTCATATACTCCCACATATAGTGAGCAAAATTGACAAACGCCCTTTCAAATCCGTTAGGTATAGCGGAGATAGTTGCCAGATAAGCACTAACTGACATCTCTCCCTGAGCTAATGTCTCTTCTCCTTTTTTCAACAGGCACAGAACATTGCAGCCCAATTCAACAGAAGAGAGATTGCAACGGAATCCATAGAGAGTCTTTCCATTGTCATCGACAGTGAAACTACTGTCAAATTCGACGATCTGCGGCTCTCTGCTTCCTACATCGAACTCCATATAACTGCCCGAAAGTTCATTCTCTGTATACGTTCCCGGGTCAACATAAACATTCAGACCGATCTTTCCATCGAGCGTCATGTTGCAATTCTCAAGTGAAGGTGGAGTAACTACCACTTGTCCTTCAACTTTGAGCAAATACTGCGTGCCGTCTTTAACTAATTCATAGTCGCTTGAGCAATTAAAAATACTCGTTGTACCATAATTGTTAGCATCTACGGCAATAGTTACCGGCTTTGAAGCAGTCGGTACTACTTCAGTCTCTACACCTACACTTGATTTTTCGCAAGATCCTGTCAATGTGATCACAGTATCTTTGCTGAGATAAACATTTCCAATGGTAGAATCTCCTCCAAGCTGGAGCGTTCCACCTTCAGCCACAAAGATATCACTACCTTTTCCACCCATCGTATAATTGCTATTGAAAATAACATCATTACTGATATCTACGGTTCCTTTGCAGTAGATTGCTCCACCGTTTTGCGCGCCATTTCCTTGGAAGGCAACGCCCGGATTCAAATAGAGTGTTCCATTTTCCTCAACATATATCGCTCCGCCATTATCAGCAGCTCCACGAACGATATTACTTACGGTGTTATCTGAGTAGAATGTATTATTCATTAATGACAAAGTTGCTCCCGACTCTACGACGAAAACTCTTGAATCACCGTATCCTCTCCCTCGGATCTCCTTACCATTAAGATTAATTTGCCATCTAGCGCCTTCAGGAACAACGATAGTGCTTTCGCCATCTAAAGCTTCACAATTCTCCGACAATGTAACTAGTTCGCCATTAGATGCTTCCAGCTGCGCCTGTAAATCGGCAAAACTGAACTTCTGCTCATCCGCATGCACGATCATCGGGAACATGGCTACAAGCATAGCTACGCTCACGATGAGTGATATTATCTTACTTTTCTTTCCCATTTATGTCCCTCCTTATAGCATCCCCTTACAAGGTCAGCGGTAAATGAGTGAGAGGATTTTTGCGTATAACACAATAGCACCATTCGCCAAACGCCTTTTGGGCGCACTAGGTCATGATGTCATATTGACTACCATCCTCCATGGTAATCCTTGTCGCCATTTTAGCACCTTTTGTCAAGCAAAATGTTACGTAACTGTGTCTTTTCTCGTCCTTTTCTTTGTCATGTTGGTTTCTGTTGTCCTCAATTCTTCTGTCAGGTGCGTTTCCGTTTAGGTTCTTTTACGTCTCTTATTTATTTATCTTTATTCAATTGTTTTTCGAAAAACAGCGGTATAGAATACACTTGCGGTCCGTATCTGACGGGTCTGCAAAGCTAGAAATAATGGATTTCACAGGAGAAACACATATGCCGGAAGACAAGAAATATAAACTGCTGATCATTAACCCGGGCTCTACTTCGACGAAGGTAAGCCTTTTTGAAAACGAGACATCACTCTTTGAAAAGAGCCTTTTTCACGATGCGGACGTGCTTCTTACGTTCCCGCACGTAAACGATCAGATGCCTTTCCGCTATGAAGTCATCCTGAATATGTTAAAAGACGAGGGCGTTCCTCCGGAAGAGATCGACGTTTTCGTCGGCCGCGGCGGTTCTGCCTGCACACAACCGGGCGGTATCACGAAGATCGACCAGAAGCTCTATGACGATACTGTCGCAGCCGTCGGCGGAAGCGAACATCCTGCCAAACTGGGCGTTATGCTTGCCTGGAAGTTCGCACAGGAATTCAATAAACCGGCATTCACACTGAACCCGACCAACGTCGATGAGTACTGTGACTATGCAAGACTTACCGGTATCAAGGGCATTTACCGTGTCTCCCACTCCCACGTTCTCAACCAGAAGGCCGTCGCGGAGTATCACGCGGAGCATGTCATGAATAAGAAATATGAAGACTGTAATTTTGTTGTCGCTCACATCGATGGCGGCATTACGGTCAGTGCACATGACCACGGCAAGATGGTCGACGGTAACATGGGCGCCGACGGAGAAGGCGCTTTTACCCCGACAAGAATCGGATCCGTACCGGTGCTTTCACTTCTGGATTATATTGAGGAGCATTCCGTTGCAGACGTTCGTCTCCGCTGCTCGAGAGCCGGCGGTTTCGTTGATCTTTTCGGCACGGCCAATGCGGACACTATCCATGATCTGGTCGACAAGGGCGACGCGAAGGCTTCTCTTGTCTGGAACACGATGCTGTATCAGATCTGCAAGATGATCGGCGAGATGAGCTGCGTTCTCTGCGGCAAAGTCGACGGCATCCTTCTGACGGGCGGACTTCTCCGTTTTGCCGATGTAAAAGCAACGATCGAAAAGCGCTGTGGCTGGATCGCTCCGATCGCTGATTATCCGGGCGAGATGGAGCAGGAAGCTCTGGCGCTTCCGGCACTGAAAGTCATGCAGGGTAAGCTCACCCCGCTCACATATACAGGCAAACCGGTCTGGGACGGATTCCCGGGAATAGAATTTTAAGTAAACCGGAAGGTGCTTTTCGCGCCGAAGGAAAAACGAGGAGGAAATGACCATGAGTTTGATTGAAAAGATCCGTGCTAAGGCACAGGCAAACGTTAAGAAGATCGTGCTTCCGGAAGGTGATGAGCCGCGTACCGTGAAGGCCGCGGAGATCATTAAGAAGGAAGGGCTCGCCGAGCCGGTCCTGATCGGTGTTCCCGAGCAGGTCAAAAAAGTGGCTTCTGAGCAGGGCGCAGATATCACGGGTATCGAGATCGTCGATCCGTGTAACAGTGTGAAATCCGATGAATATGCGAATACTTTCTATGAGCTTCGTAAGGCGAAGGGCGTAACTGAGGAAGATGCAAAGAAGATCGTCAAAGATCCGATGTACTTCGGCATCATGATGGTCAAGCTCGGCGATGCGGACGGACTCGTTTCCGGTGCCGTTCATACCACAGGCGATATGCTCCGTCCGGCACTTCAGATCATTAAGGCAAAGCCGGGCATGTCGATCGTTTCCAGTTCTTTTCTTATGGAGTGCCCGAACAAGGAACTCGGCGAGGATGGCCTTCTGGTCTATGCCGACTGCGTCGTTAATCCGTGCCCGACCGCGGAAGAGACTGCTCAGATCGCAGTTTCCGCAGCAGAGACCGCACGTGTCCTCTGTGGCATCGAGGAGCCGAGAGTTGCTCTTCTTTCCTTCTCCACGAAGGGCAGTGCGAAGCACGATCTGGTCACAAAGATGCAGGAAGCAACAAGGATCGCGCACGAACTCGCACCGGATCTTCTTCTCGACGGCGAGATGCAGTTTGACGCCGCTCTCGTTCCGGAGATCGGTGCATCGAAGGCTCCGGGTTCTCCGGTCGCCGGCCGTGCGAATGTCCTTATTTTCCCGGATCTTCAGGCAGGTAATATCGGATATAAGATCACCCAGAGGATCGGCGGCGCTGACTGCTTCGCGGTTCTCCAGGGCCTGGCAAAGCCTTGTAACGACCTCTCCCGCGGATGCTCTGTCGAGGATATCGTCAACACCGTCGCAATGACCGCCGTTCAGGCACAGTAATCATCTGACCACAGGGCAGCAGGGGCTTTCGGCTTTTGCTGCTTATGTTTTTTCGGAGGCAATATGGCAAAATACTTCGTCTGTTCGGATATTCACGGCGCGGAATCCCGCCTGGAAAGCGCCCTCACCCGGCACAGTGACATCGATACCGTCATTGTGTGCGGTGATCTGGAGATGGAAGTGTATGATGTCGAGGAGATCATCCGGAGATGCACTTCCCGCTCGATCGATATCCGTATGGTCAGAGGGAACTGCGATTCGTGGTTTTCTTCCTCTTCGCGCATCCCGGACCAGATCACGCTGACTTTTAATACGAAGCACAAAGCACTGGTCATGCACAGTCACCTGTACCGTGCGAGCTCGGAACTCATGGCTTACGCCGCAAAGGAAAATGCGTGCGACACCGTTATCTACGGGCACACGCACAGGCAGACCGACAAGGAAGTGTACGGCATCCGATTCTTAAATCCGGGCGCGATGAAAAACGGAAACTACCTGATCATCGAGACCTCCGGAAAAGGAGATCTCGAAGTCACTCTTTACTGAAAAAGTATCACTGACAAGTGCTTTTCGGGCGGGATCTATACAACGGATCCCGCTTTTTCATGCCTTTTGTTTTATGCCGATCGTGTCGAAAACTTTCGGAATTTTGCCGAAGTACTGCCGTTTAGTTGAATAGGCTATCTAAAGAAAGTATAATTATCCTGTGAAAGAATATGGGAGAAGTCTCACATTTTATTTTCCTGAAGGTTTAAGGAGGCACAAACTTATGGCTTGTTTTTTAGTTCCTACAACTGAAGCGATCATCACTACGATCGCACAGAAAGTTCTTGCAAAGAAAGAATCAAATATGGAGATCCATCACGAGGGGTCTTCCGAGATCGTTGAAAAATCCCGTTTTTCTCATAAGCTGAAATGGCTCAATAATATGCTCTGGGGCGGTTCCGCACTTCTTGCGCTCGAGCACGTTTGGCATGGTGAAGTAGTACCGTGGTTCCCGTTCCTGACGGCGGCAAATGATCCTTCTTCCCGTTCGGAAATGTTCCATGAGATGGCAACGGTCGGTGTAGCAATGGCACTTCTCGTAACTGCGGTATGGGCCGGCATGGTCATCGTTTCTTCCCGTCTCGAAAAGCGCGCCGGCAAGCTCGCCGAGGTCGTTGTCGAGGAGTCTTCTGAAGAAAAGAAGTGAGGTGATCGCATGACTTTATTACTGACTGTTTTTGCTGCGATCATCGCAACTATCGTTTGGTACAAAAATGCTCCGAAGGACGACTTTAAAGTCGGCACTCTCGCTCTGATCTACTGGGGTGCTTCCCTGATGTGGACATGCGATGCCATCTTCGAGTACGCTGAGCTGAAAGACGAATTCTTCCAGCCGGCAACTGCCGACATGATCAACGATGCTTTCCTCGGGCTCACCGTCATTGCCCTGGGTCTGATCATCTGGCTGGTCGTTCTTCTGGCAAAAGATCCGAAGGGTGTTATTAAGGCAAAACTCCTTTCGAAAAAGAACTGATAATGAACACGGGAATTAAACAAATACTCGAATCACTTGAGCGCGGCGATATCACTTCGGAGGAAGCTCTCCTGAAGCTGAAGGCCGCGCCTTTTGATGACCTCGGATATGCGAAAGTGGATACGCACAGAAGTATCCTGCAGGGCGCAGCCGAGGTGATCTATGGTGCGGGAAAAACACCTTCGCAAATCATCGGGATCATGAAGTCGATGATCAATAACGGGCAGGAACGCATCCTGGTCACGCGTCTTTCCGAAGAGGCTGCTTCCGAGGTCAAAGCCGCAATCGACATCACATACTTTACAGAAGCACGCATCGGGTTTTACGGTGCTTTTCCCAAGGCCGACGGCATCGGGAAGATCGTCGTTGCGACCGGCGGCACAAGTGACATTCCCGTGGCGGAAGAAGCCGCGGTCACCGCGGAAAGCTACGGCAACGAAGTCGTCCGGCTGTATGACGTGGGAGTCGCCGGACTTCATCGTCTTCTTGCCCATAAAGAAGAGATCATGACGGCAAGTGTCATCATCGCGATCGCCGGCATGGAGGGCGCGCTCGCAAGCGTCATCGGCGGCCTTGCCGACTGCCCTGTCATCGCCGTTCCGACATCCGTCGGATATGGAGCTTCTTTTGAAGGATTATCCGCTCTGCTCTCAATGCTCAATTCCTGCGCCAGCGGCGTGTCTGTCGTCAACATCGACAATGGATTCGGCGCCGGCTATCTGGCCAGCATGATCAACCATATGGAGGCGAAAAAATGAAAGTCCTGTACATCGATTGTTCCATGGGCGCCGCGGGCGACATGCTGAGCGCAGCGCTTTTCGAGCTTCTTCCGAAAGAAGAGCGTGAAGCCTTTGTTGAGAAACTGAATTCGCGCGGGATCCCGGGCGTGAAATATGTGGCGGAACCTGCTGTCAAATGCGGCATCACCGGCACGCATATGTCGGTGCTTGTTAATGGTGAAGAAGAGGGCTGCGGATGCGGCCACGAACACTCTCACGAGCACGAATATCATCACGACCATGAGCACTCACACGACCATGAGCATCACCACGATCATGAACACGAGCATGAACATTCCCATGAGCATGGTCATTCGCACCATCACAGCAGCATGCACGATATCGAGCATATCGTGGGGGATCATATGAAGCTTCCCACTTCGGTGGCGCTGGATGTACTGGCTGTTTATCAGGAGATCGCCGAGGCCGAGAGCCACGTGCACGGTCAGCCTGTCGATCAGATCCATTTCCACGAGGTCGGCTCGATGGATGCGGTCGCGGACATCACGGCGGTCTGCCTTCTCATGAAAAAACTTGCACCGGATGAAGTGATCGTTTCTCCGATCCACGTCGGTTCCGGCACAGTAAAATGCGCACACGGCATCCTTCCTGTTCCCGCTCCGGCAACGGCGCGTATCCTTCAGGGGATCCCCACATACAGTGCAGACATCAATGGCGAACTTTGCACACCGACAGGCGCCGCACTTCTGAAACATTTTGCTACGGGCTTCGGGAAACAGCCCATGATGAAAACTTCCGCCATCGGTTACGGCATGGGTAAAAAAGACTTCCCGAGAGCCAATTGTGTACGCGTTATGCTCGGTGAAACGGTAGAAGAGAGCGTCGGTTCCACAGCTTCCGCTGATGCTGCTTTTGCTTCCAACGGCGACATTATCGAACTTTCCTGTAATGTCGATGACATGACCGGCGAAGCGGTCGGATTTGCCATGGAGCGTCTTTTCGAAGCAGGCGCAAACGAAGTCTTCACCGTTCCCTGCGGCATGAAAAAATCCCGTCCGGGCATTCTTCTTCGCGTACTCTGTAAGCCCGAAGATAAAGAGAAATTCGTCAAGCTGCTTTTCGAGCATACGACAACGATCGGCATCCGCGAAACAAAAATGCAGCGCTATATGCTGGACAGACAGATCTACAAAGTCGATACCTCTTTCGGACCCGTCCGGGTAAAAGTCTCTTCCGGTTACGGCGTCACAAGAAAGAAAGTCGAGTATGAAGATCTCGCGAAGATCGCAAAAGAAAAAGGTATTTCTCTTTCGGAAGTGGAGAAGATTATCCACAAAGATCTGGACGTTTGATATCTAGTTTTTCGACGGCTTCCGACAAAACCATGGCGTGTTTTCTGCATTAACTGTTCTAGGTTTTGTTCTAAAAACGTGTGAAAAATAGAACGAAACATAGAACAAGCAAGAATGTTCTAGGTTTTGTTCTAAAAATGCGCGAAAAATAGAACGAAACATAGAACAAGCAGAAATTCTATGTTTCGTTCTAATAATTCCAAAAAAGTAGAACAGAATGTAGAACAGTTCCCGTCATAAGATAGCTCGCGGAACTGTTCTCCCGAGCAGGAGTTAACCCTGTATGAGCTTATCGAATCTTTCTTTAAAGATCTTCGTGTTGTTTTCAAACAGGTTGTTTCCCTCTGTGTCGATCGATACGACCAGTGGGCCGAATTCCTTTACTTTCATGATCCACAGAGCCTCCGGCATGCCGAGGTCCATCCACTCGACGCCCTGAAGTTCTTCGACTTCCTGAGCGGCGACTACGGCACATCCGCCCGGATATGCGCAGTGGATCGCACCGAACTTCTTGCAGGCTTCTGTCGTCTTTTCGAGCATACCGCCCTTACCGATGATCACACGGATACCTGTCTGCTCGATGAAGTCCGCTTCTGCAGCTTCCATACGGCGGCTGGTCGTAGGTCCGATCGAGACCATATACTGCTTGCCGTTTTCGTCTTTTCCGACGATCGGGCCGGCGTGGATGATCGCGCCGTCTTTAAACTCGAAGTTTTCCGGGAATACGTTCTCCTTTACGACTCTCTTGTGACCGCTGTCACGGCAGGTCGCGAGCATGCCTGTAAGATAAACGGTATCTCCGATTCGGAGATCCTTGATCTGGTCATATGTAATAGGAGTAGTCAGTACTTTTTTCATAGATCTCACACCTCCTCAGCCTTTCTTTGCTTCTGCCGCAGCGGCAAGTGCTTTTTTATGGGAAATGATCTCGGAACTGAGATCCTTATGGATGATGATCTCGCCTCTTCTTGTGGCCCAACAGCCGGTCGTGATACCGACACCCAGTGTTGCCGGGTGGTGCGCTGCGGCTTCGATATTTACGTTTAATACGGTGTGGCTGCCGCCGAATCCCAGAGGTGCGATGCCGAGAGAATCGAGACCCGCCTGGATCTCATCCTCGAGCTTGGCAACTTCCGGATAAGAAGAACGTGTGCCGATCGGACGAAGAAGTGCTTTTTTCGAAAGCATCGCGGAAGTCGCCGCACAGGTGCCGAGGCCGATACCGATGCACAGCGGCGGGCAGGCATTTACGCCCCAGTCGAGGATCGTCTGATAGACAAACTTCTTGACGCCTTCGACGCCCTCAAGCGGCATCAGGACCTTGCTTCTGCCGGGAAGCGAGCATCCGCCGCCGGCCATATACATGCGGAGGCGCAGATCCGAAGATCCCGGAACAAGATCATATTCGATATAAGGAGCGCCGTAGCCGGTATTGTCGCCGGTATTGTGTTCGCCGAGCGGCTCCACGACATTCGGACGAAGCGGCGTCTCGAGCGTTGCTTTTCGAGCGGCTTCAACAAGAACGCTCTCGATATCCGCCAGATACGGGAATTCCGTTCCGACCTCGACGAAATACTGAAGGACGCCCGTGTCCTGGCAAAGCGGACGGTGAAGTTCTTTTGCAAGGGAAAGATCCTCGATCATGCAGTCATACATCGTCTTCGCGTTCTCGATCGATTCCGAATCGCGGAGTTCACGAAGTCTCTTCTCTACGTCATCCGGCAGATAAATGCCTGTCATTCCGGTAAAATCCTGCACGGTCTTAACAAACTGGTTTCTCAATGCTTCTTCCATACTGCCTCCTTGTGGTTACGTCATATGCGAAATAAGCAAAGAAAGTATCCCACAAAAAGCGTGGAAGTTCAAGTTTACGGGCGTTTCGTAAAATCGGATAAATCTTTTCGCTTTCTGCCGTAAGATTCTTTCCGGAATGCTGTTAATAGGGGTGAAGACGAAAAACAAGCGAGGTATTTGGAAATGAAAAAGTATATCCGTTCCGTTCTTTTCTTGGCACTGTGCCTTTCCGCAGGTTTCACTTTGACCTCTTGCCAAAAGAGCGAGGAGCCGGAAGAATCGGTAGTGACGCCGACCTGTGACGGGGGAACCATCGTGTATACCGTCACAAGCGATCCTACCGGAAACACGACCCGGCCTTCACTTTACACGGGAAGCTACGAGCTGGCCGTTCCGACGGGCACCCGCGAAATGTCCGATGACCCGGAGCTTCCGGAAGAGATCGTATACTGGGATCCGAACAGAGATCTTTCTCCTGAATACACCCTGGAAGAAGCCACGGAAAAGTACGCTTTTGTCGCGGACCACACGACGCTTATCTATAATAGCAGTGATGAAATTTCGATGACGCACACTTTCCGCTGTGTCGATTATGGAAACAGGCTCTTTTCGAACAGTAACAGCGCGCAATGCCTGGATCCTGACGGGAATATTCATGAAGGCAGGATCAAATATCTTCAGCTGAATGTTTTAGAAAACGGTTCGGTCTATACTCCGTTTGAAGAGATGGCCCATGATCCGATGTGTTACTTCCGGATCCCACCCTATGAATTTGAGCCGGAAGAGATCGAATTGACCAACGATCACGTCATACAGCACATCACTGAAACGGAAAATTCGAGAGAGTTTCTGTACTATGGAAAAGTCATGGGGAAAAACCTGCTTGCGGTTACCTTCGAAAACTACAATATCGAGGATCCCCTGACAGAAACAGATATCCGGGATTTCATCCACTACGCGGAAGTGCTTCTCGATCATCTGGAAGCGGATAACGGTTCCGAACCATATATCTACGATAAGATCGTGAATACTCCGATCCTCGCCGGTATGCATGTTACCGGGTTCAATCATCTGACATCCATAAGCAGAAACCGGATCGGTCTTGAAAGCCGCAATAACACCATACTGCAGAACATTTCCCTGACTCCCGGAGCGGATAGAGCATGTCTGGAAGACGACGCGGATGAAAATAAATGGACCGATATGGGCGACTTGAAATCGAAAGACGGCTACGCAGGCAACCAGTATCTGTTTTTCGAAGTAGGAAACGAGACCTATCTCTGCTCGATATATAACCCAAACGGCAAAAGCACCGTCTTTACTTCCGTTCTCAATTTCCTTGATGTGTTCTGCGAAAACTGCTACGTCGCATGATCCTCCGAAGCACCGGATATGACAAAGCAGACGTGGAGAGTTGCGATGAAGAGTTGTGATATAGTTAGAAGGAGATGAGATGATTTCCGACCGGTGCTTTTCGGCCGGAACAGGGAGCGGGAAATGGACGACAGTTCAATCGTACTATTGTTGTGGAACAGAAGTGAGACGGCGCTAAAAGAGCTCGCCGCAAAGTACGGGCGCTTCTGCCACAAGATCGCGCTTAACATCCTCGGCGTTCCCGAGGATGCGGAGGAGTGCGTCAACGACACGTACCTTTCGGTATGGAACAGCATCCCCCCGCACCGCCCGTCCGTGCTTCCGCCGTATATCGGCCGCATCGCGAAAAACCACGCACTGAATCTGTATAACAAAAAACATGCCGAAAAGCGCGGCGGCAGTAATCTGCCTCTGGTATTTGAAGAACTGGACGAAGTGATCGCAGGATCTGAGTCCGCTGACAGTGAACTCTACCGCCAGGAAATGATTGCTGCGATCAATGATTTTCTCGGATCTCTTCCCGAGGAAAAGCGAAAGATCTTCGTCCGCCGCTACTGGTACTCGGACAGCGTAAAAGACATCGCCGCGCGCATGCAAATGACGGAGAATAACGTCTCCGTTTCACTGAACCGGATGCGAAACCAGCTTCGCACGAAACTTCTGGAAGGAGGACTGATCTCATGACCGGAAAAGATCTTTTCGATATGATCAATGACATCGATGATAAATATATAGCCGAAGCAGTAGAAGAATCCTCCGGGAATGTTTCTCCTTCCCCGGCAAAAGCACCTGTCACCGCAGCTCCTGCGAAGAGAACGAAACTGATCCGTTTCGTTCTTCCGGGAGCGGCCGGGCTCGCCGCGATCGCACTTGCTGTTTTCGGTCTTTGGAAAGCCGGGATCATCGGCGGAAAGAAGGACCTGGTCGAGGAGCAGGCTTCAGAGTACGCTGTAACTCAGGATATAACTACGATAGTGACGACTACGCCTCCGGAATCCACAAATACTACGACTATGCCTACGGAATCCCCTGCGACCACCTTGCCGGTCACGACCGATTTTCACGGAAACTGCCTCGCTTCCGTCTCGATCCCCGAGGACAAAATGATCGAAATAGACGGGGCCCTCATCCCCACTGAGTTAGAGCTCACCATCACGAACGAAGGCGAATCTCCGCTTTATATCGAAGAGGTCTTCACTCTGCAGAAACAGGGAGATGACGGCGAATGGGCGGATGCAGCCGTATTCCACAATGAGATGATGCCCTTCGAAGAACGTTGCGTCGCCGCAGGAGAGACCTCCGTCATTTCGGTCGGTATACTTACCGGGCATTATACGTTCTGGAGCGGTCCTGCGCGGCTTGTCATCAATGTGCATTTCTACGAACCGGATCCGGATGACTTCACAAAGATCGCCTACGAGACCGACTTCTACATGAAAGCCGTTGATTTTGAACTGTAATTGTCCGTGGGTCCGTTATACGATTCCATCGGTGCTTTTCCCTCTTCGAAAAGCACCAGTTTCACGAGCACGAAGTTCGGGCTGACCGCGCGGATCCAGATAGCGTTCTTTCCTTCTTTCAGATCGAGTCCGACCTCGGTGATGCGGATATTATCGAGCACGCCCTGCTTCCAGATCAGCTGGTTGTCGCCTACGGCAAAGCCCTCCGGGATCATGTTGACCTTCTTTTCTTTTCCGTCGTTAACGCTTACGCCGAAGAAGATCTCCGGTTCGCGCGTCGGCGGATTGCTCGGATTCGTCATCAGGCGGAGCGTGTATTTCCCGGCCTTCGGGACATCCACAAGGTAGGAAAGTTTCGGAGCATCAGCCGCCTTTTTGAACTCCACATCCTGCGGGTAGGCCTTAACGGCAGAGATCCCTCTCGTGTAGTCCGGGATCACCTCGAAGGCACCCTTTTTCCCGGGAATGTTCTCCGTAAAGTTTTCCGCATTGACCGCGATATATCCGCAGCTTCCATTAAGCGGTACTTCCACTTCTACAAAAGCACCTTCGCCGAATCTTACCGTGATCTTTGCGGGTTCGTTCTTCTTTGCAGCCGCGCTTCCCTTCTTCGGAAGTTTCGTGCGGTCGATCTTTATCTTGACGATCTTTCTCGTTCTCGGGTCAACCGTTCCGGAAGAAGGTGTGATCTGAAGGTACTTCGCATCGCACTCGATACGGAAAGATATCTTCTTATCGCATCCCGTAGTCAGTTCGAGTGCGCCCTCACTTACACGCGGGTCGAGGAAAGAAGGAAGGGCAAGTGCTTTTCGCGTCCAGAAATAGCCTTCCGAATAATCGCCCGTGCCCGGGACCGTCACGATCAGGCGGTCTTTATTGCCCGGCAGGAACGTGTGCACGACCGGATACTGGCAGCCTTCTTCGCACCAGTTTTTGAAACCGATATGTTCGGAAAGGCCCATGCCGTACCACATGCCGCCGTGGATCTTATGCAGTTCATCGACCAGTTCCTGATCAAATTCCAGACACTCGTTGACCTTCTCCGCGAGCGCCATCGCGTACGTGCTTCCGATCTTCGCATATGCGTGATTCTGCGTAGTCAGAAGCCACATCTTCTGTACATTGAGGTTTGCCATGAGCGGCAGGTACACAAGTTCATAGAAGCGGTACGCCACATTCTCCGAAAGTTTTCCGGAAGTCTTTCCTGCGCCCGCGCCGGAAGCTTTTGCGGAGGCCTTCCCTGCGCCCGCGCCGGAGAGCGTATCGTACAGTTTGGAAGCACCGCTCATAAGCTTGTCGATCCTCTTAAGAAGACTCTCGGTTTCCCCGTAAGCAAACGGCGCATAGATATCGTCGTTCATCGCTTCGGTCCTTCTTGCAGCCGTGATGCGGGTATATCCGAGAAGGAGGTCATTGACCTGCTTTTTCTGCGATCCCGAAAGCGTCGTTCCGAAGTATTTCTCGACGAAAAGTTTCGTGTATTCATGTGCGGCATTTTTATTGGAAGTGCCCCATTTATCGAAGTCATACGCCAGATCGAGGAAGAACGAGAGCGGGTATTCCGTGCTGAAAATATCTCCGACATTAACGATCCACAGATCCCGGATCCCGCAGTCATATGCGGTCGTCATCTGCTCCCAGACCTTCGGAAGATGGGAGGTATTGAACCACTCGTAAGAGATCGGATATCCGTGATAATCGAAGTGGTAATACATGCCGTAGCCGCCCTTGTGATCGCGCATTTCCGGCGTCGGGACGGTCCTTAAGTTTCCGAAGTTATCGTCGCAGAGCATGAGCGTCACACCCTCAAGTTCCGGATCCCCCATAAGTCCCGGCGTCTTCTCGTCGCCATAGAAATACGGCTCGACTTCTTTATAGAGCGCAAGCATTCTCGGCACTTCGTCGAGGTCCTTATTGACGTACTTTTTGATCAGGCGGTTCTGCGTTTTCAGGACCTTCCGCAGAAGATCGATGTTGTCCTTAAGAGTTGCTTCCTTGCCCATGATGGCCGTGTCCGCCTCGCCGCGCATGCCGACGGTGATGACGTTTTCAAACTTGCCGGAACGGATCAGGCCGTCCTCCCAGAACTTCGTGATGCCCTTTTCGTTACTTAAGAAATTCCATGCATCGCCGTAGATGGAATTCGGTCCGCGCAGATACTTATATTCCTCGCCCTGTCTGAGGCACGGTTCGTGGTGGGACATGCCCATGACGACGCCGAGTTCGTCCGCCAGCGCCGCGCTTTCCAGTCCCGGACCGTCGTTCGGGAAGATCGCCGACCACATCGCCGGCCACATATAGTTACCCTTCAGCCGAAGCAGAAGCTCGAACACGTGCTCGTAGCATTTCGCGTTAAATCCGCCGAAACGCTTGTTGCACCAGTTGCCGAAAGCGGGCCATTCGTCGTTGATGAAGAATCCGCGGAAACGTACCGAAGGCTCTTTGGAAATAAACTTATATTTTCCGGGGATCGTTATTTCCGTTTTTCTTTCCGGCATGACATCCAGCCAGTCGATAAACGGCGAGACCCCGAGCATTTCCGACAGTGCAAAAAGGCCGTAGATCGTGCCTCTCTTATCCGATCCCGCGATCACAAACGCCGCTTTATTCTTCGGCAAAAGCACTTTTCCTTCGCCCGTTTTGCTTCCTTTTTTCTTCGGCACAGCCTCTTTCGTTGGGAGATTTTCGATGATCTTATGAAGATATACTTCGCGCTTCCCGCGGATTTCCGAAAGGTCGAGAAGGCCTGATTCTTCAAGATTTGTAATAGTGTTACTCGTGGCGGCTCCTTTTTCGGAGCCGCTTTTATCCATGAGGATAAGGATCGGATACTCGATCTTTTCTCTCGCGCGCTTAGCCTCGGCGGTGCTTTTGCCGAGGAAGTCCAGGGAATAGATTTCCGGCGCTGCTCCGAAGACGGCTTTGATGTCGCTTTGGATCTTTTTTGCGATCTTATGAATACCGGAAGGCAGCCCTCCATCGATCAGGAGCGCTGCCTTTCCGTCTTTAATGGTCTTTGGGGATAATACAAACTGCATAGGAAGAACCGTCCTTTTCGTACTTCCATACAAGTATATCACACATCCCTATGAAAAAAACCAGCGCCGTCACTGCCATCTTCTGGCAATTCCCGGACCTCTTTCGATCGGCATATTCTGCATGTCCGGAGCAAGATCGAGCTCGGTCAGTTCCTTATAAAGAAGCGAGATCTTCTTTCTTATCGATACCGCTTCTGACTCGTGAGTAAGGACCTGATCCGCCATCTCGGATGCCTGTTCTTCATAGACTTTGATCGTGTTCTCGATCTTGTCGATCTCATCAAGTTTCTTTTTCAGATAGATGCAATAGCCCGCGCAGGCGATTCCCGGGAGGACGATCAGCACCACAATGATCGCGACCGCGGCCGATTTATCGTTCTTTTTCTTCGTGGTATCTTCTTTGTCCTTTCCGGACTTCTTCGTGGACTTCTTTGTGGAAGTATTATCATCTGTCGCATCCGAAACGATATTTCCCCAGACATCCACATAGTTCCTGCTTACTTCTTTGCTCGCAGAATTTATTTCCTTCTTCTGATCGGAAGTGAGGTCCGGATATAGTATGCCGTTCACAGCATAATTGTAATTGTTTTGAACGTCATATCTGTTTTTATTCTTTTCCGATGTAGCAGTTGTCGTCGAATTCCCCGTGATCGAGAACGCCATGATCGCCACCAAAACGCACCATACGATGTAGATTGCGATCGTCGCGGCCATCAGGTCCTTCGGATGCACGGACACCTCGGTTTTCTTATCTCCGACATCCACATAAGAATTCGTCTTTGCACGGTTGTACATCTGGATCTTCTTGCCCTGAAGCTTCCGCTGGTTTCTGGTTTTGGTGATGTTCATGATCACTTCTTTATACTCTTTTCCCGCGGCGATAAGTTCTTTGAGCTTGGAAAAATACTCTCTGCCCTTACTTTCCGAAGCAAAGACCGCCTGGTCGATCTCATTATCGATCTTGGAAAAATTCAATGTGCGGAGACGGTTCGGATCACGGAACTCCTGCATGCTCTTGGCATTGGCAGAGACCATGATCTTTCCGCGAAGCGCGACGAAGTTGTGCGGTTCTTTCGCGAGCATGAAATCATAAGCCTCGGCGGCAGAATTATATTCACCGGCCCGTAGCGCACGCTCGGCGCGCTCAAGTACGTCATCCTCGCGGAAGTATTCGTAGTCATAAGTCACACCGCAGAACGGGCACTCGTACATCTGCAGTTCGGTGTTGATCCGAAGCGGTGCCGCGCATGTCGGGCATGTATGTTTTTTCATGTTTTGAATGTTCTCGGCCATGAGTAATATCTCCTTATGACAATATACTAATTT
Organism: Clostridiales bacterium; assembly: GCA_017428545.1. Lineage (GTDB taxonomy): Bacteria > Bacillota > Clostridia > Saccharofermentanales > Saccharofermentanaceae > Scatonaster. Next base: position 25,463 of record JAFRQR010000033.1, read on the forward strand.
CCGGGGCTCTTTTCAACAAGAGCCTGCCTTCGGAATTACTGTTTTCTATTTGCACTTCCATCTGCAATTAGGGGCTGTCAGTGCTTTTCGAAAAGCAGCATCCGCGCGAAAAGCACCTGTCGGTTTGCGCATGGTATAATGGGGTCAGATCAATGGCGCAATTATTTCTTGCGCGGGGGACGAGGAGAAAGTATGCCGGACATCATCATTTGCGAAGACAACAAAGAGATCGGGGACCTTCTAAGTGCTTTTCTGAAAAAGGAAAATTACACCGTCGCGATCGCCCCGACGGGAGAACGCGCACTGGAGCTTTTCGAGAAGTACGGGGCGAAACTTCTGGTCCTGGACATCATGCTTCCGGGCATCGACGGATTTTCCGTGTGCAGTAAGATCCGCGAGACCTCCAATACACATATCATCATCGCCAGCGCCAGATCCGATAAGGACAGCAAGCTCGAAGGCCTTTCCCTCGGTGCCGACGACTACATCGAGAAGCCCTACGATATCGACATCCTGCTGGCCAAGATCCGCGGGATCTTTAAGCGCAAATACGCGATCGAAGAAGTCATCGACGGCGACCTTCGTCTGAATACCATGAAGCGGACGGCGACGCTTGCCGGGAAACCCCTGGTCATGACGGAAAAAGAATTCGCGCTTTTGCAGCTGCTGATCGAAAACAAGAACACGACTCTGAAAAAGGAATATATCTTCAACAATATCTGGGGATCCGACAGTGATTCAGAGATCCAGACGCTGACCGTGCACATCAAGTGGCTCCGCGAGAAGATCGAGGAAGATCCGAAAAATCCGAAGCACATCATCACGGTCTGGGGCACGGGGTACCGCTATGAATAAGTACCGGCGGTTCACCTTCATCTTCCTGGCCTTCTATGTCGTGCTGATCATCATCTGCAACGTCCTCATGCTCGGAAGCCTCCGGAATAAAGCAGAAGGGCAGTACATGGTCGATATCAAGCGCGCCGCGGATGACATCAATGGCGGATCTTCTGTCGAATCGGTCTGTGAAAAGTATAACTCGATCACCCGCATTTCTCTTTTCGATCCAAATGCCGTGATCAATTCCGAATATGTCGTCAAGAAGATCGGTTCGGATCTTTATGCTTTCGAATACCGGGAAAAGGCAGACATCCGTCCGCTGGTCTACATGAATATCGGACTTGGGATCGCGCTTCTTTCCACGGCTTTCGTGCTGATCTTTATCGGCCGCAGGATCCTTCGCCCGTTCCACAAAATGAGCGATTATTCCTTGCAGCTCGCGCGCGGCAATCTCTCGGCTCCGGTCAAGGAAGACAAGAACAAATTCTTCGGAAAATTTCTCTGGGGCATTAACATGCTGCGCGACGATCTGGAGTCAAAAAAAGAGCGAGAGCTCGAGCTTCAGAAGGACAAGAAGACTCTGATCCTGTCGCTTTCGCACGATATAAAAACGCCGCTTTCGGCGATCAAGCTTTATTCCCGCGCGCTCGATGAGGATATCTACGAGACGAATGCCGAGCGCAAAGATGCCATTGCCGGTATCAATCACAATGCAGAAGAGATCGAAAAATATGTCTCGGATATCGTCGCTGCTTCCAAAGAAGATTTCCTCAATCTCGAGGTCGAGATGAAAGAGTTTTATCTTTCCGAGATCATGGACCGCATCCGGACTCTTTACAGTGAAAAGTTCAGATCGCTCCGCACGGACTTTACCATCGGAGAATACACAAATGTGCTTGTTTCCGGTGACCCCGTACGTCTTGAAGAAGTGCTGCAGAATCTTCTGGAAAATGCGATCAAATACGGCAGCGGCCGCTATGTCAGGATCGGGTTTTCCGATGAAGAAGACTGCCGATTGATCACGGTGCAAAACAGCGGATGCTCGGTGAAAGAAGAAGAGCTCCCGCATCTTTTCGAGTCCTTCTACAGAGGCAGCAATTCTGAGAATGTGAAGGGTTCCGGTCTGGGGCTTTTTATCGCCAGGTCTCTTATGCGTATGATGAACGGAGATATCTTCGCGAAGATCGTGCCGTCGGATGATGCAGATGCAGGCAAGGACAAAGCCGGAGTCAAGGACGCAGCCGGGGCCGGCTGTTCTGTTTCCGGCAAAGAAAACGCCGGAGACTTCGCCGTCACCGTTGTGGTGAGAAAGGCTTGATCTCCGGCGCTCCGCCTGACGCAACTTCTGGCGGTGTTTTTCTTCAGTTTCTTTTTCCTTTTCTTAACCCTGGAACGTTGCGTCCGAGGAGTACAATTCATGCAATTCGTTGCGTCTTGGTAAGGTGTTCTTATTCAGTTCTTTTCGTCCTCATTTGTGACGTTGTTTTCTTCAGTGATCTCTTCCGGATCAGCTGCGCCGGCCGGTGCTTTTTCAGCGGAATCAGTTTTGATTGTCTCTTCAACAGCAGTCTCTTCTGTCGGTGTCGGAGCGATAACTAACGGCAGAGCTGCAGCTGCTTCTTCCTGCTTCTGCTTTCTCTTTTTCAGGAACTTCTTGATCTTGTGGCGGATCACGAAGAACAGTACGAGAATTGCAATCAGGATCGGGGTAATGATCCACCAGTTCGCGACGAAGAAGAGTACGATCGATTCAAAGAATCCGACAAGATCATCCCAGGATTCTTTCGCCGTGTTCGAGATACGTGTGCCGAAGCCCTCGTCTTCTTCTTTCTTCTCTTCTTTCTCTTTCTGCTTGATTTCTTTTTCCGTGACCTTATGGAGCGTGATGCTGACATAAGAATAAGCCACGTCGCTTTCGAGCATGCTCATCTCCGTTTTAATGTCGGAGATCGTGATCGCAAGGTTACGGAGTTCGCGCTGGATCTGCAGTGCGACGGACTCGTCTTCGGTCTCTTCGTACTGCTTCATGTAGCGGTCATATTCCGCTTCGAAGATCTCCAGTTCATTTTTCAATGTGCCGTATCTGGTGGAGACGTTGTCCACGCTCGAATTTCTAGAACGCAGGATGCCGATACCCGAGGTCGAGTTCACGAAAGATTCATAGTATTCCGAGGGGATACGGATCGTCGCGGTATAGAAATAATCCTTATCTTTTTCATCCGTGAGGTATTTTCCGTTACCGGTAGCTCCGTCCGACTGGTTCTCTCTCTCGATGAAGCCATGGTACTCTTCGATCTTGCCCTTCAGCGAAGCGAGAGACTCTTCGAAGTTTAATGTATCGATCGACATTGTGCAGCGGAAAACGAGCATTTCTTTGGAAACATCAACGGTCGTGTCCGCTTCACCGGAGACTCCGCTTCCGTCGCCGATCTGCTCCATGTCATAGTTGCTGTCTTCGAGATATCCGGCTTCTGTTTCAGCGGCATATTCCATACTCATACCGTCGCTGTAATAGTTGTTTTCCCCGGAAGCGCCTGCGCTTCTGTTTTTCGTCATATCATAGCTGGCATCAGCGGTAGACTCGTAGGCCTCATAGATTTCTTCGGGCGCAGTTCTGTTCTTTTTGCTTGATGACTTCTCGCTTTTGCTTTTGCATCCGGCGATAAATGAGATGCCGATCATGCAGGCCATCAATAATGGGATTATCTTCTTTTTCATAGGGTCCTCCTGTTTTCAACGATTTCTCCACCGGGCCGTTTCCCGGTTTCGGAAGTGTTTCTGAAAAATAGACGAGAGTTCTTTTCGATCTGTTGCATTTTTTTTGAAATCCGTTTTTGAAGGACTTGGCAGACGTTTTCCCATGCCCCCTTCCCCCCGATTTAATGATTGTTTAATAATCTCCGCGGTAAGATGTAGTCACAACATGAGAAACCCGGGTCGGCGGCATCCTCCTAAATCAACCCCGCCGGCCCCGGAAGCTCAGCCGGAAAGGAACAACAAGATGTTTTTTCGCATACTGAAAAAGGAACTGAAGAAAAAGAAAGCCATGAACCTCATCGTGTTTCTGTTCATCACACTCGCCGCGATGTTTGTAGGTTCCGGCCTCAATAACGTCATCACAGTCATGAACGGCACCGATTACTATCTCGATAAGGCCGGTGTCGGCGACTTCGTCATCATCACTATGGGAAAAGGTTCTGTCGGCGCTCTTGACGAGATGCTCAGTACCGAACCCGCCATCGACGATTACCGCCTTGATACCGTGATCTTCGGTTCGAGAGACTCCCTTAAAAAAGAAGACGGAAGTGCGATCGAGACCAGAAACGTCCTTCTCATGCAGGATCTGTCTGAGTCCTCCTTCCACTTCTTCGACAAAAACAACGAGATACCGAAGCCACTTGAGCCCGGACATTGTTATGTCACGGGAAACTTCATGAAGCAAAATGACCTGAAGCCCGGCGACATTCTCGAAGTCGGTCAGGAGGGCGTCAGCGTCCGCCTCATCGTCGACGGCAAAGTCAAAGATGCCCTTCTGGGATCGCAGTTTATGGGCAATACCCGCATCCTGATGCACTCCGATGATTACGCAGTCTTCAAGAACAACGAAATCATCGCAAAGGACTATTCCGGTCAGGTCTGCTGCATCGATACACATGACACTGAAGCCGTTCAGGAAGCCGCCGCTAAGTGCAGCAATATCAACTTTGCCAACCCCCGATCCACCGTCTCCATGTGCTACGTCATGGACATGATCGTTGCCTTTATCGTACTGATCCTTTCCGCCTGTCTGATTATCCTTTCCTTCGTCGTACTGAAAGTCTCTCTTTCCTTCACGATCACCAGGGAATATAGAGAGATCGGCGTCATGAAGGCCATCGGAATCAAGAATAGAAAGATCCGCGTCCTATACCTCACTAAATATTTCGCGATGGCCATCGCAGGTTCCCTGATCGGATTCTTCCTGAGCATACCTTTGAGCAATGTCCTCATGGCCTCCGTTACGGAAAACATGGTTCTTGGAAACGACCTCGGCTACGGAATCAACGCCATCGGTGCAATCCTCGTCGTCATCACGATCGTGGCTCTTTCCTACTTCGCGACCCGCATCGTTAAGAAAGCCACTCCGGTCGATGCGATCCGTACCGGAAGTTCCGGAGAACGCTACTCCAAGAAAAGCAAGCTCCATTTGTCCCGCGCCAAAAGAACAGGAACGAGCAGTTTCCTTGCTATCAATGACACGATCTCAAGTCCGAAACGCTACATCTCCATCGTGATCGCCTTCACCCTCTGCATGCTCTTTGTACTAATGATGGTCAACACCACCAATACCATGCAGAGCGAAAAACTCATCACCGCATTTGGCACAAAAGGCGATATCTACGTCGACAGCGTTTCCGAGTCAATGAAGATCATGGGCAACGATATGGATTATATGAATAACTATTTTGACGGTCTTGACAAGAAACTGCAGGATCTCGGCATCCCGGGTCATTTCGCCCAGGAATGGCAGTACACGTATAACGCCGATATCAACGGTAAAACGCACCGCCTCATCTGTGAACACGGTTTCCGCACAGACTTCAATGAGCTCGTCTTCACTGAGGGCACGCCCCCGCAGAACAGAAACGAAGTCGCTGTGACATCGATCATCGCGAAAAAACTGAACGTCAAGATCGGCGACACCATGGTCATCGATTTCGGATCCGAGAAGCTCCCATGCATCATCACCGCCTACTACCAGTCGTTCAACCAGCTCGGCGAAGTGGTCCGCCTCCACCCGGATGCACCTGTCGATCCGGAGCACATGACCTCGACCATGGCATTCCAGATCAACTTCGACGATGATCCTAGCGCCAAACAGATCGAAGAAAGAAAAGCGATCATCGCCGCCAATTTCACGAACGACAAAGTGGAGACCTGCGCCGAGTATGTCGCTTCCTGCATCAATGTCGTCCCGACAATGCTCGCCGTCCAGTGGCTGCTCCTTGCCATCACGGTCCTCGTCGTCATCCTGGTCACTATCCTCATGGAGGTCTCCTTCATCGCCGACGAAAAGAGCCAGATCGCCCTTCTCAAAGCGATCGGCATCAAGAACAGCAAGATCTACCGCTGGCACGTCCTGCGATTCGTCATCGTCACCGTGTTCGCCATGATCCTCGCCGCCGCGCTCTCGATCCCGGCCACGAACCTCTGCATCAGTCCGATCTTCGGCATGATGGGCGTAAGCAAGATCAACTATGCAATCAATGCCCTGCAGATCTTCCTTCTGTACCCCGGCATCATCGTCATCACCACTTTGATCACCGCTTTCCTGACATCGCTCTCGAGCCGGTCCATCAAGTCCAGCGACACCGCGAACATCGAATAATACCACTGTAAAAGCACTTGCCCGCTGCGGCAGAAAACCAGATAACAAACTGCCGCAAGACGGCGCACCGAAATGGAGGAAAATGAATATGAAAAAGTTAATGGAAGTAAAAGATCTCTGCAAGACATACGTCATCGAGAAGCGACAGAACAACGTCCTGAAGAACGTGAGCTTCGACGTCGAAGAAGGCGAAATGATCGGCATCATGGGCCCGTCCGGCTCCGGCAAAAGCACTCTCCTTTATTCGATCTCGGGTATGGACAAAGCCACATCCGGCCAGGTCATGCTCGATGGAAAAGAGATCACGGCTCTTTCTGAAAAAGAACTCTCTTCCGTCCGTCTGAATGACATGGGATTCATCTTCCAGCAGATGTACATGATGAAGAACCTGACGATCATGGACAACATTCTTCTTCCGGCCATTGAGTGCGACAAGAACGCTGAATCGAGAAAAGACAAAGTCGCCCGCTGCGAAGACTTAATGAGAAAACTCGGCATCATCGAGATCGCAGGAAATGACATCAACGAAGTATCCGGCGGTCAGCTCCAGCGCGCGTGTATCGCCAGATCCATGGTCAACAACCCGAAGATCCTCTTCGCGGATGAGCCGACCGGCGCACTGAACCGCCAGTCCTCTGCCGAAGTCATCAACGAGATCAAAAAGCTCAACTCCGAAGGCACGACCGTTCTCATGGTCACCCACGACGCAAAAGTTGCTTCCAACTGCTCCCGGGTTCTTTACATCGCAGACGGTAACATCAAGAGCGAATACCGGATGCCGGAAGGCCTGTCCGAAAGAGACAGAGAACGCGCACTGAACAACTGGCTGATGGATCTTGGATGGTAATGAAAGAAACTGGTTTTTGCCGTCGGCTCTGCAATTAGACATGAATATTCCGCGAGGTTGTCTGTATAATCCTCGCGGTTTTTTTATATAATATTATCTAAAGTCGTTGATCGGGTGCGGCGGAAAAACCGCTGTACACGGAAGACGGCTGATCGTATCGCATGGTCCATGCGATACAGTATTGCCCGCCTGCTTGGCGGTGCAGAAACGGAGAGATGAAAAATGGCAACACTATGCAAGAACTGCGGACATGCTCTGGTATTCGATCCGGCGATCCAGAAGGTGCGCTGCAATCAGTGCGGAAGCACCTTCTTCGCGGAAGAAGTCGAGAGCGAGAGCAAAAAGTACGTGCAGGATAAAAAGGCACTTTCCATGGCTGAGGTCTACGGACAGAATACAGCCAATGCCGTAAAAGAGTATCTCGACTGCTACATCTACACATGCAGCGAGTGCGGCGGCGAAGTCATGATCACCGGCACAGAAGTGTCGACAAAGTGCGTTTACTGTGGAAATCCGACAGTCGTATTCAGCCGTATCAGCAAGCAGGAATGCCCGGAGTTCATCCTCCCCTTCGCGATCACGAAAGAACAGGCACTTGCGTGCATCAATAAAGAGATCGGACACGGACTGTTTGTTCCGGATGCAGTCAAGCACTTCACTCCGGAGAGCGTTCACGGCATCTATATTCCATACTGGATCGTTGACGCAGACAGATCCGAAGCCGCGATCATCAGAAAAAAGACATCAAACGGCAAAAGCTCGACCATCACCTTTCACGGACGTTCAGGTAAAATGCATCTTAAAAACCTTCCGGTCGATGCCTGCACGATGCTTTCGGACGAGAGCAGCTCGAGACTCGAGCCGTATGACTTCTCAAAACTAGTGCTTTTCGATGAGGATTATCTGTTGGGCTTCTATTCCAATTCATCGGATGTGACCTACGGTGATCTCAGCCGGGCCGTCGAAAACAGAGCGAGCAAGATGTTCGACGAGATGATGCTGGAATCCGTCAAAGGCGGCACGAAAACGATCGTCGGTTTCAGAGGCAGCACGGCCATCAACCCGGATGTCAAATACGCACTGCTTCCGGCATGGTTCGTCACTTTTGAACACGAGGGCAAGCACCATACGATCCTCGTAAACGGTCAGACCGGCAAAGTCGTTTGTGGTCTTCCCATCCGAAAAGCACTGTTCTTCACGCTTCTGACCATCACCTGCATCCTGTTTGCGGTCCTTTTCTCGATCATCTTCTATCACATCATCTATGCGATGATGTCCTCCTATGCGAGCAGACCGAGAAGACACAGCAGCAGTAGCAGCAATAACAGCAGCGGTAAGATAGTCGTCGGACTGATCGCCGCCGGTGTCGTCATGGCGATCGCCGGTGTCAAAAAGATCAAGAATGTCCTTGCGAAGCTGAAACTGACGCAATCGAGCAAAACATTTAACTTTACGAAAAAGAGACAGGAGTAATCAATATGACTGGCTTTTCAATGTTTTTAGGTATACTGATGGGCGGATCTCTGGGAGTCGGACTTGCTTTTCTCATCTTCGGTTCTCTCTTAAACCGTTCTAATAACCATGGTGACTCTCTTGGAGAAAACAGCAGATACACCGGCGGCATCGCCTATTCGGCGCGGATCGACAAATCCCTTCATAAGCCGGCCGCCCAGACCGAGTTCCTGAATACATACTACACCCCGCTTTATCCGGATCCCGTGTTTAAGAATCCTCAGGCAAAAGTAGTCAGAAAAATGCCGGTACCTCAGGCTCCGGCCATGCAGGCAAATCCGGCAGCGCCTGTTTCTCCTCAAGCAGCGGTAACAGCGGCAGCAGCGGCAACGGGATTCCCGTCTTCCACGGCTTTCCCGACAGCACCAGCAGCGCAGGCAGTTCAGGCTGCTCAGGTTGCAACGGTACAGGCAGCCCAGAACTATCCGACGCCCCCGGCACAGCAGTGACCTGTATATAAAAGGCATAAGAAAAGAACTCTTCCGGAAGATGCCTCCGCACAAGCGTAAGCGCGGAGGACAGCATCGAAGGAAGAGTTCTTTTTCACTCGTTTTGATGGGATGAATTACAGCATCGTGTTCTTCAGGATGTTGAGAAGATCGGAGCCGTCGATTCCTGACTTGGCGTCCTTGTCGTCAGGATCCTTCATGAAGTTCTTTAAGAATCCGCCGATAAAAGAACCGCTGTCTTTTTCTGCCTTTTCTTTGCGCTCGGCAGCTTCTTTGGCGACACTCTCTTCCGTATCCGGCTTTGCGGCCGCGGAGATGGAAGAAAGAAGCGACGGAGCGATATTATTGAGGATCGCACTGGACTGATCGAAATTGATACCGGCTTTTTTCGCGATGGAAGAAATGAAATCATCTTTGTCATCGCCCATGATCTTGCCGATGATCTTGCCGCCGTCGACGGCATCTGCTTTTGCGATCTGAGAGGATACGTCACTGTCATCTTCGTGCTGCGCGAGAGCTCCCATCAGGGCCTTAGCGCCTTTATTCGAAGATGCATTCTTGGTCATTGATCCGATCAGAGACGGAACAGCCGAGAAAAGTGCTTTTTCAATAGAATCAGCGGATACACCTGCCTTTTCCGTCAGTGCTTCGAGGGACGGAACGGAGGTCAGATTCTTAAGAATCGATTTAACAAGATCCATGTGCTACACCTGCCTTTTATCTAGGATGAATATAACTTGATTTTACCACAGCCACAGAAAAAGCGTCGCATTTTTGAAAGGAAAAAACGCGCCTTCGGATGGAAAAGGGGCATCTTTTTCGGACGTTCCCGGAGATGGAAGAAGGGGGGCATCCTTTCGGACGCTCCCCTTTTTCGAAGGTTTATGGGTAAGGTATATCTATGGCGTTGTTTAACGTTATTTGCGGCCCGCCCGAAAGGGGCGCGGAGCCGTCCGGATCTTCAGGCATCAGCCCTCGATCGCGATGGTGTTATTGCCCGGAAGGTTCAGTTCCTTCTTCGGGATATCGAGCTTGAGGACACCGTCCTCGTACTTCGCTTTGACGTCTTCCGTCTTGACGCCCTCGCCTACATAGAAGCTTCTCTGCATCGCACCTGCATATCTTTCCTGACGGATGATCTTGCCGTGCTTATCTTTCTTCTCTGTATCGAGGCCCTTCGCTGCACTGATGGTCATATAGCCGTCTTCCAGCTTGACATTGATCTCGTCCTTCTTAAAGCCCGGAAGATCGACCTCCAGTTCATAAGTACCGTCGGTCTCCTTGACATCAGTCTTCATGATATGGCTTGCGTTTTTGCCGTACAGACGTCTGTCGACATTCGCCAGTTCCCTCATTGGGAAGCCCATCCAATCATCAAACAAGTTCTCTCCAAAAATACCAGACATCAACATACATCATTCCTCCTTTGCTATGTTGTTATCTCGCATCGGGGCGGAGGTCTTATCATCTATTTGGATCTTCGTTCCTTTGTTTCGCCTTCATTATAGTCCCGAAATTAGCACTGTCAAGGTGAGAGTGCTAATAAAAACTGCACAACTTTCAGATCCGAAAATTGTGCAGATTTTAATCGTTCATTATTTGCGAAAAGCACTATAATTTAAGGGGATGCGCTTCGACCGGGGCGCATTTTTTGTGGCCCGGGGCATATCTTTTTGCGGCCTGGAGTGAATTTTAGGGCGGCCGCGATCACTCTTTCAAAGCTTCTTCGGCTCCACCCTTTTCCTCAAAGCGGACCCGCAGGATGTAGGAGATGGCTTTTCTTAATCTCGAGGCACCCTTCTTCTGCTTCTTCAGGTTATGTTCACCGAACCGGACGATGTAGGACAGTTCTTTTTCAGAGATCTCATCGCGGCTGTACTCGGCCTTATCCACGATCTTCTTGACGGCGCGCGAACCCTTTCCTTCCAGGATATAAAGATGCATCCTGTAGTACGAATCGTAGACGCTCGCCTTCTGGTTGGTGGTCTTATTTTTCAGACGGAGTTTCCAGAAAAGCACATATCCCAGACGCAGAAGTCCGATCACAAGAAGGATACAAAGGATCGTCACAAGGACTTTAACGATACCGGGCATAGAGGAACTGCTCTCTTCTTCGATCTGCTCAGCAGCAGGAGTTACCGTGAGAGAAGGCTTCGGTGAAGGCGTCGGCGTGAACTGGAAATCATAGACCATGTCGCCGTATTCTTTTGCGATTGCGTATGCATTGAAATAGCTTGCCACTACGTTATTTCCCGGAGTCGGATCGTCAAGTACCCAGCCGTAGTCCGGATCGAAGAACTCAAACCAGGCATGGGCATTGGTCATGGAGACCTGGCTCGGTCTTCCGCCCGGATCCGTGTCCGCGTAGTAGCCCGAAACATAGCGCGTCGGAACATCGACCATACGGAGAAGTACGGCCGCGGTCGTTGCGTAATGCACGCAGAATCCGGATCGGCTCTCGCTGATGAACCAGGTGACGAAATCAGAACCTTCCGGCGGATACGGGGTATCTTTACTATACGGATGCAGGTTTCTTACGTAATCGACGACTCTGGCGACCTTCTCGGCCGTGCTCATCTTCCCCGGATCTTCGAGAAGATCTAAGTACCATTCAGGAAGTTTTCCGCAATCGAGAATACTCTTTTTTGTCTCTTCCGGGACATAAAGACAAGTTCCGTAGACTTCTTCGAGATACGAATCTGTCCATTCTACATCTCGCTTTCTCGGTACCATGTTATAGGCGTAGGAATAGTTGTCCGCGCCGTTACTGTACATGACCTCCTGAAGATTCCAGGTCGAACTTTCAGGGAGATCAAGATCGCTGTATTTGCTTTCGGGACCGATAAAGAAATTATCGACATAGTTCGGAGTGAGCTTGGCATCGATCGGGTAAAGTGTGTGGACGTTTATCACGAAGTCTGCTTCTTTCGGCTCGGTGTTATCTTCGGTCACAAAATAGGAATCCGGAACAACTGCTTTCGGATCCTTATTCGTGTTAAAGGTGCTCCAGCTTCCGCCGTCGAGGACCTCGAGGCAGGTGCAGCGCAAATATACGACACGGCCCTGCAAAAGAATGATGTGGTCGTCATTAATATTTCGGGAGACCTCGAAGATCTTCACATCCGGCGGGTTGAAGAATCCGACCTTTGAAAAATCTTCGGAGAAGCTGTTCGAGACCAGACCCTCGCCTTCGCCGTTTCCGGCAACGATGCTGCCCATGTAGCCTTCGTACTCGTTTTTAACTTCCTCTTCCGGCTCCTCATTTTTATTCTGGAGTTTGACATGGATCTCATGCAGAAGATTCTGAAGTCCGTCGTAATACTTTGTCGCCAGCTTATGGTAGCTGTATTCGTTTGCCGGGAACATTCCCGCTACGAGCATGCAAAAAGCAATGACCGGAGCTGCCAGAATGAGCATTCGCTTATCCGAGCTTTCGTTACCGAGCTTTTTGACAAAGCCGAAAAGAAGAAGCAGCAGGATACCCGCAACGGCCAGCTGACAGGGCCATGAGGCAGGAGTGATGTAGGTGACCCTGGCCGTTGCGAAGAAGAACGGGATGTACCACACAAACGAAAGCAGTATGGACAGGCGCTTTTCGACCATGAGCGTCGTAAAAAATGCCGGAAGGATGTTGACAAGGATGAAAAGGCAGGTGCAGTCGGTCTTTGCTTCTTTCAGTGCCGCCGCACCGCGCAGCATCGGCCTTAATTCCATAAAAGCTCTCTGCTGAAGGACCGAGTACGCATACTCTGCCGAAGCCTGGATGTAGAAGATATCGAATACCGCGATCAGAAGCGTCACGAACGCGAAAAAGATCAGAACGATGATCGATGTCGCTTTGCCTTTTTCGAAATGGCAATATGCGCAAAGGGCGCTGATCGCAATCAGGACCGGTATGAATACGGCGTAGTTTACCGGAAGCATGAAGGTGGATGCCAGCATGCCCGTAAATCCGAGGCCGAGAAGCGACGCGAGAAAGATCGCGAAAATGACCGTCAGGCGGGAAGCCTCAACCGGCTTTTTCACGGCATGGATAATGGTTTCCGGAGTCTTATTTCTCATCGTCTACGTCCTCCGGAATCGGCAGGCGAAGGATCGAAATGATCGCCTTCTCGAGCTCGTCTTTTGACGAAACGTCAAAAGCGACCTCCTTTTTCATCGGCGGCAGAACACGGATCTTGTGCTCGATCTCGTGGTCAAGAAAATACTTCGAAGTGAACATCACTTCGCCGAGCATTCTGTCCATCACTTCTCTATCGCGGGTCATCGGGAGATACACGCGCGAACGGCCCCAGGTCGCTTCCTGGGACTCTTTGATCATGAGAGCATCCTTCTTTGCGGAGATCTTCCAGTGGATCTGCTTGATCGGGTCACCCGGCATATATGTGCGGATATCGTAGATCTCCGAATTCGGATTGCTCGACTTCTTTAAGCCCTTGGCCTTAAAACCGTCCATGTCCGAGATCTCGGCCGGGATCTGCGGGATCGGCATAACGACGATCTCACCGGAAACGTCTACGGTCTTCGGGATAAAGATCAGGCCGAAAAGATCATAGATACGGACTTTTGCCGTCGTTAAACGATAGGTACCGCAGTGCTTCGTGTCGATGATCACACTGTCGGTCGTCTCACTTTGGGAAAAAAGCTTGATGTAGGAGACCGCTCCCGTCATCATTTCCTTCAGCGGTGCTTTTACCGAATAAAGAGCAAACGGGAACATCTCCAGGCCGTAAGAGGTGAACGAGATCTGGGTCGAATCTCCTTTTATGACCTTGCGAAAAGCATCTGCCTCGAGCTGGAAGAAAAGTGACGCGGCAAAGCTGACCACCAGAGCGATCGGAACGATCGATAACACGATGATCAGGATAAACCAGGACAGCCACATCTTATAAAACAGAAAGAATGTGATCGCGCCCAGCAACGCCAGAATGTAGATCACCCAACTTCGAAGCATAACTTATTCCTTGGGGATCAGTGTGGTCTTGATGATCTCTTTGGCGATTTCTTCCGTCTTGATTTCCTTAAACTCGGCCTCCGGAGTCAGGAGCATCCTGTGGCAGAGGACCGCCGGGAATACTGCCTTTACATCATCCGGAATGACATAGTCACGGTCCGTCATGTAGGCATGTGCTTTTGCCATGGCGGTAAGGGCCAGCGTACATCTCGGGCTGCCGCCTCTTGCGAGCATCTTGTGGTTTCTGGAACGGTCCATCAGAGCAACGATATATTTCATGACTCTGTATTTAACGTACATCTTGCTCGTCTCTTCCTGCATCTGGAGGATGTCTTCGATCGAGCAGATCGGCTTCAGTTCGGAAAGCGGGTTGGCGCCGTTCTGACGGTTCGTCAGCATCTCGATCTCGTTATCGAGGGACGGATAACCCATGGAAACGCGGATCGCGAAACGGTCCATCTGCGAGTCCGGAAGAAGTGTCGTACCGGAAGCACCGGACGGGTTCTGGGTCGCGATAACGACAAACGGTTTCGGAAGCGGATAGGTCTTGTCATCTACCGTGACCTGGCCTTCTTCCATGGCTTCCAGAAGAGCGGACTGTGTACGGGAAGATGCACGGTTAAGCTCATCCGCGAGGAAGAGGTTATGGAAAACGGCACCCTTCTGATACTTCATGGTGCGTGTTTCCGGATCCAGAAGCGAAAAACCCGTGATATCGGAAGGCAGGACATCCGGTGTGAACTGGACACGTCCGTAGTCCAGGCCCATCGTCTTGGCAAAGGAAAGGGCCATCGTCGTTTTACCGACGCCCGGAACGTCCTCCATGAGGACGTGGCCGCCTGCCAGAATACTCTGAAGGATCAGTCGGATGACTTCGTCCTTACCGCAAATAACCTTTTTGATCTCTTCTACGATCTCTGTCGTTTTCTCTCGCATAGATATTTCCTCTTGCTTTCCTTTTCAAAAATTATGTGATCGGATATCCAAGTTCTGCCAGCATTTCATTCATGCTGTTTATGTTGGCGGTGTTCGTATCCGTCAGCGCCAGAAGCTCCATATCGTCGACGATAACAACTACCATGTACTCATTATCCCCTTCGGAATAACTGATCATAGTATTGTCCGAGATAAAAAACTCGTAGTCTTTATCCTGGAAGTCCTTGGATATGCCGATGGCCTCTTCGTATGCGGCTTTTGCGTCTTTGACGTTATTGTACTGATAGTAAATGAACGAGATCTGGTAGCTTGGATCATACGAAAGAAGAAGTGCTTTTGCTTTGACGTCAGGATTCAGAGCCATAGCATCATCAACTGTGTACCCCTTCGATTCTTGAATGGATGTAAAATCAGCCGCTGAAATAGCCTTATAGCCGTCCGTATTCGGAGCCGGCATCTCAAAAGTTCCCTGCGTCCCTGATGTCTGTGCGGAGTCGGATGTATCCGCCGGAGTAGTATCGGAAGTAGCTTCAGTGCTCTCGGTAGTTGTCGTCATCTCCGTCGTCTCTGAGGTCGTAGTCGTCGCTTCCGTTGTCTCGGAAGGTACTTCCGTCTCTTTTTGATCTTCGGTGTTTTTCGTCTTCTTGGTTTTCTTTGTTTTCTTCGTCTCGTCCTCGTCGTCGGTAGCTTCTATCTTTGTCTTCTTCGTAGATTTTCTTTTCTTCGAAGAATCGCCCGACTTACAGGCCGCACCAAATATCGAAACGGCCAAAAGAAGCGAAACGATCACTGTAATCTTTGATTTTTTCATACCTTTACCCCTTCTTACTAAAAACTACACCTTCCGATCTTCGCTTATTTTATCATATATCGACAAGTATGGCTTTAAGGTGTGAAATATTGCGTACATTGACTGGAAAAGAGTGTACGCAGAGCGGATAATAGCGTCGATATGGTACAATAGTTTTGTTCGGGTATTTCAAAGCATAGAAGTGTAGAGGGCAGATGGAGAAGGAACTGATCGCGAAAAAACATCTTAGTAACTGTGAGTTTGTGAAGGTGATCCTTATGCTGCTCGTTGTTTTCGGGCACAGCATCGCCTTTTCTGCCCCTGCTGTTAATGCGGAAGGTGTCTCGAAGTCCATGTACTCGCTTAGTCTTGTCTACCTGTGGGTCAAGTTTTTCCACGTATATGCTTTTGCACTTGCGTCCGGATACATCTTCGCCTTCAAGATGAACGGCGGCGGATACAAGGACATCGGTGCTTTTGTAAAGAATAAGGCCGTCCGCCTGTTGGTGCCTTATGTGGCAGTCATGTTTCTCTGGATCATTCCCATGACGCATCCTGTCTTTCCGCTCACGAAGAGTACTTTTGTTAAGAATTATCTTCTTGGCATCGCGCCGGCACAGGTCTGGTTTCTGATGATGCTTTTTGAGGTGTTTCTTATCGTACGGCTCCTCTGGGATGTCATGAGCAAAAAACCCGGGATGGGCTGGTTTATCTGCATTTCATTATATCTGATCGGCATCTTCGGATATGTCAATTTTCCGAACTATTTCTCGATCTGGACGACATGCCAGTACGTCCTCATTTTCTATGCGGGCGCACGCATCCGCACGAAAGAAGAAGCGGGCGAAAAGACGATCACATCAACGGTGCCGTGGTTTGTCTGGATCCTTATTTACTGCGCGATCTACGGCGTATACATCTACTCGCTCGGAAAATCCGGCGAAGCGTGGTTCTGGACGCAGACTCTTTTGCAGGCAGGACTCAGAAATGTCGGGGCTTTGATGGCATGGTCGTGCCTTCAGAAGATCGGCGAAAAGTTCGAGGCGAAAAAGCACAAGCTCCTTCGTTTCCTGATGTATTATACGATGCCGATCTACCTTTTCCATCAGCAGATCACGTATTATGTGCGCGCATACGGCGGACGGATCGATCCATGGGCACTGGGGCTTTTGACTTTTGCACTCAGTACGCTGCTTGCGCTGGGGATCGGTGTCGTTCTGAAGATGTGGAAAGTCACGCGTTTTCTGATCGGCGAAAAGTAAAAAGATCCGCGAACCGTCTTCACAAAAGTTCACTTGCGGCAGTGGGCGTCCTGCTATAAAATAGGGAGCGTGCATAAGGCGCTTCGTTCGTATGAGACAGTACAGCGCATGAAATAGGAAAAGGAGTTTTTTATGATCCAATCTAGAACACATAACTGCGGCGAGCTCCGTCTTCCCGATATCGGAAAGACCGTTACGCTCGTCGGATGGATGGAAAATATGCGTGAGGTCGGAAGCAATCTCGGATTTGTTGTATTGCGCGACTTCTACGGAACGACACAGATCGTTCTGGAGACCGAAGACAAAGTAAAAGAGATGAAGGCGATCAACAAGGAATCCACGATCCAGGTCACCGGTGTGGTAAGAGAGAGATCTTCCAAGAACCCGAACCAGGATACGGGAAGCATCGAAGTCGTTCCTTCCGAGATCAAGATCCTCGGCCGCTGCCGCTATAACGAGCTGCCGTTTGAGATCAACCACTCTCGCGAGGCAGATGAGAATGCACGTCTTAAGTACCGTTATCTCGACCTTCGTAATCCGGAAGTTAAGAAAAACATCATCCTGCGCTGCAACGTGGTTGCCGCTCTCCGTAAGGCCATGATGGAACATGACTTCCTCGAGATCACCACACCTATCCTCACGGCTTCTTCTCCGGAAGGCGCACGTGACTATCTTGTTCCGGCAAGAAAGCACCCGGGCAAGTTCTATGCTCTCCCGCAGGCTCCCCAGCAGTTCAAGCAGCTCCTGATGACCTCCGGTTTCGACCGTTATTTCCAGGTCGCTCCATGCTTCCGTGATGAGGACGCCCGTGGAGACAGATCTCCGGGAGAATTCTACCAGCTCGATATGGAAATGGCTTTTGCCACTCAGGAAGATGTCTTCTCCGTTATCGAAGACGTACTCCCTCCGATCTTTGCCGAGTACGGTACATATAACCGCGCTTCCGGCGCTCCGTTCGCACGTATCCCGTTCCTCGAGGCTATGGAAAAGTACGGTTCCGATAAGCCGGATCTTCGTATCGACCTTACCGTCCAGGACGCAACAGAAGTTCTTAAGGACTGCGGTTTCCCGCCGTTTGCGACAAAGACCGAAGACGGATCTGACACAGATGTCCGCATCAAGGCAGTCGTCATCTCCGACTTTAAGGAGTCCAGAAAGTTCATCGATAAGACGCTCGCAGATGTTGAAGTACAGTCCGGCAACAAAGGCTGCTGGTTCAGAATGGACGAAAACGGTGAGATCGTCGGCGGTATCGCGAAGTTCGTTACCCCGATCAAGGATTCCGTGGTAAAAGCACTTGGCGTTAAGCCGAATGATCTGGTCGTTCTTTCCTGCGGTAAACTTCTTGCCGCCCAGAAGACAGCCGGCGTGATCGTAAAGACTTTCGGAGCTGCCGTTCCGGGTCACATGGATAAAGAACAGTACGCTTTCTGCTGGATCGTCGACTTCCCGATGTACGAGATCGGCGAAGAATCCGGCGAACTCGAGTTCTGCCACAATCCTTTCTCCATGCCGTCCGGCGGTCTTGAAACATTGTTAAAAGCAGAGCGCGGCGAGATCGATCCGCTCTCCATCACGGCCGATCAGTACGACCTCGTAGTAAACGGTGTCGAGCTTTCTTCCGGTGCGGTCAGAAACCACGATCCGGAGATCATGATCAAGGCCTTCGAGATGGTCCGTCTCGGTGAAGAAGATGTTAAGGCGAAGTTCCCTGCGATGTACAATGCTTTCTGCTACGGTGCTCCGCCGCATGCAGGTATTGCTCCGGGCGTTGACCGTATGGTCATGCTTCTGGCAGGTGAAGAGTCCATCCGTGAGATCATTCCGTTCCCGATGAACAAGAACGCACAGGATATCATGATGGATGCTCCGGGCTACGTCACTGAGAAACAGCTCGAGGAGCTGCACATCAAAACGGTTGACGTAGAAGAGTAAGCTGTTCAGAAATTTATAAGTTAAGCGCATGAAAAACCCTTTCCATGCCTCCGCAGGGCGAAGCCCGAGGACAGCATGAGAAAGGGTTTATTCTGCGCTTATTTTATGACTGATGAGCTTACTCTTCGCGATTTTGCACCTTTGATGGAAAGGTTTTTCATGCGCCGGTTTTATCCTACGATTGCGGCGAATTCTTCCATGATACCGGAGATACCGATGTTCTGCGGGCAGACGGCTTCACAGCTCTGGCAGTGCAGGCACGCGGAAGGTTTCTTGTCAGCCGGAAGCGCACCCACGGCCATCGGGGCGATGAAGTCAAAGCCGCCTCCGTCAACAGTGATATTGTGTTCGTTAAAGAGGGCGATAAGCCTCGGAATATCCAGTTCCATCGGGCAGTGGCTGACACAGTAGTGGCAGGCCGTGCAAGGAACGGAGCGGACATTCAGCATTTCATCTGCGACCGCCATAAGCCCTTCCATCTCATCGGCAGAAAGCGGCTTTTCTTCGGAGAAGGTCTTGATGTTACTCTCAAGCTGTTCCATGTTCGACATACCGGATAGAATTACCGTCACTTCCGGGATCGACTGAAGGAATCTGAAGGCCCATGCAGGGATCTCTTCCTCAGGTCTTATCGTGCGGAGTTTGTCAGAGAAACGCTCCGGCATATTTGCCAGTTTTCCGCCACGGAGCGGTTCCATGACCCATACCGGAATGCCCCGTTCACGAAGCATCTCGACCTTTTCTTTTCCGTGCTGGAATGTCCAGTCGAGATAGTTTAACTGCAGCTGGCAGAACTCCATATCCTTGCCGTAGGCATCCAGGAAGCGCTTCAGCACATTGAGTTCGCCGTGGCAGGAGAATCCGAGGTGCTTGATCTTCCCTTCCTTTTTCATCTGCATCAGGTAATCATAGATGCCGTACTTGGGATCGAGGTAGTAATCGATATTCATCTCGCATACGTTATGGAAAAGATAGAAATCGAAATACTCCACGCCGGTCTTTCTAAGCTGCTCAAGAAAGATCTCACGGACTTTCGTCATGTTCCCGAGATCGTATCCCGGGAATTTATCTGCGAGGTAAAAACTCTCCCGCGGATGGGAAGCAAGCGCCTGCCCCATCACGAGCTCGGAATTTCCATTATGGTATCCCCAGGCCGTATCAAAATAATTGATGCCCGCATCAAAAGCGTTGTCCACCATTTTCTTCGTGCCTTCAACATCGATCTTCGAATCGTTCCCGTCGATGACCGGAAGCCGCATCGCACCGAATCCCAACGCGGAGATCTTTATGTCCTGAAATGATTTATACAGCATGGTATTGTCCTCCCCAAAATGAATCTTGATCTATTTTCATAGTAACACAGGTCACAGCAATCTCTTATAGATATCCAGCATACTCTCGATCTGATACTGAAGAAGCCAGGCCGCGTTGTTATATTCCGGCTCCGCCTTAATGACCGAAAGGAGTTTCGGAAAGTACTGCTCGGTCTCTTTGATCATGCGTATGATCCTTTCCCTGCTCAATCCCCACGACATAGTCGTGATGTTATTGCATCTGTCAATGCACTTGATCAGGGCGGCTTTCGGGTTCTTGGCGATGGAAGCATAGTACGCTTTCAGGACAGCATCCCGGTCCTCATCCGTCGTTTTCTTGTGTGTGAGAAGCTCAATTAATTCTCTTGCTTCTTCACCCACCGGAAGTTCTTCCGGATTCTTCCCGCAGTCTTCTACGACATCGTGCAGCAGGCACGCGGCGATGACCGCATCGTCCTTGATCTCCATCGAAAGCGCATGGCACGCCAGATTTAGTGGGTGGTAGATATAGGGAACTTCTGATTTCTTTCTCTTCTGTCCTTTATGCGCTTCGGCCGCGAAATCAACCGCCTTCTGGGTATCTTTTAACCCGAGGCTTTTGGCCGAGGTCTTCACGAAAGTCTTCATGTGCTCCCAGTTATAGATCGCATCTTTGGTCTTAAAGACACCCTGTTTTTCCTCGACCAGCGCGTTTACGGAGACCTCGAAAAGAGAGGCGAGCCGGATCAGTTTCTCGGTGTCCGGCTTATACTCATCTCTTTCCCAGGAAGAGACCGCCTGAAAAGTCACGCCGATCGCATCCGCGACCTGCTCCTGGGTGAGTTTTCTTTCTTCACGAAGTCTTCTAAGATTTGTTCCGAAGCTCATGTAATCCACCTCTAGTCGATAAATCCCATGCTATAGATATCTTCTGCGCCGAGTTCTTCCAGGTCTTTCTTCATGTCTCCCTGAATGGTCTCCATGAAGCCCTGATCCCAGCAGTCATCCGTCAGCCCCAGATCCGGTGGCTTGATGCTGTATTCCTTACCATTCAGCACGAAGGTGGTCTCCACCAGCTTCGCCGGCCATCCGGGCTTTTTGTCCCATTCTTCCTTCTTCGGTACCAGTTCTTTCTTCCACTTCTCCAGAAGGAACTTCACCGTCTGATCAGCGACCAACTTCATTGCTTCTTCTTCGGTAATGTCCTCATAATCAGTGATGTCGTGCTGGATCTTTAAAAGTCCGGGCATAGATACCCACTTGCCGTTTTCCCAGCCACAAGCATCCCAATTGTCAGTAATCCTGGCAATTCTTCTTACCTCACCGTTAAAACGAAAAACATAGTAGTTTTTCATCTCTCATCACCTCCATCCACCTACAGGATAGAGGTTTCGACATCTTTAGTTTAGCGAGTAGGGATTTAAGTTTCAAGATAGATTTCAAGTTCTACTTGAGTTTTGCTCCATCGGCAAAAGCACTGCCCACTTTTTCTCCCAGCGCCACATATGCATTGTTGCACGGGTCAAATGCGATCGGGCGGAGTTTCTTAAGGTCGATCTTTCCGTCCGTTACGACACTTTCGTCAGCAGATACATTCACGATCTCTCCGATAAGGATCCCGTCCTCGAAACTTTTGACACGGCATTCCAGCGCCATCGGAAGCTCGTCGATGAGCGGCGCGTCGACAAACTCACTCTTTGTGGCATGGAAGCCTGCTTTTTCAAATTTATTCGGGACTTTTCTTGCGGATTCGATACCCACATAGTCACAGGCAATTACCTGGTCTTCGGTCGCCATACTTACTGTAAAGGCTTTTCTGACTGCCAGGTTATCCGTCGTCTTATGTTCTCCCAGACTGATCGTGATCTCCTGAAAATCCGTGGTAATGCCCCATGCCGCATTCATCGCATCCGGCACCCCGTTCTCGTCGTATGTCGCAATGATCAAGACCGGCTGCGGCAGCATGATCGGCTTCGCTCCATAATTCACTCTGCTCATAAACGTACCTCCTGTCAGGGTTCTATATGTTTTTAGAATAGCACACATAATCTACGAAGATAATACAAATCGCGATATGCTCTGACTCCTCTTCTTGTGCTCCGTATTCCTACTATCTGTCTATCTGTTTGGTGGATATAGCACGCACTTTTGTATACCCCCTAGGGGTATCTGGCGTCACATGATAGGACTAAATCTTTATTTTGTAGAATTTAGTCCTACATTTTTCCAAAGAAAATGGGACTAAAAATCCAAAATCATGTTTTTAGTCCCATTTCACCCCCTCACTTCTCCCTGTTTTTATGTTTCAGAGGTGCTTTTCGGCCATAAAACATCACATATACCCTCCATGCAATAGGACGAAAAACCATATTTTACAAATTTAGTCCTACAGTTTATTCCCAAACACATCCGGAAGTTTTATTATCAAGAAGCATAATCAAAAACAGATGCAAAATTCGGAAGGATCTCATATGAAGAAAATAGGCTTAGTCGGCGGCACCGGTCCCGAATCAACTTTGATGTATTATAAAGAACTCAATACCCGTATCGATCAGATGACAAATGGCAAAGCGATGCCCGATCTTGCGATCGAGAGCGTGGATTTCCGAAAGGCCTGGGCCTATGTTTCTAACGGCGAAAATGATAAGCTGGCGGACTATCTTTCCGAGAAAGTTTCCTGCTTGAAAAGCACCGGCTGTGAGGTCATTTCGCTCACTGCCGGCACGATGCATCTGGTGATAAATGAAATCGAAAAGAAGACCGGCGTCTCCCTCGTAAGCATCCCGAAGGCCGTAGCCGATGAAGCCAAAAGTAAGGGCTATACAAAGGTCGGCCTTCTCGGCACGATCTTTACGATGGAACAGGACTACATGAAGAAAGACCTTATCGATGCCGGCATCGAAGTCTGTATTCCGGATAAGGAAGATCGCGAGCTAGTCGCCACGCGCATTTTTGAAGAACTCGAACTGGGTATCGTAAAAGAAGAAACACTCAAAGAGTTCCAGGATCTCATCTCCAAAATGAAGAACGGGCAAGGCATCCAGGCAGTGATCCTCGGCTGCACCGAGCTCCCACTTCTTCTCAATGAAAAGAACTCTCCTCTCCCCGTTTTAGACAGCGTGGAGATACACATCAAGAAGCTGATAGATCTGGCGGTGTAAAAATCAGCAAGCGTAATATGATTATATTCTTCCTAATGGTAACTATCTATTCCCATCAAGTGTAATTTTTTAGCCGAAGTTCATCTCACCCACTGTCCGTGGGAGCCTTTGAATGAAAAATTTTTCATTTTTTCGGAAAACACTTGCACAAATCCGGAAAAAGAGTGTTAAGATGGATTCAGAGGTAAAAATTCTCACGTTTCTCGCACTGCAAACATTGGAGTATTAGGAGGGTGTCATGAAGAATAGATTGAGAAGTGCTCTTGCCTGCTTTATATTGTCGTTTTTTGCGTATTTCCGCTATCTGCTGGCTGTTTCCGCAGTTCTGTTTATCGGAAGCATCTTTTTCCATCCGCTTCTTTACGCAGGAATACTCGCTCTCGTCTTAGACGCCATCTTCTCTATCGGCGTAACAGTGCAGGTCACAATGGTCGGTCCCGTTTTCAAACAGGATTTCATTTTCCAGAAAGACCCTTGACTTTTCAAAAAGCCGCTAAATATTTCACCGGTCATGCTGCTTGAGCTGCATGGTCTGATTTTTGACGCTCGATCTCCTTTTCCCAGGAAGTTTTCTCCGGCCAGTTTTCCGAATCAAATGCCTCTCTTATGCACTCGCTTAAGTACGTTGCTTTTTCCAGGCATTCATCGCTGATCTCCGTTTTAAGAAGGAGTGCTTTCATAAGAAGGACTCTGTCTCTTCCCGGCATTCTCATCGCATCGAAAGATACGACATATTCTTTGAAGCGGCCGTAGTCGCATTCTTCATCTTCTTCGTGTGCATATCCGAAATAACGGAATCCTTCCGCATTCAGAGCCTTCCATTTTTCTTCCGAAAAATAAGGATCCTCGAAGTTTTCGTAGTAGTTCGAAAGGCGCATTTCCGTCGCGGTAAGGATCGCGTCCAAAAGCAGCCCGTCGATCTGCGTTTCCTGATCATCTGCATTTGCTTCCAGGATAATACTGAACAGATAGCCGTCCTCCTGCGCTGTGCAGCGAAGCTCCGTATACAGTTGCGGACGTCTTACCAGATCGATCTCAAATCCAGAAAAATAACCATAACAGAAGTCATCGAAATACCCCTTCGGGAACATATCGAGGACTGCTTCGATACGGTCCAGTGCTTCGTTCATTTCCTTGGTTTTGCAATATCCCGATTCGGACCGGTCGATATAATCCGGAAGCGTCTCCTCCAGGCGGATAAAAACGCCGTATCGGTTGCCCAGCTCAGCCGCGCGGTCATAGAGCTCCTGCATCTCCTTTGACTTACTGTCATACGCCTCCTGGCTGTGAAGAGCCGACGTATCGCGTTTCAAAGAAGAAAGACGATCGGAAAGTTCTTTTCCCGAAGGAAGAGGAGCCGGAATTGCACTCGGGTACGAATGAACATAATACTGATACGAAAGCACTTTCTCCGCGTCAAAATCGTAGTCGATCAGGATCGCTGTCGCCGCGCTGTGATCGATATTTGCCGGACGCTCCAGGATCGTCGTCAGGCTTGGTCTTTCACCCAGATATATCACCGAAAACGTGCTCCGGACCGACGGGTTTGAGCCCTGATCGAGCTGCGAAAGGATCCCTTCCGTGATCTCCCACATATCCGAGGAGGTCGCCATATAGTTCAGAAGTTCTTTGTGATCGCATCCCACATAATCGAAGAACTGCGAATTGATCTGCCTTAAGATATATCCGAATACCTGATCTTCCTGCCAGGACGGGCCCTTGACGTGTTCGTAAAGGTCGATCAGCACGTCCTCCAGACGCACGTTGGTCTCCGGCGCTTCACCTCTTCCGTAGGTATAATAATTGAAAGACTTGATCACTTCATAGATCTTCGGATCATCATAGCCGGCCTCACGCAGAAGCTCGACAAAAAGCATGTCGGAGTCGGACCGGAAATAAAGGCTGTCCAGCGTTTCTTTTCCGTAGATGTGCTCCAGACCCGTAAGAAAACCCGTCTGGCAGGAATAGGTAACCGGGGTCTTCGAAAAGTACTTCGCCTGATAAAGCTCCGCGCCGCCTTCGGTGATGAAGTCCGTCGAAACGATCCCCACGATCTCTTCCCATTCTTTTGCCGTCAGGTCCTCTTCTTTGGCGATCCTTTCGCCCGTGAAGTAGAGATTACAGCGCTTTTCGCCATCGAGAAAAGCATCGGTAAAATGCATCAGTTCGTGAAATACCGTGGTGTAGCAGGCCTCATTTTCGTAGATCCCGCCTTCCCCGCTGATCCGGATCCTGTTATCCAGATCGCTGAAATCCCCGTCGGCTCCGCTGAGCACCATGTCCTCGATCGTAAGATCCGAAAGTTTTCCGAGGAAATAGTCGAGAGTCTCTTCGTTATAATGCTCCGCGATAACAGGGAACAGATGCAGTGCATATGCCCTGTAATCGTTAAGTTTCGGGTTATTGATAACGATGTTTGCATATCGGGTGAAAAGCTCGTATTCGCCCCTGATCTCATCCATCGAGACGCCGAGTTCTTCAGATAGGTCCAGCGCCTCTTTTTCCGCCGGATCAAGAACTCCCGTATTGTTCATCTCGACAACAGGTTCCTCATCGAAAATGAGCTCTTCTTCGGCCGTTTCCGCAGTTGTCGCGATGGTGCTTCCTTCTTTTGTATATCTTTCCTTCCGGCAGCCGCATAATGAGAGCGCCGAAAGCGACAATGCACCTGCCATCAGGGCACTTAACGTCTTATGAAATTGCTTCATGTCATTACCTCATCAGAATTATGAACCGATTATACGAGGTAATTCTATGGGGCAAGTGACAGTATAGAAATAATCAGAAAAACCGGATCCTTTGGCAAAAGCACCTTTCGGGCTCACCAAACGCGCGTATTACTCGCCCTCGGGGAGAAACTCCAGGATCTCATCGTCAGGATCGGAACTAACCGTTTTGTCATCTTCGGAAATGACCTTCCCGATCGCTTCCAGAACAATGTCATATTCTTTCAGGAAAGCATCCTGGTTTTCCAGAATATAATCCTTATCGTCGTTATTTGCGGCCGCTTCAAGGTCCTTCGCAAGTTTCGAAGGAGCCATCGCTCCGATCGTCGCGGAAGTGCTTTTGAGGGAGTGGATCAGGATCGCGTAGTCTTTCAGATCATCTTTGTCGAGGAAATCCTTCAGTTTTGCCTTCTTCTCATCCGCGTCCTTCCGGTATTCCTTCAGGATCGAACGATAAAAGTCGTTATCTCCCGCACAGTTCGCCGTTCCCTTTTCGGGATCGACGCCACATTCAGAAAGTGCGGCAAATTCCGATGCATCACTTTTTTCGGGGATCTTTTCGATCGATTCCGAAGATGCTTTTTCTTCTATTGAAACAAGCTCGATCTTCTCGGAAGGGATATATTTCTTCAGCATCTTTTCGAGAGAAGTACTGTCGATCGGTTTGGTAAGATAATCGTCGAAGCCCTTGGACAGATATCTTTCGCGGGCGCCGACCACCGCGTCGGCCGTAAGACAGATCACAGGGGTCCCGATATTCGGTCCTTCCTCGTGACTCTTGATGACTTTAAGCGTTTCTTCTCCGTCCATTTCAGGCATTCTCTGATCCATGAGGATGACGTCGTACTTGTTTTTAAGCGCAAGCTCGACAGCCTCTTTTCCGCCGCCCGCCGTATCGATATCGATCTTCGTATCCTTGAGAAATTCCGTGGCGACGACCAGGTTCATCTTCGTATCGTCCACGATGAGGATCTTCGCATCCGGTGCGCGGAAACTCTCATGATACTCTTTCTTTCCGCCGAGTTCTTTTTCGAATTTCTCCGTAAAGTTTCCGACCGGCTCTTCGGAAAGCACCAGCTGCGGGATCGTGATGGTAAATGTGGATCCTTCTCCGTAAGTACTTTCCACTTTTATATCTCCGTGCATCATCTGAAGAAGCATCTTCGTGATCGCAAGACCAAGACCTGTTCCTTCCTTTGTACTGTTCTTTTCCAGGTCAACTCTTTCGAATTTACCGAACAGTTTTGCAATGTTTTCCTCACTGATTCCGATACCCGTATCACTTACGGAAACGATCAGTTCCATGACCGGTTTTCCGGAAGCGGTGATGTTCATCCGTTTTCCCGTGATCTTCAGGGAAACGCTTCCCTTTTCCGTATATTTGACGGCATTATTCAGGATATTCGTAATGACCTGCCGGATACGTACGACATCGCCGAAAAGGTGATCCGGGATACTCTCGTCCACATCAGTTACGAACGACAGGTTCTTTTCCTTCGCCTTAAAAAAGATCATGTTACTGACATCGTTGATCACGGAACTGAGCTGGTATTCCACTTCCACGATCTTCATCTTTCCTTCTTCGATCTTCGTAAAATCGAGGATGTCGTTGATGATGGCAAGAAGGTTGTTTCCGGCACTGTCGACATTTCCGGAATACTGTCTGATCTTCTTAAATGCTTCCTGATAATCAGAAGGCTTTCCATCTTTCAGTTTTTCGGCTTTCGAAGACTCTCTCATGATCATCTCGTTCATGCCGAGGACCGCATTGATCGGCGTTCGGATCTCGTGGCTGGTGTTGGCCAGAAAGTCCGTCTTCGCTTCGCTTGCGCGTCTTGCCTCTTCCAGTGCTTTTTCCTGCTTGATCTTTGCCTTTACCGTCTCATACTGAGCAAGGCCGCACATAATGACATTGACCAGATACATCATCGGGAGGCGCGAATAGTACGATTCCGGGAACTGATATCCCATATCGCGGAGAGGTGTATTGATATAAACGAGCATGATGATGAAAAACACCATGTTGAAATAAAGGCCGTAAGAGAGGTTAAAGAAGAAGAAAACGACCGGGACGGCAAGGAAGAACAGGAAGATACTCGTGCCGCTCGTACCGCCCGTGTAGAGGAAAAAGTAGAAGGTGCCCCAGTAAACGAAGCACTGGATATTGATCGCCAGATGCATCAGCCATCTTCGTCTTTTCTTTCCGAACTTGCAGATCGCAAAACAAATGGTGGCAATGGCCGTCATCGTGGCACAGGTAAAAGCGTATCTCGCGACACGGAGATCTCCGCGGATGAGGTTATCCACACCAAGGTAAATACAAAACGGAACGACCACCGAATACAGGATGATGGATAGCGTCAGGTTGACCGTGACATACCGCTCGTCGATATGAAATCTTCTGTTTTTCCTTATTCGTTCCATAACTTACCTGTTATCCCCCTCAGGTCAGAAGATTTCTCGAGAATCTCGTTTTGTTCGAACCAACCATTTCAATTATACAGCAAAAGCGGCACCCGTGATTCGGATGCCGCCTTTCTATTTGTCTTTTTTTCTGATCAGGTGTCAAAAGAGAATGAATTAAAATCTGCCGCTCCGTTTCCTTCATAAGTGAAATACAGGGCGTGTTTGCCGCTGTCGATAGTAAGATCTGCCGAATAGCTTGTCCACTCTTTTGAAGGTGCGATCTTGATACGCGATACGACAGGACCGTTTCTTCCGTCCCTTACAACGAACTCGCCATCCGCCGTTCCTCTGACCTCCACCGTGATCTTCGACGCGGTTTTAAAGTCGAAATAGCGGTATCCTGCAGTTGCTCCGTCCACCATGTTATTGATGTACTGATTGGGGTCTTCTTCCCTGTCTTCGCCCTCCTGGGTAAATGCAGGGTGATGCTCATCCTGCTGCTCGATGAGGCTTTCGGTCGTGCCGTTTTTACTAAAGAGATGGCAGGCGATCCTCGCTTCATATCTTCCCTCATCACGAAGCGGACCGCCGTTGAGGCCGCAGGACGTGATCTCCGCCTGATGGAATGCTTCTCCGTCGAAATAGATCTCCTCGGCACATGCCTGGCGGGAGAAGAAATGACGATTCGTCTGGCGGTGATAAAAGACATACCATTTTCCGTTTACGAAAGCCACACTTCCGTGGGTATTGCCGCGATAGTTCAAAGCTTCGGTATTGCCGTTGGCGCCGATGTCCGCATTTGAAACGAGGACTCCGCCGAAGTGATAATCTCCCAAAGGAGAATCCGCAACTGCCCAGCACAGTTCATGCATCCAGCAGGAAGAATAGATGAAGTAGTACTTCCCGTTGATCTTTCTTACGGAACTTGCCTCGAAGAAAGGATGCGCCTCATACTCCGTACCATCCGCATCGTTAATGATCGGCAGGTTATGGAAAGGGCCGTCTTTTACCGTGACCATATCCTGCTCGAGTTCCATCTTCAGGCTGTCTTTGTCGACAGGGGTCTGCTTATATCTCGGGCTGTTTCCCGAGAACAGATAGATCCTCTTATCGTCATCGATGAAAATACCCGGATCGAACTGGCGGATCTCATCCGGACGCGAACCCAGGATATCTCCGTTCCTATAGCGCACGAAATCCAAAAACTCATATGGTCCGACCGGATTATCCGCGACCGCGACACCGATCTCCTTAAGAAAATCCAGACAGTAATACAGATAGTATTTCCCGTCATTTCCCCTGCAGACATCCGGCGCCCACAAGGCATGGGAGCCGTCAGGATTTCTCGGATCCTGTGTCTTTTTATAGATCACGCCCTCGTAGCGCCAGTCCGAAAGATCGGTCTCCGGGGCCGACCAGCAGACATAGTCATTGGCGCAGTACACGTCACCGTTAAAACGGTCGTGGCTTCCGTAGATATAGAGGCGCCCGTCAAATACACGCGGCTCTCCGTCCGGAATATATTCGTAACTGGGAAGATAGGGGTTAAATACTTGCTTCTTCATGGATGATCCTCCATTTTCCGACGTTTGTAACAGTGTTCATCGGGGTCGTTATTTGCATTCTTCTTTGAAAAAAGCCCTTAAAGCATCTGCCATCTCATTCAGGTGTCTGGTGAAGCAGTGATCGTCACCATGGATCGGGATCAGTTTTGCATTCTTGTAGAGCTTCAGTGCTTTTTCCGCATATTCGAAAGGCACGGTCTCATCTGCATCCCCGTGGATCAGAAGTACAGGACCTTCGTATCTTTCGATCTCTTCCTCCGGATGGATCGTCTGCGCCACACGCACATAATCCCCGGAAAGCACCACATTCCAGTTCTCCAGCGTTTCCGGAATATGCTTCGGGTCGAAGTTCATACCCAGAAGATTTCCCTCTCTGGCGCCATCCGGGATCATCCAGGCAGGCGAAAGCGGAACGATCGCTTTAAAAGTATCCGGGCACATGCCGCCGATAAGCATCGTCAGAAGGCCGCCCTGAGAATGACCGCACAGATAAAGATCCGTCACGAAATCCAATGTCTTTGCGTAATTGACCACCGAGAGCGCATTGGTCACCCACTTATAAAGCGTATGGTCTTTAAACTCGCCGCCGCTTTTGCCGTGGCCGTACATCTCCGCACGAAGCACTGCCACACCGGCATCGTTCATTGCTTTTTGCGCAGCAATGATATGATCTTCTTCCATATGTCCCGTAAAGCCATGGATCAGAATGCAAAGCGGTCCTTTTTCCATGCCTTCCGGCATATCCAATTTCGCGTGAAGACGGATCCCGTCACTGTCGATATAAAACTCTTTCATTTTTTCACCTTACGCCTGTCCGTGTAAAAGTATGCATCTGAAAATGCACCATCCATATTCTAGGATAGTGCATTCCCATCAAAAACGAAATAATTATGTTTTCACGATATTTCATATTTTTGCGGAAGATCACACCACAGTATATCCTTCTTCTTCCAGCGCATGCAGTGCTTTTTCAAAGTTCTCTTCTTTCACGAGGATGTAGTCCGTGTTATACGTCGATACGGCAAAGATCCCGATCTTTTTTTCCGCCAGGATCCCCGAAAGTTTCGAAAGGATACCTATCAGCGAAAAATCCAGAACTCCCGATATCCGGAATCCTCTCCATCCGTCATCACGCTCGACCGTTTCTTGCGGAGTATCTTCTGTCCTGCAAACCAAAGAGATTTCCTCGTCCGTTTTTCCGATAAAAAAGAACTCCGAATCCATATCGATATCCGATACGCTTTTTACTTTGCATACAGTCAGTCTGTATGACAGTTTTTGTAATTCCAAACTACTCATGAGGTTCTCCTTTTCTTGCTTTTCGTTATATTCGTGGATTTTGTTATGCTTTCAGTTCAAGTGCCGCGATCTCTCTGGTCGGCCAGAAAGCACATAGATGCAGCCTCGTGATCTTTCCGGTCATCGGCCGGAAATACTTCACAAAAGTCGGAAGCGCGGCATGCACGACCTCCGGATCATCGATCAGGATCGTGGTATGCGGGGTAAACCCATACTGCTGCGGCACCCCCATCTGGCAGGCTTCCTGAAGTCTATCCAGTTCCGGATTTCTTTCCGGCGCCGCGAAAAGCACCTGCCCTCCGGCGAACATGCCGATATGGCTTAGGTGTACTTCCACCTGAGAAAACTCTGATGCCACTTTCTTGACGTTCGCGAGAACGTCATCTTCCATCTCCAGAGGATATGTCGCGAGGCTGATGTGATAAGGAAGATTCGGCGTCTGCGTCCCGGTAAATCCCTCTTTCTGAAGCTCTTCATACCAAGCCGTCATATTCTTCTGGACACCCTCATCCAGATCCGCCATCAGACACAGAAAACTCTCCGCCATTTCTACTTCCTCCTTATACAATTATATCGGACCACAGATCCATTCGGGTACTCGATCACGACTCTTTCTTCCTCAAAACCACTTTTCCGGTAGAATCCGATCGCATCGTCATCTGTCTGCGACGTGATCCTCTTGAGGTGCTCGGTCTCCATCACATGATAGATCATTTCTTTGCCGATACCCTTTTTCCGCAGATCTTTTTTCACAGCAATCCCCAGGATCTCCGCCTCGACTCCCGTTTCTGACCCTTCAGCTGCTTCTATCTCTTTCATCACCAGAATACCGGCCTTTTCACCATCTATATCACACACGAAGATCTTCACCGACGGATCCGATAAATACTTCTCCATCAGCGCTTTGTAATCCTCATAAGTCGGCTGATACATGCATGGCGCATAAATCAGAAACGCCTCCTCGGAAGTCAGCCAATCTGTGTCAGAACAAAGTACCGTACTCACGCCACACCTCCATACATATCATAGTGCATTATATACAAGCCAATTGCAATGAAATAATCCCTGAAAGTGTCCCTGTAAATGCTTCTTCAGAAACTATTACAGAGGATTTTTCAGTTTTTTCCAAAAACCAGGATTTCACACGTAAATCTCGATGGCAGTGAATCTGGGATTACGTGTGGATTTTCCAAAACCGGGATATCACACGTAAAGCAGCTGGCAAAGCCCGACCCAGCTACAGCATCCTCGCATAGGGAATCGAGATACAAATCAGTTCACGATCCCGCCGTGAAACACGCATTCATAGACTTTCGTGTCGTTAAGATAGATTTCTTCATAGCCCTGAAACCAGGTAAAATCACCGGTAACTTTACAGCGGTATGTGTACTCTCCTGATTGGAAGATCTCCGGTCCCCGGTAAGGCATATTCTTATCTGCGGCACGTAGTGCCTCTTTCAGGAAGTTTCCGCTGAACCCGTCGCCGAGGACCCTTCCCATATAGTTCATGGCATAGACCGTGACACCGTCTTTCCAGATGGCTTCCTCGCCTGCGAACTTCTCTCCGCCGACGTATGTGTCGTGGTACATCTACCTTCCGTTCTCATAACGGAAATCGTGGGACGCCGGTCTTGATGCATCAGTCTCATTCATAAAAGCCGCATAGGTATTGACGTTCGCTTCGAGCCGGAAGGAGATCAGTTCATCGAGATCCGGATCGTCATAAGACTTGATATTCATGGCGCAGTCCTGATCCTTCACCAGATAATCCACGCTGACATTCATCAGCTCACTGATCTGGATCAGATTGGCGATATCCGGGTACACCTGCCCCGATTCCCACTTGGCCACGGCCTGCCTCGACACACCCAGTTTCTCGCTCAGCGCCTCCTGAGTGTATCCCTTATTTTTCCTCAATATCTGAAGTTTTTCGGAAAAGATCATGCTTCTCACCTCCGAAAACAATATACTTGTCTCAGGCGTTAGCCTCCACCAATCAGCAGTTGCAGATCTGCTACTTTCATTATACAAGACCTGTATATTCCTTGTTTTGCTTCTTGGAAAAATCCTTTACCCCATTCTTCTCTGTTTCTATGAAAGATCGATGCCGAGAATATTCCTCTCCATGCTTTCCAGAAGATCGTGGGAATCATCTTCGATATGCGAAAGATAGGTCACGATAACACCTTTCTTCGGCAGGACATAGCATTTCTGCTTCCATTTTCCGTTAATACTGAAGCCGTCTCTGTATTTCCAGATAAAGAAGCCGTACCCGCCTTCTCTGTTCATCTGCTGCACGGATGTGGCCATCTCCACATACTCTTCGGAAAGGATACGGACTCCGTTATACACGCCCTTGTTATAAAGCAGCAGCCCGATCTTACTTAAGTCATGAACGGAAAGGCGCATCATCGACGCGCCGTAGAAATACCCCTCCGGAGATCTTCCATATTCGTAAGACGTGATCCCCAGCGGCGCGAATATTCTTTCCTCTATAAAAGCACCTAGGTCGCTGCCAAGTGCTTCCGTCAGTGCAACACCGATCAGGTATGCCGAGATATTACTATAGTTGAATCCAGTTTCTTCCGGATCTTCGATCTCGCATGCCAACGAAAAGTCCAGCCAGTTTTCCCCTTCCGCGCGGAACGGAAGATCGGAAACGGACATCGTCAGAAGACGGCGGAGGCTGATCTTCTCCCAGCGCGCCTTCTGCTCTTTTGAAAGAGACAAGTGCTTTTCACCGGGAATATAATCCAGGATCGAGCGGTCGAGATCGATGCGCCCTTCATCGTAGAGGATCCCGACAGCGACGGACAGCACCGTCTTCGTCGCCGAGTAGATCTCGTGAAGACCCGACGTGTCTCCGAAACTGTGCGTCAAGGCGCCGTTTTCATACACTTCCGTGCCGAATACATTCCAATTATTGTCCTGAATATCTTTTACGAACTGGTCGAAATTCATCTTCATTTTGCTCCTCAAAAAGCACTTTTCTCATGCGACTATTCTACACTATGGAAGGCAGTTCTTTCGCATCCATTCCGCCACGCCATCTTCGTCATTGGAAGCAGTGATCTCATCCGCAACAGCCAGAACTTCCGGGATCGCATTGGCGACAGCAATGCCTTTCCCGCACATCGTCAGCATATCGATATCGTTCCTGTCATCTCCGAAAGCCACGATATCCGCTATCGCGATTCCGCTTTTTTCGGACAGTGCCTGAATCGCCTGGATCTTCCCCGAATCCTTCGGCAGGAATGCATACATGTTTTCCCCGCGATAGCACTGAAGTTTACATCCTATTTCATCTGCGATCTCTCTCGCCATCTGTTCATCCGAAAGAATGGCGGCGATCTTATTCGCACCTACTTCCAGATCACGCGAATAATCGTTATAGACCGCCTTATAGAGTCTCTCCGATTCCGCAATATACTTACTGTTCCAGAAGACCGTTTTCCCGTGAGCCACGGAAATCTCCGTTTCCGGCATCCGCGCCAGAACACTTCGTACGATCCGGTTAGTATCCCCGATCGAGAATTCTTTTGAATAGATGCATCCTTCGCTGGCATGGATCAGCGTTCCATCCGTGGTGATCTCATAGTCCGGTTTCAGAAGATGGATATACCGCTCCGCACCGATCCAGTATCTCGCTGTCGCGATCGCCAGTTTGATCCCCTTCCTTCTGCACGCAGCAATCACATCCAAAGACGCCTCGGAAATACTCCCGTCCTGCCTCAGAAGCGTATGATCCAGATCCGTTAAAACCATTCTCACCATGTTTTGTATCCTACTCCTGCCAATACAATTTTAGGGAACTTTTCTTGCCTATTCTTTCTCAAAAGTTCCCTATAACTATTCTCCCACTTTTCTATATTCCGCGAAGAAGAACAGCGGTATTTCTTCGTTCTTCCCCGGATCTTCATAGGACTTCGGCTCGTCGGCATGCACCAGCATCAGGCCTGCTTCCGCAGCGCCGTTCAGGTAATCAGACAGCGGCCGGTGGTAGTGTTTCGTTTCGCCCCAGAACCGGTTTTCACAGACAGAAGGCGTGATGTAGGATGTCACCATCTTTCCGGCCCGACCGGTCTTCTCGTCCGTCATCCATTCGCCGGTAAAGAAAGCCGGATGCACGATCGAATAGTAGAAGATCCCGCCCGGTTTCAGCACCCGCCTGCACTCGGCGAAAACAGGCCCCAACGGATCGATATCCATCAGCACCTGGTTGCAGAACACGATGTCGAATTCTTTATCTTCGAAGGGGAGTCTTCCGGTTATATCTGCTACGGCAAAAGCACTGTCCGGGTATTTTTCTTTCGCGAGCTCGATCATCGCGGGAGATCCGTCCACACCGATCACTTCTCCGCCGATCGAGCGGAAATAGTCCGTGTAATAGCCATACCCGCATCCGAGATCGAGGACTTTCTCTCCGGACAGCTTCGGAAACCTTCCCTTCACAATGGCTTTATTCATTTCAGAAAACGCCGATTGCTCCTGCTCGTTGGCAAAAGCCCCTGCCGCCTCATTCCACTGTTCGATATTTGCCTTGCTCATACGACTCATCCTTCAGCTGTTTCCTGCGATATAGGACATATCATTGATATGCCGTACACGGTGTTTCCCGTCATCCCCGATGATCATGTGGGAAACGCCTCCGGCCGGCCCGTGGATATCGACATCATAATAGGCTTCCACCGGAAGGCCCAGATACATGAGATTCCATAGACTCAGAAGATCACCATGGGACACGATGATGATCGTCTCCTCATCACTTTCCATCACTTCTTCGTAAAAAGGAAGAAGGCGGTTCCAGCATGCCCTGCGGCTCTCTCCGTCAGAGAACAGACAGTCGTCGACGGTGTTCTCGGGAGTCTCGATATTTTCACGGAGCCACTGCACGGATTTCCCGCAGCATTTCCCCAGATTTCTCTCGCGAAGTTCTTTTCGAAGAATCGCTTCTACTCCAAGGGATTTCGAGATCTCTTCCGCCGTCTGCGCCGCACGCTTGAGGTCCGAAGAATACATCACGAATTTCTTTCCCTGAAGTTCTTCCTTCAGTTTCTTTCCGATATTCTCCGCCTGCTTGCGCCCGAGCTCCGTCAGATCCCAATCCGTCCAGGAGCCGACCATCCCGTTCGTATGATGAACCGACTGCGTATGCTGTACTGTAATGATATGTTTCATGGCCTGCCCCTCCGCTTCGAACCGTTTCATGTTCCGCCACTCAGGAAAGATCCTGATTGCGGATTTATTCCTTCGAGATCCGCTTGGATCGGATCGTATAGTCATTCGTTGTCATGAGAAACTTCCTCCACCCGCGCGCACTGGATCATCGGATTATCGACAAGCTCCAGACGGATCTCCGGCACGTCCACGCCCATCGAAATAAGATTTTTCCTGGCCTCTTCTACAAAAGCACCTGCGTTGTCTGCCTTGATCTCCGCCCCGCACTTCTCGGGTTCTTCCAGTGCCTTCATCTCCACGTCGATCTCCTCCAGGACTGATTCCAGGGTTTTCTCCTTCTTCAGCGCCTCCAGCACGGATCTTAGCTGGAAGTAACCATAGAACATAACATTGTTAATTTGCTCGGTATTCCAGATCTTTTCATAGAATCCCGTGAAAGATTCCCCCTCCGGAACCGGAGACGGAATTTGCGAGAGGATTTTCCCGAGGCGCTCCTTCAATTCCTGAAGACGGGCCTCCTCGCCCACATACCGGTAGTACGAAACGGCCAGAGAATTCACATACATCTCCTCATCCACTTTCGAGAACTTCGCGCCCTGCTTCTCCACGATGCAGTGCCCCATCTCATGAACGAGATTGTACCAGTGGAAATAAAGATCGAAGAAATACTGAATATTCTCCGCCCCGAAGAGCATCTCATACCCTTTTTTCTGTTCTTCGTTTCCCGTCTCGAACCTACCCGACATAATGACGTACTTCATGTGTTTTTCTCTCCTTGTTCCCGTTTCTTCCTAAGAAAAGTATAGCGCAGTTCTCCGTATCGAAAGTGCCTTTTTACTCATTCTTCCCGGGCAAACACTTCATATACGAATCGATGATCTTTTCCGGCTTTTCTTTCAGGCCCCTTGCTATCCACCATTTGACCGTATGGATGAAGCTTCCGATGACGAACTGCTTCTTAAAATCATCCGGCACATCCACATCCATATGCACGATTACCTCGCCA
The DNA here is from genome assembly GCA_017428545.1 of Clostridiales bacterium. GTDB lineage: Bacteria > Bacillota > Clostridia > Saccharofermentanales > Saccharofermentanaceae > Scatonaster. Next base: position 62,986 of record JAFRQR010000033.1, read on the forward strand.
AAAGCACTTTCCAGATATTCGGTGAAGTATCTTGTGAATATCTTCTCCGACTCGCCGTTCATAATGGACCGGATATTCTCTTTATGGTCCAGAATGTGGTACAGGATATGCTCCAGAAGTGCCCGCTTATCTTCGTGATTCTTCGAATAATCGTGGCTCTTTTCCGGTGCCAGAGTATCGGAGAAAACATGCGAAAACATCTCATTACACATCTGTTCCAGAAGCCGGTCCTTCGTCTCGAAATGCGAGTAAAATGTGCTTCTTCCGATATTCGCTTCATCGATGATCTGCTGTACCGTGATCTCTTCAAAACGGTACTTCCGAAGAAGTCTCGTTAAGGCATCGTAAATGGCTGTTCTGGTTTTGATCTGTCGTCTGTCCATATTTCCGTTCCCGTACAATTTCGCGATTCTGTTCAGTAATAGACATATCGCGGATTCTGATTCTGTTTTCGGTTTCACGTAGATTATATCATTTTATCGAACAGAGTGTTCAGAAACTTCTGCTTAGAAAGTGAAACCTATGACGAACAGAAAAGCCATCCGATATGCCATATATGCTGCACTTCTTTATGCCATCAGCACACCCTTTTCGAAGGTACTTCTAGAGGAGATCCCACCGGTCTTCATGGCAGGCCTCCTCTACCTCGGAGCCGCGATAGGGATGTGCCTTCTCAAGTGCTTTTCCAAAGGGAAGAAAGAAGAAGGAAAGCCCTTCACCCATAGGGATTATCCGTACCTCATCGGGATGGTCGTGCTCGATATCCTTGCCCCTGTATTTCTCATGATTGCCATCTCGAGATCCTCGGCGGAGTCGGTGTCACTTCTCAACAACTTCGAAATCGTCGCCACCTCGCTGATCGCCCTGCTTCTCTTTAAGGAGAAGATCTCTCCCAGGTTAGGCTTCGCTATCTTTCTGATCACGGTCGCCAGTCTACTTCTTTCGCTCAGTGACATCTCTTCTTTATCCTTCTCCACATACTCACTTCTTGCGATCCTGGCCTGTTGCTGCTGGGGACTGGAAAACAACTGCACGCGCATGCTCTCGCAGAGTGCGCCGTCGAAGATCGTCATCATTAAGGGATTCGGATCAGGTACCGGATCGGTCATTGTTTCCCTGATCTGTAAAGAACATCTCACGCTGTCCCCCTTTATTCCCCTGGCGCTGCTTCTGGGGTTCATCGCATACGGATTAAGCGTCTACACCTACGTCTATGCCCAGCGCTACATCGGTGCAGCCAGGACATCTGCTTTCTACGCACTGGCGCCTTTCATCGGTGCCTTTCTGTCCATCGCGATCTTCCCGAAGATCCCTTCCGCACTATTTGTTATTTCATTCATGATCATGGCAGTGGGAGCCTACCTCGCCGCCGAGAAAGAGAGGACACAAACATGAAAAAGAACACAGAAAAAAGAGATTTCAAATTCGATAAGCGCGCCGACAAATACGATGACCACTTCGAGGGTAAATTGTCGAGGCGATTCTATTCCCTTCTTTACCGCTTTACCGGTCTTTCCGACGGCGACAGAGTGCTGGATGTAGGCTGCGGTACCGGAACGATCCTGAAGACATTCCGGGACTTTCAAAGGATCGACGGGCACGGCATCGATGTCGAACCGAATATGCTGGAAGTTGCACGAAGGAAATGCCCCGACATGGACATCCGGGAATGCTCCTGCGAAAGCACTCCCTATGAGGATGCATACTTCGATACCCTCACAGCCTGCATGGCCTACCACCACTTCCCGGATAAAGAGGCTTTCGAAAAAGAAGCCCTCCGGATCTTAAAACCAGGAGGACGCCTCTATATTGCCGATCCGAATCTTCCGCATCCGATCAGAAAGCTCGTGAATTTTCTCTGCCGGAACATCAACGGAGAATTCTTCTCAGATAAGGAATTCCGAGAAAGATTTGAAAAGCAGGGCTTCACCTATATCGGTACCCGGAAAGATAAGTATGCCCAGCTGGTCATCTTCCGGAAATGACCATGCGTCCGAACTCTTTCCGAATACGTATACGTCCCTAGATTATCGGCTCACTTCTGGATATGGTATCCGCCATCCGCATAGACATTCGTGCCGGTCATGTAGTCCGAAAGATCCGATAGAAGGAACATCACGACATTGGAGATATCCTCCGGCTGGCCGAGTCTCCCCTCCGGGATAAGGGCTTCGGACTGCTTTCTGACTTCTTCGTTATCGAAGGAATTCTTCGTCATGCCGGTATAGGTAAAGCCCGGCGCGACGGAATTCACCTGAATATGGAAAGGCGCCAGATCCAGTGCCATGGCCGAGGTCAGGGCCACGATACCGCCCTTCGATGCAGCATAGTCGGTCATGTTATTTCGGAAGATTCCTGCCCGCAGGCAGCTGATATTTACGATCTTGCCCTGCTTCTTCGGGATCATTACTTTCGAGACATATTTCGACACGATATAGGTTCCTGTAAGGTTCACCGACAGGATCTTTTCCCAATCCGATGTCTCGATCTCATAGAAAGGCTTACTGTTTCCCCAGATCCCCGCAGCATTGACAAGTCCGTCGATCCTCCCGAACTTGTTCTCGACTTCACGCACGACCCTCTGGATTTCCGGATCATCCGTGACGCTTACTTCGTAGTGCGTGTAAAGAGGATCTTTGAGGTCACTTTCCTTGGCATCGATACCGACGACATTGGCGCCGGAACGCAGGAGCTGCTCCACACAGCTTCTTCCGATACCCGACGAAGCACCGGTCACAAGAAAAACCTTACCTTCATAGTTCCATTCTTTCATGGTCCTGCCTCCCGATCGAGATTCATTTCTTCAATTATATAACACGGCACAAATGAAGTGATTATATCAACAGTTGAATCCTTTCTGGAAACTGCATAGAAGTTTTCCGAAAAAAGTACTTGAAAAGAATTTTTAATCATATTAGCCTCTTTATCAGGACGTCCAAATCCTACATCAAACGAGGCAATCAGAATGAACCAGAAACAGCTTCACAGCTTCATCGAAACAAGCACAGGCAACGAGAGCAACATCTGCCAGATCTATGCCATAAAGGACGGAAAGACCGTCTACGAGGACAACTGGCGCGGCTTTACGACTGAAGATGCCATGAACGTCAACTCCGTAACGAAAGGCGTCATGGGCCTTCTTGCCGGGATCGCCATCGATCAGGGATATATTAAGAGCGTAGATCAGAAGGTCATGGATTTCTTTCCGGACTACGAAGTCAAGCGCGGCGAGAAGACGATCTACGAGGTCACGGTCCGTCATCTTCTCACGATGACCGCACCCTATAAGTACCAGTCGGAGCCCTGGAAGAAGGTCTGTACTTCCCAGGATTGGACCTTGACCGTACTGGACTTTCTCGGAGGCAGGAAAGGCATCACCGGCGAGTTTAAGTACGCCACTCTCGGTATCCAGATCCTTGCAGGGATCATCGAGCACGCCACCGGTGAGAAGTGCATTGATTTCGCGAACCGAACTCTCTTCCTTCCCCTCGGTCTTCCCGCGCGAATCCCTCACGGCGATTCATCGAAAGAGGATCAGTTCGACTTTCTCATGAACAAGAATCCCCGAAAGAACGAGTGGTACTCCGATCCCAAGGGCGCCGTTACTGCCGGCTGGGGACTCTGCGCTTCGGCAAAAGATCTGGCACGGATCGGCGAACTTCTCATAAACGACGGAGAATACGAAGGGAAAAGGATCATCTCGAAGAAATATCTTCAGGACATGACCAGTTCCCACCTCAAGCTCGGCGAGCGTTTCGGCAACATGAACTACGGCTACTTATGGTACACGCCATATGACGGAAAGAAGATCCACGCCGCCATCGGTGACTGCGGAAACATCATCTACGTCAACAAAGAGAAAAACGTATCTGTCGGCATGACCGGTACGTTCAAACCCCGTATCTTTGACCGCGTGGAGTTCATCGAGAAGCAAGTGCTTCCTCTCTTCTGATGATGATTCCGGGACGGCATATTCCGAAGATCCGGGCTATCATAAAAGACCGATCTTCTTATAGATCCCTTCGATAAAAGGCGTCTTATGCCGGATATATTGATCGATATCATGCGGGAAAAGCACTGCGCCTTCTTCCTTTATGCGGCTGTATTCGGCGACCGCCTCCGGATGAGCCCTAAGATAATCCCGGAAAGAAACATGCCGTTTCAGTTCCGATGCATCCTTGCAGCAGACATACATATGGTGATTCCGAAGGTGTTCTTTTCCTTCATATCCGAATACTTCCCGCCCGGGGATATCCTTGTTTCCTTCGTGGTAGTAACCGATTTTCGAAAGAGCTTCCACCACAGAAGGAAACACGGATTCGTCCTCGATCACCACATCGATATCGATGATCGGCTTGGCGGAAAGTCCTTTTACCGAAGTGCTTCCGACATGCTCGATCCGAAGCGCCAGATCCCCGAGGGCATCTTCAAGCTCCGATTTTATCTTCAGAAAATCCTGCTCCCAGGCAGAATCATAGGGAACAACGACAATTGTTCTTGTTGCCATTTTCTTCTCCTTTATTCGTCACATCGGATAGTGTAATTCTTTCTACCGGATCATGCTATCACATATTCGACGATCGGCTCAATGTATTTCTCGTCCGAAATATCATAGGAATGGGAGAGCATTTCCGCCATGTCTTTTTCCTTTTGAGTCGCATCTTTTTTCTTATTCAGCATCGAGACCAGAGCTTTGCAAGCAAGCCTGGAAGGCGCTTTCATCTTGTCATAATCCAGGCCGCCCTGACAGTAAAATGAACGGATGTATTTTCGCTGTTCATCAGTAAACAGATTCTTCAGGCTCTGCTCCACATCCGGATTCTCCTTAGGACTTGCTCCGACACAAAAGAGCGCCAGTTTCTTTTCCTTCCATGCAGGCGCTTTTGCCAAAAACCACTTCGACTGGATCACTTTTCCGGCCATCGCCCAGCCGCCGTAAATGATGGCATCATACTGATCAAATTCATCTTTCTTTTTCTTCTTCGCATCGTGAACATCCATAAGATCCGCCTGCAGTCTTTTGGCGATCCACTCCGCGTATTTCTTCGTAAAACCTGTCTGCGATGTATAGACTACTAGTGTTTTCATAATTCGCTGATATTCCTTTCCATTTTCATGATCGTTTTGATCGTTGTTGCCAGTTTCTTTTCGTCGATCCCTTCGAAGATCTTCCCGATGATCCTCTGACTCTCCGCATCATTTTTCTTGCAGAATCTCTGGCACGTTTTCGTCAGCCGGATCCGCTGCTTCCGCTTATCGTTTTCATCCGGGACCATCTCGACGAAGCCCTTGCTCTCCAGCTTCAGAAGGATCTGCTTCACGTTCTGGTGAGAACTTCCCATAATATCGGAAAGCTCATTGATCGTCGGGCTTTCCTTACAGATATTAATGCATATAATGGCGAAGAACTGCTTCCAGGTGATTTGCGAAAAGAACTTGTCCGCACTTGCCTGGAACCGGTTGTCAAAAGCACTCAGCAATCCCAGAAGAAAAGCCTGCGGCGGTATATTCCCGAATTCCACACTGCTGTTATTCATCATCTTATCGTAGTCCATGTTTTGCCGCTCCTTATCATAGAATCAGACGCTAAAAAGGTAACACATTACCTTTGTCAGAAACAATGTAACATGTTACCTTTTGTATGTCAAGAGATTATCCTCTTCATTCTCAAAAAAGATCCCGAAAGCTTTCTTTCAAGCTTTCAGGATCCTTTGCTAAAATCGCGCTATGCCGGTCGTTCCCGATTACTTCTTCCTGATCGGGATCCACAGTTCGCAGAAGACCTCCGGACGGGTACCGTCGAAGTACAGCTCGTAGTCCGTCTGTTCCGATGCTTCGTAGCCCATCTGCGGCAGGAACTCCTTATAGAACTTCACCCAGGTCTTTGCGATGCAGTCGCCGTCTTCTCCGATGCAGTCGCCGTCTTCTCCGACGCAGTCGAAGACCACATATGTGCCCGGGGTAACATCCCAGATGCGGAAGCCTTTCTTTTCCAGTTCCGCCTGGTCGAACTCTTTCGTGTCCTCATCGATGATGATGCCGATGCCATACTCGAAAGTATCTTTTCCTTCGGTCGTCGGAGAGCAAAGACCATAGAGATCACGCTTTCCATCTTCACGCAGCATCCAGATCGGGGAAAGCATCTGATTGCTGTTGACCTCGCCCCAGAAATCCGCCAACTCGTGGTTGGCTTCATCATTAATGATCCCGTTGCTGAACTCTCTTACCAGTGCGATAAATTTCTTTTCTTTTGTTTGAACGATACGGTAATCCATACTCTTACCACCTTTCACAGATAAAGTAATCGTAAGCGGATTAAAAAGCACCAGTTTTCCGGCTTCTTCTCTGGCTGTCTTCGGTGCGATACCGTGAAACCTTGTGAAGGCTTTGGTAAAGCTTTCCGGTGTCTCATAGCCGTACTTCATCGCCAGATCCGTGATCTTCGCATCGGTCTCCACCAGTTCTTTTCCCGCCAGAGACAAACGGCGGTTTCTGATATATGTGTTGGCCGTTAAGCCCGTCACGAAACTGAAAGCCCTGTGAAACTCGTAGCTCGACGTGTGCACCTGCCTGGCTACGTCCTCATAGTTGATCTCCTCGAGAAGATGCTCTTCCATAAACGTGATTGCTTTTTGTAATGCTTCGATCCATTCCATGCTTTCGTCCTCCTTCTTACACGTCCATTATGGACGAGATCCGTAAAGGGCACATTTCCTCGTTTGCGGAAAATTGTCAGGTGCTTTTCCCTATGTAAAAGCACTATCGCCTGAGCATTACTTTTCCACCCAATATACTGCGTATTCCGCCTCCGGAACAAAACCATGACCGATCGCCATCTTCGATGACATCGGATTCTGCGCATCCCAGTGTACGGTCAGACCCTTGGCATGACTTTGCCGGATCATCTCATAGACACAGTGATCGGCCAGTCCCTTACCCCTGTGCTCCTCATCCGTAAACACATCCAGTTCCACATGATCTTCCAAGGTCAGAAAACTCGAAGATGCCGATACGACCTGCCCGCCAAAAAGTATGACCGCGCCTGCTCCTCTTTCGGAAAAGTCCTGATAATCCGCGTATCCCCGTCCGTGGTCAAAGGGGTGCTTTTCGAATATTTCTTCGGTAAAAGCACTGATACAGTACCCCTCCGGAAGCGGTCGCAGTTTCTTATCAGATGCAGCACGAAGCGGCTTCATGAGCTCTCTTCGCAAGATAAACTTGATCGGAAGTTTTCGGATATACTCTTCCCATTCCGTACTCATGCACACCAGCCGGGAGTTATAGATCAGGTCCGGATTCTCCGATAAAAACTTCTCATCCGGTTTTCCGCATAAATACGTGAACACTGTCTTATAGATCGCGCCACCCGGATACGAAAATACCGACCCGAGTTTTCCTTCTTTACATGCTGTAAGGATCAGCGGCTCAACCGAAAGAACACCGCTTCCTTCTTTATTCCAAACCTCATATATATCCTGTGTTTCCATAACAACTCCTACCGGTTCACTTTCTCTCTCTCATTATTCGAAAATACTTTCGTTAAATCCTTCCGCACTCTCCTGCCATTTGTTCAGCCAGTACAGCTGATAGTCGATAAACTGTTCGTCGATGCAGTCTATCCCATGTACTTCAAGTATCGTGGCCTGAAGCTGGAAATGCCGGATCGCTACCCAATCCGGAAAAGAAAGCACTTCTTCACGGCTGAGTGCATAGTATTTCGAATACCCGGAAAGAAACTTCCGATACACTTCTTTGGTAAACTCGATGTCCTCCGGTTTCAACATGAAATAGTCTGTCATATCGCACATCACCATGATATCAAACATGATAGGCGCACGGCAGACCGTATCAAAGTCGATAAGGTAGATCTTTCCATCCGGACTTTGAAGCAGATTTCCTCTATGCAGATCCCCGTGACAATTCCCGCACGGAAGATCCTTCACCTTCTCCCATGAACGCTCTGCTATTTCTTCGTAGGCGGTAATCCGCGGATAGTTCTTTTGGCGAAGAAGCTTCAGATAACGTTCGATGAAAAACTCTTTTCCATGCTCGATCGGTTCTACCGGACACTTTTCCATCAGTTCATGAAGTCTTCCCACCAGAGTGCCGACTTCGGCTGCACATTCTTTCAGATCCGGTTCGTCGCCCTCGATGTATTCCATCAGAACAATCAGAACTTTCTCCCCATCGACATCCGCAGAAAAGATCGCGTCCCCGTCTTTCGTCAGTATCGTCTTGGGAACCGGGAATCCACAGCCTTCCAGATATCTCATAATAGAAACCGACTGCATTGCGGTATCGGAAAAAGCAGAACCAATAACCTTAAGGAGAAATTTTCCCTTCCCATTCACAACATAGGTGTGGGTGCCTCCTTCTCGCAGAAATTCCAGAGAAGGGGTCTCGATTCCATATTTATCCGTCAGTATCTCTTGTAGTGTTCTTTCGTCCATGATCGTTATCCCTCTCTACTGAAACTGCCTAAACTAGACCACATCATTATCATATCATCTCGAACAGCAAATTTTGTGGATTTAGATTATCGGTATAACAATTCTCAAAAAGAAAACCCGAAGGTCCTTTCAGACTTTCGGGTTCAGTATGCTTTGTTTATTCATCGCTCGGATATATCCAGTCAAGTCCATATCGGACTTCGTAATCATTTCCAAGTTCTTTTCTCACCATTCCCAAAAGCTGTACACCTTCGTAGTAGAGCCGCATTCTTTCCTCTTTTGATAAAGGGGAAGCGAATCACATATTTAGCCATATTTGTCTCCTCTTCTCATTCGTACCGATATCTGTCCGGGATGCGGATAAAGCCCCGGATATGATCGTCGATCGGACGCTTGATAATGCCTGAACGGTTGTTGATATTCCCTTCTAGAGAAATCCTCTCCGCTCGATCAGTCAGCGTAACTGCATCCGGATCTTTCCGGTCCGTCATTACCGGATACATAACGGGCATTAAACTCCATGTTGATCTCACGGATCTCTTTCTTACCATCGATGTAGTCCTGATACATCTCGGCAAGTCCGGCCATGCAGCCGTCACACGCACCATCAATATTTCCCAGCGACTCTTTAACGATCCTTTCACGCTCTTCTCTTGTCGTATCTTTAATCAGAATGCTCATTTTCGTTTCTCCCATTTACCTCTGCTAATCACATCATCTTATCTTCGAAATCTTGCAATCCATGAAAAACCGCATCTACTATGACTTTGTTCTTTTCGATACGATAAAGCATAAAGTACCTGTGCGACATGAAATTAATCCTTCTATATCCAAGTTCTCTCAGCGCAGGATTATCACAGAGTTTCAGACTTCCGGCAACATCTGCTAGACACTGCTTCGTTGCTTCAAAATCATCAAGAACATTTTTTGCTGCTTGCTTACTGTTCCTCTCATTGATCAGGTAAGCGATAAACCTATCTAAATCTTCTTCTGCCTCTTGTGTGACGATTACTTTATAACCCATACTTCGACCTCATATCTGAAATGACATCGTCGGCAGATTTCACAGAACCTCTTTTACTATAATCTCTGGATCTCTCCAGTTTTTTCATCATATCCTCTTCAGACAAAGGAAGATACGGACTAGGTGTTACTCTCCTAATCTCAAAAGGAAATCCACCTGTTGCCACAGCTTGTGTCAGAAACATCCTGACAGCTGAAGTGGTATCAGTTCCCAGTTCTTTGAAAAGGCTGTCTGACTTCTGCTTCAGTTCATCATCTACTCTGATTTGTATTGTGCTGGACATGATATAGCCCTCCATTACCATATGATTGTAATACTATATTACTACCATCTCATTACTACATCAATACAATTAGTGCAAACATATCAGAATTATAATCCTCTATCCTTTTTCACTTCATCCATCTCGGCGATCAACTCTTCAAGAGGTCTGTATTCTCCACCCCACCATTCAAAAGAATGCATGCCTTCGTCTTCAAGAACCGTGTTCAAATATCCATTCTGCTGATATGAACAGTGGCCCAATCCCCGTCTTTAAGATCCCCGGGTAGCGGTGAATCCAGGCGAATATGAATGTCGCCTATGCGTATCGCGCTTCGTCCGTCACAGATTACTCCATTAACTCTATATTCCCAATTGTTTATGTGTTCTGTCCGAAACTCGTGCGTGTCGGAAGTTAATATTTCTTTCGTTAAAAATCCTTCAATTCTGTCTGAATATGGATCTCCCTCATGGTAGCTTTCCATGTATCCAAAACATGCGATTTCATATGTGGAATCAGATACGACATATGTACCTTCACGGGTATAGTCATCTTCTACATCCACTTTCTGGATAAAAATCTCACCAAGTTCCAATGCGCGTCTGTTCTCTTCAAAAAGGTCTATCAGTTCCTGCCCGTAAACCACGATCTCATGTAGCCACGGATGTCCGAACAGCGCATACTTTCCGTCCTGATCCACAAAAAAGTAATAGTCACCATTCGGGTAATAACTCGGAAAATAGACGTTACAGTTTCTCTCGTCATCGTGGTACTCTTTAACGAGCTTGCCAAAAGCATTCGGGCAAAACGAGAAGCAATCATGTTGCCAGTCCAACACATTCAATTCTGATACACCTAACTGAACGAAGAAAGAATTCACTAATCTTTCTGCTCACGGCGTAAACTGCTTTCATACCAAACACTCAGCTCATTTTCGAAAACCAGAACAAGATAGTTTAATGCAAAATACGTGATTACTATACACAGGACAACCGCAACACCCATGCAGCCCAAAAAGTAAGGCAGTGAACCCGCATACTTTCTCAGTGGTTTCTTCATGAATCCGCCCTCCTTAAGCTTTATGAGTCTATCATACCTGCAAATTGTATCGAAAATATATTGTCCGAGTTCAGTTTAAAGCAATCGTTCTCTATTGAGGATTCTTGTTAATAGCAAAAAAGTTGGGCTTTTTACCTTCACCTCTGTATCCCCTGACAATCAGGAGCTCATCACCTTTCCGGATAGTATACTTGTACATGGAACATTTGACCGAAGGAAGATATATCTGCTGATCAGGGCACCAAACAGCAACATGATCGTAATAGCCGGAGGATGAAGCTGAATCGGAATCAGTCCTCTCGAAACCGTATATCATGATGCCTTCGGCAACCTCGAAGGAGATGCTCTTTCGAGAATTCAGAATGGATCTTATCAGGTTGACTATGGCGACGATCATAAAGATCGACAGAAAGGCAATAGTGATAATATTCAGGTAATCCGTCAGATGCAAGATATATCCGAAGAACAGGACCACCACAATGAAGACAATACTGACGATGACTGCCTTTATCCTATTCTTTTCAGTAGCAACGCAGACCTCTTCTTCCGCCACTGTTGCCGCCCTGTAGGTAAGGTCATCCGGCTTGCCCTGGTACTGCCTGTATTCTTTCCCTATTACCATTATTCTTCCCTCCAGTTATTCCCTGATCATCTTACTGATGATTATTCTTACTAATACCTTAAGCGTCAAATGCTCTTACAAAAGTCCAGGATCTCCTGTTTCCTGGGTTCAACTTGTTCCCTGTATTCGAGCGATGTCAGACCCAGATGTCCTTCGCACTCAATCTCGAGATGTCCGTAGAAATGTTCTATGCTGCCGATAAGTCTCTCACATTCAGGCATATTAGGACCGGTCCTGAGAGCGATGGCATAACCTCTTTTGCCTTGCTTTATGGTCGCATGTGGTTCATGAGTATTACACCACGGCGTTACCCTGTCTATAAATGATTTGAACTGTCCGGGAATATCAGCCCAGTATGAAGGTGCAACCGATACGATAATCTCAGCATTATCGAACTCATTCATTATGTCCCGTATCACCTGAGCATCGCTCATGACACACTGAGCCGTCTTATGACACGCTCTGCAGCCTCTGCAAAACGCAAATTTATAATCATCTATACAAATGCACTTGGTATCATAGCGGGACTTAAGCTCACCTTCCACTATCTTTACTATCTCAGCTGTTGCTCCTGTCCTGACAGGACTGCAATTAATTATCAATGCGTTCATTTCCACACCTGCTTCTCAATTAGTTTACTGATTATTATTTTGACTTCCTCAACATCCAATCTCCGGAAGCCGGATAATCTATCGTATATCCGACGTCAAAAAATATTACATGTTTATCTGAGAGAAAACCGTTCATAACTGTAGACCTCCTATAATCCAATCTATACGACTCTTTTCCCTCCAAATGCATGAATGGAACGTGTCCCGGCCTTTACTCGTCCGCCTTGAAGGCTTCCTTTAGGAATAAACCATTCATCACCTTCATGAAGAATATGCTCTTCCCCGTTTATCGTGACGATATACTCTCCTTCAACACAAATCATATACTCATCGTAATCATGCATATGCTCTTTAGATATCCGATCTGCTTTATAGATCCAGAATGCCATCTGACTTCCATCATTAGCAGTATAGTAATACCCTTCAATATCAGGAGTATTTTGCTGCGAAGCAGGTATCCTATTTTTCTCTCTAAACATAAACTCCGGGAAACTCATATTTCTATCTTCCTTCGTTCTCTATTTACTCGTTAATCTGTTCTAACAGAAACTAATCATTCTTCTCTTTGTGCATAGATTCGAATACCATCCTTCAGTATTTCATCTGTTAATTCAAGATTGTTTTTCAGCTGGTCTAAATCCAGGACATCCACACGCTTATGCAAAGTCTCTCTGAGTTTTTCGACCATTCCGAAAAACTTCAGACCCTTGACATCAGACGATATCAAAAGATCTACATCACTGGAATCACCTGCATTTCCCTTGGCATAGGATCCGAATAAAATACAATAATGCACCGGATACTCATCAAATACCTGCGTGCATTTTTGTGTGATAGAATCTATCGATAAGATTCCATGATCTTCATCCAGACGGTTGAGTTCTTTCAGTTTGTCCAGAATGTATTTATACTTGAGAGTGCCCGCTTTACTTTCATCGTTCTCATAAGACTTAAAAGAGCGTATCGAAATACCGATCAGCTCGGCTGCCTGTTGCTGAGTAAGATTCTGCTCTTTTCTTAGTTCTTTAATAGCGCTCATATTGCACCTCCTCTAATTATATAGTGCAATATTTGCACTTTTCTGTCAACTATAAGTGCATTCTTTGCACTTATGTAGAGGTGTTTGCACTAACGAGAAAAAAAGAAAATCCTGAACACTCATCTCTGAGTATCCAGGATCTTATACTGTGTCCACAGGACATTTACGATATTAGTCGGAAACGAAAGTTTTGAACGAACGCGCGCTCTTCACATTAATCCTTTTGTGTATACTCGATACAATATAATTCTTAGTTCATTAACTTCGTGATTTTATGTTCCAACGTTCATCCCAACAAACTTGAATTTGCCGTTATTTGTTTCCTAAGCCCAGATCGCCATCGCCAAAGTGCCGACAACAATCAGAATCAACCCGGCAAGCGCCTTTCTGCTCAACTTTTCTTTGAATACGAAATAGGAAAAAGCGACGGAAACGATAATGCTGAGCTTATCGATCGGTACGACAACGCTGACGACGCCGTTCTGTATGGAGTAATAGTAA
>JAFRQR010000002.1 GCA_017428545.1 Clostridiales bacterium
ACGACTGTCCGTTGAACACCTCCTGAATCAAGGTAATCTTTTCCTCTACGCTCCATTCTTTGTTCTGTGCTCTATGACTCAAAGAATCCATACCGCAACTGTCATACGTTCGTACCCACTCCCTTATTTTGCTATGGAAGCGGCTAGAAGAGATATTATCTGGTGTTTTGGGATATTCTCCTTGCCGGTATAATTTCACACACTTTAATTTGAATTCTTTACTGTAACGCATAAAAATACCCTCCTTACTGTTGTCCAGTAAGGAGGGTACATATCAGATGGAAGACGCCCTTTTCAATATAGAAACTACAGTAAGAAAAGAGGCATTATCATTGATGTAAAACCGAAGATGTCATTTCTTTTCTCTTTCTTGCGTTCCCTTAAGTGGTAATTGATGTCTATGTTTATATTATAAAAAACATTTATCTTCTGAATTTTGTGAAAATATGAATTTTCTGTTTTTGAATAGAAAACAAACAAAATGACCCGATAAACTCAAACACATCAATACAAGGTATTTTCTTGTATTCTCTTTTGTGAGACAATACAAAGGATCTTTTAGATAAACAGGGGATATATATGTTAAAAGATGTGTTCAATTTCTGGTCGATCTTTCGTATCGCCACTTACTATTTTTTCTTTATGCTCCTTTTCTGGGGCAGTTCCAGTAAACTCGGCAAAAAGGATTTCCACAAAGATTTTGCTTCTTTGGATGTCATGAAGTCGCTTCGCGGATTTGCCGCGATCGGTGTTATCCTTCACCATATTTCTCAGGAAATGATCTTTCAGAATGGTAAAGTACTGACTCCGTTTGTAAATGCCGGTGCTTTCTTCGTGGCGATCTTTTTCTTCTGTTCCGGTTACGGCCTGATCAAGAGTCTGGATTCCAAAGAGAATTACCTGCATGGTTTTGTAAAGAACAGGATCTTAAAGGGGATCATGCTCCCGTTTTACATAAATATCCTTCTTTATGCACTTTATTTCGCGATCACGAAAGTGAAGATGCCGGCACAGCAGTGGATCTTCAACTTTACCGGACTGACCATGATGAATGCTTATGCATGGTTCCCGGTCGTCCTTGCGCTCCTTTATCTTTTCTTTTTCCTTTGCTTCCGCTTCATCAAGAACCGTCCGGTATGCTTTGTCATCATCGGACTTCTGATCATCGGACTGGGTCTCGGATTCTGCTATAACGGACATTTCGCATGGTGGTCGAGAAAGAAGGACAACTGGTGGATGTTCAACGCAAGTAATGTTCACTGGTGGCAGAACCAGAAGATCCTGTGGTTTAACGGTGAATGGTGGGTCAATTCCGCTCCGGCCTTCCTGACAGGTCTGATCTTTGCCAATTACGAGTCAAAGATCGTACCGTTCTTCAAGCGCCTTTATGCTTTGAAGTTCCATGTTGTACTGCTTCTGACATATATTGCTTTCCGCCTTTCCGAGTATGGCCAGAGCCACTTCGGTTACTGGAGAGAGTACGAGATGAAGGGACCGCGCGTTGATCTTAAGATCGCGACCTATTTCTGCCAGGTTCCGCTTTTCGCGCTTGTCGGCTTCCTTGTGATCCTCTTTATGATGAAGTATCACGTCGAAAACCCCGTGACCAGATTCTTCGGAAAATACTCGCTGGATACATATCTTATGAACCTGATGGCTCTTGAGATCACGAGATATCTGATGGATAAGAAGAAGTTCCCGTTCATTATAAAGAAGAGCAACAAGCTTCTTATCTTTGCGATCACGGTATTTGTCCTGACGATCGTCCTGGGTGTTATCGAAAAGAAACTGACTGACCTGATTAAAAAGCTTCTTTTCCCGAAGGAAAAGAAGCCTGAATCAAAGTCTGAAAACAAGCCCGAGGCGGTAACTGCCTGATTATTTGAGCAGTGCCTCGATGTTTGCGTTCAAATAGAACGGTGAGCGGATATGAAGATCATCCATAAACTTTTCAACACGCTTGAGCCAGTCGGCATCAAGATTGGCCAGCTCGCCGGATGAAAGAACGATAGAAAAAAATACCAGAACATCGTCCTGAATATAAATGCATTCGAACAGATACGTCATGCTGTCCTTACTTGTCAGCATGAGGTAAGAGTTGTCATCCTGGTCGTATTTGTAGATATTCGGATCACTTTCGGCAATGTGTTTTTCTGTTTCGACGACCTGATCGTAAAGCGATTGCGCGTCTTCTTTCTGCTGATAATCGTTATATACAACGATCAGCTGGCCGATCGTGTTTCCCAGTGTCTGGGAATATACTTCTACGAAGTGATCCCGCTTTGCCTGTGTCTCGTCGGTATTGTCAATAGTATTGTCGAGATCGTAATAGGCATTCCTGTCGCCGGCCGAAATGTCCTTCTTTTCGATCTGTAGATCTTCAAGCGCGTACTTTTCAAAGTTTGCGATATCCAGACGCGGTTTTTTCGAGCATGAACTAAGCTGAAGCATCAGGCCGAGAACAAGAACAAGAGAAAGTGCTTTTTTCATAGTATCCTCCGATGAAATAGGTGGTTCTAATACGCGTTCCATCATATCACAAGTGCTATGTGTATGTGTTATAATTTTCATGAAAGAGTCTAGGAAAGAAGGAACTGCTTTATGAAAAGAGCGATCTCGTTATTGACGGTTTTGGCGATGATGACGTCGTTTGCATGCTTTTTCAGTTCATGTAAAAAAGATGAGAATTCCGCAGATGGTAAAAGCCTTCTGAAATACGCATCACCGACCGAAACGGAAACTGAGACTGAGACTGAGACCGAGCCGGTGATCCAGACACAGACGGATCCCATCGATCCTACGGATACGGATCCGACGACCAGCAGCAGCGATTCTCTTCAGAAGACTTCCATTGAAACGACTTCTTATGATTGTCCGACCTCAGTGATCGGGCCTCATGAGATTCCGGAATATGCGTATCAGGAGATCCTGATCGAAGATACCGTGATCCTCGACAAAGATGGTCTTACGATCCATGTTAACGGTTATCAGCTCGGGATGGGAACGGAACGCCTTCTGATGATGCATCTGGAGAACCAGACCGGGCATCCGATCTCTCTGAATTTAAAATCCTTGTCAGTTGACGGTTTTAAAGTTTCGCCGATGTGGCTTAAGAAATTTGAAGATGGTGCCAGCGAGGATTTTGATGTCGAGTTCTTTTTGACTCTCGGAAATGAGATCGGTCTTTGGGACCCCGGCATGTTCCAGATCAGATTTGAAGTCGAATATACGGACACGGAGTCTGTTTATGTTTCCGATCCGGCAACGTTCTATACTTCGGTGTATGACCCGGCAAAAGTGTACGATCTGCCTTATGCGACTGTGCTTTTCGAGGATGCAAACGTTCGCATCTCGGCTGTTGATTTTGTTTATTTCAGAGATGAGCCGCGGCTTTACATCCTTTATGAGAATCTTTCTGCAGAAGCATATACTTTCCGTTTTGAAGAATCTTTGATTAACGGGTATCCGGCATCTTTGTTTACTTATGTCGGACTGGCTCCGGGGGAAAAGTATATAGATACTCTTTATATCAGAGAGAGTGATCTTGAAGAGATCGGTGTCGATACCATCGAAACGATTTCCGGGATCATAATGTATTCGACAGCAGATAACTATTTTGACGGAACGCTCTGCGATCCGTTTACGCTGAGCGTTTCTTAACAGAGGTTGTGTAAGCGATGAAACTTGTGGATATGACATGCACCGGCTGTGGTGCCAATGTAACCGTGGATTCCGCTTTGAAAGTGGCAACTTGTACCGTTTGCGGGAAAAAGATGCTTATCTCAAGAGATGGCGAATACGGAGCAGGTTACGATCGTGAGATGGGCCGTATCCAGGCGCAGCTCGATATGGAACAGGCCTGGAAAGAAGAACGCGAAGAGAAGCTCCGGAAGGAAGAAGAAGAGCGAAGAAGAAGGCAGGAGCAGGCCGAGATGGACCGCATCCGTCATCAGCTCAATAAGATCTGTATTGCAGAAGCGGTCATCTGCTTTTTGTTCCTTGCCTCTCCGATCGTTTTGTCTGACAGTGTCACTCAGGGCTGGATCCGTTTCTTTGCCGGCTTTGTCCAGCTTGGACTGATCGCTTTTGTCACGCTTTTCTTTACCAAGGATAAGTATTTCGGAAAAATCGTTCTGAGCTGTCTGATCTGTGCCGTTCTGACCGTCGTGACAACATTTTTTGCCAGTGCGGTCATATGGTTTGTTATCTTCAATGTGATCAAGCTGATCTGGATGATGCGGGTCGAAAGAGTCCGTTATTCATGGAAAGAGATCGCAGGCCAGGTCGTCGGAAAGAAGCAAGACACTCCCTCCTGATTTCTGTTATAATGAACGAAAAGAGGAGAGGTTCTTATGGATAAATCGAAGCTTCCGGAACGTTTGTCGGCGATCGTATCTGATCGCGAAAAGTCTTTAGACCGTATCCGCGGTTGTATGATCGGCGGAGCGGCCGGGGATGCCTTGGGCTATCAGGTAGAATTTGTTTCTTACGATGAGATCCTTAAGAAATACGGCCCTTCGGGCATCACTTCATACGATGTCGATCCTGCTTTGGGAAAAGCACTTTTCTCCGATGATACGCAGATGAGCCTTTTTACCGCGAACGGTCTTCTTTGTGCACAGACAAGATCGGCGTTTCACAAACTTTCCTCGCCTTATCGCTCTTATGTATATCTTGCTTATCTTGACTGGCTTGAGACCCAGCGTGGCGACGCTCATGGTGAGCGGATCAGCTGGCTTCTCGATATTAAAGAATTATGGAGCTGCAGAGCTCCCGGTGCGACCTGCCTGGACGCGCTTTCTTCCGGAGAGCAGGGTTCTACGGAGCATCGGATCAATCACAGCAAGGGCTGTGGCGGTGTCATGCGAGTAGCACCGGTCGGCATCGCTCTTCGCGATATGGATGACCGTACTGCCGATATAGAAGGCGGAGAGATCGCGGCTCTGACACATTCCCATTCTCTCGGATTTATGCCGGCTGCATTTTTGACGCATGTGATCAAGAAACTTGTTTCATCTGAGCAAAAGCCTGTCCTTCGCGAAGTGATCCGAGATGCCCGGGAAATGATCAGTGATATCTTTTCCGAAAGGAAGCATCTGGGAGCATTTTTGGAACTTATTGACCGGGCCGTTGCGCTTTCATGTAATCACGATAAGGATGAGGACAATATCTCCCGTATCGGAGCCGGCTGGTGTGGCGATGAAGCTCTTGCCATTGCACTTTACTGTTCTCTTCGCTATTCGAATGACTTTTCAGCTGCCATTATCGCCGCGGTAAATCATAGCGGCGACAGCGATTCTACCGGATCCATCACCGGAAATATCGTCGGTGCGCTTGTCGGATATGAAGCGATCGATGATATGTGGAAAAAAGATCTCGAATTAAAAGAGACGATATTGGAAATGGCCGATGATCTCTGCTATGGATGTCTCATGAATGAAGAGACTGATTATAAAGACGAAAATTGGCTTTCTAAGTACGCACGCTTTGACGGGAAGTAAGATATGGATCAGACACCGACGCCTACAAATAATGAGAATAAGCCTTTTTACCAGACAAAGGAATTTTGGATGGAAGTTCTGCGCGCAGCAGGAGTTGTCGTGATACTCGCGGTGATCGTTCTTGCCGGTATTACCGTCTACAAAAAGCTTAACGATTCAGATAAATCCTCTGATTCCGATTCCGAGAACAGATCCGGACTTGTTTCGAGAAGCGGAGACCGCTTTCCGAAACTGAAAAAAGGAGAAGAACTACACATCGTTGTCACGGACATTAAAAACCTTTGTCGCGATGAGAATCTTTTGATCTTTGACGAGGGTGGCAAAGTTGAATTCACTGCTCTGAATGATGAAGCGAAAATGATCGTTTCCTCGGGTTCTGCGGAAGGAAAGTCTTTTGATGAACTTATCAAACAGATGGTTACGTCAACGGCGCCGCTTGATGCAAGTGAACTGCTTGTTTCCGATTATTGTATGATTTATGACGGTTATCTCGATAATTCGGATCATTCTGCCGGATATGCATATCTTGAACTTATTTTGGGAGATAACGGTTATTACGTATTCGTTCAGGGGCTGGCAGCAGACCCTGAAGACCCATCGGTCGTAAAGGCAAGAGATTTTTCCAAACGATTGGAAGCATTTCTTAAACTTGCGTGATTTTCTTACAGTAACGGTAAAAAGTGCTTGCATTTCGCAAATCGTTGGAATAAACTGTAAAACAATTAAAGGCATTGATGAGGATATGTTTTCCGACATCTTCATTCCTTACAGAGAGAAGAGACCTTAGGCTGGAAGTCTTTTTACGGGAATCATCGGAAAGTACCACCTCGGAGCCGCGCTTCGGAACGAGATTCAACTATGAAGCAGCCGCTGCCTACAAGCGTTAAAAGGGGTAATGAGTGGTCCGGAAAGGATTTCGGGCAATTAGGGTGGAACCGTGCAGCCATGCATCCCTATCATCGGGATACATGGCATTTTTGTATTCCGGAAAAGTAAGCTGCAAAACCAAAAAGGAGGAATGCGAAAATGGTTGATTTTGCAAACAAAGAAGAAAGAAACAAGTATCGTCACAGTACCTCGCACATCATGGCGCAGGCGATCAAGAGACTGTGGCCGGAGACGAAGCTTGCGATCGGCCCTGCCATTGATGACGGTTTCTACTATGATTTCGACAGAGATGAGGCTTTTTCCGCGGAAGATCTTAAGAAGATCGAAGAGGAGATGAAGAAGATCGTAAAAGAGAATCTCCCGATCGAGCGTTTTGAACTGCCGCGTGCGGAAGCAAGAAAACTTATGGAAGAAAAAGGTGAACCGTATAAGGTCGAACTGATCGACGATCTTCCTGAAGATGCGGTCATCTCGTTTTATAAGCAGGGTGAGTTTACTGATCTTTGCGCCGGTCCTCACATGGAATCGACAGGTGAGATCAAAGCATTCAAGCTTCTTTCCTGTGCCGGTGCATACTGGAGAGGTTCGGAAAAGAATAAGATGCTCCAGCGTATCTACGGAACGGCTTTCCCTGACAAAGAGCAGCTGAAGGCATTTGTTGCCGCAAGAGAAGAGGCACTCAAGCGCGACCACAACAAGCTCGGACGTGAACTTGAGTACTTCACAACTGTTGATTATATCGGTCAGGGTCTTCCGATCCTTCTTCCGAAAGGTGCCCGTGTCATCCAGCTTCTTCAGCGCTGGGTCGAGGATTATGAACAGTCCAAGGGCTGTCTTCTGACCAAGACACCGTATTTTGCAAAACGTGACCTTTATAAGATCTCCGGTCACTGGGATCATTATCGTGATGGTATGTTCATCATGGGTGATCCGGATGATGAGTCGAAAGAGTGCTTCGCACTTCGTCCGATGACCTGCCCGTTCCAGTATCAGGTTTTCCTGAACCGCCAGAGAAGTTACCGTGACCTGCCGATGCGTCTGACCGAGACATCCACTTTGTTCCGTAATGAGGACAGTGGCGAGATGCATGGTCTGATCCGTGTCCGTCAGTTTACTATCTCAGAGGGACATTTCATCATCCGTCCTGACCAGCTGGAGCAGGAATTCAGCAACTGCCTTGAAATGGCCAAGTATTTCCTCGGAACCGTAGGTCTTCTGGAAGACTGTACTTTCCGTTTCTCCCAGTGGGATCCGGCAAACCCGAAGAATAAGTACGAAGGTACTGCCGAGCAGTGGGAAGAGGCTCAGGCTGCGATGAAGAAGATCCTCGACGATCTCGGACTGGAGTACACCATCGGAATCGATGAGGCTGCTTTCTACGGACCGAAGCTCGACATTCAGTATAAGAATGTATTCGGTAAGGAAGATACTCTCGTTACCATCCAGATCGATATGCTCCTTGCTGAAAAGTTCGGAATGGAATACATCGACAAAGACGGACAGAAGAAACTGCCGTACATCATCCACAGAACCAGCCTCGGCTGCTTCGAAAGAACTCTGGCATACCTCATCGAGAAGTATGCAGGCTGCCTGCCGCTTTGGATGGCACCGGAACAGGTCCGTATCCTGCCGATCGCAGATGCGCATCTTGACCGTGCTTTCGAGATCCGTGACGCTCTTATTGCCAAGGGTATCCGCGCGGAGGTCGATGACCGTTCCGAAAAACTCGGTAAGAAGATCAGAGAAGCAAACATCAATAAGGTCATCTACATGTTCACAGTAGGTGATAAGGAAGTCGAGGAGGGCACCGTATCCGTACGTTCCCGTTTCGAAGGTGATCTTGGTTCCATGACCATCGATGAAGTATCGGCTAAGCTTCTTGAAGAAATCGAAACAAAGAAAGCCGTAAAGCAGTAATACCTTTACTGGTCTGATTCAAAAGAACTAAAAAAGAAGTTTTCTTGTGCCTGCACCCGGGAAATCCGGGGAAGCACTTGAAAACTTCTTTTTGTATTTCTGATTTGATCTTATATCAGATCATTAACGGATCATGCGTCAAAACCGAAGTCCCAAAGGCCGACTGCCTGGATAAGCTGGTAGTAGCTCTCGGAAGGATCGGCATTCGGATATACATCGATTCCGGCGATCAGAAGAACGGTTTCATCATAGTACATATAGAAATCGTAGGAATGATTGTCCTCTGTCTTTACATTTGAAAGGAAAAGATTAAGAGTGCCCTTGTATGTGTCCTCAATGAGTTCTTCGCAATCCGGTTTCATGCTTCTGAATTGCTCCACATAAGCATCATAGTCGTCCTTGATGAGAGAAGAATCCTGACTTTCGTAATAGTAGAAGATGAAATCTTCATCATATTCATAATTGCGTTCAAGGTCGTTTCCGTAACGATTTTCTTCAACTGTGAAACCGAAGTCTTTGAGTACCTGGTCGAGTTCATCACCGACGAGGACCTGATGTACACCGCCGGTAACAGACGATGCGGAAGGATCCGTATCGGAAGAAGTAGGTGCCTCTGTGGTTGTTGTCGGTTCTTCTGTAGTTGTGGTAGTCGGTTCTTCAGTCGTTGTTGTCGGATCAGGTTCGATCGGAGACAGATAGTAATCAAGATCCTCGAATCCGTTAAAGAGAAGATCATATATCGCAGAATCGTCAACGATCTTCCACTCGTCATCTTCACTCTCAAGCGAGACTTTTACGGTCTTTTTGGATGTTTTTGCCTCTCCGATGGCCTCGATGATGCTGTCTTTATCTGCCTGACCATCGAAATTGTCGAGAACTTTAGAAAGATCAATATAATTGACCTTTACTTTCGCCGTGCAGGTGCTGGTCTTTTTCTTTTCTTTGATCTCTGTCTCTTCCACTTCGAGAGAAGCTCTCTTTAAGAGGGTCTTAACGATCTCTTCCTCGTCGCCTGTCAGATCAAGATCCAGAAGTTCGGATTCAGGAGCATAATCCTCGATCTTGGAAAGCGATAACTTTTTAAGCTGTTTGCCGTATCCTTCAAAAACCTCCACGATCTCTTCATCGGCATCGCCGCCATCGTCTTTACCGTCTTTCTTGGAAGACTTGCTTGTGCACGATGTCAGAAGAAGAGAAAAAGTAAGTAATGCGGATACAAAACTGATAAGTCTTTTTTTCATATTTTCCCCTCGTTTCTATTTACTATATAAAAAATAATATAATCTTTACCACATAAAAGCAAATGGAAACTTTATAAAATCGCAAAATGCTTCGTATTTTCATTGTATTTTTTGTTGACAAGAGCGCAATTAAGAATTATCATTTATAAGTCGCGACGGGGTGTGGCTCAGGTGGTAGAGTGCTTGCTTCGGGAGCAAGAGGCCGCGAGTTCGAGTCTCGCCACTCCGACCAGACGATGCGTCCGATGCCGATTGGCATCGGGCGCTTTTTCTTTATCCGGATTTAACGTATAATCATGATATCTGTTTTGGAAATGGAGAATGCTTATGGATGAGATAATTAACTGGCTTATATCTCCGAAGCCGTATCTTTGCGTGGCAACGGTCATCATCGCCTTAATCGTCTGGTTTGCGCTGCGCCGTTTTATCAATAAGTTGTTTGACAAAAATGCCGGTAAGAACGGTATTGTTTCTATTCTGGTAAATGTGATCCGTTATTTTCTTATTATCCTTTGTGTTCTTGTGATCCTCCAGATCAACGGCATTAATGTTACAAGTGCAATTGCAGGTCTCGGAATTGCCAGTGTTATCGTAGGTCTTGCTCTTCAGGATGCTTTGAAAGACATCATTATGGGTGTCAATATCATTAGCGAGAACTTTTTCCGTGTGGGAGATATCATCAAGATCGACAACTATTCGGGAAAAGTGGACAGTATGTCTTTAAAATCCACACATATCGTAAATGGTGAAGAAGGATATGAGATGCATATCTGTAACCGTAATATCGATAAGGTCTATCGCTTGACGGATGTTCTTCCGATCGATATCCCGCTGTCTTACGGTGAGTCCAGAGAGAAGATAACGAGCGTATTTAATGAGATCGTTAAAGAGATCTCTTCCTGGAAAGAGATCCGTAAAGCGGAGTTTCTCGGGCTTAATGAATATAAGGATTCCTGCATGATGTACCGCCTCCGGATCAATTGTGCCCCGACACAGCGGGTCGCCGTCAGAAGAAAAGTCCTCAAGAAGATCGATGATACCCTTCAGAAGAACGGCATCATTATCCCTTACCCGCAGATGGATGTTCATCTGGATAAGTGAATGAACAGCCGCATTTTGGAGTAAGGCAGATATATTTGAAGAAGGTTTTTAAAGCGGGGAAAAAGGAGAAATGAAAAAGAGTTATATTGTTGCAATCATCATTCTGGGAGTTATCGTTCTCGGCATGCTCGGCTATGG
The DNA here is from genome assembly GCA_017428545.1 of Clostridiales bacterium. Taxonomy (GTDB): domain Bacteria; phylum Bacillota; class Clostridia; order Saccharofermentanales; family Saccharofermentanaceae; genus Scatonaster. The sequence continues at coordinate 10,787 of JAFRQR010000002.1, forward strand.
CTGGTATACATCATACGGGCCGGGAAGTGATAAGGCACAGGTGAAAAAGAGGGTAGAATACTGTCTGGAGTCATGCGGCGGAATCAACCATAACAGAAGCACATGGTCGACATACAAGCCCGAAGAGACGGATCTTGAACTCGGAACATCTGCAATAAATCTTTGCAGTTATCTTGATAAAGGCGATTTTGAAGATGAGGAGCTCGCGCGTCAAGCTCTTCTTATGGGCGTCATTTTTGATATCGACGAAGTTAACCGCAGGGATGACACTTACATTGTAACCGTTGAATTGAAGAGAGTAGATGGAACGACCGGAAAATGCTACTTCATTTTTGACAAGAAATTCGGTTCCTGGGATCTGAATGAATCCTGCCTTGAGAATGCGGTTTATGTCGGCAACGGTTATGGCGGAGATAGCGGTGATCTTATGAATCTTGTATTCAGTCTCCTGGAAGCTTTGTAATCGGCCGAAAAACAGGAAAAAAGCAGAGGCTGTCTCTTTCCTTTACGAAAGCAGCAGCCTCTTTTCTTTGTTCACAAAGATTCGAAATCGATTTCGGAAAAATCATTGAAGTTCTTTTTCCTTTCGGATAATATGGGATAGTAATTAATTACCCGGGAGGATTCCCGGCTAGGTAAATGGAGGAATTTTTATGTTGAAGAAGAAGATCGGCGCTATGTTCCTGGCGCTGGCGATGCTCTCTTCCATTGCTCTGACAGCCTGCAACAGCTCCGACAAAGGAGAGTCTGAGTCTGCAGCTTCTGAGGTTGCTACCGAAAGCGCAACAGAAACTGAAACAGAAACAGAACCTACTTCCACGGAGAGTGCTGTTCCCAGCATTATGGAAGACTTTGGCGGTGATGCGATCACTTATGAGCCGCGTGGTGAAGTTCAGCTGGATGTTGAAGATGCTGATGGTGCGGATGGAAAAGTACTTCACGTTTCCAACCGTACGGAAAACTGGAATGGTGTAAACTTCCCGTGTGACAACATGGCAGGTAACACTATCAATATCAAGACTTCTGTTAAGTCTCCGAGTGATCATGTCATCATTTCTCTGCAGTTTGACATGCTCGGAAGCACAAAGTATGAAAATGTCATTCACATCTCCGGATGCAAGGATTCTTTTGCAGTCGGTGAAGGTACAACTCCGATCCCGGAGACGGCTACAAACGTATACGTATACGTTGAGAACAGCACGACCGATGATATCTACATCGATTATATGTATGTAACGATCGAAGGCGATTATTTTGATCCGGCAAATGCCGCTGATGTTGAACTGGTCGATATCTCTTCCTATGAATCCCTGAAGGATCTTTACAAGGATGACTTCTATATCGGATGCTGCGTTCCGGATTCATTCGTTACAAGCCCTGTAGAAGAGCCGAGAACACTGCTTCTTAATCAGTTCAACTCCATCACATGTGAAAATGAGATGAAGCCTGAGAACGTTCTTGATGCTGCAACGACTCTTGCTGATCCTGAAAAGTACAACGAGAGCCCGGCACTTGATTTTACCAAGGCCATCACGATCCTTGACTTTGCTAAGGAAAACAACCTCAAGATGCGTGGTCATACTCTCGTATGGCACTCTCAGACACCGGACTGGTTCTTCTATGAGAACTACGATACATCCGCAAACCTCGCTAGCCGCGAGCTCATGCTGAAGCGTCTTGAGAACTATATCAAGGGTGTATTCGAATTTGTTAACACGAATTATCCGGGTATGTTCTATGCATTTGACGTTGCCAACGAGTGTGTTGACGACTCCAATAATCTGCGTGAGAGCAACTGGACTAAGACGATCGGTCCGGATTTTCTCGAGTATGCTTTTAAGTATGCAAGACAGTATGCCGGCGATGACATCAAGCTTTTCTACAATGACTACAACGAGTATGACAGTGGAAAGCAGGATAAGATCATCGAAGTTCTTAAACCGATCGCCGAGGCAGGTAACCTTGACGGTATGGGTCTGCAGTCCCATATCTCCAGCCCGGTCTCCATGGAGAGATATATCGGCGCTCTTAAGAAGTATGCGGACGAACTCGGTGTTACGATCCACGTAACCGAGCTTGATGTAAACGCGGTGAAGTCTTCTGCGAACCAGGATTATGAGCAGGGTCTGTATTTCCAGAATCTGTTCTCTGAGCTCCTTAAGGCTAAGGCTGAGGGCTATGATATCGAGAGCGTAACGATCTGGGGTCTCACAGATGCAGGATCCTGGCGTTCTTCCGATACACCGGTCCTTTTCCGTGGCGATCTTTCCAAGAAGCCGGCATTTGATGGTGTCGTTCTTGCTAAGAAGGGCGGCGAACTTGAAAAGCCTTCTGACTATGTTGAGCCGCCGAAGGATGACGATCCGTTTGACGATAACTTTGAAGATGGCACATTTGCAGGTTCTGCCCGCGCAGGTGCTACCGTGAAAGTGGTTGACGGCGCTTACGAAGGCGACAAGTGTGTACTCGTTTCCGGTGCTACGGAGACATGGGATGGTTATGTAGTTAACCTTTCCCGTTTCCTCGGTAAGAAACTGAAGGTTTCCTTCGCTGTTAAGTCTACAGCTGCACAGGTTTCTTTCAGTGCAGATATCGCTGATCTGTGGCCTCACATCATTGAGGTCGATACCACGAGCGGTGATTGGGTATTTGTTGAAGGCGAACTCGACCTGACAACAAATAAGTGGGTACTGCCGACCGGTGAAGTTGAAGTACCGGCTGATCTCGATTCTCTCGTTCTTTACTGGGAGACCCAGGATTGTACAGATGATCTCTATATCGATGCAGTTCATATGGAGGTTGTCGGATAATTCCGGACAAACAGATTTATCAGAAGGAGCCGTGTCTTCGGATGCGGCTCCTTTTTTCTATCGGAGCCATCTTGTTATGCTATACTTGATGTATCGGTGAAAAGTGCTTTTCACGGAGTAAGGAAGAAGTAGGTGGTCGACAAATGAGTATCTGTGCAATTGTTGCCGTAGATGAAAACTGGGGGATCGGAAATAAAGGTGAGCTCTTGATCAGCCTTCCGGAAGACCAGAAACAGAATTTCAAAGTAAAAACACTGGGACATCCTGTTATCTACGGGAGAAAGACACTTGAGACCTTTCCCGGCGGGAAGCTCCTTCCGGGGCGGCCGAATATCATCCTTTCCCGAAATCCGGACCTGAAAGTAGAAGGCGCGATCGTTATGCATTCGGTGGAAGAGGTGCTCGAATATGCCCGAAAGGATCCGAAAGAGACCTTTTTCATCATCGGCGGAGCGCAGATCTATGAGCAATTCCTGCCATATTGTGATACATGCGTCATATCTAAGATACATAAGGCATTCGAAGCAGATGCGTTTTTCCCGAATCTTGATAACCTCAAAGAGTGGAAGCTGCTGAGCCGCGAAGCCACCGTGAACTCGGTAAAGGGCGTAAGCTTTGCAATATGGACGTATACGAGATCTGAGTGAAAAAACGGTATGTAAATATGCACAATTGGCGTGTGTGCAACATGCACAAATAAAAACGTTTCGCCATGTGCAAACTCTACAAATGCGTTGTTGACTCGTCATGGGGCGAAAGTTATAATGTGCTTGCAAGGTTAGGAAAGACCTTGAAAAGAAAAGAAGGAAATAACTCATTTACTTAAAGGAGGTAGTCACCATGAAGGCTTTTAACATGAGCAATGTAGATGTTCACCAGTTTATGCAGGCATTGGATTCCTGTTCCGGCGATGTAATGCTTATTACCGATGAGGGTGACAAGTTCAATCTCAAGAGCAAACTGAGCCAGATCACAGGTCTGATGAAACTCATCGAGGGCGGTAAGCTTGTTGATGCGAAGATCTACTGCTCCAACCAGGAAGATGAAGCTCTGCTTTTCAGACTGAATCTTTTCGGAACAGTTGAAGATGTCGATCATATCGGCTGATCTTCGATGAAAAGGTAGGATCTTCTGATCCTGCTTACTAATCAGTAACTCAGAAGGAGTTGCCGCAAGGGCAGCTCCTTTTCTTTATATTTTCTTAGTACATTTAACTGCTTTTACAGTTATAATGTCATGGTAGGAGGTAGTTCGGGGTATGATAAAAGAACTGAAAGCAAATTTTTACAGGATCTTGCGATCTAAGTCTTTTATTGTGATCTGTATCCTTATTTTTGTCGGCGCAGTTTTTTCCGCACTGGAGATTAAAATGATTGCCGACAATCCCGGGGACTGGATCGGTTATGTTGAAGAAGCAATGGCCGGAGCAACCGAATCATCAGAATCTGTAGCGATAAATTACGAAGATGCGTCAGCATCGGCGGCTGTCTTTACCACGAATATTATAAATCTCGGTGAAGTTGACAATCTGACAGGCGTTATGCGTATGACATGGTGTGTCGATCTTATTTTTTTTCTGCATTGCATATTTATCGCATTATTTATTTCCGCCGAGTATAAGTCGCATTTTCACGTCAATCATTTCTCTTTAAATTCCAGCCCGGTATTCATCGTGCTGATTGAGTGGATCTCTCTCATGATCACTGTAGTGGCCGTTGAGCTTATCGCTTATGGGATCGCAATCGGGATTTCCGTACTGATTTGCGATTCATTCTCTTTATCTGATGTCGCAACCTTCGTCAAATACGGGGTTCTCATGATGGGTGTCATGATCGTATATGCCTCATTTGCGTTCATGATGGCATATCTGCGTAGGGCTGCAGCACTTTCGATCGTTTTAAGTTCTCTATTTGTTTTCGGTATTTTGGATTTTATTTGTGGTTTTGCTTCTGTATGGATCAGTTTTGTGCAGTATTTCGCGCTGAATAATATATTCACTTCCATTGCTTATGGTCATTACGGCTCGATCAATTACGCTTTTGAAGTGGTTGTGATCCTCTTTTATCTTGCTGTTTTTCTCGGCATTCCGCTTATTGTTGCATCGACCCGTGATCCGTACTAAGAACAGTTCTTTTGTGGTATAATAATATGTCACGAAATTGCGTTCTTAGGAGATTTTATGATCAACTATCTATATAATGCCAGAGATATAGCCGCGTATTTCAAATGGGCGGGTGTTTCATCCCACCAGGAGAAGGAGTATTTGAATTATATTTTTCAGATCGGCGCGGATATTCTCGCAAAACCATTAACAAGAGATTATGACGAGTTTGAAAAGGCCGTCTACAGGGAACTTTACTATCTGTGGTCGGAAGGCTTTGAAAACGAGTTTTCAGATATTGCGACGATTGCTCCGAAGGGCGCAGTCTCTTTGATCTGCGACCAGGAGTTTATTACGCTGGAATCGTATATGAAGCTTCTGGCGCTGCACCTTATCTTTTCGCGCAATCTTCCGTATGTTCATGTGAATTTCACGGGGTTCATGCTTCCTTTGGGATTGAAGGGTGAATTCTCCGATTATGAGAAAAATGTGGTAAAGGCCTGCGAGATCCTGCATTTAACGACCCATGACGTATATAACCAGCCGTTTGATCTCAATCTCGGTATTCCGGACGAAACACTTTGTCTTTGCCTGGATACTGAGTTCCGGAAGACTCTTTCCGAACATGAAGATATCAGAAAACGGTTTATTAAGAATGCGGCTACACGTCTTCAGGAGTTCAAGAAGACTTCTGCGGCGATCGAAGAAAAGGAAGAGAAGAAAAAGCAGCGGCTTTTGAAAAGAAAGATGGCTCGTGAAACGGCAAAAGCACTGAGGGAAGCTGCCAAAGCTAAAATGGCAGAGGAAGAAAAGCGTTCAAAAGGGAAGAAGTCTTCTTCCAAGAGCACCGTTTCTTCTTCTGAAAAGAGTACGCAAACGACGAAAAAGGAAACCAATAAGGGGAAGAAACAATAATAGAGCGTTGAAAAAGAAGGAAACGTAAGGGGAAAGAAAGTTTTCATGGAACAAGTCAGAAGAATGGGCCTGGATATCGGCTCAACAACGATCAAGATCGTAATCACTGAAGATGAGAATGTGATCTACTCGGAATATCGAAGACACCACTCGGATATTGCCGGAGAACTGCTTAACGCATTTGAAGAAGTAAATAAGAAATTTCCGGGCCTTGAGGCTCGTGTACAGATCACCGGATCCGGCGGACTTTCCGTAGCTAAATGGCTGGGCCTTGATTTTGTTCAGGAAGTTATCGCAGAGACGGTAGCGATCACGAAATATCATCCGGAAACGGATGTCATCATCGAACTCGGCGGTGAGGATGCCAAGATCACGTATCTGCATCCTGTTCCGGAACAGCGAATGAACGGTACCTGCGCCGGCGGTACAGGTGCTTTTATCGACCAGATGGCCACGCTTCTGCGTACGGATGCGGATGGACTTAATGAACTTGCCAAGTCCTATACGACACTTTACACGATCGCGTCGCGCTGCGGCGTATTCGCCAAGAGTGACCTGCAGCCGCTCATCAATGAAGGTGCGGCTAAAGAGGATCTTGCGGCTTCTATCTTCCAGGCGGTAGTTAACCAGACGATCGCAGGTCTTGCCTGCGGACGTCCGATCCGGGGTCATATCGCTTTCCTCGGCGGTCCGCTTTTCTTTAACTCGGAGCTTCGTAAAGCTTTTGAGAGGACGCTTGAGGAACAGGTCAAATCTTTCTGGATCCCGGATAATGCGCAGATCTATGTAGCGCTCGGTGCTGCTCTCGGTGCAAAAGGTGAGCCGGTAAAACTTTCCGATCTGATCTCGTCTTTTTCCACGAAAGAAGGTTTTGAACCGGATATCAAGCGTATCGCGCCGCTTTTCGCGGATGCGCATGAAAAAGAACTTTTCGATGAGCGTCATCAGAAAGCGACTCTCGATCTTTATCAGCTCTCGAAACAGAAAGGTCCGTGCTATCTGGGTATTGATGCCGGAAGTACAACGACGAAGGCCGTTCTCATTAACGAAGAAGGCCAGATGGTCTATACCTACTATGCCAGTAACCAGGGAAATCCTGTAAAGAGTGCCGTTAATATCGTCAAGCAGCTCTATGAACAGATGCCGCCTGAGACATATATTGCCAACAGCTGTGTAACCGGATACGGTGAAAACATTATCCGTGCCGCTCTCGGCGTGGACCTCGGTGAGATCGAGACCATGGCGCACTTCCAGTCCGCGAAGTATTTCTGTCCGGATGTCGATTTTATCATCGATATCGGCGGTCAGGACATGAAGTGTATGAAGATCCGAAACGGAGTTATCGACTCCATCATGCTCAACGAGGCATGTTCTTCCGGCTGTGGATCGTTCATCCAGACATTTGCGGAAAACCTGAATATGGATGCACATACATTCTCGATCGAGGCGCTTTCCGCGGAGAATCCGGTAGACCTCGGTACAAGATGTACGGTATTTATGAACTCCAAAGTTAAGCAGGCGCAGAAGGAAGGCGCAACGGTCGGTGATATTTCCGCAGGCTTATCTTATTCGGTCGTCCGTAATGCTCTTTATAAAGTCATCAAGATCCGCGATACACAGGAGCTCGGAAAGAAGATCGTCGTACAGGGCGGTACGTTCTTAAACGATGCGATCCTTCGCTGTTTTGAGCTCATTTCCGGCCGTGAGGTCATCCGTCCGAACGTAGCCGGCCTGATGGGTGCTTTTGGCGCGGCGATCATCGCGAAAAAACGCATGCCGAAAGATCAGAAGGTCTCCGGACTTCTCGGACTGGAAGATCTGAATAACTTCGATATGACGACAGAGATGACGACATGTCCTCTTTGTACGAACCACTGTAAGCTCACGATCTCGACTTTCAGTAACGGAGAACGTTTTATTTCCGGTAACCGCTGCGAAAGAGGAGAAGGTAAGGAGAAGGCGAAAGATACCCTTCCGAACCTGATCGCTTACAAATACGCCAGAACATTCCGTTATAAGCCGCTGGCCAAAGATAAGGCTCCGAGAGGCGAGATCGGTGTTCCGAGAGCGCTCAATATGTACGAGAACTATCCTTTCTGGTTTACGGTCCTGACGGAACTCGGGTTCTCGGTCATCATCTCTCCGAGATCGAACCATGAGCTTTTCGAAAAGGGCATGGATTCTATCCCGTCCGAGAGCGTCTGCTATCCGGCAAAACTTGTGCACGGCCATATCGAGGCGTTGATCGAAAAGGGCATCAAGACGATCTTCTATCCGGATGTGCCTTATGAGCGTCATGAGAACAAGCAGTCCGGCAATCACTTTAACTGCCCGATCGTAGCTTCCTATCCGGAAGTTATCCGAAATAACCTCGAGAACATAAAGGACAAGGGGATCAAGTATCTCAATCCTTTCCTGCCGCTCGATAACGACGATGCCCTTGCCGAGCAGCTGGCGATCGCACTTGCTGACTTCGGTGTTACCAAGGCGGAAGCCGCAAAGGCCGTTGCCGCAGGTAATAAAGAGTACGATGAGTATAAGGCAGACATCAGAAGAAAGGGCCAGGAGGTCATTGAGGATCTCGAAAGGACAGGCCAAAAGGGTATCGTTCTTTCCGGCCGTCCGTATCACACGGATCCGGAGATCCATCACGGTATTCCGGAGATGATCAACTCCTTAGGTCTTGCTGTCTTAAGTGAGGATAGTGTTGCCGTCCCGGGAAGACTTCAGCGTCCAATCCGTGTCGTCGACCAGTGGATGTACCATACTCGTCTTTACGAAGCTGCAGCTTATGTGGCCACAAACGATAATCTGGAACTCGTCCAGCTGACGTCTTTCGGCTGCGGCCTTGATGCCGTAACCTCCGATCAGGTGCAGGAGATCCTGGAATCCCAGGGAAAACTCTATACGCTCCTTAAGATCGACGAGGTCAGTAACCTCGGTGCCGCCCGTATCCGTATGCGTTCCCTCAAGGTTGCCATGGACGAGCGTGAAGCGGCGAGAAAAGACGGCACGCTGGTCAAGCGCGAGAAGAAATCCTATACGATCAAGCGTGTTCCTTTTACCGAAGAACATAAAAAACGTCATACGATCCTTGCGCCGCAGATGGCACCGATCGAATTCGAATTCGTCGAAGCGGTCTTCCATAACCACGGATATAAGCTTAAAGTCCTGAAAGAAGCGACTCAGGCGGATATCGAGTGCGGACTGCGGTTTGTAAATAACGATGCATGCTTCCCGACGGTCATTGTTGTCGGACAGATGATCAACGCGATCCTATCAGGTGAAGTCGATCGTGATAACACCACGGTCCTGATCACACAGACCGGTGGCGGATGCCGTGCGACGAACTATGTTGCTTTCCTTCGAAAAGCACTGCGCGAAGCAGGTTACGGCGATATTCCGGTCATTGCTCTTTCCGTACAGCAGTTCGAAAAGAACCCGGGCTTTAGGCCGACGTTTCCGTTCATTAACAGCGCGCTGCGTGCGATCTGCTATGGCGATATGCTGCAGACGCTGCTCCTTCGCGTCCGTCCGTACGAGAAGGTCAAAGGTTCGGCAAATGCACTGTATCAGTTCTGGAACCGCTGCGGTAAGCTGTTCTTCAATCCGAAGGAAAGATTCGAAGATATTACGACTGAGTACATCATGGCAGAAGCCTGCAAGAACGAGCCTCTGACAGATGAGGAAAAGAAGGCGGTCGAAGATCTTCTTACGGAACTTCACTGCACCAAGGTCGGCCGTCCGTCTTCCTATAAGCGGATGATCGATGCAACGATCGATACTTTCGATAAGTTCCCGATGCTTGATATTCCGAGGAAGCCGCGTGTCGGTCTGGTCGGCGAGATCCTCGTTAAGTTCCAGCCGGATGCCAATAACCATGCAGTAGACGTTGTTGAGCAGGAAGGCTGTGAAGCCGTCGTTCCGGGTCTTCTGGACTTCTTCCTCTATTGCACGATGGGCCCTGTCTGGGCAGCCGAGCATCTCGGAAGAAGTAAGAAGAGCGCTTGGCTGAGTAACCGCGGAATCGATCTTTTGCAGTCATATAGAAGCCATATCATCAAGAAGATGGAGGAGACCGGAAAGTTCCAGCTTCCTCAGAGCATCCGCCACATGGCGAAAAAAGCAGAAAACGTTCTTTCCTGCGGCAACAACAACGGTGAGGGATGGTTCCTGACTGCCGAAATGATCGAACTGATCGAAAGTGGCGTCCCGAACATCATCTGCGCGCAGCCTTTTGCATGCCTTCCGAACCACGTTACCGGTAAGGGTATGATCAAAGAACTCCGCCGTCAGTATCCGGAGAGTAACATCATTCCGATCGACTACGATCCGGGTGCCAGTGAGGCCAACCAGCTCAACCGAATTAAGCTTATGGTCAGCACGGCGCATTACCGTGAGGAAATGAAGCGTCAGGAAAAAGAGAAGAATACTTAAACTTAGGGAGATACCGATATGTCTGATGCCAAACGATTACTTCTGGTAGATGGAAACAGTATCATTAACCGTTCCTACTATGCGACAGCAGGGCGGAATAATCTTACGGCACCGGACGGTACACCTACAGGAGCTGTAAATATCTATCTCAATACTCTTTCGAAGTATATCTTAGAGGTTGAGCCGACGCACACCTGCACGCTTTTCGATCTGAAAGCGCCGACATTCCGCCATAAGGCCTATGACGGATACAAAGGCACCAGAAAGGGCATGCCGGACGATCTGGCGGCCCAGATGCCCGTTCTCAAGGAAGTCCTCGATGCTATGGGATTTCCCCGTTATGAGCAGGAAGGCTTCGAAGCGGACGACCTTATCGGTACACTGAAAACGATGGGCGTAGAGGCCGGATTTGATGTCTTTATCTTAAGCGGAGATAAGGACGATTTCCAGCTGATCGATGAGCATACCAAAGTGATCATGCCGGTCACCAAGAAGGATGGTTCAGGCACCGATTACTACGACGAGGCGCTTTTCCAGGAGAGATACGGCATTCCGACTTGTGATTTTGTTACGGCAAAAGCACTTATGGGCGACAGTTCCGATAACATCCCGGGTGTAAAGGGCATCGGCGAAAAGGGTGCGATGGATCTTGTAAGAAAGTATAAGACTCTCGATGGCCTTTATGAGCATCTTTCCGAACTCAGTCCGAAACTTCGCGAAAAACTCGAGACAGATAAAGATAACGCTTATATGTCCCTGATGCTCAGTAAAATCGTGACGGATGCAAAGATCGGCATCACGCTCGATGAACTTGTAAGAAAGCCTCTGGACAATGCGTCTGCGGCTGCATGTTTCTATAAGTACGGATTCCGTTCGCAGATGAAAAAGTGGAATATCGATGAGGCTTCTGTTGCCGAGGCAACTCCGGTCGTTGAAGAAACCGAGGAAGAAGCAGGATATCCGAAACTTTCCGGGAAGCGTCCTTCGATCCTTTTGAATAAAGATGCTGCCTCTTCGATGAAAACGATCCTTTCCGTAATTTCCGGCGGGCAGCCTGCCGCTATCGATATGATCGATCAAAACGGCCCCGTACTCGGCCTTTCCGTAGCTGCGGATGAAGTCTATATCTGGTCCAAAGAAGAAGATATCAAAATGGTTCTGGCTGAACTTGAGAATGCCGGAATCGGTACCACAAAAGAAAAAGCGCCGGTCGTTTACAGCGCAAAGAATCACTTCAAACTCCTTCCCGACGGCCTGTTATTCGACCATGTCTTTGATGTGGAGATCGCAGGGTATGTCCTGAATTCAATAGAAGGCGCAGATCCTTCTTTTGAGATGCTTGTTGAGCATGGTACACATCGTCCGTTTCCGATCCTGGAAGACTACGGACAGGCAAAAGACGACAACAAGAAAGTAAACCGTCAGCAGGATCTTTTTGCACTGATCGACGGAACGGAAGAAACTTCAAAAGAACTTACGGAAGACGATGTCCTCGACTTTTCTTATCGGGTGCTTCTTGTTAGGTGGCTCTCTTACTATCAGAGAGCGGATATCCAAGATCAGGGGATCGAAAAACTGATCTATGAGATCGAAATGCCTCTGGTAATGGTACTTGACCGCATGGAAAGAAGAGGCGTTCTTGTTGACGTCAGTAAGATCGACGAGCTTCATAAAGAGTTTGACGGAAAGGTCCGTGAACTTGAAAAAGAGATATATGAACTTGCAGGAGAAGAGTTCACCATTCTTTCACCCAAGCAGCTCGGAAAAGTGCTTTTTGATAAGCTCGGTCTTCCTTCCGGAAAGAAACTTGCCAGCGGCGGATATTCCACGAATTCCGAAGAACTTGAAAAGATCCGTGATCAGCATCCGATCGTCAATAAGATCCTCGAATACCGCCAGATCCAAAAACTGGATTCGACCTTTGTCATGGGCTTGAAAAAGAGTATTTCCGAAAAGGACGGAAGAGTGCATACGACGTTCAGCCAGGCGATGACCAACACGGGAAGGCTTTCGTCTTCGGATCCGAACCTGCAGAATATCCCGATCAGAACTGATCTGGGATCTCTGATCCGCGAGACGTTTGTCGCCAAAGACGGATATGTCCTGATCGATGCCGACTACTCGCAGATCGAGCTCCGCCTTTTAGCGGCGATTTCTCACGATGAAGAGATGATCTCCGCTTTCCGCGAGGGAAGAGACATCCATACAAAGACTGCCTGCGGTATTTTCGGAGTTCCTGCCGATAAGATCAATCCCGCTATGCGTGCGGCGGCTAAACGCGTCAATTTCAGTATTGTATACGGCGTCAGTGATTACGGCCTTTCTCAGGATCTCGGCGTAAGTGTCTATGAAGCAAAGCGGTATATCGAAGAGTATTATCGACAGTTTCCGACGATCAAGCCTTGTCTTGACGGCTTTAAGCAGGAAGGAAAAGAGAAGGGCTACGTTTCGACATTGTTCGGAAGAAGAAGGATCCTCAAAGAACTGACTTCGGCGAACTATAACATCAGAAGTTTCGGTGAGCGTGCCGCGATGAATACGCCGATCCAGGGCACGGCTGCAGATATTATCAAACTGGCGATGAATCGTGCCGAGCAGTCCCTTCGTGAAAAAGGATTTGATGCCAAGCTCATCCTTCAGGTGCACGACGAACTGATTGTTGAAGCCAAGGAAGATATCGCGGAAGAAGCGGCAAAAGTGCTTTCCGAGGCGATGGAAAAAGTGATCGAACTGGATGTGCCGCTCATTGCGGAAGCAAGAATAGGAAAAACGTGGGCGGAAGCCCACTGACATAAGTGGAGGAAGAAGATGTTTGTTTTAGGTGTAACAGGTGGTATCGGAACCGGTAAAAGCACTGTTTCCGGATACTTTCGAGATAAGGGAGTCGAAGTTCTCGATGCGGACGAGATCTCCAGAAAAGTTACCGATGTCGGAGGCGCCGCGCTTCCTGAGATCGCCGAGCTTTTCGGTCCTCGCGCACTTACGGCAAACGGTGCCCTTAACAGAAAATATGTCGCGTCTTTGGTATTCACCGAGAAGAAAAAACTCGACAAACTCTCCGCGATCGTCCATCACTATGTGCTTACTACCATCGGCGAAGAGATCGCCAAAGCTGCCGAGCGCAAGGTGAAACTGATCGTACTTGATGTTCCGATACCGGTAAGACATGGTTTTGTGGATGTCTGCAACCAGATCCTCGTCGTCAGCAGCAGTGACGACATCCGTCTCGAAAGACTGGTGCTCCGCGGCATGGACCGTGATGATGCGAAAAAGAGAATGGCGATGCAGATGACTCGTGAAGAATACGAAGAACTTGCCGACCGGGTTCTCGTGAATGACGGTACGATCGAGGAATTATATGAACAGATCGATCGTTATGTGAAAGAAGAACTGAACGAACGGGGAATCCGGTTATGACGGCAGGGATCATTTTATCTTCGGTATTTATGGTTTTTTCCCTGACGGTCACGCTGCTTTTCTTTACGGCGCTTAAGAAAAAGCCATATTCGAAATTTGCAGGCGCTTCGACCGCCGTTTATGCGTCCGCATGCCTGATGATCCTGCTGCTTGCGATCTTTAAGAAGGATCTTCCGATCCTGTTCTTTATCCTTGCAGACGTTCTGGCCACGATGGTCTGCGGTATGATCACGCTTATGATGATCGTCCTTTTTGCAAAAACAACTCCTGTGGAGACGATAAAACCGAAAGAAGATGAAGACGTAAAAGATCTGACAGAGTAAAGGAGAATCGCTATGGGAATGGGTGGTCCGGGTCCGATGAGAATGGGTCCTCGTGGTTTTCTGACAGAAGAAGAAAAGAAGAACAAACCGAAGGTCGATAAGAAACTCATTAAGCGCATCGCCTCGTATATGAAGCCTTATAAGCTTCAGTTTGCTCTTGTGTTCCTTGCGATCCTGCTTTCTGCTGTTATCGGTCTTTTCCCGTCGATCATTACCGGAAGGATCGTGGATAAGGCGCTCCTCGGCGATGATATGGGGCTTCTTATCAAACTCCTGCTTCTGGCATTTGCCGCACTTACGGCTTCGCAGGTGATCAGTGTTCTCGAAAGTTACATCAATGCATGGATCTCCCAGCGTATCATTTTTGATATGAAGAACGAGATGTACCGCCACCTTCAGTGGATGCCGCACAGTTTCTTTACGACAGAGAAACAGGGCGACATCATTACCCGTATGAATACGGATATTTCAGGCGTCAGCTCGGTTATTTCCAATACCCTTTCCAGCTGCATAAATAATCTGGCGACGGTAATTACTACTCTTGTTGCCCTCTTTACGCTTAGTATTCCGCTGGCGCTTGTCGGCATCCTCATTATTCCGCTTCTGATCATTCCGACGCGGAATGTCGGACAGCAGCGTTATAAGATGCTTACCAAGACGCAGGAAAAGAATGACGAACTGAATCAGGTCATCAACGAGACGCTCTCGGTTTCCGGTTCCATGCTCGTTAAGCTTTTCACAAGAGAAGACAAAGAGTATGAGAACTTTGTGGAAGTCAACGAGCAGGTGACTCGCCTTTCCCTGAAAGAGCAAAGAAGCGGTAAATGGTTCCGTGTCATGATGGGCATGTTCACCCAGGTCGGTCCGCTCCTGATCTACTTTGCCGGCGGTATCTGCATCATCAAAAAGTACGATCCGAACCTGACCGTCGGTGTCGTTACGGCAACCGTGGCACTCATCAACCGCCTTTACCGGCCGGTCGAATCGCTCATGAATCTGGGTGTCGATTTTACCAGGTCACTGGCGCTTTTCACGCGTATCTTCGACTATTTCGATCGTGAAAATCCGCTTAAGTCACCGGAAAACGGCAAAAAGCCGAATGTAACGAATAAAGACATCGTTTACGATCACGTCAAGTTCTCCTATACGCCGGAAAAAGAACTGCTCAAGGACGTTTCTTTTACTGTTCCGGGTGGCAAGATGTACGCGATCGTCGGTCCTTCCGGCTCAGGTAAATCTACAGTCGTAAACTTCATTCCGCGTCTTTACGATGTTGAAGAGGGAAGTGTCACGATCGCAGGCGAAGACGTCCGTAACTTCGATCTTACGTACCTTCGCCAACAGATCGGTGTGGTTACGCAGGATACGTATCTGTTTAACGGGACCATTAAAGAAAACCTTCTTTATGCCAAAGAAGACGCAACGGATGAAGAAATCGAAAAAGCCTGCAAGATCGCAAGTATCGACGAGTTCATCAAAAACCAGCCGGACGGATATGACACGATGGTCGGAAACCGAGGACTTAAGCTTTCGGGTGGTGAGAAGCAGAGATTAAGTATTGCCCGAGTGATCCTTAAAGATCCGAAGATCCTCATTCTCGACGAGGCCACGAGTGCCCTCGATTCGATCTCTGAAAACGCGATCTCCGAGGCTCTTGAAGTATTAATGCAGAATCGGACTTCTATTGTTATCGCGCACAGGCTTTCGACCATCATGAAAGCCGAAAAGATCGTTGTTATCGCCGACGGACATGTTGCCGAACTCGGCACGCACCAGGAGCTTCTTGAAAAGAACGGCATTTACAGAGACCTTTATGAGACACAGTTCCGTCAGGTCCTCGAAATGCAGGATAAGTCCAAGACCGGCGATCCGGAGTGGGAAGATAAGAAAATGATCCAAAATGACGTGTACTAAAGATAGAATGATCCGCGATACAAAATCTGCTTTTATACGTTGAATCGGAAGAGAACGACATCTCCATCCTTCATGACATATTCCTTGCCTTCGGATCTTACAAGTCCTTTTTCTTTGGCAGCAGTATAGGTGCCACAAGCCATCAGATCGTCGAAAGCAACAACTTCAGCACGGATAAATCCTCTTTCGAAATCAGAGTGGATCTTACCTGCGGCCTGAGGAGCTTTGGTTCCGTTCTTGATCGTCCAGGCGCGGACTTCCTGAGGACCGGCGGTCAGGTAGGAGATAAGACCGAGAAGCTTATAGCTTGCCTGGATCATCTTATCGAGGCCGGACTGGGAAAGACCGAGTTCTTCAAGGAACATAGCCTTTTCTTCCGGATCGAGCATGGCGATCTCTTCTTCGATCTTAGCAGAGATAACGACACATTCTTCGCCGGATCGTGCTGCGATCTCCTGAACCGTCTTAACATATTCGATGTCCGGGTTGGAAATATCGCTCTCTGCGATGTTTGCCACGTAAAGTACCGGCTTTAAGGAAAGAAGAGCGAGGTCTTTTACAAATTCCATTTCTTCCTCGTCAAAGGTGAGGGAACGGGCCGGCTTTTCTTCTTCGAGAGTCTTCGCGATCCTCTCATAGCAGTCCAGTTCAGCCTGGAATTTCTTGTCGCCGCCTTTCATCATCTTCCTGACTTTGTCCAGACGACGGTCCATATATTCCATATCGGAAAGGATGAGCTCGAGTTCGATGGTTTCAATATCGCGCTTCGGGTTTGCGCCGCCGTCTACGTGTACGACATTTGAGTCATCGAAGCAGCGTACTACATGAACGATCGCATCTACTTCACGGATGTTTGCCAGGAACTTGTTTCCGAGACCCTCGCCCTTACTTGCGCCACGGACAAGTCCGGCGATATCTACAAATTCGATAACAGCCGGTGTGTACTTTTCAGGGTTATACATCTTGGCAAGTTCATCCAGACGGCTGTCAGGAACGGAAACAACGCCTACGTTCGGTTCGATCGTACAGAAAGGATAGTTTGCGGATTCCGCGCCGGCCTTTGTGATCGCGTTAAAAAGTGTGCTCTTGCCGACGTTCGGCAAACCTACGATACCCAGTTTCATGAAATGACCTCATCTTTATTAAGATTTATATTAACAACGCCATATTATAGCACATTTCATACTTTTGTCGTGTTTTGTAGTAAAAAACAGCAGATATACAAAAAGAGAAAGAGTAAACTCGTGTAAATCCTATGCAGGAGGCACGAAATGACAAATATCTCTCCTAAAAACGCAAGCGTAAAGACCTTATATCTTCAAGGCCTGGAAGGAATGGTCGCCGAAGTCGAGGCGTCGATCTTCCCGGGTCTTCCAAGCTTTGAAGTGGTGGGCCTTGGCGACTCCTCGATACGTGAAGCCAAAGAAAGAGTTCGTGCCAGCATCCGGTCCTGCGGATTTACCTTCCCGAATCAGAGGCTTCTTGTAAATATCTCCCCGGCGTATCTTCATAAATCCGGATCCTCTTTTGACCTTGCGATCGCCATGGCGATCCTTCTTGCCACGGGTCAGGTGCAAAAACAGGTAAAAGATATCGTCATATATGGTGAACTGTCACTGACCGGTGAAGTCCGTCCCGTACCCGGAAGTGTTTCCCGTCTTTTATGCCTGGAGACGGAGAATCAAAACACCTGTATCGTTCCGAGAAAAGATATGGACGAAGCTTTTCTTCTCGGAGCAAAGGTCAGGGGAGTGGAAACTCTGATGGAGGCAATATCAGTCGTTTCCGGGAAATCAATAGACCATGGGGAAGAACCTTTTCCTGAGGTGGATGAAGAATTATCTGAACCATCCATAGATATTTCGACGCTTCGAGGACAGCCTGCTGCACTTCGCGCAATCACTCTTGCGGCTTCAGGGTTTCACAATATGCTGCTTGTCGGATCTCCGGGTACCGGCAAATCCTTATCGGCCAGGATCCTTCAAGGAATCCTTCCTCCACTGACAAAGGAAGAAAAGATCGATCTTCTACGCGTAGAAAGCTCCCTTTCGGTGCTTTCGAAGGAGAGTATCGCCTCAAGGGAACGACCATTCCGATATGTTCACCATACATGTACTCCGTCCGCGATGGTGGGAGGCGGCAGGAATGCTGTCCCGGGAGAGATCTCGCGGGCCTTGAACGGAATACTGTTTCTCGACGAATTACCTGAGTTTTCGCCCCAAGTCCTGGACCTCCTTCGCGTGCCGATCGAAACCGGAGAGATGAAAGTCTCCAGAAATAACTGTACCAATGTATTTCCGGCAAGATTCATGCTGGTCGGCGCAATGAATCCCTGCAGATGCGGCAAGTGTCTGGAAGCGCCGGCAGAATGTACTTGTTCTCCCTCCATGATTGCATCTTATCAGGGAAAAGTCAGTGGAGCTCTTTTAGACCGGATGGATATATTCTGCCCCTTAAATCACATTAGTGAAGACTCATTACTCGAAACAATGAAAGGCGACTATTCTCCTGAAAGCCCCGATTGGAGAAAGAAAGTAGATGAGGTCTGGGACAGGCAATATGAGCGATGTAAAAAAGCTGGCATCCCTCCGGTAAGAAACGGCGAGTGCCGGGAAAGTAACCTGGGAGAGCTTTTCCGGCTGGGCCAAAAAGAGATGGAGTATGCGGCAATGGTCGCCCATCAGATGCAGCTGTCGGTTCGGGGGCTGCAAAGAATGGTCAGGCTCTCCCGTACGATTGCAGATATGGATGGTGATCGCGACGTAAAAACGGAACATATCGTGGAAGCTGTCTCGTTCCGGCTTCCCAACTGGGGAGAAAAGAAATAGCGGTGATAAGAAAGGATGATTGGTATGGATACGAAACTGGCATCGGATCTGTTTTGCTCACTTCTCATGGCAAATCACATTATGTCGGGAACCCAGATAATAAGCACGATCTCAAAAGCGGGGCTTGAAACAGTTGAGTCTTTCTGGAGAGCCCATGAAGACTATATGAATGCCGATCATCTTTCTTCAGACCAGATCGACCGTTTCGACAAATTCAGGAAAAGTGAGGTCTATGCCAAGTTCGAAACGTATGTGGACTATTGTTCCAATCATCAGATCCGCTCTGTTGACAGGTTGGATCCTGCATATCCCGGGTATATGCAGAATCTGACCAATATGCCGTTTGTTTTGTTCTACAAGGGTGATTTTTCTCTTCTAGGCGAAAAGAAGTCTCGAGTCTGTATTGTAGGGACCAGGCGTCCGTCTGCTTACGGAAGGCGCGTGACACGTGAGTTCTCGGAAAAATTATCAAGGCATGATCTTGTGATCGTCAGCGGTCTTGCCAGAGGTGTCGATACTCTTGCCCACGAAGGATGCCTTTCAGCCGGTGGAAAAACGATCGCTGTTATGCCTTGCGGCTTGGATCGAATATATCCAAAAGAAAACCGTGACCTTTTTGACAGGATCTCAAAAGAAGGGCTGCTGTTGTCTGAACTGTTTCCGGGTCAGGACCCATTAAGAACCTACTTTCCGGCAAGAAACAGGATCTTATCTGCGATATCTGACTGTGTACTGATCACAGAAGCGGGTAAGAACAGCGGAACACTTCATACCGCAAGCTTTGCCGCGGCTCAGGGACGAGAGGTTTTTGCGATTCCCAGCATAATCTATTCGGAAACGGCTGAGGGGAATCTTTCTCTTCTTCGGGATGGTGCTTCCGTTGCGATCGAACCTGAGGATCTCCTTGCCTATCTTGCAAAGGTGGTATTTTTCCGGGAATTAGAAGAGATCAAAGACGTATATGACCGCAAAGTCATGGAACGGAAAATAAAAGAAGCACCAGAATCGATCACTTCTGAAGAAATAAGACGGATCCTGATCGACTATTTAAGTTCTTGTGAGCTCTCTGTTGATGAGATCGTAAGAGAAAGCGGACTTCCGTACAGATCTGTGATCAAGGAGCTTGGAAAGATGGAACTTGAGGGCAGTGTTACTCGTGAACGGCAAAAATATGTTTTGACAATTCGCTTTTAATGAATTATATATAATTACTGTCAAGAAAATTCAACAGGAGTTTAGCCAGACATGAGCAAAAACCTAGTAATCGTAGAGTCCCCGGCGAAGGCGAAGACCATCGGCCGTTATTTGGGAAAAGAATATAAGATCGCAGCTTCGGTTGGTCACATAAGAGATCTTCCGTCATCGACGATGGGTGTCGATGTCCGCCGTGACTTCAAACCGACATACATTAACATGCGCGGAAAAGAGAAAGTCATCCGCGAACTTAAAGATCTCGCAGAATCTGCAGATCGCGTATATATCGCAACGGACCCTGACCGCGAGGGAGAAGCTATTGCATGGCATATAGCAAAGGTCCTGAACATTGACCTTAATGATGATTGCCGTATCTCTTTTAACGAGATCACGGAAAAGGCGATCAAAAACGCGATCATGTCTCCGAGAAAGATCGATATCGATCTTGTAAATGCCCAGCAGGCAAGAAGAATTCTTGACAGACTCGTTGGTTATGAATTAAGTCCGCTCCTTTGGAGCAAGGTCCGTAAAGGCCTTTCTGCAGGACGTGTACAATCCGTTGCGACAAAACTTGTCGTTGACAGGGAAAAAGAGATCGAAGCATTTGTTCCGGAAGAATACTGGAACATCAATGCCGAGCTGACTCCGAAAAATACCAGCTTCCCGTTCAAAGCCAGATACCATGGCGAAAAGAAGAACGGTAAGATCGAGAAGGTAAAGATCTCCAGTAAAGAAGAGACCGATGCACTTCTTGCAAGGATCAAGAACGGTGAGTATTCCGTCGATTCCGTTAAGAAGGGCAGAAAGCACCGACAGCCTTTTGCTCCGTTTACGACAAGTACACTTCAGCAGGAAGCATCAAGAAGGATCAGTTTTACATCCCGAAAGACCATGAGCGTGGCTCAGCAGCTTTACGAAGGTGTTGAGATCAGCGGTCAGGGCCAGGTAGCTCTTGTTTCTTATATCCGTACAGACTCCGTCCGTGTTTCTGATGAGGCGATGACGGCAGCAAGAAGACTGATCGCCGAAAAGTATGGTGAGAAGTATCTTCCGAAGTCTCCGAGAAAGTATTCCAATAAGAACTCTGCCCAGGATGCTCACGAAGCGATCCGTCCGGCGCACTTTGAACTTGATCCTGAGTCGATCAAATCGTCTCTGAGCGTTGATCAGTACCGTCTTTATAAGCTGATCTGGGACCGTTTCCTTGCATCTCAGATGTCTTCTGCAGAAGTAGATACCGTTTCTCTTGATGTAATCTGCCAGCACTCGATCTTCCGTGCCCAGGGTGAAACGATCCAGTTCCAGGGCTTCCTTGCCGCTTACGCAGATGTTGCTGAAGAGACAAATGACGATGATAAGAATGTAAAAGCAAAGCTTCCGGACCTTACCGACGGACAGGCACTTGACCTGATCGATATTAAGTCCGAACAGAAGTTTACGCTCCCGCCGGCGAGATTTACCGAAGCTACTTTAATCAAGACTCTTGAAGAAAAGGGTATCGGCCGTCCGTCTACCTATGCGCCGACGATCTCGACGATCCTTGAAAGAAACTACATCGATAAGAAGGGCAAGATCATTTATCCGACGGAACTGGGAAAAGTCGTAACGCTTCTGCTTTCCGAAAACTTTACCGAGATCGTAGATGTTTCTTTTACGGCAGATATGGAATCCAAGCTCGATGAGATCGAAGTCGGAAAGAAAGACTGGGTCAAGGTTTTAGGCGAGTTCTATCCGCCTTTCCACGAACTTATCCTTAAGGCAAGTTCCGATGTTTCCAAAGTGAAGATGGAAGAAAAGCAGACCGGTGAAAAGTGCCCGGATTGCGGCGGTGACCTGATCATCAAGGAAGGCCGTTACGGACAGTTTGTCGCATGCTCTCACTTCCCGGAGTGTAAGTATACCCGTAATGTCGAAGTAACGGTAAAGGGATCCTGCCCGCTCTGCGGTTCCGGTCTTGTTTCTCACCGTTCGAATAAATACAAGGGAAGAGTTTTCTATACCTGTGACAAAAAGGGTTCCGATGCGGAATGCGGTTTTATCAGCTGGTATCTGCCTGTAGAAGGACAGAAGTGTGATACATGCGGAAGCTATATGGTCTGGAAGAGATTCCGCGGCCGCGCTTATCCGAAGTGCGCTAATCCGGACTGCCCGAAGAATACAGCCAAAAAAGCATCTAAGTCTGAGGATGAAGAGAAGCCGGCAAAAGAGAAGAAGAGCACAAAGAAAAAATCTTCCAAGACTGAGCAAGAGGCTTGAGATATGGATGTTCCACAGATTACGATCATCGGAGCCGGTCTTGCGGGATCTGAAGCGGCGTATCAGGCTTCCCGTCTCGGCGTGAAGGTGCGTCTTTATGAGATGAAGCCTGTAAGAAAGAGTCCGGCACATCATAGCGATGGTTTCGCGGAACTTGTCTGCAGTAATTCCCTTCGGTCCAATCAGCTGGAAAACGGTGTCGGACTTTTAAAGGAAGAATTACGTATACTCGGTTCTTTGATCATGCAGTCAGCAGATAAGAGCCAGGTCCCTGCAGGTGGAGCGCTTGCCGTTGACCGTGAAGAATTTTCAGGATTTATCACGAAGACGATCCTTGAGGATCCAAATATTGAAGTGATCTACGATGAGATCCACAGTATTCCCGACGACGGTATCGTTGTGATTGCTACAGGTCCGCTTACAGACGGAGATCTTTATGACAGCATCATGGAAAAGACAGGGCATCAGGACATGCACTTTTTTGATGCGGCTGCTCCGATCGTTACAGAAGAAAGCATTGACAGAACTATCTGTTTTGCGATGTCCCGTTATGGAAAAGGCGGAGACGACTATCTTAACTGTCCGATGAATGAGGAAGAGTACCGGCGTTTCTATGAAGCACTTACAACAGCGGAACTTGCTGATGTGAAGGGTTTTGATAAAGAAACGGTATTCGAAGGCTGCATGCCGATCGAGACCATGGCTAAGCGCGGCTTTGATACGATGCGGTTCGGACCTTTGAAACCTGTAGGATTGATCGATCCGAGAACAGGTGAAGAACCGTACGCCTGTGTGCAGCTTCGCCAGGATGACAGAAGTGCTTCGATCTATAATATCGTAGGATTTCAGACCAGACTGAAATTCCCCGAGCAGAAGCGTGTCTTTCAGATGATCCCGGGTCTTCAGAACGCCGAGTTCTCCAGATATGGTGTCATGCATCGAAATACATACATCGAATCTCCGAAACTTCTTTCTTCCGAGTACCGGATGAAAGATGATCCTGATGTGTTCTTTGCCGGACAGATCACGGGTGTTGAAGGATATATTGAATCTACGGCTTCCGGTTATCTGGCAGGATATTATGCGGCGCTTTCTGCACTTGGAAAAGAAAGTCCGGTAAAGTTTTCTTCCGAAACCATGATCGGTGCGATGGCAGCCTATATTTCGGATCCCGGAGTAAAGCATTTTGCGCCGATGAATGCTAATTTCGGGCTGGTAGCGCCATTGGGATACCGGGTGAAAGGCAAAAAGAAAGAGAAGAATCTGGCATATGCTGAGCGTGCGCTTGCTGAAGTTCGCCAAAACAATGAAAAGATGGAGATGTTAAGAAGATGAGTCAACAACCGCTGATTTCGGGAGACTGGGATAAGGTAGAATCGAAAAAGGGCTTTTTCCGCTCCTTTGCCAGAGACTGGGGCAAAGTATTCGGCGGAAACGCATTCTTGCTATTAGGCAATATGATCGTTTTTGTTATTGCTCTTTGCGTGGTCATGCTTTTTCTGCCGATGGTGTTTCCCGTATTCCTTCCGGACAAACTGAAGGAGTACATTCTGGACACGGGCCTTGTGGACAAGGCACTTGTCACGGATGAGTCGGTAAATAATATCTACTATCTGATGTGTATGATCAGTTCTTTTGCGCTTTGCGGCCTGGGTCTGGTTACAAATGGCCCGTTTTGTTCAGCTGTCAGCTATTACTTTAAAAACGTACTGATCGGCGAGAATGATTTTAAAGCGGATATCAAAAAAGGTCTCAAGGACAACTGGAAAAGATCGCTCGGAGCTTCGGTCATTTCATTGATTATTACGATCATTCTTATCTACAATATCGGTTTTTACCAGAGCGGTGCCATGTGGACGGGCGTTGCTGCAATGGCGGCAAAATCTTTCTTTTTCTGTCTGCTTTCGTTCTGGAGCTGTATGCAGCTTTTTGTCTATCCTTTGATCGCTTGTGTCGAACTTACCTTTAAAGAAGTCTATAAGAATGCGGCATTGATAACGGTGCAGAATTTCCCGATCGCGATTTTGGTGTTCGTGATTCAGCTGGCCCTTTTCATAGTGTTGCCGTTCCTGTTCGTATTCCAGTTCGGATCTACGGGCTATGCGATCATGGTCATCTTGTATTTGCTTTTCTCTTTCGGATTTATCGGATACATCTCCATGTATCTGACTTGGCGCGCCATTCAGAAAGTCCTTAACAGTAAAGTATAAGCGCTAAGTTGTTTACCGTTTTTGATCTGTTAATTGTACTTTTACATATATTTGAGATAGAATAGAAGATAATCTGTTTGTGAGGTATGTGTAAATGATACAGTGTGAACGTGGTCATTTTTATGACGAGAGTCGTTATAGCAGCTGCCCTTATTGCAGCCAGGTTTCAGTAGCCCCCAGATCCGTGACCCCTCCGGTTGCTCCGAATATGGAGATCCCGACGCCGTCTTGTGGAAAGACTGTTGCGGTAGAGGGAGTTGAAACAGCACCTTCCGTCGGTAAAACTGTAGCCATTGACATGCCGGCCGAACAATTTGCGCCGATCAATAAGACGGTTGCTATCTCTGAACCGCCGCTCGATTTCCCGCCGGTAACACCGATTGCTCCGCCGGCTCCGGCTTATACCCCGTCGCCTGCCCAAGCACCCGTAGCTCAGGCTCCTGTACAGGCACCTGTTGCTCCGGCTCCGATCCCGACTCCGGCAGTTCCGGCAGCAGCTCCGGCCATAGCTGATATTCCGGTTTCTGCACCTGTTTCTGCACCGATAGCTCCTGCTCCGCAAGTTCCGGCGCAGCCTGCTGCTGCATCTTATGCTGAAGATATGAATGC
The DNA here is from genome assembly GCA_017428545.1 of Clostridiales bacterium. GTDB lineage: Bacteria > Bacillota > Clostridia > Saccharofermentanales > Saccharofermentanaceae > Scatonaster. Next base: position 35,801 of record JAFRQR010000002.1, read on the forward strand.
AGGTATTCCGTATAATGGTGTATCTGAAACTCCTGAGCGTATCCTTACCGAACAGATCTCGATCGATCTCCCTGTTACAGGCCTTGGCGTTTCCGATCATCCGAAGCCGATCCTTCAAGAAGAAAAGTTCTATCAGTCCTCTCCGGACAGACCATATGCCGTTACCGGTCTGGGGGTAAAAGAAAACCCGACTCCGATCCCGAACGATGTCGGCGCAACTTTCCCGATCCCTTCGGATGGAAGCAGTGCTTCTTCATCAGCCCAGCCGGGTCAGGCTGAAGCAGTTGCTTTTGCCGCATTCGGCTTCCCGGGCGGACCGATGCCGGGAATGGTTCCCGGTGTTCCGATGCCAGGTGCTCCGGCGGCTCCGCAGGCTCCTGCAGCTCCTGCTGTAACTGATCCTGTCGAAGAAAAGGTTCAGGAAACCTCCGTATCAGAGGCAGCTCCGCAGATCTCTGTTTCAGAAACCGTTTCCGAGACTCCGGCTTCAGAAGCAGTTCCGGATTTCCCATCCACGGAACCTGCTGAGATCCCTGTAGATGCTCCTTCTCCGGTCATTGAAGAACCTAAGCCTTCGGATCCGAATGCTACAGTCGCTTTGACGGAATCGGATATGGATTTCATTCCGCGCGTACATGCCAGAGCTTTCCTTGTAGGCATTGATGGCCCTATGACAGGTGCCAGCTATGTATTCCAGGAATCCAGAGCTGTCATTGGACGACAGAAGAATTATGAGATCTCCCTTTATCGTGACAATTCCGTATCCAGAAGCCCGCACGCGATCCTTACATACAATAAGGATGCACTTCGTTATGCAGTCGCTCCGGGCGATGCGGATAAGAAAGTATCCGTTAACGGTGCTTTTATCGAGGGAGAGACCGAACTGAAGCTTTATGACGTGATCGGTGTCGGCCAGTCCAGATTGCTGTTCATTCCTGTATGTAGCGAGAAGTTTGCATGGTAATAGCGCTGAACCAAATCGTTGATACGTACACGAAGTATTTCGACAAGGTAAAGTGGATCTTTGCCGCTTGCCTTGTCGTTTTGCTGATCATTTTGCTCATTCACATTCTTGTTTCGGGAAGAAAAAGAAACTCTCCGGATGCTTCGGACGCTTCGGAAAAATCTGAAAAATCCCTGTATATGGACAATGGCAGATTCCGAATCGAGATCGGGAATGTCCAGGGGACGGGCGAAAGAGAAGAGCAGCAGGATGCATTTGCTTTTTCACCAAGTTCAAAATGGAAGGATAAAGGATTCCTTGCCGTGCTCTGTGACGGTATGGGCGGCCTGGATTCAGGAGCGGCGATCTCAAATAAGCTTGTTTCGGATATTATCGCCGAGTTCCCGTATTCTTTCGAGAAACTGAAAGACGGCTGGATCCTCGATGCCCTGTCCAATGAGATATTCCAGAATTACGCAGGAAGAGGCGGTACGACTCTTATCATCACTTATATCAAAGATGATAAGATGTGGTTTGCATCTGTCGGTGACAGCGATCTTCTGCTTTTGCGTAACGGCCGCATCTATGCGATGAATACCCGACAGGAGTATGGAAATACTCTTCTGATGAGAGCCGCGGAGGGCGCGGTCTCTATGGATCAGGCGCTTTTCCATTCGGATGCGGCGGCGCTGACGGAGTTCATGGGCGCAAAGCATACCAATCCGGACTTTTCGATCGTTCCGTGGCAGGTCATGGATAACGATGTATATTTGTTGTGTTCTGACGGTATCAGTGATACGCTTTCCTTTGAAGAAATCAGGGAGGCTATGATGCATACTCCTTCGGAATGTGCGGAACTCCTTGAAAAAGGGATCATTCAGAAGAGTAAGAAATATCAGGATAATTACACGGCGATCATATTTGCCGTGCATAAAATAGGAGGTAATAGTTGATATGAAGTGGGTAAGACGTATCTTTATGTTTCTTCTGATACTGGCGATCGCGGGGTGTGGAGTGCTTGCATTCCTGAACTTCCGTGACTGGTCGGATGCCAAAGAAGAACTCGATGAAGTAAAAGCGGAAAAGTTCATTTCTGACGAAGAAGGGGTGGGATTTGCACCGGATGAAAACCAGAAATCTGTTGCTTTTATCCTTTGCGTAGCGGAGGATGGTTCAGGATATATTTACTGGGGTTCTTCCTTTGCCGTCGGATCTGATGTCGATGGAAAAGTCCAGTATCTGGTCACCAATGGTCATGTCGTTCAGCCGCATAAAGAGTTGGGCTGTTCGATCCATGTAGTATTCGAGGACAACGAGATGGTTACTCCGGAAGTCGTTTTCTATGAAAATGATGAGAATCTGGATATGTCCATTCTCAAACTTCCTGAACCTGTAAGCGTCAGAAAGCCTGTTGTTATCCGTGACTCGGATACTGTCAAAGCCGGTGAAAAATGTCTTGCTATCGGTTATCCGGATAAAGCAGCAGAAGTTGATTCGAATTTTTCCGGTGATATTTCCAGCCAGTCTGTCAACTCCGGTGTCATCTCTAACACAAATGTCATACCGTCCCAAAAGGCTTATACGACATTCCAGCACGACTCCTTTATTTCTCATGGTAACTCCGGTGGTCCTCTGTTTGATAAGGATGGTTTCCTGATCGGCATGAATACTCTCGGCCGTGAAGATACGGACAGCGTTAACTACGCCATCGTTTCCAACACGGTCATGGAGATTCTTGATGAATATGATGTAGATTATGTGACCAGCGAGGACTATCTCGATGATATTGATAGTGAGCAGTCTGCTGCAAAGAAGAAGTTTGATAAGAAGCATGAAGCCGCTCTCTCCGATGCAGAGGATGAAGTAACAGAGGCCAGAAACAAGATGCTGGTATTTGTTATTGCGGCAGCTGTCTGCGCGATCGCTCTGCTTATCCTTTTCATCGTCGGTAACAAGAAAGTCGTTATGGTGGGTGAACAGGATGACGGAAAGAAGTCCTATCTTATTTGCACAAAGGGTATTTTCGCCGGCCAGTCTTTCGAGATGGCAGATAACACGATGACGATCGGACGTGATAAGAACTCCTGTACATTTGTATTCCCGGAAGATACTCCGGGTATCAGTTCGAATCACTGTTCCGTCTACTTTGATGCCAGAACGAAGACATTTGTCCTGACAGATAACGGTTCCACATACGGAACATATCTTAGTAACGGAAGAAAACTTACAAAGGGCGTTCCGGAAAAACTGGTTCCGGGCTCCACATTTGCACTTGCTGATAAAGCAAATGAATTTATGGTAGACAGAAAGTAAGTAAGATGGATCACTATTCGTACACAAATGTCGGCGGACACGAGCCGAACTGCGATTATGCACAGGTCATTGAGCATGATGATCAGGTTCTGATCGTCCTTTGTGACGGTTTGAACGGCATGCCGAGCGGTGACCAGGCGGCTAAGATCATATCAGATGAGGCTATGGCGGCCTTTCTCCAAGGAGAAGGGCCTTCAGCCGTTTGTGTGACTGCGAATAAGAAATTCCGTGAAATGCAGTTTGACAACGTGGATTTCAGAAGAGCCGGCGCTACGATCTGTGCCGTCCGTATCCGTGACGGAAAATGCGAATGGGCCAATGTGGGTGATTCTCATATCTATCACTTTTCGAATGGAGCTTTGGCTCATCACTCAGTGGATGATACGCCGACTTATCGGTCCTTTGAACGTGGAGAGATCGATTATGAAGCAATCCGCGAGCAGGAAGACCGTACGGGAATGACGATCTGCATCGGACAAAAAGAAGAGATCGTTCCTCACGAAGAATCATTCGATATCGCAAAAGGCGACGGGATCCTCGTTTGTTCCGACGGTTTCTGGGAGTATGTCTACGAGACGGAGATGCTCATCGATCTTCATAAGTCCTATACACCTAAGGACTGGGCAGAGAAGATGATCCTTCGTGCTACACAGAGAAGTCATCTCAAAGGTGACAATCTGACTTTGGTAACTTACATTAAACAGGCAGGGTGAAGGCATGGATACGAGTAAACTTTGTTTTGGATGTTTTAGTGATCACGACGGTTCAGGTCCCTGCCCGCGATGCGGTTATGACCTGTCCAAGGCGAAACACCCATTTGTTGCACTTCCGATCGGAACGATCCTTAACGGCCGATATCTGACCGGACGCGTACTTGGCGTGGGCGGTTTCGGTGTCACGTATCTGGCTTTCGATATGACATTAGAGATCAATGTCGCGATAAAAGAGTATCTTCCGTCGGGCATCGCACTTCGCGATTCGGATCGTTACACGATGACCGTAAGTTCTCCGGAAGAACAGACGAAGTTCAATACAGGGGCAACCAAGTTCCTCGATGAGGCCCGCCTTCTCGCTAAACTCCGCGACGTGCCGAATATCGTTACGGTTCAGGATTATTTCCGTGAGAACAATACTGCCTATTTCGTCATGGAGTATATCGAGGGTGTCGACCTGATGAAGTACACACAGTCGAAGGGTGGAAAACTGCCGTTCCAGGAAGCACTCTATCTGCTTCTGCCGGTCATCGACTCTTTGGCGCATGTTCATGCACATAATCTTCTGCATCGTGATATCAGCCCGGACAACATCGTTGTCATGAAAAACGGAAGTACAAGACTTTTGGATTTTGGTGCTGCCCGTCTTGCCGTTGATACCGAAAAGAGTAAGTCCATCATCTTAAAGCATGGCTTTGCTCCGGAAGAACAGTACAGAAAACACGGAAACCAGGGGCCGTGGTCCGATGAGTATGCCCTTGCTGCCACGATGTACCTGATCCTTACGGGGGTAATGCCGCCGGATGCGATCGAACGAGTTCATGAAGATACTTTGCAGTCTCCGATCGAACTTGGCGTGGATATTCCACAGTATGCCAATGATGCCTTGATGAAAGCGCTTTCCGTCAATGCATCCGGTCGTTTCCCGGACATGACTTCGTTCTCTGAAGCTCTGACGGGAAGAAAAGGAGCGGCGACTGTTCATTCAGCTTCTTATGCGGCTTCTTATACACAGCCTCAGGCTCCTTCTTCTGATGAACTTCCGACTGCGGGTAATTCGTATGATGACGGAAAAATGGTTGAGGGAAGAACCGTTGCCATGGATCAGGATTCTTCGGAGAATACGAATCCTGCGCAAAAAGTGCTTTCACCGTCGATCCTTGCTCCGGATCAGCAGAGCCAGAATCCGTCCGTACAGCAGACAGGCGGATCCGTTGCGGCACCCCAAACCCGGAAGAAGAGCATCTGGAAACGTCCGCTGACATATGTGATCGCGGGTATCGTGGCACTTGCCGGTATCGGTACGGCCGTCGGTGTCTACATTTCCCGGAATTATGAATTCGGTACTTCCACGACCGCAAAGAAAACGACAAGAAAAACGCGCGCGACTGCGACAGATCCGAAACCGACTCCGAAGCCGACGATCCCGGATCCTGATATTGCTACGGGAACAGATGTCAATGTATATACGGATAATGTCAGAAACTTTTCGATCTCGGCATCTACGGATTATGCTTTCCAGAACGATAACGGCCTTTTCACGCTTACCCGATCCGATCAGACATGCACGGTCTACACGGATCTGATCGATGGAATTGAAGGTATGCGCGTAGATTCGCTCATGGATTTCAATGCGCAGAGCGACAAGATCCTGACCTATTATATTCAGGATGTTCTTGGTTACAATGATCTGGTTATGACGACCGACTACTTTTATAAGCATACCTTTAACGGCAATACGGCATTCGAGTATAGCGGCAATGCCTACAAAAACGGTCTGAACAATGATATTACCATCCTTGTTTATGAAAGGAAGGAAGCCCCGGGTGTCTTTGTGACTTGTGGTTTTATTCCGGCAGATGAGTATGGTATGTACGATCAGAATGATGTCGATTCTGTATCCGAGATCCTAGTCTCTTTGGCAGAAAAATCCGAGCGGAACAGCGATTACGTATTTTATACGAGCGATGACATGCCGGAATTTGTTTACCGTTCTTCCGATGTTGCTTCCGTAACCGATGCAACGATCGGAAATGATATCAGAACTTTGGAACTCACTCTTTCCAATGTTACTGACCCGGATTCGAAACTGTTTATCATTTCGCTTGGATCTTTGGATTCGATCACGGCGGCTTGTACGGCGACCGAGCAGGCACTCGCTTTCCAGTATAAGTTCGGCGGATATACTTCGATGACTCCTGTACTTCGTACGAATAACGAGGTCAGGATCAGAGACTATACTCTCACTAAGATCGAAGATGAATCGAAGACCATGGACTGCACGGCTTGTGTGATCAATTTAAACGGCGAATTCTATTCGGTGATCGCCACATGCTGTAACCAGGAGGATCTTGAAAGCGTAACGCTTGATTTTACCTTGCTTGTTAAGACTATGGTCGAGTGATCACTTGTGATAGTATCTTGCGAAGAATTCATCACGGAAATCCAGAAGGCGGTCGTCAGCGATCGCCTTTCTTACGTCTTCCATAAGATGCAGAAGGAAGTGGATGTTATGCCATGAGCAAAGACGCAGACCGAACATCTCACCGGCCTTGAGCAGGTGACGGATGTACGCGCGGCTATAGTTCTTGCAGGCGTAGCAGTCACAGTCTTCCTCGATCGGACGGAAGTCTTCGGCACTCTTTTTATCACGGATGATGAGGCGTCCGTCTTTGGTAAGAACGGTTCCGTTTCTTCCGATACGGGTAGGCAGGACGCAGTCAAACATGTCGATACCGCGGATCGCTCCTTCGATCAGGTAGTCCGGAGTTCCGACGCCCATGAGGTAACGTGGCTTATCTTCCGGCATGAGCGGAACTGTTTCCTCGAGCATTTTGTACATCAGTTCGGCAGGTTCGCCGACGGAAAGACCACCGATGGCATAGCCCGGAAGGTCAAAGGAAGTGATCTCCTTTGCGCTCTGTTTTCGAAGATCTGCGTAGCAGGATCCCTGGATGATTCCGAAAAGCGCCTGTTTGTCCGGATTTGCGTGAGCTTTGATGCAGCGCTCGAGCCATCGGGTCGTGCGCTCCAGGGACTGCTTGGCATATTTATGTTCGCTCGGCCATGCACAGCACTCGTCGAATGCCATGATGATATCGGAACCTAGGTCATTTTGGATCTGCATGGAAAGCTCAGGAGTGAGAAGATGCGCGGATCCGTCGATATGGGACTTAAAGTGTACGCCTTCCTCTTTGATATCCTTCGGACGGGCAAGCGAGAATACCTGGAATCCGCCGCTGTCTGTAAGGATAGAGTGTTTCCAGTTCATAAAAGTGTGAAGTCCGCCGGCCTTCTTGACGATCTCGTTTCCCGGACGCATCCACAGATGGTATGTATTGGAAAGAATGATCCTGGCGCCCATGCTTTCGACTTCTTCAGGCGCCATGCCTTTGATCGTCGCCTGAGTGCCTACCGGCATAAAGACAGGAGTGTCGAATGTTCCGTGCGGGGTGTGCACGCGTCCGAGTCTTGCTCCGGACTGCTTACATGTATGGATATGCTCGTAATATACGGGATATTTACTCATTCTTCTTCCTCCAGAGGACTCTTGATGCGCGGCTTCTCCGGTGTGATGAACATGGCATCACCGAAACTGAAGAAACGGTATTTCTCGGAAACGGCCGTCTTATAAGCGTTGAGTACATGTTCTTTTCCGGCAAAAGCGGAAACGAGCATGATCAGTGTGGATTCCGGCAGATGGAAATTCGTGATCAGTCCGTCGATGCATCGGAACGAAACACCGGGATAGATAAAGATATCGGTCCAGCCGGAACATGGATGCATACCCGGATCTTTGGCGGCAACGGTTTCAAGCGTTCTGCAGCTGGTCGTTCCGACGGCGATGACTCTGCGTCCCTCACGGCGCGCTTTCCGCAGTATGGCAGAAGCTTTTTCATCCAGCTCATACCATTCGCTGTGCATGTGGTGATCAGAAATGTCTTCGACCTTAACGGGACGGAAAGTACCGAGACCGACATGCAATGTGATCTCACAGATCTCAACCCCCATCTCTTTCAAGGTATCGAGAAGTTCGGGAGTAAAGTGAAGACCGGCCGTCGGAGCTGCGGCAGAACCGGTTTCTTTGGCATATACGGTCTGATATCGGCTCTGGTCTTCAAGCTGCTCATGGATATAAGGCGGAAGCGGCATGGTGCCGGCTTCATCGAGGATCTCTTCCCAGATTCCGCTGAAATCAAATCGGATGATGCGGTTGCCGTCTTCTTTGACTTCTTCGCACTCGGCTTCCAGTCTTCCCGGAAGGAAAGTCATCCGCTTTCCGGGACGGATCTTTTTACCGGGGCGGGCGAGTGTCTCCCAATGCGTTTCATCGATACGCTTAAGAAGCAGAAGTTCCACGGCAGAGCCGGTATCGCTTCTTACGCCCAAAAGCCGGGCAGGGATGACCTTAGTATTATTGATGACGAGAACGTCGCCCTTATGGAGAAGTTCCGGAAGATCGGAAAAATGCCTGTGCGAAACTTCACCAGTCACACCGTCAAGAGTCATAAGTCTTGATCCCGAACGGTTGGTAAGCGGGTGCTGGGCGATCAGTTCTTCCGGAAGATCATAGTAAAAATCACTTGTTTTCATAGCCTCATATTATAAATGCAATTGACGTTGATGTATAGTAGGTGGTATCATTTTATGAGGTTTTCCGTGTTGTTGAAAACGCCGAAAAACCATTGAAATCTCAAAAGAAATGGAGGCATGAGTTATGAAGAAGCCCGTTTTTGTCGGTTCCGCGGTAGCGCTGATCACACCCTTTAACGAAGGAGGTGTGGATACCAAAAAACTTAAGGCTCTTATTGACTTCCATTTAGCACATAAGACAGATGCGATCTTAGTGGCTGCCACAACAGGTGAGGCGGCTACAATGCCGGATGAAGAACACCTTGCTACGATCCGTACGGTCGTAGAATATGTAAATGGCCGTGTCCCGGTTATTGCCGGTACGGGAAGTAACGATACCGCACATGGCATCAAGCTTGCAAAGGAAGCAACAGCGATCGGTGCCGATGCTCTTCTGGCCGTTACACCTTATTACAATAAGACATCCCAGGAAGGTATCTATCGTCATTTCAAGGCAACTGCCGAGGCGACACATCTTCCGATCATCGTTTATAACGTTCCCTCGAGAACGAATCTTAACATCGCTCCGGCGACGTATAAGAGACTTTCCGAGATCGAGAACATCATTGGTGTAAAGGAATGTAACATGAACCAGGTCCCGGAGACGGTAAGTCTTTGCGGTGACGACCTGATCCTTTATTCCGGTGAGGACGGACTTGTCGTTCCGCTCCTTTCCATGGGCGGTAAGGGCGTTATTTCCGTTGCGGCACATATCGTTCCGGAAACGATGCACGATATGGTCACTTCTTTCCTCAATGGCGATGTCAAGGGTGCCGCGAAGATGCAGGCAGAGATTATTCCGCTTGTAAAAGCACTGTTCTCGGACGTTAACCCGATCCCGGTCAAGGAAGCGCTGAACATCTTAGGCTGGGATATCGGTTCCTGCCGTATGCCGCTTTGCGATATGAGCGAAGACGGAAAGGCAAAGCTCGCAGAAGTTCTGAAGCAGTACGATCTTTCCTTCCACAAGGCCTGATCTGTCCTTTATCTACAAGAAAGAGAGATATCTATGTCACAAGTAAGAGTTTTCTTAAGCGGCTGTATGGGCCGTATGGGCCGTGTCATCACTGACATGTGCGCCGAATATGATGACACCGTGATCGTTGCCGGTTCCGATGTCATCAGTAATCCGAATTCCACATTCCCGATCTATTCGGATCCGACGGAATGCAAGGAAGAATTTGATGTGATCATCGATTTTTCCCATGTCAGTGCTTTTGCCAAGATCACTGAACTGGCGGAAACGAAGAAGAAGCCGATCGTTATGTGCACGACCGGTCTTTCTGATGAACAGAAGACCGCGTTAAAAGCACTGTCCGAGAAAGTCGGTGTTTTCTATTCGGGAAATATGTCCCTGGGCATCAATGTGCTTATCAATCTTGTAAAAAAGGCAGCTGCCCAGCTTTATCCGGACTTTGATATCGAACTTGTCGAGGAACATCACAACAAAAAACTCGATGCTCCGTCCGGCACGGCACTGATGATCGCCGATGCAATGAATGACACATTGGGCGGTCAGCTGGAGTATGTCTATGAACGCCAGTCCAAGCGTGCACAGCGTGAAAAGAAGGAACTCGGCATCCATTCCATCCGCGGCGGAAATATCGTCGGAGAGCATAAAGTCATGTTCATCGGCGGAGAAGAGATCGTTACGGTTTCTCACAGCGCCCAGACGAGAAGCGTATTTGCAAGAGGTGCCGTCCGCGCCGCAAAGTATATGCTCGGAAAAGAACCGGGAATGTACGATATGCAGAAAATGATCGGAGACGATTAACAAAAAACATATACTCAGGAAACAGAAACGGGAGGAATAATACATGTTTCATTTTGCTTTAGATGCTGCAAGTTCTGATGCAGCAGGCGCACAGGGTGCCAATCCTTTAATTATGATCGCGATCTTCGCGTTCTTTATCATTATCTGGTATTTCCTTGCACTTCGTCCGCAGAGAAAGAAGGAAAAAGAACTGAAAGCGAAGATCGAGAAGATGCGCGTCGGCGATCAGGTCATTACGATCGGCGGTCTTGTAGGTAAGGTTGCCAATATCCGTGATGATGAGGTCACGATCATGACTTCTGCTGCCAATACACTTGTGACATTTAAGAAGAATGCCGTCAATACGATCATTTCCCGTGATGCAAAGGCAACTGATAAGTCTGCTGATAAGGCTTCTTCCGAAGAGAAGAAATCTGACAAGATCGTTCTGAAGAAGAAGGAAAAAGAGGCTTCTTCCGATACAGAGAAGGTTCAGGAGTCTTCCGAAACATCTGATCTCGGAGAAATCAAAGAGTAATCAAAAAGGACAGTAATAATGAGCACCGGCCGCGGCGGAATCCCCAATGAAGTAGTGGAAGAAATCATTTCCCGAAGCGACATTGCTTCGGTCGTAGGTCAGTATGTGCAGTTTACAAAGAATTCCGGAAACAATCTTTTCGGCCTTTGTCCTTTTCATTCCGAAGATACACCGTCTTTTTCCGTATCCACCAATAAGCAGATGTTTTATTGCTTCGGATGCCATAAGGGCGGCGATGTCGTAACATTCATCAAGGAGATCGAGCATCTTTCTTATGTGGAAGCTCTCAAGTTCCTTGCCGAAAAGGCCGGTGTCACGATTCCGGAGCCGGATGATGCCAATTACAGAAAAGAAGAGCAGCTTCGAAAGCGTCTTAAAGAGGCGCTTCTCGAGGCTGCGCGCTATTATTATAAGAATTTCAAATCCGAAAAAGGAGATGCGGCAAGAGCATATCTGAAGAAAAGAGCGATCGCTCCTGCTACTGCGACCAAATTCGGACTCGGTTATGCGCCGGATGAGTGGAGCGGTCTTTATGACCACCTCGTAAGTAAGGGCTTTTCCCAGTACGAGATCCAAAAATCTGGTCTTTTCGTTACCACCAAAAACAACAAAACGATCGATCTGTTCCGTGGAAGGCTGATGTTCCCGATCTTTAATGCGATGGGTGAACTGATCGCGTTCGGCGGCCGTATCATCGGGGACGGAAATCCGAAATATGTCAACTCTCCGGAGACCCCCGTTTATTCCAAACAGAGAAACCTCTATGCACTAAACTTTGCCAAACAGTCGAAGATGAAGCAGATCATCGTCGTTGAAGGCTATATGGATGTCATTTCCATGCATCAGGCAGGAGTCACGAATGCGGTAGCTTCTTTGGGTACGGCGCTTACCGAAAGGCAGCTGGATCTCTTGGAAAGATATTGTGAAGAGGTAGTGCTTTTCTATGATTCGGATAAAGCCGGCCAGAACGCCGCAGTCCGGGGACTTAAGATGCTCATGGAAAGAAAGAAGAAGCATACCGGAATGACGACACGTGTGCGTGTGGCGAAGGTCCCGAACGGAAAAGATCCGGATGAATTCATCCGTGAATACGGGAAAGATGAGTTCGCCAAAGTCGTCGAATCGGCGGTTTCGGTACTTGATTATCTTGTGGATTCCGCATATCTTCAGAGTCAGGAGAGCGGGGAATTCGACCCGATCAAATTCCAGCAGCTGATCTCTACCTATCTTTCCTGGGAGGACAACCTGATCCTTCGCGAAAGAGCGGCATATAAGGCTGCGCAGATCTTAGGTGTCTCTTCGCAGTCTGTCATGTCGGAAGCAGGTAAGCGTTCAGATCAAAGTAAAAAAGAAGCGATCGAGCAGTCGCGGCGCGATGTAAAAAAGCAGGAAGAGATCCTTCCCGAGAAGCAGATCAGTGAAACGGCGACCCGCGATGAACTGGTGCTTGTCTGCCTTTTGGCATCTCTTGGCGATAAGTATGCCGACTTTGTCAGAAACTACGGGGAAGAGCCGCTGGAGACAGACTTTTCTTTAGGCTCCATGCGTCAGATCGTAAAGAATATCCTTCCGGATCTTAAAGAAGGGAAACTGGATTCCCGGAAACTTCTGGCGGCAGGCGATAATCTGATCCTAAACCGCCGCCCGGCCAATGATACCATCTCGGAGGCGCTGATGAGCGTTAAGTACGGCGATAATGCCGAGGATCTCATGAAGAATACTCTTGACTACCTTTATCGGGTAAGAATGAGCGTATATACAAGACAGAAGGATGTTCTGGCAAGAAGACTCGATGTCATGGCGGAAGGTCCGGACCGTGATGCGACGGAAAGCCTTTTGAGATCGACCCTTTCTTATCTTACCGAACTGAAGAAGAAGATGGGTAAACGCTGATGATGTCAGGAGTTGAAGATATTTCTCTGTCCCCGCGTTTACAGGCCGTTGCCGATATGATCCCCGGTAGTAGCACTGTCGTTGATGTCGGCTCCGATCACGGCCTTTTGGGTTCTTATTGCCTGTCTTTTGGTCTTTGCAGATATGTCATTGCTACGGATATCCATGAAGGTCCTGCCATGAGGACGCTTGAGCAGTTGAAAGCTTTTAAAGACCGTTGTGAGGTCAAAGTGACAGACGGCCTTACGGGAGTTGAACTTAAAGAGGACATGACTGTCGTGATCGCAGGTATGGGCGGTCTTGAGATCTGTAAGATCCTGAAAAACGCGCTTTCTTCAGAAAGGTCTGTTCCGAAGGGCATGAAGATCATTCTCCAGCCGCAGAAGTCGCATTATGAACTTAGGGCTTTTCTAAGTGCGAACGGATTTGCTATTCTGAAAGAGCGGATCGTTATTGAAAAAGACAGGTTCTTTTATACCGTAATTCTTGTCGAATATACGGGAGATGCTTATGAACTGTCGGATGACGAGAAATACTTGGGACCGGTGATCCTTAAGGACCGGCCCGAAAACTACGGAGAATATATCGCGCATGAGAAAAAGGTCTTCGGCAAAAGAGCTCTCGGAGATCCCAAATGTGCACAAATACTGAAGAATTGGGAGAAGTACCTATGAGTGATTACTATGTAAAAGATGTCATTTCGGCCATGGAGAAGATCGCTTCTCCGGATCTTGCCTGTGAATGGGACAGGATCGGTCTTATGATCGGAGATGCCAACGAGCATGTCAAGGGCGTGCTTCTGGCTCTGGATACGCAGTCTGAGACGATCGATGAAGCGATGAAGACCGGATCGAACATGATCATTACACATCATCCGCTGTTTTTTGAACCGCTGACATGTGTTGATTATCAGACGCCTCGCGGAGCAAATGTCAGAAAACTGATCAAAAACGATATCCAGCTTTATTCGGCACATACCAATCTGGATAAAGCGCCTAACGGCGTCAATCAGGCACTGGCAACAGCGCTCGGCCTTGTCATGCAGATCAGTCTTGAAGATGTCGAGATCGGCCTTTGCGGAAGTGTCGGACAGTCTTCCGTTTCGCTTTTCGGGTTTGCCGATATGGTAAAAGAAAAGCTGGGTGCAAGCGGACTTATACTCAACACGGACAAAGATAAGGAAGTATCGCGCGTATTTGTGCAGGGCGGTGCTTTTGAAGAAGAATCGATTCCGGTCCTTAAGTCCTACCGTGTCGACGTGGTCGTCACCGGCGAGATGAAGCATCACAATATGATCGACCTTGAAGAATCCGGCATTGCGGTCATCGCGGCTGGCCATGAAGTCACAGAACGCATAGTGCTTCCGAGTTTGAAAGAACAGCTTTTGAACATATTGCCGAAATTGCCGGTTTCTGTTTATAACGGACATAAATGGTGACAAAATCGCTAGAAGAATCAACCTCGTTCGATTATAATGTATATGTTTTCTGAGCTGAACCGGATGATCGCGGGCACAAGTGCCGAAAGGCCGTGCGTGAGGAAAGTCCGGGCTCCATAGGACGAGGGTGCCGGGCAGTTCCCGGTGAAGGTAACTTTAAGGAAAGTGCAACAGAAAAGAAAACCGCCGCATCCTTCGGGATACGGTAAGGATGAAAAGGCGAGGTAAGAGCTCACCGGCGGTACGGTAACGTATCGGCCTTGTAAACCCCACCCGGAGCAACGCCATGGAAAGACATTACTGCGGTCCGCAGGTCTTGAGGAGGCGGCTTGAGCCGGAACGAAATTTCCGGTCTAGATAGATGATCATCTTCTACAGAACCCGGCTTATAGGTTCAACTCGGAAAATGTTACCTGATCAACACATGCCGTCCCGGCGTGTCGAAATAGAAGAAAGAAGGATGAATACATGGCGGAATCTTATTTGAGTCGAGGAGTTTCTCCCACGAAAGACGATGTTAAGAAGGCAGTTGCTAACCAGGATAAGGGTGCTTTCCCGGGTGCTTTTTGCAAATTGATCGATGATCTCGGCGGAGATCCGGATTACTGCACAGCGATCCATGCGGACGGTGCCGGAACGAAATCTTCCGTAGCTTACATCGCTTATCGCGAGACAGGAGACCTTAAGTGGTTCCGCGGCATCGCTCAGGACTCTCTGGTCATGAATACCGATGACCTGGCCTGTGTCGGCGCGATCGAAAAACTTTCTCTGTCCAATACCATCGGAAGAAACGCGCACCGTGTGGACGGTAAGTGCATCGCAGCCGTGATCGAAGGCTATAACGATATCGTCGGAAAACTCCAGGGCATGGGCTTTGACCTTTCCATGTGCGGCGGTGAGACTGCTGACGTCGGAGACCTGGTCCGTACGCTGATCGTTGACTCTACGATCGTTACGCGTGTTGCCAGAAAGAACGTTATCAACGCGGCAAACATCAAGCCGGGCCATGTGATCGTCGGTCTTGCTTCTTTCGGTCAGGCGACATATGAGGATTCCTACAATTCCGGTATTTCCAGTAACGGCCTTACGGCTGCACGTCATATGCTCCTTTGCAAAGATTATCTGAAAGAATATCCGGAGTCCGTTTCCGAGACGATCCCGGAAGATAAGGTATACTGCGGTAAGTTCCGTCTGACGGATAAGCTTCCGAACAGCGATCAGACAGTTGCCGAGGCGATCCTTTCCCCGACAAGAACATTCCTTCCGGTCATCCGTGATGTACTTGATGCTTACCGTTCTTCCATTTCCGGTATTATCCACTGCACAGGCGGCGGGCAGGCAAAATGCCGTGATTTCGGTAAGAACATCCGTATCATCAAGGATAATCTTTTTGATCTTCCGCCGATCTTCCAGGCGATCTATGAGTCAGGTGAGATCCCGATGAAGGAAATGTATCAGGTATTTAACTGCGGTCACAGAATCGAATTCTACTGCGATGAGAGCGTTGCTTCCGGCATCATGGAGATCGCAAAGAAGTATAATATCGATTCCCGTATCGTCGGCCGTGTCGAGGCCCTCCCTGAAGGATCCGAGAACCAGGTCGTTATCCGCAGTAACGGTGAAGAGTACATCTACGGCTGATATGTTTTTCCGAAAGCTGAAAAGAACAAAAATCATAGGGATCACGTCATTTTTGATCGTGGTCTCTATGTTTATGTCGTCCTGCTCGCTGGGAAGCATTCCTTCACGGACTTCTTCAGACAGTGCTTTTTCCGAGGAAACATCGGACCCTTCCGAAACGAATGATTCCGAAACAACTGAAGAAGAGGGTGTCGATTCCGATCTAAAAGCACTTGCCGAGAAGTATATGCAGGTCTTAAAAGAAGGAGATCCCTCAAAAGTGTGTTCGATCTTCGAATTAAGCGCAAGTGATGTATTGCCGGCCACTTATCCCTGTGATAAAGAACTGTTCAAAACTCTCTTTGCAAATATGTCCTATAGCATCGGATCTCTGATCACGATGGATTATTCGGATTATGATATAGCTGTGGATTGCACATTGCCGGATGTCCGAGGATGCGTCGATGAGGTACTGAAAGACGAGGTATTCATGGTCGAAGCCTGTAAGCCCTGGATCGTTGCCATGAGCGAACAGTATGAATCTGAAGAGGTCACCCTGGCATACGCGGCCATGAAAAATGACATCCTTGTGGAAGCATTAAGACGCATCAACGAAGGTGAGTATACAGGAACGCTGATGTTCTCGGGCAGTTTTACGTTTCATGATAACGGCGGCAAATGGCTTTGCAAAAAGACACCTGATTTTGTCGGGATCTGCGGCACGGACAACTACATGAAGAAGGTCGCGATGATCAACATGACGACCGAATATATGATTATCGAGGAGTATGGAGCGACGCTTGCGATCGTTCATACGATCACTGTCGAGAAGTACAAAGAACTTATGGAACTTAAGAAAAATGAGATAATTGATGCGACGTCGGAAATGAATTAAAAAAAGTGTTGACAGACGCTTTTGCTATCGCTATAATAATCAACGTTCGCTAAAGGAAATATCCTTTTTGCGGCAGATGTACCTTTAGCTCAGTTGGTAGAGCAACTGACTCTTAATCAGTGGGCCCAGGGTTCGAGTCCCTGAAGGTGCACCAATAAAACCGAATCGGTCTTACCGGTTCGGTTTTTTGTTTTCTCTTAGTATAATCATCTTTCTTCAGCGATATGATTCGGAGTATAATCGTCCTGTGGGGGTGAGGTCGATGACAGGACAGCCTGAAGCATATCTTTTCGGACAGATATTAGGGACACATTCATTTCTTCTTCGAGATGGGTTCTTAAAGCCGGACGAGTATTCGGAGATCGAAGCACAGTATTTTCTTCCCGGCGGAGAGACGGGAACTGCGGCAACGGTTTTAAGTTCACTTGGAGTTTCCGTACGTATGACCGGGACTATGGTCGGAACAGAAGTTGCACCTATGCTCAATCAGTTCTATTCGGACAGATCCGTAGATCTTTCCTCGATCGATTATATGAATGACGATAAAGGCGTTATGGATTATGTTGTCATCGCAGGCCTCGTACGTTCACCGATGGGACGCTTCGCCACTTTGTTTTCCAGCGGGAAACGCTTCTGGAGCATTCCGAAAGAAGAAGATATCATCGGCTGCAAAGCCGCCGCGATCGATCCGTTTTTCGGAGAGGAGACATTGAAAGCAGCCGAGATCTGCGTAAAGAATAGTATTCCATATGTTACGATCGACAGTCCCCATGAATCGTATCTGCATCAGCATGCAGCGATCAACGTCGTTTCCAAAGAATGTACGGCGAAAGATTATCCCGGGATGTCAGCAGAAGAGATCATGGAACTTATGAAAAGCACATCTTCCGGGTTAACGGTCATCACGCAGGGCGGGGGAGAGATGCTCTACGGAAGATCCGGGAAAGAGACAAAGAAGATGAGTCCTTTTTCCGTGGAAGTAAAGAGCACTCTCGGCGCAGGCGACACTTATAAGGCCGGATGCGTGTATGCACTGATCCATAAAATGAGCGATGAGCAGACGGTGAGATTCGCAAGTGCCTGCTCCGCGGTGGCGATCTCGAGATTTCCGCTGCCGCTCTTCCCACCGAAATTAGAAGAAGTAAATGATTTGATCAATAATGTGCTATAATCTTGATGTTGTGGCGTAAAGCCAATGCTAGGAGGAAGTTCAAATGGATAATAATTTCAGAATTGAAACCAATTGTGTTCAGGGTGCTTATCAGCCGAAAAACGGTGAATCAAGAGTAATGCCGATCGTTCAGAGTACAACATGGAAGTATTCTTCGACCGAGCAGATGGGCCGCCTTTTTGACCTTGAAGAAAGCGGGTATTTCTATACTCGTCTTGCCAATCCGACAAGCGATCTCGTTGCTGCTAAGATCTGCATGCTCGAGGGCGGTGTTGCCGCTATGCTGACTTCTTCCGGACAGGCTGCGAATTTCTTCGCTATTTTCAATGTCTGCGAGGCCGGTGATCACATCGTTTGTTCTTCTGCGATCTACGGCGGTACATATAATCTGTTCGCGCACACCATTAAAAAGATGGGTATCGAGGCGACATTCGTTTCCCCGGATGCTACAGAAGAAGAGATCCAGGCAGCGATCAAACCGAATACCAAACTCGTTTTCGGTGAGACGATTGCGAACCCTGCTCTGAATGTCCTTGATATCGAAACATTTGCAAAAACAGCTCATAAGAACGGTCTTCCGTTCATGATCGATAACACATTTGCCACTCCGATCAACTGCCGTCCGATCGAATGGGGCGCAGATATCGTCATCCACTCCACAACAAAATACATGGATGGTCATGCGACTTCCGTTGGCGGATGTATCGTAGATGCCGGTACTTTTGACTGGGCGAAATATCCGGAGAAATTTGCCGGACTCGTTGAGCCGGATGAGACATATCACGGCGTTTCCTATACAGGCCGTTTCGGAAAGTCTGCTTTCATTATGAAGGCAGTTGCCCAGCTGATGCGTGACCTCGGTTCTATTCCGGGTCCGATGAATGCATTCCTTCTGAATATCGGTCTGGAGACACTGCATCTTCGTATGCCGCGTCATTGTGAAAATGCCTTGGCAATTGCGCAGTATCTGCAGAATCATCCGAAGATCTCCTGGGTATCCTATCCAGGTCTGCCCGGTGATAAAGAGTATGAAAAGGCGCAGAAATATATGCCGAACGGTACGTGCGGTGTGCTTTCCTTTGGCGTAAAGGGCGGAAGAGAAGCTTGCGTGAAATTCATGGATTCACTGAAACTTGCCGCGATCTGCACTCACGTTGCTGACTGCAGAACCTGCGTGCTGCACCCGGCTTCCCATACACATCGTCAGATGAATGATGAAGAACTTATGGCGGCAGGCGTAAGTCCGGATCTGATCCGTTTCTCAGTCGGTATCGAGAATAAAGATGACATTATCGCAGATATCGAACAGGCTTTGGCAAACGTCTGATAAACGCATCGGAATTTGACGAAATCGATTTCGAAAAAGCATTTCTTTTTACGCTCCTTTTATGTAGAATAGAAGGAGCGTAAATATTTTCCACAGGAGGAATTGTATATGAAGATTTACAGCGTACTGGACAAAGAATTTGCTCCATATGGCAAGGTTTTGACAGGATATGACGTATCCGGCCTTATTAAGGCTCTTGACGAGAAGACACCGCTTCCGGATGGCGTTGAATATGTGATGAGCTGTGCTGATCTTGAGTACACAGATGCTTTTGGCGTACTTCAGAATAATGCATACGGCGGAATGCCGATCCAGCTCGGTTACTGCAATGGTCACAACACCAAGCTCAACTGCCTCGAGTATCACCGTGACAGCGAGCTGAACATCGGTTCTACTAATTTTATCCTTCTGCTTGCAAAGGCTGACGATATCGTAGACGGCAAGCTCGACACTTCCAAGGTCATGGCTTTTAAGGCGGAAAAAGGTCAGGTAGTTGAAGTTTACGAAACATCCCTGCACTATGCTCCTTGCTCTGCAAAGAAGGGTGAAGGCTTTAAGGTCGTTATCGCTCTTCCGAAGGGCACAAACGGCGCAGTTCCGGCTCTTACAGCTTATAACGAAGAAGATAAGTGGATGACAGCCTGCAATAAGTGGCTTCTGGCTCACGAGGAATCCTCCGAAGCAAAGAGCGGCGCTTATGTTGGTCTGACAGGTGTTAACCCGGATATCGCTGATCTGATCTGATTCAAATCATAAAAATCGAAAAAGAAATAAGCTTTCTTGTGCTGGTCCTCGGCTTTGCCTGCGGAGGCACTTCGAAAGCTTTTTCTTTTTCCTTTCTATGATGATTTAATCAGAGTGAGATCGTCGCCGGAGAGATTTCTTTTGCTTAGAATAATGGAATGAATCAGATTAAATCAGTGGCTGCGTTTTCGGCGTGTTATAATGTGTGTATTCTTTGGTATTGGGGTAATTTGTTATGGGTAAGGCTTTATTTAATGAGAACCCGGTTTCGGTTTCTTTTGAGACGCTTCCGGGGCAGGAGTATCCGAAAGTTCTAGATATGGATGTAACGGCAATGAAGAAGAAGGTGATCCAGCTTCTTTCCGTTGTTACGGTGTGTGGCGCTTTGCTTGTCCTGATCGGTTTTTCCATGCCGGATTTCACTTTTGCGAGGACCTTCGGTATATTGGTCATTCTGACTTCGATCGGATATTTTACTGTGTTGTTCATTAATCTCAAAAGAGCAGTGAGCCGCATTACGATCGAACAGAATGGTTTTTCCGTCAATAACGATCACTTTGTGAATGACGGTATGTTGAAGGTGACGATCAAGCCGTTCTTTCCGATCGCCGGAGCAGCGGATAATGTCTATTTGACGGTGTTTTCTTCAACCGGGAAGTATAAATACTGGTTTGGTGTGAAAGAAGATGAAACAGCAAAAGCTGCCAGATCGGCTGTGAAAAGTGCTCTTTCGCAGCTTGCTCCTCCGATCCACTTCTAAAGAATTCAGATCGATGAGAAATCAGTAAAACAAAATCTCTCAAGCGACGAATCCGGTGCGCTTGAGAGATTCTTGTTTTTAGTCAATGTATATTGAATCAGCTGAAGAACTCCTTGTAGAGCGTTCTGACCGCATAAGAGCAGTATTCTTCACGAACACCGAACATGACGGAGATCTCGGAAGCACCCTGGTTGATGAGCTCTAAGTTGATACCTGCTTTGGAAAGAGCAGTTGCGGCTCTTGCCGTAGTACCTACCGTATTCGCCATCGCTTCACCGACGATCATGACGATCGCAAGGTCGCGGTTTACGGAAACGTTATCGACGTTCAGTTCGAGACTGATGCGCTGGATGATGCGGCGCTCCTTTTCCGGAGTGAAGTCGGCAGATCTCAGGATAATGGATACCGAGTCGATACCGGAAGGCATGTGCTCGATGGAAAGGCCTTCATCAGCGATGATGCCGAGGACCTTAACCAGGAAGCCGACCTCGCGGTTCATCAGGTACTTGCTCATGTTCAGCGCGCAAAAGCCCTTTTCACCGGCGATACCGGTAACGAGTGAATCGTAGTGGGTACGCCTGCTGACGATCATGGTGCCCTTACCGGACGGGTTGTTGGTATTCTTGATGTTTACCGGAATACCACGGACGAATGCCGGGTAGAGAGCTTCCTCATGAAGTACCTGGAATCCTGCATAAGCAAGTTCACGCATTTCATCGTAAGTGATCTCGGTGACCGGGAACGGATCTTTAACAAGATTAGGGTTAACGGCAAAGACGTTATCTACATCGGTCCAGTTTTCGTATACGGTCGCGTGAAGCGCTGCCGCAAGGATCGCACCGGTGATGTCGGAACCGCCACGGGAGAAAGTAATGATCTCGCCTTCCTTGGAGTATCCAAAGAATCCCGGAAATACGCAAAGCTCGCGAAGACGGGAAAGATCTGCCAGATTGTCATAGGACTCCGGAAGGATCTTTACGTGTCCGCCCGGTTCGGTCTCAAGAAGAAGACCTGCGACCTTCGGGTTGCAGTAAGTAGCTTTGTGTCCGATCTTGGTAAGGTATGTGGAAACCAGGCGGGCGCAGCTGTCTTCACCCAAAGCCTTCGTTGCATCCATGAAATGCGCGGCATCTTTTACCGGCTGGCTGATGGATTCCTCGATGTTTTCTTTGATGGACTGCATGCAATCCGGGATCTCGAGCTCTTCGCAGATGGAAGCGAAACGGTCGAGAACGGCTTGAAGTTCTTTTTCTCCGGACTGGCCGGAGATCTTGGCATCAGCAAGTGCGATAAGAAGGTCGGTTACCTTGATATCGGATGAAAAGCGCTTACCGGGAGCGGATACGACGACCACGCGTCTTTCCGGATCGCTCAGAATAATATCGCAGACCTTCTTGATCTGAGTGGCGTCTGCACACGATGAACCACCGAACTTAGTTACTTTCATATCAGTAATCAGGAAAACTCCTGACCTCCTCATTTTAATCACTCGTATTATATAGATATTATTGCGCTTTCTCAAGGGAAAGGAGCAATACTTGCGCTTTTTTTATATCATTGGTATCCTACAGACAGTTTTTCGAATGCTTACGAAATGAGGCTTTTATACTCTATGGGCAACATTTTCCGTCCGGATCTATGTGCAGATAAAGTCGCGGATATCGATCTTACGGCCCTTCGCGAAAAGGGCTTTCGTTTCGCTCTTTTGGACTTCGACAATACTCTTGCGCCGGACCATTCCAAAGAACCCGTTCCTTATTCCTATGAGATGATCGAAAAGCTCCGTGAAGCAGGCTTTTCCATGTGCCTTGTATCCAATGCGAAATCCGACCGATCCAAAAACATTGCCGAGATGCTGAAGATCCCTTGCGTTTCCTATGCTAATAAGCCCGGAACTTCAGGAGTCCTAAAAGCAATGGAGCTGCTTGGCGCGGACAAGTCGGATACGGTCATGGTAGGAGACCAGCTGTTTACGGATATTGCGGCGGGTAACCGTGCCGGGCTTTATACGGTCTTTGTTGAGAAATATGCCCGAAAAGAGGTTTTTTACGTGGCTCTTAAGAGGATCCCTGAGTGGGTGATCCGAAAGATCTGCCGCTTCTGATATGCTCTGAAATACGGGCGCTTTTGTGAAAAATGGATAAAATCGTTATTTTCTCGCCTTTTTACTTGCGGTTTTGAATATGTTAAAGTAAACTATACTATCGTGAATAAATTTGTTATAAATTATAAGTATATTCGGAGGAACATTTATGATTAGCGCTGGTGATTTTAGAAACGGTATGTGCTTCGAGATGGACGGTCAGGTTTTCCAGGTCGTGGAATTCCAGCACGTTAAGCCTGGTAAGGGTGCCGCTTTCGTACGTACTAAGTATAAGAACGTAAAGACAGGCTCTGTTGTTGAGCGCAGCTTCAACCCGAACGAAAAGTTTGAGCAGGCTCAGCTGGAGAGAAATGATATGCAGTACATCTACTCTGATGGTGATCTGTACTACTTCATGGATCAGGAGACATATGAGCAGCGTCCGATCTCCAAAGAGAACATCGGCGATAATATCCGTTTCCTGAAGGAAGAAATGATCTGTAAGGTTCTTTCCTACAAGGGTGAGATCTTCGGCGTAGAGCTTCCGATCGTTGTTGAACTCGAGATCACAGAGTGCGAGCCGGGTGTTCGTGGTGATACGACAAACAACGCGACCAAGATCGCTACACTTGAGACAGGTGCTACAGTTAAGGTACCGCTCTTCGTTAACCAGAATGAGATCATCCGTGTAGATACACGTACAGGTGAATATCTCGAACGTGCATAATCTCACGTTCTGATTTTCGTCGAGAAGGGAACTGTCGAAGATGGGTGAGAATCTCGTATCGGAATCGATTAAAGGCGAACGCTCGATGTCGCAGGGCTTTGTTGCTCAGTATGCAGCAGAAGCCGCCCTGCGTACGGAGGGCGTTGCTCGTCTTACGGCGTCTGTTCCCGTCGTGCTTAAGGAATCACTTGGTTTCGTGCATGAGGGGAAAGGTGTTCTGGTTCAGTTTTCCGAAAATGAGGAAGGCTTCGTTTCCGTCACTGTCTATCCCGTCGTGTATTATGGTATGATTATTCCAGAGGTGGCCTGGGCGATCCAGGAGCGCGTCAAGGAAGATGTTGAAAAGTATACAGGTCTTGTTGTGGAGTCTGTAAACGTCCATGTCTGTGGCGTGGTGTTAAGAGAGGAGAACAACTCATGAACCGAATCATCCGCTTTGTCCTGATCGTTTATTCGACGATCCTTGCGATATTGTCCCTGCTTTTGCTATATGCTCTTGCCGATGACGGTATCTTTGCCGACCTGCTTTCCCCTTTGTCCAATATCGTTACCGATCCGTATAAGAAGTACATCTATCTTGCCGTACTTCTCGTGATTTTGGGCTCCTGTGTCATCACGGTTACCTATTGCCTCTTAAACGGCCGTCTCAGTAAGACCCGTATCCGCCAGACGGAGATCGGTTATGTTGAGATCGGCGTTGATGCCATCGAGAGTATCGCACTGAACTCGGCAAAGAGTGCCCAGGCAGGTATCAAAGCAGCCCGTGCACGCGTATTCTCGGCGAAAAATAACGCGATCCGCGTTTACTTAAGTGCTGTTCTTTATTCCAACGTAGAAGTTCCTTCGACCATGGGTAAAGTACAGGAGCGTATTAAGAAAGATATTGAACGTTATACCGGTATTACAGTTGAGAATGTTTCCGTTAAGGTAAGTCGCGTAGAGCCTGTAGTTGCAAAGGTGGAACGTTAACGAATGAGAGCCCTGTTCGTCAAATTCTTCGATATGTTAAAAGACAAGAATTCCGGCAAGATCGGCGCCGGGATCGCGTTTGTCTTTGCGTTGTTTTTGGTGATCTTCGGCTTTCTTAAGACATTGTTTATTATCATTCTGACCGTGATCGGCTATGTGGTAGGCGCATTGCTTTTCTCGGATAAGAATAAAGTTAAGGACTGGATGGATAAGATCCTTCCGCCCGGGAGGTTTCGATGAGCAGAAGAGAAGCACGTGAAGCTGCTTTCGCATTTTTATATCAGTTGAATTTCAGAAACGAGCCCGTTTCCGAGCAGAAAGAGATGTACCTTCGGCTGCATCCGCTCGAAGAGGGTGATCTTCCGTATTTTGATGAGATCACATCCGGTGTTTTCGAAAAGAAGGACGAGCTCGACAACGAATATTCTAAGTATCTGAAAGACTGGAAACTGAGCCGTCTTCCGAAGGTCGACGTTATCCTTCTTCGGATCGCGGTCTATGAAATGCTACATGTGGAAGATATTCCGGTAAGCGTGTCGATCAATGAAGCTGTCGTTCTTGCCAAGAGATACAGCTCTGAAGAGTCCAAGAGTTATATCAACGCTGTTCTCGGAAAGATAGGAAACGATCTGGAAAAATAATGGAACAGACAGTATTTTCCGTATCGGAATTGAATGCGTACGTAAGCACACTGCTCAGTAGTGACGGTGTGCTTTGTCAGTTATGCGTCAAAGGCGAGATCTCCGGATATAAGCGTTATCCGTCCGGACATGCGTATTTCCAGCTCAAAGATGCCAACAGTTCCGTTTCCTGTGTGATGTTTAAGGGAAACTTTTATCACATGCAGTTCGTTCCCGAAAACGGCATGAAAGTCCGTGTCTACGGGCGTGCAGCTCTATATTCCGTCGACGGAAAGTTCCAGATCGTTGTCGCCATGATGGAAGAAGACGGGCTCGGAGAGCTTTTCAAGGAGTTTGAACTGAGAAAAGCGAAAATGGCGGCAGAAGGTCTTTTTGACGAAGAACATAAGAAGCCGATCCCGTACCTTCCGAAAAGGATCGGTGTCGTAACATCTCCGAAAGGCGCTGTCATCCAGGATATCCTGAATGTTTTAAATCGAAGATTCCCGAACTACGATCTGCTGATCGCTCCGTCTTCCGTACAGGGAAAAGAAGCTTCCGCGGAATTGATCCGCGGCCTGAAACTTCTGGATGAGCGCGAGGATATCGATGTTATCATCATCGCGCGTGGCGGCGGTTCAATGGAAGATCTTTGGTGTTTCAATGACGAAGCGCTCGGACGTGCCATCTATAATGCCAAAACTCCGGTCATCTCTGCTGTCGGACATGAGACGGACTTTACGATCTGCGACTTCTGTTCTGATCTTCGCGCACCGACGCCGTCAGCTGCCGCGGAACTTGTTCTTCCGAATAAGGAAGAGGTCGCTTCGCGTCTGGATGTTTCCGGCGGAAAACTTGCACTTGCGATGAAAAACTTCATAAAGAATAAGCGCTTTCTTCTCGAGAGCCTTTCGAAACACAGGGCGCTTGTTGAACCGAAGTTCCGTATCGAAAAAGAGATGCAGCGCTGCGATATGCTTTATGGAAAACTCAATGAGCGTTTCGCGGCATCTTTTGAAAAGAAGAACAGTGCTTTTTCTACGGACCTGGCAAAGCTCGAAGCTTTGGATCCCATGAAGGTGCTTCTCCGCGGATATGCCCGCGCCACCGACAAAGACGGCCGGACAGTTGATTCTGTAAAATGTGTTAATATAATGGAAGAGGTTTTGATCTCGGTATCGGATGGTGTTATCCGGACAAGCGTAACGGGAATCGAGGCAAAAGAGGGTTAAGAAATGGCTGAGAAAAAGAATGACATGACATATGAGCAGGCGGTCGCCGAGCTCGAAGAGATCATCCGTAGACTTGAATCGGGTGAGGCAACACTGGATGAATCGATCGCGCTTTATTCTCGAGGCATGGAACTTTCTAAGTTCTGTAAAGACAAGCTGGATTCTATCGTAAAGAAGATCAGCATCCTCGGTCAGGACGGCTCGAGCGAAAGTGCTTTTGGAGAAGAGAAATGACAGAGAAGATCTCCTATTTTATGAAAAAGTACCAGGACCGCATCGAAGAGCTTCTTTTGGATGTGTTTCCGTCTGAACTATCGGAAGATCCGACGGTAAAAGCGGCGATGTACAGCCTTCTTGCCGGCGGTAAGCGTATCCGCCCTGTTCTTATGTACATGGTTTCCGAGATGCTTAAGATCGATCTTAAAGACGTCGATGATTTTGCCGCGGCCATGGAGATGGTCCACACATATTCACTGATACATGACGATCTTCCGTGCATGGATGATGACTGTTTAAGAAGAGGTAAGCCGACCTGCCATGTCGCGCATGGTGAGGCATTTGCGCTTCTTGCGGGCGATGCACTTTTGAATCGTGCTTTCGAACGTGTGCTTGTTGCCGTTACCAAGGATCCGGCAAATGCTTCCGCGGCTTCTTACTTTGCCGGTAATACCGGTATCCTCGGCATGATCGGCGGACAGAGCATCGATCTTGCATCGGAAGGAAAGAAAATCGAGACGGGACTTCTTTGTGAACTTCACGAAAAGAAGACAGGCGCTCTGATCAATGCTTCCTGCCTGATCCCGTATTTCATTTATGCTTCCAGAAACGGTGAAGATAAGAAGCTTTATGATCTGATCCACCGTTTCTCCGCAGGGACGGGTCTCGGATTTCAGATCAAGGACGATCTTTTGGATGTTCAGGCCGATCAATCTGTCCTCGGCAAAAGCACCGGTAAGGACGCAAGAGATAACAAATCCACATTCGTTACCGTTTTCGGCGAAAAGAGCGCCCAGCAGATGCTTGACGATACCTATGGTGACGTTTATGAGGCTTTGGATGAGTTATCTTCTCTCGGATTTGATGTTACGGTACTTCGCCAGTTCAGCGATGTTCTGCAGAATAGGGTGCAGTGATCTATGAAACCTACGCCTGTATTAGATACGATTAAGAGCCCGAATGATGTGGCCGGTCTTACTTTAGAAAAGAGTAAAGAACTCGCAGATGAACTTCGCGAGGTCATTATCGACCGTGTCAGTCAAAACGGCGGGCATCTGGCTTCGAGCCTGGGTGTCGTCGACCTTACGATCGCACTTCTTTCAGAGTTTACTCTTCCGCATGACCAGATCGTCTGGGACGTCGGACATCAGGCATATGCGTATAAGCTTCTGACCGGAAGAAAAGACCGTTTCGATACGCTACGTAAGTTCGGAGGTATTGCGGGATTTCCGAAGAGAAGTGAGAGTGAATACGATGTCTTTGGTGTCGGACACAGTAGTACGTCTGTATCTGCAGCTCTCGGACTTCTCCGTGCCAAGAAGCTTAAGGGTGATGACGGACACGTTATTGCCGTGATCGGTGACGGCGCGATGACCGGCGGAATGGCTTTTGAGGCCTTAGACGATACGGGCCACTTTAATGAGAACCTTATCGTAATCTTAAATGATAACGAAATGTCGATCGACAAGAACGTCGGCGGCCTTTCCAAGGCGCTTTCCAATCTTCGTTCTTCGGCCGGATACATCCGTACCAAGGGAAAAGTCGAAAGATTCCTTCTTCATATTCCGCTCATCGGAAAGCCGATCGCTAAATTCTTAGTTGCGATCAAGACCTGGATCCGTCTTTTGATCCGCCGCAACAGCAAACCTGTCATTTTCGAGGATCTGGGATTTCAGTATTTCGGACCATTTGACGGTCATGACATCAAACTTCTCAAAAAGAAGCTGAAGATCGCCAAACAGGTAAAAGGTCCGGTACTTATCCACGTTGCGACTGAAAAAGGTAAAGGCTATAAGCTCGCCGAAGAAAATCCATCTTCGTACCACGGCGTAGGTCCTTTTGACAGGGAAAAAGGCGTTCAGCCTTCCGACAAAAAGACATTTACGGATCAATTCTCCGAAAGCGTCATCGCCTGCGGCCAGAGACACGAGGATCTTGTGGCGATCTGTGCCGGCATGATGACGAGCACCGGTCTTGCCAACTTCCGAAAGAGCATGAAACTTCGTTTCTTCGACGTCGGTATTGCCGAGCAGCACGCAGTGACGATGGCTGCCGGTATGGCCGTGAACGGATTCGTTCCTGTCGTAGCCCTGTACTCTACTTTTGCGCAGCGCGCATACGATCAGCTGCTTCACGATGTATGTCTTCAGAACCTTCACGTCGTTATGGCTTTGGACCGTGCCGGCATCGTCGGAGCCGACGGGATGACGCATCAGGGCATCTACGATATCTCCATGATGCTCTCCATGCCGAATACCACGCTTCTTTCTCCTTGTAATTACGAGGAACTCGACCGGATGCTCGAATATGCCGTTTCCGAAGCAAAAGGACTTGTGGCGGTCAGATATCCTCGTGGAAGTCAGAGCGATGTCCTTGCCAAGATCCCGTCTTCCGAAGGTTTCGGTCCGCGAGTGATCCGTGAGGGCAGTAATATCGCGATCCTTTCTCTCGGCATCATGGCCGAACAGGCATTAGAAGCGGCAGATGAGCTTGCTGAAAAGGGAATCGATGCCCGTGTCATCGATGTCCGCTGTGTAAAGCCTGTTGATATTTCCGCGTGGAAAGAACTGCTCATGGACATAGACCGTGTCGTGACGATCGAGGACGGCATTGCGCATGCAGGTTTCGGGTCTTACCTTCTTTCCGTACTTGAAGAGGAGGGCGGGTTTAAGTGCGTCAAGGATTTCACGATCCTCGGCGTCAGTGATCATCCGCTTGAAGCAGGTGACAGAAAGCTCCTTCTTCAAAACGAAGGCATGGACAGCAAAAGCATCGTAGATGCCGTTTTCAAAAACTGGATCTGATCCTTCTTCAAAAAGTTTCACAACTACTCATATAAAATCATGCGCAGGTCTCCGATTCTCTGTATAATTCAATTGAAGACACGTTTTTGCATAAATACTGTATAAATCCATGATTTGAGGTATAATTATGCAAGAATACGGAAGACATATAGGAAGGGAATGGGTAGACCACGATGAAATTCGGTTTTCAGATCAATGAAGAAAAAGACCCGAACTTCGATTTTTCTGCTTATGCGATCGGCGTGATCCAGGATAAAGGCGGAGAAGTCGTATTAAGTGATACGTATATCGATACGCCGCTGAAAGAAATTCCGGGTGTGCGTTTTGCTTCCTATGAGGACTGCGACATTATCTTTTCCCTCGGCGGCGACGGAACCTTTCTTCGAGCTGCCCAGAAGTATCTTCAGTACAATGTCCCGATGATCGGTGTTAACCTCGGAAGTATCGGTTTTATGACCGAGATCAATAAGGAAGACTTCGAGGATGCCGTGGATCGCCTTATGGCCGGGAAATATACCCGCGAGCACCGCTCCCAGCTGGATGTCACGCTGATGTCCGAGGACGGAACGGTAAAAGAACATGGTGTCTGTTTAAATGATGCCGTTATTGCGCGTGGACTTAATATGCATGTCGTGACTCTCGATCTTCTGATCGACCATGACCACGTCGAGCGTCTTTCCGGTGATGGTGTTATCCTTTCGACGGCGACCGGATCTACCGCTTACTGCCTTGCCGCAGGCGGTCCGATCGTAAAACCGGAGCTTGATATCTTCATGGTCACTCCGATCTGTCCGCATACTCTTCATAACAGAACATATATCGTTTCCGGCGACAGCACGCTGGAGATCATCATCGAGCGTTTCTCTGAGCCGCCGATCATCTCGCTCGACGGACGCCCGAACATCGAACTTTCTTATCACGACCGTATCCTGATCAGAAAATCCGAGCAGGATGTCGTCGTTGCGAAACTTGGTTATAAGAACTTCTATCAGACCGTAAGACAGAAGATCCGTGCAAGAGGTAGTTTCTATGAAGATGGCGAAAAATGAACGACAGGAAGCGATGCTCCGTCTGGTCCGAGCGAAAGAGATCAGTACGCAGGAAGAACTGGCAAAAGCACTTGAGTCCGAAGGCTGGCAGGTGACGCAGGCTACGGTTTCACGTGACATCAAGGATCTGGGGATCATCAAGGTCACTCTTCCTTCCGGCGGTACGAAGTACAGTGTGCTCGACAGAACCGGTGATGTGGCTCCGGGAAGACTTCTTTCCGTATTCGCCCATTCGGTCCTTTCCAGTGATGTGGCGATGAATCTTGTTGTTATCCGTACACTTCCGGGTATGGCCAATGCGGCAGCTTCGGCTCTCGATTCCATCCATCTTTCCGGTGTGGTCGGATCCATCGCAGGTGATGATACCGTATTTGTCGCGACCCCGAGTCCCGAGGATGCCCTTGCGATCCAGGCGACCATTAAAGATATGAACAACCGCATCAACGCGGATCTGTAAGAGAGGTCATTAGTGTTAGTCAGTCTCACGATACAGGATTTTGCCATAGTCGAGTATGCGTCTTTTACACCGGGAAAAGGACTTAATATCCTCACCGGTGAGACCGGCGCGGGTAAATCTCTGATCATTGACGCGATCTCGGCGCTTCTGGGCCATCGCATCGGCAGGGATTATGTCCGCAAAGACAGTAGCAAAGCCGTCATCGAGGCCGTCTTTGATGATATCGGTTCTGTAGTTCCGAAAGAGATGATCGAAGAATTCGGGATCGAAGTAGAAGATGACACGCTGATCCTCCTTCGTGAGATCAGTAAAGACGGCAGAAGTATCGTCCGCATTAACGGCCGGGTCATGCCGGTTTCCGTTTTGAAAACCATCGGTTCCTACCTTGTAGATATCCACGGGCAGCATGACCAGCAGACGATCTTCGACAGTTCCAAACATCTCGGTATCCTGGATGATTACACGGGAGATGCGATCGATCCGCACATTGCCGCTTTTTCGGCAAAACTTAATGAATACCGCGAGATATTGAATCTTCGTAAACAGTATGAAAGTGATCCGGAAAAGAGCCGGCAGATGCAGGATCTTCTTTCGTATCAGATCAAAGAGATCGAGGACGGTGCTTTTCAAGAGGGAGAGGAAGAAGAGCTTGTCGAGAAACTCAAGATCTTAAAACAGGAGGAGAAGAGACGATTCCACTTGTCTTTTGTCCTGGGAGCTTTATCGACCGACGATTCGGCCTCTCCGCTTTCGGCGCTTCAGACGGCATCGGAACACCTTGAAGCGCTTTGCCAGATCGATCCGTCATATTCCGAAAACGCTCAGCAGCTGCATTCGCTGGTCATGGATCTTGAAGGGCTTCAGGATTCGCTTGGCTCCTTGGATGCTCTTGGTTCTGACTCTTACGACGAAGTCGAGGCACGTCTCGAAAAGCTCCGCTCCTGTACGGTGAAGTACGGCGGTTCGGTCGCTGCAATGAACGAGTTTTTGGAGTCTGCGAAGAACCGGCTGGAAATGCTCCGCGAGGGTGATACCAAGATCAAACAGCTGAATACTGAACGCTCGCGTATTGAAAAAGAACTCATTGCTCTTGCGGATAAGATCCATGATATCCGTGTCGAAGCAGGAAAAAGGCTCTCTGCGGATATCGTAGCCGAGGTCCGTTTCTTAGGACTTTCCAATGCAACCTTTGACGTTTCCTTTACGAAACGCCCGAAAGAGCGGTTCTTCAGCAAGACCGGATATGATGAAGTGGAATTTTTGTTCTCCGCTAATAAGGGCGAAGACTTAAAACCATTATCCAAGACGGCATCCGGCGGTGAAGCGGCACGTATCATGCTGGCCATTAAAACGATCCTGGCAAGAGCAGATGCTACTCCGGTTTTGATCTTTGATGAAGTCGATTCCGGTATTTCCGGTGAGGCGGCCAAGGCTGTATCTCAGTCCATGAAGAAACTTTCGAAGTTCCATCAGGTATTCTGTGTAACCCACATGGGTCAGATCGCTGCCGCCGCGGACCAGCATTTCTTCATTTCCAAGGATCAGAGCGGGGAGAGGACCAAGACCAATATTGCTGAACTCGGCGATTCCGGACGGATCATGGAAGTCGCAAGGCTTCTTTCCGGCAACTCCTCCGATGAACAATCTCAGCGGCTGGCGAAAAAACTGATTCAGGAAAGAAAATAACGCAAGAATTTAATTGTTAAGAGAAAAGAAAAGCTTTCGAAAGCCTCCGCAGGGCGAAGCCCGAGGCACAGCTGAGAAAGCTTTATCTTTTCTCATTCAATTAAGTTCTTCATATCGTCGGGCATCTCTGAGGTGAATTCCATCCATTCATTTGTGATTGGATGATAGAAGCCGAGTTTGCAGGCGTGAAGTGCCTGACGTGAGATTTTGTCCTCGTTTTCGATATGTTCCATTTCGGGATTCGGGAAGTCATTGGAGGCAGGTCCGTAAAGTCCGTCTCCGACGAGCGGGTGTCCGAGATACAGGGAATGTACACGTATCTGGTGGCACCTTCCCGTTTCAAGCTTATATGAAACTACGGACAAGTTCTTTTCGGGCAGTTTCTGAATCGTTTTATAGTGGGTAACGGATGGATGACCGTCCTCACGGACGATACGGATCATGATCGAGTTCTCATCACGGCCGATTGGTCTGTCGATCGTTCCTTCTTCCGGATCAAAGGTTCCGTAAACGATGCCGACATACTCCTTTTCCATTTTGTTTTTGGAAACCGTATTGTGCGCATATCCGTTTTTGGCTATGACGATCAGGCCTGAGGTTTCACGGTCCAGACGCATGATCGGGTGAAGCCTTTGGTCACAGAGCCTTTGGATAAGTGAGTCATCCATGTGCTGCCAGGAAGGGTGGGTGACCAGATTTCCCGGCTTTTCACATACGACGATCCAGTCATCTTCGTAATATACTTTAATATCTGTATCAGGTTTAGTATGGATGATCCCTTCGGCGTCATCATAGATAATATGAACTTCATCTCCGGCTGATGTCTCGGTGATCATGCGGGATTTAAATCCATTTATATACAATTCACCGTAAAGACGGATGCGTTTGCACAGAAGATTGGACATCTGATATCTGTCTCTCAGGATGTCATAGATCTTCCTGCCATCGTCTTCCTTCTGGATCTTAAATGTCAGCTGCATATTGCCCCCATCTGGTCGGATTCGGTTCTCATTGTAACTTCTAATCAATAAAAATGAAAGTCGGAAGGAACGAGTGTTCACTATGTCGAAATGATTTTCATTTTGCCTAAAATCTGTGTCGATTTTGTTATTTTTCGGGCGAAGTTGACAAGATTTTTCCTCTTTTCCATTGAGTAGAATTTGAGGATATGTTATCCTACCATGTGGGAGGTGAGTCAACTGTGGGAAAACAAAAAATGACTCCGGAAGAAATGAGCGCAAAGCTCGATGAAGTTCTTTCGAAATACAAGGGCCAGGGCCAGAAGGCTTTGATGGCCACATTGCAGCAGGCTCAGGAAATTTACGGCTATCTGCCGCTTCCTGTCCAGAGAAAAGTAGCGGATGCTCTTGAGGTATCTGTTGCTGAGGTTTACGGCGTAATTTCGTTCTATTCTTTCTTCTCGCTCAAGCCGAAGGGAGAAAACGCAATCAGCGTATGCCTGGGTACAGCTTGCTATGTTAAAGGTTCGCAGGCCCTGCTCGACAAGATCGAGGATGTATTGGGCATTAAGAACGGTGACGTTACCAAAGACGGTAAGTTCTCCATCTCTGCGTGCCGCTGCGTAGGTGCCTGTGGTTTGGCACCGGTTATCATGGTCGGTGACGATGTATATGGTCGTCTGACACCGGATGAAATTCCCGGTATTATCGCAAAGTATAAGGAGGCTTAATCATGGATTTATTTCGTGCGCACGTCCTTGTTTGCTGTGGTACAGGATGCACATCTTCAAACTCCGCGAAGATTCTCGAGCAGTTTGAACAGCAGATTCCGGCTCAGGGACTTGAAAAAGAAGTAAAAGTAGTTCAGACAGGATGCTTCGGCCTTTGCGCCCAGGGTCCTATCGTAGTTATCTATCCGGAAGGCGTTATGTACTATCGCGTAACACCTGAGGATGTTACAGAGATCGTTAGCGAGCACCTTCTTAAGGGCCGTTATGTAGAGCGTCTCATGGCTCCGAAGCACGATGGTGCCCAGGCTGCCGAGAAGACTTCTGCAGATGACAGCAACTTCTTTAAGAAGCAGATGCGTATCGCTCTTCGTAACTGCGGTAACATCAACCCGGAAAATATTGATGAGTATATCGCTCATGACGGTTATCAGGCTCTTGGTAAGATCCTTACCGAGAAGAGAAATCCGGATGAGATCATCGAAGAAATCATTAAGTCCGGTCTTCGTGGCCGTGGCGGCGGCGGATTCCCGACAGGTATGAAGTGGAAGTTCGCTTCCGGTAACAGAGGCCAGGGCATCACAAAGTATGTTTGCTGTAACGCAGACGAAGGTGACCCGGGTGCATTTATGGACCGTTCCATCCTTGAGGGTGACCCGCATAGCGTAATCGAGGCTATGGCTATCGCTGCTTACTGCATCGACGCTCACCAGGGTTATGTTTATATCCGTGCTGAGTACCCGATCGCTGTTAAGAGACTGCAGATCGCTATCAATCAGGCTAGAGAATACGGACTGCTCGGTGAGAACATCTTCGATTCCGGTTTCTCCTTCGACCTCGATATCCGTCTCGGCGCAGGCGCATTCGTTTGCGGTGAGGAAACAGCTCTCATGCGTTCTATCGAAGGTAAGCGTGGTAATCCGACACCTCGTCCGCCGTTCCCGGCTATCAAGGGTCTGTTTGGTAAGCCGACTATCCTCAATAACGTTGAGACATATGCAAATATCCCGGTTATCCTTAATAAGGGTGCTGACTGGTTCGCTTCCATCGGTACTGAGAAGTCCAAGGGTACTAAGGTATTCGCACTTGGCGGTAAGGTTAACAACGTAGGTCTCGTTGAGATCCCGATGGGTACTACAGTACGTGAGATCGTTTATGATATCGGCGGCGGTATCCCGAATGGTAAGGCTTTCAAGGCAGTTCAGACCGGTGGTCCGTCCGGCGGATGTATCCCGGCATCTCTCCTTGACACACCGATCGACTACGATAACCTCGTAGCAGCCGGCTCCATGATGGGTTCCGGTGGTATGATCGTCATGGACGAAGATACTTGTATGGTTGATATCGCGAAGTTCTTCCTCGAGTTCACCGTTGACGAGTCTTGTGGTAAGTGTTCTCCGTGCCGTATCGGTACAAAGAGAATGTTCGAACTTCTCACAAAGATCACCGATGGTACAGGTACTCTTGAAGATATCGACTCCCTCGAAGAGATCGCTCTTTCCTTGAAGAATGGTTCTCTCTGTGCTCTTGGCCAGACAGCAGCAAACCCGATCCTCTCTACATTGAAGCATTTCCGTGAAGAATATGTAGAGCATGTAGTAGATAAGAAGTGCCGTTGCCATGTATGTAAGGGTCTCACAGAATACTACATCGATCCGGATATCTGTAAGAAGTGTTCTCTGTGCGCTAAGAAGTGCCCGGTCAACGCGATTACAGGTGAGGTTGGTAAGGTCGCTTACTCTATCGATACAACGAAGTGCATTAAGTGCGGCGCCTGCATCGAGAACTGTAAGTTCAAGGCTGTTCAGAAGAGATAATTCAAGTGACGATTAAATTCGATAAAGGAGTGTGAAACAATATGGATATGGTCAATGTAACCATTGATGGGGTTTCGGTACAGGTTCCTTCGAACTACACCGTTCTTGAAGCAGCTAAAAAAGCCGGCGTTAAGATCCCGACCCTGTGTTATTTAAAAGATGTCAACGAAGTTGGCGCCTGCCGCGTCTGCCTCGTTGAAGTAGAGAAGGCCCGTGCACTCGCTGCTGCCTGCGTTATGCCGGTAAGCGAAGGTATGGTCGTTCATACAAACAGCAAGAAGGTTAGAGATACCAGAAAAGCAACTCTCGAGATGATCCTTTCCGATCACAACCGTGACTGCCTCTCCTGTATCCGTAACCAGAACTGCGAACTTCAGACTCTGGCTGAAGAATATGGTATCCGTAAGGTTACTTTCGAAGGTGAGAAGAGCCCGTCAGTTCTTGACGACAAGTCTTTCTCCATTGTTCGTGACGGCAGCAAGTGCGTTAAGTGCGGACGTTGCGTATCTGCTTGTAAGAAGCAGGGCATCGGCGTTCTTTCCTTCCTCAACCGTGGATTCAGCACTTCCGTTGGTCCGGCTTATGACATCTCTATGGCAGATGCTCCGTGTATCTACTGCGGTCAGTGTATCGTAGCTTGCCCGGTCGGCGCTCTGCATGAGAAGGAAGAGACCGATAAGGTATGGGCTGCTATCCAGGATCCGAGCAAGCACGTTGTTATGCAGGTTGCTCCTGCTGTCCGTGCAGCTATCGGTGAAGAGTTCGGTCTTCCGATCGGAACCCGTGCTACAGGTAAGATGTTCGCTGCTATGAAGCGTCTCGGTGCTGATAAGGTTTATGACACCAACTGGGGTGCTGACCTTACGATCATGGAAGAGGGCACAGAACTTCTTAACCGTATTCAGAACGGTGGAGTTCTCCCGATGATCACTTCCTGTTCTCCGGGATGGATCCGCTTCTGCGAATTCTATTACCCTGAGTTCATCCCGAACCTTTCCACATGTAAGTCTCCGCACGAGATGGAAGGTGCACTTATCAAGTCTTACTATGCTAAGAACAATAATCTTGATCCGAAGGACATCGTAGTTGTTTCCGTTATGCCTTGTACTTCCAAGAAGACTGAGGCAGCTCGTGAGCAGCTCGTAAATGCTGACGGTCTGAAGGATGTTGATATCGTTATCACAACTCGTGAGCTGGCTCGTATGATCCGTGAAGCCGGTATGGATTTCAACAGCCTTCCGGATGAAGGTCCGGATCAGGATCTGATGGGCGAGTACACCGGTGCCGGAGTTATTTTCGGTGCAACCGGTGGTGTTATGGAAGCAGCTATTCGTACAGTTGCTGATATCCTTGAGGAGAAAGATCTTCCTGAGTTCGAATATAAAGCAGTTCGTGGTGTTGAAGCTGACATCAAGGAAGCCGAGCTCACCCTCGGTGGCAAGAACATCCGTGTAGCTGTTGCCCACAGTACAGCTGCAGCGAGAAAGCTGCTTGATGCAATCAAAGACGGTTCTGCTCCTGAGTATACCTTCATTGAGATCATGGGTTGCTCCGGCGGATGCGTTTGCGGTGGCGGTCAGCCTCAGGTTCCGGCTCAGAAGCTTATGGATATCGATATCCGTGCTGAGCGTGCCAAGGCTCTCTATGAAGAAGATGCTATTATGCCGCAGCGTAAGAGCCACAAGAACTCTCAGATCGATAAGCTCTACAAAGAGTTCCTCGGTGCTCCGAACGGTCACCTGGCTCACGAACTCCTGCACACAACTTATGCTAAGAGAGAGATCTATCCGGATTCTATCCTCGAAGAGTAAGATTGTTGCTTAATAAGTGCTCAAAGGGCTGTTTCACGAAAGTGAAGCAGCCCTTTTTGTGTTATAATTTTTGCATGTGAATGGGGGGATTCTATAGTGAAAAAATCGCGGTCTGCTGCCAAATCTGTATCTTACTTCCTTTCGACAGTGCTTTTCGTGTCGTTATGTTCTTGCAGTAAGAATAAAAGCACGACTGATGATTCGTCAGTGATTGAGACCGTAATTTCTGAATCTCCTGTTTCTTTCGACAGTACGGATAATATCTCTTCCGAAACCGTGATGCCATACAGTATCGTGATCTCTAATAGAAATGAATTAATGGATGCCAAAGATTATTCTGTCAATGTGGATACCGATGCACAAAAAGTAGATGTATTCATAAACGGTGAAAAAACAGATTCGATCGAACCCGATGGTCACTTTGATTTCCAGCTCCCGACCGACGGAAGCATTAAAGAAGGATGGAATTATATCGAGTTTCAGGCTGCAAACGCAAACGGTGAGGTGAGTTCTTGTGGTATAGGAATACATGTCATCGAGAACGGCCCGGATGTATGCTTTCACGAAGACTATCTTTTAAGTGCCAGAACTTACAATAATCTGTTGCATGTTGATTATTCCTACTATGAAGAGTTCATGCAGACTTCGTATGAATGGAACGGGAAATCCATGTCAGGTGTCATTTTTGACGATCCGGAATCGATAAAATTCGACGATCGCGGGATACCGATGGTGAAGTACGAGGACGGATTTTACTATAATCCCGTAACGATCGGTCAACGTGCGCTCGGGTATTTTAACCGGTATCTGGAAACCGGTGATGCTTCAGATCGAGAACAGTTTCTTTACTTATCCGACTATCTTATCGAGATACAGAAAGAAGACGGCAGTTATCGATATGAGATGGCATTTGCTTTAAAACCGACAATGGTTCTATCGCCGGGGTTTGTCTCGGGAATGGCGCAAGGGGAGATCCTTTCTGTTTTTATCCGTGCCTATAATGTGTCCAACGATACGAAATATCTTGATGCCGGGTATAAAGCACTTGAGTTTCTTCTCAAAGATGCCGACGATGACCCTTCCGCCGGATGCCGTCGCTCTCTTTCTGATTTTGCAGAAGGGCATCCTGAACTTGAGCCGTATGCAGGCTTGCGTATGCCTGAGGAATTCGTGACATCACCTACATCATACATTTTAAACGGCAATATGATCGCTATGGTGGGGCTATATGACTGGTACGAAGGTGCTCCGGAAGAATATGGAGCAGAGGAGGCGAAAGAGGCCTTTGATGAGGCGATTTCCGCGATGAAGGTCGTCCTTCCGTATTACGACTATTATGGCTATACCGGGTATGATCTTCTTCAGTTTTACACTGACTGTTATGTTAACCTCGGATCCCTTTATGCACATAGGTTATATATTGAGCATCTTCACGTGTTCTATATGATCACTGGCGATGAGGAATTGCGCTATTGGCGCGATGTATTCTTGTCGTATGAAAAAGACGATTTCTGGAGACAGTTCGATACGATCTATTATCCGGAATCATAAGTAAAACTTATAACCGGACATTGTTTTTTCGGATTAGACGGCTAAGGTAAGCTATAGTACCATTCTCGATAAGAAAGGAAAACGTCTCTTGTGAGATGGAGACGATTCTGAGTAAGTGAGTAAACGAGGTGGATCAAATGAGAAAAATAGCTTTACCGGATGTTTTTAATCCGACGAGTGATGAAGATTATCTAAAGGGCGCGATCGAGACCGCCAACTGGATCAAAAAACACGAGATCAATGACGAAAACGGCCGTCACTGGGCGGTCAACTGCCGGGAAGGCAAGAAACAGGATGAGGTCGAGGAGACCTACCTGAGTAATCGTACTTTATATTCCGGTGCATCCGGAATCGGTTTCTTTTTCGTTCAACTCTATGAGGTAACCGGCGAGCAGAAGTATCTGGAAGAAGCAAAAGAAGGACTTGAGTTTTTGATCCGTACATACGATCCGGAGCTTTCCATCAAGCCGGGTCTTCACACAGGAACCGCAGGAGAAGGATTCCTGGCGCTTGTCCTTTTTGATAAGACAGGTGAGAAGAGATATCTGGATCATGCCTTAAGGATCGCTGATGATATTTTTGAAAAATCGATCAAAGAGGAAACAAGCAGCGGCCTTCGCATCCACTGGAAAAACCTTTACGACTATATGGGAGACGGAAGCGCTGTTGCTTACTGGCTTCGTATCGCCAAGATCTCCAAAGATGAGAAGTATCTTTCCTATGCAAAGACCAGTCTCGATTCGATCCTGGATCTTCACATTGAAGACGATGAAAATACGATCCATTGGCACCTTTTGAATGTGCATAATTATTTTCAGGAAGTCCCGGATAACGGTGTCGTTGCGAACTTTGCGCATGGTACGGCCGGTATCGTGTATCTTCTGACACTTTATTACGAAGCGACAAAAGATGTAAAGTATCTTCGTTTTGCGGAGCGAGGCATCAATTATCTGGAAAAGATAGCTGTTCGTGATGATAGCTCTCAGATCATCCCGTATATCTATCTTCCAGATGAAGACCGCGCTTATGAAGTCTTCTATCTGAGTCTCTGCCATGGTCCGGTCGGATCTTCTGTCGTATATAGAAAACTTTATAAGGTAACAGGAAATGAGAAATATCTGGAT
The DNA here is from genome assembly GCA_017428545.1 of Clostridiales bacterium. Taxonomy (GTDB): domain Bacteria; phylum Bacillota; class Clostridia; order Saccharofermentanales; family Saccharofermentanaceae; genus Scatonaster. The sequence goes on from JAFRQR010000002.1 coordinate 76,374, forward strand.
GGTTACAGGAAGTTCAATCAGGCTCTGATCAATGCCGGAGTTCCGGAGAAGAGATCCCGCGGATATTGGAATCACTGCATCTGCTGCGGTACTTCCGGGTTTCTTCTGCATTTCCTTACCGATTCAGAACTCGTTCCGGATCATGTCAATGTATCTCTTTCTGCCAGGACTGCAAACACGATCCTTCATGACGCTTATGTGGATGAGAAAGGCAGGAGATGGTATGATGCCTGGACACGTGTAAAACCGTGGGATGTTGATTCCAACCTGGGTCTTTATATCGGTGATGCAGGAAATGCAAGTGCTCTGCTTTCGCTTTATGCGAAGAATAAGGGGATAAAGATCACGACTCTTCCTGAGTTTGAAGTATGATCACTGACCACGCATCGATCAGTTTGTCTAAAGACCATGCGGCATTCGCAGGACTTGTCGAGGGAAGACATATCGCACTTTTCCCGGTTTCTTTTTCGATATAACGCTGATACAGTTCATAAGACTTTTTGCCGTTACATATGATCTTTTCGATCGGGCAGTTCCTAAGGATCAGGGAAATTTCATTTGCCTTGGCGTTACGTATGGAGGCATCGGAAGAACCGGTGATCTCGCAGGAACTGATCGAATCCAAAAGTGCGAAACCATGGCTTAAGATCAGGTGCTTTTTCTCGGGGATCGTCGTCGGAACCTCTTCGGAAAATATCGAGGAGATGACTTTCCAGAAACGGTTCTGGGGATGACCATAGAAGAACTGCTGTTCTCTGGATTTGACAGATGGAAAAGAACCGAGGATCAGTATCCTGCTGGTATCATCATATAGCGGTTCAAACGGGTGCTGTATGCGTGTCATGATCGATCTCCTATGCGATTCTTTTCATTTTTGATTATAGCAGATGGCCATTCTGAAAAGTAAGAAAAAGCGCTGCCTCTCAGGAGACAGCGCTTTTTGTTGATCAGATTATAAGATCCGGAATCAGGAATGCTCAAGAGCCAGCGTTCTTGTGGTAAGATCACAAACCTCAGCAGGTCCGTAGTACTGGATAGCACCCGGATAGGTGAAGCATGTCTCTACAGCCCACTTTTCACGGTTTGCTTCGAAGAACTTGAACGGCTTGCCGTCGAGCTCAACGAGAGCCTTACGGATAACCGGCTTGTCCTGACCGTTTCTTCTTTCCATGTTCATCATCTTTGTGATCGGCATACCGCCTGCGATCCACTCTTCAGCCGGCTTGCTGATGTTGGATACCTTGGAAAGGTAACCGGTGAAACCGTACTGGATCAGCATGAAAGCGTTGAAACCGAGGGAGTAGCAGTAATCAGCATCGAAATTGGACGGGAAAGCGCAACGGCCTTCGTAACCGAAGAAGTGGTGCTGTGCACCGAACTTGCCCTTGTATGAGCCGGCTTCTTTTCTCTTAGCGAGCTCAGCCTTAACCATTTCGGAGAAGAGCTTTTCGGACTCGATGAGGGAAACCTGAACGTTACCGTGCGGGTCACGCTCGAGGAAGAGCTGCTGCTGGATGCCCTGCGGGAGAATATCGAATACCTTGAAGGATTCAGCGGAAAGACCGGACTTGATGAAATCATACTTCGCGTTCCAGTCAGGAAGAGCATTGAACTTTGCAGTGTTTTCGCCTGCGAGCAGCTCGTTGATCTCAGCGATCAGAGCAGAGAACTCAGGAACGAATTCTACGATACCTTCCGGAATGATGGCAACGCCGAAGTTCTCGCCATTGTTGCCACGCTTTTCAACTGCATCGGCGATGTAGTTGGTGATCTGAGCAAGAGACATCTTCTTAGCGGCAACTTCCTCACCGATGAGGCAGATGTTCGGCTGTGTCTCAAGTGCGCACTCGAGAGCAACGTGAGAAGCGGAACGGCCCATTACTTTGATGAAGTGCCAGTACTTCTTTGCGGAGTTAGCATCACGCTCGATGTTACCGATGAGCTCGGAGTATGTCTTTGTAGCAGTATCGAAACCGAAAGAAGCCTCGATATCCTCGTTCTTGAGGTCGCCATCGATCGTCTTCGGACAGCCGATGACCTGGATGCCTGTGTTCTTAGCAGCCATATACTCAGCAAGAGTAGCGGCGTTTGTATTGGAGTCGTCACCACCGATGATAACGATAGCGGTAAGACCGTTCTTCTTTGCGTTTTCAGCAACGATGTTGAACTGCTCTTCCGTCTCAAGCTTAGTTCTGCCGGAACCGATGATATCGAAACCACCTGTATTTCTGTAAGAATCGATGAACTTGTCGTCGAATTCTACGTAGTCATTCTTAAGAAGTCCGTCCGGACCACCCTTGAAGCCGAGAAGAACGTTCTCGCTGTTGGTAGCCTTAAGAGCATCATAAAGACCGGAAATAACGTTGTGTCCGCCCGGAGCCTGTCCGCCGGAAAGGATAACACCTACGACCTGCTTCTTTGCGGCAGATGTATTAGCGCCCTTTTCAAAAGTGATCTCCGGCTTACCATATGTGTTAGGGAAGAGAGCCTTGATCTTGTCCTGATCTGCTACGGACTGTGTTGCAGCACCTTCTTTTACGCAGATATCAGCAATACCGTTTCTGAGCATGCCCGGAAGTTTCGGCTGATACTCGTATCTAGCTTTCTGAAGTGGTGAAAGATTCATAATGAACACTCCTTTAAATAAATAGAATACTGGTTATAAATTCCTCATAAATGCTAAATCATATTCCTGATAAAGTAAAGAGTAAATAGCATCAATTTTTTCTTAATAATTTTGTTTACAGATAATTCGCATTTTGCCACTTTCTCGAATGTTATAATGCAGTTGTGAGGTTACAATGGGGGAAAAGAGATGACTTTCTTCTATAACGTACGAAAAGCAAGGAAGTTCCTTCAGGGTGTATTTGCAGTCGGTCAATGGAAATCATTGAAAGAAGCAGCCACCTTTATATATATTTGTGCCACCGTGTTCCTTACCGTAGTCGGTATTTTCCTGTTTTCATTTTTAAGCTATATCATGGGATATAAAACCTTTGTGCCCATCAATCAGATGCCGAAGACTCAAGCCCTTACGCTTCTTACGATTACCATAGGAATGTTATTTATCGATTTTCTGACGGGTACCTTCTTCGTATGGCTGTATGACAAGATGATCATGGCTCCGACAGAAAGCATCATTAAAGAGATCGAAAAGAAGACAGAAGCGGCGTCAGCTGCTTTTCCGGTGGAAATGCGCCAGCTCGTCGAAGAAAACCCGTTTATCAAGGTCTCTTCGACAGGCACCTGGGTTGATTCGATCGATAAGTATATTACGATCGCCGGAAACGAGAAATACTATGACGAGACAACAGGTTGCTTTAACAGAAAGTATTTCCAGCAGGTGCTTTCCGGAATGCTTAAGACCGAAATGCTTATTGATATTAAGACAAGTGGCAGTCTTAAAACATACGGAAGCCGCCAGTACGCGATCTTTATGATCGATATTGACCACTTTAAACGTATCAACGATGAATTCGGCCACCAGTATGGTGACGTTATTCTGGCTCTTGTTGGAAAGACGCTTCGTAAGATCGTTGCCAATAAGGGCGTTGTTATTCGAAACGGCGGTGAGGAATTCCTCCTGATCGTATGCCTGAACTATCCTGAAAGTATGGAAAGTTATGCAGAAAATGTCCGTGCGGTCTTTGAAAAGAATGTCCGCATCACCGGACAGGGAGCAGGGAAGAACCGTCCCGTTACCTGCAGTATCGGCTATACGCCTTTTCCGCTTTTGCACGATCAGCCGACGGGCATCAGCGTCCAGGATCACGTAAAGATCGCTGACCAGGCAATGTATCTTTCAAAAACATGCGGCAGAAATACATGGCGCGGAGTCGAAGAAGTGCATCCGCCGTATAATGAAGAGGAGATCAATAAGATGGTCGAATCTATCCTTTACGGCGAAAGTTCTCGATATATCCGCATTTTGTGCCCGTAAGTATTTACAAGTTCTTTTCGATGTGCTATCATACGCAAGTATTTTTCCGTGGACACAGTTTATGGACGGTTCCGACCATTTACTTTGCTACAGGACTATGGAGGTAAGAACAATGGGACAGATCAACAAAGCTGAGATCATCAAAGAGTACGCTCTTAAAGAGGGTGACACAGGTTCTCCTGAGGTTCAGATCGCGATTCTTTCTGCTAGAATCAACCACCTGACTGAGCACCTGAAGGTTCATCCGAATGACCACCACTCCCGTCGTGGTCTGCTGATGCTCGTTGGTCAGAGAAGAGGTCTCCTCGACTATCTGGCAAAAATCGACATCGAGCGTTATCGTTCTATCATTGCTCGTCTGAACATCAGAAAGTAATGTCAACAATCAGAACAAAAGAAAGGCTGTTCCTTGCGGGACAGCCTTTTTCATAGGTAATTTCGGTAAAAATCTTGATTTATTTCCCGCTTATCTATAATATAGATATGTTGCGTTACTATGCGCACGGATATTTGATTTTAAGGGGAGTAGTGGGTAGATTGATATCCCGTCTCGAACGGAGTATGAATCTACAAGCTACCTCCTTATAAAACATAATAAATGGAGGTACATTTATGGAACGTATTTTTAAGACCGAACTGGCCGGCCGTCCGATCGTCGTTGAGACAGGAAAGCTTGCCCAGTTCACAAACGGCGCCTGCCTTATCCGTTACGGTGAGACAGCGATCCTTTCCACTGTTACAGCTTCTAAGACACCGCGTGAGGGCGTTGACTTCTTCCCGCTGTCTGTTGATTACGAAGAGAAGATGTATGCTGTAGGTAAGATCCCGGGTGGTTATATCAAGAGAGAAGGCCGTCCTTCTGAGAAGGCGATCCTCACATCCCGTGTTATCGACCGTCCGATCCGTCCTTTGTTCCCGAAGGATCTGAGAAACGATGTAGTTGTTTCCAATATGGTCATGTCCGTTGATCAGGATTGCTCTCCTGAGATCGCTGCTATGATCGGTACATCCATCGCGATCGCTATTTCCGATATTCCGTGGAATGGCCCGGTCGGTGGTGTCGTTCTCGGCCTGATCGGTGATGACGTTATCATCAACCCGACCGAAGAGCAGAGAAAAGAGAGCCGCATGTATGTAACTCTCGCAGGTACAGAAAAGAAGATCTGCATGGTTGAAGCCGGTGCAAACGAAGTTCCGGATGAGACAATGCTCGAGGCAATCGCAATCGGTCATGAGAGCATCAAGGAGATCGTTAAGTTCATCAACAGCATCGTAGCCGAGATCGGTAAAGAGAAGTTCACTTACGAGTCTGCCGATGTTCCGGAAGAAGTATTTACAATGGTTAAGGACTTTGCATGGGACAAGATGCGTCAGGCAGTTCTTGCTGTAGATAAGTCCGTACGTGATGCAAATATCGATGCTCTTACCAAAGAGATCGAAGCTTATCTTACAGAGCAGAATGAAGAGTATCTGCCGTATCTGGCTGATGCTGTTTATAAGCTTGAAAAGAAAGTTGTCCGTAACTATCTGTTTAAGGAGCATGTCCGTGTTGACGGCCGCCGTCTGGATGAGATCCGTCCGCTGTCCTGCGATGTAGGACTTCTGCCGCGTGTACATGGTTCCGGTCTGTTCCAGCGTGGTCAGACACAGGTAATGACAACATGTACGCTTGCTCCGCTTTCTTACGCTCAGACCCTGGATGGCCTGGATAACGAAGCATCCAAGCGTTACATGCACTATTACAACATGCCGGGTTACTCCGTTGGTGAGGCTAAGGCTTCCCGTTCTCCGGGACGTCGTGAGATCGGTCACGGTGCTCTCGCTGAGAGATCTCTTGTTCCGGTTCTGCCGTCTGAGGAAGAGTTCCCGTATGCGATCCGTACAGTATCTGAGATCCTGATGTCCAACGGTTCCACATCCCAGGGTTCCGTCTGCGCAAGTACTCTTGCACTCATGGATGCAGGTGTTCCGATCAAAAAGCCGGTAGCAGGTATTTCTACAGGTCTTATCGTTAACGAAGAAGATGAGAATGACTTCCTCGTATTCATGGATATTCAGGGCATCGAAGACTTCTTCGGTGATATGGACTTTAAGGTTGCCGGTACTGAAGACGGTATCACATCCATTCAGGTAGATATTAAGGTCGACGGTCTTTCCCTCGACATCATCCGCAAGGCTTTCGAACTGACTCAGAAGGGCAGAAAGCAGATCATCAACGAAGTGCTGCTTCCGAGGATCTCTGCTCCGCGTGCTGAACTCAGTAAGTATGCTCCGAGAATCATCACCATGCAGATCCCGGTCGACAAGATCCGTGAGGTCATCGGTTCCGGCGGAAAGGTTATCAACAAGATCATCGCTGATACAGGCGCGCAGATCGACATCAATGATGACGGTATCCTGCACATCGCAACTCCTGATCAGGAAGCTGCTGCAAAGGCAATGGCAATCATCAAGGGTATCGTTGAAGATCCGGAAGTAGGTGTCGAGTACGAAGGTGTTGTTACACGCCTGATGCAGTTCGGTGCATTCGTAGAGTTCCTGCCGGGTAAGGAAGGTCTCGTACATATTTCCAAGATGGCTTGGGGCCGTGTGGAGAACGTTGAAGATGCCGTCAAGGAAGGTGACGTAGTTAAGGTCAAGCTCCTTGAGGTAGACAGCCAGGGCAGATACAACCTGTCTATGCGTGACTGCATGGAGAAGCCGGAAGGTTTTGTTGAAGAAGAGAGCGCCCCGAGAAGAGGTGACCGTCCGAATCGTGAAAGAAGAGGCCGCGGTGACCGTTTCGAGAAGCGTCAGAGAAGAGATTTTGCTGACAATTCTTCCGCTGAAGAAGAGGCTCCGCATCCGGGTTCCCGCTCCCGCGAATTCTGATTCTTTCAGAATAAAATATTGAAATCAGTTAAAGGGCTGTTCCGATTATCGGAACAGCCCTTTTTTATTAGATTTTCAGGCATTTATTTCTTCGTTTGTGTCCGTTTAATTTCATCTCATTTTGTTGACACATAACCTCATTGTGTTAGAATTTTATTAGCGTCGGGGTGTAGCTCAGCTGGCTAGAGTGCTTGCTTGGGGTGCAAGAGGTCGCCTGTTCAAGTCAGGTCACTCCGACCACTTCTACATTAAATAGATGGAGGTATTATTATGTTTTGCACTAAATGTGGTCAATCTTTTCCGGATGGAAGTGCTGCATGTCCTTTCTGCGGACAGCCTGTAGCACCGATGACACCGGCTCAGCCGGCAGCTCCTGCAGCTCCTGTTGTAGCACCTGTTGCTCCTGCAGCTCCTCAGGCTCCCGCTGCTCCTGCTCAGCCTGTTGATCCAAATGCTTATGCTCAGCCGCAGCAGCCTGTATATCAGCAGCCTGTTCCGGGCGCTGCACCTGTTGCACCTGTAGCTCCGAGCAATCCGATCACTTACGATATCGGAGGATTCCTGGGTCAGTTCTTTAAGGATCCTTCCGGTGCTATCTTCAGCAGAGCTGAAAAGAAGCACTGGCTCCTGGGCCTTACTTTCCCGGTATTCTACGTTATCATGAACTTTATCTTTAAGATCATCAACAAAGAAACAGCTATGACTGACTTTGCTACGCTGGTCAATGCTGCTTTCAAGGGTAAGGATGGCCCGTCTGTCGGCGGTTATGCTTTCTCTATGTTGATCGTTGAAGCACTTGCTATCGGTGTTTTCCTTCTGATGATCTTCCTGCTGTCCAATGCTTTCGGCGTTAAGAAGGATGATTTCCAGACGATCATCGCCTGGAATGGTCTTGCTTTCTTCCCTCTGGCAGCTGCGAGTATTATTTGCGGATTCAGCGAAGCTATCTACATCGCCATGGATGCCAAGGTATTCAACCTGACCGGTGTTTTCTCCGGAGTTGCGTTCCTGTTCCTTATTCTGATGAGCCTTGAGTATTTCACCAAGAACCTTACACAGCGTGGAACAAGATTTAAGGCGATTATGCTGACGATCACATCTTCTGCTATCGCACAGGTTGCTTTCGTATTCTTCAGATGGATCGACAATAAGATCCTGTTCTGATACAAGATTGACCAATCAAATAAATAGAAGGACTGTTCCTTTTGGAACAGTCCTTTTTGTATACATTCATATCGAATTAAAAGCTCTTACGTGATGTATCCGCCGTTTACGCCTAATACCTGACCGGTAATGAATGATGAGGTATCGTCGGCAAGATAGAAGATGGCATCGGCTACTTCCTCCGGAGATCCGATACGGCAGAGGGGAGTCTCGTCACAGAGCGCTTTTCGAGTTTCGTCATCAAGAACGGAGTTCATCTCGGTGTCGATGACACCCGGGGCGACACAGTTAACACGGATGTTAGAGGGACCGACTTCCTGGGCGAGAGCCTTAGTAAAGCCGATGATCGCCGCTTTTGAAGTAGAATAACAAACTTCACAGGAAGCTCCGCAGACACCCCACATAGAGGAAACGGTGACGATGTTACCGCTGTGGCGCGAGATCATGGACGGAAGGATCGTATGGACAACATTAAAAAGTCCGCCGATATTGGTGTCCATGATACGGTTCCATTCAGAAGGAGTCGTCTTGGTGAAAAGCTCTATCTTAGATACTCCGGCATTACTTACGAGAACATCGACAGGACCGAAAGTATCTACCGCTTCGGAAACTGCGGACTCCACAGCGTCCAGATCGCGGACGTCGACTTTGTAGCAAAGGACATCATAGGTTATATCGTGGATCTTTGATCTCGTATACTCGGCAGATTCGTCATCCGCCCTGTAAAAGAACGTGACCTTATAACCCGCTTTTGCAAACCGATAAGCAGTAGCTGCGCCGATGCCTCGGGAACCACCTGTGATCAGGCAATGTTTGCGTTGTTCCATGATCTGTCACCTCTATTAAATCTATGTTTTAATCGTATCTGAGAATTTGTGATATGACAAGAAGAGAGGGTAAAATAGTTGCGGATTTTTGAATTCATGATATTATCTCTTTAGTGCTATTTTGAAAGGTAGAACATATGGCTAAGTATTTAGAGAACGAGAATGAATCGCCGGAAGTTGACCTTAAGAACCTTACCGTCAAACTGGCAGGTATGGGACTCGATGAAGAGATCGAGGACGTGATTCCGGGTAAAAAGGAAAAGAAAGATAAGAAGTCGGCCGATCAGGCGGATCCTGCTGATAAAGAAGAGGATAAGCCGGAAGAAGAGGCAGCTGATGAAAAGAAGTCCGAAGAGGAAGCAGAGTCTGAAGATGAAGCTGAGTCTGAGGAGATCTCTGATGAAGAGAAAGAATTCTTTGAAAAGAGAGCGGCTGAAAGAGATCTGACATTGGAAAAGGTCGAAGCACTGGAAGAAGAAATGGAATCTTCCGATGACAAAGCACAGAAACTAGGTGCTCTTGATACGATCGTAAAGAAAAACGAAAAGCCTACGATCATTAAAGAGAAGAAGAAAGCCAAGCTCGACGGTATCGCCATCGCCGGCATTGTTCTTGCGATCTTAGCGCTTCTCGGAGGTGCTTTCTACATCTATAGATCCGTGCATCAGGAGCCGAACCTTGGTATTACCGAAAGACAGTTCCGTGTAAACTACTATCAGTCTCCGATCTATGCCAACGTTTGCTCTTTGGGATTCAATATTCCGGAGCCGACATACCACGAAGATAAAGAAAAGGCTGCTGCCACAAGCACGAATGCCGATGGGTCCACGGTTGCCGCCGAAACTACTGCTGCAGTTGTTGATCCGACAGCGGTTACGACCGAGGAAAAATCCAGGTACCGCTATTTCGAGTCTCTTATCAAGAACGATTATGAGATCCTTCCGATTTTTGTCACAGGCTGTGAATGCAGAAGCAACAACTATCTGAAGACGATCCGTTTCTTTGCGGTAGCTGATACTCAGGATGAATTCGATACCTTGAACGTCCTTTATGCGGCATTCCTTCAGTCTTTCTATGTAGGAACTGACAGTCAGGTTTGCCTTGACAAGGTCAAGAATGCATACAGCCAGTCCGTGCAATCCACGGAGATCGGCGTCCCGGTAAAAGACGGAGATCTTGCCTATGTCGTAACTCATTCGAATATCGACGGAGTTCCTTGCTATGTTCTGGACATCATGCCGGCTAAAGAAGCTGATGATTATGTCTTTGTAAACTCTATCGGTAACGATTGATACTATTTCCCGAGAAACTTCAGGCAGCCGTTTCGTTGAGACGGCTGCTTTTTTTATATACGAAAAAAGGACTGTCTTTCTAGACAGTCCTTTTGGCAGGGGAGACACGATTCGAACATGCAACCAGCGGTTTTGGAGACCGCTGCTCTACCATTGAGCCACTCCCCTAGGTATGTGGCTGTTTGACAATGATCAAACAACATGCATTAGTTTACTCAAGTGTTTGCATGATGTCAAGTAGAATGTTATGATTTTATAGAATAGGAAGAAAAGGCAAAAGAGGTGTATTTACATGGTATTTTCAGTAATCGGAACAGGAAATATGGGCCGCGCTCTCGTAGGCGGTTTCATAAAGAGCGGAATGTTGATTCCAAAAGATGTCCGTTTATGTGATATTGATGAGAAAAAAGTAACGGAACTGGCTTCCGAAACAGGCTGTCAGCCGTATACGGATGCTTCTTTGGCAGTAAAAGAAGCAGATTATATTCTTCTCGCGGTCAAACCGCAGGTTTTCGATCAGACAGTCCGTTCGATTTCCGAGAACATTAAGGATGGCGCTGTCGTCATTTCTATTGCAGCTTCCGTGACTTTGGACCGTATCGAACGGCTTCTTAATCCGGGATCGGCGATCGTTCGTGTTATGCCGAATACTCCGGCTCTCGTCGGTGCCAGCGTATGTGCCGTATGCACACGTAATGTTGATGCTGAGAAGAGTGCATTTGTTGAAAAGCTTCTGGGAACATGCGGTATTGTCGTTCCTTGCGATGAAAAGACGCTGGATGCGATCGGATGCGTTTCTGGAACCGGTCCTGCCTATGTCATGCTCTTTATCGAGGCTTTGGCAGATGCTGCCGTAAAACTCGGTATTCCGAGAAAGACTGCACTGGATATCGCTGCTATGACCGTTTACGGCTCAGGAAAACTCATGGTCGAGACAGGCACACATCCTGCCATCCTTAAAGATCAGGTATGTTCTCCCGGCGGAACGACGATCGAAGGTGTTCTTGCGCTTGAAAAAGGCGGACTGAGAGCTACAGTAGAGGATGCCGTAATTGCTGCTGATCTTAAGACCAAGGCTCTTGCAGGAGGAAAATGATCCGTGGCGGATATGACTTCTGTCGATATCTATACTGACGGCGCCTGTTCAGGAAATCCCGGTCCCGGCGGATGGGGAGCGATCCTTATTTGCCGCGGTATTGAAAAGGAGATCTCCGGCGGAGAGAAATTGACCACGAATAACCGCATGGAACTGATCGCGGCGATCTCTGCGCTCAAATGCCTGAACCGTCCCTGTCTTGTAAATCTTTATAGTGACAGTGCCTATCTGATCAATGGGTTTACGGCCGGGTGGCTGGTGTCTTGGAAACGTAACGGCTGGAAAAACAGTTCGAAACAAACCGTTAGTAATATGGACTTGTGGCAGGAACTGGACCGTCTTTCCGGTGTTCATAAGATCACATGGATCAAGGTCAAAGGACATGCCGATAATGAATATAATAACCGCTGCGATAAGCTTGCGGTTGCACAATCGAAGAAATTTGGGGATGAATGAATGACTAAGCCGAAGGGGAATATTGACGCTTTAGATGAACAGCTCATCGAAAAAACGGTCGAACGGAAGATCGTTTTCGAAGGACGCGTTTTTCAGGTGGAAACTAAGAAGGTGCAGTTGTATGACGGTTCAATTTCGAATCGTGAAGTTGTTCTGCACAATGGCGGCGCTACGATCGTGGCTCTCGATGACGAGAAGAATGTGTATCTTGTCCGCCAGTTCAGATCACCTTACGAAAAGGTGATCCTCGAGACTCCTGCAGGAAAACTTGAAAAAGGCGAAGATCCGAAGGCCTGTGCCATCCGTGAACTGAAAGAAGAAACCGGAATGCAGGCGGAAACCGTTACGGATCTTGGTAAGATGTACGCCACTCCCGGTTATTGTGCGGAGATCATTCATCTGTATCTGGCAGAAGGTCTTTCTTTCGGTGACGGTAATCCCGATGATGGAGAATTCCTCCAGCTTGTGAAAATGCCTTTGAAGAAGGCAATTGAAATGATCGATAATAACGAGATCTCGGATGCAAAGACGATGGTCGCACTTTTAAAAACGGCAAGAAGGGTCGGTATCTGATGGAAAGCAGAAAAGAGCAAAGACATGAAATAAGCGGTGTACTGCTGTTTGCTGTTGCTGTCCTTTTGGGGCTTTCTTACTATTTGCCTCTTTCCGTAACGGGCTCTCTCGGAAAGATCCTAAGAGGTGCAGGGACCGGCCTGATCGGTGTATCTGCCTACTTCATACCGGTGATACTTCTTTATGCTTCCGTTGACTTTTTCCTCGAAAAGCGCCCGAACGTTGCGCCGATCCGCGTCCGTTCCGTCATGATCCTTTTGCTGTGCATATCCTCGATCCTTGCCGTGATCACGGTAAGCCCGGTATATGTCAAAGCCGCATGTGCCGTACCTCCGGCCGGTGAAGTAAAGGCAAGTAAAGCGATCGCTCTTCTTTGGAAAATGGGCATGGATCCGAAAAAACTCGGCGCTCCGGATGGTGACATTATCCTTTCCGGTGGTGTTGTCGGTGGTTCCATCGCGCTTGCGCTTCGTGCCGTTGCCGCCAAAGCCGGCGCATTGATCATTCTTTTTGCTTTCACTCTTTCCCAGATCGTTCTGATCTTCAATGTAAGTATCAGCAAAACTGCAGTTAAAACGGCCGAGGTCATTAAGACCACAGGTCATAAGGCTTCTGAGGCGCTCCGTCAGGACAAAGCTCTCCGCGAGCGTGAGCGAATTGCCCGTGAACGCGCTATGAGAGCGCAGGGAAGAGATATCACTGACTACGGCTCATATATTAAAAATCCGCCTGTTTCTCCGTTTGAAGAAGTTCCGGGTCCGCAAGGTTTCATCGATCTTGAAGGAACTCCCGTAAAAATGAATCAGGAGACATGGGCAGAGCGCGAGAAAGTATTTGATTTTGATCTTACCAATGATACTGATCCGGCTCCGGAAGCACGTAAAGTCGAAGTACCGCCGGAACCGCGTGTGGATTTCGGTTTCAGTAATCCAAAAGCACCTGTACCTGAAAAGACTGTCGATGAGAATGAACCGCAGTGGATCGATCTTCCACCCCTTCCGGAAGAAGGCCCGAAGCCCGGTTCGATCCTTCCGTCTCCTACGGTCAGTCCGAATCAGGATCCTGTCGAGGTGCGTATCCACGAGTCAGGCGGAACACAGATCCGTGTTCCTGATCTTAATGAGATGGAAAAAGTCCCGGTTTCTCCTTCTGTTCCGGATCAGCCTTTTGACATGCCTCCGGTAACCGGTGTTGCTGCTCCTTTGGTAAGTTCTCCGGTTCCTTCCGCTCCAAAAGCACCGATCCCGGAAGTTTCTCCTGTTGAAAACAGCAGGGAGATCGTGGATAATACCGCTCCTTCTGAAAAGAAGACAAGAGTATCCGCAACAAGAACTGCTAACCGTAAGTTTGCCAAGGCTCCGACAAATCTTTTGTCTCATGACATGCCACAGTCTTCGCGCCGTGATGTCAACGGCCAGGATGCCGAGGGAATGAAACTTGTCGCCGCACTTAGAAGTTTCGGTATCGAGACGACTCTCAGTGATGTAACCAGAGGTCCTGCGATCACAAGATTTGAAGTCGTTCCTGCTCCGGGCATCAAGGTCAGCCGTATTACGAATCTTTCGGATGATATCGCACTGGCGCTTGCCGCTCAGAGCATCCGAATTGAAGCACCGATCCCGGGAAAGTCCGCGGTCGGTATCGAAGTTCCGAATAAGAAGATCGAAGCGGTACATCTCGGTAACCTTTTGGATTCTCCTGCTTTTAAGAAAGAAGAATCTCCTCTGGTCGTCGCTCTCGGTAAAGATATCCCCGGAAGCCCGATCCTTTGCGATCTTGCTAAGATGCCGCATCTTCTGATCGCCGGTTCTACGGGATCCGGTAAATCAGTATGTATTAACTCGATCCTGATCAGTATCCTTTGCCATGCAACCCCTGAGCAGGTCAGAATGATCATGGTTGACCCGAAGGTCGTTGAACTTGCCGTATATAACGGTATTCCGCATTTGCTCTGTCCTGTAGTTACAGATGCAAAGAAGGCGGCCAATGCTCTGAACTGGGCCGTTATCGAGATGACGGACCGTTATAAGAAGTTTGCCGATGCTGCCGTCCGTGACTTCAGAGGCTATAACGAGTATCAGCGAATGAACGGTGAAAAAGAGCTTCCGCTGATCCTTGTCGTTATCGATGAGCTTGCCGACCTTATGCAGGTCGCAAGTAAAGAAGTAGAAGAATCGATCTCTCGTCTTACGGCGATGGCCCGTGCTGCCGGTATCCATCTGCTTATCGCGACACAGCGTCCTTCCGTCGACGTTATCACGGGTGTTATTAAGGCAAACATCCCGTCCCGTATTGCATTTGCCGTCAGCAGCCAGGTCGACAGCCGTACGATCCTTGATATGGTCGGTGCCGAAAAGCTCCTCGGTAAAGGAGATATGCTCTATTATCCGCAAAGTTCCGCAAAGCCGATCCGTGGCCAGGGTGCTTTTGTAACAGATAAAGAAGTCGAAGAGATTATCGGTTATATAAAGAAGAATAATGTTGTACAATATGATGAGGAAACGGCAGAGGCTATCGTCAATGCCAGTAAATCAGGAGCTTCGACTGCTTCCGGCGGAAGCGGAGAAGGGGACGGGGAAGACGAACTTTTCTGCGATGCAGTCGATGTCGTACTTCAGGCCGGATATGCTTCCGTTTCCATTCTGCAGAGACGCTTGAACCTCGGATATCCGAGAGCTTCACGTTTGATCGACCGTATGGCGGACAAAGGCTATATCGGTCCTTTTGAAGGCAGTAAGCCGAGAAAGATCTTGATCGATCCGGCACAATGGTTAGAAATTAAAGCAAAGAAGGGATAAACACATGAGCGCAACCATTATTTCAGGAAAAGAACTGTCCTCTCTCATCCGCGAGAGAATCAGCAAGGAAACTTCGGAGCTTTCCGAAAAGTTCGGCAAAAAGCCGGGCCTTGCGGTGATTCAGGTAGGTGAGGATCCTGCTTCTTCGATCTATGTTAACAATAAGAAGAAAGCATGCGAGCAGGTCGGTTTTCAGTCTTTCGGTTATTCGCTTCCCGAGTCTGCTTCGGAAAAAGAACTTCTCGACCTTATCGATCAGCTGAACAAGGATGACCGTGTGCACGGTATCCTCTGCCAGCTCCCGCTTCCGAAACATATGGATGAATTTTCCGTTATCTGTGCGATTGCACCGGAAAAGGACGTTGACGGTTTCCATCCGGTCAATAAAGGCCTTCTTTCGATCGGCCGTGATTGCCTTGTTTCATGCACTCCGAAGGGCTGCATCGAACTTCTGAAATATGCCAATGTCGATATGAACGGTAAAAACTGCGTCGTTATCGGCAGAAGTAATATCGTCGGTAAGCCGGTTGCTTCTTTGATGCTTCACGAGAACGCAACGGTTACCGTAGTTCATTCAAAAACGAAGAACATTAAAGAGATCTGTAAGCAGGCCGATATCCTGATCGTTGCGATCGGTAAGCAGGGCTTTGTCACGAAGGACTTCGTCAAGGAAGGCGCCGTTATCATCGATGTCGGTATCAACCGCTGCGAAGACGGTAAAGTCAGAGGCGACGTTGATTTTGACGATGTAGTGGATATCGCTTCTGCGATCACTCCGGTTCCGGGCGGCGTTGGCCCGATGACCATCACGATGCTCCTTCAGAATACGCTGGAAGCATTTACGAGAATTGAAGAAAGAAGGTAACTGATATGAGCATTCGTTCCGCGGAGATCATTTGTGTAGGTACTGAACTTCTTATGGGTTCGACACTGAATACGAACTGCCGTTTCCTTGCGCAGGAACTGGTAGATCTCGGTATTCCTTCTTATCATCAGGTCGTCGTCGGTGATAATCACGACAGACTTGCCGAGCAGATCAGGGAAAGTGCGGCCCGCGCCGATCTTCTTATCTTAACCGGCGGCCTTGGTCCGACGACTGACGATATCACGATGAGTGTTGCTGCTGAAGTAGCAGGCAGAGACCTTGTTTTCGATCAGGACAGCTTTGATGCGATCACGGCTTATTTCCGCCGTCTTTTCAGAAATATGCCGAAGAATAACAGAAAACAGGCGATGCTTCCGGAAGGAGCAACGATCCTGAAGAATAATAACGGTACGGCTCCGGGCGCTATGTTTGAGTATGCCTGCCCGACAGAGGAAGAGCCTGACCGTGTGGTCAATTTTGTTCTTCTCCCGGGTCCTCCTTCTGAAATGTCTCTGATGTTTAAAGAAGAAGTCCGTCCGATCCTCGAAAAGATGAGCGATGCCAAGATGGTATCTCAGTATGTGCATCTTTTCGGAATCGGTGAATCCGTTGCTGCAGAGCGCATCTCTGACCTTATCGATGCCCAGACCAATCCTACGATCGCGCCTTATGCATCGGAAGGCGAGTGCATGTTCCGCATCACGCAGCGGATCGAAAAGGGTGAGGAAGAAAAGGATCTGATCACTCCGATCATTGACATCATGAAGGATCGCTTCGGCCAGTGCATCTATGAGATCGGCGACAGACCTCTTAAGAAAGTTGCCTTTGACATGCTTCTTGAAAAGAAGAAGACTGTCTGCTTTGCCGAAAGCTGCACGGCCGGCATGGTTTCTTCTTCATTCGTTGATATCCCGGGTGCTTCCCAGGTATTCATGGGTTCCGTAGTGACATATGGTAATCAGGTAAAGACCAATCTTCTAGGTGTTTCCGACGATGTTCTTGAAAACCTCGGCGCCGTCAGCCGAGAGTGTGCTCAGGAAATGGCAGAAGGCGCAAGAAAACTTCTCGGTACAGACATCGCCGTATCGATCACGGGTATTGCCGGTCCTACCGGAGAAAGTGCGGCAAAGCCTGTCGGTCTCGTTTATCTGGCAATCGCCGATGAAAACGGAACCGAGGTCAAAGAAGTTCACCTCAGCGGTAACAGAAGCCGTGTCCGTCACGTTGCCGTTCTGCATGCATTTAATCTTATCAGAATGAGACTTTCATGAGTAATCCGATAGAACAGAGAAGAAGACAAACGCAAAGCAAAAAGACGAAAAGCATAGCCTTTTCAACGATCATTATGATCATCGGCCTGATCCTTTCCAAAGGATCAGGATTTTTGCGTACTGTTATTATCGGCCACAAGTTTTCCGAAACGTATCGAGATGCTTTTGTGGCCGCTTTTTTGATTCCTGACTTCGTATTTGCGCTTTTGGTCGGCGGATCGATCCAGTCTGCGATCACACCGACTCTTTCAAAAGCGATCGAGCAGAAAACACAGAAGAAGGCCTGGAGAGGTGTCAGTATCTTCATTACATGGATGAGCCTTTTCGTTTTGACATTCGTTGTTGTCTGTGAAGTATTCTCGAACTATCTTTATAAAGCCTTTAACCAGGGCAAGAGCGAAGACGTCGTCCGGCTTGCCGGTAATATGGCAAGAACTTTGTATCCGCAGATCTTCTTTATGATGCTTGCGGCTCTTTGCATCGGCGTTCTCAATGCCTATAAGAAGTTCGGTTCTACGGCTTTCGGACCGCCGATTTATAACATCTGTGTGCTTTTGGCGATCGGGCTTCTCGGCGCTTCAAATGAAGAATCCCTGTATCTTACAGGTGTCGGCGTTATGGCTGCCGCCATGATCTATTTCGTATTCCAGCTTTTTATGGGCAGAAGGGAAATGGTGCATTACCGTCCTTCTCTGGATACGAAAGATCCTGAATTCCGGCGTCTGTTTAAATTGGCGATCCCGATCCTGATCTCTGCTTCGATCGTTCAGGTCAATATGCTCCTTCTGAATTCTTTTGCGACAAGGTTCGGAGATGGCCCTCTTTATGCCCTTAACAGTGCATCGACGCTTTGGCAGCTTCCTTATGGTATTTTTGCCGTAGGTATCGGAAACGTTATGCTTCCGTCTTTGGCTTCGCACTTTGCCAATAAGGACTATAAGGAATCCAGTAAGCTTCTTTCCACCAGTATCAAGAACGCTTTGTTCCTGACGATCCCTTGTGCGGGTATCTTCCTGATCATGCCATTGGATATCGTAAAGACGCTTTTGCAGTGGTCGGCAAACTTTACGGATAAGAATGCCGAAATGGCGGCTTTGTTCCTGACGGGCTACTGCGCGGCGATCGTGATCCAGTCGGTCATCTTCATTTTGAATCAGGCTTTCTATGCGATCGGTCAGACGCGTTTCCCGCTGTTTGCCGGTATCGTTTCCATGATCGTAAACTTCGGCATGTGCTTCTTGCTTGTGAATCTCGGATGCGGAGCTATGTGCCTGACGATCTCTTATTCGGTATCCTGCCTTGTCAGAATGATCCTTCTTGCCTATGTTTATACGACCAGACATAAGAAACTGGCTCCAAGAAGAATGCGTGCATTCCTCATTAAGTCCGTGATCTGTCTGGCGGCTCTTCTGTTAGCGCTTTATCTGATCAGCCTGGTTCCGTTTAACCAGACCGGGAAGGTTCGCCAATTTGCCTGGCTCGGTGCACGAGGTTTGTTCGCTTTTGCCGTTTATTTCGGTATGGCTTTTGCCCTTCGCATGGAAGAGCTTCAGATCGCTTACGACCGTTATATCCGCCGCTTCTTCAAGAAGAAGTCCGCCCCTTCGAAATAATTGTTCAAACTTTCGACAATAGTGGCAGAATTGTCTGATTTTGTAGGAAAAACTTCCTGTAAAACGCTTGACGTTGTGGTAATGTATTGTTAAGATAAATGGCGAAGGAACGAATGTTCGACAAGGAGGCTGTTATGGCGAAGAAAGATTCCAACAAATCAACACAGGACGTTTCAAAGAAGATCGACAGCGAGAGAGCAAAGGCTCTGGATGCCGCCTTAATGCAGATCGAAAAGCAGTTCGGTAAAGGAGCGGTAATGCGTCTGGGTGAACAGACGGGCATGGCAGTAGATGTCATTCCGACAGGTGCTCTTACCCTTGACCTTGCGCTTGGTGTCGGTGGCCTTCCGAAGGGCAGGATCATTGAGATCTATGGCCCTGAATCTTCCGGTAAGACAACGGTCGCACTCCATGTTGTTGCGGAATCCCAGAAACAGGGCGGTACTGCAGCATTTATCGATGCCGAACATGCCCTTGATCCTGTATATGCCGCCAAGATCGGCGTAAATATCGACGAACTGATCGTTTCCCAGCCGGATACCGGTGAGCAGGCTCTCGAGATTACAGAGGCTCTCGTCCGCAGCGGCGCCGTTGATGTTGTCGTTATCGACTCTGTAGCCGCTTTGGTACCTAAGGCGGAGATCGATGGTGAGATGGGTGATTCCCATGTAGGTCTTCAGGCCCGACTGATGTCTCAGGCTCTTCGTAAACTTGCAGGTATCATCAGTAAGTCCAGCACTGTATGTATCTTCATTAACCAGCTCCGTGAAAAGGTCGGTGTCATGTTCGGTAACCCGGAAACCACACCTGGCGGCCGTGCGCTTAAGTTCTATTCTTCTGTCCGTCTCGATGTCCGTCGTGTTGAGTCATTGAGAAACGGCGGTGAGGTCATCGGTAACCATACACGCGTTAAAGTAGTTAAGAATAAGGTGGCTCCGCCGTTCCGCGAAGCAGAATTCGATATCATGTATGGTGAAGGTATCTCCAGAGAAGGATGCATCATCGACCTTGCAGTCGATAAGGACATTATGGAAAAGAGCGGTTCCTGGTTTGCCTATAACGGTCAGAAGATCGGTCAGGGCAAAGATAATGCGAAGAATTATCTGAAGGAACATCCGGAAGTAAGAGATGAGATCGAAGATAAGATCAGAGCGCTTCTTGCAGGTAAAGAGGTTGCTGAAGCAGATGCGGCTGTTGAATCTTCCGAAGATGACGAGGAAGAATTCCTCGGAATCGATATCTGATTTCCATGAAGGATATAAAGCAATATAGCGAAGCAAGAAACAAGGCGATCGCCCATATCGGCATCGCCGTTTCTTCATCCGGAAAGATCCGTGATTTCCTTTCTGAAAAAGGATATGACAGAGATGTGATCGAAGAAGTGATCGAACAGCTTATCGAAGATAAGTATGTCGATGACAAAAGATATGCCCTTAAGATATTGAGAGCCAGGTCCGGGGCAAAAGCAGAAGGCCGCGCAAAGCTTCAGGCCCGACTTGAAGCGTCCGGCGTTCCTTATGACGTGATCTCCGGGCTTCTTTCCAAGCCGGAATTCCGCGACGAAAATACCATACTGGGCGTGATCAGTGCCCGATATCCGGCCGGCAGTTTTTCCTCTGATCCCGCCGTAGCGAAAAAGGAACTTCAGAAAGCGATCCGTTATCTTGAGAGCAGGGGATATCCTGCAGCTCTTTCTCTTGCATCTTTCCGAAAGATCGTGGATGATGTAGAATAACCGAAGAATCAATACATCAGGCAGGTTATTATGAGTACCAAACATACGGTTTCCATGATTTCTCTTGGGTGTTCCAAGAATATGATCGATGCTGAATGCATGTCCACCATTTTGAAAAATGACGGCTATGAGCTTGTCGATGACATATCTAAAGCTGAGGTGGCAGTAATCAATACCTGTGGTTTTATCGAAAGCGCCAAAAAAGAAGCGATCGATACGATCCTTGATGTCGCAAGATTAAAAGGCCCGCGTAAGAAACTGAAGTATATCGTTGTCTCCGGCTGCCTTTCGCAGCGTTATCCGGATGATATTAAGAAAACTCTTCCTGAAGTTGATGCCGTATTGGGAACATCTCACTATCAGGACATTTCACAAGTTATCGGAAAGCTTTTCGACAGTGAAAAGTTCGGCTGGAATGATTATATCGGAAAACCGGGAAGCCTCGAACACATGCAGTTGGAGCGTGCGATCTCCACAAAGCCGTTTGCCTGGCTGAAGATCGCGGAAGGCTGTTCAAACGGCTGTGCTTTCTGCGCGATACCGGGTATTCGGGGAAAATACATTTCCCGTCCGATGGAAGAGATACTTAAGGAAGCAAAGATCATTGCATCTTCGGGCATCAATGAGATCATTCTTGCGGCTCAGGATACGACAAGTTACGGAAAAGATTTATATGGGAAGAGAGTCTTACCTGAGCTTCTTTCCAAACTATCCAAGATCAAGGGTATTAAATCGATCCGTATTATGTATGCCTACATCGATGGGATCGATGACGAACTTATTTCTGAAATGGCGAAGAACAAAAAAGTCCTTCACTACCTGGATATCCCTGTCCAGCACGGTGACGATGAGATCCTGAAGAAGATGAGAAGAAGAGACACCGTAACTTCGATCACCAGAACGCTCGATAAGCTTCGTTCTGCGATCCCGGATATCGTGATTCGTTCCACGGTCATGGTCGGTTTCCCGGGCGAGAAGAAAGAGCATTTTGAAAACCTGCTTAAAAACCTTAAGATATGGCGTTTTCAGTGCCTCGGATGCTTTATCTATTCTCCTGAAGAGAACACGCTCGGATATAAGATGCATCCGCGTGTCCGTTCGGATGTATCCCGGCGCCGCTATGAAAAAGTCATGGAACTTCAGCAGTCCATCTCACTTTCTTATAACGAAGCACGTGTTGGTTCGACTGTTAAGGTGACTATTGATTCTGTTTCTGATGATGGTATATTCTACATAGGGCGTTCCTATGCAGAAGCACCGGAAGTAGATCCCGTGATCTATGTTGCTTCAACCCAAAGGCCATTGGAGTGCGGAGATGAGGTCTCCGTGAAAATACTTGAATGTACGCCATATGACATGACAGGAGTTACAGAGGATGAATCTACCAAATAAACTATCGTTAATGAGGATCATTCTGGTTCCATTTATTCTGCTTTTTATGATTCCGATCCATATCGGTTCTTTTGAACCTTCCGGATGGAACGAATTTATCTGCGAATACGGCATGATCATCGCGGCAGTTCTTTTCGTTATTGCTTCCGTAACGGACCTTTTCGACGGAAAGATCGCCAGAAAATACAATCTGATCACTAACTTAGGAAAATTCCTGGATCCGCTTGCCGATAAGATGCTGGTCATATGCATTCTGATCGCTCTTGTTGATCTGGGCCGTATTTCGTCGATCTGGGTCTGCATCATCATCGTTCGTGAATTTGCCGTCAGCGGTATCCGTATGCTGGCAAGTGCCAAGGGAGTGGTCATAGCGGCAAAGATGATCGGAAAGATCAAGACTGTCACCCAGATGGTGGCAATTTCTTATCTTATGTTTGAAACTCTTCTTATTAAGATCATCGACGCGGCATCATCTTGCGATCTTGCCGATATCACGGAAGGCGTTCAGGTCGTCGGTAACGTATTACTGATCATCAGTGTCATTATGACGATTATTTCAGGTGTCGATTATCTGTTGAAAAATAAGGATTTCTTGAAAGAAACGAAGTAATTGTTTGAATTTCAAAATATTTTCTGTTTTTCTGCGTTTTGTGTATTGACAATTTAAAACAATTCAATTAAAAACATATATGAAGATTGCTTAAGCGCGATTTGACAGGAGGTTTTAATATGTCATCTGATAATGTATTTGAAAGCGTAAAGTCGATTCTTGTTGATCAACTGAATATATCTGAAGATAGCGTACAGATGGATTCTCTCTTCGTAGATGATCTGAATGCAGATTCTCTCGATATGGTAGAACTCGTTATGGCTATGGAGCAGGAATTCAATATCTCTATCCCGGACGAAGAAGCAGAGCGCATCAAGACTGTTGGCGATGCTGTAGAGTTCATCAAGGGTAAGATGTAATCGATCACTCGTAAATAAGAATCTCAAAGGGACTGTCCGATAAGTAGGACAGTCCTTTCTTTTTTTGTTATACTCTTATAAGACTAAGGAAACGGGGAGCTGTATGGAAAGACAATACTCTTCTGAATTTGAACAGCTGGAAAAGAACATCTCTTATACCTTTAAGGACAAGGAGTTCCTTCTTTTGGCGCTTACCCATTCCACATATGCCTATGAGCACAGAAGATTCGGCCTGGTTTCGAACCAGCGGCTGGAATTTTTAGGTGATGCGATTCTGGATTTCATTGTCGGCGAAGAGATGTATAAGAGAAAAGAAGACTGGAACGAAGGGAAACTATCGAAGACCAGAGCTCTTGTCGTCTGTGAAAAGACCCTTTCCAAGGAAGCCGAAAAACTAGGTATCGGAAAACTTCTTTTCTTGGGAAAAGGTGAAGAGGCGACCGGCGGACGCGAAAAGATCTCGACACTTGCCGATACCATGGAATCCTTATTTGCCGCAATCTATTTAGACGGCGGGTTTGATGCGGCTAAAAAAGTCGTACTTTCCTGTCTTCGCCCGTATATCGAGCAGGCACTTACCGGAGAACTGGTTTTCGACTATAAAAGTAAGCTTTTGGAAAAAGCACAGACAAAGCATGAGACCCATCAAGTTGCTTTTCAAGTGGTATCGGAAGACGGCCCTGTCCATGACCGGACCTTTGAAGTGGCCGTCCTGATCGATGACGAAGAGATCGTACGGGCGGTCGGAAGAAGCAAAAAGCAAGCCGAACAGGAAGCTTCGAGGCTGGCTTTGGAAAAATGGAAGACCTGATTCTAATCGCGGATACTTTTGTTGTGTTATAATGTACCTTTGATATTAGTAGAAAGAGACGATTCATGCATCTTAAGAAGCTGGAAATTCAAGGTTTTAAATCATTCCCTGAATATACTCTCATTGAGTTTGACAGGGGAATGACGGCTATCGTCGGTCCGAACGGAAGCGGTAAGAGTAACGTTACGGATGCGATCCGCTGGGTCCTTGGCGAGCAGAGCGTCAAAACGCTCCGCGGCTCTAAGATGGAAGACGTTATCTTTAACGGTACGCAGGCCAAGCGTGCCATGAATTTCGCCGAAGTTTCCATGACGCTTGATAATTCCGACGGTATCCTTCCGATCGAGTATTATGAGGTGCAGATCACGAGAAGACTTTACCGTTCCGGCGAAAGCGAATATCAGATCAATCACGTCAACTGCCGTATGAAGGACATCCTTCAACTCTTTATGGATACCGGACTTGGTAAAGACGGTTATTCCATTATCGGACAGGGACGAGTAGACGATATTCTTTCCACAAAATCCGAGGACAGACGAAAAGTCCTTGAAGAAGCTTCCGGAATCGTCAAGTTTAAGACGAGAAAAGAAGAGTCTGAAAGAAAACTGAATGCGGCCGAGCAGAATCTCGTCCGTATCAACGATATCCTGGACGAACTCGGGAACCAGATCGGGCCACTTTCCGAACAGGCTGAAAAAGCCAAGAGGTATCACGAGCTCTATGATGAGTGGAAAAAGGATGATATTGCCGTCATCCTCCATATGATCGACAGAAATAAGGTGTTCCTGGACTCCAGTGCAGATGAGAGAGCATCTCTAAAGCAGGCGATCGAAGATCAGGAAAATCTGGTCCTGAAGATCCGTTCCGAGAACAGAGAACTGACTGAGCGTTCCGCAGCTCTTGAAGAAGAGATCGAGAATACTCGTCAGGAAAGATCCGATATTACCGAAAAGATCCACGAGATCAACAGCCAGATGCTCCTTTTAAAAGAGCGTCATGACCAGCTGAAGCTTCGTATCAAGGCAGCTGAAGGTTCTGACGACGAGCAGGCCATGGAGATCGAAAGACTCGATGCCGAGATTTCGGCTTCCAATGAGCAGATCGCCAAGATGCAGACCGAAAAGACAAATCTTACCAATGAGCTTTCGGCTGTGGAAAAATCTCATTCGGCATTAATGGAAAAGATGGCCGGTAACCAGGCGAAGCAGTCTGAACTTCGGACGAAGATCGATGTGCTCACCAATGAGATCTTCGAGGTGCGTGAGATGGTCTCCAACCTCTCCGGTGACCTTATGGTCAAGGATGCCCGTATTAAGTCACTTTCGGAAGACCGCATGATCATGATCTCCGAGCGTGATGAAGCGGAGACGAGACGATCCCAGCTCGATGAAGATATGAAGCGTGTCCTCAAAGAGACCGCTGAACTTGCAACTTCTGTTTCCGATAAGCAGCTCGAACTTGCCGAGATGAGAAAGAAAGATGACGATATGGCATCTGATCTGGAAGGGAAACAGCGCCTGCTTTCGAATATCGATTTCAGTATCAAGACTTTGGAAAACCTCGAAAAGAGCCGTGAAGGATATCAGGAATCCGTCCGACGCCTTCTTTCGAGCACTGATAAGGATCCGAAGCTTTCTTCCAAAGTGATCGGTATTCTCGGTGAACTTGTGAAAGTCGATAAGGAATATGAGACGGCGATCGAGATCGCTCTTGGTAATTCCGTGCATAACGTGGTCACGCAAAATGACCGCGATGCATCGCTTCTTATCGACCATCTTAAGCAGAATCATCTCGGCCGTGTTACATTCCTTCCGATCGATTCGATCCGTCCGAGACTATTAGAAGAAAACTTTTTGCGTGATGCGAAACGTGCAAAGGGATATATCGGTCTTGCTTCAGAACTTGTGGAGACAAGACCGGAGCTCCGTGACATTATTGACAATATCCTCGGACGTATCGTCGTTGTCGATGAACTAGATAACGGTATTGCGATGGCCAAAGCCGCAAGATATGCATATCGAGTCGTGTCTCTTTCCGGTGATGTGGTAAACCCGGGCGGTTCCCTTACGGGCGGCAGCATCAATAAGAAGTCTGTGAACCTTCTGGGCCGTGCCCGTGAACTCGAGGACATGAGAAAGAAGAAGTCCCAGGTCAATCGCGAGATCGCCAAGATCGAGGCTCAAAGACAGGAATTCGCGCAGGAGATCAAAGAGGTCGCCCGAGAGCAGATGGCTATGGAGGAGAAACTCCAGGGGGCATCACTTGATCAGATCCGCGTGGAAAGTGCTTTTAAAACGGCTGACGATGATTATAAAAAAGCACTCGAGCGTATTTCTTCCGTGGAAAAAGAACTCGAGACCATCTCGGCGGACAAGCTTTCTTCTTCTAAGGATCTGGAAGAGGCCAAACTCGTCATTACGGAAAGAGAAGACGAGATCGCCGAACTTAAAGAAAAAGTCAGCACGTCCTCCGATAAAGTGGAACAGGAGCAGATCGACCTGGAGAAGATGCGCGAGCAGATCAGCGACCTGCGTGTACGTATCGAAGGTGTAAATGGTACGATCGCGGCGACAAATGAAAAGATCCGCATGTTTGAAACGGATAAGGAGAAGAAACGTGAAGATTCTACCCGTTTGAAGCAGGAATGCGAGCAGGCGAAGGCGGATTGCGAAAAGATAAAGAAAGACTTCGAGGAGCAGGCTTCTTTTAAGGAAGCACTGAAACTGGAGGACGAAAAGTTCGAACAGAAGATCCGTTCTATCCTTCAGGAAAAAGAAGAACTCGAGGGAAGACTTACGGGCTTTATTGATAATGTCACGGCGGCGACGCAGAAACTCAGCAGTCTGCAGGGAGAGCAGACCAAACTCGAAAGCAAGCTCGAAAGATATGAGCTGGAAGTCGACGATTGTAAGAACCGTCTTTGGGAAAACCACGAACTTACTTATGACAATGCTTCCGAGTATCGTATTGAGATCGATAATCTCACCGCGATGCAAAAGCGTATCAGCGAACTGCGCGGAAAGATCAAGGAGATCGGTTCGGTCAATGTCAATGCCGTCGAGGAATATCAGAAGATCAATGAGCGCTATGAATTCATGTGTGCTCAAAGAGACGATATCGAAAAGGCAAAGGCAGATCTTGCCAAAGTCATCGACGATCTTATTGCGGAGATGAAGCAGCAGTTTATGTCGCATTTCACGCAGATCAATGAAAACTTTAAGACAGTATTTGCCGATCTTTTCAATGGCGGTACGGCAGAGATCCTTCTCGAGAACGAAGAGGATGTCCTCAACTGTGGTATTGAGATCAAGGCACAGCCTCCGGGAAAGAAACTGCAGAGCCTGTCGCTTCTGTCCGGTGGTGAACGCTGTCTTACGGCGATCGCGCTTTTGTTCGCGATCCTCCAGCTTCGTCCTTCTCCGTTCTGCGTACTCGATGAGGTCGAGGCAGCGCTGGATGATGCCAATGTTAACCGTTTTACGGACTTTGTAAGAAGATACTGTGTAAAATCGCAGTTTATCCTGGTTACCCACAGAAAGGGTACGATGGAAGCCTGTGACCGTATGTACGGTGTCACGATGCAGGAGCGCGGTATCTCTAAGATCCTTTCGATGAGACTATCTGATGTGTAAAGGAGATTACTATGGGACTATTTGACAAGTTTAAAAAAGGCCTGGCAAAGACCAGAAGTTTCGTAGCTGAAGGAATCACTAAGATCTCGGCTTCCATGGGCCGTTTTGACGAGGATATGCTTGATGATCTCGAAGCTCTTCTCGTACAGGCGGATTGTGGTGTAGGAGCAAGCCTTGATATCATGGACACAGTTCGTGATTCAATCAAAAAGACCGGCGATGACAGTAAAGATGCCGTCATGCATGTGGTCTCCGAACGTATGCTTGAGATCCTCGGCGAGAAAAAGACCCTTCAGATCGAAGATAATAATCTCAATATCATCCTGATGGTTGGCGTAAACGGTACAGGTAAGACTACAACAGCCGGAAAACTCTGCCTTCGTTATAAGAATCAGGGCAAGAAAGTCATGCTGGCTGCTGCAGATACATTTCGTGCAGCAGCGATAGAACAGCTGGCGGCCTGGGGTGATATGACAGATACACATGTCATTTCTCACGAAGAAGGATCTGATCCGGCAGCTGTCTGCTATGATGCAGTACATTCTGCAATTGCTAAGCGTGCAGATGTCCTCATCATCGACACTGCGGGAAGACTACATAATAAGCAGAACCTGATGGACGAGCTCAGTAAGATCTGCCGTGTCATCGAAAGAGAAGCACCGTCTGCCAATACTCAGGCACTTCTGATCATCGATGCAACAACCGGCCAGAATGCGGTCATCCAGGCAGAAGTATTCAGTAAGGCCGTTAAGATCTCCGGGATCGGAATTACCAAACTCGACGGAAGCGCCAAGGGCGGAGTGGCAATTGCCGTCGCGCATAATACAAAAGCACCGATCTTCCTCGCAGGCCTTGGTGAAAGCGCCGAAGACCTCGTAGATTTCGACCCGAAGATTTTTGTCGATTCTTTGCTTCCACAGTAAGAAGATTTCTTTTATTGCGAAAATGAATATGTCCCTTGAGACTCAAACAGTTTGCTTACGCAAAACTCGTCTCTCGGGACATTTCTTTTCGCAAATTTATGAATCTTCTTACTGACAAGTAAAAAGACTTGACACTCGCCCGAAGGTCTGTTATCATCTCTTAGCGTGTGAAGGAGGGGATCTTTATGGACAGCGTGGAAGTATGCTTGTTGCTTGATTTTTATGGGCAGCTTCTGACTGATCGCACCAGAGAGATCCTTGAGCTTAGGTTCCAGGAAGATATGTCCCTGGCGGAAATCGCCGAAGACCTCGGAATTTCGAGACAGGCGGCGCACGATGCGATCCATCGGGGTGTCGATTCTCTTTCGGGATACGAAGAGAAACTGAGACTGGTCGAACGCTTCGCACAACAGAAAAAGACGATCAACAGTGCTTTTACGGCATTGGAAGAACATAATGAAGAGAAAGCGAAAAAGCTTCTTTCTACATTAATTGAGGAATTATAAGAAGAATGTTTGAAAGTTTATCGACAAAACTTCAGAATATTACCGCGAAGATGCGCGGAAGTGCCCGAGTTACGGAAGCTGACATCAAGGCAATGATGAAAGAGATCCGTATGGCGCTTCTCGAGGCGGATGTTAACTATTCCGTCGTTAAGGAATTCGTCGCGGATATGTCTGAAAAGTGCAAGGGCGCCGATGTCATGAAGAGCCTGACTCCGGGTCAGCAGATCGTTAAGATCGTTCATGAGTCTCTTATCGAACTATTAGGTGAGACATCCAGTAAGCTTGCAGTTTCTCCTTCGGGCTTTACTGTGATCATGCTTTATGGTCTTCAGGGTGCCGGTAAAACGACAACTGCCGCAAAACTCGGTAATATCCTGAAAAAGAACGGCAAGCGCCCTTTGCTTTTGTCTGTCGACGTACATCGTCCGGCAGCTGCCAAGCAGTTAGAAGTTCTGGCACAAAAGATCGATGTTCCGTCTTTTATCATGCCGGAAGAAAAAGATCCGATCGTGATCGCCAAAGCCGGTATCGAGCGTGCGAAGTATCTTCTTTGCGATACGCTGATCGTCGATACCGCCGGCCGTATGACCGTAGATGAAGAACTCATGGACGAGCTCATTAAGATCGGCGATTACGTTAAGCCGCACGAGAAACTTCTCGTTGTCGACGCCATGATCGGTCAGGAAGCCGTTGCCGTTGCACAGAGCTTCGAGGATCGTATCGGTCTTGACGGTTTCATCATGACAAAGCTCGATGGTGATGCCAGAGGCGGTGCCGCGCTTTCGATCCGTAAGATGACCGGTAAGCCGATCAAGTACATCTGCGTCGGTGAAAAGATCGAGAATATCGAAGAATTCTATCCGGACCGTATGGCGGACCGTATCCTCGGCATGGGCGATGTCCTTTCTCTTATTGAAAAAGCACAGCAGACCATCGATGAGGAAGAAGCCCAGAAGTCTGTCGAGAGAATGCTCAGTAGTACATTTAATATGGATGACCTTCTGTCTCAGTTTGAACAGCTTAAGAAGATGGGCTCCATGAAGGATGTGCTGAAGATGATCCCGGGTGCTGCCGGTAAGATCAAGGACGAAGATATCGACGATAAAGTAATCGATACAAATATGGCGATCATTAGATCTATGACGAAAAAAGAGCGCCGTGTACCGAACATCCTTAATGCCAGCAGAAGAAAAAGGATCGCACAGGGATCCGGTACTACGGTACAGCAGGTCAATCAGCTGATCCGTCAGTACGAGCAGACATCGGAGATGATGAAGAAATTCTCTAAGATGTCAAAAGGCAAGAAAGGCTTCGGCAGGATGCCGGGCATGGGAGGCTTCCCGGGAATGGGTCCCGGCGGCTTCGGCGGGAAAGGCAAGTTCCCGTTTTAAAAAATTGATGTTCACGCGAAACTTCGAAAGCCCTCAAGTGCTTTTCCTAAGGAAATCAGAGGGAAGCGGGGGCTGAACGCGAGAATATAAGAAAAAGAACATAAACATATTGCTAGGAGGAAAGAAAAATGGCAGTAAAAATTCGTTTGAGAAGAATGGGTGCAAAGAAGGCTCCTTTTTATCGTGTAGTAGTCGCTGACGGACGTTATCCGCGTGACGGCCGCTTCATCGAGGAGATCGGCACTTACAATCCGCTTACAGATCCGGCTGAGATCAAGATCGACAACGAGGCCGCTAAGAAGTGGATCGCTAACGGTGCACAGCCGACGGATACAGTCCGCGCTCTGCTCAAGAAGTCTGGTGCTATCGAGAAGTAATATCGCTTCGAATACAATAAGGAGGCAAGCAGCACACCTACTTCTATCTACATGCTGCAAATTGTAGAAATGGAATTATTAACTACAATGGCCAAATCTTTGGTCAACCATCCTGAGGATGTATCCGTAAAGAAATCCGAGAGAGGAAACACTGTGGTCCTCGAACTCACCGTTAACCCTGAAGATATGGGTAAAGTTATCGGTAAGGGCGGCAGAAGAGCACAGGCGATCCGTTCCATCATGAAGGCTAAGTATCTTCGTGAAGGCAAGCGTGTCATCGTAGATATCGTCGGATGAAGGATTACCTGATCATAGGAAAACTAGGCGGCGCTCACGGCGTTCGGGGAGAGGTGAAAGTCATTCCTCTCACGGACGATGTGCGCCGTTTTTCTTCGTTGAAGGAATGTTTGATCCTCGATGAGAAAGAGCACTTAAAAGAAACGCGCGAAGTCGAGAAGTCTCGTGTCGATGATTCCCGTACGCTTATAAAGTTCAAGGGGATCGATGACAGAGACGAGGTCTCAAAACTTACGGGCTATTATATCGGCGTGTCCAGAGAAGATGCGGTCAAGCTTCCGGAAGGAAGATATTTCATCGCTGATCTGATCGGTCTTACTGTCGTAGATGAATCCCGTGGAGATCTCGGAACGATCAAAGATATCATCAACTCCGGGGCAAGTGACATCATTATCGTCAAAAGAAAGGGCAAGAATGAACTTCTTATCCCTTATCTGAATGCAATCGTTAAGAATGTTGATCTTTCATCCGGAAAGATGGATGTCGTTCTGCCTGAGGGACTTTACGAGATCTACGAGTGAGGCGCTTATGAAGTTTTCGGTTCTGACGCTATTTCCTAAACAGGTTAAGGACTTTCTCAGTGAAAGTATCATCGGCCGCGCGGAAGAAAAGGGGATCGTATCGATCGAGACGGTCGATATCCGGGTCTTTTCGGGTAACCGTTACGGAAAAGTAGATGATACCCTGTTTGGCGGCGGTACCGGCATGCTCATGCAGTGTGAGCCTGTATATCAGGCTTTTTCATCGCTTTATGATCCTGAAAAAGAACCGAAGCCGCACTGTGTATTCATGAGTCCGAAAGGATCGGTGCTTAACCAGGAAAAGGCGAAGGAATTAAGTAAATACGAGCATCTCGTGATCCTTTGCGGTCACTACGAAGGGATCGATCAGCGAGTTCTCGATGAGATCGTTGATGAGGATCTTTCGATCGGAGACTATGTCCTGACCGGTGGCGAAGTTGCCGCGTGCGTCGTGATCGACTGCGTTTCGAGAATGATCGAAGGTGTTCTTCCGAATTCCGAAGCCTATGAAGAAGAATCGCACATGAGCGGGTATCTGGAAGCACCGCAATTTACAAAGCCGAATATCTGGCACGATAGAAAAGTCCCGGAAGTCATGCTTTCTGGAAATCATGCCAAGATCAAAGAATGGAAGCGTATCCACGGTCTTTATGATACATGGAAGCGCCGTCCGGATATGCTTTCGAAACTGGATATTTCTTCCGAGGACTGGAAGAAGATCCTTGAAATTGAAAAAGAACAACAGGAAGATCAACAAGGAGAGACAAAATGAGGATCGAAGTGGAGAACGAACAGATCGTCGCCAGAAAAAAGCAGGAGTACGAAGATCTGGTCAAAGAAATGGAAGCAAAGGGCCTGGAAGCAAGGCTCGAGAGGATCAGCATCATCACGGCGAACGTTTTCGGCGTGCTTGTCATGATCATCGCAGGTGCGATCGGTTATGGGGCTTTTTATCTCGTAAACGGAAAGGATGCATTTTCTTACGACAAGTTATTCGGATTTGCAATTCCTTGGGGAATCATGTTTTTTGCTGCCATGTATCTGATCTCGATCTTTGTTCACGAGTTCATCCACGGATTCTTCTGGCATTTCGCCTGTGAAAAGAAATGGGACAGTATCGATTTCGGATTTAATGTAAAGCTTTTAACGCCCTATTGCCACTGCCGCGAAGCGCTTTCTGTAAAACGTTATTTCTGGGGCTCGATCGCGCCGACGCTTTTCCTCGGCGTATTGCCCATTATTCTCGGTGTCGTTATTCCGAATCTGTTCCTGGTGACTTTCGGCGTGATCGGTGTCGTCGGCGGATGCGGCGACATCATGGTCATCTGGACCCTGAGAAAACATAAAGATTGCCAGCTTTTCGACCATCCTCACGAGGTCGGATACGCCTATTTTGTAGAGAAAAAGGGCGAGTGAAGCGCAAAATAAAGAAATATGAGTGCTTTCCCCAAAGAAAACACTTGCATATGAAAATCCGTTATGTTATCATTTAACGGCTAAAAGGGATGGTCCGCTGCGTGATCCCGCATGAACATCTATCGGAAGAGGAGGAAACAAAGATGGATTTAGTTAAAGCAGTCGAGCAGGATAATCTGCGTAATAGCTATTCCGAGGTCGAGGTCGGTGATCTTGTAAAAGCACACCTGAAGATCAAGGAAGGTTCCCGTGAGCGTATCCAGGTATTTGAAGGCTATGTGATTGCACGTAAGGGCGGCGGTCTTTCTGAGACCATGACAATTCGCCGTCTCTCCTATGGCGTAGGTGTTGAGCGTGTTTTACCCGTTCATTCTCCTAACATTGATAAGATTGAGATCGTCCGTAAGGGCCGTGTAAGAAGAGCGAAGCTTTATTACCTGCGTGGTCGCGTTGGTAAAGCCGCCAGAATCACAGAGAAGCTTTCTTCCAAGAAGTGATTCGGATACGATTTATCGATTTCAAAGAGGCTGTCTCATACGAGGCAGCCTTTTGTTATGCTATAATTATTTCTGCATAAATCTACGAGGAGTTCTTATTGAATGGAGAATAAAGGCAATATCAACTGGTTTCCCGGTCATATGCGAAAAGCACTGAATGAGGTTTCAGATAAGCTGAAATTCGTCGATATCGTGTTTGAGACCGTAGATGCGAGGATCCCGATCTCCAGTAGAAATCCGGAGCTGGATAATCTTGTTTCGAAAAAGCCGCGTATCGTCGTTCTGAATAAGGCCGACCTGGCGGATGAGAATGTCACGAATGCATGGCTTTCGTTTTATAAAGAAAAAGGCATCCCTGCCGTCGCCATGGATGCTTCCCATAAAAAAGGACTTGATAAGCTTCGCAGCATGGCTGTAGATCTTTGTAAAGATGTTCTCGAAAAAGCAGAATCCAAAGGCCGTATCGGGCGTCCTGTCCGAGCTATGGTCGTCGGTGTGCCGAATTCCGGAAAATCCACACTGATCAATGCCCTCTGTAACCGTAAGATCGCGGTCACCGGAGATATGCCGGGCGTGACCCGTGACTTTAAATGGGCAAGATCTGACGGGCAGCTGGAACTTATGGATATGCCGGGTGTTCTTTGGCCGAGGCTCGGAACTCCCAGAAATCAGCTCGTACTGACGCTGACCGGTGCCGTTAAAGTAGAAGTTGTCGATGTCGTCGATGTTGCTTTTTCCGGAATGAAACTTATTGAAAAGCTTTACCCGGATGCATTCTATGCGCGCTATAAACTGGCCCCTTCCGGATCTGAGGATTATATCGAAGACGATTATGAAAGATTCGAAGAAGCCGCAAGACACATGGGCTGCATCCTATCCGGCGGAAGGATCAATGATGAACGTTTTGCCAAATTGCTTCTGGATGATTTCAGAAATATAAGGATCGCCAGGATCTCGCTGGAAACACCGGATCAGCCGAAGGAGTAATTACTATGACACGTGAAGAGAAACTGATCGAAAAATACGAAGTCATGTCCCAATTTGAAAAAGAATGTATCGAAGAAGGAACTCCGATCGCCTGCGGTATCGATGAGGCGGGAAGAGGACCACTTGCGGGACCGGTCGTTGCCGCGGCCTGCATTTTGGATCCGGCAAAGCCGATCTATGGTCTGGATGACTCAAAGAAGCTTTCTCCCAAAAAGCGTGATCAGCTGTACGACGAGATCATTGAAAAGGCCAAGTGCTTTTGCGTGATCCGTGTCGAGCCGAAAGAAATCGATGAGGTCAATATCTTAAATGCAACGAAGAACGCCATGCGTGCCTGTGTAAAAGGACTTGCCATCAAACCGGACGTGCTTCTGATCGATGCCGTAAAACTGGAAGGTACAGGTATTCCCGTAAAGCCGATCATTAAGGGCGACGCAAAGTCGAATTCCATCGCTGCGGCCTCTATCCTGGCGAAAGTCTCACGAGACCGTATCATGGAAGAATATGACAAGGAATATCCGGGATATGGATTTGCCCAGCATAAAGGATACGGGACGGCGGCGCACTATGCGGCGATCCATGAACTTGGGATCTCTCCGATCCATAGAATGTCGTTTTTGAAAAAGATGCATTGATTT
Source organism: Clostridiales bacterium (assembly GCA_017428545.1). GTDB lineage: Bacteria > Bacillota > Clostridia > Saccharofermentanales > Saccharofermentanaceae > Scatonaster. The sequence goes on from JAFRQR010000002.1 coordinate 111,232, forward strand.
TTTGCAGAAATGATTCTTCCGGCGCTGGTCCTCGGCCGTTGGCCTGCGGAGGCGCTCTACAGAATCTTTTCCGCAAATAGATGAAGACTCTTTTACAAAAGGAGGTCATTGTGACGAGAAATCAAGATGTCGGCAGGAAGTCTGAGAATTTTGTCGCAGGGTTTCTGGAAAGGCGTGGAGCGAAGATCCTTGCCAGAAATTACTCGGTTCACAATGTTGGGGAGATCGATATAATTTGTGCTTATAAAGAGAAGATCCTTGTGATCGAGGTGAAGTCCAGGGATTTCAGGACAAGATACGGAACGCCGGAAGAAGCAGTGACCAAAAGTAAACAGCAGAAGATCATGAGAACGGCTCTGGAATACTGTAAACAGAATCATATTGCTCTGGAGCGTGTGTCTTACTTCGTGGCAGGAGTGATACATGACGTTTCAGGCAATATTCATGACGTTCAGTTTACACCGTTTTTCTGATCAGGAGACAAAATGAGACGAATTCTGAAACACTTATTGCTTATGATCTTGTGCATTTCTATGCTTGGATCTTTAAGTTGCGCAAAAGTGGAGAATGAAAGATCTGTATCTTCAGACAGTTCTTCCAGTACTGAACCGTCATTTAAGGAAATTATCAATTCTAATGAAGAAGCAGAAGAAACATATTCATCATCAGTCGTTACAGAATTGCCTTCGTTTTCCGATACATCCGAGACACCTCCTACTGAATCAAAAATCAGAAGTAATAAAGTTGATCCCGGAATTCGTGTGGATTTCATCGATGTAGGTCAGGGTGATGCCAGCCTGATCGTTTGTAATGGAGAAGCCATGATGATCGACGGCGGATCTTCTGATAAATCGGATCTGATCTATAGTTACCTCGAAGCACATGGTGTCTATGATCTTAAATATGTTGTTGCTACACACCCGGATGATGATCACATTGGCGGACTCTCAGGAGCGATACACGAAGCTTCGGTTGAACGGGCTTTCTGTTCAGTGAATGAATATGACAGCCGTCCTTTCGAGAATTATAGGAAAAGTCTTAACGAGCAAGGTGTAACTATAGAGGTTCCGAATGCCGGTGATACTCTGGATCTCGGTGGTGCTAAGGTAACTTTCATTGCTCCTATCGAGACTTATGAAGAGAACAATAACAACTCTATCGTTATCCGAATCGTATATGATGAAGTTTCTTTCTTATTTACCGGTGATGCAGAGATTTTAGAAGAGAAATCCATTCTCGAGTCAGGTCAGGATATTAAGAGTAATGTCATTAAGATCGGACACCATGGAAGTTCTTATTCCTCGACTAAAGACTTCCTGAATGCTGTTTCTCCGAGTCTAGCCGTTATTTCGTGTGCAGAAGGAAATGATTTCGGATTTCCCAAACAGAGTGTTCTGGATCGATTGAAGAAGATGGAAGTGAAACTCTTTCGAACAGACCTGAACGGACGAATATCGATTTACAGCGCTGACGGAAAGACGTTGACGATATATCGAGATAAAGAACTTGGAGATCCATTTTTAGCGCCGGCCGTTCCTCAGAGTGATCCTTCGGTGGTTTACAACTGTGATTATATCCTGAATAATAGCAGCCGTAAGTTTCATCTCCCCGAATGCGAATCTGTAGAGAAGATGAATCCGAAAAACCGTCTTGAGTATAACGGTGACAGAGATGAATTGATTGAAGCGGGTTATGAGCCCTGCCAAATCTGCAATCCATGACAAAGATTATCAGTTATATGATGAAAGAATAAAATCGTGAGGAGCGATTCCGCAGACGCAAAGCGGCGAGGACCAGCGACGATGATTTTATTCTTTCTCTCTATATACTCGTTAAAATGTCATGCAAAACACGTGATATAGGGCTTCTTTTGTATATTTCGGCGAATTTGTCTTATCATTCTGCAAGTTGCTTGTCAAATACTTTCATTTATACCATAATATACAAGGTTAAAAGTGCGAAAGATTTTGCAAAAATGCAAGAGTGGAGAAATCAAATTTCTTTTCAAGTGCTTTTTGAGCAAAAATACATGTTATGGCAAGGAGGCCAATGTCATGAAGACTTATCTTGAACTGAGTAAGGCAGAGTTGAAAGATACTCTCAAGATCTTGGAGATGCGTTACAACGAACTGAAATCCCGAAATCTTACTCTGGATATGACGAGAGGTAAGCCGAGTCCGGATCAGCTGGACATCGCAAATGAGATGCCGACCCTGCTCGATACAAATAATCTTTTTGCAGAAGACGGTTCTGACTGCCGTAACTATGGTGTTCCGTTCGGCATTAAGGAGTCCAGAAATCTCTTTGGCGAGATCCTCGGGGTCGATCCTGAACTGGTTACTGTCGGCAATAACTCCAGCCTTCAGCTGATGTACGATACACTTTCCCGTTCTTTGATCTTCGGAGAACTCGGCGGCGAGAAGCCGTGGGGACAGATCGAGAACCGTAAGTGGCTCTGCCCGGTCCCGGGTTATGACAGACATTTCCTCGTTACCGAGACTCTCGGTTTTGAACTGATCCCGGTTCCGCTGAATAACGACGGTCCGGATATGGATATGGTCGAAAAGCTCGTATCTGAGGATGCTTCCATCCTCGGTATGTGGGCAATGCCGCTTTACAGCAACCCGGATGGATATATCTACTCCGAGGAAGTATGTAAGCGTCTGGCTTCCATGAAGACTGCAGCTCCGGATTTCCGAATCCTTTGGGACAATGCTTATGTCGTACATCACCTCTACGATGATCCGGCTAAGCAGGGAACACTTCCGGATATCCTGAAGCTTTGCCGTGAGGCCGGAAACCCGAACCGCGTTTATGAGTTTGCATCCACAAGTAAGATTTCATTTGCAGGTTCCGGTATCGCGTGCATGGCAGCAAATGAAGAGAATACGACTCGTGCAAGAAAGTACCTGGGTGTCCAGTCCATCGGCCCGAATAAGATCATTCAGCTGATGCATGCCAAGTATCTCCCGAATCTTGATGCTGTTAAGAAGGTTATGTCCAAGCAGGCAGATATCCTTCGTCCGAAGTTCGAGATGGTTCTTAAGACACTTTCCGATGAGTTCATGGGCAGCGGTATCGCACACTGGAATTCTCCTCTGGGCGGCTATTTCGTATCTGTTTATCTTCTGAATGGTACGGCAAAAGAGACTGTCCGCCTTGCCAAGGAGTGTGGTGTCGCATTTACTCCTGCCGGCGCGACATATCCTTACAAGAAGGATCCGAATGACAGTAACCTTCGTATCGCTCCGAGCTTCCCGAAGGTTGAAGATATCGAAACAGCCGTTACAGTTTTCGCCGTTTGTGCTAAACTAGCAGCTGTAAGAAAACTTTTGGAGGAGTAAGACATGAAGGATATCTACGAAAGCCCGCTTAATTCCCGTTATTCCAGTAAGGAAATGAAGGCGATCTTTTCGCCTGACCATAAGTTTAAGACATGGAGACAGCTTTGGATCTATCTTGCTTCCTGTGAAAAAGAACTTGGCCTGAACATCACTGATGAGCAGATCGCTGAGCTCGAGGCCTCTAAGGACGATATCAACTACGATGTGGCGGCAAGAGAAGAAAAGCTCGTCCGTCATGATGTTATGGCGCACGTACATGCATATGGTGAGCAGTGCCCGAAAGCAAAAGGGATCATCCACTTAGGTGCAACATCCTGTTATGTCGGTGATAATACGGATATCCTTCTGATGAGAGAAGCTCTGATCCTGACAAGAAAGAGACTTCTTGCCGTTATTGAAAAGCTTTCTAAGTTTGCTGACGAGTATAAGGATATGCCGACACTTGGTTTTACTCACTTCCAGCCGGCACAGCTCGTAACCGTCGGTAAGCGTGCGACATTGTGGCTTCAGGATCTTCTTATTGACCTGGATGAGCTGGATTATACACTGTCCTGCCTTAAGCCTCTCGGCTGCAAAGGTACGACTGGTACACAGGCAAGCTTCCTGGATCTTTTCCAGGGCGACCACGAGAAGGTCGAAAAACTTGATCAGATGATCGCAGAGAAGATGGGCTTTGAGTCTTCCATCTCCGTTTCCGGCCAGACATATACAAGAAAGCTCGACGCGAAAGTCCTCAATACTCTTTCCGGTATTGCGACATCTGCGCATAAGTTCAGTAATGACATCCGACTTCTCCAGCATCTGAAGGAGATCGAAGAGCCTTTCGAGAAGACACAGATCGGTTCTTCCGCGATGGCTTATAAGAGAAACCCGATGAGATCCGAGCGTATCTGCTCGCTTTCACGTTATGTGATCTCTGCCGCTCTGAATCCGGCAATGACCGCTTCCGAGCAGTGGTTCGAGAGAACACTCGATGACTCTGCGAACAAGCGTATTTCCGTACCGGAAGCTTTCCTCGCGGTAGACGCTATCCTGAGTATCTATCTGAATGTTGCCTCCGGACTGGTCGTTTATCCGAAGATGATCCATAACCACATCATGAATGAACTGCCGTTTATGGCAACAGAGAACATCATGATGGAAGCTGTTAAGCGCGGCGGTGACCGTCAGGAACTTCATGAGAAGATCCGTGTCCACTCCATGGCTGCAGGTAAGGTCGTTAAGGAAGAAGGTCTTCCGAATGATCTCCTGACACGTATTGCCGATGACCCGGCTTTCGGCCTGGATAAGGATTCCCTGGATTCACTTCTGGATCCGAAGCTCTATATCGGAAGATGCCCTGAGCAGGTAACCTCGTTCCTCAAGAACGATGTTGAGCCGATCCTTAAGATGTATGCTTGTGAGCTTGATATGGAAGAACCTGAACTGAACGTTTGATCCGCTATGATCAATGAGGATATGTAAGGATTAAATATGAGCATTTATCTTGACAATAGTGCAACCACGAAGCCACTTCCCGAAGTGGCTCGTTTGGTTTATGAAACATTGAGCGGAGATGAGACTTTCGGAAATCCCGGATCTCTTCACCGTCTTGGCGTTCTGGCCGAAAAGGACCTAAACGATAGTCTTGATAAGATCAGTAAACTTCTTTCTTGTAAAAAGGAGGAACTCTATTTCACATCCTGTGGTTCAGAATCCGTAAATACATCCATCCTCGGATATATGCACCAGAACCCAAGAGCAGGGAAGAAGGTCATCTCTACAAGGACCGAGCATAAGGCCTCACTGGAATCTCTCGAAAAACTCGCAAAAGAAGGCTATGAGATCTGCTATATCCCTGTGAAAAGCGACGGTAAGCCTGACCTTGATGCACTTTCTGATGCCATCGACGAGAATACCGCTCTTCTTACGTTCACCCATGTAAATAATGAGACCGGATCGATCCTGCCTTTACAGGAGATCATCGAGATCCGCAACAAAAAGAACAGAAATACGAAGATCCATCTGGACTGTGTCCAGTCATTGGGAAAACTTCCTATCTCTCTTTCGCGCATGGGGATCGATATGGCGTCGTTTTCCGGGCATAAAATCCATGCGCTCAAAGGTTTCGGACTTCTTTATATCAAGTCCGGTGTGCGTGTCGCACCTTTGATCCTCGGAGGCGGCCAGCAGAGAGGCATGAGATCCGGAACGCAGAGTCCGTACCTGGCAAGTGCTTTTGCCTTGGCTTTGGAAAAAGCACTTGAGGATATCGACGGAAATCTTTTGAGGATGACTGGACTGAGAGATCGTTTTTCTGCTGACCTTATCGATCTCGGTGCACAGATCCTTTCACCGGCGGATGCGCTTCCTTACGTTCTGAACGTTTCTTTTCCGTCCTTTCAGTCGGAAACCATGTTACACTGTTTGGAGGAAAAAGAGATCTTTGTATCGACCGTTTCCGCATGTTCTTCGAAGACAAAGAAAGTAAGCTATGTCTTAACCGAGATGGGGATCCGAAGGGAGATCGCATCGAATGCCGTAAGATTCAGCTTTTCGAGATTTAATACAAAAGAAGAACTGGATCAGACGGTAAAATCGATAAAAGAGATCTACGAAAGATATAAGGTCTGATTAAGGAGTCATATTCATGAGTAAATCGTATAGAACCATCATTCTGGCAAGAATGGGCGAGATCGCGCTGAAGGGCTTAAACCGCGGCAAGTTTGAAAGACAGTTGATCGATAACTTAAGATGGAGACTTAAGGAGTACGGTGCTTTTTCCATCGTACAGAGCCAGTCCCGTATCTGGATCGAGCCGAAAGATACAAACCCGGATATCCTGGAAGATAAAGAGACCGCAAACCAGGTGCTTCGCGCCGTTACGCAGGTCTTCGGTCTTGTTTCTGCAAGCCTGGTCTGGAAGTTTGACGGTGATATGGATTCCATCAAAGAGCATGCTCTCATGCTTACCGATGATATCCTTTCCGAACATGACTATAAGACGTTTAAAGTCGAGAGCAAAAGAGGGGATAAGCGTTTCCCGCTTGCTTCTCCGGAGATCTGTGCCGATGTCGGTGAAGCGATCCTGATCGCGCATCCTGAGCTTTCCGTAGACGTTCACGAGCCGGACTTCATTATTTATGTGGAAGTCCGTGAGAACCGTTTCGTATATAGCGAAAAACTTGAAGGTCACAGAGGTCTTCCTGTCGGAACGGCAGGGAAGGGTATGCTTCTTCTTTCCGGCGGAATCGACAGTCCGGTCGCAGGCTATATGATGGCTTCCCGTGGCATGCAGCTCGAAGCGATCTATTTCCATTCTTACCCTTATACCAGCGAGCGTGCGCTCGAGAAGGTCAAGGATCTTGCAAAGATCGTTTCCCAGTATTCCGGAACGATTCTTCTTCATGTTTGTAATTTCACGGATATCCAGCTGGATCTTTATAAGAACAGTCCGCAGGATATGCTAACGATCACCATGCGCCGTGTTATGTTTGAGATCGCGGAAGAACTTGCCAATAAGCAGGGCTGTAAGTGCCTGATCACAGGTGAGTCTTTAGGACAGGTCGCAAGTCAGACCATAGAAGCGATCCAGATCACGAATGAAGTTGTGAAGACCATGCCGGTATTCCGCCCCTTGATCGGTGTGGACAAAGAAGAAACTTGCAACATTTCCCGCCGTATCGGTGCTTTTGAAACATCGATCCTTCCTTATGAAGACTGCTGCACGGTTTTCGTGGCCAAGCATCCGAAGACACATCCGCAGAAAAAGCACATTATCGAGGCGGAAGAAAAGCTTGATATTCCTGCTCTTGTGAAACAAGGTGTCGAGGGCATTACGACCTATAAGATCGAACGCACTTCGAAGTGAAGATTATTGTTGATAAAACCTTGAAGTTTATGCAAGTTGCGACTTTACGTAAAAGGATAATTTGATTATCATATTAGAGTAATTTTGTATCACATTGTTGGAGGTATCCCATGTTTGAACATATTAAGGCAGAAGATCCTGAGGTATTTCAGGCGATTACGCAGGAAGTTGAGCGTCAGCGCAATAAGATCGAGCTGATCGCATCTGAGAACTTCGTCACCGAGGCTGTTCTTGAGGCAGCAGGTTCCCCGCTTACAAATAAGTATGCTGAGGGTTATCCGGGAAAGAGATACTACGGCGGATGCGAATATGTCGACATCGTGGAGTCCCTGGCTATCGAAAGAGCAAAGAAACTCTTCGGTGCTGAGCACGTAAACGTTCAGCCGCACTCCGGTGCTCAGGCAAACACAGCCGTTTACTTCGCTATCCTTGAGCCGGGCGATAAGATCCTCGGTATGGACCTTTCTCACGGCGGACACCTCACACACGGTATGAAACTCAATGTTTCCGGCCGCACATATCAGTCTGAGTTCTATCAGGTAGATCCTGAGACACAGACACTTAACTATGACAAGATCCTCGAGATCGCTAAGGAAGTAAAGCCGAAGGTCATCGTTGCAGGTGCTTCCGCTTATCCGAGAATCATTGACTTTAAGAAGTTCCGTGAGATCGCAGACGCTGTCGGCGCATACCTCTTTGTAGATATGGCTCACATCGCAGGACTGGTTGCTGCAGGTCTTCACCCGAACCCGGTACCGTACGCTGACTTCGTTACTACAACAACACATAAGACACTCCGCGGTCCTCGTGGCGGTATCATCATGTGCAAGGAAGAGTATGCGAAGAAGATCGACTCCGCAGTGTTCCCGGGCCAGCAGGGCGGACCTCTGATGCACATCATCGCTGCAAAGGCAGTTGCTTTTAAAGAAGCACTTTCCGATGAGTTCCGTGCTTATCAGGGACAGATCATCAAGAATGCAGCAGCTCTTGCTGACGGACTGATGAAGAGAGGCGTTAACCTCGTTTCCGGCGGTACAGAGAATCACCTGATGCTGATCGACCTTCGTGGTACAGGCGTTACAGGTAAAGAACTCCAGCTGCGTCTGGATGATGTAAACATCACTGCTAATAAGAACACCATTCCTTTCGATCCGGAAAAGCCGTTCGTAACTTCCGGTGTTCGTGTCGGTACAGCTGCTGTTTCCGCTCGCGGAATGAAGGAAGCTGATATGGATGTGATCGCTGACTGCATCGCGAAGTCTATCTTCTCCTTTGAAGAATCCAAGGAAGACATCAAGGCTGCTGTTGCAGGCCTGACATCTAAGTATCCGCTTTATCCGGATATGAAGTACTGATATTCTTTCCGAAATGCACCAAGTGCGCGGAAAGACAATGAGGAACGATAAATATGGGCGTCAATGAGGAATACAAAAAGAGAGAACCTTTGGCATTCCGCATGGCGCCTCGTTCTTTGTCCGAATATATCGGTCAGGAGCATATCCTGGGCGAAGGTAAGATGTTAAGAAGGATGATCGAGGCAGACCGTCTGTCCTCAATCATCCTTTTCGGCCCTCCGGGTACCGGTAAAACGGCACTGGCACGTCTGATCGCTCATACCACCTCTGCGAAATTCGAGCGCATTAATGCGGTCACAGCAGGCGTAGGAGACATCAAGCGAATCGTGGAAGATGCGAAGAATCCGATATTGACTCCGAACGGAAGGGTAGTGCTTTTCGTGGATGAGATCCATCGATTTAATAAAATGCAGCAGGATGCGCTTCTTCCACACGTCGAAGACGGAACAGTCATTCTGATCGGTGCGACTACCGAAAATCCTTTCTTTGAAGTGAATAAAGCATTGATCTCCAGATCCACTGTTCTTTCTTTAAAACCGCTTACGGATGAGAACATCATCGCGATCCTGAAACAGGCATTAAATGATAAGGAGAGAGGTCTCGGAAATGAACCGATCGAGATCTCGGAACGGACTCTGGCATATATCGCGGATCTTTGTAACGGCGATGCTCGTATTGCTCTTCGTTCTCTGGAACTCGCCTATATCACGACACCTCCGGATGACAAGGGCACCATTACGATCGATGAAGAGATCATGCAGGACTGCATGCAGAAAAGATCGCTTGCTTTTGATACAGACGGAGAGAGCCATTACGACAATATCTCTGCCATGATCAAATCCATGCGCGGAAGTGACCCGGATGCGGCGATCTTTTATCTGGCAAGAGCACTTCACAGTGGCGAGGATATCGAGTTTCTTGCCCGCCGTATCCTGATCTGTTCTTCGGAAGACGTCGGCATGGCCAATCCCAATGCGATACTTGTGGCTATGGCTGCCTATCAGGGCGTTATGGCTGTCGGAATGCCTGAGGCTCGTATCCTCCTTGCGGAAGCAGCCGTTACCGTTGCCACCAGCCCGAAATCCAATAGTGCCTATATGGCAATAGATAAAGCACTTGCCGATGTAGCGAATAAGCGTACCGGCGAAGTTCCCATGCATCTTCGTAATGCACCTGCGAAAGGAATGCTTGATATGGGATATTCTGTCGGATATAAGTATGCTCATGATTTCCCGGAACACTATGTAGATATGCAGTTCCTTCCGGACGAGATGGTCGGGACAAAGTACTATGAGCCCGGAAATCTGGGCTATGAGAACCAGATCCGGAAGTGGATGGATCATCTCAAAAACGGCACTCCTTTGAAAAAACCGGATACTCCGTCCGATAAGAATACTGACAATAAGTAACAAATAATTCAAAAAACGTTTGCTTATTTCTGTGTAATTGTGCATTGAACTATTCTGTCCGAAAGAATATAATCTAACCCAGTTAGCAAATTAGGAGTGACAGAATGGCATCGGATAAAGAAGTGATTGCTTTACTGCAGGAATTCAGCAGTATCCATCCCTTGGAATTTCTTCAAAAACTCGACGTACAGTCTATGGGGATCAGTAATGTCCTCTGTTTTCTCATGTGCGCTGATCACGAAGTTACTGCAGGTGAGATCAGTGATTACATGAATGTCAGCACTGCACGCGTTGCAGTTTTACTGAAGAAAATGTCTGATAAAGGTCTAATCGAAAAACATGCAGATCCTTCGGATGCCCGCCGTGTCATGGTTGCTATCACAGATTCCGGAAAAGCGCTTTTCGAGGAGCAGCAGCGCGAGATCCTTTTGTATTCAGGCGCTGTCGTAGATCATTTCGGAGTAGATAAGATCAAAGAGTTTATTGAGAGTTGCCGACAGATCAGAGAGATCGTTGATAAAGTCGAGCAACAGGAGATCCAAAAAAGCAAACAGAAGCATGATTGATATATAACACTAAAGGAAATGGAGACAGAAGAAGATGCTTGAACTAAAAGACATTGTGAAGATCTATCCGGCGGGAGGCAATCCTGTGGAAGCTTTAAAAGGCGTCAGCCTCGGCTTCCGTGACAGTGAATTTGTTTCGATCCTCGGTCAGTCCGGATGCGGTAAGACCACCATGCTGAATATCATCGGCGGTCTCGACCAGTACACATCAGGTGATCTGATCATCAACGGAAGATCGACAAAAGACTACAAGGACAGAGACTGGGATACATACCGTAATCACACGATCGGATTTGTTTTCCAGACATATAATCTGATTCCTCATCAGAATGTTCTCGCCAATGTCGAGATCGCGCTTTCTCTTTCCGGCGTCAGCAAGAAAGAGAGAAGAGAGCGTGCGACAGAAGCTTTGAAGAAGGTGGGTCTTGGTGATCAGCTGAAAAAGAAACCTTCTGAAATGTCCGGCGGTCAGATGCAGCGTGTTGCGATCGCCCGTGCTCTTGTAAATAATCCGGATATCATCCTCGCCGATGAACCGACAGGTGCTCTTGATACAGAGACCAGCGTTCAGGTCATGGATATCCTCAAAGAGATCTCCAAAGATAAGCTTGTCATCATGGTTACACATAACCCGGAGCTTGCCGAGAAGTATTCCACACGTATCGTAAGAATGCTTGACGGTAAGATCACCGGCGATTCTGCTCCGTTTACGGAAGAGGAACAAAAGCAGGCAGAAAAGATCGAAGCGGATGTTGCTTCTATGGATAAAAAAGCAAAGAAAGAATCTGCAGAGAAGAAGCCTTCGATGTCTTTCTTCACATCGTTCTCCCTTTCTTTGAAGAACCTGTTTACGAAAAAAGGAAGAACGATCCTTACTTCTTTTGCAGGATCGATCGGTATTATCGGAATTGCACTGATCTATTCTGTATCGCAGGGTACTCACAACTTTATCGATGATGTACAGGAAGATACGATCTCCGCTTATCCGCTTGAGATCCAGGCACAGACCGTTGACCTCAGCACACTTCTGAATGCTTTTGCCGGAAACGAAGAGCAGGCGACCGTTCATGAAAAGGATGCGGTTTATCAGAAGTACAGGATCTACGATATGATGAACTCTCTCATCGCTGTAGAAACTCAGGAAAATGACCTCTCTTCCTTCAAGAAATATATTGAGGAAGAGCGTGCGAAAGACGACAGTAAACTGAATAATGCGCTCTCCGGTGTTCAGTACGGCTATGATCTTAACCTTGCTATCTACACAAGAAACATTGAAGGCAAGATCATTCATTCGGATACTAACGAACTGATGTCTGCGCTTATCGGTCAATATACAAAGACGATGTTTAATATCGATATGTCCGGTATGTCCAATCAGAATTCACAGTCTTCCCAGCTGATGGGAAGCTCGATGACTCTTTGGAGTGAACTTCTTCCGGGTAAAAATGGTGAGGCCACAAACCCCGTTACACACAAGCAGTATGATGTTGTATATGGCCGCTGGCCTGAACAGTACAATGAGATCGTTCTTTTCCTCGATGAGAACAACGAACTTAACGACTATACTCTCTATGCTCTTGGTCTGAAGACCGAGCAGGAGATCACCGAAATGATGCAGAGAGCATTGAATAAGCAGCCTCTTGAGTTCTCTGATAAGCACTGGTCTTATCAGGAGATCTGTGATCTCGAGTTCCGTTCGGTTCTTCCGTGTGATTGCTGGAATTATGATCCGACGACAGGTCTTTATGTCGATCTTCGTCAGTCCGAACAGGGCCTTCAGTACCTTTATGATAATGGTATGACTCTTAAAGTTGTCGGTATCGTCCGTCCGAATGAAGATGCTGTTTCCACATCTCACCACGGTACGATCGGCTACACGCATATGCTTACCGAGTATATCATCAACGAAAGCCAGGGTTCCGAAGCGATCGCTGCCCAGCTGGAAAGCCCGAATATCGATGTTACCTGCGGACTTCCTTTTAAAGAAGAAACAGCTGCAGTATCTGTCGAAGATAAAGCTGCTTACTTCAGAGATTTTGTAACAAAACTTGATGATCAGGGAAAAGCAGATCTTTATGTGAAGGTCATGAGCATCCCTTCTGAATCGAGTATCCAGGAATATGTAGATCTTACGCTTTCCCAGCTCGACCGTGCGACTATGGAAGCGATGATGCTCGAGCAGATGACCACGGAAATGGGCATGGATGAGGCGACTGTAAAGGGTTACATGGCGCAGATGTCCGATGACGATATGAAGCAGGCTTTTGCGAAGGGTATCCGCGAACAGTATCTTGCCGAGTACGCTACTAAGATGGAGCAGGAACTCGCGACAAAGACTCCTGCTGAACTATCCGCGGCCCTTGATCAGAATATGGATAAGTTCACGGATGAAGAGTGTGCAGGATTCTACGACAGTGTGCTTGAGTTCTCCGCGTTCACATACGATTACAATCTGATCCGTCTGGGTGGCCTGGATCTGGATAAGCCGTCTGCGATCCGCCTTTATGCGAACTCTTTCGAGAATAAAGATACTGTCGTTGACTGCATCGACGAGTACAATGAGTCCGTTCCGGAACTTCAGAAGATCAAGTACACAGATTACATCGGTATCCTGATGTCTTCGGTAACAACGATCATCGACGCGATCACATATGTCCTTATCGCATTCGTTGCTGTATCCCTTATCGTATCCTCGATCATGATCGGTGTTATCACATTGATCTCGGTTCAGGAAAGAACAAAGGAGATCGGTATCCTGCGTTCTCTCGGTGCTTCTAAGAAGAATGTCTCCAGAATGTTTAACGCTGAGACGATCATTATCGGATTCACATCAGGCTTACTTGGTGTATTGATCACGTATCTGTTATTGATACCGATCAACATTATCGTTCATACGCTGACGGGACTTAACAACCTTACAGGCGTTCTGCCGATCCCGACAGCGATCATCCTTATCATCATCAGTATGCTTCTGACATTGATCGCCGGTATCATCCCGTCCAGATCTGCTGCGAAGAAGGATCCTGTTGTAGCACTCAGAACAGAGTAAACTTCATAAGATTTGATCAAAACGAAAATGAGTTCTTCGTGCCGTCATTCTGTTGGCACGGAGAACTTTTTTCATGGCCGTAAATTACGATATAATATGAGTATGCAAGGATTCAAATCTGGAGATAGTATGGAACGCGTTTATCTGGACAATGCCGCAACCACCAAGATCCGTCCGGAAGTACTGGATGTGATGGTCCGCGCCTATTCCGAGTTCGGAAATCCATCTTCCGTGCATCGCGAAGGACAGCATGCAAAAAAAGCAATCGAAGAAGCGCGTGAAAGTATCGCTTTAAGTCTCAATTGTGATCCTGCCGAGATATATTTCACATCCGGCGGGACCGAGTCCGATAACTGGGCCGTGAAATGCGCCGCAAAAGGACATGTGATCACATCAAAGATCGAGCATCCTGCCGTTCTCCGTTCAGTTGAGATGCTAGAAAAGCACGGGCTGAAAGTTACATATCTTCCCGTAGATAAGAATGGCCTTATTTCTCCTGACTCTTTGGAAAAAGCACTTACTCCTGATACGTCTTTGGTATCGGTCATGATGGCGAACAACGAGATCGGAACGATCGAACCGATCCGAGAATTAAGTAGTATTGCCCATGATCATGGTACGCTTTTCCATACAGATGCCGTACAGGCCGTCGGAACCGTTCCGGTGGATATTCAAAAACTAGGAGTCGATCTTCTTTCGTTTTCCGCGCATAAGTTTTACGGACCCAAAGGTATCGGTGGTCTTTATGTGAAGAAGGGAACAGAGATCTCATCTCTGCTAAACGGCGGATCACAGGAGTTCAATAAGCGTGCCGGAACACAAAATGTCCCGGGGATCCTCGGAATGGCAGAAGCTCTCAGATTGTCCGTGTCTGAGCAAGAAAAAACTGTTGCACGCATCTCCGAATTGAGAGATCTTCTGAAAAAAGAGCTTGTCGATAAGATCCCTGCGGTGCTTTTCCATGGGGATGAATCATCATCTCTTCCCGGAATCGTCAACTTTTATATTCCGGGGATGGACGGGGAGAAGACCTTGCTTCTTTTAGATGTGAAGGGTTTTGCCTGTTCCGGCGGAGCTGCATGCTCATCCAAGGATAGTGCTGTTTCGCACGTGCTTTCTGCAATCGGCGCAACAAAGGAAGAAGCGAAGAATTCACTTCGCATCAGCATCGGTGCATATAATGAGAAAGAAGAGATCCATTCTTTTGTTGATGTATTATCTTCCGTTTTAAGACCCTGAAATAAGAAGTCTTCTATTTAAGTCTACAGGAGCATGGCAGATGACATTATGCAGGCCCCGGCCGCGCCTGTTTCTGATATTTCGGAAATACGTTCTTTCGTTATTCCTCCTATGGCAAAAACAGGAACCGATGACTCATTGCATATATCGTATAAGAAGCTGATACCACGAGGGTTTAGGCCTTTCTTGCAATCAGTAGCAAATATATGGCCGCATGTTACGTAACTGACGTTTAGCGATTCCGCCTGTTTCAATTGTTGCAAACTGTGTATGGACGTGCCTGCCGTTTCAAACTCATGTGTGGTATTTACGTTTAGTAGCGGTAACGGCATATGGATTCTTGAGATTCCGAGTTTTTTCGCCACTTGAGGATAATTGTGGATCGTAAGTTCTACATTATTTTCCACACAAGCTCGAAATACTTTCTCTGCAAGGCGCAGATAGTCGTCTTCCGAAAGGTCCTTTTCACGAAGAATGATGGATGATATTCCTGCCTGACGGATCCTCGGGATCTGTTCCCATAGTGGCCGCGGGCATAATTGACGCGAAGTAACGGCGATAATTTTCAAACGATCAGATGAATACATAATCATTTAGAACGGGCTGAAGACCTCTTCCTTTTATTGCATTAATGACTTCGTCGAGACTTCTTACATCGCTGATCTCGAACTGAGAATCTCCGACTTCGCCAGATTCCTCGACGTGGCTTCCGATTCCGGTACTGACGCCTGCAGAGATCTTCGTTGCGCACATTCCGATCACGTGATCTCGAAATCCTGCGCGTTCTCTCGTCGAAATCGTAAGACCGGCAAAAGGCATAAAAATACGATATGCGCACATGACCTGAAGCAACTGCTTTTCATGCACATCTTTCGGATTTATCTTATCATTGTTGATGATCGGACGAAGCCTCGGACAACTGAAAGAGATTTCGGCATGTGGATATTTTCTTTGCAGAAGATATGCATGTGTTCCGACTGCAAAAGCATCTTTCCTAAAGTCGGAAAGACCGAGAAGCGCTGCAAAAGCAACTCCGCGCATTCCGCCTCGGATCGCTCTTTCCTGAGCGTTTAACCTGTATGGGAAGATCCTCTTGTGGCCTGCCAGATGAAGCTGTTCATACCTATCACTGTCATAGGTCTCTTGAAAAACGGTCACAAAATCTGCGCCGCATTCATGAATATACGCGTATTCGTCTGTATTCATCGGATATACCTCGATACCGACATTTTTGAAATACTCATGAGCGATCCTGCATGCATTCCCGATATATTCAACATTACTCATATTCCGGCTTTCACCGGTCAGTATAAGCACTTCCTCCATTCCTGTCTTTGCGATGGCTTCCATTTCGCGCCTTATACCATCTTCGTCCAGTTTTGCCCGGCGGATCTTGTTCATACAATTGAAGCCGCAGTAGATGCAATGGTTCTCGCAGTAGTTTGAGATATAAAGCGGAGTAAAAAGAAGGACAGAGTTTCCAAAGTGCTTCTGTGTTTCTTTTGTAGCTCTTTCAGCGATAAGTTCCAGAAAAGGTTCGGCCGCAGGGGAGAGAAGAGCCCCGAAATCATGAAGTGAGAGAGATTCTTTTCGAAGTGCCCTCATGACATCAGATGCGGAATATTCCTGGTAGTCGAAATGATGCATTGCATCAATAACCCGGTCCTGGATATCAGAATCCGGAAGGATCTCCATATCCGGGAGGTATTTCATATGATCGATTTTATCCATGATGCTCAACCTCACTCTTGAAGAAATCCGGTCAGCGGAGAAGAAGCAGATGCCCGGTCAAGTACACGGCCGGTTCTGGACAGGTATGCCATTCTTCCTGCGATGATCGCATGACGGAAAGCTTCTGCCATATCAATGATGTTACCGGCAGTTGCGATCGCCGTATTCGCCATGATTGCGGAAGCGCCCATCTCCATGGCCTCACATGCCTGAGAAGGTTTACCAATACCGGCATCTACGATGATCGGCAGATCGATCTCTTCAATCAGAATACGGATAAATTGTCTGGTTGAAAGGCCCTGGTTAGATCCTATCGGCGCTGCAAGCGGCATGATGGCAGCTGCGCCGGCATTAGCCATATCTCTTGCGGCATTTAGATCCGGGTACATATACGGCATCGGTATAAAACCGTCTTTGGCGAGCATTTCACAGGCTTTTGCCGTTTCGTAATTGTCAGGAAGCAGATACTTGGAGTCGTGAATAACTTCAATCTTTATAAACTTCCCGCATCCGGCTTCTCGAGCGAGCCTTGCGATTTTTACCGCTTCCTCTGCATTTCTTGCTCCAGAGGTATTGGGAAGAAGAGTCACATCTTCCGGAATATGTTCAAGGATGTTACCGCTGAAACTGTTAACTCTTCTAAGTGCAAGAGTGATCATCTGCGCGCCGGCATGGTCAACTGCCGCCTTTATAAGTTCGGGATCATATTTGCCAGACCCAAGGATAAACCTTGAGGTGAATTCATGACCTCCGATAATCAGTTTGTCTTGTTTTTGATCGTACATTTTTATCCTCCTGATTGATTATTGATCCAATATTATTTCAATGGCGCGGGAAGCCATATGTCCGGCGCAAATGAGAACTCGTGAAGCCGTTAGGCCGACACCATCTTCCACATCGGAAATTCCGTCTCCACATATTGTCAGATGATCGGTAATCCTTTTTGTGGTTATCGCATTTGCATTACCGTATCCGGCCATTCCGATCCCTGAGATAACATGCTTATCCGGCATTGTTTCTAATACGCAATTTACCAGCATCGCTTTTGCCTCCGGCTTATCAAAGGCCTCGATGATAATGTCGCAATCTGAAAAGATCCTCTTACAGTTATTTTCAGATATCCGTTCATCATAAGATCTGATCTTGCAAAATGGGTTTATCTCCTGAATCTTTCGTGGAAGAGCTTCTGCTTTCTTTTCTCCGATATCTGAAAGAGTATATATCTGGCGGTTAATATTTGATAGTTCGACTACATCAAAGTCAGCAAGTGTCAGATATCCGATACCGCTTCTTGCCAGCGCACAGACTATATTAGATCCAAGACCTCCCAGTCCCGCTACGCCGATATGTGCATGTTTCATGATGTGATAGATCGGACGATCAGACCTTGAATCTATGGCTGATTCATATTCCTTTTCTGTGACCGGATCCATCAGCCGCCCCCTACAAAGCCGACGATATCAACTTCATCGCCATCTTTAAGTTCTCTGTTATAGTTGCTTTTCGGAAGGATCTCTCCGCATATCATGACAGCGGTTCTTCCCGTATCGAGATTCATATCGCGAAGAATGTTTAAAACAGTCATTCCTTGATAAGGCTTTTCTTCGCCGTTGATCGTAACCAAAAAGATCACTCCCTTCATTTTTCAGTGCAAAAAAAATACAGCACGTCCGGATCTTGCACCGATGGTGGTACACCCCGGACACGCTGCTTCCAACGGTCTGGAAAATAGTACACCACTATTTCGATGTGATGTCAAGCAGTCAAAAACTGAGACTGTATATACTTCCTTAAGCGATGCTATAATAGAAAAAAGTGTAAGCGACGGGGAGACACAGAATATGAGAGAGATCACACTTGGAAAAACAGGAATCACAGTACCTCAGAACGCTTTTGGCGCACTTCCGATCCAGCGTGTCGACCAGGATACGGCCGTAAAACTTCTTCGAAAAGCCTATGATGGCGGAATGCGTTTTTTTGATACCGCAAGAGCATATACCGATAGTGAAGTGAAGGTGGGTGCCGCCTTTGACGGGATGCGTGACAAAGTCTTCATTGCCTCAAAGACCCAGGCAAAAGATCCTGATCAATTCTGGAAGGATCTGGATACGACCCTTAAGAATCTTCGGACCGATTATCTCGATATCTACCAGTTCCATTGTGCCAATAAGTGCTATCGCCCGGGAGACGGAAGTGGTATGTATGAGGCAATGCTGGAAGCGAAAAAACAGGGCAAGATCCGTCATATCAGTATCACTGCCCATTTGATCGGAGTTGCGGAAGAAATCGTTTCCTCCGGTCTTTATGAGACCCTTCAGTTTCCTTTTTCTTACCTTGCTTCTGACCGTGATATTGCTTTGGTAAAAGCATGTAATGAGGCGGATATGGGCTTTATCGCCATGAAAGGACTTGCCGGCGGACTTTTGACGAACAGCCGTGCATGTATGGCTTTTATGAGTGAATACAATGTTCTTCCTATATGGGGCATCCAGAGAGAAGCGGAACTGGATCAGTGGCTCTCGTTCTTTAACGAAGATTATGAAATGACCGATGAGATCAAGGAGTTTATCGAAAAAGATAAATTGAACCTTCAGGGTGATTTCTGCCGTGGATGCGGATATTGCATGCCGTGCACAGTCGATATCCAGATCAACCAGTGCGCGCGAATGTCCCAGCTGATCCGCCGTTCACCATCGGAAAATTTCAAAGGTGAATTCTGGCAGGGAGAAATGGCGAAGATCGAAAACTGCGTCGATTGCGGGATCTGTAAGACAAAATGCCCTTATGGACTGGACACACCGAGTCTTCTTCGTAAGAACCTTGCAGATTACAAAAAGATCATCCGTTGCGAGATCGAAGTTTAAACCAGCGGCTCCGCATGACGCTTTCTTGCGACATAGTATGAGTTTTCGGTAAATCCAAACGTACTCAGATATTCTGCGACTTCTTTAAAGTGTATGCAGAGGGTATCGCTGCTGTGTGAATCAGATCCGAGAGAAATGTTTCTTCCCCCGAGTTCATAGTAACGCTTCAGGATCTCAGGATCCGGAAGTACATCTTCCAGACCTTTTTTACGCATCTTGTCAACGGATCTCGTATTGATCTCCAGGCACTTGTCTTTATTTACGATTGCAGTAAGGAACCGGTCAAAACTTTCGGGGCACTGGCTGTACTTGATCTGAGGTTTTTCGTAAGGCGCATATCGGTTAATGTAGTCATAATGACCGACGATATCAAAATTATTGCAGCCCTCGACAAGATCCGCCATTTCTTCAATGTAGCGTGTATAAACCGTTACCATGGGATCTTCGTAGCCGTCACGGAAGAAGTACGGATCTTTTCCTTTATAAAGGTGATTGGACATGATGACGCTGTCAAACGGGTATTGGGCGATCATATCGTCGTAAAAAGCACATAGATGCTTCTGATAACCAAGTTCGATCCCTCGGTAAAGCGGAAGATCTCTTGCATATTCGATCCAGGATTTGGATTCTTCAAAGAAAGAAGGGAGATCAAAGATCTGGGAGACACCGATGTCGTGAGGATAGTCACCCTCATAGTGTTCGGTTACTGCAACACCATTCATGCCAAGTGCTTTACAAGCATCGATAAGTTCAATGGCAGACATTTTTGCGTCTGAACTATAGTGTTTCGTGTGATTATGGTTATCTATATACATAAATGCCTCAATTTCTAAGTGGTCAGTCGAGTTTACCACGACATTATGGTATCATATATTCGTATTTTTTGTTTAATTTCTTTCTTAGAAGGAGTGATTATATGGCTAAAGAAAAGAAGTCAGAAAAAGAACTTAAAGAGAAGAAGACCAAGGTCTCCAAAAAGGAGAAAAAGGAGCTTTTCGCCGAGTATCCGAACCTTTGGGAAGTACGTTCCCAGGACGACATCGACCATACGATGGCCTTCGCCGAGGAGTATATGGCATTTCTTGATATCTCTAAGACCGAACGCGAGTTCGTGAAAAATGCCGTTGAAGCTTTAACAGATAAGGGCTTTGTTGATATTGATACTAAAAAAGCACTTAAACCCGGCGATAAAGTCTATTCTTCCATCAAGGGCAAGGGCCTGATGTTTGCTGTTGTAGGTAAGGAAGATATCGTAAAGGGTATGAACATTCTCGGCGCCCATATCGATTCTCCGCGTCTGGATCTTAAGCCGAATCCGCTTTATGAAGAGGATGAGCTTGTTTTCTTTAAGACCCATTATTACGGCGGTATCAAGAAGTATCAGTGGACGACCATTCCGCTGGCGATCCATGGTGTTGTCATGAAGAAAGACGGCACAAAACTGGAGCTTTGCGTCGGTGAAAAGGATGATGATCCGATCTTCTATATCTCCGACCTGCTGCCGCATCTTGGTTCTGAGCAGATGAGCCAGAAGGCAAACGAATTCATTAAGGGCGAGGATCTCAATGTCATGATCGGTGCCAGCAAGCTTCCGGACGACGATTCTTCCAATGCCTGCAAATACGCTATTCTGAAGCTGCTTAACAGCGAGTATGGTATTGATGAAAAAGATTTTGTCTCTGCCGAGATCGAGATCGTTCCTGCCATGAAGGCTCGTGATGTAGGATTTGACCGTGCACTTATCGCGGCTTACGGCCATGACGACAAGGTATGTGCTTATCCGGCACTGATGGCGCTTATGGCGCAGGAAGCTCCTACAAGAACATGCGTATGCATGCTTTCAGATAAGGAAGAGATCGGATCTTACGGTAACTCCGGTGCGCAGTCCCGCCTTTATGAGAACTTCCTCGTTGAAGTATTCGCCAAGGCGAACGGCGGCTATGATGAACTTGGATACAGAAAGTGCATCGCTAATACCAAGATGCTTTCCACCGACGTATCCAATGCATTTGATCCGAAGTACGCAAATGTTTCCGATAAGAGAAACACCGCTTATCTCAATAAGGGCGTCAAGATGGAGAAGTATACAGGTGCAAGAGGTAAGTCCGGTGCCAGTGACGCTAACTCCGAGTTCTTTGCTTCCATTCTCCGTATCTTTGCCGAGAACGATATCCCGTGGCAGACCGGCGAACTTGGTAAGGTCGACGCAGGCGGCGGCGGAACGATCTCCGCTTATCTTGCCAAACTTGGTATGGAAGTCATCGACTGCGGAGTTCCGGTACTCTCGATGCACGCTCCTTATGAAGTCATCAGCAAGATCGATCTGTATTTCACATATCTTGCCTATAAATGCTTTATTGAAAACATAAAATAAGGCAAAGTTCTTTATTCCAAGGATAAAATGCGTTATAATCCTTGTTCGTAGTATGGTAGGTGTGGTACATGGAGTACCACGAGAAAGAAGGTAAAGTATGATTATTGTTGTAAAACCGGGTGCCAGTGACTCTCAGGTACATGAGATCATTGACGTTTTGGAAAAAAACGAACTGAAGGCGCATGTCTCCGAAGGTTCCGAGCGTTTGATCATCGGTGTTATCGGTGACAAATCGCGTCTGACTCCGGGGTCGCTTGAAGTTCTCAGCGGCGTAGAGAAAATCGTTCCGATCATGGAGTCGTATAAGCTCGCGTCCCGCCAGTTCCGTCCGGAAGGCACTTCGTTCAACGTCAAAGGTGTCACGTTCGGAGGCAAGGAACTGGTCATGATGGCTGGTCCGTGCGCTGTTGAGAGTGAAGAGCAGGTAGAAGCCGTAGCTTCAAAAATGGTTGAATGCGGCGTAAAAGTCCTGCGTGGTGGCGCTTACAAGCCGAGAACTTCTCCTTATGCTTTCCAGGGCCTGGAAAAAGAAGGACTTAAGATCCTCCGCCGTGTCGCTGACCGTTATGGTCTTTTGGTCATCAGTGAAGTTACTTCTGAAAATGATATCGAATATGCATCGAATTACCTGGATATCATCCAGATCGGTGCCAGAAACGCCCAGAACTTCCGTCTTTTGTCCGCTGTCGGTAAGTCCGGAATCCCGGTCATGCTCAAGCGTGGTATTGCGGAAACGATCGATGAGTGGCTCGGTTCTGCCGAATATATCATGAGTGAAGGTAATTACCACATCATGATGTGCGAACGTGGTATCCGTACATTTGAAACCGCAACAAGATCCACATTGGATATCAGCGCAGTTCCTGTTCTTAAAGGCAAGACACATCTTCCGATCATCGTTGATCCCAGCCATGCCGCAGGAAAAGCACAGTACGTGCAGCCTTTGGCTCTTGCCGCTGTTGCTGCAGGTGCAGATGGTCTCATCATCGAAGTTCATCCGGATCCGAAACACGCTCTTTCCGATGCCGCCCAGCAGCTTACGCCGGAAGCATATGCTGAACTTGCACTGAGAGTCAAGGAAATGGCAGCGATCGTTAAACGTTCTTATCCGAAGAACTGAACAATCTGTAAAACATAGCAATAAAAATGGTTGTCCGAATGGGCAGCCATTTTTGTTTCGGAATTATTTGCGACTTGCCAAGGTGATTTGTTTATGATACTTTAAATGAGTAATCACAGTGAAGGGGATCAGTAGAGATCTTCCACTTCTTATAGAGAGCCCGGGACGGTGGAAGCCGGGTAGAAGAAAGGTTTTGAACTCGCCCTGGAGTGCGCTTCATTGAAAAAGACAGGTAGTAGATGAAGTCGGAGGCTCACCGTTATCAGAGAGCAGGATATCGGAATTTGCTCCCGTATCCGATGAGTGCATCACATAGTTGTGATGAAAAAGAGTGGTACCGCGGAAGTTATGGCTTTCGTCTCTTATTTGAGACGGAAGCCTTTTTGTTTTGACATTTTTGCTTTATACAGCAGAAGAAGAGGAGGGAAGAAGATGAATACAGGTAAGTATCGAATGCCGGCGATGATTGATTTTCCGGATAGAACATGGCCGAACAACAAGATCACAAAAGCTCCGATCTGGTGCAGTGTGGATCTTCGTGACGGAAATCAGGCTTTAGAGGTTCCGATGGATCTAAATCAGAAAGTCCAGTTTTTCGATTACCTTGTAAAGCTCGGCTTTAAAGAGATCGAGATCGGCTATCCGGCTGCATCTGAAACCGAATACGAGTTTACACGTTACTTGATCGATAATGACCTGATCCCCAAGGATGTCACGGTTCAGGTTTTAACAATGGCTCGCGAAGACGTCATCAGGAAAACGTTTGATGCCGCCAAGGGCGCAAGATCAGCTATCGTGCATCTTTACAACTCGACATCGAAACTTCAGCGCGAAGTCGTTTTCGGCTTTGATAAAGATCAGTGCAAAGCTCTGGCTGTTAAAGGCGCACAGATGATCCAGGCAGAGATTGATTCGGATGAAAGCAATACTGACTGGCATCTGGAATATTCACCGGAAAACTTCTCCGAAACGGAGCCTGAGTTTGCCGTTGAGATCATTGATGCTGTTCTGGATGTGTGGAAACCGACACCTGATAATAAAGTTATCATCAATCTTCCTGAAACCGTTGAAATGACCTATCCAAATGTGTTTGCTGATCAGGTGGAGTACTTTGCCACACATACGAAATACAGAGATTCGATCATCATTTCCGTGCATACGCATAATGATCGCGGAACGGGTGTGGCATCGTCTGAAATGGCTTTGCTTGCGGGCGCAGACCGTGTGGAAGGAACGCTCTTTGGCAATGGTGAAAGAACCGGAAACGCTGATATTGTAACGATCGCAATGAATATGTTTATGCAGGGTGTGGATCCTAAATTGGATTTTTCCAACATAGATGAAGTCATTGATATGTATGAAGGCTGCACCGGAATGCGTATCGGAGACCGTCAGCCATGGGCCGGAAGGCTTGTATTTACGGCGTTTTCAGGCACACATCAGAATGCGATCCAAAAAGGTATGGAAAATGTCAAAAAAATAAATAATTGGTATGTTCCGTATCTGCCGATCGATCCGAAGGATGTCGGAAGAAATTATGATCCGATCATCCGTATTAACAGTCAGTCCGGCAAAAACGGCCTGGCATATATCATGGAGCGCAATTATGGATTGCACCTGCCAAAATCGTTCCAGAAAGACTTTATGCAGATCGTTACGGCCGAGTCTGAAAACCGTCATAGCGATCTGATGCCTCAGGAGCTTTTCGAGCTGTTTGATGATGTTTATGTAAATGTAATGACGCCATATAACATGATCGGATATCGTGAAGAATCTCTTGGAGATAAAAAAGCGCATGTGAATGTGAAATTAAAATATGCGGATGACATCATCGAGGTCAACGGTAACGGTATCGGTCTGTTGGATGCATTCTGTAATGGTATCGAAAAAACTCTCAACATTAAGATCTCGATCAGAATGTATAACGAGCATGCTATCAAGAGCGGATCAGATTCAGCAGCTATCACATATGTACAGATCGCAGATAAGGATGGAAACCTGCATCTTGGAGCGGGCATTTCAAGTTCCGTAACCAAATCATCACTGAGAGCTGTCGTATGCGCATTAAATAGAATGATCCGTTAAGTACAATTTATCGTTGAGAAGAAAATAAAACGCTCCTGAGCGGTCATTATTAAAAAGCGTAAATCCACGTCGCTGGTCCTCGGACGAAAGTCCTGCGGAATCGCTCCTAAGGATTACGCTTTTTAATATGTATATCTGTTTGTTATCATTCTGTTTTTCTTCTTCTCAATTAAACAAAACTGTGATTTTGTTTAATTGCATATGTAATTTTCGAAGGCTTCTTTTTTATTTCAGAATCAGACGGCCTCTTCTTCTTTCAAAAAAATAATGGATCAATCAATGATCCATTAAGTAGCCGGCTGTGTTGCAGATGTTTCTGATGCACTGGTATTGGATGGGATCGGTGTGACATTTTGTACGTCCGGAGCAATTGCGTTGTTTGTCGTTTCTGTAGCAAACGGATCGCTCTGGGTCAATTCATCTAATTCGTTTACGCCGATCATCTGTTTGTATTCAGTATAATCAACTTTTGGTTTGAACCAGCGATATGTCATAACCAGCACTAAGAAAATGATGCATGCGATCAAAATCTTACGAATGACCATTAATGCCCGTTCTTTTCTGTACTTCTTATCTACATATTCTTTTGTGGTATATCCGACAAGTACATATACTTTTGAGATGGATTTTCTTTTCGGCATACGTCTATGCTCAGCGATCTTAGCTTTTACGCGGTTTCTGATCGCATCCGGAAGATTTTTGAAAAACTGTACGGTCGTTCTGCCAAGGAACGCAAAGAAACCGCCGATAGTGTCCAGACTATCGACCGAAACGTCTTCTTCATCTAAAAGGTCATCTTCTTCGAAGACTTCCTCTTCCGTCGGAACTGTATTCTCATTAAGTCTTTCTTCTTCCATGTGTTAGATTATAGCACATTTATGCTATTCTTCAGGAAGTTTTCCGTCACATACGGTTAATTTTCCAAGCTCATAATCGATGACTTCTTCTTTATTTCTCACATCTATGTGATGTTTCAGAACAGTTGCGCTTAAAAGAACGATCAGTACAAGTGATATGATCAGTATCCATTTACCTATGAATAGCATCCGGTCATAGTATTTCATTTTTACTCCTTATATTTCCAGCGGCTGAAATTGCCTGATATCAATTATGAACGCAATTCGAACAATCGTTTGACAAGGGATTGACGTAATGTTAAGATAACTATAAATATACTTACGGAGGCAGGAATATGAGCACTTACAAGTTTACTAAAAGCAATTTGAAAGAAACTCTTGAGATCATCTACGCTTTTATTGTCAATTTCGTAAAGACCGAAGGGTATCCGCCGTCCGTACGTGAGATCTGCCAGGGTGTCGGTATCCGCTCTACTTCAACGGTTCACGCGCATCTTCACCGCCTGATGGAAGAAGGCAAGATCGAGTATATTCCCGGCAAACGCCGTGCGATCATGATCAAGGAAACCAATACCGACGAGCATTCTTCCGCCGCGAAGAGAATTCCGCTTGTCGGAACGGTTACGGCCGGTGTTCCGATCCTTGCCGAGGAAAATATCGATCACTACATGCCCTTCCCTTCCGAGTATTTT
The DNA here is from genome assembly GCA_017428545.1 of Clostridiales bacterium. Classification (GTDB taxonomy): domain Bacteria; phylum Bacillota; class Clostridia; order Saccharofermentanales; family Saccharofermentanaceae; genus Scatonaster. The sequence goes on from JAFRQR010000002.1 coordinate 137,767, forward strand.
AATACTTCTGAGTATTATCTTTTGAAAGTCCGCGGCGACAGTATGATCAATGCGCATATCTGTGACGGTGATTATGTCATTGTACGCCGTAAAAACATGGCAAACATTAACCAGATCGTAGTTGCCCTGATCGGTAACGAAGCTACCGTTAAGCGTCTTGTTTATAAAAGAGGCCATGCAGCGCTTCATCCTGAAAATCCGGCTTATAGCGACATTCCGTTCGAAGATGATGACTGTAAGATCATCGGCATCGTAGACGGTGTCTTCAGAACAAAAGTCAACTAAACCGCATTAGCGGAAATAAATACAGCGGTTCTTCTTTGCGTGTCACTTCTCTGTTTCGGTATTTCCGGGAGTAAGACACGCATTCCGTTTCTTGGGGCAATATAACAGATCGAATGCTTAAAGAGCATGATCTGTGTCATTTCGTTATGGATGATGATCGTGTCTTTGTCATAACAGTCGATGATCCCTTCAATGATCTCACCCGTCCGGGTCAGGATCTCAACTGTGATGTAGTCTTTTCTGCATTTGTTTAAGAAGTAATCGTGTGCTTTTATCGGGTTTCTTTTCTGCTCTGTTATCGTGTCCGGGATCATAAGTTTGTACCTCCTTAGAATATTGGTGTACAAACTATACCATGTTCTAAAAAGGATATCTGTATGTTATATGCCAACTTTTATTCCCGTTTCTTATATTGTGATCTAAATATATGAAGCGATCTTATAATCAAGAAGATCATCCGATGAGATCCAGTGGACATCATCCATATGCCGAAACCATGTAAGCTGTCTTTTGGCATAGTTTCTTGAATGCTGCTTCAAAAGATCCACGCATGATTCCAAAGATTTTTCGCCTTTCAAATACGGGAAAAATTCTTTGTACCCGATAGCCTGCATCGCCGTGCAGTCAGATGGAAGATGCTGATTAAACAGCCATTCGGCCTCCTTTAGGATGCCTTCTTTCATCATGATGTCGACACGCTGGTCGATCCTCTGATAAAGCACTTCTCTGGGCCAGTCGATCGCAAACAGAACAAACGGATATCTCGGGCCGTTCTGTGTCGAAGCTTCACGTATTTCTTTCGTCGTTCCTGAAACCGTTTCCAGAAGCGCCAGAGTATGAATGACGCGCTTAGTGTTGTTGGGATGGATCTTTTCCTTACAATCCGGATCAAGAGAGATCAAGCGCGCATAGATGCCATCAATGCCGTCCTTTTCAAATTCCCGACGAAGTGCTTCTTCTTTTTCGTGATCTATAGGGGCTCCTGAAAAATCGAATCCTTTCTGAAGCGCCTGAACATACTGTCCGGTTCCTCCGCAAAAAACGGGAAGAACATTTCGGGAAAGAAGTTCTTCGATCTTCTCATATGCGTTCTCAAGATAAGAAGCGACATTAAACGGCTGATCCGGATCCACAAGATCGATCAGGTGATGTGGTACTTCCCTCTTCTCTTCCTCTGTCGGTTTTGCCGTTCCGACGGTAAGATGACGATAGATCTGCATAGAGTCGCAGCAACAGATCTCACCATTAAGTTCTTTTGCAGCGCGGATAGAAAGCGAAGTCTTTCCGCTAGCCGTGGGACCGCAGATCACGGGGATCGCTTTATAGCCTGTCTTTTCAAGTTTTTGCATCACGTCCGGATCCATAAAAATCACCATTACACGATACGTTTAAACTCTTTTTCGATCTCTTTTTCAGAAAGCCGGATCACGATCGGACGTCCATGAGGACAGTGGTACGGATCGTTAAGTTTGGAAAGATCCTCCAAAAGACCCTTTATCTCGATATCATGAAGCTTGTCATGACCTTTGACCGCAGCTTTGCAGGCGCTGGTTGCCAGAGAAAGGATAAGTGCATCATTTCTGGTTTTACTGGCGTTCATCCATTCGTCGACCATATCGATAAAAGCACTGGAGACGTTCTGCGGGTCGATCTGCGCGGGAACGGATCTGATCGCAAGTTCGTTGTCTCCGAGAGAGGAGATCTCAAAACCGATCTCGGATAGTTCCTGTTCATGCTCTTCGATGAAATTGATGTCGGATCTGGACATGGAAACGACAGCCGGCGCAAGGAGAGGCTGGGATACGACCTTCTTCTCCATCTCCATTGCCACAAGTTTCTCGTAGAGTACTTTTTCATGCGCAGCGTGCTGGTCGACCATGATAAGCGTTCTATCCGGGCTTTCCATCAGAATATACGTGTCAAATAGAGTTCCGATCACACGAGAAGAAACAAGCTCGTGAAGGCTCTCTTCTCTTGACTGAGGAACGAGCTCCTGTACTTGAGGCAAAGATTCATTCTGTATCTCGGGAATATCGGAAGGCGCGGAACTCAAATTGACATCCGGAAGCTCCGGCATAGACGGTTCGGATGTAGCAGGCGTACTGATAACAGGTGCTTTTGGCGTGGTATCAGAAACAGAATACTCCGGCTTCGGTTCATTGAAATAAAGATTCTGAAAACCGATATTCTTGGAATAATCCGTCTTTGGCGCATCTGATTTTGGAGCAGGCGAGTAAGGTTTTGAAACAGGAGCTGCGGAAACAGTAGGTGCAGTTTGTGCAGAAGGAACTTCTGAGGAAGATGATTTTTCCGAAGCAGACTTACCAAAAGAATAATCTACACTCATGGCTTCCTGCGACAGCGTGTTCACCAGAGCATGATAAACCGCTCTGTAGATCATAGATTCATTACTGAAACGGACCTCTGCTTTTTGCGGATGCACGTTGACATCGAGATCCTGGGACGGAATATAGATGTCCAGGATGACAAAGGCGTATTTTCCCTTCATCAGCATATTTGTATACGCCGCATCGATCGCTGACGTGATCGTTTTACTTCTGATCAGGCGCTGGTTAACAAAGATGATCTGCTCGGAGCGCGAAGCTCTGGAGATATTCGGAAGACCGGCAAAACCTTTGACCGTGATCCCGTCGATCGAACTGTCGATCGGGCGGCAGGAACTGACGATCTCTTTACCGTAAACACTGTACAACGCTGACTGCGGATCGCAGTTTCCGGGGCTTTGAAGAACAGTCTTGCCATTCTTTATGAACTTGAAAGAAACATCGGTATGACAAAGGATAAAGCGCTCAACAAGTACCTGGATGTAATTCGCTTCCGTCTGATCCTTCTTCAGGAATTTAAAACGGGCAGGAAGATTATAGAACAGATCACGCACTTCTACTGTCGTTCCGGAGGGCATTCCGATCGGTTCACAGGAAATAAACTGACCGCCTTCGTACTTTACGCATGTGCCCTTTTCGGCCATCGGCTCTTTTGTAGAAAGCGTCACACGGGAAGCCGCGGCGATACTGGCCAGAGCCTCTCCACGGAAACCCATGGAATGAAGTGAAAACAGTTCATCCAGTGTTCTGATCTTACTGGTTGCATGGACAATAAAAGAGGCCTTTGCATCTTCTTCGTCCATACCGCATCCGTTATCACGGACACGGATCAGACGGATGCCTCCGTCCTGGATCTCGACGGTGATCTGGGTCGCTCCGGCGTCGAGTGAGTTCTCCATAAGTTCTTTGACAATAGACATCGGCCTTTCAATGACTTCACCGGCGGCGATGGCATTGGAGGTAGCGGTATCTAAGATGTGAATTCTTGACATAACTATTCGTCTCCTTTTGCTTTTTCAATAAGTGAATAAAGTATATTCATCGCCTCCAGTGGCGTAATTCTGGAAATGTCCAAATTGACCAGTTCGGTTCTCAGAGAATGAGAATCGGCCGGCTCTGTCCGGTTCGGAGAAAACAGCGGGATCTGACCTGAGATCGGACCTTCAAACGTCTCCCCTTCCCCATCGGTATAGCTGATCTGCATCTTTTTCTTATCAAGTTCGGAAAGGATCACATTCGCTCTTTCCACGACCTCGGTCGGAACGCCTGCAAGACGGGCTACTTCGATACCGTAGCTGTCTGAGGTACCGCCGGTTGAGATCTTATGGAGGAAGGATACTTCCTTATTCTTCTCTTCTACTTCAACATGGGCATTGTATACACCCGTCAAAGTGTTCTCGAGCTGGTTCAGTTCGTGATAATGTGTCGCGAAGATCGTTCTTGCAAACATGATCGAACGGTTCGCAATGAATTCTATAATGGCCCAGGCGATCGCTAAACCGTCATAGGTGCTCGTACCGCGTCCTACTTCATCCAAAAGCAGAAGGCTCTTATAGGTACCGTTTCGAAGGATTCCGGACACTTCGTTCATTTCGACCATAAATGTTGATTGGCCAAGAGAGATATCGTCTGAAGCACCGATCCTTGTAAAGATTCGGTCAACGATACCGATATGTGCAAACGAAGCGGGAACAAAAGATCCGATCTGGGCAAGAAGCACGATCAGAGCAGTCTGTCGCATATAAGTCGATTTACCGGCCATGTTCGGGCCTGTCAGGATCATGATGCGGTGAGACTCTTCATCCATGGAGATTCCGTTCGGAACAAATTCGCCTTCTTTAAGCATCTTCTCAACAACAGGATGGCGTCCGTTTTCGATCACAAGTGCGGTCGTATCGTCGACTTTCGGACGGCAGTAGTTGTTTCTTTCCGCCAGTTCGCCAAGCGACATGATGACATCAAGGACAGCAAGTGCAGATGCGACACGATACAGACGATGGACCTCGGAAGCGATCTTTTCACGAAGTTCACAGAACAGATCATACTCCAGAGAAACGAGTTTAGCCGTAGATCCGACGATCGTATCCTCGATGCTCTTAAGTTCTTCCGTGATATAACGCTCACCTGTGGTCAGTGTCTGCTTTCTGATATAGCGGTCCGGAACCAGCGGAACGTTTCCTTTGGAAACTTCGATATAGTAGCCGAAGACCTTGTTATAGCTGATCCTGAGGTTCTTGATCCCGGTCTCTTCTTTTTCCTTGGCTTCCATCTCCAAAATGATGGATTTACCGTCTTTGCTTGCACGGCGGAGTCTGTCGGCTTCTTCGTTATAACCGTCTTTGAACATCCCGCCCTCTTTCACGGAGATCGGGGGATCTTCGCAAAGTGCCGCATCAAGAAGCGCATGGATATCCGACAGATCTTCAAGGTCGGAAACGGTGTCTTTTAGAACACCCGCCGAAAAGTGTCCGGCGCATTCCTGGATATATGGAAGCTTTGAAAGCGTATTCCTTAGATTTAGAAGGTCTCTGGCATTGACGGAAGAAAGCGCTATACGAGATGCCAGTCTTTCCATGTCATGTACACCAAGCAATGCTTCACGAAGCTCCTGGCGGTGAATAAAGTCGTTTTTCGCCTGCTCAACGGCATCAAGTCGTGCCGTGATCGAAGAAACATCGATCAGGGGTTCTTCGATATACTCACGAAGTCTTCTTCCGCCCATGGAAGTCTGTGTCATGTCGATTGCCCAAAGAAGGCTGCCCTTCTTCTGCTTCGAGCGGATGGTAGAGGTGATCTCGAGATTGGTTCTTGTTGCCACATCGAGTTCCATCGTATCGGATACTTCATAGATGCGGGCGGTTGAGAAATGCGTGACCTGCGCCTGCTGTGTCTCATCAAGATAAGAAAGGATCGCATCGATCGCGGAAGTTAAAAGGATGTTTTTGGTTTCTTCGGCAAAAGAACTCTTTCCCTTTTTCTTTCCCGTGTTTTCTTTCTTATAGTTATCCGGAAGCACACGTTCGGAAAGACCAGCCGAAAAATCCGCGTTTGGACGTAATGTCACGGAAGATACGAGATTATCGCAAACGTAATTGAAAAGCTCATCCTTACTGAAATCTTCGTTAAAGATCAGCTCGGAAGCCCTGTATTTCGAAAGAAGATTTACCAGGTGCTGTGCTGTGTTTCCGGTGATCAGCTGAGTTGCCTCCATCGTTCCGGTGGTGATATCAGCTGCTGCCAGTCCATATTGCATGCCGACCTTATAGACACACACGAGGAAGTTATTCTTCTTCTCATCCAGGCCATTGGTGTCAATGACGGTACCCGGTGTTAAAACACGCGTGATCGAACGCTTGACAAGTCCTTTTGCCAAGGCCGGATCTTCCATCTGCTCACATATGGCAACTTTATAGCCTTGGGTGATCAGGCGCTGCATATAAGATGATGCCGAGTGGTGCGGAACTCCGCACATCGGAGCCCGCTTTTCAAGACCGCAGTCTCTAGATGTCAAAGTCAGCTCCAAAAGCCTGGATACAAGGATCGCGTCATCGAAGAACATCTCGTAGAAGTCTCCGAGACGGAACATCAGTATTGCATCGCCGGCAAGTTTTTTCATCTCGAAGTACTGGCGCATCATCGGCGATAGCGTCGATACATCAACAGCTGCATATGTTAAAAGATCGTCGTTATTCATCGATAAACCTCACCAATTCTCCTTCTACTGAGTATGGCTTGGCACGGGTGATAGAAACCATGGCAAGCATGCCCTCGAACTGATCTGCATTAAAATCCGGGGCCGAACTGTCGATTTCTTTCCCGTTTAACTTAATGCCTGCAGGGATCCGGAAATTGACAAGCCGGTTGGAATTCGTTCTTCCCGTAAGTACATCCGGAGCCGTAGCACTCTTTCCTTCAATGAGGATCTCTTCGGTGTTTCCTACGCAAGACTCATTGGAGGCAAATGTCAGGGCATTCTGCAGTTCCAGAAGTCTTCCGAAACGCTCGGTAACGACATCCTGCGGGATCTGATCCGGATAATCGGCGGCCTTGGTGCCCGGACGGCGACTGTACTGGAAAGTAAATGCGCTGTCGAACCTGCACTTTTCGACGACATCAAGCGTGGCTTGGAAGTCCTCTTCTGTCTCACCCGGGAATCCGACGATGATGTCCGTTGTCAAAGTCGCGTCGGGAAGTTCTTTTCGAAATAAAAGCGCGGTCTTGAGATACTGTTCCTGATCATAGTGACGGTTCATACGTTTAAGAACAGCACTGGATCCGGATTGCATCGGAAGATGCAGGTGTCTTTCGATATTCGGATATTTTTTCATGGTATAGATAACTTCTTCGGAAATGTCTTTCGGATGCGAAGTCATAAAACGGATGCGCGAAAATCCGGGGATCTTTGCAGCCTCTTCAAGAAGCTTGGCAAAGGAGATCTCGTCTTCTTTGTCGTTACCATAGGAATTAACATTCTGTCCTAAAAGCATGACTTCTTTATAACCGGCAGACGCCAGTTCCCGTAATTGGGAAAGGATCTGTACAGAAGATCTGGAGCGCTCACGGCCACGTGTATAAGGTACGACACAGTATGTACAGAAATTATTACATCCGTACATGATCGGGACCAGAGCGCGGAACTTTCTTTTATGAAGGACCGGAACATCTACGTCGTCGACGAGATAATCCTCGTCGGATACGGCAAATACACGCTTTCTCTGATTCAGCTTCTTATCGAGGATCGCCGGGAGCATATGGATATCGGCGGGCCCGAAACAGGCGTCTACGTAAGGGAAACTCTTCTTAATGCGGTCGATGTTTTCCTGCTGTTTCATCATGCAGCCGCAAACCGCGATAAACATGTCACGGTTCTGCTTCTTTTGCGCTTTATAAGCACCGAGGTTGCCGAAAAGACGGATGTCGGCATTTTCCCTGATCGTACATGTGTTAAAGATAAGAAAGTCCGGAGACTGATCTTCCGAAGCCTCGATGAGACCGATGCTCTGAAGGATGCCCTCGATCTTTTCGCTGTCGGATTCATTTAGCTGGCATCCGTAAGTCTTCACACGGTAAGTTAACGGCTGACCACGGTCGATACCCGCTTCGGTAAGGCGCTTTTTCAGCGACGGAATAAGAGAGTTATAGCGCGATAACTCATCTTGCGATACAATAACAGTTGACACGTAAATGACCTCGATTTCTATTTCGATTTATTTTCGTTGTTTTTGACTCTTTAATGATACATGAACAACGCCGATTTGTGAACGAGATCGAGCAACATTTTTAATGATTCGGGGATATGGTTTTATGCGCAAAAAGCACTTAATACGGTCAATATGCTCTTTCTTTTTGTCATTTACCATTCTCTTTTTGATTTTCCCTGTTTCTTCTCTTCGTTCTGACGATGAAACACAGATTTCTTCAGAGAATCAATCCACGGAACTTCAAAATCCGGTCGAAGGTCTTCTTGATCCGTGTCCTTCCGGCCTTCCGATACCCGGAGCGGATTCCTATCTGGTTTATGATGCTCTTTCCGATACGATGCTGATCGGTTATCAGTATGATTCTCCAAAAGCGCCTGCAGCCATTACACAGATCATGACGGTCCTGCTTTCTATGGAGAGCCTGGAATTATCCGATACGATCACGATCACAAAAGAAATGTATGAATCGATTCCGGAGGATTATGTCAGGATCGGCTTTTCTGAGGGTGAGGTCGTGACCGTGGAACAGTGCATCTACGCCAGCCTTTTAAAATCCGCAAATGATGCATGTCTGGCTTTGGCGATAAAGACGAGCGGCAGTGAAAGTGCTTTTGTCGAAGCCATGAATCGGCGTGCCGCGGAATTGGGCTGCACAAACACGCATTTTACGAATCCCTATGGGCTTTCGGACGGCGAACATAAGACGACATGTCAGGATATGTCTTTGATCTTAAAAGAAGCCCTTCGTCATCCTGATTTTACGAAGATCAGTACAAGCACATCGTATACTATAGAACCGACGAACACGTTTAATGACAGACGTGTCCTGAATAATGCGAACCGCTTTATTTCCACGCCTTCTACGGCCTATGAGTACTACATCGGAGGAAAGACCGGTTATACTTCAGAATCCGGTTATACGATCATAGCCGGCGCGGAAAAAGACGGCCGCGAACTGATCGGGATCCTTCTCGGAGCCAATGACGCAGAAAGCCGGTATCTGGCACTCAGCGAGCTTTTTGAGTACTGTTTTGCGAATTATACGACGACCATGATCGAGGAAAATGAAATGAGCGGAATTGTCAAAAATACGACATCTCAGATCGAAAATTCGATCCTCGGCACGACACTTAAGATCGATAGTACTTCCCTTCAGCTCCTTGAGTACTATACCGTCCAAACTTCTATCGCAAACGGTGGTTACAGTAATGATATCGATCTGTCCGAAGTTGTGATCGATCCGCTTGCCAAAAGACAGGAATTAAAACTCCCCATCAACCGTACCTTTAGCAACAATTCGTCTTATAAGATCGGATATCTGACGGTTACAATCGTTGACGAGACAAGGCTGAATGAAGAGATCGAGACGATTGCTTCTTCTGAAAAGAAAGATAGGGCCGGCATTCTTCTGACAATAGCCATCGTCACCGGACTTGTTATTGTTTCAGGCCTCGCGGTCCTTCTGTTTGTTAAAATGGTCAAAAAGAGACGGTTTAACAAGAACCACAGAAATCCGAGGATTCTTTAAAAATCACTCGCCTGCGATGGAAACATCCGGGATCAGAAGACTCGGCGACTGTGTGTGCGTAGCTTCCGGAGAAGTATATTCCACATCATTTCCCAGGGCTTCCACTTTCATAAGAACATCGAAGAAATTATCTGCGATCGTGATCTGATTTACAGGTTCGCAAAGCTTTCCGTCACGGATCACAAAGCCTTCCGTCATCAGTGAGAACTCACCGGAAATGCTGTTGATACCGGCGTGCAGCCCGTGAAGTGCAGTGATAAAGATACCGTTTCCGGCCTTTTTGATCAGTTCTTCCTGGCTGAACGGTCCGTTTTCAAAATGAAGATTTGTCGAAGAGACTCCGATCGAAGATTTCGCACCGGCGCGAAAACCATTACCTGTAGACGAAACGCCTGCAGCGAGAGCAGTTTTTCTGTTATGAAGTTCCGAGGAAAAAACACCTTTGTCAATCAGAACGGTTCTTTTTGAGCTGACACCTTCACTGTCAAACGGGATGCTCAGCGGACTTCCTTCGATCATTCCTTCATCGATCAATGTGATCTTCTCATCTGCGATCTTCTCGCCGAGCTTTCCAACAAGACGTGAAAGGCCCTTCTGGATCGCCTCCGCGGAAAAAGCACCGGCAAAGGACGAAAGGAGCGAATTTGCAGCAAAACGGTCAAGAACAACATTCATCTTTTCAGAAGCGACCGGCTTGGCACCAAGTTTGGATATGATCTTCTTACCGACGTGATCGGCACATTTTTTCAGGTCAAACTGGGAAAGATCCGAGAATACCCAGCCTTTCCCTGCAGTCTGAACGTCATCTCCGTCTTTTGCACGGCATCCCAGATACACGTCAAAGCAGTTATCTCTGGATTCGCAGATCATGCCCTTACTGTTCCGGATATAAAGCTCACCTTCGGAATATGAGGTATAGCAGTCATCGACGGCTTCGATACGCTTATCGTAGGACAAAAGTGCTTTTTCCAGATCCAAAGCGGTCTTAGAAAGAAAGTCGTAATCGATCTTCGTCAGTTCTTCGTTATATCCGTTAAACTCAGGGTAGTCCTTCTCACCTTCATAAACGGTGATCTTCTCTTTTACTTCAAGAACGGCGCAGTTATCTTTGGCCTGAGACAGTAAAAACGGGATCATTTCTTCCTGAAGATCTTCCGTATAAGCATATCCCATCTGGCCATTCATAAGGCCCCTGAAAGAAAGCCCTGCCCCGTCGGAACTTTCGAACTGAATGATCTGACCTTCTCTGGCCGCGATAGTCATGGATGAGTCAGATTCATAATAGACTTCCGATTCGAGGAAGCCTTCCTTTTCTGCCTGTTTGATAAGATCATCGATCAATGTGCGAATTTTATTGTCCATATCTGCTCCAAATTCTAATCTGTTTTATGCCTGACCACCGACAGTGATCTCGGAAACACGGATCGTCGGCTGACCGACGTCGACCGGTATGTTTCCGCTGACGGAGCCGCACATGCCCTGAGCAAGCTTCAGATCGTTTCCGACGCGATCGATATTCATCAGGACCTCACCGCCCTTACCGATGAGAGTTGCACCCTTTACAGGCTCACAGACTTTACCGTTTCTGATGATATACGCTTCATTAACGGCGAAGTTAAAATCACCGGTCGTGGTATCGACGGAACCGCCGCCCATATTTGCTGCATAGATTCCGTACTCCGTATCGGAAATGATCTGTTCCGGAGTACTCTTTCCTGCCGCGATGAAAGTATTGGACATACGAGATGTCGGCGCATAGGCGTAGTTTTGTCTTCTTGCGCAACCGGTAGACGGTACATTCATCCTTCTGCTGCCGATCTTATCGACCAGGTAACTATTGAGGATACCATCTTTGATCAAAAGATTCGTGGTCGAAGGAGTTCCTTCGTCATCCACTTCATAGCTGCCCCATTCCTTTGCGATCTTTGCATCGTCATAGGCCGTTACGAGCGGGCTTGCGATCCTTTGTCCCTGCATATCGGTAAAGCAGGAAGCCTTGATACCGACTGCCGTTGCTTCCAGAGAATGACCGCATGCTTCATGGAAAATGACACCGCCGAATCCGTTGCCGATAACGACAGGCATTTTACCTGACGGACAAGGCTTGGCACTGATCATGGTAACGGCAACACTTGCAGCTTTTTCTGCAATTGCGTCTATATCTGTCCTTTCGAAGAATTCATATCCTTCCCCGCTTCCCGGTGCATAGTATCCGGTCTGCTTGTCATCTTCGGAACTTGCGACCGCCTGCACCATAATACGCGTACGGCAGCGGTTATCTTTGATATAAAGTCCGTCAGAATTGGCGATCCAGACATCTCTTTCCAGATCAGCCGTCGAAGTACCCGTCTGGGTGATCAGCTCCGAATAAGCTTTGGCGGTCTCAGAAGCTTTTCTGAGTTTTTCTACTTTCAGGGATTTCGAAACGTCGGTCGGCGCGATCTCATATTTCTGTGAAAAATACTCCATCATCGGCTTTAGCACTGTCGTCTTTCCGGAAGGCGCTTCTTTTAAAGAAGCGGATGCATTTTTTGCCATGCGGATGAGTTTGTCCTCATGCAACAGGTCATTCGAATACACATAAACGCATTTGTCGCCTTCGAGGATACGGATACCGATACCCAGATCCAAACTGGAACCGGTGCTTTCGACAATACCATTTAGAAGCGAAACAGAAGATACTTTGCTCCGCTCGATATACACCTCGGAAAAATCACCGCCGTGCGAGAGCGCCGCAGCGAGGATCCTTTCGATACTTGTTTTACTCAGCATTAGGAAATGCCTCCTGACTAATTAGGTCTTATTGCTTGTACTGTCTTCTGATCTTCTTACTTGTCGTCTTATCGAACTCAGTATCACGGAGAACCACACGCTTGATGTGCTTGTAATTGACGAGGTTCTTATTGACCTTGGCAACTTCATCTTCCATGAGCTGCTGGACCGCATCGTCATCCGGATTATCTCCGAGGAGCTTTTTGACTTCTTCCATGCACGGGAAGATCGTTACTGTAATGATAACGTCATCGTTCTCTTCTTCACCGGAAACGAGGCACTCTTCAACATAATCAGACATGCAGAGCATGGTCTCGATCTCTTCCGGGAAAACGTTCTTACCGTTCTTGGCGATAATGACGTTCTTCTTACGGCCCGTTATGATGCAGAAACCGTCTTTGTCGATATATCCGAGATCACCGGTATGGTAATAACCGTTCTCATCGATCGCTTCTTTTGTGGCTTCTTCGTTCTTGTAGTAGCCCAGCATAACGTTATCGCCTTTAGCGATAAACTCGCCGATGCCGTTTTCATCCTGGTCGATAACCTTTACATCAACGTCCGGAAGCGGAAGACCGGCAGCGCGGTTATTAAAGTCACAGTCACGGTTCAACGCGAGGATCGGTGCACACTCCGTAAGGCCATAACCCTGGATGCAGGCAAAACCCATATCCTGCATATCCTGAAGGATCTGAGGATCGATTCCGGCGCCGCCGCTGATGATCAGGCGAAGGCTTCCGCCGAAGGTCTCATGTACCTGCTTGAAGATCTTCTTTCTCTTGTCTATACCGAAGAACAAAAGGAACTTACAAAGTTTTCTGCCGAATTCGAACTTTCTGGCCATCTTTTTCGTTGCTTTTGCCTTGGACATGATGCTCTTATGGAACTTTTCGAGCATGAGCGGAACGACCAGGATGATCGTTACTTTCGACTGCTGCATGTTCGGAACGATGTAGCGAAGTCCCTCGCAGATCGCGATATGCGAGCCACGGTACACCTGACAGAGGAATCCGCATGTGCATTCATATGTGTGATGCAACGGAAGGACCGAAAGGAACATATCGTTTTGGTCGATATATGTCATCGAGCACATGCCTTCGAGGTTTTTGCAGATATTCTTCTGGCTGAGCATTACGGCCTTCGACTGGGCTGTCGTACCGCTTGTGAACAGCAAAACGGTCATCGCTTCGCGGTCGAGCGGAGCATCGAGGAAAAGGCGGTCACCTTCATCCAGGAGCTTCTGTCCGTTATCTAATACATCGTAGAAATATTGAACTCCCTCACGATCCGTTTTATCCATGCAGATATAGGTCTTTACATTCGGGATCTGGTCTTTGATCTCATCTAGGACCTTCTGCTTCGAGGAAGAATAGATCACGCAGTTAACTTCGGCACGGATCAGGCAGGAAGCAACTTCATCCGGCGGGAGTTCCTTATCAAGAGGAACCACGATTCCTGTTCCGTTAGTCGTTGCCAGGTAAGAGATATACCATTCATATCTGGTCTCCGCCAGGATCGCGATCCTCGAGCCCAGCCCGCAAAGATGCGAAAGGCCTGTACCCATTGCCTGAACGGCTTTGTTATATTCATTGAAGGTGTAATACTCGTAGTCCCCACCCTTCACTTTCTTGTAATAAAACAGCGGAAGATCTCCGTAAAGCTCGACACTCTGCTTGAGCATGTCGCGAAGATCTTCGATATGTCTTACATCGTAAAGAGGAATATTCTTCATACTGTCGGTCCCCGTATTTCCTAAAATGCCGTCAAATCAATATAATTCAACTACTTTATTTTATCCCAAATATGCCTTTCTGTTCAACCGATAATACCCATTTTTATTGTTTTTTAGGAATCTCGTATTTCCTTAGAGCCGCACGCTTTTGCTTGTAATCCGGACAGTATTTGGCAACCTGCGTCCAAAACTTTTCGGAATGGTTCATATAGTAAAGATGCGACAATTCATGAATCAATACATACTCGAAAAGCTCCGGCTCGACCTCAAGAAGATAAACATTTAAAGAAATGTTTCCTTTACTGCTGCAGGAACCCCAGCGGCTGGACATGTTCCTGACATAGATCTTTTGCGGCTTTTTGCCGTCATATACCGCGAGAAAAGCACTTGCCCTGGCCTTAATGATCCTTGCAAATCGTTTTTGCTCGTTAGAATCGATATACGGAAGATAAGTTTTGGAAAGCTGCTTGACCCGGTGCTTTTCGATCCAATCAACATTCTGTTCGATAAAACGGTCGATATCTTTAAGCGGCATTTTGTTCGGCGCATGTGCGATCACATGTCCGTTTTCATCGATATTGATACGCAGCCTTTTTAAGCGTGCATAACGAACTGTAACCGGGATCCGAAGAACCCCGGTTACATGTTCTTTTACTTCATATGTCTTACGGGCACGCAAGATCAGGACCTGCCCGGAACATATCCGCGGGAGATCGCCATCTCCGCACGCTGCTTCGGCTTGCCGCCGAGTGCGATCTGTTCATCGATAAAGGAAGGATGCGAAGAAAGGAAAGCCTTCATGTAATCGATCGGGTTTTCCATGAAATGAGCGACCATATTGCGCTGTGCTTTCGTAAGGATCCCCTTCTCAACTCCCTCATCAAAGAGAGAAAGCTCGATTTTTGCGAAGGTGTACATGTTTACGCCTTCTTTCTTGAGATTAGCTTCACCGCCCTGCAAACGGTCGATCACGGCGATCGTATCGTTAATGGAAGCGCCTGTACCACGGATCGACGGGATCCATGCATTGGTGTACGAAGAAGCCTCGGTAATCAGGTCGGCAATATGCAGAGATACTTTACCGGAAAGATCCCCTTGACCTACTTTAACGGCTTTTTCTTCAACGTTTTCGGAATAATAGGTCTCTCCGTCTTTAAAGATGGAAAGGTGCGGCTTTCCGAGAAGATATGCCGGCATCAGCGAGAAGAAATAGTCGCGGCGCTCACCACCGGAAATAACATCGAAATCGAGTTCTTTTGCCTTGGAAACGATCAGGTCGATCACGGCCTTATAAGATTCCGAAGTTTCATACTGTTTTTTTACAAAAGGAAGGATCGCCGTAAGAAAATCAGAACGGTCTGCTGAAGCAGCCTCTTCGATCAGGGCAAGAAGTTCATTGGCTTTTTGCTCGGACTCGAGAAGAAAGTGAGTATTTACGTAGAAAGGTCCGAGAGTTCCGGAAGCGTACCAGAACGGCTTTTCCGGGTCACTGACGCGTACGGCATTCGTTTCAAAAAGATAATCTGCGATTGATTTCATGATTTACCTCCACAATTCAAGCGTTCCCGTTAAGGATGCTAATTCTTCGATATTATTCTCTTTACAGTAATTCTCAAGATCTTCCACGATTTCCGTAGGACGAGTCGGATGCACCAGCGTGATCGTTCCAAGTTCAACAGCTGATGCGCCGGCGATCATGAACTCCAGAACGTCTTCATATGTTGAAATACCGCCGCATCCGACGACAGGGATCTTTACTGCGTCATAGATATCGTGCACCATACGAAGAGCAACAGGTTTTACGCACGGACCGGAAAGTCCGCCGGTATTATTATGAAGAAGCGGTCTTCTCGTTCGAATATCGATCGCCATACCCAACATGGTGTTGATCGCAACGATCGCATCCGCGCCGCCTGCTTCTGCTCCTTTGGCTGTCTCAGCAATCGATGTGACATTCGGTGTCAGTTTGATCCAAAGCGGAAGATCAGTTCTCTTTCGAAGATCGGAAACGAGGGATTCGATCGCTTTTGGAGAGGAACCGATGACCATGCAGCCTTCTTTTACGTTCGGGCAGGAAAAATTCAGTTCCAGAGCATCGATCTTCTCTTTATAAGGATCGAGTTTTTCGACCATGGCGATATAGTCTTCGTTGGAGTGTCCGGCAACATTTACGACGACGCCGGCACCGCTATTTACCATAAAATCGAGTTCAGTCTTCAAAAAAGCATCTACACCGGGGTTCTGAAGTCCGACGCAGTTCAGCATTCCGGATGGCGTTTCAGCGACGCGGACGCCCTGATTGCCATCTCTCGGAAGAAGCGTCAGTCCTTTGGAAGAAAGAGCACCGAGTTTACTAAGATCCATATATTCGGACAATTCTCTTCCGAATCCGCATGTTCCGGATGCAAGAATGATCGGGTTTTTCAGATCTACCTGACCTACTTTTACCGATATACTCACCAGATCACCTCCTCGGCATTAAAAACAGGACCGTCTTTGCAGCAGCGTTTGTGAACAAACTCTTTGCCTTCCTGCTCTGCTTTGATCTTACAGATACATACGAGGCATGCGCCGATTCCGCAAGCCATTCTCTGCTCCAAAGATACATAACAGGTAAGTCCTTTTGCCTTCGCCCACTCAGAGACTTTTCTCATCATGATACCTGGGCCGACGACCATAACGGTCGAGTCGGATAGTTCGCTGTCATCCATGGTTTCCAGGTATGCCATGACATTTCCTTTGACACCTAAGTCTCCGGCATCTGTCGTCGCGTGAAAAGCACCGCATGCGCAGCAAAACTGATCATAAAGGAATGCATCGTTTTTGCTTCTGTATCCGTTAACTACTTCGCACGGGATGTTGTTTTCTTTGGCATACTGCGCGGCAAAGAAGATCGGGAAGATTCCCGTGCCTCCGCCAACGAGAAGGAGCTTTTTTACGTTGCTGAAATCAAAACCGTTTCCTAAAGGACCCAGTACGGTAAAGGTATCCCCTTCATTTGCCTTGATGATCTGTTCCGTCCCTTTTCCGACCTTGCGCACGCCGATACTGAAAGTTTTTTCGTCTCTATCGACAGACATGATGCCGAAAGGACGTTTCAGAAAATAGCTGCAGGAAAGATTTACAAATTGTCCCGGTTTTGCAGATAAAGCAATCTCAGGGCAGAAGAACGTAAGGACAGCACATGTCTCTCCCAACAGTTCCTTTTTTACCAGACGAATGCCATATTCTTCTTTCATCTTTCAAATCCTCTTTGAATTATGCATTAGCAGATTCTTTGATTGCATTATTCAGATCATCGCGCATACGGAGCGCTTCTTCCCTTGTTGCCTTCTGGAAGCCGAGAAGCGGTGCACCAGAAGGGCCGTGCATTTGCGTAAGTTCCATAGGATCGATATCTTCTCTCTTTTTCCACGCACACATCAGGCTTCTGGAAGCGTTCACGATGCCGCCTTTACCATTTACAAAAGAAGCGACTGCGTCTTTTCCGGAACCGCCCTGTGCACCGTAGCCAGGTACAAGGATAAGAGCGTGAGGCATGATCTTACGTGCCTTTACGGCCTGCTCCGGCCAGGTGGCACCCACAACGGCACCGACAGAGGAGAATCCGCTCTCACCGATAAGCTCCTGTCCCCATTTTTCGACATTTTCGGCCATTGCCTCAAAAACCTGACGGCCGTCTTCCAGTTTCAGATCCTGAAGATCGCCGGCGGAAGGATTCGATGTTCTTACGAGAACATAAAGTCCTTTGCCCTTCTCTTTGGCAACATCCATAAAAGGCTTGATACCGTCGATTCCGAGATATCCGTTTACGGTAATGCAGTCACAGTCAAACATAGCCGCCGTTGTTTCATCGATGATCTTTGTTTCGCCGATGATTGCATTTGCATAAGCGGTAGCCGTGGTGCCGATATCGTTTCTTTTCGCGTCGGCGATAACAAGCATGCCTTTATCATGTGCATACTGGATCGTCTTACGAAGCGCCATGATACCGTGGATACCGTACATTTCATAATAAGCAAACTGCGGCTTGATCGCAGGAACGATGTCATAGACGGAATCGATCAGAAGACGGTTATAATCAAAGATCGCCATTCCCGTAGCCATCTGCATATTTGCGCGTTCACCGCTGTTCTCTTCATGTTTCTTAGCTTCGTCCAGCCATTCGGTTAACATTGCGGACGGAAGATATTCAAGCTTCGGGTCAAGGCCCATTACCGTCGGATTATTGCACTCTTCGATTCTTTTTGTCAGTCTGTCAGCGAAGTTCATCATAAGTGATACTTCCTCCTGCGATAGTAAGTTTTACCCGGCCGGTAAGTTCTTCACCGATATATGGTGAATTTTCGGCCTTGCTGAGGATCTCTTCTTTTGTATATACGAAGGTCTCGTTAAGATCTGCGAGCATGACATCGGCAGGCATTCCCTTGTCCATCGTTCCTCTTCCGAGTTTAAGGATTTCGGAAGGATTCGTTGTCATGGTCTTGATCATATCCGTAAGAGAGATCGAACCGGTCTTTACCAGATAAGTATAGCCGACTGCAAAGGCAGTTTCAAAGCCGATGATTCCGTTATTGGCCAAAGAGAATTCCAGATCCTTTTCATCGATATGATGCGGAGCGTGATCTGTAACGATGCAGTCGATCGTTCCGTCCTTAATGCCTTCGATCACGGCAAGACGGTCATCTTCGGTTCGAAGCGGCGGATTCATCTTAAAGTTCGTGTCATAGGTCTGGCAGCATTCTTCTGTAAGGGAGAAATAGTGCGGGCATGTTTCACAAGTGACCTTTACACCGCGCTTTTTCGCCTGACGGATGATCTCGATGCCTTTTCTTGTGCTGACATGGCAGATATGTATCGGCATATCCAGATACTCTGCGGTCTGAATATCTCTTGAGATCATTATCTCTTCGGCGATCGCCGGGATTCCACGAAGTCCGAGAGCCGTTGAGATCGCACCTTCATTCATGGCGCCTTCAGAGATCGACATCTCCTCACAGTGGTTTAATACCGGAATATCAAAGTCAGAAGCATATTCCAGTACTTTCTTAAGAAGATTGGCCGTAGCGATCGGCTTGCCGTCATCAGATACGGCTACGATTCCCGCTTCCTTCATAAGTCCCATCTCTGAGATCTCTTTTCCTTCGAGGCCCTTGCTTGCAGCACCGATCGGGAATACATGACAGGAACCTACCTGTTCTGCTTTTCTCAAAATGCCTTCAACAACGGCTGCGTTATCACAGACCGGTTTTGTGTTCGGCATGCAGCAAACACTTGTAAAACCGCCCTTTGCAGCACTTTTCGTACCGGACTTGATATCTTCTCTATATTCAAAACCCGGCTCACGAAGATGACAGTGCATGTCAATAAGTCCCGGAAATACGGTAAGTCCTTCCGCATCGATCACTTCGTCGGCGTCCGCTGACAGAGAATCTGTAAATACACCATTTTCGATGTAGATAGTTACTTTCTCACCGGAAGCGAAATGCTTTGCGTTTTTTATCTCAATTCTTTTCATTCTGGTTTCTCCTTGCCATCAGTAAGTATAAGACTGCCATTCGAACCGCGACACCGTTGGTGACCTGCTCATTGATCACTGACTGATCGCAGTCATATACACATGTCGGAAGCTCGACTCCGTGGTTGCACGGACCCGGGTGAAGCAGATAAGCACCCGGTTTTGCAAGCTTCAGAATGTCCTCGGAGATGGAGTAGAATTTGGAGTATTCCGCTACCGAGGGGAACAGAGACTTCTGCTGGCGCTCAAGCTGAACGCGAAGGCCCATGACCGCATCGGCATCTTTCACAGCCTCTGCTACAGACTTGCAGACAGTGCATCCCATCTTATCAAGTCCGACAGGTACCATGGTCCTCGGTCCGGCAACACTGACCGTTGCACCAAGTTTGGTAAGACCGATGACGTTGCTTCTAACTACGCGGCTGTGATACAGATCGCCGCAGATCGCAACTTTCAAACCGTCGATGTGGCCATATTTTTCATAAAGAGTAAACATATCAAGTAACGCCTGAGTCGGATGTTCATTCATTCCGTCACCGGCATTTACGATGGAAGCCTTAACGCGAGGGGCAAGATAATGCGGTGCACCGGACTGGCTATGGCGCATGATGATGATGTCCGTTGCCATCATATCGATCGTTCTGGCCGTATCCAGGAGTGACTCGCCTTTATTCACGGAGCTTCCCGAAGTAGTGATATTTGCACTTGCCGAACCCATGTACTTCGAAGCAAGTTCGAAAGAAAGTCTGGTCCTCGTGCTGTTTTCGTAAAAGAGCGTAACAACTGATTTACCCTGAAGGTGCGATGTCTTCTTGTTTCCGGAAGTCAGCACCATTTTCATCATTTTGGCAGTATCCAGGATCTCCATGATCTCTTCTGCCGTAAGCTGCTTAAGTCCAAGCAGATCTTTACTTCTAAGTCCCATTATTTCACCTCTTCACAGAGAACGACTTTATCCTGTCCGTCGATCTCGCTTAACTGTACGGAAATCATCTCGGAGAGTGATGTCGGTACGTTTTTGCCCACGTAATCCGAGCGGATCGGAAGCTGTCTGTGCCCTCTGTCCACCAGTGTTGCCAGCTGAATGCAAGCCGGTCTCCCCATATCAAAAATCGCCTCGATCGCGGCCCTTACCGTTCTTCCGGTGAAAAGGACATCGTCGATCAGGACGATCTTTTTGTCATTGATATTAAAATGAATTGCAGTTCCGTTAACGACCGGATGAGCCGCCAGTGTCGATAAGTCATCACGGTAAAATGTGATGTCCAGAACGCCGACATCCGGTTTTACACCTTCAACGTCTTCCATGACCTTGGCGATACGATCTGCCATCGGTACGCCTCTTCTTTGAATGCCGACGAGCGCAACATTGTCGAGACCCTTGTTCTTTTCGATGATCTCGTGTGCAATACGGATAAGTGCGCGGTGCACGGCCTGTTCATCCATAAGGACTGTTTTCTCAAGATACTCCTTCAAAAATACCACTCCTTCCTATCATTACAGGGTACAAAAAACCGACCCTGAAAATACCTTGTGGTACCCTTCAAAAGCCGGTCTTACATATATAAGCCTCCCTAAAGGAAGCGGTATAACACTTTCGACATACGACCTTTCTGTTCTCTCATGGAACAGACTTAAAGGATACGTTGTTAAGATAATAATCCAACTGTCGATAATAAGCAACCGTCAAAATGCCGAATGGACGAAAATATTTTTCAGGCAGATCACCATACCGGATGATCATCATAATACCAGTTCCAATCCTCGGCATTCTCCTGGTTTTCTTTTCTTTCCTGCTGACGCTGATCGTTGGCCGAAGACATCTTTCTTTCCATCTCGTCTTCGATCTCGCTCTGTCTTTGTTCGATAGATTCAGACTGGCTCTGGGATTCAGAAGGATCCTGAGAAGATTCTCCCTGTCCGGACTGACTCTGATTCGAATCAGACTGGTTACTGGAATCGGAGGAATCAGAAGAATCCGATGGTTCAGTCTCCTGCTGCTCTTTTTCTTTCTTTAATTCTTCGAGCAGATCTTTAATTTCATTATAAAGTCTCTGGGCACGGTTGTTATGGCCGGTTCCTTCATCGTTAGCGCAATCATCTTCGGAAAGGATATCCAGACATTCTTCAAGAAGTTCGATCGATTTATCGATATTCTGTGGCATCATGAAATCATCGCCGAGAAATTCAAGTTTCGTCAGCGCAAGATTGATTCTGATCGCACATTCTTTTCCTTCCGGCGGATTATGCTCAAGTGCCTGGACATAGTAATCGACTGCAGCTTCATAATCCATTCTCTGGTACATCACATTACCATTATTGTAGTAAACGATATAGGGCTCGTTTACATTCATTACTTCGAGAAGAGCAAAATTCTCGGAATAGTCCTCTTCTTCATACTTGGAGATGACCCACTCGTTATAGCCGTAAGTAAAGGCAAACTTAAACAGCAGAAGGCCGAGAATAACATATACAGTAATAATGATGGTCTTTCTCATTCTTTCACCTTCCTCTTGTAGTAGATAAGATCGTAGAGCAATAGTGCGGCCAGCGCGATCGCAAACCAGTAATAGATATCGATATATCCTTCGGTTCCGGCTGCGCCTTCGGAAGCATATGCATCGATGGCATCAGAAATGTCAGTTACGACGTCACGGGCATCCGTTGCTTCTTCAATATGGTAATAACCGATACCCATATCATCGGCTATGCTCTGAAGGTTATCTTCGTCGATCTTAGAGATGGCGTCTACCATCTTTCCGCTCTTATCTCTGGTCTGCATATAAAACGGTGTGGAAAGATCGCCGGCATATGAATGAACCAGCATTTTGCCGCCCTTCTCCGTTCCGAATCCCAGAACGGCTCCGGTTCCGATGTATTCTGCAGCATCTTCATAAGAAGCAAGTTTTTCATTCTTACTCGTGATCTCGCCATCACTGAAAAAGAACACGACCTGCATACGGTCGCCGTCTTTATCATAATTGTTTTCCAAAGTCTCGAGCATCGTCTGATAAGGAAGATTCAGAGAAGTTCCCTGGGCAACATACTTGGTCTGGCCCTCAAGATTATTAATGGCCGAACTTACTACATTTATGTCGCTTGTGTAAGGGACGAGACGATATGCATAGTTACCGAAGGAAATGACCGAGAAACGGCATCCTTCCATTTTATCCATAATATACTCACAGGTCTCCTTAACGGCATCGATACGTCTGCCATCACCGTCAAAGTCCTCTGCCAGCATACTCATGGAATCGTCAATGACAAAAAGGACATCCACATTGAGTTCCAGCTTTTCTACTTCGTGTGAAAATACCATAATGCGCAGGTTCAGCGTGAAAAGCAGGGAGACGATGAGGATCTGACGTATGAAATTCCATACGCCTTTTCTCTTCATCACCAACATGCCGATGCATATGATCGCCATGAGCCAGATTGGAATGATCGGATTGGTCTTCATAGCTTCACCCTTCTTGTTGCCACAAAATGTACACAGAGCGCGATCGTCAGGAAACCGACGAGTGCTTCCGGATACTCTGTGGTCGTCTTTTCACTCTTATAAATAACTGAAGTATCGGTCTTCTCTACAGCATTGATCAAATCTTTCGGCATATCATCATCTGCGAGAGTAAACAGATCTCCGCCGGTGCTCTTAATACAACGCTCATAATCGTCATAATCAACAACATACTCCGGAGCCGCTGCAAAACATGTAATGCCGTATTTAACACATAGATCCGTAGCTTCATTGAGCTGTACGAATGGTTCACCGTAAAGCTCGTTATCGGTGGCAAGAATGATGACTCTGGTACGGTCGACATCCTCGTCTTTAATATCCGGGAACTGGAAAACAGTTGATGCCAGACCATCACCGATCAGTGAAGAACCGGCATTGTAATTATCATTCAAAGTTCCATCGATGATAAAACGGTATTTATTTGCTTTTTCGGCATCATAATACTCGCCGCGCTCCTCAACACCGATCGCGATATTACAGGCCTCTTTGATATCATCAAGGACTTCGATGATATATTCATAGTCCGTCGTCAAAGGAACCATGGTGACTGTCTGCATGTTAAAGATCGTAATGCCGAAACGCTCGCCGTGAAGTCCGGAAACGAAATCCTTTAACTTTTCGCATACTTCAAGATCAACTTCAAGCATGGATCCGGAGGTATCCAGGCAAAGGAAAATATCACGGTTGTGGATCTCGGTGATCGTCTGCTTGGTACGGAAAGGACGCGCGATAAGTCCCATCAGGATACAAAGCGCAAGGACCAGACTGACGATGATAACGATCGTAAAGCACTTGTACTCAATGAGTTTGTTCTTAAAGTATCTTGACTGCTCAACAAATTCCGTGTTGGCGACTTTTCGGCCGTTCTTGAATTTCTTGCTGTATCCGAATGTAATGAGTCCTAAGACGATGATCACAGGGATACCGATCATAATGGCTAATGGGTACATCAATTCCATTTATAGATCACCTCCCTCGCATCGCGGATAGAATCATCTGCCTGCTTTTCTGTTCTTTCGGCAAATTCAGGTGCATAGAATTCTTCGATCAGACCGCTGATCTGGTTGATATTGCTCGCTTTTAGTTCATTCAAAGAAAAGTTTTGTGCCTTGACTCCGGTAATGTCATAAACAAACATACGGACAATAGCGGAAAGCTCTTGGTGAACCGTTCTTACGTCGATCTGCTGGCTGCGGTACTGCTGTTCCACGGCAGCGATCTTAGCAAGATACAGTTTCTGAGCATCAGCAAGCGTCTTCGGTCTGAAGATCTCAGCAACAGGCTGTTTCGGTTTCGCCGGGCCTTTTCGCATACGCAAAAGAATCGAAATCGTCACAAGCGCAATAAGAGACGCGACAATAACGATGATCACGATCACGATCGGCCAGACACTGTAAGAATATGGATCTTGTAATTCAACGGATACCGGCATACTTGTGTCTCTCCAATAGTTCTGTGATCTTCATTGCGATATTCTCTTTGCTGTTGATATCTATACTGATAATCGCGTGATGCTTCAGTTTTTTCTCATTTTCCAAAGAAATTTTTTCTTTGATATCGTGCTCCATTTTGATGAGTTTCTTGTCCATGGTGACAAATTTCGGCAGATATCTGTTCTTTTCAACCTTATATGCCCGGTCTCCTGTCAGATCAGCATCTTTAATATTGATAAACAGAATATCGTGCTGGCAGATCAGTTTCTTTAGTACCTGCTCGGATACGGACGATGCGCCCTTCATATCGGTGACGACAAAGACGACCATCTTGCGTCTGAAGTTCTTAAGCAGATACTCAAGCGTCTTATTCAGATCAGAAGTCTTGGAGCTTTGAACGTCCTTATCATACTTTGAAAGGAAGTTCTCAATATCATAAAGACGAGTCCGAAGCGGGAAAAACCGCATCTTTCCGTCGATGTTGTAGATAGATCCGACAAAATCACCGTTCGTGTAAGCAAGATAAGCAAGAGTTCCGCCTGCAAAAATGGCGACATCTTTTTTTGTCTCACCTGTATCGGTATCCGCAAGCATCTTCACGCCGGAATCAAATACGATCATGATGTTGTGCTTCTTCTCTGCAATATAACGCTTTACGAGCAGCATACGGCTTCTGGAAGAGGCCTTCCAGTCAATATCACGGATATTATCGCCGGGAATATACTCGCGAAGATCTTCGAAGTTAAGGCTTTTACCCATAAAGACGGATTTATAGGAACCGTCAAGGATACTTGTGGCCTTTATCTTCGTATGAATCGCGATATTCGACTTGATTCTCGTAATATAGTCTAGGATCATGGTGTCTGGATAGCTCCTACGATCTTATCGATGATATGTTCAGATGTGACACCATCTGCAACAGCTGCGAAATTCAGGGATACACGGTGGCGGAGTACACTATGGATCAAAGTCTTAACGTCGTCCGGAGTTACATAGCTTCTTCCGTTAATGAGAGCGACAGCTTTGGCAACTTCCATCAAAGCGATACATCCACGGGTACTGGAACCGAGAGTAACGTAATCGGCAAGTTCTTTTCCGATCACGCCGGCAGGATTTCGTGTCGCACTGACGATATTGATGATATATCTCTTGATCGCATCGTCGAGATAGACTTTTCTTGCCATCTGCTGGAGGAAGTAAACATCTTCGAGTTCGACGACCGCTTCAGAATGAGCAAATACATCTTTTTCAATACGATTCAGGATCTCAAACTCTTCGTCTTTTGTCGGATAATCGATCTTCTCTTTCAAAAGGAAACGGTCCAGCTGAGCTTCCGAGAGGAGATAAGTACCTTCCTGCTCGATCGGGTTCTGAGTCGCAATAACCGTGAAGATCTTAGGCATTGCATAGTTGTAACCGCCGATCGTCGTCTGGTGCTCCTGCATGACTTCAAGCATGGCGCTCTGCGTCTTAGCACTACTTCTGTTGATCTCGTCAAGGAGAACGAAGTTTGCATATACCGGACCAAGTTTTGTCTCAAAGGTATTTGTTGTGTAATTGAAGATCTGTGTACCGATAATATCACTCGGCAAAAGGTCAGGTGTGCACTGGATACGTGAGAACTTACCATTTACGGCATCTGTAAGTGTTTTAGCAGCCGTCGTCTTGGCAAGACCCGGAACAGACTCCAAAAGGATATGTCCGTTGGAAATGATGGCGATCAGCAAAGACCAGCCGAGACGGGTCTGTCCTACCATCTTCTTGTAGTAGCAATCTGTGATCTTTGAAATGATCATCTTGCTCTTTTCAAGCTCTACGTTCGTGATTTCTGAGCGATTTTCCATCCTTCTTCTCCTCTCAATAAATCTCAAGATTCATTGTTTAAATTACTTATAACTAATATATACTATTCCATAAAACGACATAATGCAAATGACTAAAAATTCACATATTTGCGCCTATTTCCTATATATGACGAAACAAATCAGAGATTTGTTGCACTTTCTCCAAGAAAAATTACAGTTTTACGGATTTTGCCGAGATTTTCGTAATCAGAAGCAATTTTGTAATGAGCGCACTACACAAAAATACGATAACAGCAAGTACGAATACAGACGCCTCTGTCGCAAATGACAAAGTGGAAACGTCAAATCTGTTCAGGACCTCAAGAATGAATGGATGAATAAGGTATATACCAAAACTTAAAGGCGAAACCTTTGAAATGCAGTGAGTAAAGCCGCAATCACCCAGTTGCTGAAAAATTACGAAAACCCCGATGGCCTGAAGCAAAATACCAAACTGATAATACTTTAGATAAGTAAGCGCCATTTCTGTCGAACCGGAAGCCCGAAGGCCAAGAAAAACAATGACTGTCCCGAATAATAGAAGGAGAATGCCGCAGATCATTGCTTTCTTCTTATTCTTGAACCGGATCTGGTGGATGGCATATCCAACTGCGAAATAACCGACAAAACCAAGTACCAGATGCAAATGAAGATCTTCGGTAATATTGGCCAGCGCCCTGTAAACAGCACCGATGAGCGGCACAGAAAGGACCTTCCTGAATCTTTCGATCATCATCAGATCTTGAACGGATGGCCAGAAAAAACCAAAGAGAAAAGACAGGATAAGGAAAGCCTTAAGAAGCTTTTTGTCTGAAACGACCGGTTTAATAAACGGAACAACAAGATACAGACCGAAAAGCATGATCAGGTACCACATATGATAATGCCCCTGAAGAAAGACCTGAAGCCATATAAAGTCTTTCGTAAAAGCGGAGGGTCCATGGATACACATATCGGAGATAAGATAAATAAATGACCAGATAAAGAACACCACGGCAACTTTTCCGGCCTTTTTCAGAACATCCTTGTAACTATACTCCTTTGAGAGCATCATGGCACCGGAGATCATAACAAAGACAGGCACTGCCCAATTGGTAAGAGACTCAAAAACCATGAAAACTTTCCAGTCATGTGATTTAAATGAAACGTCTGTCGTCTTAAAGGCAGCTACATGAAGAATGACCACCGCAAAACATGCAAGAGTTCTAAGAGCATCGATATATGCAATTCTTGAACCGGTCTTCTTTTCCATAATCTTCTCTGCTCAATTATCCGTAGCCGGCGTATTTTCAACCTTTCGATCCAAAAGCACCTTTGTGGCCAGCTTTTTAATCGGCATATCAAAACACATATACATCAAGAAAGAGATGATCGTGCAGCTTATAAGAGATACTGCGATCTTTGCTTTATTGCCGGAAACGTCAAGGATCTTCATGACTTTAGAAGAAACATCCCAGAGGATCAGCTGGACCAGGAAGAAATGATAGGACATTCCCGAAAGAACACGGATCACCTTATTCCCTTTCCACTTAATACTTCGGGAAATCAGCAAAACGAAGGATACCCCGGGTATAGTGAGCCTGAGAATAGTGATATTGAACGGATAATGCATCGCAAAACGCATTATAAAAGCGGCTGCTGCTGTAAAGGTTAAACCGATAAATGCACATAACAGGGCTTTTTTCTCTGTCATCTTAAACATCAGCGAACAGACGATCACACCGATAACGAATTCTAGGATCCTAAACCAGGGATTGGAATAATTTGTATCCAGATCATATCTGAATACAAGATACTCCGAATAGTACTGCGCCAAAAGAAGTGCGGTTCCTAAGACGATCAGACTCTTTGTCGAACATTTCGATATGAGTGTATGGATCATCGGATACAGTAAATAACAGAATAGGATACAGCTGACAAACCATGTACCACCGTTATGAAGGATGCCGAAGAAAGAACTGTATACACTCTGTGTTCCGGTAAACTCCATAGGAGACATGATCAGCCATTCCTTAAATTGGCCCCTGTTAAAGATAAGCCAGAGAAAATGGATCAGGTAGTAAGAAGGAATGATCGTAATCAGCCTTTTCAGCCAGAACTTCTTCATGGAAGAAGCATTTTCCAGGTTCTTACCTGAATAGGAATAGTACATGGCAAAGCCTGAAAGAAGGAAGAATCCTGTCATGATCGGACGAGTAAGATATTTAATACGATAATTCAACGCGCCGCCATAAGAACATCCGAACATGGTGATAGAATGCCTTGCGTAAATCAAAAGCGCAAAGACGATCCTCAACAAGTCCAATAGTATCAGACGCTGCTTTTTTACCACCCCGTCAGAAGACATGTATCTCTCCCCTGATTATTTTACTCTTTTAACGATATCTCCCTGTTCATTCACATAAGCAATGATCTTCGCCGGAACACCTGCAACCAGTGCATATTCAGGAACATCTTTGGTAACGACGGCACCGGCCGCAACCATGGAATATCTGCCGAGGTTATGTCCGCAGACGATCGTCGCATTGGCACCGATGCTGGCTCCCTTACCGATAATGGTCTTACCGTAATTCTCATGGCCCTTCGGGAAAGTCGCTCTCGGAGTGAGGTCATTCGTGAAAACACAGGACGGTCCGCAGAAAACATCATCTTCAAGAGTTACACCTTCATAAAGGGAAACGTTGTTTTGGATCCTGCAGTTGTCTCCGATCGTAACATTATTGGATACGTTGACATTCTGCCCCATCGAACAGTTCTTTCCGATCCTGGCACCGCTCTGGATATGACAGAAATACCAGATCTTGGTACCCTCACCGATTACTACATCATCATCAATGTAACTGCTTTCATGTACAAAATAAGACATTTGATTCTCCTCCTTTGATTCGGCCCGGCCGTGGATCATTTATTTCTCTTTAAGTCTTCGATTACCTGTTTGGCGCGATTGATCCAAAGATTATTGTCTCTCGCTTCTTTCATATTATCACGGATATTCAAAACTTCATCCGGATTCTCACATAAATGGATGATTCTTTCACAAACGCTTTCAACGTTATCATCAGTGACCCATCCGGCATGATTATCATTAACGATCCTTGCGGTCTCCGTACAGTTTGTTACCAGCATCGGCTTTAAATACGAGCAGTACTCGAAAACTTTGATCGGGACGGCAAAATCACGATAGAAAGTCTTCGGGGCCGTCAAAAGAGCGACATCGGATTTTTCATAGTAAGGCGTAAGGGCACTTCCTGAAGCATGAACGATATCGAGCCATTCGCTGTACTTTTCTTTATCGATCCCAAGACCGTCCCACTGCTCTTTGGGACAGATATAGGTGACTTTGGCGCGGACTTTATCGCTGTTTACCTTCTCAAAAGCTTCCAGCGTCAGATGAGTCCCGTGGTTTTTGGCAGCACCGCCGACAAATATGAACGTAAGCGGATCCGAAAGGGTGGTCTTTTCGGTAAAATCCGGAACGAAAGATCCCGGCGGCAATATCTTCTTGTTTTCAAAATCAAATTCATTCGCCATCGTAAGAGAAGGAAAATAGATGATGTCCATCGTTTTCTTAAACACATTCCACTGATGCTGCTGCATGCACTTGATGACCTTGTGCTTAAGAACGTCGATCTTCGGTGTATCTTTGTTGATATAGTATTCCGGATACTTCCAATAAGCATCGCGATAGAAGATCGACATCGGGATCCCCTTGCGATGGATATATTTCACCAGGCCGACATCTCCGTGATAGAAAAACGGTCCCGTAGGAGGTTCAATATAGCAAAGATCAGGAGTCCAGGTCTTAAGTTTGTTCTTGATCTCTTTAACGGCCTTTTTGCGGGCCTTGAGATTGTTATTCATCCCGCTTACGGTAACGACCTCGACACCAAGTGCTTCGAAGGCCTCGAGCATTTTTAAAGGCCTTACGGATGATCCTGTAGAAGGAGCATCATTCATATCGATAAATGTGATATACAGAAGTTTCATCATGCTTCTCCTTCTACTGCTACTGCTTCTTCCTCTTCCGGCTTCTTTTTCTTGGACTTCATCTTTTCTTTAGCAAATTTCACCACATCGGAAATGACTTTTCTAAAGAGGAACAAAGATACTCCGGCACATGCGCACCAGATCGGGATCTTATACATAAGCGAAAGTTCAGATGTAAAGTAAGAAACGGCATAAAGACAGATCAGGACCAATGTCACTTTCAGTTCGCCGTACTGACATGGGAAAACCTTCTTTGAAAAGTACATGGTGATGAAATAATGAAGTGCATAACCGATCAAAGTGGTCAGCGCCGCGGCGATGATACCGTATTTCGGTACCAGGATAAGATTGAGGCCGAGATTTACGATCGCGCCGGTAGAAACAGAGATCAGTGAATAAATACTCTTCTTTGCAAAGTAGATTCCGTAACCGATGATCGTCGTCATCGCATAAAGTGACTGGGCAAACATCAGGTCACGAAGTGTCTGATATGCCTCATGATACGAATGCTCGGTCATAAGACCGACGATTTCTTTTCCAAAGAGAGAAACGGTGAACGAAACGCCAAGAAGGACCACAGAAATAATATTGAACACATAGTAGTACATCTTCTTGGCATTACTGTCATCTTTACTACTGAAAGCAAAAGTCGTATAAGCAACGGAAACCGCTGAAATAACAACATTCAGAAGGCTCGCGAAACGAAGGCCGATACCATATATACCGACAGCGTCTTCTCCATGATGGCTCAAAATGACATACTGGTCGGAAAGAGACAGGATCCACATCATGATGCTCATTGGCATAAGCGGGATCGCAAACTTGAGCATAGGCTTCATCAGACTCTTCTGATAGAATTCCTTCTGCGGCTTCTGCTTGACCATAAACAAAAGGATCAGGAGCATCTCGCAGTGAACGATCGCCATACTCAGGATAAGAGACATAGCACCGAGATGCAGAACACTGACAAACAAAACGTTCAGAAGGATCATCGAAAGTGATGAGATCAGATTCGAAAGACCGAAAAGAAACATCTTGTTCTTTAAGCGAAGTTCAAGAGAATACGGAAGATACCAGAGGTTAAACGCTACGGATACCAGTGCAAAAGATACGATATAGAAATAATCGGTCTGATGGAAAAGTATCTGTGAGATCACAGGTGACGCAGCAATCATCAGGATCGGGATAAATCCGATCATAAAGAAGAAACGCGTCAGAGTATGAAATACCTTCTTGGAACGGTCCGGGTCTTCTTTATCGAAATAAAAAGCACTGAATGCAGAATCCAATCCCATCGTCAAAAGCGGCAAAAGGATGCCCGTGAGGTTGGTGATCGAATCGGAAACGCCGAGCATTTCAGTAGTCAGATTATCTGTATATAACGGCAAAAGGAAGAAGTTGATCGCCTTTAAGCACATATTGCTTAAAACAAGGATCGTACTTCCCTTTATAAAACTGCCTATTTTACTGCTGGACTTTTCTGCCATTTATTCAACTCTTCTTCAATTTAAGTTCTTTTACCTGAGCAAAAGCTTCTCTGCCCGAAAGCGGCTTACCGGTTCCGTCATATACACCTTTGAGAACGTTCGCCACGATACGGTAATCGTGATAGTTTTCCGCATATTCACGGCCGGCTCTTCCCTTTTCGACACGAAGTTCGGGATCGTTTACAAGCATTTCGATCGCATCTTTGATCGTTTTCGTGCTTGCGCTAACGATCGGAAGATCCTCAGGAAGACGCTCTTTCATCGCATCGCTGATATATGTGATGACCGGTTTTCCGAGCGCCATGCTCTCAATTGCGAAAACACCGTATGTTCCGGCCCAAAGCTGATCGATAATGATATCCGCAGTCTTATAGATCTCAAAAGCTTCCTTCTGGGTCTTTCCTTCCACAAGAACAAGTTCGATGTTATCGTACTTCTTTTTCAGTTCTTCAACAGCGTCCAAAACGAACTGAGTTCCTTTGATCGCCCTTTTACTCGGGGCGTGAACGATACGGATACTTGAATTATCCGCCTTCGGATAACAAGGTTCGAACTGGGAAATATCGACCCTCAGAGGTACTACGTAGAGATTGTTCTTAATCGGCGGAAGATACGGGATCAGCTCGTCATCATGAATGACGATACCATCTGCATATTTACAGATCTTACGGTTGCGCTTATGCATTCTGGGACTGCTTGCGTCCTTCTCATCGAACGGCATGCCCATGATCTCGCAAGCCTTCTTCTGGTCGCGGAGATCACTTCCGTGAAACTCAAAAAACAGATTTTTACGGAACAGTTTGTATGTCCACAATTCTGTTCCGTAAAGAGTGCTATACCCGAAATGGAAATGAAAAGTCTTGTACTTAAACATCGAAGAAATATAGAAACCAAGCATCTTCAACGCATTTAAAGGAAGAAGGATGCGCTTGGATCTGTCGATGTTCAGACAACGATCATATTTATATGCGAAAGGATGCTTACAGTAAATTACTGTTTCAGCATTCTCTCCGATCTGCTTTAAGCCCTGGACCGAGTAGGAGTTCTGCCCCGCTACTTCGGTCAGGCCATGCATGATACGACGTTTTTTCCCCATCTTGCTGTCCCCTAAGAAGATAACTCCTATTAAAGACCTGCAGCAACGGAGTTAAGAGCCTCGCAGATCTGCTTAACTTCTTCTTCCTTCAGATACGGGTGCATCGGAAGGCTGAATACGCGCTTAGCAACGGACTCGCAGTACGGAAGGCTAACATCGCCGTAACCGAGATTCTTGTAAGCTGTCTGCTGGTGAAGCGGGATCGGATAATAGATCATTACCGGGATATCCTTTTCCTTCATGCCGGCTACGATCTTGGATCTCTGCTCTTCATCTTTAGCCAGAACCGTATACTGTGCCCATGCGGAGAAATACTCTTTGTCACGGAGCGGACGGTCGAAAGATGCATCCAGATACTTGTCATACCAGTCTGCTACATCCTGTCTTGCCTTCAGCTCTTCTTCGAAAACAGTAAGTTTAGCAAGAACAACAGCGCACTGGATCGTATCCATACGGCCATTCAGGCCAAGTCTTACGTTATCGTACTTGTCGCTGCCCTGACCGTGAACACGGATAGAGTGCATAACATTATAGAGTTCTTCGTTATCTGTGAAGATCGCACCGCCGTCACCATAGCATCCCAGAGGCTTTGCCGGGAAGAAAGATGTAGCTGCTACATCGCCGAAAGAACCGTTTCTCTTGCCATGGAGGCTGCCGCCGAAGCCCTGAGCTGCGTCTTCAAGAACGAAAAGACCGTTTTCTTCAGCGATCGGGAGAAGTTCATCGTAGTTAGCACTACGGCCGAAAAGGTCTACGATGATCAGTCCGCGCGGATTGAGCTTACCTTCAGCCTTCACACGTGCGATCTCGCGCTTTAAGCTTTCCGGATCCATGTTAAATGTTCTGTCGGAGTCAACGAATACCGGTGTACCACCTGCCAGGTTGATGCTTTCCGCAGAAGCAAAGAATGTGAAAGACGGAACAAATACAGCATCAGTCTTTTCAAGCTTATAAGCCATAAGCGGGATGATCAGAGCTTCTGTACCGCTGCTGCAGGTAAGGCAGTACTTGCTGCCTGCAAACTTAGCCAGCTGCTCTTCAAGTTCTTTTACCTCAGGACCCATGATGTAGTGCTGGGATTCAACAACATTCTTAATACCGGCATCAACTTTTTCCTTGATGCATTCATACTGTCTTCCAAGATCAATAAAATTCATTTTTCCTTCTCCTTTTCTTATTCAGAAACGATCATGTTTTTATCTGCTTCTTCAAGAACTGTCAGAACACGGATGGCAGCATCCGGGCCGGACAGAGATTCTTTCTTCTCAATAATGCACTGACGGAAGTGCTCCAGGCTGTTAAACAGAGCATCGCCGACTTCAAGCTTCGGGATGATCGCGTCGCCGCTTCTTGTCTTAACGACAAACTCCGAATACTCGATCGGATCACTGGATTTGATCACATCAAAGCCCTTATCGTAAACGATAAGCTTATTGAGAACATCAACATCATCATAAACGATCATCTTCTTCGTACCTGCGATGATGAGTTTTCTCTCCTTGATCGGAGAGATCCAGTTAGCTTTGATGTTTGCAATAAATGAACCGTAATCAGCAGTAATGAATGTTACCGAAGGCCTTGTGCTGTAGATGATACGGCCCATAGAGCGAACCGCCTGAACTTCTGCACCATTGGAAAGATAATCGATAATGGAAAGATCGTGAACGCTTAAGTCCCACATGGCACTTACATCATTTTTCACCTTACCGAGATTCATTCTGGAGCAGTCCATGTAAATAATGTCACCGAGTTCGCCGCGGTCAATGATCTCCTTGATCTTGACGATCGCCGGGTGGTAGATCATGATGTGGTCAACATGGATCGTGACACCTTTTTCAGCGGCAAGCGCCTTTAGCTCACGAGCCTGCTCGACGTTATCCGTGAACGGCTTTTCTACGTAAAGGTTCTTTCCTGCTTCGATAACTCTTTTTCCGAGTTCAAAGTGAGCGCTGGTCTCAACAGCAAGGCAGACAGCATCGATACTGTCGTCAGCGATGACCTCGTCAAAGCTCTGTGTATATTGAACATCGTTTGCATAAAGATCTTTCGCCAGATCAAGACGATCCTGCTTCAGATCGCAAATGTACTTAAAATCGATCTGCTTATTCTTGTAAAGGTTTCTGGCAACGTTCGGTCCCCAATAACCATATCCGATAAGTGCAAAGTTAAGCATACTCAATCCTCCTGTTTTTTGTTATATCCAATCTGATACAGCAAAGAGCCAGTATCAGCCATTGATATGCATATCCCAGAAAAGCGCTCGGCGCAAATCCGACGATGACATAGACGATGATGATCATCATTATCATCATGAACTGCTTTTTGTTATCTCTGTTATCATCACAATTATAACAATGCAGAGCCTTTTTGAATATCATAATGATCATCCCGACATACCAAACGAATATGATAATACCATACTCAAACAAGATTTCCACAAGTAGAGCATGCGGATTGACCAGATGTGACGCAGACGGGTGCTTCGCAAAGTATGTTGCGAAGCTGCTTGGTCCGTTTCCTATACATTTACTGTTAATAAATCCAGAAAACGAATCCTTATAGATCGTGACGCGCTTCCAAAGAGAACCGTTACTGTTTTTCAGGTTGGTCACCTGCCTGGACAAAGATCCGAGTATATCGTTTCTGTTTCCAAGAAACGACTGCCCGAAAAGCACTATGAACGCTCCGGCAAGTGCGGCCGCGATCACAAGACCTTTACGGATGAAACGTCTTCCCTGTCCGATCTTATCATTAGTGATGAAATAGAACATCAGGCAGGCGATGATCGCAAGATTACATGCAGTCGCATCATTAATAAAATTGACTGCCATGAGAGCTGCGATCGAGATCCAGCGAAGTTTACTCTTCCAGCATACAAGCACGACCGGGAAAAGACATGTGATCATGGCACTGAAGTCATTTACGTTATAAAGGAATCCCGTCGCCGCATGCGGGCTGATGCCGTTATACGCATTTGCCTTCGTATCATAAAAGAAGGATGTCGGAAGGTGCTTGGCCGTAATGATTTCGAAGAAAGCCATTAAAAGTAATGCATTCAGCGAAAATACGATCACTTGGGAGATCTTTTTAAATCCGTCTTCCGAGATACCGATCATACCGATGATCACAAATACAAAGAATCCGTTTGCGAGCGCTAAAAGCTCGATAAATCCTGCATGCCTGTCGGAATAATTCGAGATCAGAAGCAGTGCAATTCCATAGACGACCCAAAATCCCATGAGCATAGTCATATAAAATGACATGGAAGACTTTTTCACCAGGCTTTTCCCCTGACAAAGGACAAAAGCAAAGACCAAAGAAACCGGAATAACGAATCGATAGAGTGTCCAGACGAACCCCATCGTCGTTATCCGAAATCCGATGTCCGGGATTATGGAGGCAAATGCAACAAAGGTCAGAACCAAACCTGCTAACACTTTGCCGTCATGTTTTGCAGTCGAATCCATTAAATTACAGTCTCCAGAACCTCATTCCCGAAGCTTTCAATTCATCCATTCTGTAAAGGCTCTTAACATCGATGAGGACTTTCTCTTCGTCCTTCAGTTCATCCTTGAACAGGGACTTGAGTTTCATCATGGACATAGAGCGGTATTCGTTGTGGCCAACAGCTACGATCACGCAGTCTGCCTTCGGAACATTTTCTTCAGGAGTAAGCTGGATACCGTACTCGTGCTCAGCAACGACCGGATCTGCCCAGGAGTCTGTAACGATCGGATCGATGTCATATTCGCGAAGTCTCTTAACGATATCAACGACCTTACTGTTTCTTGTATCCGGGCAATTCTCCTTAAAAGTCAGACCCTTGATAACAACGGTCGCCTTCTTCGGAGCCATACCTGCTTCGATCATCTCTTTGATGGCTGCATCAGCAACGAAAGCACCCATGGAGTCATTTACCTGACGGCCGTTTAAGATGATCTGGCTGTGATAACCGAGTTTCTCGGAAACGTTTGTGAGATAGTAAGGATCAACACCGATGCAGTGACCGCCGACAAGACCCGGCTTAAAACCAAGAGCATTCCACTTTGTGTTCATGCCCGCAAGAACTTCGTCTGTATCGATCTTCAGCTTATCGCAGATGATCGCGATCTCGTTCATAAAAGCGATGTTGATGTCACGCTGGCTGTTTTCAACGACCTTAACAGCCTCAGCTGTCTTGATATTGGATACCGGGAAAGTACCGGCTTTGATTACGATATCGTAAACCTTTTTGATTTCATTTGCGGACTCAGCGTCCATACCGGAAACAACCTTACGGATGTTGGTAAGTGTATGAACACGGTCACCCGGGTTGATACGCTCAGGGCTGTAGCCGATCTTCCAGTCAACACCGCACTTCAGGCCGGACTCTTTTTCAATGATCGGAACACATACATCCTCTGTAACACCCGGATATACTGTGGATTCAAAAACAACGATAGATCCCGGAGCCAGATTCTGGCCAACGGTTCTGGAAGCTCCCTCGACAGGACGGAGGTCCGGGCTGTTGTCATCGTTAACAGGAGTCGGTACGGCAACAACAATGAACTTGGCCTCTTTGATCTTTGCCGGATCTGCGGTGAACTCAACGGTTGTATCCTTAATGGCTTCACCGACTTCGTTGGTAGCATCGATACCGTTCTGGTACTCTTCTACTCTCTTCTTATTAATATCAAATCCGATTACTTTAATATGTTTTGCAAATTCAACTGCGATCGGCATACCTACATAACCGAGACCGACCAGGCACAGCTTCTCATTTCCAGAGATAAGACCTTGATAAATGTTATTAAACTCCATAACGATCAACTCCTTTTAGTTAAAACGTCCTACGAAATCCATTGTGCTGCACTCATCGAGCGGAAGTTTGACCGGACGATGCTCGGCAGCAGATTTATAGATAGCCAGGACAAGCTCGAGAGCACGCTTGCCTGCTTCTGCATCAACCAGCGGAGCTCTTCCAGTCTTGATGGCGTCGATTACGTCAGCGTAAAGCGGAGTGTGTCCGAAACCGTAAACATTCGGCGGATTCTCGCTGAACTGTTCTTTAACTTCCTCGGAATTATCAAGTTCATCGGCAAAACGCCACTCTTCGATAATGTTATCGGAAGTTCCTGCAGCCTTTGCAGTACCCTTTTCACCGAAAAGATAAAGTGTTTCTTCCAGATTCTTCGGGAATACGTTTGTCGTACCCTCGATCAGGCCGTAAGAACCATTAGAGAACTTAACGAGCGCCATACCGAGATCCTCAGCTTCGAGGTAATTGTGCTGAAGCTGATCTGTATAAGCCATAACTTCATCAATGTCATCGCCCATCATCCAACGAAGAAGGTCGATGTTGTGAATGCACTGGTTCATAAGGCATCCGCCGTCCTGAGCCCAGGTTCCGCGCCACGGAGCCTGATCATAGTAGCTCTTGCCGCGGTTCCAGCGGACGTGGGCAGCACCATGGGAAAGTTTACCGAAGCGGCCTTCTTCAAGTGCTTTACGAATATACTGAACAGATTTGTTGAAACGGTTCTGGTGGTTGGCGCAAACTACGACACCGGCTTTCTTTCCGGCATCTACGATCGCCTGAGCATCTGCAATGGAAAGTGCGATCGGCTTTTCAATAATGACATTGCAACCGGCTGCAATACAATCAAGTGCGATAGCGGCATGCTTACCGGATTCGGTAGCGATGGCAACGAGTTCCGGCTTCTCGTTTTCAAGTAATTCATGGTAATCTGTGTACTTCTTGACATCAGCCAGATCGAATTTCTCCGATTTTTCCTTCATTACCTCAGGATCGATGTCACACATGGCAACAAACTCAAGCTTGTTGTTCTTCGCTGCCTCAATGTGGTTGGGGCTGATACGTCCGCATCCGATAAGTGCATATTTCATATTGTTATTCCTTTCCTAGTACATCCATTTCGTTCTAATGTACTAATTTCAAGCATTTCAATATATCATCTGTCAAATTTTACACTAACTTATAATATAAGTAAACAAGTGCCTATACCATAGAATAGCCAAATTTAGAACAGTTCAGAGAACTTTTCTGCTAGTTTTTCATAAGTGTATCCGTTAAGGACTTCCTCTTTTCCCTTTCGGCCCATCTGCTCTCTGGCGGAATTATCCATGGATCGCATCTGAGATATGGCGGAAACGATCGCATCCGGATCTTCCGGTTTGATGATCAGACCGCATCCGGTCCTCTCGACCAGAGTCGGCGGGGCATTGATCGCAAAGATGATCGGTTTTCCTGCCATCATACCATCGAACATCTTATTCATGCATACACCGAAACGGTAAAGTGGAGAATCGATCGCGCCAATATACACACAGTCGAAGTTTTCGGTCAGTGTCGGAACCGCGGTCTTTACGATCGGCGGAAGGAAACTGATGTTTTTAAGATCGGCATCTTTTGCCTCTTTCATCAGATGTTCTTTAGTTACGCCATCTCCGACAAGCACGATATGTACATCCGAGTATTCACTGACCCCGTTCATCTTCTTTGCAGCGTCAAGAAGTGTTTCGAGGCAGTTCGAAAGTGCATGGCCGCCGAAGTATCCGACAACATACTTATTCTCATCCTTCAACTTCCTGAAAAGCTCAAGATGCTCAGATGGAAGTTCTTTGGGGGACTCCCATTCTTCGATAACGATACCATTCGGAATGCAATGGAACTTTTCAGGCTTTAAGCCATGAGAAATCATATAATCCTTGGAGTACTCCAGAAGAGAAACGACGGCGTCTGCGTGCTTATAAGCAAAGTTTTCACCGTACTGCATCACGACGACAAAAGGATTCCACTTCGGCATACCGCCGATCTCGATCAGCGTGGACGGCCACATATCGTGTACTTCATGGATGTGCTTTGCCTTATTGGCTTTCTTGGCGATTTTACTTGCCGGGATCGAATCGATAGGATAAGTCGAAGAGGAAATCACGACATCCGGCTTGATCTCATTCACGATCCACTTTTTCCATTTGCGGAGTTTTCGGCAGAAACGAAGCATCGTCATGGCACGCTTGGCGCCATTTCCGGAGTACTGGCCGGTCTTCAGCCAGTAATAATCGATGCCGTCGATCGTTTCTTTTTGCATATCGTGGTCAACGGTCGGGTTCTTTTTGCGAAGATGCGAATAATCCCCGGCGATCATTGTCACTTTATGCCCCTGCTTTACCCATTCACGGGCAAGATAATAAGGACGGAAT
Organism: Clostridiales bacterium; assembly: GCA_017428545.1. GTDB lineage: Bacteria > Bacillota > Clostridia > Saccharofermentanales > Saccharofermentanaceae > Scatonaster. The sequence goes on from JAFRQR010000002.1 coordinate 177,715, forward strand.
TCCATTCCCATCTCAGGTGATCCGGCATAATGTTCTATATACAGGATGTTCATTTATACTCCTTCCCCAAAACAGCGGCTACTGTCCGGAACATAGTCAAAAAATCACGCCCGAAACTGAATCTTCTGATAGATTCGAGATTCCACTTCATCTTATCCGGCAGGATCTTTTCAACATATACGTCATCAACGTTTGTCGTATCTTTTAAAAGCTTGTCTTCATCCTTATAACGGATGCTTGCTTCCGAGGTAATGCCGGCCGGCATAAGAAGCGTCGCGTTGAACTCCGGTATATATCGGTCCACATACTTGACCGCTTCCGGTCTGGTCCCGACAAAAGACATATCACCGAGGATAACATCGATCAGCTGAGGAAGCTCATCCAGACGAAGTCCACGCAGCTTGCTTCCGATCTTAGTGATTCTGCTGTCGTTATCGACCGTGACTACAGAACCCTTCTTATCGGCATTATTGACCATAGTTCTGAACTTATGGATACGGAAGTGCTTCCCGTAAGTCGTCACACGCTCCTGTCGGTAAAGGACAGGGCCTTCGGAATCCGCTTTGATGAGGATCGCGATAATGATCATCGGGATCAAAAGAAGGATCAGCATGATCAGTGCGATAAGAAGATCGAAAAATCGTTTCAGGAAAAGCTGAAATCTTTTCTTTCGAAGGATATCCCAATACTGACGGACTTCGGGCGTCCGCATAAAATCAGGTATGGCTTCCCATTTTCTTAACATCATTCAATCAATCCCCAGCAGAATAAGTTTCAAAGCTCATTGCTTACCGCTTCTGAATTCTTTCATTACATCAGAAAGGTTCTCACAGATATACTCAACTTCTTCATCTGTAAGTAATGTATGAAGAGGTAAAGTGATCAGGTTGTGATAGTAATCGAAAGCATTCGGGAAATCCGCAATATCCCATCCGAGATTCTTATATGCCGTCATCATCGGAAGCGGTTTATAGTGTACGTTTGTGGTAACCCCTCTAAGTGCGAGCTGTTCGATGATCTTGTTTCTGTCTTCCTCACCGATCCCCGGGATCCTCATGAGGTAAAGATGATTCGAACTGCTGATATTGTCAGTATGATGGATAAGATGCGAAATACCGAGTTCATCACAAATTTTGTCATACTTTTGGATGATCTGGCTTCTGCGCTCTAGAAGTGATGCATAACGGTCCAGCTGACGAAGACCGATCGCCGCCATGATATCAGTCATATTGCACTTATACCAAGGTCCGATAATATCATATTCCCACACGCCGACTTTCGTCTTAGCAAGTGCATCTTTATTCTGGCCGTGAAGGCTCAAAAGCTGAAAGAACTTATAGATCTCGCTGTTATCGATACCCGGGATCGTTTTCCAGGTGGCAGCACCGCCCTCAGCGGTCGTAAAGTTCTTAACTGCATGGAAACTGAATCCGGTAAAGTCAGCAAGCGCACCGCAGTATTTGACGGAGCCTTCGAAGACGCGGCTTCCGCCCAAACCATGTGCACAGTCGGAAACAACAGCGACACGGCCGAGTGCTTTTTGAATACGGGAAGAAAAATCGTGAAGCGGTTCACCGTTTGGTTCCGTCGCGTGGAACAGGGATCTCTTCTCTTCTACGACTTTAAAGATCTTTTCATAGTCGCATACGATACCTGCAAGATCGACACAGACCACAGCTTTTGTCTTTTCGGTGATCATTTCGGAAAGCTTGTCATAGTCCATTTCCGGCATATGTGTCACGGGATCTCCGTCTTTTACGATATCTACGAACTTAACGGTCGCGCCGCAATGGATCGCGGCGGATGCAGAAGCGGAATAAGTGTAAGAAGGTACAAGTACTTCATCCCCTTCTGTTACACCGAGGATACGCAGATTCAATTCTTCTGCGGCAGTTGCAGAATTCAGGCAGACAACACGATTGCTCCAGCGGTCAGGATCCTGATCTACATCGACATCGTTTTTTCCTGTCTCAATATATGCGGCAAGTCTTCTTTCAAGCAACTTTGTTCTGGGACCTGTTGTGATCCAGCCGCTTCGTAAAGCCTCTACAACTTCAGAGATCTCGGCTTCTGTAATATCCGGCGGACTGAACTTAATAACTCTTTTTTCCATGGTACCTCGTTGGCATAAATCGCCTAATAACCTAGTTTAAAATCATTATAACAATCATGTCTGAAATTGTGTACTTACTATAAATACAATAAAATCACCCATGTAAGGGTGATTCTATTGCAAAATAACAATATGGTGGGGCTGATGGGACTTGAACCCATACGATTTAAGGTCGGCAGATTTTGAGTCTGCTGCGTCTGCCATTCCGCCACAACCCCGAAATAGCGAAAATTATATTAGCATACCCATATCGGCGTGTCAAACCGCAAAAAGAACGGATACATCGTCAACAGGCTTATTTCAAGACGCTCTTTTTGACAAAGTTGTAGGAGTCTTTGCACATCTTCTCAAGGTCATACTGCGCCTTCCATCCAAGTTCTTTTTCTGCTTTGGAAGGATCAGAATAACAAGTCGCGATATCGCCGGGGCGGCGCTCAGTGACCTGGTAAGGAATGGACAACTGATTTGCTTTTTCAAAGGCATGAATGATATCAAGAACACTGTATCCTTTTCCGGTGCCGAGATTATAGATATAAACTCCGGGTTCATCGTTAAACTTCTTCATGACACTTACATGTCCTTTGGCAAGATCGACAACGTGGATATAATCACGAACACCCGTTCCGTCAGGCGTTTCATAATCATTTCCGAAGACACGAAGGAAAGGAAGCTTTCCGGATACGACCTGCATGATATAAGGCATCAGATTATTCGGGATCCCATTCGGCTCCTCGCCGAGAAGGCCACTCTCATGGGCGCCGATCGGATTGAAATATCGAAGCAGCATGACGTGCCAGGTCGGATTTGCTTTCTGATAATCCGAAAGGATCCTCTCAAGCATCTTCTTCGTCTCACCATAAGGATTTGTGGTCTCGCCAAGAGGACACTCTTCCGTAATCGGGATCGCGGCCGGATTTCCATACACGGTCGCAGATGAAGAAAAAACGATATTCTTAACGTCATACTCATTCATAACACGTATCAGGTTCAACGTGCCCCCTACATTATTACTGTAGTATTCCCAAGGCTTTGCTACGCTCTCGCCTACTGCCTTTAAGCCGGCAAAATGAATGACCGCATCAATATGGTTTTCAGAAAACACAGGACGCAGTGAATCAATATCGCGCATATCCGCCTGATAAAACTTCGGACGCTTTCCAGTGATCTTACAAACATTATCTAAAGCGGACTCTTTGGAATTAGAAAGATTATCAAAAACTACAACATCAAAACCGGCATTAATCAGTTCAACGCAAGTATGAGAACCAATATATCCGGTACCGCCGGTAACGAGAATCTGCATAAGGGACCTCCATAGCCGAAGAATTATCTAACACAAAATCAATTTTATCAGATTATTGCCGTTTTTTACAAAAAGAAAACCTCTTCTTTTGAAAGAAGAGGTTTCTGGTGGGAGAAGGTGGATTCGAACCACCGAAGTCGGTGACAACAGATTTACAGTCTGCCCCCTTTGGCCGCTCGGGAATTCTCCCTCATATATATGTATGTAAGTTGGCTTCGTAGTGGTGGGCCTTCAGGGACTCGAACCCAGGACCGACCGGTTATGAGCCGGTTGCTCTAACCAACTGAGCTAAAGGCCCGCTTGTTTTGAGTTTGTACCCATTTCTCAAAGCGCAAGAAAGATTATAGCGATAAAGATGTGTTTCGTCAACACCTTTTCGAAAAATACCGAGACTCGCTGAATATCCGGGAAATTTCAGACTTCAACGAGTCTCGGATCAGTTTTTCCGAAACGGATGATCAGTCTTTAGCAGACAGATAACCCTTCTTGTAAAGAAGCTCAGCTGTGAGCATCGCACCACCTGCAGCACCACGAAGAGTATTGTGGGAAAGGCAGGTAAACTTGTAATCGAAGATCGGATCCTCTCTCAAACGGCCGATCGAAACGCCCATGCCGCCTTCGAATTTTGCATCCAGAGCCGGCTGCGGACGGTTGTCCTCGTCGATGTACTGGAGGAACTGCTTCGGAGCATGCGGAAGTCCGAGTTCCTGCGGTGCGCCCTTATAGTTCTTCCAAGCCTCAAGCATTTCTTCCTTAGTCGGTTTCTTTTCGAACTTTACGGATACTGCAGCAGTATGACCTTCCTGAACAGCTACACGATAGCACTGAGCAGAGATGATCGGAGCATCTGCCTTAACGATCTCGTTACCTTCGATATGTCCCCATACTTTGAGCGGTTCCTGCTCACTCTTCTCTTCTTCACCGCCAATGTAAGGAATCATATTTCCTACCATTTCCGGCCAGTCCTTAAAGGTCTTACCGGCACCGGAGATCGCCTGGTAAGTACAAACATTGATGTACTTGATACCAAAACCGAGGAGCGGAGTTAATGCAGGAACATAACTCTGAATGGAACAGTTGGGCTTAACTGCGATAAATCCGCGCTTTGTTCCAAGTCTTTCTCTCTGCTTTTCGATGATCGCCGCATGATCGGAATTGATCTCAGGAACCATCATCGGAACATCAGAGGTCCATCTGTGAGCAGAGTTATTAGAAACAACAGGAGTCTCGAGCTTAGCGATCTTCTCTTCAAGCGCGCGGATCTCATCTTTCTTCATATCAACAGCGCAGAAAACAAAATCGACCTTCTCACAAACCTTTTCGATATCCTCAGTACTTTCTACGATCATATCCTTTACATAAGAAGGCATATCCACATCGATCTTCCAGCGGCCCTCAACTGCCTCAGCATATGGCTTTCCGGCAGAACGCGGAGAAGCAACTACTGCGACACATTCAAACCACGGATGATCATCCAAAAGCGAGATGAATCTCTGTCCTACATAACCTGTTGCGCCAATGACGCCGACTCTTAACTTAGCCATTCTCTTTTCCTCTTTCGTTGTCCACGTACGGTGGACATTTGTCTTTGATGGGTGTATTATAGCGCAACCCAATATGGAAAGCAAGTCATTTTTCGATATTTATGATAAGATTATCCTAACAGTTTAGTTTTGTTTAATCAGGAGATCGTATGAGTCGTCCCAAAGGCAAATCATCAGGTGAAAACGCCACATTCCCGATTCTTGAACAGTACCTTCGCTATATGCAGGCTGTTCAGGAAAAATCGCCGCTGACGATTAAAGAATATAAATATGATCTTATTCTTCTTTTTAGATTCCTGAAACAGGACCGTGGTCTTGTAAAGACATCCGAAGACTTTAAGTTTGAAGATATTCCGATCAATGACATTGACGAGAAATTCTTGAACAGTATCACTTCTGATGATCTTTTTGCATTCATGATCTTTCTTTCGCGTCAGAGAAAAGCCTCTTCTGCTACCCGCGCAAGAAAAGTTGCCACTGTGAAGTCTTTCTTTAAGTATCTGTCGCAGAAGAAAAGGATCGTTAAAGACGATCCTTCGTACGACCTGGAAACGCCGAGACGCGCCAAAAGGCTTCCGAAGTACCTGAACCTTGAACAGAGCCGGGATCTTCTGGAAGCGGCGGAAAAGTCAGAAAGCACCTATGCTTCAAGAGACTACTGCATCGTTACTTTATTTCTTAACTGCGGCATGCGTCTTTCCGAGCTCCGCAGTATCGACCTTTCCGATATTTCGGAAGATACGCTGAGAGTCGTGGGTAAAGGCAACAAGGAACGGACGATTTATTTGAATGACGCCTGTATCCGAGCGCTTTCCGATTATTATCCAGAAAGAGATGCCATGAAAAAGAAAGATAAGGATGCGCTCTTTTTGAGCAGCCGCGGAACAAGGATCAGTGCGCCTATGATCCAGAATATCATCAAGCGCCTCTTCTCTGCTTCCGGGATCGATGCTTCCGCGTATTCCGTTCATAAGCTTAGACATACATGCGCAACACTTATGTATAAATACGGTCAGGTCGATATCAGAACACTTCAGGCGATCCTTGGACATCAGAGTGTCGCCACAACACAGATCTATACGCATGTCGACGAAGATTCTCTGCATGATGCCGTTTCTAAGAACCCGCTGGCGAACATTAAAAAAGACAGCTGAGATCACCCGGCTGTCTTTTAAATCATTCATTCTTTAGATAACTCTCAAGGAACCTAAGCGCTACTTCCTTTTTATTCTGCGGATGCAGATCATTATAAAATCCAAGATCATAAGTCGGGATCAGGTAAGAATCCGGGATCTCGTTCACTATGCTTCTTTGCACTTCCCGTAAGCCGTCGAACGGATCGGAATCATAAACCGGACCATCTCCGAGCCAATATGTGACTTCAGCCATATAAAACGGCGTATTCTTTCCGAAAAGCTCTCTCCACTCTTTTACCATATCCTTAAGAAGCGGGCCGTAATATTGCGGATATTCGCAGTTCGATTCGCCCTGGTAGAAAAGGATCGCCTTACAGGAAAGATTTCGGATCGGGTAAAGCATGGAATTAAATAGTGCAGTCGGCGACCAGATAAAGAATGTCTGCCCTTCAAGCGGGCCCGATTCATAGCCGAAACGCATATTCCACGGACCGGTCAGATCGATCTTTTTATCTTTAAGCTTCAGATAATACGGGCATTCTTTTACGGCGCCGCCGATATTCGTGTCTACGACGAGACGGATCGTGATCGTATTTTTGCCGGCTTTTAGCGTTCCCGGCGCAAGAAAATATCTTCTCGGAGGATATTTAAATCCGAATCCGCCGACCTGAACGCCGTTCACATATGTCGTATCAGCATCCATCAAGGTACCCAAGCGAAGCTCGACTTCCTGATCACACCAGTCAGAAGGCACTTCAACCTCTTTTTGGATCCAGAATACTCCCTTAAAGTTTTCATATTTTGTCTGATAGAAAGTCGAAGGAAGCGTAAATGTCTCATACTCCCCTTCTTCCCAAAGATCCTTCCAGTTCTCTTTAAGGCCGGTATCGTGATCATCAACATCTTTATGCCAAGCATCCAGCCTTGCCATATCTTCTGCTATCACGGATTCGACATATTTCATATCGGAATACTTCGAAAGCTTTTCTTTATAGCACCAAAGACAGCCTTTACTCTTATCATTATTACACTTACCCGAATTTGAATATTCAGGTTCAATGCGCGAAAAGGACTCCCTGAGATTCTCTTCGCTCATAAGGCTTTCTACAGGTGCTCCGCCGACTGCTGTCTGAACCAGACCGACCGGGATGTTATCTTTCAAATACTTATATTTTGCAAAATAGAATCCGATCGCGCTGAAACCGTCGATATTCCCCTGATCGGCATTGACCCATTTGCCGCCGGTGAGCATATCTTCTTTTTTACCGAACAAAGGCAGCTTAGGGACTTCGAACTGACGGATCATGGTAAAATCTGCACTTCTTATCTCGTCATAATGGAAATCCGTTGTCCATATCAACGGAAGCTCCATGTTGGACTGACCGCCTAATACAAAGACATCACCAAAAAGGATATCAGAGATCTTAGTCTCTATTCCGTTTGCTGAAATAGTTATCTCGTGAGGTCCGCCTTCCCGCATCGGAGGAATTACCGCTTTCCACTTTAAGCTCTCCGGATCAGAAGTGACTTCAAGTGCTTTTCCATCAATAAAGACCTCGATATTTTCTCCGACGCCAAAAGAACCGGAGATCTCGTTTTCACAGTTTCTCTGAAGGATCATTCCATTACTGAAAATACTTGAAAGCTTCATAAAAACCTCCTTTTACGAATAAAGGTACTCAACAAACTTCAAATTCAAGTCGTTCTGATTTTTCTTAATGGCGAAGACAAGATAAATATCCATATCGCTGACACCAAGCTTGGAGAGAGCCTCTTCGGACAACCGGATACCGACCGTTTTGCCCTCAAAACCTGTTACATAGTCAAGTCCTGAAAATCTCGGATCTTCTTTTATATATGAAATATCCTGATATATATCCACATCGACAAAGTAGTCGAATTCTTTCTTTGCCATGAAAAGATAGTTGTACATTCCGGCGTTGACCTGGGCCACAAAAGCTGTCTCAACGTTATTTCTCTCATATTCCTGGCCTTCGGGGATCATTAGCGCATTACCGCCGAACTGGGCTTTCTTTCCTTTATAATCGTCGCCTAAGTAGTTAATAAATCCATCAGAGAGAAAAGCAAACTTATCATCATACAGATCAAATCCGACAGTTCCGCCGGTATAGATCGTTTTGCTGTTCTTATATGCATCGCGGATAAATAAGCCGACAAACACAAGGGCTAATAGTACAAGAACTACTTTTAAAAGATAATAATCCTTAAAATAGTCGATCTTCTGCCTGAAAGTCATCGGCTGCTTATTCTCTTTCTCGACCGATGCAGTCTCTTTTACCTGATCCGAGTCAGCCATTATGCCTGCTCCTCCTCAGATCCTGATTCTTCTTGATCATCATCTTCTGTACCGAATTGCTTTTCAAGCTTATTAAAGCCCCTTTGCAGAACCAGACATAAGCAGAAAACAATGACAACATGTGAAAACACAAGTACCACAGGAAGGAGTCTGATGTACTTGATGCAAAGGAAAACGGCGCCGAACATCAAAACTATGATCGGAATGAGACTGTAAAAATACAGCATCGCAAAAAGAGCGGATGTCTTAAATGCTTCTTTTACGGTTACTTTGAATCTGGCAATGATCGGAAAAATCGTCATGATGATAAAAACAACGATAGTTGTAACAAATACCGTAGCTGCAAAATAGATGGCAGGTACATCAAGGAACCCGTGTTCAATGATCCAGGTCCAATCCATGCAAAGCAGAAGACATGCACCAAAAAGGATCATCCAAATGATGGTGGCCTGTTTGAAGTTTTCTTTAAAAGCCTTAAAGAAAGGCTTTAAGACAGTCGGCTCTTCTTTTCTGACGATGCGCATGGCCACATCATACTTTGCAGTAAGGGCGGCACCGATCGTGATGACCGGAATACAGCAGATCAAACAAAGAAGATTCAGTATAAAAAGATCTGTTACCTTATTCAAAAATTGTATCAGAGGACTGTCATAGTTTAATAGATTCATGTGTTTTTCTATCTCCTTACAACCATGAAAGTATTATACAACAAAGCATAAAAAATACTACCTGCCCGAAAGAAGCTTTCGGGCAGGTAGCACAACACAAAAGACTTTTTTACTCTTTTACACCACCAAGCTGGATACCTGTTACAAAGTATCTCTGCAGGAACGGATACAGACAAATGATCGGAAGCATCGTCGCGATCGTTGCTGCGGAACGGACCTGAATGGAAGTCGTCGGAGACTGAGTTGTAGTCTTTCCGCCACTATCAGCAGAACCTGTCTTCTGCGTCAAACTTGCCAGAAGCTTCTGAAGCTCATACTGAAGGGTCGTCAGTTTGATGTTGAACTTGTTATAGATCAAAGCATCGAACCAGGAGTTCCAGTGACCAACTGCAACGAACAAGAAGATCGTTGCGTAAACCGGCTTACAAAGAGGAGAAATGATCTTAGCAAAGATCGTCATATAACCTGCACCGTCAAGCTGTGCAGACTCTTCGTAAGACTCCGGGATACCATCCATGAATGTACGTAGTACCAAGATGTTAAAGGCACTTACCATACCCGGAATTACATATACCCAGAATGTACCTACAAAATGCAGTTTTGTCATCAGGTAGATGGTCGGAATAAGACCACCGCTGGCATACATCGTGATTACCCAGAACAGCGAAAGACCATTTCTGAACAGGAACTTCTTTCTCGAAATAATGAAAGCAAGAAGTGCATTTGCGGCAAGAGAAAGGATCGAACCGACTGCCGTACGGCCAACCGTCGTAAGAAGACCCCAACGGATACCGGGCATTTCGAATACCTGCTTATAAGCCGCAGTAGTAAACTTCTTCGGGAGAAGATGAACGTTCTTCAGGATCGCTTCACGACCATCTGTAAACGAATAAGCTGCAGTATTGAGTACAGGATACAGCGTTACGATACAGAAGCAGATCAGGAAGATGGTATTGCAGATTACAAATGCCCAGTCCCAGCCGTTCATCTTGGCACGAGGTTTTTTGAACTTAATGTCCTTTATAACGGCTTCACCTGAAGCTACTGCAACTTGACCATCAGCACTTGTCTTTTCAGCTACTTCTTTAACAGCAGCACTTCTTGCCGCCATAGACTTTCTGGCTTCTCTTGCTTTTTCAAGTGCATCATCTTTTTCAACGTTCTCTTTCACCTCGTTCTGGAGAACTTCATTTTCATTGATTTTTTCTTTATCACTCATATGAAATTCCCTCCTTTAGAACAGGTGATCTTCGCCCGTCTTCCGGGCAATGAAGTTAAACGTGAATACGAATATCATCGACACAAAGGTTTTGAAAATACCCGCCGCAGTACCAAGTGAGAAGTTCTTCATACCATGATTGAGGACGTAGATATCAATGGTAGTAGAAACCGGTGAAAGAACACCTGTACCAAGCAGATACTGGATTTCAAATCCTGCGTTGATTACGTTACCGATATTCATGATGAGGAGAATGATAATCGTAGAACGCAGACCCGGAAGTGTGATGTTCTTGATCTTCTGCCATCTGCCGGCACCATCGATAGCTGCTGCTTCGTATAGAGCCGGGTCAATTGACGTTATGGTAGCAAGATAAATGATAGCATTCCAACCTGTTTCCTTCCAAACATTGGAAATGGCTACGATAGGCCAGAAATACTGTGTATGCATGAAATAACTGATCGGTGATTTCAAGATATGTAAATTAACAAGCAGTTCGTTAACCATACCGTTTGTAGCAAATGCTTCACGAACGATACTTGTTACTACGATCCAAGACAAGAAATGAGGCAGATAAGAAATCGTCTGAACAAGCTTCTTACCAAATGTATTTCTTACCTCATTAAGTAAAATAGCGAAACCAATAGCAGTAATTGTTTGAGACACGAGATTCAGAGAACCCATTGCAAGGGTATTTCTGATAACTCGCGGGAAAGAAGAATTCTTCTTGAAAAGGTATTTGAACCAGCGAAGCCCTGCTTTTTCAGATTTGAAGATACCTTTACCTATGCTGAAGTTCTCAAAAGCCATGATCCAACCGGCGAGCGGCAGGTAGTAGAAAACAATACCATAGATAACATACAGAGCAGCGATGATGAGCAAAACTTTCTGACGCTTTAATTCGGTTTTGCTGATCTTACTTTTAAGTTTGATCTCCGAAGCATCTTTTTCATTAGAGCTCATGAATAATTGCCTCCCCTAAATTCAGAAGTGGCGACCACAGTCATACAACCGTGGTCGCCACCACCGTCACTTAACTAAATTCGTCAGTTGAATCAGCTGTTAGCGAGTTCAACACGGCGATCAAGCTCTTCCTGCATCTCATCGAGGAATGCCTGCGGGTTACAAGCCTCATAAGCCTTCATGTAGTCAGCCCATGCGGAATCGAAATCCTTAGCTGTGATAACCTTCGGGAGCCACTCGTGCTTGCACTCACCCATTTCTGTCCAAGCAGCACCACCCTCAGTCATTGTGGACATCAGGTTGGAGTAAGAGTACATCGGATACCAGAAGCCCATCTCGTCATGCTCAGACTGGAGGAAGTCATCATAAGAATCATAGTCGTAAGCTCTGAAGCAATCCTGCAGCGGCTTAGCGAGACCATCAAAGAACTCGCTCTCCTGATCCTCAGGCTTCATAGCGTTAGCGCTTGTCTTAGATGTACCGTTGTACTGCGGGAAGTAGGAGTAAGAACAAATGTGGTTAGCCTGATAGTTTTCGTCTGCCCACTTGTCTCTCATTTCCTGTGTTCTGTAGTACATACCGTTGTCATCTACGAGGTAGTCTACATCCTTGATACCCCAGAAACGGAGGTCGAGGATTTCCTGATCAAGGCATCTGCTGAGGAACTCGAAAGCCTTATCCGGATCATCGCACTTAGTTGTAACGCAGATACCGGAAGCGGAGTTCAGAGTATCACCATAAGTATGCCAGTGATTCTTCATGCCTTTTTCAGCTACGAGACCGAGCGGTACATAGTTGTAACCCTTCTCGTCATAACCGGAAGCCTTGAACTTATCGTTTACTGTGTAAGCGAAATCCCACCACTGATCGCACATACCGAGTACAGCACCTGTAGCCAGCTTAGCAATATAGTCATCGTAGGACATTGTAGCGAATTCCTGATCCATGAGACCAGCGTTGTAAACTTCGTTCAGTTTCTTGAAGTACATCTTAGCTGTAGGAGTTGTGTTATAGTCAACGATTGTCGGCTTATCAACACCCTCAAGCTGTACGATAACGGAACCATCGTTCGGATAACCGTCGAGGAACTCAGGAGCGTTCTCAACGCAGAAATATCTCCAGCCTTCGCAAAGAGCTGTGTAAGGAATAACCTTAACGCCGTCTTCGTTCTCCGGATTAGCTTCTGCAAATCTCTTCAAGAGATCAAAGTACTCATCAAGAGTCTCGATCTTCGGGTAGTTATCCCAAGCAAGTACACGGTTCTGGATCCAGAAAGCCTCGTCGTTGTGACCACGAGCCTGAGATTCGCCGTATGTGTTACCGAATACGTTTGCCCAGTAGATGTGTCCATCGTCCTTACGGAAGAGTTCCCATTCCTTATCGGTGTACATTTCCTTAAGGTTCGGGTACTTCTCAATGTAATCATCCCACGGAACGAGTACGCCAGCTTCTACGAGTTGGTCGGAAGCGTCACCACCGTCGATGAAGTCCGGCAGATCGTTTGTAACGATCATAGCGCCGATAGCCTCAGCCGGCTCCTGACCTGCCATCCAAGTTTCCTTAACACGGACACCTGTCAGCTTAGCGATTTCTTCCTGAATCTCGTTGCCATCATTGATCTCCTTACCGGACATACAAGCGTAGAATGTCCAATCTTTGATCTCAGAAGCAGCAGCTGTATCAGAGGAACCTTCGGTATCATCTGAGCTACCATCAACGACATCAGAGCTACCATCTGTAGCAGCTTCTGTTGCTTTGGACTCACCGTTATCGTCTTTCTTGTTGGAGCAGCCAGCGAGAGCGCTTACACCAAGAACACATGCCATAACGAGAGCAAAAATCTTCTTTGATTTCATTACATAACCTCCTCAAAATTTGTTGCTTGTTGCAACTTACTTCGTATTAATTTTAGATTTCCATAATGTTTCACACAACATGAAAAACTCTATCTCATTACCCGAAAAACTCTAGGTAAGAATCACAACAAAAAAGAGCGAAACGCTTCGCTCTTTATGCGCATTGACTTAATGTAAAATCGTCTTTACATCGAGTGGTTTTTACGATACTTGGAAGGCGTACATCCCTGTGTTTCAATGAATTTGCGGATAAAGTAATCACAGTCCCGATACCCGACATCCGCTGCGATCTGATTGATCTTTTTATCCGTACTGATAAGCTGACGGGCCGCTTCATTGATCCTATAGTTTGTCAGGTAATCTTTGAAAGACTGGTTATATTTCTTCCGGAAGATCTGGCCCAGGTAAGAACTGTTAATGTAATACTTCTCCCCCAGATTCCTTAGACTGATGTTCTCCGCGTAGTGATCACGAATCTCCGCCTCAATGTCAGAAAGGATACCTCTGGAGACGTTTTTGCGAAGCCCGTTCAAATATGCAGCGTATTCGATTGCAAATCTTTCTATATGCTGTCTTGATCCACGATTGATCGATTTCTCGAAAGATATCTCGGAAATGTACTGTATAACTTCTTCCTGGTTAACGTTATCATCCTGTTCCGAGGCAAGATGGATCAGCTGGAATAACAGATAATTGATATTAAGATCAATGATGTTATTATTCTCTCCCGAGACGTTCATTTCTTCATAAAGATCGGAAACGGCCTTCCGGATCAATTCTTCATTATTGGTCTGTATAGCCGAAATAACCTCATCAAGACCATTCTTGCAAAGGACCATTCCGCTTAATACCACCTGAATATCATCCTCATAATAATATATGCTCTTCTGGCTGTGGAACCCTTTAATACTACTTATTCTAATACAGGAACTGTAAGACTTTGAAAGCGCGGAAACGTCATTTACCATCTTTCCGCACATGATACGTACAGGCTTAATAAACAAAACCTCGAGTTTCTTAAGGAACATTTCGAAAAAGGCTTTTTCATCAAGATCACGGCGAGTAGCCATGTTTTCACAATAAATGAAACCTACATCGTAATTATCTTTTTCATAAGATACATCGAAAATGAAGTGGTTGGCGCTGTCCTTTAAAATGTCTTTACAGGCGATAAATAATTGTTTCTGGGATAGACGAAGGTCAGAATCGTCTTCTTCGTCCACGACAACATCCGTGACCATTTCGATATCGACAAAACGGATACCGCCGGTAAGCTGAAGATGTTTGTTTACGTATTCAACATTCTGCTCATCATACTTTCCCTTAATGATAGACATCAGATTCGAGGCAAGATAAGCATCTTCCAAGTTTTTCTGGGTCTCACGGACGCTCTCCTTCTCACTTGAAAGATTCGACACTTTATGCAATATCGCGATCAGATCTTCTTTGCTTACAGGTTTCAGAATATAATCCAAGCAATTATTTCTGATTGCCCGCTGCATATAAGAAAAATCGTCATAACCGGTAAGCAGGACGAATTTCGCATCAGAAAGATGCTGTTTCTCGATTTCTTCCAAAAGCTCCAACCCGTTCATGACCGGCATCTTGATATCGGAAATGATCAGATCAACGGTATGATCCTTAAGATAATCCAATGCTTCTTTACCATTGGACATCAGCGCATCTATCTCAAACCCTTCGCTGTTCCAGTCCAGTAAGACCTGAAGACCCTGAAGGATATAAGGCTCGTCATCAACAACCATAACTTTTAACATCGTAATCACTCCTTATGACTGTCTTTTCAGTTTGTTTGCAGGTACTCGGATCGTTACACTCATACCGACTCCGACTTCACTTTCAATAAAGAACTTAACCTGATTATCCGTATGCATCTTAATACGCAGGCAGGCATTGAGAATGCCTACATGCTTTTTCCCCTTGATCATATCAATGCTTACATTATTAATATTCTCGGAAAGGTCACTGACCTCCTCATCGCTCATGCCGCCACCTGTATCCTCAATCTCCATGAAGATATCATTTTCCTTTTTATAAACACGGACAAAGATCCATCCGGCGGAAGACTTCGATTCAATACCATGAACGCAGGCATTCTCAACAAATGTAACCAATGTAAGTTTAGGGATCAGATACATCTCACAATCCGGTTCGACATCGATATCAAAAGAAAGCCTGTCACCGAAACGATAGCTCTGAAGATAAAGATATGCCTCGATCGATTCGGCTTCTTTCTTGATCGTAACCAGATCATTTCCCCATTCCACATTCTGACGTGTCATTACAGCCAGTTTCTCGACCATTTCAGCCGTCTGCTCCTCACCTTTCAGGATACTGTGCATACGGATGCTTTCAAGCGAATTAAAGAGGAAATGCGGATTGATCTGACTCTGCAATGCAAGAAGTTCGGCATTTTTACGCGAAAGAGCGTTCGCTTGTTCTTTCAATTTATCTTTATACAGCTTATTGATAAGATCGTTGTTTATCGAAACGATATTGTTGTAATTCAACATCAGCTGTGAGATCTCGTCATCGCCGTCGATTCGCTCGATCGGAAGGAATTTATCCTCTTTTTTACCACTAAACGCCTTCTCAAGTTTTTTGATCCGGGAGGCCAGCGACTGCTCGATCAGGTTCATGATGATAACGGGAAGCATAAGGGTAACGATGATCATAATAACAATGATCCAGTAGTTTTCCAGAAAGATCGCATAGACACTCAGATTGTCACTGAAAAGATAAACATCCAGAGTGGTCCCGAGATAGGAAAACTCCTGGTGTACGCCGATCTTATAATCCTTTTGAAGTTTTTGCGGATTGATCGACTTTACACCTTCACCATAACGGGCAAATACGACATAATCGTCGTTGCATACAAACATTGGAAATTCGTCTGATATATCGATCAATTGATTTCGAAGGATCGTGTTATCGATCTCGATCTTAATGATCTTTTCGTAACTGGAAGAATACTTGTTCATCTTCTGGACGTAAATGATCTTTTGCTGCTTCTCCAGACGAGGGTCGACTGTATCATCAAAATACACAAGGAGGCTGGCATTCGATCCCATTTCTTCGTAACGCCGGTACCATTCAGATGATTTGGCTTCCTGCATGGATTTGAAATAACTGCCGTACGAAATGGTCGGATTGTCGACATAGATCGTTATTTTGTCGGTTCTTGTCTGCATGACCGATTTAAAAAACGAATTATTGATAAATTGGTAATACTCTTCGAAATATAAATATGGAGTCTCATATTCCGCATCAAGAAAACGGTAAAGTTCATGGTTACCGGAAAAAGCCCTGGCCATTCTGGCACTGTATTCAAATGTGTTTTTCATGCTGGAAATATACAGATTGGCGATATTCTCAAGCTGATATACTTTAGAATTATATTCACGGTCATAGATCGCGCGGACAATTACAGCGTCAGTAATAAACAAAGGAATAATAACGCAAAAAACATACATAATAAGAAACTTATTATGCAGCTTGAGTTTATTGAAAAGTTTTATCAAAAGTTTCTTGATCAAGACCAGACGACATCCTCATATAAGTCCTTATATTATAACAGAAAAGCACTGCCCCCGCACGTAAAGTGCGAGAGCAGCGCTTCTTAACTTCTTTCTTTTCCGGATCGCTGAATCACAGATCCGGATCTTCTCAACAAGATAGGATCATCAGGAAAACGGATTCTCTGTCTTGTAAAGATCACCGGCCGGCTTGTTGTAACCGATCTTGCACGGGCAAATTCCGAGGAGCTTGAATGTCTCGAACATCAGCTTGCCGTAGTGACCGAATGCAACTGCACCGTGGTGCGGGAATCTTCCCTGGATAAGAACGTGACGATAGAATCTTGCCATTTCCGGAATAGCGAAGATAGCGATACCACCGAAGGAACGTGTCTTGACATCGAGGATCTCACCTTCAGCGATGTAGGAAACGAGTTCACCCTCACTGTTGCACTGCAGACGATAGAATGTGATCGGAGAAGCAGCGATGTCACCCTCAAGAGTACCACGTGTGAAATCCGGATCAGAACCAGCCGGCTCAAGGAGTCTGTGCTGGATGAGCTGATACTTGATCGCACGGTCGGCGCACATCTTGCAGGAAGGTGTGTTACCGCAGTGGAAGCCCATGAATGTATCTGTAAGCTTGTAGTTCTTGAAACCTGCTCTATCCTCATCATAGATGTACTGCGGAACAGAGTTGTTGATGTCAAGAAGAGTAATGGCATCATTGCTGATGCAGATACCGATGTACTCGGAAAGTGCTCCGTAGATATCTACTTCGCAGGATACCGGGATGCCACGGGAAGCCAGACGGCTGTTAACGTAGCAAGGCTCGAAACCGAACTGGGACGGGAATGCCGGCCAGCACTTATCAGCGAAAGCAACATACTTTCTTGCACCCTTATGCTTTTCAGCCCAGTCAAGAAGTGTGAGCTCGAACTGAGCCATACGGGCACTCATCTCAGGATAGTACTTGCCTTCACCCATTTCCTTAGCCATATCAGCGCAAACTTCCGGGATACGCGGGTCATTCTCGTGCTCTTTATAAGAAACGAGAAGGTCGAGCTCAGAGTTTTCTTCGATCTCAACACCGAGTTCGTAGAGACCCTTGATCGGAGCGTTACAAGCGAAGAAGTCCTGCGGACGAGGTCCGAATGTAATGATTTTGAGGTTCTTAACACCGATAACTGCACGAGCGATCGGTACGAAATCTGCGATCATCTTAGCGATATCTTCAGCTGTTCCGACAGGATATTCAGGAATATATCCGTCAAGATGTCTCATACCGAGGTTGTATGAGCAGTTGAGCATACCACAGTAAGCATCACCACGGCCGTTGACCATGTCTCCGTCACCTTCTGCTGCAGCCACGAACATGCAAGGACCATCAAAATTCTTCGCAATCAGTGTCTCAGGTGTTTCAGGACCGAAGTTGCCGAGGAAAACAACAAGTGCATTGCACTCAGCCTTCTTTACATCTTCCACTGCCTTGAGCATATCGAGCTCATTCTCAACAGTGACCGGGCACTCATAAAGATCGCCCTTATAAGCAGCCTTAATCGCAGCTCTTCTCTTCTCGGAAAGCGCGATCGGGAAACAGTCACGGGATACAGCAACGATACCTAATTTGATTTCTGGAATGTTGTTCATGTCTAAATCCTCCTTAATTGGTTCTTCCATTATAGCATTATTATTGTCCATAATAAGCATTTTTTCCATGTTTTCTGAAATAATGTTTATCCTGCAATTCAGAAGGTGCAGGGAGCACTTCCTTGTTGATCAATTCAGTGCGGTAAGCCATTTTTGCGACCTCTTCGAGAACGACTGCATTGTGCACGGCTTCATGCGCATCTTTGCCCCATGTAAAAGGACCGTGGTTCTTGCAAAGGACTCCGGGAACCGCCTCATAATCGAGGTTTTCTTCTTCAAAAGAATCGGCGATCAGAATACCGGTATTGGTTTCATAATCGGCATCGATCTCATCTTTTGTCAGGCAGCGGACACAAGGGATCGCCCCGTAGAAATAGTCCGCATGTGTCGTTCCGTAGCACGGGATGCTTCTGCCGCTCTGTGCCCAGGATGTCGCATACGAAGAATGTGTATGGACGACACCGCCGATATTCGGGAATCTCTTATAAAGGATCAGATGCGTCGGAGTATCGGAAGAAGGCTTATACTTCCCTTCTACTCTGTTTCCGTCAAGATCCATAACGACCATATCGTCTGCCGTCATCGTCTCATATGGAACGCCGCTCGGCTTAATGACGAAAAGTCCGCTTTCTCTGTCGATCGCACTGACATTGCCCCAGGTAAATGTGACAAGTCCGTACTTCGGGAGAAGCATATTAGATTCAAATACTTTCTGCTTTAGTTCTTCTAACATTTAGATGCCTCCGTTGATGATGATTGGGATCAATAGATCAAAGGAATACAACGGCGGCCTGTTCAACAGAAAGACCGGCAACATACTTCTTCATGAAAGTCGTAAAGCCTTCGATATCTTCCGGTGAAGCCATCAGTTCTGTACCTGTGGAACCGGCAAAGATCACATCCTCGAGATAAGAAGCCAGCGTTTGCTTTTCTTTCTTCTCGGTCATATAAAGAGCAAGGAGAGCAATACCCCAGGCACCGCCTTCACCGGCCGTCTCCATAACGCTTACCGGAGAGCCTGTTGCGGCAGATGCGATCGTCTGGCCTGCCTTCGGTGTCTTAAAGAATCCGCCGTGGCCATACATTTTCTTTACCTTGACCTTTTCTTCGACGGTCAGGATATCTAAGCCCACCTTCAGTGTGGCCAGTGCAGAATAAAGATGCATTCTCATAAAGTTCGGAAGTGTAAAGGAATCTTCTGCAGTCCTTACGAACAGCGGGCTGCCCTTAGAAAAGCCGGTAACCGGCTCGCCGGAGAAATAGTTATAGGAAATAAGACCGCCACAGTCTTTATCACCTTCAAGAGCAACACCATAGAGCTTTGAAAAGAGCTCGCCGCGATCGAATTCTTTGCCCATGAGCTTACCAAACTCATCGAAGATACGAACCCACGCATTGATCTCGGAAGTACAGTTATTGCAGTGAACCATGGCAACCGGATCACCGGCAGGAGTAGTTACCATATCGATCTCCTTATGGAGATTCTTCATATTCTCCTTAAGAACGATCATGGCAAATACGGAAGTACCGGCAGAGATATTTCCTGTCTCTACGAGAACAGAATTCGTAGCGACCATACCGGTTCCTGCATCACCTTCCGGCGGGCACATCGGAATGCCTGAAGAAAGATCGCCGTCAATGTCAAGAAGCTTAGCACCTTCTTCTGTCAGTTCACCTGCATTGTCACCGGCAGTAAGAACTTCCGGAAGGATATCACTGATCTTCCACGGGAAGCCGCAGTCTTTGATCAGGCCGTCAAAGATCTTGATCATCTTCTTATCGTAGTTTCCTGTCTTGGAATCGATCGGGAACATACCGGATGCATCACCGACGCCGAGTACTTTTTTACCGGAAAGCTTAAAATGCACATAACCGGCAAGCGTCGTAAAATGACGGATGGAAGGAACGTGATACTCACCATTTAAGATCGCCTGATAAAGGTGCGCGATGCTCCATCTTTGCGGAATATTGAAATTCAATGCTTCCGTAAGCTTAGCAGCCGCTTCCTCGGTGATCGTATTTCTCCAGGTCCTAAAAGGAACCAGAAGCTTATCATTTTCATCAAACGGAAGATAACCGTGCATCATTGCCGAAAAACCGATCGCGCCGAGTTTCTTGATCGTAACGCCATAATGGTCTTTTACATTTTTCTTTAAATCAGCGTAGCACTCCGCAAGTCCGTCCCAGATCGCCTTTTCCGAGTAGGTCCAGATCCCGTCAAGAAGCTCGTTCTCCCATTCCTTGCTTCCCGAAGCGATCGGATTTCCCTTCTCATCGACCAAAACGGCCTTGATACGGGTCGAACCGAATTCGATGCCCAAAACGCTTTTTCCCTTTTCAATCAAATCCTTCGCATCCATCTTTTTCACCTCACCACTTTTTATCAGGGCATCTGCCCCTCTTAATAGCAGCACGTATCTCCACATAACATCCGCATGAAAGACACGTTCCACTTAATAAGTTATCACAAGAAAGGCAAATAGATAACCTCTTCTGATAATCTTTTTCATCCGTTTTTTCATTTTGAGAAATCTCCGCAACAGACCGAGCGACAGTCTGCTTAACAGTACTGTCGCTGAGAGCGGAAACCAGGCATTTCCGACACGGCTTGGGAGTACTCATCAAAGCTCGACCTCGATATGCATGACACTGTTCTTCGGGATCGTGAATGAGATTCTATCTTCCTTTATGTTTAATGCTTCAAAAGCACTGATCTTCACGCAATTCGGATCCTCAAATGTATTTTTGTCATCCATCTTTCCGGCAAGGATCTGTGCTTTTGCGCTCTTGATGCCGTTACCAAGAAGATCCGCGCAAACTTCATAATTTTCGGAACAAGAAAGATTCGCAAGTGTAATGTGATACTTTCCGTTTTGGTCTTTAGAGACAGACTCATGGAGATTCGGGACCTGATACTCTTCTTCCTCGCCGATCATCTTAGTATCGACAAAACTCTCGATCAGAGTTCCGTTCTGATGATGCTTGTACATATTAAATACGAAATACGTCGGTGTCTTGATCATCTGGTCGCCCTCGGTTAGGATCACGGCCTGAAGGACATTGACGAGCTGGGCGATATTCGCCATCTTGACGCGGTCACAATGCTTATTGAAGATATTGAGGTTGATCGCTGCAACAAGTGCGTCACGCATAGTATTCTGCTGATAAAGGAATCCGGGATTCGTTCCTTCCTCGACATCATACCAGGTGCCCCACTCATCTACGATCAAAGCAATATTATGATCAGGATCGAATCGTTCAATGATCGCGGAATGCTTCGTAACCAGTTCTTCCATAAAGAGCGTCTTAGAAAGAGTCATATACCACTCTTTCTCATTAAAGCCTGTGGCCGAACCCTTCTTT
Organism: Clostridiales bacterium; assembly: GCA_017428545.1. Lineage (GTDB taxonomy): Bacteria > Bacillota > Clostridia > Saccharofermentanales > Saccharofermentanaceae > Scatonaster. The sequence continues at coordinate 199,380 of JAFRQR010000002.1, forward strand.
GCCCAATCATACGGAAGCGTATAGTAATGAAGCGAAATGCCGTCCATGAAACCATGAGCATTATTCCACGAGCCGGACAGCTTGTGGCACTGCTTAAGGACCGTCTCCGTCCACTCATAGTCCTGCGCATTCGGCCCGCAAGCGATCTTTTTGATCGGTTTTTGCGGATCATAGTTCTTTACATAAGACTGATACTGTCGGAAAAGATTGGCATAGTACTCAGGCACCATATTTCCGCCGCAGCCCCAGTTTTCGTTACCGACGCCGAAGAAATCGACCGTCCAGGGCTCAGCATGACCGTTTTCTTTACGAAGTTCCGCCATCGGAGACACTCCGTTAAACGTCATGTATTCGACCCACTCGCTCATCTCCTGAACGGTTCCGGATCCTACATTACCGTTAACATACGTCTTACAGCCGAGCTGGCGGCAAAGTTCCATGTATTCATGCGTACCGAAACTGTTATCCTCGACGACACCGCCCCAGTTGGTATTGATCATTTTCTTTCTTTTGGATTTATCACCGATACCGTCTTTCCAGTGGTATTCATCGGCAAAGCATCCGCCCGGCCAGCGGAGCACAGGAAGGTTCAGTTCTTTTAAAGCGGAAACGACATCGTTTCTCATGCCGTTTGTGTTCGGAATATCAGAATTTTCACCTACATAGACTCCGCCATAGATACAGCGGCCGAGGTGTTCGGAAAAGTGTCCCTGAAGTTCGGGATTAATATGTCCAAGTTCTTTTTGAGGATCGATAACCAGTTTAAACATGTTGACTCCTTATTCATCCTGAAATGTTTGAGATATTACTATTTTGATAAACAGGATGGATTTTGCATAGTCTAAAGTTACAAGACCGTGAAAAGAAAATCAACACAGGTTATTAGAAATATGCAATTTCAGGGGGACAGACCTAGACTTTATCATGTTGAAGTGAAAAACAAAGTTTTTTATGATGATTTATATAGTTACAGGCGCATCTTTCTGAATGCAGCCGTCCGGGAGGAATTTAATGCTCAAGTTAGTCCAGACTGAAAATGGCTTGGTTCGTGGTTTTCAGGGTAATAATACCCGAATTTCGGTGTTTAAGGGTATTCCTTTTGCTGCACCGCCGACCGGCGAAAACCGCTGGAGAGCTCCTCAGCCTTGTAAGTCATGGGAAGGAGTTCGTGAATGCAGCAAGTTCATGCCGATCTCCGTTCAGGACCAGCCGGGCGTAGGTACGGACATCTATTGCCGTGAGTGGCACGTCGATAAAGATATCGAAATGGATGAAGACTGCCTGTATCTGAACGTTTGGACACCGGCCAACAGTGAAAACGATGAACTTCCGGTATTTGTATGGTTCTTCGGCGGCGGATTCCAGTGGGGATATCCCCGTGAAATGGAATTCAATGGCGAAAACATGGCCAAACGCGGTATTATCGTCGTAAGTGTCAACTATCGTCTGGGTGCACTGGGCTTCCTTTCTCACCCGGATCTTATCAAAGAATCTCCTGATGCTCCTGCTAACTTCGGTAACCTCGACCAGCAGGCAGGTATTAAGTGGGTCGTAAAGAATATCAGAAACTTCGGCGGTGACCCGAAGAACATCACGATCGCAGGCCAGTCTGCAGGAGGCGGTTCTGTTCTTACCCACTTGACATCCAAATCCAGTATCGGTCTTTATCAGAAGGCGATCATCTATTCGGGTATCATCGAAAGCCCGTACATCAAGGATTCCGTCATTTCTCCAAAGCCGATCGAAGAGACATCTAAGATGGGCGAGAAATTCCTCGAATCGCTTGGCGTAAAAACGATCGAAGAAGCAAGAAAGATCGATGCATTAACGATCCGTTCCAAATATGCCGAATTCCGCGAAAAAGAAGGATTCTTCTTCACACCATGTATCGACCATGTATATCTTGAAGACGAGCCTTTCAAACTTATGCTTGAAGGAAAACAGGCAAATGTCCCGCTTATTGCAGGTAACACTTTTGATGAGTTCAAGAGTTTTATCTATGCTGATAACGAGGAAAATCTTGAGCAGCAGGCGAAAGACATTTTCGGTAATCGCTCTGACCTGTTCCTCTCCTTCCCCGAAAGCCGGATCGTCGAGGACGGTAACAAATATGCCGGTCTTCGCGGTATCGAGTGCTCTGTAAAAGCTGCCATGGCGAAAACAAAAGCACCATGTTTCTACTATAGTTTTGAAGTGGATATTCCTGGCGAAGATGATCCGGGAACATTCCATTCCGTAGACCTTTGGTTCTTCTTCGAGACTCTTGCATCCTGCTGGAGACCTTTTGTCGGCCGTCATTACGATATCGCAAGAAGAATGACCAACTACATCACCAACTTCGTTAAAAACGGTAATCCTAACGGCGAAGACATCACCGGCGAAGCTATGCCGAACTGGCTTAGTTATACCGACGAAGAAAGAAACGAGATGCACTTTACAGCTGACGGATGTGTCCCTAAGGTACAGGATTCTGAATATATCCAGTTCTTTATCAACTGGCTTACAGATAAGGCACTCGGAACGATCGATGTCTCCGAAAGCAAAAACGCCAGTATCGCAGCGCTTGCAGCACCTTCCAAGAAGCAGGCATTTAACCCGTATCTTCCTTCCTGGGAATATATTCCGGATGGAGAACCTTATGTATTTGGTGACCGTCTGTATATTTACGGATCACACGACTACTATAACTGCTCGTTCTTCTGCCCCGGCGACTATGTTTCATGGTCTGCCCCGGTAAGCGATCTCGGAAACTGGAAATACGAAGGTGTTTCATTTAAGCGCACGGACGATCCGGATAACAAGGAAAACAAGGGCTGCCTTTATGCGCCGGATGTCACTGTCGGTCCCGATGGAAAATACTATCTCTTCTATGTTCTGGATAATCAGAGCGTTGTAGCAGTCGCCAAGAGCGACAAACCTCAGGGACCGTTTAAGTTCTATGGACATGTCCATTACGAAGATGGAACTCTTCTCGGACAGAAAGAAGGAAACGAACCGCAGTTTGATCCGGGCGTGATCACGATCGGAGATACTACATATCTTTATACAGGTTTCTGCGGGCAGACAGATGCATCCCGCCACGGCGCCATGGTCACCTCGATCGGTCCGGATATGCTGACGATTAAAAAAGGACCGGAGTTTATCATTCCGGGTGCCATGTATTCCAAGGGAACCGAATATGAAGGTCATGCTTTCTTCGAAGCACCTTCTATCCGTTTCAGAAATGGTATCTATTATTTCATTTATTCTTCTGAGGTCATGCATGAACTTTGCTATGCAACGTCAGAATGCCCGGAAGGTCCTTTTAAATACGGCGGCGTGATCATCAGCAACACCGATCTCGGTATCGGCTCATATAAGAGCGAAGATAAGCCGACAGCATATGGCGCAAATAATCACGGAAGCATCGTGGAGATCAACGGCGAGTGGTACATCTTCTATCACAGACATACGAATAACACCTGGTATTCCCGTCAGGGCTGCGCCGAGAAGATCGAATTCCTTGCCGACGGCAGCATCAGACAGGTCGAGATGACCTCCTGTGGCTTAAACGGAGGGCCGCTTAAGGATACATGCGAATATCCGTCTTATATTGCCTGCAACATCTTTACTGATAAAAAGGATGAAGATCCGTACGTCGGCAAACACAAGGCCGCCAGAGTGATCCAGGACGGACGCGACGGAGATCACGAGATCGCATATATCTCTTCTATTAATGAAGGTACAACGATCGGATTTAAATATTTCGACATAAAGGATGCCAAAGGACTCATCCTTCATGTCAGAGGATATGGCAACGGTACGTTTGAAGTAAGGACCGCTATCGACGGGCCGGTTCTTGCCGAGATCCCGGTTCGTTTCATGACCGTATGGGAAAAATACGAAGCGGACTTCTCTTCTCCGATCACCGATCCGAAAGCATCGTTGTATCTGACCTACAAAGGCGGTGGCGATGTACAGCTTAAGTCCTTTGCATTTAAACACTAACGCATAATTACAATTTTTTTCTACCTCATCCTCATTTGAAAAGGGCGGTCACCATGTACCGCCCTTTTCAAATAGTAATTAAGCTGATTTTTTGGAAAGATCAGAAGATGTTCTTGATCTTATCTACGAATCCGCCGGCCTTATCCACGGAGATCTTAGCCTTTACGCCATCAACAACGTTATTGATAACGTCATCCGGAAGATCGACTCCGATAATACCTTCTACAGTCTTTACCGGCTCTTTTTCGAAATTCTTGGCAACAGACGGATCGCTCTGAACTTTCTTTACGACTTCATCAACTTTAGCTTTAATATCCATGATTTCACCTCCAAGATTAGATAACTTAATTGTATCACATTTTCGAAAGCGCACTTGAGAAATAGGCAAATTCTATTCTTTCGGGAATTGGAAAAATAGCCTTGCATTTTACATTCCGTTATATTATTATATTAAGGCACTTGCGGATATGGCGGAATTGGCAGACGCGCTAGCTTCAGGTGCTAGTGATCGCAAGGTCATACAGGTTCAAGTCCTGCTATCCGCACCAGACCGGAAATCGAAAGGTTTCCGGTCTTTTTCATTTCGGCTGAAAACCGCAGCAGCCGCATCTTCGTTCTAGATAATTCCGGCATTACGAAACAAGGAAAAGAAAAAGCTTTCGACGTGCCTTCTCAGGAGAAACCCCGAGGAATAGCACGAGAAAGCTTTTTCCTTAATTGAATTATCCGATATTATACGAGAGTCTTTCTCAGTTCTTCACCGGAAAGCGGGCTCAGATAAGACGGAGCGATATCGAGGACTGTCTTACAGCCTGTTACGCCTTCCTTGGAAAGACGGGCAACTGCACGGGCATAAGCCGTGAGAACACCTGCTGTGAATTCCGGGTTGGAATCAAGCTTCAGGCTATACTCGATAATGTGCTTGTTTTCTTTGTTAAAGCCGGAGACACCGCTTCTAAAGCAGAAACCGCCATGCGGGATACCGCTGTGGTTCTTCTGGAGTTCTTCTTCGGTAATGAAGTGAACCGTTGTATCGTAATCGGAGAAATAATTCGGCATGGTCTTAATATCATTCTCGATCTGCTTAAGATCAGCACCCTCTTCCGGAACAACGAAGCACTCACGAGTGTGCTTTTCGCGAGTCGTAAGAACAGGCTGGGAACCGGAACGGACAGCTTCAAGAGCGCTCTCTACCGGGATCGTGTACTGCTTGCCGTTCTTTACGCCTTTAACTCTGCGGATCGCATCGGAGTGGCCCTGGCTTACGCCCTTGCCCCAGAATGTGTAGCTCTCACCTTCCGGCAGGATACTCTGGGAATAGATTCTAGCAAGTGAAAACATACCCGGATCCCAACCTACGGAGATCGCACCGACCGTTCCGGCAGCCTTAGCCGCTGCATCAACCTCGGCAAAGTGTGTCGGGATATTAGCGTGTGTATCAAAGCTGTCGACTACGTTGAACATAGAAGCAAGCTTCGGTGTCTGTTCCGGAAGATCTGTCGCGGAACCTCCGCAGAGGATCATAACATCAATTTTGTCCTTCATAGAAGCAACATCATTAACAGACATGACCTTAGCGGAATCTGTCTGAATTTTTAAAGCAGAAGGATCACGGCGCGTGAAAACAGCCACGAGTTCCATATCCGGATTTTGACGGATGCTGGACTCTACTCCTCTGCCGAGATTACCATAACCATAAATACCAATTCGAATCGCCATTTTGCAATTTTCTCCTTTCAGTATTTCATACATCCTAATAACAAAGTGAATTATAGCACTACCATTTGCCGCACACAACGCAATTTTGAATAATTCTATGAATGAAATTGCATTTTTCTTATAATCTTTTCTTATGGATGCTTTGATATAATGAATTATATGGAAAAAGCACTTCACAAGATCTCTGTACGCGCGCTCTGCGAGCGCATTTACCGATCCGGTTCCCTTCTCGGTGCCGGTTATGGCGGCGTGTCCGGATTAGACGGCACAAGGATGCATCAGAGAGTTTTTAAAGATATAAAGAAAGAATATGGTGAAGACGGGGTTACTTCCGAATATTCTCTCGGGACAACCCGTGAGTACGAGCTTTTTACCATACAGATCTCCGGACGTGCCGACTGCATCATCGAAGAAGCCGACGGAAAAGTCAACATCATCGAGATCAAGACCCATAACCGTGTCGTCGATAAAGTCGAGTCCCTGATCCTTCCGACGCACGAAGCACAGGTAAAGATTTACGCGCATCTGTATTATCTTTCCCACGCAGAAGTGGAAGATCTGACGATCACGCTTCGATACGTTTCCTTTCTCAATTACCAGTTTCTGGAAAAGAGCCGGGTATTTACAAGATCTGAAGCCGCTGACTTCTTCGAAGATACTGTTTCTTTATATCTTCAGGAAGCAACAAGGATCGCCAATTACGAAAATGCAAGAAATGAATCTATTGCCGCAATGAAATTTCCTTATTCTGTCGTTCGAAACGGACAGAAAGACTTCATGAAGGCAGTTCTTTCCTCACTGAAGCATAAGGAGACGCTCATTGCCGAAGCACCGACGGGCATCGGCAAAACGATCAGCACCTTATATCCTGCCGTGAAATGGCTCCCCAATGCCGAAGGCGGCAAGATCTTCTATGCCACGGCCAAGCTTGCGACAAGAGAAGTCGCAGACAAGGCGCTTAATGACATGAGAAACCAGGGACTTGTCATTAAGTCGATCCAGCTGGCTCCGAAAGAACAAATGTGTACGGCCAAAGAAGAATTCTGCGACAGCCGCTTCTGTCCTTTTGCCGACGGATACTATTCCAGACTCAATGCGGCTTTGGAGGATGTCCATTCACTGGATGCCATCTATCCGGAAGATATCCGAAGGATCGCCCAGAAGCACAGGATCTGCGCTCATGAGCTTCAGCTCGATGCATCGAATATGTGTGATGTGATCATATGCGACTATAACCATATCTTCCATCCGAGGATCCGCCTTCAGCGCTACTTTGCCGTCAATGAATTTTGCCATACGCTACTTATTGACGAAGCACATAACATGATCTCAAGATCCAGAGACATGTTCAGTGCCGTCCTTTCCCGAAGTACGCTTCTTACTGCGATGCCACTTCTATCGACGATCTCTCCGAAGACCGAAAAGTACAGTCATCAGATCGCGGACTATTTTACCCTTCTGGACTATGCTTTTGAAAAGGATTCAGCGGGCATCAACATGGTCGAACAGACCATTAAGGAAAATGAGATCGTGATCGGAGAAGACTTCCGCGCAACAAGGTCCGTACCGAAGAACCTTTATCAGCTCCTCTGGGCACTTTGTTTTCATATTGCGAATATCCTTGCAGATCTCGAAGACCGCGAAAAACGCAGGATCCTTTCCGAGTTCTATTTCGAGGCGAGATTCTTCCTTACGATCTTAGAACTGTATTTCGATAACGCCTATATCATTGAAGTCACGCGCTCAGGAGTATGCGAAAACGGCCAGTATGATATCTCGATCACTTTGGATTGCCTGGATGCCTCCGATAAACTGGCCTCTATCCTTGCGGACAACCATAATGCCGTATTCTTCTCGGCAACGATGTCGCCGGCACAGTACTATCAGAGCATGATCGTCGGAAAGGAAACTTCGTTTTCCAGGATGCTGCAGCTCCCAAGTCCTTTTCCGCCGGAAAACCTTCAGGTGGTGATTATTAACGACATCCAGACGACCTATCAGGAAAGAAACTTCTCTGCTGAAAAAGTCGCGAATACGATCCTTCGCATCGTAGGAGGTCATAAAGAGAACTTCATGGTCTTCTTCCCGTCTTTTAAATATATGGAGATGGTATACACCAAGATCTTCAAGACGACACAGATGGATCCCGACATCGAATTAATGATACAGAATCCGGGCATGAATCCCGAGGAGAAAAAGCATTATCTCGACCGTTTCAACCGCCACGGCGACAAGACTCTTCTCGGATTTGCCGTCATGGGCGGGCATTTCGGCGAAGGCATCGATCTGGTCGGAGATAAGCTGAAAGGCGCATTTATCGTCGGCGTCGGTCTTCCGCAGATAAGTAAGGAACGAGAGATCTTAAGCCAGTATTACCAGAACAAATTCGGAGACGGTTTCTCCTTTGCCTATAAGTTCCCGGGCTGGGAAAAAGTCCTTCAGGCTGCAGGCAGAGTCATCCGTGACGAAAACGACAAAGGATTTATTGTTCTGATGGACGAAAGATACTGTAGGGATGATTACCGTCTCTTATGGCCGGATCACTGGAAAGCTACGGAATACACATCCGAAGACGCCGAGATCTTATGGGATATCCTTTGATCAGACAGGCGGAAGCGTATCCAGGATCGACATCTTATCGTAGTTCTTTTCGAGACGTTCACATAAATATCTGTGCGTGACGGAACAAAGATCGTCGAGCACGTATTTTTCCGCACGAAAAGCACTTAACCGCTCGAGCGGCGCCTCTCTTATGTACCTCAGCGCTTCCACGCAGCCGAGAGATACGAACTGATAGTCTTTTGCTTTTTCCACGCAGCGGATATTCGAGCAGTAAAGCCGGCACTTGCTAAAAGAAAAAGCTCTGGTCGGCATCTCATCGGGTTTTCCGCAGTCGCATTCATTCAGATCAAAAGCAAAACCCAGTGCATCCATCACACGCCATTCAAAAGCCGCAACGATCTGTCGGTATTTTTCCGGATGTTTCGAAAGATCATAGAGGACATAAAGAACTAAAGGATAAAGTGCCTGGGCGGATTCGGGGTCGATCGCCGTGTCTTTGACCACTTCGAGGATATGCGAAGCCGATGTCAGGCCTTCGAAAGAATCATAAAGGCCGCGGAAACTTTCGACCGTCTCCCCTTCTTTTAAGTAGTAAAAACTCTTGCTCTCGGATAATACCATGTCGGCAAGAAGCGGCGGAGTCGCAAGGGATGCAAGCCTCGAAGAATGCTTCTTGGCACCGGGAACCATTACGGAAACAAGACCCTGCTTGGGAGTAAGGATCGTGATGATGGCATCCTGATCACGATGCGGTCGGGATGCGATCACCACACCTCGGATCGTAAAACTCGCGCCCATCTTTTAATCTTCCTTCTTCTTATAACCGAACTCGTCAAGGAATACCTGACGGTTCTTCCAATCCTTACGTACTTTGACATGAAGATCCAGGAACACTTTGCAGTCCGTCATCTTCTCGATATTCTCTCTTGCGGCAGTACCGATACGTTTGATCATCTGGCCGTTTTTGCCGAGAAGAATACTCTTATGGGAATCTCTTTCGCAAATGATCGATGCATGGATCTTAATAAGGCTTCTGTCATAACTGTCCTCGGCATCGTCCTTTAATACTTCTTCAAAAGCATCGATCTCAACGGCGGTTCCGTGCGGGATCTCTTCATTGGTATAATGCAGGATCTGCTCGCGGATCAGTTCGGCAGAGATCTCTCTTTCCGACTGGTCCGTCACTTCCTCGATCGGGAAATATCTCGGAGCACTCGGAAGCTTTGAGATAATGACATCCATCAGCTCATCCACGCCATCATCTTTCAACGCGGAGATCGGAACAATATCGACAAAATCGGCGATCTTAGAATAATTGGCAATAAGAGGCAAAAGCGATTCTTTCGTAACTGCATCCGCCTTATTGACGGCCAGGATGATCGGTTTTTTCAGTTTCTTCGCCATCTCTGCCGCACGGATCTCGACATTTGCCGGTTTCGGGAAGCGGCCGTCCGCCATAAGAACGACGACATCAGCACCTTTTGCGGCACGGAAAGAAGAATCTACCATAAACTCCGCAAGCTTCGACTGCGGCTTATGAATACCCGGAGTATCCACGAAGATCACCTGTGCATCATCTTTGTTATAGATCGCCTGGATGTTGTTTCTTGTCGTTTGCGGCTTATGGGAAACGATGGCAAGTTTCATACCGGAGATCGTATTCAGAAGCGTTGACTTACCGACATTCGGACGGCCGACAAGCGCGCAATAACCGCAATGAGGAAGCATTTCTCCGACCGGATGCTCATCTTCTTCTGATTCTTCAGAAGATCTTATGTCCGCGTCCGAAGATTTCGGAAGTCCGATGCCGGTCATGATCTCTTCCTGCTTACTGAACATCAGATCCTCACTTTTGCCGTTTTCATGATCAAAACCAAAAAGATGAAGGAGCGAATGCACGGCAAGAAAAACCATTTCGCGTTCCATCGAATGACCATACTCCTCGGCCTGCTTTCTGGCTCTTTCCGGGCAGATCACGACATCACCTATCGGAAGAAGTTTCTTTCCGTCATCATAGGAAAAATCATATGGCATCAGTTGGCCCTGAAGCTTTCCGTCATTCATATCCAGGATCGGGAAAGAAAGGACATCCGTTACCTTATCCTTCTGTCTGTACCGGGAATTCAGCTTTTTGATTGCATCCGATCCGACCAGACGTACATCTACGGAGATCTCCGCATCTCCGTTTCGGATCGATGGATCGATATAATCCATAGAAAGCATGAGCGAAAGTGCTTTTTCCACATAGGAAACAAAAACTCCCGCTTCATCTTTTGTAAATGATCTTGTCTTATTCTCTAACGAAATACTCATTCCGGATATTTCACCCTTTCATGGAAGTAGCCGGCATATACCTGGATAAAGGCTCCGATGATCAGTTCGAGGTCGTTGAACGAAAGCCCGGAATGCACCAGCTGATCCTCTTCTATCTTTTGCTTAATGATCTTTCTGAAAAGCACCTCGGCCTCTTCGATATCGTGGATGCCTTTGGATCTGATCGCCGCTTCACAGGAGTCTGCGATCATGATAATGGCAGATTCACGGGTAGACGGAACAGAGCCGCGATAAGAGAACTTCTCCTTCGGCGGTGCCGGCTCACCCTTCTCCTGCGCTTCTTTGGTTGCCTTGTAATAGAAATAACCCGGGCATGTGGTGCCGTGATGCTCCAAAATGATACTCTGGATCGGAGCCGGAAGTCTGTACTTCTTTGCGAGTTTCAAACCATCGGATGGATGTGCCGTAATGATCGCTACGCTTTCTTCGATCGGCAGGTTATCATGAGGATTGATGCCGTCTTTCTGGTTTTCCGTAAAATACTCCGGCCTTTCGAGTTTTCCGATATCGTGATAATACGAACCGACCTTGGCAAGAAGAGCATTCGCGCCGATCGCTTCCGCCGCGGAATCCGCAAGGTTGGCCACCATCATGGAATGCTGGGATGTTCCGGGGGCCTCGAGGAAAAGCCTTTTTTGAAGAGGATGACTCTGCTGGGCCAGATCAAGAAGGCGCATCGGAGATGCGGTATTCGAGATCATCTCGAAAAGCGGCTGGCAGCCGATCGCGGCAACGACCGAACATCCTGTACTGATGACCGACCAAAGTGCAGAATTGAAAGTATCCGTCTTAGAAGACTGGCTGACCAGATTATAGCCGAGAGAAGCGATAAGCGAAGCCGCGGCCGTATAAAGGATCAGCGTCGCTGCATTGAATTTGTGGCTTCTCTGGCCCGCGATCGCGCAGCAGACGAAAATACTGATGATCGAAACAAACAGCAGTTCCGTATTAAATCCGCTCATCGGAAGTACCATAAGCAGGGAGAGCACGCTCATCATGATACCGCCCTGCATTCCGAGATAAACGGCAAATATATACGTGGTAAACATGATCGTCGAGAAAAGCGGCGAGATCGCAGTCAGATAACGGCTCGAGATCAACGGAATAACGAAAGCAAGCATCAGGGCGATCCATGTCTTTGAATCGATGGAATACTCGTTATCGAACTTACTGAGATAGAATGCTCCTGCGGATACGATAATGCAGATATAAACAACGATACCGATCAACAGTACATAATTAAATGAATCCGTCGGGAGAAGATCAAGGTCTTCGAGCTGGCTGTATATGTGAGGTGTGATGGTCTCGCCAACGCTTACGATACGGTTTCCCTTCTGGATCATGACCGGATCGGCCACCGCATTTTTATATGCCGCTACACGTTCGTTTTCAGTTGCTTTTTCATCATAAACGGCATTCGGCTTCAAAAGGCTTCTTAAAGTGCGGACCAGAAGATCTTTAGACGAGATGTACTCGGCGTCATCATGGGTCTTCGTCTCCTCGACAGCCGAGGCATAATTGTTGATCTCCTGCAAAAGCGCCTGTTCATCAAGTGCATCCATACTGATCAGTGTGGCGATCTGATTGGCTTCCAGTTCGATATAAGAAAAATCGACAAAAGAAATGTTAGCCAGTGTATAGGCGACATCATCCGCAAGCTCGATATCATATGATTCTTTTACGGCTTTTTTCAGAAGAGTCGCCATCTCCGATTTATTACGGATGACCATTCCCAGATCATCGATATTGGCTTTACGGAGTTCTTCACAGTAGTTAAAGAAACCTTTGACCGTTTCCAGATTCTCATTGGATACATCTTCGGAAATAACATATACGGGAGCCACTTCCGTTTTGGCAAGGACAGCACGGCGTTCCGTTTCATAAGTATCCTTAACGGTCCTTGTGGCCGTGATATCGTATTCACACGTCTGGCCCTGGCGGATGTCATACTGCTTCGGGAGAGAACCAAAATACACGACCAATACCATCAGTACGGCAAGTACTGCAATGGACGCGATACGAATCACCTGAAAAAGCTTTTGGTTCTTCTTCGAATTACGCATGTCCTCCGTGTCTCCTCTCCCTTGCATTATAAGCCATTATGATCTTTTGTACCAACGGATTTCTTACAATATCCGTCTCCTGAAGTGAAACAATGGAGATACCGGGAATATCGCGAAGAATATGCATCGCGTCATCCAGGCCATTCGGATAGCCGGACGGCAGGTCGATCTGTGTCGTATCACCGCAGACACAGACGCGGGAATTCATTCCCATACGTGTAAGGAACATCATCATCTGTTCGATCGTTGTATTTTGTGCCTCATCAAGGAGGATAAAGCTGTCATCGAGGCTTCTTCCGCGCATATAAGCCAAAGGAGACACTTCGATAATGCCTCTTTCGAGATTTCTCTCAAATGCTTCTCTTCCCATCAGTTCGAGAAGAGCATCGTAGATCGGACGCATATAAGGATCGACTTTTTCTTCGATATCACCCGGAAGATATCCGAGCTTCTCACCTGCTTCCACGGCAGGACGGGTCAGGATGATCCTGGATACAGAGCGGTCACGAAGAGCAAGGACTGCCATGGCAACACCGAGGAAAGTCTTACCGGAACCGGCAGGTCCTTTGCAGATAACGACATCATTTTTCGCCATCGAATCCACATAGACTCTCTGGCCGAGAGTTTTCGCCCGTACAGAACGTCCGGCCGGAGTCGTCAGAATGATCGGATCTTCATCATCCATGAATTCTTCCAGAAGACCTTCTTTTTCAAGCTGGCACAGATATCTGACAGTTAATATATCCAGCTGTTCCTTCTTTCCGATGACGGAATCCATAGCAGTAAGGACAGCTTGCGCCTTGGGAAGAACCGATGACTCTCCCCGCACGGAAATGCCACTGTCCAAGGCGACGATCTCACAATCGAACATATCGGAAACAGCTTTCAGCCAGGAACAGTTATTGGAAGAAAGTTCAGCAAGATGATTCACTCTTAAAACGGTCTCTTCGATCAAATCCATCTCTCCTTTATACGTCATTTCTCAGTATTTCGAGAAGTTTCTTATAATGCTCCGGAATGTCTGCGGTAAATTCGATGACCTCTTCGGTCCTTGGATGAATAAACCGTATAGATGTACTGTGAAGCGCCTGACCGTGAAGGTTGTACTTCTCTCTCTTCGGCGCGTATAGCGGATCTCCGATACACGGATGTCCGATATATGTCATATGCGCACGGATCTGATGCGTTCTTCCCGTCTCCAGGCGGCAAAGAAGATCCGTTCCTTTTCTGAAACGTTCAAGGACCTCAAAATGAGTGATGGAATCCTTTCCGCCTTCACAGACAGTCATCTTTCTTCTATCATTCGTAGCGCGTCCGATCGGAGCATGGATCGTACCCTTATCCGAATCCACGATGCCGTAAACACAGGCACGGTATTCTCTTACCACTTCGTGATTGGCGATCATTTCCGCCATAGCCAGATGTGTCTCATTATTCTTTACGACGACCATTAATCCGGAAGTGTCCATATCGATTCGATGGACGATACCCGGACGGATAACACCATTAATGTCAGAAAGTTTTCCCGCACAGTGATAAAGCAGCGCATTAACAAGTGTTCCGGAATAGTGTCCGGGAGCAGGGTGAACGACCATTCCCTGAGGTTTATTTATGATGATCAGATCATCATCCTCGTAAACTATATCCAAAGGAATATTCTCGGGCTTTGCATCCGTATCTACCGGCGGCGGAAAATCAATGTCGATCTTCTCCCCTCCGAATACTTTAAAGGAGGCCTTTACGGGCTTTCCGTCAACGCATACGGCGCCATCGGAAATAAGCTGCGCCGCCCTGGATCTTGTAAGATCAGGACAAGCCTGCGGAATATAGGCATCAACACGTCCTTGATAATTTTCAACGATATAAGACTCGATCATGCATTATTCCCCATCATCTGTTTTATCGTCATTTCCTGAAAAATCGATCAATCCGCTTTCCTTCTGCGGTTCATCCTTCGGAGTGTTAAACGGGATCTCAGGGATAAACTTTTCGTTAAAAATGAGAAGCACTGCGATCACAATGCAGGAAAGAGTTACGTATATATCCGCCACATTGAAGATCGGGAAAGTATAGCTTCCGAAATCAAAGCAGATAAAATCAACTACATATTTCAGGCGGATCCTGTCGATCAGGTTACCGAGAGTTCCTGCGGAAAGGAAAATAAGACAGAAAGCAAGCCTTCTGCTTCTGAAACGGGCAAGAACAAAGAAAGCAAGCACCATCAGTAAAACAAGAGCGATCGATGAGATCGTTGAAAGGAATGTGATCCCCCATGATTTTTCTGAAAACATGCTAAAAGCACTTCCCTTGTTTCTTACGTACATAAACGAAAAGAATCCGTCGATGATCGGGTCCTTCTGCGCAAGAGCGAACGATTTCACGATCAGATCCTTCGTAAACTGATCGATAAAAACGAGAACGACAAAGAGTTCCGAGAAAAGAACATATGTCATCCAGGTCGGTTTTTTCAATTCTTTATTCATTCAGTTTGATCCTTTCTATTTTCAGGCATTTACCGGTCTTACTATCAAGTTCGGCGAGAACGGCCTGAATGCTGGCCACCCCTTCTGCCGGCTGATATCTGGCCGGAAGTTTATCAGCAAGACGCCTAAGGGATGCATCCGCATCCATTCCGAGTATTCCTTCCTCTGTTCCGGTCATACCTACATCCGTTATATATCCCGTTCCACATGGGAGGATCTTTTCATCAGCTGTCTGTACATGCGTATGAGTGCCGAGGACAAGAGAGACTTTGCCATCACAAAAATATCCCATGGCGCCCTTTTCGCTTGTCGTTTCCGCGTGAAAATCGATAAGTATATTCGTCGGCGAATAGTCCTTTTTCCATCGTTCGATATTCTTCTGGAAATAGGTAAACGGAGAATCCGCCAAAGGGGTAACAAAGACCTGTCCCATCAGAGAAATAACGAGAAGTCTGCCCTTTTCCTTGAGATCGATCAGATATTCGCAGGCACCCGGCCAGGAATCACTGACATTTCCGGGACGTACCACACGGGGTTCAGATTCGGCAAACTGAAGATAACTCGGACAGGAAAAAGAATGGTTTCCCAAGGTGATACAATCTGCTCCAAAAGAAAAGATCTCTTTTGCCGAAGCATAATTGATCCCAAGTCCCGCAGCCACATTTTCTGCATTTACGATACAGGCATCTACGGCATTTTCAGTCAAAAATGCCTTCAGTCTGTTCTTTAATATGCGCTTTCCCGGATGGGCGACCACATCACCAACAAAAAGGACCCGCAATTCTTAATCCTCAATTCTAAAAATATACTCTGTATTTTACCATAAACAACGCATATTCGGGAACAAAAAAAGAGCCTGTCCCGTATAAGGACAGGCTCTTTTGAGTTTCGGGTTTACTTTGCTACATCCGAGGCACGTGTTTCACGAATGATATTGACCTTGATCTGACCCGGATAATCGAGTTCTTCCTCGATTCTCTTACAGATATCACGGGCTCTCAAGACCATTTCATCATCAGACACCTTGTCTGGGCTGACGATTACGCGGATCTCACGACCTGCCTGGATCGCAAAGGCTTTCTCGACACCATCAAAACTGGTAGCGATTTCTTCAAGCTTCTGAATTCTCTTGATATAAGTCTCCATGTTCTCACGGCGTGCGCCCGGTCTTGCAGCGGAAATAGCATCCGCAGCAGCTACCAGTACTGCGATCTCGGTTGTCGGTTCGCAGTCACCGTGGTGGGACATGATCGCATTGATCACAGTGTCGTTTTCTTTGTAACGACGTGCAATGTCAGCGCCTAACTCAATATGAGAACCCTCAAGTTCAAAGTCAGCAGCCTTTCCGATATCATGCAACAAGCCTGCTCTACGAGCAAGCATCTCATCCAGACCTAATTCAGCCGCCATCATGCTGGCAAGCCAGGCGACTTCAATTGAATGCTGCAACACATTCTGCCCGTAACTTGTACGATAACGTAAACGTCCGAGATACTTGATGATCTCCGGATTCAAACCGACGATTCCTGTATCAAAAGCAGCTCTTTCACCTTCCTGCTTGATCGTCTGGTTGACTTCTTTACGGGCTTTGTGAGACATCTCTTCGATTCTCGCAGGATGGATACGGCCATCCAAAATCAATCTTTCAATTGTCAATCGGGCAATCTCACGCCGGATTGGGTCAAAACTCGAAAGGATAACGGCCTCTGGTGTATCGTCAATAATAATGTCAACACCGGTGCTTGTCTCGATCGCACGGATGTTTCTACCTTCACGGCCGATAATACGTCCCTTCATTTCATCATTCGGCAGGGACACAACCGAAACGGTCACTTCGGACACATAATCTGAAGCATAACGCTGGATCGCATTCACGACGATCTCACGCGATTTCTTGTCGGCTTCAGCTTTTGCCTGTTCTTCCATCTGCTTTAACATGACCGCCATATCGTGGCTGTATTCACGCTGTGCAGCATCAAGAACAAGATTTCGAGCATCACTTACAGACAAACCGGAAACTTTCTCAAGTTCGATCACTTTCTGACGTTCCAGTTCTTTTGCTTTCTCCTCCAATGCCATAACATCGCTGACACGGGACTCAAGAGCAGTTTCCTTCTGTTCCATCGCTTCGATCTTGCGGTTTAATGATTCCTCTTTCTGCTCAAGACGGTTTCTTTCTCTGGCGATCTCGGACTTTCTCTCTCTAACGTCCTTCTCGAGATCGAGCTTGGCATTAGTTATTTCCTCCTTCGCCTGTAAAAGAAGTTCCCTCTTTCTGCTTTCTGCATTCTTCTGCGCCTCACCAATTACTCTTTCTGCATCTTCTTCTGCTTTAGCCACATCCTCTTCAAGCTTCTTCTGCTTTGCGGAAAGGCCTTTGCGGTAATATAATACGGAAAATCCTACACTGATGAGAGCACCGACTACGAAAGCAATTACAATCAATAGAATTGCTAACCAAAGTTCTATGGTACTCACCTCCAATATTTAATTTTCAAGATTCAAATCATATGCCCCTCTTAAGAACACCATATAATTTTAATGAAAAAATACTTCGATTGTCAACTTAATCGGTTTATTTGTTGCCATTTTTGTTAGATTTTTTTGTTTTTTTCGAAGGCATCCTTCTCTTCAGTGCCTCTTTTGAAGCAACAGAATAACCGAAGAAACCGAGCAGTTTTCCGATCGTGTAGTATTCACCGTGTGAATACGTTACGAGTTTGGCCTTTTCCAGACAGATCTTTCCCTTTTCGTCGATAAGCTTCTCATCAACGGAAACGCCTGTGATCTCAGCAAGAAACATATCATGCGAACCAAGTTCGATGATATCTTTCAGCTTGCAAAACAAAGATACAGGTGCTTCTTTGATCTGCGGCGCATATTTCAGGCCTTCCGCCAGAATTGCGGTAAGTCCTGTCTTTTCAAACTTATCCTCTTTATCACCGGATCTCACACCGCAGTAATCGCAGGACTTGGCAAGATCTTCGGTCACAAGATTGATGACAAATTCCTGTGTCTCACAGATCAAATCATGCGAATGGCGGGATTTTCTGATCGAAACCGATACCATCGGCGGCTCGGAATTGACCGTTCCGGTCCAGGCGACCGTAATGATATTCGGTCTCTTTTCGATTTTTTCCGGTTCTTTTCCCGCACAGGAAACCATAACAACGGGAACAGGATTCAGCATCGTGGATGGCGGCATAACTATTTTCATAAATATCTCCCTTCAAATCACTCAATGATATGAATGCCGAACATTTCATGGTTCAGCAGGTATTCCTTGATCTCAAGTCCGCCGGAAAAGCCGACGAGACGGCCGTCTTTACCGATGATCCGGTGGCACGGAACCAGAAGCGGCAGCGGGTTATCACCACATGCGGAACCGACGGCACGCGTCAGATTTCTGGCGGCTACTTTATCGCCGCCGGTAAGTTCCAGAGCGATATCTTCATAACTGCAAGTCGCCCCATAAGGGATCGTACTTACCTTGTCCCACACCTTCTTTTGAAAATCACTGCCGTGCAGCGGTTTGGCATGAATGGTAAAAGATGTCCTTCTTTTTGAAAAGTACTCGCCGAGCTCGATCATACAGCGCTTGACTTCATCCGGGAAATCCAGTTCTAAGAGATCTTTATACTCCGGAGATCCTTCTTCTTTGAGCACACCGTGGCTGTCAGCGATACCGGTTCGGATCGCGACACTTCTTTCCAGATTTCCGGTGACTTCTTTTCCGTAGGTAAAGAACTGCGTCAGTTCAACGACATCGTTATCACCACGGATCGCCACCACTCCCTTTTTAAACGGAACGAATCCGACGGAATAATTCGGATACTCGGAATCCAGCTGCGAAAACAGTGCCGCGTCGCAAAAAGCACCGCCAACAAACAAAGCCTCATCTAAAAGCGCTTCCTGACGCATATTGCAAGAAAGAAGCACTCGAGATGCCGGTTCATCCGTCACCGGGATCATGGCCGAGACCCTGTGGATCGAAAGATCGAAAAATGCATATCGCAGAAGGCTGTCATATGCTGATACGAAGTATTCTTCGGGAATACTCCTCTCCCCGTCCTCCGTAACTACCTTATCCGAAAAATACATGACCGACGAAGCGCTTCTGTTTTTCTCCGAATAACCGTCGAGGCCCAAAATGCCGAAGACAAGTTCTTTTCCCAATTCAAAAAAAGAGGCCGTGAAATACTTCCTGTTCGGATCCGAAAGCACCGAACGGATAAAAGAGGACACATCATCAGTGACTTGATCCAGGATCCCCTGTTCCCGGATCTTAGCCTTGTCCAAGACTCTTAATGGCGATAATCGGATGTCTGCCATTTTCTACCTCTCTTCAGCACTTAGGCTAACGCCCTGACCTCATAGTTCTATTCATCGTCGTCTAAAGACATACTCTCGCTGATCGTTTCGGATATACGATCCAGATCCTTTCGGAATGTTTCGCTTTCTGATACTTCAGGTATCAATATCGCCTGATCCATCAGTTCCTGATATTGCATCAGATAATTCCCGTACTTTTGGTTCTTCACGGTGCTTTGCCATACGGATGGAGTTTTTACTACCGGAAGATAACCGCTTCGTTCCGAAAGCCTGGAAACTAAAAGCAAGGCGTCTTCGTCAAGAGCGAAGAAAGATGCCAGTTCGCATGATTCTTTCGGATTTTTGCAGGTAGAAGAAATGCAGTACGGATAAGTGATAAGAAGCGGCGATGAATACTCATCATCTTTGATCCCCGGAAGCTGCATAATACTCAGGGTATTCGGCATATAGTTGTCATATAAGGGGATCTCATCCGTCGTTCCCACCCAGATACCGACTTTGCGGGAAAGCAAAGGAGAAACACCGGAGAAAAGAAGTTCAGAGTCTTCATCACTCAGGCTTTCATAAGAATACCCGGAAGAAATGATCGACTCGACAAAGGAAACGGAATCACGGAAGTTCGGATCGATCCTTTCGTCTGGATCTGACGCAGAAAGATACTCACGGCTGTAAATCGAACACGGAAGATACGGCACCATGTTCGAAGCCAGATAAAAAGGCAGTACCGTTCTCTCTTCTTCGTTAAGTTTAGAAATCTCGGAAAGGATAGCTAGAAGCGAGGACTTACTCTGCCTGAAACTGACAGACGGGATATCGGCCTGGCGAAGTACTTCCATATCGCAAAAAAGCACAGCCGCAGAGGTCTGATACGGAATCCCGTACTGACTGTTATTGACATGGAATTCGGAAATCAGATCAGGATAGATCCGATCTGTTGAAAACAGAGGAACCTCGGCAAGATATTCATCGACAGGCATAGCATATCCGTTACTTACCACCTCATCAAAACTGTCCGTCAGAAAGATATCCGGCATGTCCGAGCCTTTCCATTGGCTCAGTGTGGAAACATTGCAGCCATTATCGGATGTTGTATACACATTAAGGACAAAAGGAATATCGATCGAAGAAAGATAATCCAGATCCACGGTAGATCCGGTAACTCCATCTCCGAGTAGGCCGTTGTTCTTGGCATAATAGAGTCTGGCCAGATACTGACAGGTCTCATAAGATAAAGGAGAAGCGATCGTCAGTTCAACAGAAGCCGCTTCCGTCGAAGTCTCAGATGTCTCGGATTCAGGAGCTTCCGTCGTTTCCGAAGTCGGGATCGTAGGAAAATCGTTACTAGTTTTTTTGCACGAAGAAAGGCAAAGACTCATAAGGACCGACAAACCCAGTAATAGACTTACCACTCGCATCGCACCGAGATTTCGGGCACTATTCCTTTTAGAGACTGAAAAAAGCATATCCTGAAAAAGACCCTCACTTCTTGTTCTATTTCAATTATACAATAAAACATAAAAAAAGAACTGTCTCATGAAGCTTCCGCCTCGAAACAGTTCTTTCCTGGAGCCAATGGTGGGAATCGAACCCACGGCCTATTCATTACGAGTGAATTGCTCTACCCCTGAGCCACATTGGCATTGCTCTAAAGCACATAAAAATATACCGATTATTTCCTTAGATGTCAAGTTTAAAATCACTCATACTGCATTCTCCAATCGATACAGCGCTGTAGATAATTCACGTAATCGGGGTTCTTACACATGCCCTTACCCTCTACATCGGAGATCTTCGCTACGTCCTGGCCGTTACAGAGTGTTGTTTTCATGACGATATTCAGTGCCGGCACACATGTATCATTTGCAATATAGGTTCCGATACCGAAAGCCACTTTCGCGCGTCCGCGGAAATGGCGATAGATCCTATCTGCTTTTTCGAAATTCAGGCTATCCGAGAAAAGAAGCGTTTTTGTCGTCGCATCGATCCCAAGAGAATTATAGTGTGCGATCATCTTCTCACCCCATTCGATCGGATCTCCTGAGTCATGACGGACACCGGAAAAGAGCGTCGAATACGTCAGTTGGAAGTCACGAAGGAAGCAGTCGGTCGTGATCGCATCTGTAAGAGCCGTTCCGTTTAAGACACCATATTCATCGACCCAGGCACGAAGCGCATACCAGTTCGAATAAGCAGGATTATGCTTATGATCGCCCTGTCCGACGCACATGATCCACTCATGTGCCATGGTTCCGACAGGCGTCAGATTGTATTTCATGGCAAGATACACATTGGAAGTTCCGACAAACTTACTGTCTGTTCCCGAAAGATCTGCATCTGCAAGTGCGCGCACGGCCATCTCCTGTGCTTCTGCCGAGAGACGCCGTCTCATACCGAATTCACTGAAAGACGAAAGGCTGTATTTTCCGCTTTTGAGCCATCCGATCTTCTCGTTCAGACGTTCCTCGAAACTCTTGATCAGATCGTCATAGTTATACGCCATACGGAAATAGACTTCATTTACGATCGCCAATGTAGGGATCTCGTACATAGAGGTATTCAGCCAGGTACCACGTGCTTCAATGGAAAGATTACAATCCGCATTTGTCGTGATCTCAAAATCCTCATATCTGGGTTCCCAAAGTCTGAGGAAGTCTACATAGGAACCCTTGATCCACTTGATATCATCCAGATACTGAAGTTCTTCCTCCGTAAAACGAAGTTTGCAGTATGCCTGAAGCTGATCCTTGATCTCCTGGATCATCTCTTCTGTGAACTTTACGTCTTTATTCCGGCAGCGGAAAGTCCATGTCGTCTTATACGACGGGAACTGATGATAGATCGCCTGACCCATGGAAAATTTATACATATCAGTCTCAAGGAGACTTGTGATGATCGGATGCAGTTTCATATTATACTTCCCTCCACGGTTCTTTTCCCTCATGCAGAATATCGATCTGGCAGCATTTCATCGTTACGAGCGCGGCATCATGAGAAGCCGGCGAAACGCCTGCGCAGCAGGCACTGTCGACTACGATATCTCTTTCCGGGAAAAGGTTTTTGATCGTAAGCGCATTGGAAACCACGCAAATATCGGTACAAAGACCGATGACTTCGATCGGATCGGAATCATCCTTAAGATACTTCTTCCATCCGGTGTATCCAAAA
This sequence comes from Clostridiales bacterium, assembly GCA_017428545.1. Lineage (GTDB taxonomy): Bacteria > Bacillota > Clostridia > Saccharofermentanales > Saccharofermentanaceae > Scatonaster. Next base: position 222,025 of record JAFRQR010000002.1, read on the forward strand.
GAAGGCTTTTCGATCACGAGTGCGTCTTCCGGTGCGGCTTTTCTGATTTTATCAGGGATCAGCCATCCGTCAGAGCCTTTGATACAGTGCGGTACCGGCAGATACTTGCCTTCTCTTGTATTCATGTAATTCTTCTTATGGGTATCCTGCGTAAAGATCACACGGTCACCCTTCTTGACATAGGATTTGATCTTTTTCACTACGTTTGAAACGATCTTTTCGGCTTCCTTGGAACCCAATGCACCATCGATAAAATCAGTCTGCATATCAACAACGATCAGTGTTTTCATAAGATACCCTCCTGTAAGATAACTTAAGGTCATTATAAATCAATATAAAGGAAAAAAGAAAGACTCCCGATAAGGGAGTCCTTCTGGCGTCCACGAGGGGATTCGAACCTCCGGCCTACCGCTTAGGAGGCGGTCGCTCTATCCTGCTGAGCTACGTGGACATATGAAAACAGCTCTTAAAGCCGGTTTCAATCACATTATTTCAGGCGTTGCATCGTCTTTTTCGTCTCGGCCTTTACTTTCTCCAGATCGATCGTTCGCAATTCATGCTTAAAAAGAACAAACTGGCCGTCGATCATAACGGACTCCACGCATTTCGGTCCGCAAGAATATACAAGCGCAGAAAGCGGGTTTCCCAAAGGCCACATCTGCGGGCAATCATAATCGACGATCTGAAGATCTGCACGCATACCTTGCTCTATAATACCACAATCTTCAAAACCACAAGCCAGATAGCCGTTTCTAGTCGCCATTGTAAATACATCTGCTGCAGTAAGCACAGTCGGATCAAGTGTCGTTCCCTTTGCCATAAAGGAAGCAAGACGCATCTCCATGTACATATCCTGATTGTTATTGCTGGCAGCACCGTCAGAGCCGATACAAAGGCGGATACCGTCTTTCTGCATCATGACCATATCTGCAAAACCGGAAGCCAGTTTCATGTTACTTGACGGATTATGAGCCACCCATACTTTTCTGTCAGAAAGGATCTTTCGGTCCTCAGGTGTCAAATGCACACAGTGTGCAGCAACAGTCTTATCATTCAAAAGTCCTGCCCAATCGAGCTTTTCGACAGGAGAACAGCCATAACTCTTCCGGCAGTTCTCGTTTTCCGTAATCGTTTCCGAGATATGGACACTTACAGGAAGATCATACTCCCCGGCAAGTTCCGACAGCGGCTTATAGAAATCTTCCGGATACAGATAGATCGAATGAACCAGAAGACTATGTGTAATAAGTCCATTACCTTCATTTTTAATAAACTCATTAAGTTCATCGATACTTGTTCTGTCGACCGACCACTTCCCGTCCACACACTTTTTGCCCATGGAAGTCTGCTGAATACGGAAGCCGGTTTCTACGGCGCCTTTGGCAATCAGCAGCGCACCGTCGTACATATTGGCAACGCATCCGGTACCGCCCTCGATCATCTCGGCCAGAGTCAGAAGATTCCCGTAATAGAAATCATCAGAGATCATTTTATCCTCACGGGGAATGATCTGTCCGAAAAGCCACTCCTGAAGAGATCTGTCATCAGCGATGTTTCTAAAGATCGACATCGGCGTATGGCCATGCGCATTTGCAAAAGTCGGACAAAGGATCTTATTATTGCCGTTATACTCAAAAACTTCTCCGGCATCTTTAAGAGCTTCAGAAGCTTCTTCCTTGGAAGGACCGACATATACGATCTTATTTCCCGCTACCGAACAATACGCATGCTCGACGATCGAAACAGGAGCTCCATCATGAGTCGTAACGATCGTTATATCCGAAAAGAGAACAGATTTATTCATATCACTCCTCCAAATCCCAGGAATGGATGTATTCTTCCTGCTCAGGAGTAAGTTTATCGATAGAATATCCCTTAGATTGGAGCAGGAATTCGCCAACACGGTCATCAATAACTGTCGGGGTATCATATACCTTCTTTTCCAGTTCTTTTCCGTGCTCGGCAATATATCTCGCGCTTTGTGCCTGAAGCGCAAAGCTCATATCCATGATCTCAACCGGATGTCCGTCACCACTTGCCAGATTGACGAGGCGTCCTTCTGCCAGGATACAGATCGTTCTTCCGTCTTCCATGACGAAACCTTCGATATTCTTACGAAGTTCTTTTCTCTCTTTGGCCATCTGAGAAAGCTGGACCAGGTTGATCTCAACGTCAAAATGACCGGCATTACAGCAGATCGCACCATCCTTCATCTTTTCAAAATGCTGTCTGGTTATGACATCCTTACAACCGGTAACCGTTACGAAAACATCACCAAGAGGAGCCGCCTCATCCATCGTCATGACATCATAGCCTTCCATGATCGCTTCACAGGCCTTTACCGGGTCGATCTCGGTAACGATAACCCGAGCACCCATGCCCTTGGCGCGAAGAGCAACGCCCTTGCCGCACATTCCAAAACCGGCAACGACAACATACTTGCCGGCTACGATAAGATTAGTAGTCGCCATGATCGCCGTCCAGACCGATTGACCGGTACCGAAACGGTTATCAAAGAGATGCTTACAGCGCGCATCGTTTACCGCAATGACCGGATAAGCGAGTTTTCCCTCTTCTTCAAGGATCTTAAGTCTATGTACACCTGTAGTTGTTTCTTCGCAGGCACCAAGCATGCCGGAAACAAGGTGTTTATGCGTCGAATGAAGAAGCATAGCAAGATCGCCGCCGTCATCGATGACGATATCCGGTTCGAACGCAAGGGTCATTTCCAGATGCCTTCTGTACGTCTCGGGATCCGCACCATGAATGCAGTAGACCTTCATTCCACGCTCGACAAGTGCCGCCGCAACATCATCCTGCGTAGAAAGAGGATTACAGCCTGTAAGGGCTACATCGGCTCCGCCCTCTCTAAGGACAAGAGCAAGGTTTGCAGTTTTTGCTTCGACATGCACGCTTACGGAGATCTTCAGTCCTTCAAAAGGTCTGGTTTCTTTCAGTTCCTGTTCGATAATACGTAAAACAGGCATATTCCTATATGCCCAGTCGATCTTATGATGTCCTTCCGGAGCCAGTTTGATGTCTTTGATTTCGTAAAGAGGCAAATCACTCATAGTCGTTCTCCTTAAAGCTTTGAGAAGAATTTCTCCATTAACGCAATGCTGTTTTCAGAAGATTTATTCGCATTCTCCATTACTTCCGAATGGGAAAGCGGCTGTCCGGAAATACCGGCAGCAAAATTGGTAATGCAAGAAACAGCAAGCACTTTCATCCCACTGTGGCTTGCAGCGATCGCTTCAGCTACAGTCGACATTCCGACAGCATCTGCACCTAATACCTTAAGAGCTCTGATCTCGGAAGGCGTCTCATACTGCGGACCTCGGGTGTAAGCATAAACTCCCTTATGAAGTGGAATGCCGAGTTCTTCGGCAGATTCGATCATCTTCTTAGAAAGTTCCTGATCATATACTCTCGTCTGATCCGGGAAACGAGGACCAAACTCATCGAGGTTCGGACCGCGAAGCGGAGACTCACAGAAAAGACCGATATGATCTGTGATCAGCATTAATTCGCTGGGATTCATAGCGGTATTGATTCCGCCGGCAGCATTTGTCATGACCAAAGTCTTCACGCCGAGTTTTGCCATAACGCGGACATAGAATGTTGCTTCCTGCGTTGAATATCCTTCATAAAAATGGAAGCGGCCTTTCATAATAAACGTCAGAACGCCGGAAAGCCTTGCTACAAGGAGCTTTCCATCATGGCCGGCAACCGTAGTTTTCGGGAAATGCGGGATGCTTTCATAAGCGATCTCATGAATCGGATCCACCCGGTCTGTAAGAGGACCCAGTCCGGATCCCAGGACAAGGCAAACATCCGGTAACTCCGTCACTTTAGAACGGATATACTCGGATGCCTCCAATACATCAGAATAATAATCTGACTTAGTCATTGGAATCCTTTCCACAGCAGTTTTTATACTTCTTGCCGCTTCCGCACGGACACGGATCATTACGGCCGACCTTCTTGGCATCACGCTTTGCCGGCTGGTTCTGTGTGATACCTGCCTGCTGGTTTGCCTTTGCATCTGCACCGGACTGTGCTCGCTTTGCTACAGAATCCAGCTGTGCGTTTCCGTGGCCTTCCTGAAGTTTCTTAACAGAAGTCTTTCTCTCAATGCGCTGACCTGCTTCGATGTTTGCCTTCATGATCAGACGGACGGTATCGTTCTGAATGAGCATGTTCATCTCATCGAACATATCGGAACCTTCGATACGGTACTCAACAACCGGATCCTTCTGACCTACAGATCTCATACCGATCGCATTTCTGAGCTGATCCATGGCGTCGATATGATCCATCCACTTCTGGTCAACGTTAAACAGAAGGATCTGGCGCTCAGCCTCACGGAAGATCTCCGGAGTGATCTCTTCATCACGCTTTTCGAGTTTTTCAAGGCTCTGCTCGACCAGTTTCTCAGAAATATCACCGGCATCAGCAGACTCTTTTGCACTGATCTTCTTCTCGATATCTTCAAGGACCGGAACGGCACCGAAGACATCGGAAATATTCGCCTTAAGGCCGAGGCATTCCTCGGTTCCGATCTCACCGTCAAGAGCCACGCGGTCAACGACACGCTCTGCGACAGCTTCCACCATCTTCTTGATCGTTTCGTGAATATCCACACCATCAAGAACCTTACGACGCTGTTCATAAATAAGGTTTCTCTGAACATTCATAACATCGTCGTACTCAAGTACGTGACGTCTCATGCTGAAGTTCTGGCCTTCAACCTTCTTCTGGGCACTTTCGATCTGTCTGCTTAAGATACCGGACTGGATCTCAACCGTTTCATCAACACCGAGAGTCTCAAATGCTGCATTGGCGCGTTCACCGCCAAACAGACGCATCAGATCGTCATCGAGAGCCAGGAAGAACTTCGTACGTCCCGGGTCACCCTGACGGCCGGCACGGCCTCGCAGCTGATTATCGATACGGCGGGATTCATGACGCTCGGTACCGATGATGAAAAGTCCGCCTGCTTCTCTAACCTTTTCTGTTTCATCCTTGATCTTCTCTTTAAAGTCTTTTTCAAGAGAAGAGAAACGTTCACGAGCCTCAATGATCACCTCATCATCCGTCTCGTTATAAGCAGTAGATGCATCGATCAGTTCCTCGGAATAGCCGAGTTTACGCATTTCCTGCTTTGCCATGAACTCGGGGTTACCACCGAGCAGAATATCGGTACCACGACCAGCCATGTTAGTCGCGATCGTAACCGCACCATAACGGCCGGCCTGAGCAACGATCTCAGCCTCTCGCAAGTGGTTCTTCGCATTCAATACATCATGCTTGATACCTGCACGGGTAAAGATCTTAGAAAGGAACTCGGACTTGCTGACTTCAACAGTACCTACGAGTACCGGCTGGCCTTTCTCATGAGCTTCTTTTACCTGGCGGAGAACCGCTGCATACTTACCGCTCTGATTCTTATAAACCGCATCATGCTCATCGATACGGGCGATCGGCTTATTTGTCGGGATCTGGATAACATCAAGACTATAGATCTGACGGAACTCGGCTTCCTCAGTAAAAGCAGTACCTGTCATACCGGAGAGCTTTTCATACATACGGAAGTAATTCTGGAAAGTAATGGTAGCAAGAGTCTTGGACTCTCTTTCTACCTTAACGCCTTCCTTAGCCTCGATTGCCTGGTGAAGGCCATCACTGAAACGACGTCCATACATCAGACGGCCGGTGAAATCGTCAACGATGATAACTTCACCATTGGTAACAACGTACTTCTGGTCACGTTCCATCGTACCATTCGCCTTCAAAGCATTATTGATATAGTGCTGAAGGTCAAAGTTTTCCGGATCGGAAAGGTTCTCAACGCCGAAGTGCTTCTCAGCCTTGCTGATACCGTTTGCAGTAAGGACAGCAGTCTTTGCTTTTTCGTCAACAACATAATCGCAGTCGCCGCTTACATCGTCAATGTCGACCTTTTCATCTGTCTCAACGACGACGAACTTCTTAAGAGTCTTAACGAAGCGGTCAGCTTTGGTGTACATATCGGAGGACTCGCCGCCCATACCGGAAATAATAAGAGGTGTTCTAGCTTCATCGATCAGGATACTGTCGACCTCGTCGACGATCGCGTATACAAGATCACGCTGAACCATCTTTTCTTTACGGTCGACCATGTTATCACGCAGATAGTCGAATCCGAATTCATTGTTTGTACCGTATGTGATATCGGAATTGTAAGCTTTTCTTCTTTCGTCATTATCCAGATCGTGAACGATAAGACCGACAGATAATCCGAGATAGCGATAAACCTTACCCATCCACTCACTGTCTCTTCGTGCGAGGTAATCGTTAACCGTTACAACGTGAACACCGCGACCTGTGAGTGCGTTGAGATAAACCGGAAGAGTAGCAACAAGCGTTTTACCTTCACCTGTCTTCATCTCGGCGATACGGCCCTGGTGAAGAATAATACCACCGATGAGCTGTACTTTATAAGGACGAAGTCCCAAAACTCTCCAAGCAGCTTCTCTGATCGTTGCAAATGCGTCCGGGAGGATATCATCCAGTGTTTCCCCGTCTGCAAGACGCTTTTTCAGGACATCTGTCATGCCCTTAAGTTCACTTTCCGACATATTCTTGAATTTGTCGGCGCGACTCTCGATAGCCTCCACGATCGGCATAATGTGTTTGATCTCGTGATCGCTGTGCGTACCGAAAATCTTACTAATAATGCTCATTTCTTCCCTTTTCCTTCCGTTTTTCCTTTTTCTGACTTTTCAGCCTGTATATTCATTCTGTCAAGAACTGTCCTATAGCCATCTGCGCCATAGTCGAGGCAACGCTTGACACGACTGATCGTAGCAGTACTGACGCCTGTTTTTTCAAAGATCTCAGTATAGGTATATCCCTTATCGAGAAGGATAGCGACCTGAAATCTTGATGCAAGCGACTTGATTTCAGAGATCGTGCAGAGGTCTTCAAACAGAGAATAGCATTCATCTGTTGTTTCCAACGTCAGGATCGCCCGAAAGAGGTCATCCATATGTTCATCTTTTAACTTGCCATTCACCATTTTTTACTCCGCAAGACCGATAAGATAGTCAACAAAGCGGTCAAATATGCCATTTACAACAACAAAAACGCCAGTCGTAATCAAAAGAATAACGATGATGGCAATCAATATACGCCTGGTCATTAATTGTTTTCTTGCTGTACGAAGAACATCACCGATAGATGCATCTTCATTGGAAACGCCGGTTGCCTGTCGTGTAGAACCGACTTCTCTGACCTGTTCAACGCTCTGTTTCAATCAAATTCCTCCGAAAACAAAGTTTCTCAAAATATCAGTAACTAATACTATACCGCAAGGATCCCGATGTGACAACAATTTTTTAATATATATAATATATAAATGCTTATGTTTCGGCGTCGTTCTCGTCATAGTGATACGACACTTCATATTTTTCAATACAAAGTTTAACACTTCTTTCCGAGGCATACTCATTAAGATCTTCAAAATACGTGTATATTTCGTCTGAAGTATTCTCGGGAATGACTAAGATCAAAGTCTTTTTCGTATTTTCATCTACTTCGACGGCAACACCTGAATACTCTGTTCCCGAAAATCCGGAAAGATCACGTATATACTTTTTCACTTTGTCATTAACGTTGGCTCTGGATAAATAGTACGGTGATGTTGCATCCAGGCTCTTGATCGACTTTATTTCGTTATTTGAACTGGCGCTGATCACGGGAAAGTTATATGGAAGGTTTCCACCGAACTTTTCCCTGATTTGTGTACCTCTCTCGAAATTATCAAGATCCCAAACAGTTTCCTTAGATCCCGAGTCTTCTTCTGTTTCTGAACGAAGCGGGATGATATCCGCATAAAGAGCCACAGAAGAGCAATAAGAACGATTCAATGTGACCCCCGCAGCTTCTATATCGTAATAGACTTTAAGATAAACGCTCCTCTCTTCTGTTTCCACATCCAGATAAACAGAGACATTTTGAACCAGAGAACTGTAGACCCAGCCGTTTTCGGTCAGTTTCCCATACTCTTCCAGAATACGGTCGCGCACATATCTTCCAAAAACGCCTGTACTAAGTACATCCCCGATTTCCACTCCTGTCGTGCCGCTAACCGCCCCGAACATCCCGAGGATCTCATCTAACCCGGATGTATCGATGGCCGATCCATCAGAAAGCCCAAAACCGGATATGATGTCATCTGCCGTTGATACCCCATTTGCAACAAGAGGAATCGCAACATTAAGTTCAGAAACAACATTTTCCGTCGCTCTTTGCATGTACAGATCTGCATTGACCACCGTCATTGAGCTGATCATTGAAAGCAGCAACACAAGAAAAAAAGGAAAAGCTATCGTTGCTTCTAAAACAATAGATCCAAGGCGACAGTTAAATCTTTTAATCCGGATTCTCATATAGTTCGAACCTCCTTTTTACGACAAATGAATCATCTCGTAAGGTTCCTTCCGCTTCGACTCCCGTGTATAAGCCATCTCCACAGTCGCGAACGATGACATCATGCATTCTCTCCAGAAGTTTTTCTTCAGGTACAAACAAAAGAAGGAGCCGAAAATAATCGCGATACTGCGTATCGGCAAAATCACCCAAAGTGTCACAAACCGAATCGTTATAGAAAATCGGAACGGTCATCCCGAGCAAAAGTTTCGAAACATCCGAAAAAGCCGCGATATATGCAAATACAAAAAGAATGAAGTACTGTACCACTGATGGTGAAAGATTCACGGTAAACAGCGTAAGCAGAGATATCAATATACAAAGTATCTCAGCCATGATAAGTGCAAGAGACCTCATCGAATCATCCATCAGATAGGCACAGTAATCAAGGATCAGCCTGATTCCAAGGATGGTGCCGAACGAAACAAGATTATTGCATGTACTGTCAGAAGACCCGACAAAAAGATATTCCAGATCTCCCATAGTGTTCGATCCGTGGATCTCATCAAACGGGATCCCTATGATATTCGCCTCATCCTCATATCCGTCGTCGCCTTCGTACTTAGAAACAACAGAATCAAAAGAAAAAACGGCATATTCGTTCAAAAGCAGCCTGTCTACGACCGAAGGCAGATCCGCGTCGACATAAGAATCCATTGCCGACGCAACAGAATCAATACTTCCCGGGTCAAAAATCGAAAGTGAAACGGATTCATCTCCACATTCAAAGAACTGGCTGCTGCTCTTTTCCCAAGTTTCCGTCATGTCATCACAAAGATCGGAAAACAGCTCCATCTTATCCCCTAAACCGAGGACATCACAGATATCTTGAAAATCAGCAAGCCGATCCGAGTACTTCTCTTTGTTTTTCAGATAATCCTTAAACGTCGGGAGCCAGTTTCCGAATCCAAAACCGCCTGTATGGCTGTTTCCCGCCAGTTGAGATATCGAAAAATCCAATCGGTCCAGAAGCGCGGATCCTTCAAATGCGATCCCGCGAAGTTTCATATACTCAACTGAGGATGCGCGAAGATCCTCGGAGCTGAACTCATCCGTCAACTGATAATCAAAGGACATATCTGAATAATTCTTTGTCATCTCATCAAATACTGAACTTGCGGATTCTACGTCATCCAATACATAGATCCCGTACCAATCAAGATAATCACGGTTAAACTGCGAAAGGATCTGTTCCACCTGATGCGAAACTGCTTCCGTCAATACTACTTCCTGCTTTCGTCGATAAGCGCCCTCGATATAGATGGCTTCCAGAAGTACCGCTGCCGAAAGAATGATGCAAAGGAATAAAGTTACCGAACCCTTTCGTCCGAATAGTTTACTTTTCATAGAAGCCTCCTATCCCATCAGGATCCGGACAGAGTCACGTATGCTCTTTCCCAGGCGATACGCTTTCTCGGGGCAGCTCATCTCTACTTTCCAGCGACTATTTTTGCTGTTTTTTGCTTCCACTTTGAAAATGCTGTCTTTTTGATTACTGTCATACTGGCAGTTAACTGAAAGCCTTGCTATTTCATGCGTTCTCGCATACATGATCGGATTTAGGGATATAATCCCGCAAAGCACTGCAAATACTATAGAAAATACGATAGCCGTTTGTGTGGTATGCATATTTGTCACCTCCTGTTTCAATATAGCAAGAAGCAAAAAATAAAATCGGCTTTTGAAGATACAAAAGCCGACAAAAGTACCACGATTGAAAGATTTTGATCAAAAATACGGATTGTTCCTTTTCTCTATACCGAGAACCGTCTCAGGGCCATGACCCGGATAACAGACAATATCATCATCCATGGACCTGAGCAAATCGATAGAACGGGTCATATCGGCATATGATCCGCCGAGATCAGTTCTTCCGATGCTTCTCATAAAGAGCATATCTCCGGTAAACATATGCTTTTCGGATTCTTTTGTAGTGAAAAGAAAGCAAGAAGAACCGGGCGTATGTCCGGGTGTTGATACGATCTTTAAAGAAAATGCATCCGGATCCGAAAAACCAAAGTCAGCACTTTTCAGATCAAGTCCCGGGAAGATTGAAGAAGGCGCTGATACAGAAACTTGAAGCCCGAAATCCACACCGTGATTTAGAATCGGATCATATAGCATATTCTGATCCTCTTTGGAAATATAGATCGGGCAAAGAAATCTTGAATAGATATCGTCGATCTCGGAAATATGGTCGAAATGTCCGTGAGTACATAAGGCCGCTTTTACATCTACATCTTCAAGACCGGTCTCGGAAAAGGGACAGCAAGGATCGATCACGACTGCTTCTTTTCCGAAAAGCAATACATACATATTGGCACTTGCCAATCCATAACAAAAGGAAAGTATCTGCATAGGAATAATCAGAATTTGTTGTCGCGGACGAGTTCACGCCAATCGAGGTCACCACGATCGATCGCAAGGATAAGGATCTCGGCACTTGCAAGGTTTGTCGCATAAGGAATGCTGTTATAGTCGCAAGCCTTAAGGAGAGGGTTGATCTCATTATAATTTGCAAGCTGGGTGTCTCTCAAATAAATGACACAGTCGATCTCGTTATACTCTGCACGGGAAGCCAGTTGATCAAATCCGCCGGAATAATCGGTAGAAAGACCGACAACACTTAATTCAGCGGCAGATTCAAGAAGTGTGGCCGTGTTATGCAGCGAGATCAAAGTATGTTTGGAAAGAAGCTGACGATATGCTATGCAAAAGTTCACAAGAAGTTCATTCTTCCGATTATCAGCCATAATAACGATCTTCATTCTCGCTGCCTCCAAAAAAGTATATATATATTCTACTAACTCGGGGCAAAATCTGCAACCGAAATTTAGTATTTTGCATAAAAATCCGGCAAATACTGATTAAGCAGTCTCTTCAGTAGTTTCCGCAGCCGTGGTTTCTTCGGCCACACCGACATCTCCAAGCGGCGGCGAACTCGTCTCCGGAGCGGTCTGACTAGGATCGGAGATACCAAAATAAGCCATGAGGAGTTTTTTTGCGATATCACTCGTATAAGAACCCCACTCACCTTTCTCGATACAAAGAGCAATACAGACCTCAGGATCATCAGCAGGGGCATAGCAAACGAACAATCCGTTAGAATACTCTTTCTTCTTCTCCTCAAAGCCCGTCTCAGCTGTACCGGTCTTACAGGCAACAGGGATAGGAAAATTACCGAGAATGTTATGGGCAGTACCCTGATCACTGGTAACTACGGCTCTCATTCCGGTATGGATCGCATCCAGATAATCCTGATTGAATCCGCACGGAATCGCCTGTGTGCTACCCGTATACAGTATAGATCCGTCATCAGCAACAACATTTTTAATGACGTGCGGCGTAACAAGGTTGTTCGTCGCGATCGCAGCTGTATATCTGGCAAGCTGAATGACCGTAAAGCAGTTGTCGAACTGACCGATAGCAGCCTGAGCAGTATCAGCGACGTGCCAGTCCTTATCCTCATCCGTCATTCCCTGACGCAGACGGGCTTTGTTTGCACGATTTGCCCGGATACCCGGGTCCTCACCCGGAAGGTCAATACCTGTCAGTTCGCCTAATCCGAGAGACTGACCGATACGGTCGATCTCATTTATCGTAGTATCTACGCCAAGGCTTGCAAAATAAATATTACAGGACGTAGCAAGACCGGACGTCAGATCCAGAAGTCCGTGACCGGTATCCGGTCTTTCAAGGCACTTCCAGGACATGCCACCGAAATCCGTCGGACTGACACATCTGACTTCACTATTGGCAGGAGTTATGACTCCGCAGTCAAGTGCAGCAAGCGCAGTAACCATCTTAAATGTTGATCCCGGCGGATAGATCTGCTGGATCGCACGATTATAAATCGGCATGTCGACTGCTGCGATATCCTGATACTCATCAATTCCAAGGTAATACTTAACCTGGACCTTTGCCTGGGCATCTCCTTCTCTGGAAAGGATAAAGTCATTCGGATCAAAATCAGGATATGATCCCAAGGCAATGATCTCACCGTTCTTAACGTTCATCATAACAAAAGCGCCCGCATTAGCGGTCTTATATCTTTCATCTTCAGGCTTTTGTTCCTCAGCACGCTGGGCCGCCGCGATATAATCCTTGATAGCATTGATTCCCACCTGCTGGACATTTGAATCGATCGTAAGTTCAACAGTAGCTCCCGGTACCGGATCGATACCAAGTTCAGAGTTATAGAAGAATCCATTCTCTTCGTCCGTCGACCAGATATTGTAAGGTTTTTCACCATACTGACCATGGAGATAACGCTCCATCTGCGCTTCAACGCCGCCCTGACCGACAAGGTCAGAAGCCTGATATCCGACAGGAGCAAGCTCTGTAAGTCTCTCCTGGGAGATCGGCCAGATATATCCGACAACATGTGAAGAATACTTTGCCAGAGGCGTATATACCCTTCTGTACTCTTTGTTTGCAAGAATGCCCATATAATGGTAATTCTGCTCCAAAAGCATACGGATCAGTTCTTCCGGAACATCTTTGGCGATCATTACAGGAGTACCTGTCTGGAACGACCAGTTGTCCATGAAGATCTGGTATCTGATGCGGATGATACGATATGCCTCATCCTCATTGTAGTTCTCATCGACTTTAAACAGGCGGCGCAAATACAGGAAAAAGACCTTAGGATCATTTTTAACATAAGAGTCTGTATAAGTAACGACTGCATTGGGGTTCGGTTCTTTCAGCGCGAAAAGATTACGGTTCGTCTGCCAAAGTGCGATTTTTTCTTCCGATTTTAGGAATTGATATGGTTCTACGGAAAAATACTCATCAAGATCGGCAACCGGAACACAGTTGTACTCATCAAAGAGATAGGAAAGCTCGAGGCACATGCTGTTAAGGTCCTGTTCTTCCATGCCGGCGTTTGCCAGCATAAGAACGTTGATCTCCTGACTCGTAGCGATCACACGACCGTTACTGTCAACAATGTCACCTCGAGGAGCAGGAACAACATACTGATGAGATTCACCGACTGAACTTGCCGAGATCTTCTTTGATGCATCTGAAAACTGTAAAGAGACTGTCTTAATAAGGATCAAAAGGCCGAAAACGCAAAACAGAAGACCCAATACAAAGTAACGGCTGGTTACAAAGTCCAGGACACGTGAAGGCACTCCGCCTTCTGACGGCACGCTATTTGACGAGACATGATCCTCATCAAAAACGTATAAGTTGTCATCGTTTAGATTTTTTGCCATCTTCTGTCCTCCACGCTGTAACCATCGACAAGTCCTGATTTAATTCCTTTTTTGTACGGACCTGCAAATCGAAGAAGCAATAAGATCGGAACCGCAGCTACAATATTGACAAGGATCTGCGGGAAAATGCTTGAAAACAGGATATACCTCAAAGAATGATATGAAGCAATGTTTCTGGAGATCTTAAGATAGAGCCAGGACAAGATGTGTCCGAGCGAATAATACGCAGCCGATACCATTGCCACCTGAACGAGACCGAGATTATATTTTCTGCGGAATCTCGTACGGAACAGGACCGATGAAAGAATACCTACATAAAGGAATGCCAGAAGGCCTATCCCTAAAACAGCCACAGGCGCATCATTCATACCGGTAATAACAGGTCCGGAGAAATAATCCCTGAGCATTCCGACAAACAGTCCAACGACAATACCGTCGACCGTTCCGAAGAGATACCCGGAAAGAACGACAAACACAAGCATCAGATCACATGTGCGGCCTAAAAGACGGAAAACATGAGGAAAAGTGACCTGCAAGCAGCAGACACTCGTAACATAAACGGTATATACGATAATCTGACGCGCTCGATCTTTCTTATTCATTATTCGCCCTCTCCCGGAGTCTCGGGGGCAGTATCTGCAGTAGTTTCAGAAGCAGGCGCAGAGCCGGAAGCCGTATCAGGAACTGTATCTGCAGAAGAGCCCGACGGATCCTCAACCGACTCAGAAGAAGCAGGATCTTTTGCAGATTCTTTTGTCGGGTCAACATCCTCGTTCGGAACCATGATGAAAACATCCTTAATATCTGAAATAACGGCATAAGGACGCAATGTCGCCTTGAGGTTATTCGGGTCAGAATCATCAAAGGTCTCGATCACGCCGATCGGAATACCTGCCGGAAACAGTCCTCCCTCACCACTGGTTACGAGTTCCTGTCCCGGCTTGAGTATTATATTACCCGGTATTCTCGTGACGACACATAAACCTTCGCTCTTCAACGTAATATCGCCGGAAACCATTACAGTTGCGCCGTTTACTTCATTGACCTTTGCACTTACGGTAAAACCTTCGTGAAGCAACGGCAGGATCTTTGAAGAATCCTTATCTGTAGTCATTACGCGGCCGACCAGATTCATTCTGGCATCAACAACGGCATAAGATCCGGACGATGAATCTATACCCGAATCAGTTCCGACATTTACCCGGATGACGCTGAACCACTCATCCGCTTCTCTTGTAAGAACGGAAGCACCGTGGATATGGTAGTTTTCGAAAGTATCCTGGATGCTGAAAGCGCTCTTGAGTTCTTCCCATCTGATACGGGCTTCTTCACCCTGCTGGACCTCATATTCAAGCTCAGCTATCTCCGCTCGAAGTTCCTCGTTTTCTTTTCGGATCTCCATACCTTCGGCAATCGCCGAGTAAAAGTCCGATATTTTCGTACCTATCTTCTGGAAAACGGACTGGATCGGATCGATAATAACGGAAAGTGGCTTAGTAGCGCCGGAAAGAGGGCTTCCCGGAATCGCGCTGAGAACGATGAAAGCGATGAGTAATAATGTCGCCAGTGCAAGTACAAGCAACTTATTATCAAACAATCGTCTCATTACAGCTTCCTCCTCTTTAAACTTTCAGAAAATTATACCATACTTTTCTTTTTACGTGTTCAGAGCAAAGATAAGAGATCTCTAATGTATAAGCTCCACTTCCTTTCCGTCGGTAATGTAACGTAGAGTTTTTTCATTGCGGTCGATAGTAAAGATCCGCTCCGAAAGCATATTTTCCGATAAAGCTGTATCGGAATTGATCGCCTGCATCATGGAGAAAAGGTGTTCCTGTCCTATCTGCGGGCGCTTTACGATCAAAAGTATCTCGTGAACCGAAACCGGAAGCACAAAGAAATCCATGTCTTTCGCCTTCGCAAAATCACCAAGATATTCTGCTCTCAGCAAGACAGCGGCTCCCGGAAACGGCGCATCATACGAGACAACGAATATATTCGGCTCGTCAGTTTTCTCCTCCTCCTCATCAAACCGAAGATCCAGAAGATTGATCGCCTTGATACGGAATCTGTTCATATTTTCAAAGGCGTGTTTGAAAAGCTCCTCTCTTCCGACCGACCACATCTCTAAAAGAGCATTATCAACGGAAACACATCCGTTTCCGATAGTCGGATCATCGACGAATATCTGGACGATCGCCACCATATCCCCGATGATCATGTATGGTCTTTGAAGAATATCTTTCTTGTTCTTGTTGTAATTCATCAGCTTAATGATGAGCATATCTTTTACTTTTTCCCAATTAGTAAACATATCGCTTAATGCATTGTCGGGAAATTTGTTTTTACTGACGAATCTTACCATTTTCCCGATACATTCATCGATCGACGTCCCCGTCCTATATGCTTCATAGAAATCCTCGTAGTAAAAGACCGGAGCGATGCGGTTTCCCGGGGCTCTGACAATGATGCCGTGAAGGTTCCGGTTATTCTTATGAATGATCTGTTCTGTAATCGAGTACTTTTTCAAAGGCTGAGAAGCTCCGTATTTATACTGTGCCCGGAAAGCTTCCATAAACTCATTAAAACTAAGTCTGCCAGGTGCTGTTTTACGTTCTGTTACCATATTATGTCTCCTCCATATATCCGTTCTTGAGCATACTGACCGATACTCCACGGCCGACTATGATGTGGTCTAAAACATCGATTCCGATCAGCTGCCCGCTTTTTTGCAAGTCTTTTGTTGCTTTAATATCGTCTTCACTTGGTTTGGCATCGCCGCTTGGATGATTGTGCGCCAGGATCAGAGCTGCCGCATTGACTTTAACCGCGATCCTGAAAACTTCGCGGTTACATACGCCGACAGTATTCAACGATCCCTTACACATCACATGATGTGCAATGAGTCTTTTCTGCGTATCCAGATAAGCGACATGTACTTCCTCGGTATCCAGCCAGGACATTCTTTCCTGAAAATACCTGCAGGCAATGTCCTCAGACAAAAAACGGATCCGATCATCATCGGAAAATGACATTGCGCTTCTCTTTCCCAGTTCAAGACTCGCTTTGATCATGATCGCCTTGATCCTGCCGACTCCATCGATATCCGAAAGTTCGGAGAGCGATAGCTGATTCAGGCTGAAAAGGCCATTGGGAGCATTTTCAGACGAAAGTATCATCGCGGCGATCTCTTTGGCCGAGATCCCCTTGGTTCCTGTCCTTATGATGATCGCCAGCAGTTCCTCATCCGAAAGAGCTTCGGCTCCGGAAGATTCGAGACGTTCATAAGGTCTTACGGACGGATGCAGTTCTTTCATTTTCATTATTTCACCTCCTTTGCATAAAAAAATCCCGACCAGAAACGAGGAAACATTTCATGTAATCTCATTTCATAGTCGGGTCAAAACCGAATCATACGGGCCATAAGCCCAAAATTCCAGATATTCAGTTGTTTATAGGATCAAAAGATCAGTTCTCTTTTTTACCGCAGCACTTCTTGTACTTCTTGCCGCTTCCGCACGGACACGGATCGTTTCTGCCGATCTTTTCAACATGAACGATGTTGTCCTCACGATACTGCTTGGTGATCTCCTGCTGCTTTTCAGGAGTAAGAACGTTATCCCAGCTCTTCAAAGTAAAGAGCCATTCCGCCTTTGCATCACGCATATTGTAGTAAAGCTTCTCGTAATCGACCTTCAGAGCTACGTCAGAATCGTCATCAACGGACTTATAATCGTACTCTTGCGTAAGGCTGGTGCTGATGCCCTCGAGGAAACCTACGAAGATCTCCATGTTCTCTTTACCGAAGCCGAGTTTTTCAGCAAGTTCGACTGCCTTACCATTGAGAAGATCCTCGTTATCCGGATACTTCTTAAGGATTGCGTCATAAGCATTCTTCTCAAGTTCATAGTACTTGGAGATATATGCCTTGTAATCGTTTTCATTCTCGACAGTCTCAGAATGCTTGGTCCAACTTTCAAAATAGTTCATTTTGAAACCTCCTGATCAGTTTAATTTTTCTGCGATCGCACGCAGGAATTCTTCTGTATTTACAACTTTCTTATTCGGATGATCCATGAGAGCATTGAGATCTCCCGTGATCACGCCTTCTTCAATGGTATCGATCGATGCTTTTTCCAGACGATCTGCAAAATCAACAAGATCCGGAAGATCATCAAGCTGGCCTCTCTTACGAAGAGCACCCGTCCACGCAAACAGAGTCGCCATCGGATTGGTTGATGTCGTCTCGCCCTTGAGATAACGGTAATAGTGACGTGTTACCGTACCATGAGCGGCTTCGTACTCGTACTTTCCGGAAGGTGAAACGAGAACGGATGTCATCATGGCAAGGCTGCCGCAGGCGGAAGCTACCATGTCGGACATAACGTCGCCGTCATAGTTTTTGCAAGCCCAGAGCATACCGCCCTCAGAACGCATTACACGGGCAACGGCGTCATCGATAAGCGTATAGAAGTAAGTGATACCGGCTTCTTCAAACTTATCTTTGAACTCTTTATCAAAGATCTCCTGGAAGATATCCTTGAAGCGATGGTCATAAACCTTGGAAATCGTATCTTTGGTGGCAAACCAGAGATCCTGCTTGATATCAAGTGCATACATGAAGCAGGAACGCGCAAATGCTTCGATGGAAGCATCCAGATTGTGCATACCTTCAATTACGCCCGGACCCTTAAAGTCATGGATCTTCTTAACTTCTTTTCTTCCGTCTTCATAAGTCACGACCAGTTCGGCAGTCGCCGGACCGGAAACATACATCTCAGCATCACGATAAACATCACCATACGCATGACGTGCCAAAGTGATCGGCTTTTTCCAGCAGGAAACAAAAGGAGAAATACCCTTAACGAGGATCGGTGCACGGAAGACCGTACCATCCATGATCGCACGGATCGTACCGTTCGGGCTCTTCCACATCTGCTTAAGCTTATATTCATCCATACGCTGGGCGTTTGGAGTGATCGTGGCACACTTAACAGCAACGCCGAGTTCAACAGCGCGGTTGGCAGCATCGATCGTTACCTGATCGTCAGTTTCATCACGATGAGGCAGTCCAAGATCAAAATACTCTGTCTTCAGATCCACAAACGGTTCGATAACGATATCCTTGATCTGCTTCCAGATGATTCGCGTCATTTCATCGCCATCCATCTCAACGAGTGGCGTTTTCATTTGAATTTTGCTCATCTCTTCCTCCGCATTTATAAAATCCAAGTAATTCTATCTTAATTCCTATTATCCGTCAATTGTAAATCACACCTGTCCGCAGGCAGAAAGCAAGACTTCCATAGACGTTCTGTCATCCATTTTTCCCGTCTTTACCCACTGGTCAGACTCGAAGCAAAGCATGTAGATCTTTTCGAGCTGTGCGATCGTAAAGCCTCGGGACTGAGATACAAGGTTTTTGGCTACAAAAGGATGAACCTTCAGTCTGGAAGCGATCTCCGGGGCATTTCCGATCTCCTTGGCGCAGATCAGATGACGGATGTGTCGTGCCAGCATCAGACGGATCTTCGGAATTGCTTCCTTCAGTGTGATCAGGTCATTTAAGATCTCAAGGGCTTTCCCCGGCTGGCGGTTGCCGATCGCATCCGTCATATTAAATACGGAAGCATGGACGTCCGGAATGCTCAAACGGTTCAAAAGATCCATATTCAGTTCTTTTACGCCCTTATTCTCACAATAGAGCATGATCTTGGTAACTTCACTTTCGATCATCCGCATCGATGAATCCGTCCGGCTGATCAGAGAGCTGATACAAATCGGCGATGTGGCAATATTCTTTCTGGCAAACGAAGATTTTATCCACTTCGTCAGCGTTTCTTCATTCTGGAAACTGAATTCGGCAAGCGTTCCGACTCCGGAAACGGCTTCCAAAAGCTGTTTTTTGCGCTTATCAACTTTATCCTCAACAAAGATGACAGCGGAAAATTCAGGGATCGAAGAGATCGCCGCCTTCCATTTCTCGACTTCCGAAGCAGAAGAAGGCGCACGATTGGCCCAAAGGCCGAGGTTTCTGATGACCGTCATACGATATTTCGACATAAAAGGCGGAGATCCGACCAAAGACTGGAACTCATCAAGCGGCATTTCGGAATTTGTCTGGTCTTTCAAGTAAAAATCCAGGCTTTCCGCACCGGGAGAGACCCATCGCTTCTTCATATCGGCGATCGTCTTATCGACAAGATACTTCTCTTCTCCGCAGATCAGATACACCCGTGAAGCAGTATCGTTCTTGAGGTCATTGACTACATCGATGTAGTCTTTCCATCCACTGTTTTTCTCTTGCTTTGCCATAATTCTCCTCAAGAAGAAAAATAATAGTTAAGATCCCAACCGGATTCATCTATGGAAAGAAGCACACAACCTCTTTCATCCGTACGCAACCACGGAATATCGTGATCGGAAAGGCGCTTTAAGACCTCTCCGGAAGGGTGTCCGTAATGATTATACCCCACACTAATCACGGCTGCATCTATCATTTTATCATTTAAAAATGCATCCGAAGTAGAAAAACGGCTCCCGTGATGGGATACCTTCAGGACTGAAATATGCTCTAATGAAGGATCTTCCAGCACTTTTTCCACTTCTTCCGAGATGTCGCCCGTAAAGAGTATCTTCTCTGAGTATAATGTACAGACCATTACCATCGAATCATCGTTCCCTCCGTCTTTCGGATCCTTCGGCCAGATGACATGAAAAGAAAGATCTTCATCGATCGTCACAACAGTTTCCTTCTGAAGGATCGTGATTTCAGAAGGAATATCCGGGAAAATACTTCTTAACTGATTCATTTCCGGACTGTCTGACCAAAACGGTGCATATAGATGATCAATAAGTCCCATATCCCACAGCTCGAGGATCCCGGATATGTGATCGGCATCAAGATGAGATATAAAGGCCATGTCGATCCTCGAAACACCCAGATATTCCATACTTTTTCTGATATTTTCCCCATTCCCCCGGTTTCCGCCATCCACAAGGATTGAGATATCATTATGCGTGATAAGTGCACAGTCTCCTTGACCAACATCCAGAAAGTAAACTGATGAAGACGTCTTCGGCAAGAATACATTCTGAATGAAAAAAGCAAAAACAGAACCAAATGCCAATATCAGAATCGTCTTCCTTCTAAGACCCGGGCGGATCAGAAAAGAGACAACAAAGCACAGTACAAAAACAAGCAGAAATGCCGGTATATTTCTTAAAGACAAGCTTTTCGTATAGTTTTTCGAACCTGTGTACGCCATTTGTTTAAGCACATAGACCATTCCGCGCACGGGTACAAAAAGCCCTGATCTTACGATATCAAACGGAATCAGATAACTGATCAGTGTCAGTACTAATCCGAAACTGCATATCATTTCGGCCGGGAAGCCTGATAATACGACAACGATCGAGGATTGAACCGACATTTTACTGCCCATGCTTAAAAGTACGGGAAGCATTCCTATATGTGCACATATAAAGCACGATATAGCTCTTCTGATCTCTTCCGGAACAGCCGGAATGCGCTTATACAAGAGGTTTTCGATCTTTTTGTGAAAGATCATTATTGAAAAAGTCGCGCCAAACGAAAGCAATAGCCCGGAAGAAAAGACTGAAAACGGATCTAAGCACATCAGAATCAATGCACTGAGCGAACAGGCAGATAACCGGTCGATGCAGTGTCTGAAAAATGAAAGATATCCGACGATCAAATACATAAGGATGCTTCTGGAAGCAGATCCCGCCCACCCGGTAACAAATCCGAAAAGGATCAGAAAAGCAGTTAATCCGAATATCTTGCGCTTTTCGTCCAAAACCAAGGTGCATAGTGCGCCGATAGTGGCGGTAAAGTATCCGATATGTGCGCCGGAAACGACGAGAAGATGCGAAAGATTACTCTTCCTGAAGGTGTTTTTATCTTCTTTGCTAAGATGCGAATCATCCCCGAGGATCATGGCTGACAAAACTGATGCCGTATCTTCATCCGTACACTGCGCCCATATTCCGTAAAACGCCCTTCTTATCTTCGATCCGATCCTGTATCCGAAATTGATAGGAGACCAAGCCGAAGTCTCAGTTGCCTCGATATTCGCCCGTTCCGCAGATCGGATGATCCCTTTTTTCCGGTAAAAGCTTCTGACATCCATATCTCCGGGATTTCCCTTCGTGACGATTGGAGAAATAGTTGCTTGCAGCCGGATATTATCTCCGTAATTCAGAACCTGATCTGTAAGCATAATGACTCTTTCACGGCTATCAAGCATAAGCTCGATATTTTTATATCCATCATCGGAAGCATTGGAAGATATGACTTTTGCATTTCCAATATAGTATTCACTGTAATTGAGGCGAATCTCGTGCTTTTTCCAAAGGGAAAAACCGATATAACAGATGGAAAAACCGACGACCCCAATCAAAACCGATGTCAAATCAGAAGTCACAAGTTTACCAAAGCGGCAGATCAGAGAAAACATCAGAAAAATGGCGAAGACAAAGATGAGTTTTAAGATCCCGGTACCATAAAAGGCTAAGTAACTCCCAAAAAGGGACAAGATCAATAACACAAGTAACGGACGGCGCAAAGAAGTTCGGATGAGCCTTCCGGCCCATTCCGCCGGCACCAATGGTTCACGCGATCGCTTATTTACCGCTGCATTTGATCCCGAAAGCATTGTCTGCTGTCCTCCGATAATATCGTTAAGGACATTGTACGGGCAAAGGCAGTTGCATTTCTTTTGAAAAATACGACAAATGCCGACAAAAGTCTGATTTTTCGTTGTTTTCTGATTGAATCAGGGAGAATCGGGCACTCAGCCTAACTCATCTTTCAGAAATTCTTCGATTCCTAAGCGCAGGTCATCAAGGCCCACCTTTTTTTCGGACGAAACGGCAAAGATGCGGGCATCTTCATGGAAATCCAGTATCTTTCCGAATTCATTGAGCTGCTTTCTGATTTGTGCCTTCGAAAGCTTGTCGCACTTCGTAAAGACCAGAAAATATGGAATTCCGGACTGATTCATATAATCGAGCATGCGGATATCATCTTGGGAAGGCGCATGGCGGACATCGATCAGATGAAGGACAAGAGAAAACTTCCTTCCGGAAACAAAATACTGGTCGCACAGTTTATTGAACTTCTCCTTAACGTCTTTGGGCGCTTTTGCATACCCGTAACCCGGAAGATCGGCAAAGTATAATTTATCATCTACATTAAAATATACGACGACTCTTGTCTTTCCAGGCGTGGCGCTTACTCTGGCAAGCTTCTTATTATCGGCCAGGGCATTGATCAATGAGGATTTTCCTACATTGGATTTCCCGGAAAAGACGATTTCCGGGCGGTCAGACGGCGGACATGACTTAACATCGGATGCAACTCCCCAAAAAGTGGTCTTTCGAAACTGAATGCTCATGTCTTGCCTCCCTGGGTTTTTGTCTATGATACCACAATCACGGCATTTGCCAAAAACAGGTCCAAATTCGCAAATGATTTTTATATGCACTTTACCTATTATACGCTGTCTTTTTTTTAGATAATTTTCAAAAGATTACAGTACAAAATGATTTCGAATAGGGTTATACTATTTTTGTAGCGTTAGGCTATATTGATTTTGTGGAGGATTCTATGCCGGAGAATATGTCAACACCGAGTCCTGTTGATTCTTTTGACTATCGTGGCTACCTTTTGGAGCCTTTCGGACCGATCGGAATTATTTCCCATACCTCGAACGAAGCTTTCGTCCGACAGGTTAATGACATCTTATACGAAAAAAGACTCCTCAAACAGCAGAAGAACTACAGTCCTTATGTAAACAGTGCAGGCTATTTACGTAGGGATTTTACTATTTCGGCGACGATCACTCGTTTCCAGACCGGCGAAGGCAAGGTCACCATTAACCAGACCGTCCGAGGCCATGATATCTACATCATTTCCGATGTTCTCAACCACGAGGAATCCTTCTCTCTTTCCGGTGCGAAGCATTATACGAGCCCGGACGATCATTTCCGCGATCTTCTCCGTATCATTATGGCGGTAAGCGGAAAAGCCAGAAGGATCAATGTCATCATGCCTTTCCTTTACGAAGGCAGACAGGATCACTGCATTACAAGAGAATCCCTCGACTGTGCCCAGATGCTCAAGGATCTTTACAACCTCGGCGTTGCCAACCTGATCGTATTTGATCCGCATGACCCGAGGATCATTAACGCGGTTCCGCTGATGGGCATCGAAATGCCGAAATCCGCATATAAGATCATCCACACACTGATCTCCAAGAATCCGGGCCTTCATATCGATAAGGACAACATGATGATCATCAGCCCTGACGAAACAGCGGTTTCCAGAGCAATCTTCTACTCTTCGATGCTTGAGCTTCCGCTCGGACTTTTCTACCGTGACCGTGATTATACGAAGGTCGATTCGGAAGGAAATCATCCGATCAAGAGTTTCCGCTTCCTCGGCGATGACCCGAAAGGCAAAGACGTACTGATCGTAGACGATATGATCAACTCGGGTAACACCATGATCCGCACAGCCCGCTATATGCATGAGCGCGGAGCCGGAAACATCTTCTGTGCCGCTCCGTTCGGACTTTTCACCGATGGTCTGGAGCCGTTTAACAAGGCCCACGAGGAAGGCATCATCAAGCAGGTATACTGCACGAACCTGACATACCGTCCGAAGGAGCTTTTCGAGACGCCGTGGTATGTAGATGTAAATATGACGCCATTTGTGGCTCGTCTGATCGATGCACTTAATGTTGACGAATCTATAGGACAACTTATCAGCCCGATCGAGAAGTTCAATTCCCTTCTCGGCCAGGTACGAATCGAAGAATTGATGGGGTAATATCTAAAATGAATGAGACAGAGGTAAACAAGTCTATGGAACCGATTATCCAGAGTCCTGATGAAGGCGCATATTCCCGTTATAACCAGTACGGTGATAACCCGATGGCTCCGGTCGGACCGATCGCACTCGTTCCGCTCAAAGGCAGCGTCGAATTTACCGATAAGGTAAACTGGTATCTGAACAAAAGAAGATCCGAGTATCAGGAGCATGAGTTCATCAGCAAGTACCCGGGATTCTATCGTCAAGATTACCGTATCGAGGTAGAAAACACCAGATTCTCATCCGGTGAAGGTAAAGCGGTCATCCAGAGTTCGGTACGTGGACATGACCTCTTCATCATCAGTGACGTAACCAATTTCTCCTGCACATATAAGATGTTCGGTCAGGAAAACCACATGAGCCCGGATGATCATTACCAGGATCTCAAGCGTGTTATCCTCGCCTGCTCCGGTAAGGCACGCCGTATCAACGTCATCATGCCGTTCCTATACGAAGGACGTCAGCACAAGAGAAATTCCCGTGAGTCCCTCGACTGCGCTTTTGCCCTCGAAGAAATCTACGGTCTCGGAGTTGAGAATATCATCACCTTCGATGCACACGATGAGCGAGTTGCCAACGCGATCCCGACTTCCGGTTTCGAGAGTCTTTCGGCCACATACCAGATCATTAAGGAAATGTACCGTTCGATCCCGGACCTGCATTTCACAAAGGATAAGTTCATGGTCATCAGCCCGGATGAAGGCGGTATCTCACGTGCTATGTACTTCGCTTCCATGCTCGGAGTTCCGCTGGGAACTTTCTACAAGCGCAGAGACTATACGAAAGTCGTCAACGGAAGAAACCCGATCGTTGCACACGAGTTCCTCGGTGAATCTGTAGAAGGTCTGGATATCCTGATCGTCGACGATATGATTTCTTCCGGTGATTCCATGCTGGATATCGCGCGTGAGATGAAACAGCGCGGAGCCAGAAACATCTACTGCGCAGTTACTTTCGGTCTTTTCACCGAGGGTGTCGAGCATTTTGACAGAGCCTACGAGGAAGGCATCATCTCCAAGGTATTTGCAACCAACCTGATCTACAGACGTCCGGAACTCCTTGCAGCTCCGTGGTTTGCTGACGTTAACATGAGTAAATTCGTGGCCCTTCTTATCGATGCGATCAACCACGACTCTTCTCTGTCGAACCTCATCAAGCCGACCGACAAGATCAAGAAACTCCTTGCAAGTAAGGGCGACCTTAAAGATCCTTCCGAACAGTCCTGATCTTTTATATGGCACAGCAGCGTAAGACGACATCAGCGAACCGATCGAATCAAAGATCCGGCAGTTCTTCGAAAAAGGCACCGGCTTCTTCCCGTTCGTCTAAAAATACGCAAAAGAATGTCGTTTATGAAGAAAAGGAACCGCTCTATTCCGTGATCTGGTCTTATTCCTGGGGAAAAGCACTTTACCTGCTTTTGGGTATCCTTGTCCTGATCGGACTGGATTTCCTTATCGCCATGAATCACTATGATCTCTTTTTCACGGTACTCGGTATTGAGATCATCGCCGCTATGCTGATCGGCTGGATCGTTTTCATTATCCTCGACCGGATGAAGCAAAAAGAGCTTTCCGAAAATCCGGACGAAGGATCCGAGGAATGATCTATGCCACTGGACGGTATCTCCACTCACCTTCTCGCCAATGAGCTAAATAAGGAGCTTTCGGGCGCCAGGATCGACAAGATCTATCAGCCCGGGCGATTCGACGTATTCTTTACCGTCCGCACCCAAAACGGAAACAGTAAACTTCTCTTAAGCTGCGATCCGCAAAGTCCGAGAGTCCAGCTGACGGAGCACATGCGTGAAAATCCGCAGATGCCGCCGAATTTCTGTATGCTTCTGCGAAAGCACCTTCAGGGCGCTCGTATCCTTGCTGTTGAATGTCCGCACTTCGAAAGGATCATCGAGATCTCAATTTCAGTTACTGACGAACTTCACGATACCTCAACGAAGAAACTGGTCATTGAAATGATGGGCCGCTACAGTAATATCATCTTCCTGAACTCCGAAAACAGGATCATCGATGCTTTGGTTCACGTTGACAGCAGCACGAGCCGAGTCCGTGAGATCATGCCTGCACGTATCTACGAAGCACCTCCTGCTCAGGGAAAGATCGCTCCGGACCAGGCGCTTTCCATGATCGAAAGCGGGAAAATGCCGATCCTTAAGGATTCGATGCAGCGTCCGGTCGCAAAGGCAATTCTTGACTCGATCCTCGGATTCTCGCCTCTTTTGGCAAACGACATATGTTTCCAGGCAAAGATCGACCCCAGATGCGGATATTCTTCCCTTTCTGCCGATCAGATCTCTGCCCTTCTTCCCATCTGCCAAAAGATCTTAAAAGCTATCTGCAGCTGCGAACCTTCGCCTACGGTCTACTATATCGACGGTGAACCGAAAGACTGGCATGCCCTATCATTAAAAGATGCCGGCATCCCGAGATCCTGTAAGACTATCTCCGAAGCCATGGATCAGGTCCAGTACTTTTCGGACATGCGTCTGCGTTTTGAAGCCAGACGCCGTTCGATCCGATCGATCCTGACGATGGCCTTTAACCATGCTTCCAAAAAGCTCTCCATTCACGAAGAAGATATCCGTGATACCGACAATGCCGGAAAACTCAAGCAGGAAGGCGAGCTGGTACTTGCCTATCAGTATCTTATCAAGCCGGAAGATACATCCCTGACGATCCCGGATTACCCGGATTTCGGTCAGTCGACGACGATCGATCTTGAGCCCGGTATGACCGCTTCCGAGCAGGGCCAGCTTTATCTGAAACGATATAGAAAAGCAATCAGCAGAAGAGAATCCGCCCTTCGCTTCCTCGAAGCCGAAAAAGACGAGGTCGCATATCTCGACTCCCTTCTTCACGCCGTTGATGCCGCAAGTGAGATCGAAGATCTTCTGGCGATCGAATATGAGATAAAGACTTCTCTTTCAGCAGATAAGGAAGAGCGATCAAGGCAGAATAACGCAAATCAGGTCTACTACCCGGGCAAATCCAAATCCGGAAAAGCATCTTCGCGAAATCTCCGTCAGGCTGCCCGTGCCGCTCAGGCCAAAAAGAACAGATCCTCTTCGGCTAAGAAGACCGAGGATCCTTCAGAGCCCCGCAAATACTATGTTGACGGCGGTCTCGAGGTGCTTTCGGGAAGAAATAATATCCAAAATGACAATCTGACTTTCCACGTTGCGGCAAAAGAGGATCTGTGGTTTCATGCGAAAAACCTTCCGGGCACGCATGTCATATTGCGCACATATGGAAAAGCACCTTCCGACAAAGCAATCACCCAGGCGGCATCGATCGCTGCTTACTACTCAAGGAGCAACAAGCCCTTTTCCAGCGGAATGAGCGAATCCAAGACCGAGTATGATGTCCGCGTCGAGATCGATTACTGTCCGGTAAGCCATGTCAAAAAGATCCCGAAAGCAAAACCCGGAATGGTCATCTACGAAGAATACAATACGCTTTTGGTCAGCGCGAAGCTTCCCAGGAATCAGGAAAGCCCGAAATGATCTTTTCTTTAAACTCGGAGTCGTTAAGAGAATAAATACATCCGCAGTACTTTTGGCGATAAAGCCCGTGTTCCCTTGCCATTGCCTGTCCCTCACGAAAATGCGGGCGCCAGTCATAGTAAGCAAAATCTACACCGTACTTCTTTGCACATGCATTTGCGATCGAAGCGATCTTATCGTGCTGCTGATAAGGACTCACCAGAAGACTTGTACCGAAAGAATCGTAGCCGTGTTCTTTTGCATACCTAGCAACATAGTCCATCCGGATAAAATAGCACATGTCACAGCGGGAATCATACTGTCCTTCCCAGGCTTTGGAAAGCCAGTCATCCATACGGAAATCATCGGAATAAAAACAGGAAAGGTCATAGATTTGACCGAGTTTTACGATCTGATCTCTTCTTCTTTCGAACTCGAACTTCGGATGGATATTGGGATTATAGTAAAGAATATCGGGGCGGATCGACTTGGAAAGAAGATCTGACACCGGATATTCGGCACAAGGGGCGCAGCAGGCATGAAGCAGCATTTTGCCTTCATTTCCCGTGCTCATCTCATGATTCTCCCTTGATTTCATCGATCGTCATTTGAGATGGATCTGTGCCGTTTTTCGAAATACCGAGTCCGGTCAGACGTCTTTCCATATCGGCAGGACACGATAGGCCGAGATGCTTCCATCCCTGCGGAGCAAGAACTCTTCCTCTCGGTGTTTTAGCAATAAATCCGCACTGCATCAGGAACGGCTCATAAACGTCCTCGATCGTTCCGGCATCTTCTCCGGTACATGCGGCAAGCGTTTCCAGACCGACCGGACCTCCGAGGAACTTCTCGGCGATCGTCGTCATAATACGTCTGTCCGTGGAATCAAGTCCCATTTCATCGATAGCAAGCTGTTCCAGACCGAAATCAGCGATCTCGCGGTTGATGACGCCTGCTCCCCTGACCTCGGCATAGTCACGAAGCCTTTTCAGAAGTCGGATCGCAATACGCGGAGTTCCTCTGGATCTTCTGGCCAGACAGTCGAGTCCTTCGTCATCGATACCGATATTGAGGATATCCGCATCTCTTTTGAGGATCACTTTCAATTCATCCGGCTTATAAAGCTCCAGACGGTGGACCATACCGAAACGGTCACGAAGCGGTGCGGAAAGCATGCCTGCCCTTGTCGTAGCGCCGATAAGCGTAAATCTCGGAAGATCCAGACGGATCGATCTTGCCGCAGGACCTTTTCCGATCATGATATCAAGAGCAAAATCTTCCATCGCCGGATAAAGGACTTCTTCAACACTTCTGTTTAAACGGTGGATCTCATCAATGAAAAGCACTTCTCTTTCCTGAAGGCTCGTAAGAAGCGCGGCCAGGTCTCCTGCTTTTTCGATCGCAGGACCTGTAGTGATACGAAGGTTTACTCCCATCTCATTGGCAATGATCCCGGCAAGAGTTGTCTTACCCAGACCAGGCGGGCCGTAAAGGAGACAGTGATCCAGAGCTTCTCCCCGTCGCATCGCGGCTTCAATAAAGATCTTCAGATTATCCGTGACCTGCTTCTGGCCGGAATAATCCGCCCAGGTCAAAGGACGAAGGCTCTTCTCGTCACGATCCTCGGGAAGCCTTTCTCTTGCGATCATACGCTCATCATGATCAAAATCGTTAAACTCCATACATTTCCTGCCGTTTAAATCTCGGGCCTTTCGGCCGTTTCATACATATATTCTATCACTTTGCCAGATAACGAAGCGCATTGCGGATCATTTCTTCTACCGTCATGCCTTCTTTATAAGCAGATCTGGCTGCCTTATTCGCTTCGGAGGCCGGATAACCGAGGACCACAAGTGCAGATACACAATCCTCAAGTTCGCTCTGTCCGGGCTCGGAAAGAGAAATCAACGTATCGCCGGATCCTTCGATCTCCTTCATGTCAAAGCCTTTCAGCTTGTCTTTGAGCTCAAGGACGATCCTTTCAGCAGACTTTTTACCGAGACCCTTTACCGAGCAGATCTTCTTGATATCACCCAGAAGAACAGCAACGGCAAGTTCTGACGGACGAAGGACCTCAACGACGCCGATCGCACTTTTGGGACCGACACCGCTTACCGTAAGCAGAAGTTCAAACATATCCTGATCTTCCGGTTCCGGAAAACCATAAAGTGCAATAAGATCTTCTCTTACATAATGATATGTATAAACGCAGACCTCATCACCGATATGGCCGATCCTGCCCTGAAGCATCAGCGGCATATAGATCTTATAGCCGATGCCGTTATTTTCGATCACGATATTATCTCCTCTTGCTGAGACAAAGGTACCTTTAATATATGCGTACATCAGACATTCCACTC
The DNA here is from genome assembly GCA_017428545.1 of Clostridiales bacterium. Lineage (GTDB taxonomy): Bacteria > Bacillota > Clostridia > Saccharofermentanales > Saccharofermentanaceae > Scatonaster. The sequence goes on from JAFRQR010000002.1 coordinate 252,475, forward strand.
CTTCTTTCCATAACGTCCGTACTGGTAGCCGGATACGGCTTTAAAAGCATCGTTGATGCCGGTATGGGCCTGACAGATACAGATCGCAAGCGCATCCGTCACGTCGTCGGGCTTGGGCAGTTCTTTGAGGTTCAGAAGCATCTTGACCATCTGGGAGACCTGATTCTTATCAGCTCTTCCATATCCGGTGACAGCCTGCTTGATCTGCATCGGCGTGTATTCAAATACAGGGACGTTTGCCTCGGCAGCCGCAAGGATCTCAACACCTCTGGCCTGCGCCGTACCGATCGCCGTAGTCGTATTTCTCTCGAAGAACAGTTCCTCGATCGCCATCACATCCGGATGGTGACGCTCCATAAGTACATCCATCTGCTGATGAAGCGTCAGGAGCCTTTGCTCAAACGGGGTATGTGCTTTTGTCGTGATAGCGCCATAATCGAGCACGGTAAAATGATTCTTCTCATAAGAGACGACACCATAACCCGTAATCGCATATCCCGGATCGATACCCAGAATGATCATAAAAAGTACTCCTTAAGCAAATCTGAACATTCGTTCTTTTAGCATTATAACAATCATTTATCGCCTTCGCAACCGTTAAGAAGAAATCACATCAATGATCTCTTGCGGCGGATCTACGGGGCTGTCCGAGATCTCATAGGCATCATCCATCTTATAAAGTGCTTCATCTATGCGGTCATCGGATACAGGATTCTTTGTTCCGGAATAAAGCGTGAAAAGCTCTTCTCCACGAGAAACTTTATCACCGATCTTCTTGTGGAGCCTTATGCCTGCACCCATGTCGATCACATCTTCTTTTGTCATTCTTCCGGCACCGAGAAGGCAGGAAGCTTCTCCGACCATCAAAGCATCACAGGAAGAAATATAGCCGTTTCTATCTGCATAGACCGTCATGATCTCCGTAGGACGATCCACAAATACCGGTGATCCGTCAGACTGCAGCATGCCGCCCTGAGAAAGGATCAGTTCACCGAATCTTTCAAATGCTTCACCGCTTTTGATCTTCCCTTCACAGGCATTGATCAGTTCCTGTCTGGTTTTTCCTTTACCGGCATCCGAAAGTGACAGCATCTCCGAAGCCATGGTAAGAACGACTTTTTTGACGTCTTCTTTTCCCTGCCCGCGAAGGACACTTACAACTTCATACATCTCCAGGATATTTCCGACCATCTCGCCCAGCGGCTGTTTCATGGAAGACATGACAACAGTTACCGGTTTTCCGGCAAGTTTACCGATAGATATCATTCTCCTTGCAAGTTCTTTTGCCGAATCCGTATCCTTCATAAAAGCACCGCTGCCGCAAGTAACATCAAGTACGATCGCATCAGCGCCACCGGCGATCTTTTTGCTCATGATACTTGAAGCGATGAGCGGGATCGAAGGAACGGTTCCGGTAACGTCACGAAGCGCGTAAAGATATTTGTCGCAGGGCGCAAGATCAGAGGTCTGGCCGCCGAGAAGCATGCCGCATTTATCGATCTTATTCTTAAAATCCGATGGATCGACGGAAGTATTGAACCCTTCGACCGACTCGAATTTATCGATCGTACCGCCGGTAAAGCCCAGTCCTCTGCCCGAAAGCTTCACACAAGGCACACCAAAAGAGGAAACGATGGGAAGAAGGATCGGAGTGACTTTATCGCCGACACCGCCGGTACTGTGCTTATCGACTTTAATTCCCGGAATGTCTGAAAGATCACAGATCTTTCCGGATCTTGACATAGCGATCGTAAGGTCTGCTGTCTCCTGATCGGTCATCCCTTTCCAGAGGACCGCCATCAGAAATGCCGATATCTGGTAATCGGGAATAGACTTATCCGTAACACCTGATACGAAGAACTCGATCTCCTTTTGGTCAAGTACGCCGCCGTCACGTTTCTTTTCGATCAATTCGAGCATATTCACGGGTCATGTCCTCCTTCTTACATCATATTGATATTGTACCATTTTATGTTGGTTTCTCTTTCGATTATGTTAGAATATCGGTATAGTTTCAAAAAAGAGAGGGCTGAATATGCCGGAAAACGCAGAAACGAACAGATTAAAGGTCGCCATCATCGGCTGCGGCCGCGTCAGCGAAAAACACATCCGCGCAGTAACGGGGCTTTCTGACCGTCTTATGCTTTGCGCACTAGCGGATACCAACCCGGATGCTCCTTCTCATCTTTTAAAAGCATGCAAAAAGAAGATCAAAAAGTATAACGAAGTCGTGGCGGCTTTAAAGACGTATATCGACTACAAGGAGATGTTAAGTGCGGAAAAGCCTGACATTGTTGCGATCACGGTGCCTTCCGGTCTTCATTTCCAGATCGCGAAGGACTGCCTGGAATCAGGATGCCATATCCTTTTGGAAAAGCCTATGACCATGAGCAACAAGACTTCCCGCGAGCTCTATGAACTTGCGGATTCCAAGGGTCTTCGCATCGCCATGGGACACATCTACAGATACTTCCCGATCGTTTCCCTTATCCACGAAGATATGGCAAACGGTGTATTCGGAAAAGTCGGTCACGGTTCTGTGATCGTACGCTGGGGACACGATAATGAATACTATAAGCAGGCGGCCTGGCGCGGAACCTGGAAAAGCGACGGCGGCGCTCTGATGAATCAGACGGTTCACGCGCTGGATCTGATGTGCTATCTGATGAATTCCGAAGCTAAGAGCGTTAACGGCATGATCGCCAACCGTTTCCGTGAGATGGAAGCGGAAGATACGGCTATGGGCGTATTCACATTTAATAACGGAGCCCTCTGTCAGGTGGAAGGCACGACGGCAACATCTCCCAAAGATCACGAAGCCTCCTTCTATATCAACGCCGAAAAGGCGGCGATCCGTATTTCTCTCCGCAAAGGAAAGCCGTCCTACTCGATCACGACAGTAAAAGGCAAAAATCTTGCTTTCAAATATTTAAGAAGATATTTAAAACAAAACGGACTTAAGTATCTGATCGCCGTTGCCAAGAACCCCCACTACGGGATCTATACAGATCTTCACAAAGCAGTCACCACTTACACTTCGCCTATCGCGGACGGCAGATCCGGCTATCTGGCTGTCGATATGGTACTTGGCTTTTACCGCTCCGTGTTAAAGAAGGCAGAAACAGAATTGCCACTTCCTAACGAGTTTAAGATCGAGGAAATGGCAAAACTGGAAATCCGTTAATTCAATTTATCCGCGCCAAAAGCACTGATCACGCGCCCGCTTGTGGATCATTCGGATCTGCCGGCGGATCCGTCGGTTCTGAGCTTGACTCAGAAGACGAAGATTCCGAAGATTCGGACGATTCCGAAGATGCAGGTGTTTCCGAAGATGCAGGTGTCTCCGAAGGCGCAGGAGTCTCGGATGTTTCCGAAGAGCTCGACGGCGTCTCAGAAGGTGCCGGTGTTTCGGCCGTCTCCGAAGAGGACTCCGGAGGTGTAGTATCCGAAGAAGAAGCTTCTGTCGAAGAATCCGCAGGCTGCGTGACGATCTCGGTAGTCGGCTGAACAGGTTCAGTGCCATCCGGCTGTGGTGCTGTCGGAACAGGAGTCGGATCGATAAAGTCAGTCGGGCTGACTTCGCCGATCGTCGGGTCTTCCGTAGAGATCATTTCAAGCGGGACATACCCCATCAGGCCATTCTCTTTTCTGACTTTGGCAAAATTATCGTTGCTGGCAAGAAGCGTTACCGCTTCACCTCTGGCAAGAGTATCGATCACCTGGCTGTCCAAGGACTCTTCCACATAGATCGACGTATCATCATACAAAGAGTAAACAACGGAACCTACATTCTCATCGGTCTGATCCGTGCTGTCCGGGACCTCGATGGAATCAAGACGTCCCGTCCAGTGACTGATGTTGAAAAGCACATACATACCCGTATATCCGATGATACCGGATACAAGGAAGATCAAAAATCCGATCAGGACGTATTTCCACGGAGAGTTCTTCTTCTCTTTTTTCTTCTTTTCCTTCTTCGGCTTCTCTTCGATCTCGTAATCGTCATCATAGTCGTCATCTTCATCGGAAAGATCCGAATCATCCATGAACTGGCTCATCTGATGACGGAGCTCGTCAGACTGGATCGTCGGAGCATCCGATACGGCAGGCTGCGCCGGAACAGAGGTCGAAGCTGCAGCTGCAGCGGCAACAGGCTTTGCGGCTACGGAAAGGTCATTACTTATGGCAGCGGCCTCGATATTCGCATCACCCGGCAGGAGCAGAGTGCTCTCGACACGGATGACGATAGCAGTAAGGCCTGCCTTGACGCCTTCATCCATGGCAGTGTGGACAAGATCGGCTGCCTTTGTCTCAGGCTGGGTCGGACGTGCGATCACGGCGCCGAGTTTTTGGATCTTAACCTCCTGATCAAGACCTGTACCGATCATGACCAGTTCGTCTCCATCCATCAGTTTCAGATGGACTTTCTTATCCGGGAGAACTTCTCCGTCCTGGGCAAAACGTCCGAGATACTGGGTCAGTTCATTTCTTCCCTCATGCTGGAATTCGGCTTCTTTCGGGATCGCACCCATCTGAACGTAGCGGTGGGCAACCGTCTGATTCTCCGTAAGGGAGATCAGTTTCCCCTGGCGGAACATCCAGATATGTGTATTACCGATATTCAGAACGCGGAGCGTATCCCCTTCAATGATCACCATGGACATGGAGACCTGGATCTTCGCACCGTTATGCTTTACCGACTCATTGCAGACCGTGTTATTCAGAACGGTCACGACCTGATTGGTAAAGCTTTCATAGTCCAGAACGCTCATCAGCTGAGTGGTCGCGCAGATCTCCTGCATCTTTCCGAGAACGGCCTGAAGCGTCATGGCTGCAAGCGTATCTTCGCCCTGAGCGGAGAACAATGCACAGATCTGGATCGGGGCCGTAGACTTTGCAGAGCGGACATACGGCGCGCCATATTCATTTGCCATACGATAAAGGCTGTGGAAGAATACATTCTCCTGATTCTTGCCCTGGATCTGATTGGTTTCGCAAACTGCTGCAGACGATGTCTTACTCATATTATGCTTCCTCCCAGATAAAACGATGCAGATCGGCAAGCTGGGTATCCCAGTCTACGATCATCATCCATGGATTGTCCTGAACACGGAACATTCCATCGGCAGGTGCACGATACTCTTTGACGTTATCGAGAACATCGATCGCGTCAAGAGCGACACGCATAATATCCATAGCGGTCATGTTTGTTTCAAACATACCGGCAGAGTCTTCAAGAAGAGCCGCCTGATCGACTTTTCCATAGGAAGCGACTTTGTGCATCAAAGCAAGGGCCAGAGTTCTCTGACGGCCCGAACGAACATAGTCGGAGTCAAGGCTTCTGATACGGGCCCAGGAAGTCGCCTGAATACCGTTAAGGAGCTGTTTTCCTTCATGTGTCAGAAGCGGGCAGTCCTTTCCTAGAAGAGCGTTTTCTTCCAAAATGCCCTGGTTGGCGTACTTAACTTCACCTGCGGTAACATCGATCTCGATGCCGCCGACCATATCGATAACATCCGCGGAACTTCCGAAATCGAGCATAACGAAACGCTGGATATCCAGTCCGAAGTTATCATTGATCGTATTGATCAGAAGACCTACACCGCCATACGCATAGGAGTGGGTCAGTTTGTCGGTAGCCGATTTTCCTTCGATCTTAACTCCCGTGTCACGCATCAGGGAGATCATCTTCAAAGAATCAGTGCGGTGATCGATCGAAACGATCAGGATAGCATCCGCACGGCAGGTAACATCATTCGTACCACGAGAGTCGACACCGAAAACAAGGATATTTTCGACCTTGCTATCCTTCTGTGCCACTTTTTTGATCGGGTACTTCTGATTGACATATACGCGTGTATGGCCGCCTTCCGCCCAGGAAGATGCCACGTCGCCGGAATTGAGGTCTACGTTATCGAGATTATCGAATTCGATCGTCTCATACTGGTCTTTACTTACAAACGGGGTATTTACAAAGCCTACTGCACCCATAAGGCGGTATACATAGATAAATGCGCCCAATCCGAGACCGAGTACGGCACAAAGGATAAAGCACAGTACACGGATCACGATACGGATCTTGGACTTTTTCGGCTTACTATTATCCGTTCCCCCATTGGAACGCTTGTCTTTAGTATTAGAATTCATATATATTCCCTTTCTTAACATGCACCATATTACCCGATTTACCATTACTTTTCAATGTTATGCTTGATATTCCGCACGTTATGTTACAATAGAGTCATATTACGAATTAAGGAGAAAGCAAATGAAAAAGCAACTCATTAAGATCGTGTCGCTTTCGATGTCACTCATGCTTTTCTCACTGCCGCTTCTGGCATGCGGGAAAAAAGAGTCTGAATCTGTTTCTTACGAGACATGGTGGACATCCGAATCAACCGAAGCCTCCAGCGAGGATATCACAACACCGACGACAACCGAGCCGTCCGAAACTCCGACTTCCGAGACCGAAGCGCCGACAGTCATCGAGAATCCTTTCACGGGTCTGATCGAGATGGATGCCGAGAACGCAGGCAAAAGAGGTATCGGTATCACGATCAACAACTGCAAGGTAGCAAACCCGCAGCGTGGAACAAGTGAAGCATCCGTTATCTTCGAATATGAAACCGAAGGCGGCCAGACTCGTCTTCTGTGCATGTATCCTGATATTTCCAAAGTACCGCTTGTCGGTGCCGTAAGATCCGGACGTGTCGGTTCTGCAGATATGTGTGCAGGTACCGGAGCGATCTTTGTCTGCTGGGGTGCCGACTATACCGCCGTTCCCAGCCATGTCAGAAACAACAACATCACATGGATCGATACAAACAACTACATCTATGATTCCCTCCACGGGCATGATGCCGATGAAGTTCCGGAAAAATGCTACTGCTGGCGTGACCGTGAATGGATGAACCAGCCGGGCCACAGAACCGGTATCGAGCATTGCGGTGTTACACGTGGTGACTTCATTTTAAGAGCTACGGAAAAGCTCGGTATCGATATCAGTGGCGAAATGCCGAGAATGTTCAACTTTGTTGAGACAGGTACCGCAAGCATGAAGGATTCCAAGTCCTGCTCCGAGATCAATGTATATCTCTCCAGTACAAATGACGATGCCCTGTTCGTATATAACGAAGCAGAAAAGGTCTACTACAAGAGCCAGTACAACGGCGATCCGCAGGTCGACTGCAACGTAGATAAGCAGATCAGCTTCACAAACGTATTCGCTCTCTACTGCCCGATCAACTTAAGACCCGGCGAGAGCGGCGGCGAGCGTCATAAGGATATCCACATGGAAGAAGGCGGCAAAGGCTACTATGTTTCCTACGGTAAACTTCAGGAGATCACATGGACCAAGCCGACTCCGAATGATCCGATCAAGTGCTTTGACAAAGACGGCAAAGAGATCGAAGTCAATGCCGGTAAGTCTTACATCTGCATCGTAGACTCGGACTTCTATGAAAAGACGACCTACAAAGATTGATTCAAAAACCGGATAAAACGAAAGGAGCGGCCATGCCGCTCCTTTTTAATTGCAAATAATGAATTCCCGGATCAGCCCTTCAAAACACCGGTCAGTTCCGAATAAGAAAGAGGTCTGATAATGACTTCTTCTTTCGTTTCATCAAGCTGGTAAGGCTCAAGTGCTTTTAGCGCCTTATCATAAGGAAGCATCCCGATGATCTTCTTATCTGTAGTACTGAGAAACAAAAGAACAAAGCGGGGTGTCTCATTGTAAAAATCCTGAGGTTTTTTCAAAAGGCGCGTGGCAACACCTTCATTTAATGTAAAACCGCCGGCAGGATTTCCGTTTTTATCCGATTCAAAGTTATACGAGGGAACGTACGCATTCATCCACAAAGGAGAACCCGCTTTTTCCTTATCGGCTTCTTTTTTTCTATCGAAGATGCCCATAGATCAAACCTCCTCTACATTGGAATTTTCAGTTATCATGCCGATCGCCGATTTTCTGTTTTTGACGTAGAGATAAATCGAAATGACGATGCGGATGATCAGCATGATCACGACAGCGCCGGAAAAATCGAGAAATACATCAAAAAGACTGGATGAACGGCCTGCTACAAAGATCTGGTGATACTCATCGGCCGCCGCGGAAAGCGCCGTGATCCAAAGAGATACGCTTATATAGACCTCGTTATCGTTTTTGATCTTATCCAGGCGACCGGAAGCGGAAGGCTTCTCACCTGTCTTTACGTGATTTGTCGCAAACATCGCGATATATGTAAAAACGGAAAGAACGGTAAACTCAAAGATATGTGCACAATTACGGACGATCTCTTCATTTACGGTAACATGGAAAAGATCCGCGATCTTTTCCATCAAATCCTGAGAGCGCAGTGTCGAAACATCCGCAGACTCCGCAGAAAGTGAAAAGATCACCGCCAGCCACCCGATCACGAGAAGCCACATGATGAACGCAAAAAGGAAATATAACGGATGAAAGGTCGTTTTCGGTTTTTCCTGTGTCAGACCCATTAATAGACATCTCCTTTTAAGGGTACACGACAAGTATACTACAAATGCCGGAAGTTCTCAAAATAATTAGTGAATGATACATTCACCCGTTATTTCTCTGTCCTTTCATCGCCCTGTCAATATCACGTTTTGCGGTCTTTTCTGCCGCCGAATCGCGCTTATCGAAGTTCTTTTTACCTCTGGCAAGACCGATCTCAAACTTGACCTTTCCGTCCTTGAAATAGCATTTGGTCGGAACGATCGTAAGTCCGTCCTGCTTCACTGTCGAAAACAATCGGATGATCTCGCTTTTGTGCATCAGGAGTTTTCGGGTCCTCATCGGATCCAGATTGAAACGGTTGCCCTGCTCATATGGGCTGATATGTACACCGATCAGAAAGATCTCTCCCTCTTTCACCTGCACATAACTGTCCTTAAGGTTCACCTTACCGGCACGAAGAGATTTCACTTCGGTTCCGGAAAGGACGATACCTGCTTCAAATTTCTCATCGATAAAATATTCGTGGAATGCTTTTCTGTTTTCCGCGATGATCTTTATCCCCTTTTTAATTGCCATATATTCCTCCTAATTCCAGGGACGGATATGCATTCATATCCAGTTCGTCACGAACACCTTCCCGGAAAGCATAGTACCCGGCAGAAGCGATCATTGCGGCATTATCTGTACAGTAAGCCATCTTCGGAAGACAAAGCTGACATTTTCTTTTCTTCGCCAGATCTTCGACTTTCTGTCTCAGGCAGGAATTTGCGGAAACACCGCCTGCCAGACAGATTTTTTGCATACCGGTAAGTTTCACCGCTTTATCCAGACGGTCGCAAAGGATCGAGCAGACCGCATCCTGATAGGATGCTGCAAAATCATTGATATTGACATCTTTCCCGCTCTGGCGGACCTGATTGATCGTATTTAGTGCTGCAGTCTTGATCCCGCTGAACGAAAAATCAAGAGAATCCGTGATCTTCGGTGACGGGAATGAAAAGGCATTCGGATCTCCCGTTTTACTTGCCTTATCAAGCTTCGGTCCGCCCGGATAGCCGAGCCCGATCACTCTGGCGATCTTGTCAAAAGCCTCACCTGCCGCATCATCACGGGTACTGCAGATGCATTCCATATCCGAATAGTCCTTGACCAAAAGGATCTCGCTGTGGCCGCCGGAAACGACCAGACAAAGAAACGGCGGCTCCCATGAAGGATCCGTCAGATAGTTGGCCGCAATATGTCCGGCCATATGATTGACTCCGACAAGAGGGATCTTCTTGACCTCGCAAAGTGCTTTTGCCGCGGAAACACCGACCAGCAGCGCGCCAACAAGTCCCGGGCCTTTTGTTACACATACACAGTCGATATCATCATAACCTACACCGGCCTGCTTCATGGTCTCGGAGATAACGGGTACGATCGCCTCAACATGCATACGAGAAGCGATCTCAGGAACGACACCGCCGTACTGGCTGTGAAGATCCGCCTGAGATGCGATCATGCTTGCACGGACGATACGGCCATCCTCAATTACCGCACATGCCGTTTCATCACACGATGATTCAATTCCTAACGATAATACCGACATTTCTACCTCTTACTTAAAGTACTGTTCCAAAAACTCTTTCAATTCGGCTCTATAGCCTTCCGGGTCGATCATATAGGCTTCACAGTAACCTGCACCCGAGATCATCATCGACTTGGTCGTATTCGGATTCAGGCGTTTACGCTCTTCTACGATCTGACCGATCTTATCCGAACCGACGAACGTATCTCGGCCGCCGTACATGATGCAAACAGGGATCGGAAGCCTGGATATCTCTGTTGCCAGGTTGACGCTTCCCGATTCACCGGAGGAGATCCTGATCGCGTACGGGACAAAATACTTCGTGATAAAAGCCATCTTTGACTTCTTTTCAACAAATGGGATGATGTAATCATCGGAATTCTTTGCCGGGGAATCGAGAATAATACCTGAGATGTATGTGGCATCAAAACCGAGGTCCTGGATCCTCTGGCTATAACCCTCGAGCACTTCCGTATCCGATGACGGCGGAAGCTTGTCCATGGCCAAAAGACATGCACTGCAGCCGGAACCGATGCCGTAAAGGATAACATCCGTCGTAACAGAGATCTTCTTTACATGCTTAATGGCGCCTAAGACATCCATCCATTCCAGATACCCGTAACCGCAGATCGCACCGCTGCTTTCGCCGGAGTTCCGAAGATCGAAAAGGAACACGTTAAAGTGCATATTCAGGAAGTCTTCGATCATCTGCACCATCGAAACATTAAAAGGAAGACGGTTTGACTGGGTATCATGAACGACGATGATCGTACTGATCGGATCATCGGTCTTAAAGAACCATCCGGAAAGCTGTGTCTGATCATCCGCGGAAACGAAACTCGTTGCCGAATAAGGCGGAAGAACATTGGAAGGGATATTCGGGAGTTCTTTCTTATCGATACTCATCAGGTTGTTTGCCGTCGTCGTGGTCAAAACGATGATACCGATCGTTGCGGCTGCAAGCACACTGAGAACAAGCGCGACACGAACGATCAGGCCTGACAGAGAAAGTTTCTTTCCTTCACGCTTTATAATTCCTCTTCCCATATTCACCTCTTACAGCATACGGTGTTTGCGAAGGATCATAACGGCAATTCCGATACTGAAAACACCGGAAAGCAAAAGGATGAAGAACGGAATGGGCTCGGAAGCAAAACTAGAATCCCAAGGCATCGGGCAGTTCTGTCCGAAGAAACTGGAAATGATCGTCGGAACGGAAAGAGCGATCGTAGCAGCTGCCATGATCTTCATGATGTCGTTCATGTTGTTATTGATGATCGACGCATAGGCATCCAGCGTATGACTGACAACGGACATGTAGGTATCCGCCATTTCCATCGCCTGCTTGAACTCGATGATGACGTCATCGAGGAGTTCTTCATCCTCCTCATACTGACGGATCGTCGTCGGTCCGTGATTCAGTTTCTCAAGAACGGCTTCATCTGACTTCAGGGATGTCGAAAAATAGACCAATGTCTTCGACAGGTCCAAAAGTCTGTAAAGTTCCTTATTTGTCGTGATCTTTGCAAGTTCTTTTTCAGAAGATTCGATGCTCTTGTCCACCTGACGCAGAAGGCGCAGGAACTCTCCGGCCGCCGCATTCATGATCTGGATCGCAAAACGGTTTCTGTAACCGACTTTGCAGTCCTTGACCTGATTCTCCGCGAAAGCATTCAGCATCTTCACTTCACGAATAGAAACCGTGATGATCTGTCTCTTTTTAATGATGATACCGAGCGGAACGGTATCCAGAAGATCCGGGTGTTCTTTATTCTGCACATCCGGAATATCAACGATCATGAGAAGAGAATTCGAATCCTCATCCGAATCGATACGAGGCATCTCCTCTTCATCCAGAGGATTTCGAAGGAACTCTTCCGGTACGTCCAGTTTGTCCACCAGCTCCTGGATCTCTTCTTCCGTAGGCGCGAAAAGATTGATCCAGCAGTCATCACAGATCTTGTCTGTTTTGCGGATCTTGCTGACGGTCCTGTCGGTTTTTGTTTTAACATCTTCCGAAATGTAGATATTCAGCATTTTCTTTTACACCTTTCCTCAGAATCAGTACATTTTACCACAAGAATCATACTCCGGTCGAACCGAAACCGCCTTTTCGGTCTATACCGATAGTATCAACGCTCTCTGTCATAACCAGAGCAGCGGTTTCGTATTTCGCAAAGACCATCTGGGCGATACGGTCGCCTTTTTTGATCTGATAAGGTCCTTTTTTATTGCCCTTATCCGTCGCGAAAAGCACCTGTGCATCCGCATAGCTTTCCGGCGAGGTATTTTCCAGTATGATACAGATCTCTCCTCGATAGCCGCTGTCGATCGTACCCGGTGCATTCGGAATGCGAAGCGGGGTATTCAGCGAAAGGCCGCTTCTCGGACGGATCTGCACTTCATATCCGACCGGAATGGCGAACTTCAGGCCCGTGTGGATCAGCTTGGTTTCACCCGGTGCCAGAAGGACATCCTCGGTGCTGTAAAGGTCCATGCCGGCATCTCCGTCATGCGCATAGGAAGGAAGCACGGCATCTTCATTCATCCGTTCTACATAGATCTCAGTACTCATACCACTCTTCTCCTTCTTCATCCATGTCCATATCAGAAAGCGAATCGATGACCATTCGTCTTTCTTCCTGATCTTCGTTCATAAAACGCACCACCGACGCGGTCGGAATGCCGGCCGATACCATCTCGGAGACCGTTTCTGCCGAAATGATATTTCTCGCATTTCCGAAAAGATCCGCTCTGCAAGATCCGGGATAACATACGATATCCAGGCGGTCGTCGTGATGCATGTCAGATTTTTCCGCGCTCTTTTCCGTAAGAGATACTTCCGGATGGTCACGGCAGACCGTACAATGCGCCTGATGTCGTCCGAGAGGACAGAACTCGGACTGCATCCATTCGATCGGTCCGTAACGGTGCACGCAAAGGTAAGACGAAATATCGTCAGAACCCAAAGATCTCGCCAGCTTTCTGACCTGATCATCCGTCAGCTCATAAGAAAGATACAGGAAATCAAGTGCTTTTGCCGAAGCATAGCGTACGGTAAAGCGGTTATAGATATTTGCGCCCGATGTCAGACCGCAGGTCTTATCATCCGGAGCAGTTCCGAAGAATCCGACGAAGCGAGTCCCCGCGTGGGATTTCACAAGTTCATATGCTTTAGAAATAACCTCGAGAAGATCATCCTTATAAGCCCCCGGGAGACGGAGCGCCACTTTTGCATCCGGCTCTGTAGCCAGAAGCTCGTCGATATAACGGATACGTCCGGATCTTGTGATCTGAAGTGCGGAGAATACATAAAGATCCGCACCGCAGTCATAACCGCCGGTGATCCTTCTCATATCGATATAATCTGCGATCACAAGCTGCATCTTTTCAGGCTTGGAAGAAATCTCCCCATCTTCCTTCCCGGAAGCAAAGTCACGCTTTCTTCCTTCCGTCTGCTTCTCAAGGATCGCTTCGGCAAGGAAAGCCATCGCATCTCTTCGGAGCGCATTGATATTGGAAATACGCAGATCGATCGGGAAATCCCCTTCTTTTTCGATCTTAATGAACGAAAACGGAGTCTGGCCGGTCTTTCGGAGCTGCTCTTCGGTTCTTTCCCAGGAAAGCGGCTCGCTGTCACCTAAGTCCTGCGGTTCCGCCATGCAGGAAGCCGATACATTGGCAAAAGCACCTTCCGAAACTTCAACAAAGAATTCGTACATATCGCCGTTCTTTCTGAAAATGCCGTTCAAAGGTGTTCTTCTGACTTTATCTTTCTGGATCTCGATCTTCTTACTCATGCGATAGACCGACATGCCGCGGGAAAGTTTTGCGATCGCGTCCGGATGAAGTCCTTTTACGATTGCGGCGTCTCTTTCCACTTCGATTTTGCCGACCGGGAAACTTGCGATCTCGTCTTCCTTATCGCGGATCGACAGGAAATCACCTTTTTCCGGCGGATCCGGAAGGAAAGATCTTACGCTGATCGTTCCGGCTTTTGCATTTACGGAAATGACATCGCCCCAGAAAAGTCCGTACTTACCGACATATTCGCCGGAAAGATAATCCGGGCCCTTCTTTCTCTGCATATACTGCGTGGTAAAAGAACCGCCGCGGTTAAATGTGATCAGAAGATCATTCTTTACTTCTTCCAGAACATCTTTGGAATCTTTATTGTCGCAGACCGCATCGATCATCTTCCTGTATGCCGAAACAACTGCGGTCACGTACTGTTCGTCGCGCATACGGCCTTCGATCTTAAGAGAATCCACTCCGATACTCATCAGTTCACGAAGATACGGAAGCGCCGACTGATCCTTCGGTGAAAGCAGTTTTCCGGAGCGGATCGGTTTACCGGAAACGGAGACTTCTCGATTTCCTTCAAAGATCTGATAGCTCTGGCGGCACGGCTGTGCGCAGGAGCCGCGGTTTCCGGAACGGGATCCGGACTTATTCATCGCACTGAAAAGGCAAAGGCCCGAATAACAGACACACATCGCACCATGAACGAAGACTTCGACTTCGATATCATTCTCATGGAAAAGCTCTGCCCTGGCGCGGATCTCATCCATCGACAGTTCACGCGGAAGGACGACTCTGGTGATCCCGAGATCCTTCATTTCCTCAGACTGTGTCAGGGAATAGACATTCATCTGCGTGCTTGCGTGAAGCGGGATCTGCGGAAGATGCTCAGAAAGATAAGATGCCAATCCTTTGTCCTGTACCAGAAAAGCATCTGCGCCCATCATATATGCATTCAGCGCCAGTTCCACGGCATCCATCATCTCATCATCATCGATCAGGGTATTGAGCGTGATATAGACTTTCGAATTTCGAAGATGCGCATAATCAAGCGCTTCCCTAAGTGTCTCCCACGAGAAGTTATCCGCATGCATACGGGCATTATACTGGTTTAATCCGAGGTATACTGCATCCGCCCCGGCATCCACCGCAGCCTTGAGCGTTGACATGGAGCCCGCGGGGGCAAGAAGTTCCGGTTTTTTCATAGTATCTCCTTCGGAATGTTGTTTTCTTTACAATACTGTTCGAGCGGAAGAAGCGGTTCTTCCTTCGGTTTTTCTGATTCAGACTGATGAACGGCACTCTGCCAGCGGAAGCAGGCTTCCATATAAGCTAAGATCAAAGCCTGATTTGTCGGGATCTGCGGGTTATCGTTCAGTGTCTCCGTCAAAAGATCATTGGCGATCTTGGCACAGTATAAAGTCTTCGCTTTCTCCACATCCGAATCCACATGAAAGCGATATGTCATGCCGGCGATCCTGACATTGATCGTCTGCGGGAACTTCTCTGCTTCGCCCTTTTTCACCTTTTTCTTCGGCTTTGCTTCGTTATCTCTCGGGAGCTGAAGATACTCGGCAAGGACAGGTTTATCCTGTTTCTTGTTTTTCTTCGGCTTCATCTTTCCGCCTTCAGAAGAGTACTTCTCGAAAAGCGAATCCGATATACGCTCATATGCCATGTTGTTCATCCTTTCTCCGAACTTAAGATCTCATACAAACGCATGATCTCCGTCGGCAAAAGTTCTTCCGTTCTTACTGTTTCTTTCTTCCCAAGTGCTTTTAGCGCGGAAACGATATCGTCCTTACCATATTTTCCGGAAGACGACAGACTGTTGACCAGTGTCTTTCTCCGTAATGCAAAAGCACTTTCCGTAAAATCGATGATGCCGGGATCCCATGTCCTATCCTCATTTGCCGTGATCTCGATGACCGCGGAGAGAGTATTCGGCGCCGGATAAAAGGATCCGGAATCAACGGTGAAGCATTTTCTTTTTGTCCCGAAAAGCTCCGTTACGACAGAAAGCGGGCCATACTGCTTACTTTTCGGCTTAGCCATGATGCGGTCGAGTGCTTCTTCTTCGACCATAAAGACCATCTTCCGGCATGAAGGAAAGTCCTTCAGGACCTTCAGCATGATCGGCGTCATGACATAGTACGGCAGGTTGGAAAGGATCACTTCGGGAGAAAACGACGGATCCGGAAGATCTTCCTTTTTAAACTGAAGATAATCCTTATAAAGGACCTTGCCGCCGCGCCCTTTGATCACCTCGGTAAGACGGTCCTGAAATCTCGTATCGATCTCGACCGCGATATACTTTCCTGCCGATAAAACGGCCTTTTCGGACAATGCCCCGAGACCGGGACCGATCTCAAGGCATGTCGTGGTTTTATCAAGTTGCGCCAGATCGAGGATATCCCCGATCACATCATCGTTACAGAGAAAATTCTGCCCAAGGCTTTTCTTTGCCTGAAAGCCGTACTTTTCGAGTATGGACAGAACTTCCTGTTTATTCATCCTACAAAGTACCGTACACCGGCCTCGAAGATCTTCTGATCCTTCTCGCCCGGGATATTCTTGGCTACACCGTTGCCCATACGTTCACTGTGGCCCATCTTACCGAGGATACGTCCGTTCGGAGAGATGATACCTTCGATCGCGCACATGGAACCGTTCGGGTTGAAAGCCGTATCCATGGTCGGATTGCCTTCTGCGTCGACATACTGTGTGGCGACCTGACCCTTGGCGAAGAGTTCCTTGAGAAGCTCTTCAGATCCGCAGAAGCGGCCTTCACCGTGGGAAATGGCGATCTCATAGGTGTCGCCTTCGTTGGTGAAGCTGAGCCACGGAGAGTTGTTGGAAACGATCTTCGTGGAAACATATGCGCTCTGGTGGCGGCCGATACGGTTAAATGTCAAAGTCGGGCCGTCATGCTCAAGCGGCAGGATATCTCCGTACGGGAGAAGTCCAAGTTTCATGAGTGCCTGGAAACCGTTGCAGATACCGAGCATCAGACCGTCTCTATTAAAGAGAAGATCACGGACAGACTCTGTGACCGCATTGTTTCTGAAAGCGGCAGCGATAAACTTACCGGATCCTTCCGGTTCGTCACCTGCGGAGAAACCACCCGGGATCATGATCATATTAGCCTTCTTGATGCGCTCGCTCATCTCCGTAAAGGAATCTTCGACTTCCTGGGAGTTTCTGTTACGGATGACCATAACATCCGGCTCTGCTCCTGCACGGGAGAATGCGAACGCTGTATCGTATTCGCAGTTCGTACCCGGGAATACCGGAATAAATACCTTCGGCTTAGCGCCTGTAAGGATCGTAGGAGCGGTGATTGCATTCTTTTCGACATTGCCCTTTTCGTAAGAGACAGCTGCGCCTTCATCTACCGTTGTCGGGAAGATCGGCTCGAGCTTACTTTCAAATGCCTTGATCGCATCATCGATTGAGATGGAAGATCCGCCGTAGGAAAGCATCTTATCATTTGTTGTTTCACCGAGGAGTTTTCCGCCGACCTGCTCAATCTTTTCTACCGCATTTCCGTCGCTGACGCAAAGGAGTACGGTTCCGAAAGAGTGCTTGAAAAGATCTTCCATGGCAATCTTCTCGGAGAACTTAAAGCCGAGCTTGTTACCGAAACACATCTGAGCCACACGGGCTGCGATACCTGCGGATCTTACGACACCGGCAGCAAGGAGCTGGCCGCGATCCTGGATCTGAGTCATGCACTTCATGACGCGGATCGCGTGATCCTTTACATAGCAGCCATTATCATCACGTCTGATCGTTACGGCATAAAGTTTCTTTCCGGAAGCGGAAAGCGTGGAAGAAACGACCTTATCTGTCGTTGTCATTCCGACGGCAAAGGATACCAGCGTCGGTGGAACATGCAGTTCATTAAAGGAACCGGACATACTGTCCTTACCACCAATAGAAGCCGTACCGAAGTCGAGCTGAGCCTTGTAAGCACCGAGCAGTGCGGAAAGCGGCTTGCCCCAGGACTTCTCACCTGCCATACGCTCGAAGTACTCCTGGAAGGTCAGTCTTGCCTTGAACGGATCACAGCCCATTGCAGCCAGACGCAGGAGAGATTCGGTTACTGCGTGATAAGCACCGTGGAACGGGCTCCATGCGGAGAAGTAAGGATCGAAACCGTAAGCCATTACGGAAACGGCATTAGTCTTGCCTTCTTCTACCGGGATCTTACATGCCATACCTTCTTCAGGTGTCAGCTGATAACGGCCGCCGAAAGGCATCAGGACCGTTCCGGCACCGATCGTACCGTCGAATCTGGAAACCAGACCCTTTCTGGAACAGCCGTCCAGAGATGAAAGCGTGCCCTTGACGGACTCGGCAAAATTGCCGTCCACATAGGATTCTACTGTCTTATCAATGATTCCGTTATTGAAATCAGGCTCGGTGACCTCTGCTTTTGCATAGGAGGAAGCACCGTTTGTATCGATAAAGGATCTCGGAAGCTCAACGATCGTGTTGCCCTTCCAGGTCATCTTCATGACCGGCTCCTCGGTAACGACTGCAACTACAGTAGCTTCGAGGTTTTCTTTTGCCGCATATTCGAAGAAAGCTTTTTCGTCCTTCGGATCGATAACGATCGCCATTCTCTCCTGAGACTCGGAGATCGCGATCTCTGTACCGTCAAGGCCTTCGT
This sequence comes from Clostridiales bacterium, assembly GCA_017428545.1. Taxonomy (GTDB): domain Bacteria; phylum Bacillota; class Clostridia; order Saccharofermentanales; family Saccharofermentanaceae; genus Scatonaster. Next base: position 270,994 of record JAFRQR010000002.1, read on the forward strand.
ACTTCTTCGGTACCTTATCAAGGTCGATAGAAAGACCGTCAGCGAGCTCACCGATCGCAACGGATACACCGCCGGCGCCGAAGTCGTTGCAGCGGAGGATCATCTTACTTACTTCCGGAATACGGAACAGTCTCTGGATCTTTCTTTCTGTCGGAGGATTACCCTTCTGGACTTCGGAACCGCATGTCAGAACGGATTTTTCGTCATGAGCCTTAGAGGATCCTGTCGCACCGCCGATACCGTCACGTCCCGTACGGCCGCCGAGAAGAACGACGATGTCGCCCGGTCTCGGACGAACACGAACGATATTGTCAGCCGGAGCAGCACCGACGACAGCACCGATCTCCATTCTCTTGGCAACATAACCCGGGTGATAGATCTCATCGACATGACCTGTGCAAAGACCGATCTGGTTACCATAGGAGCTGTAGCCTGCAGCCGCCGTACGAACGAGTTTCTTCTGGGAAAGCTTACCCTCCAGTGTCATGGATACGGGAACCGTCGGATCGCCGGCACCGGTCACACGCATTGCCTGGTAAACATAAGAACGGCCGGAGAGCGGGTCACGGATCGCGCCGCCGAGGCAGGTCGCCGCACCACCGAACGGCTCGATCTCCGTCGGGTGGTTATGGGTCTCGTTCTTAAACATAAGAACGTAGTCTTCTTTCTTTCCATCTACATCGATCTGGATCTTGATGGAGCAGGCATTGATCTCTTCGGACTCATCGAGGTCGGCGAGCTTGCCGTCTTTTTTGAGTTTTCTCATTGCCATGGTCGCCACATCCATGAGGCAGACCGGCTTCTTGGAGATGCGCTCACCATATACATCTTCTCTTGTGGAAAGGTAATCCGCGTAGATGCTCTTTAATTCCTCGGCAAAAGCACTGTCGCCGTCGATCTTTACGTCAGTAAGCTCCGTAAGGAATGTCGTATGACGGCAGTGGTCAGACCAGTAAGTATCCAGAACACGGATCTCTGTCATGGTCGGATCTCTCTTGATGGACCGGAAGAATTCCTGTGTGAATGCGATATCCGCATCGGACATCGCAAGTCCCCAGGTCTTTCTGAGCTCGGAAAGCTCTTCTTTTGACTTTTCCGTAAATCCGTCGATCGTCGGAACGGAGGAAGGAACATCGAAGACCTCTTCAAGCGTCTCCGGCTTTTCAAGAGAAGCTTCGCGGCACTCTACGGGGTTAATGAGGTACTTGGCGATCGCCTTCTTCTCATCATCAGAAACAGAACCATAGAAAACGATCACTCTGGCAACCCGTACCAGCGGTTTTTCCTTCTGTGTCAGGATCTGGCAGCACTGGGCGGCAGAGTCTGCGCGCTGGTCATACTGGCCCGGCAGAGACTCGATCGCAAGAACATAAGCTGAACCTTCAGTATCGATCGTCTCGTCATAAACAACGTCAACCGGCGGCTCGGAGAATACGACGTTCTTCGCCAGCTCGTATTCTTCATCACTAAGTCCGGATACATCGTATCTGTGGAAGATCCTCACGCTCTCGATCGTCTTTACGCCTACGTCGGACTTAACGTCCTTCATAAGCCCCATCGCTTCGACAGCGAATTCCTTCTTTTTCTCCGAAAAGATTCTTCGAACTTGATTACTCATAAATTACCTCCAAAAAGATGTATCCTTCTAACGTTTCTATGGTATCACAAAACCCTGTCTTCTTATTAAAGAAAACAAGGTTTTTGTTCCATTATTTTAGTTTTTCAGCAACTTCCGTGAGAAGCTCGCTGTTGTACTTGAGGAACCGCTTCAATCCCTCTGCATCAAGAGAACCGTGAGCAAGTCTGGCCTGATCGTAAAGATGCAGGCACAGCGCATCCAGTTTTTCCTTATCATCGGCAACACTTGCCATGCCGCGAAGTCTTAATACAAGCGGATGATCGGTGTTGAGGACCAGATCCTTTTTGATCGGAAACATGTCGTCCAGATTCTTGTAAGGATCGTCTTCACGGCCGGTACGCATGGCTTCAAACTGCTTTCGCATCTCTGCCATACGACGTGCTTCCTCCGTCTCACGGATAAAGGCCGGGAGCTGATCGGCACCAAGAGCCACAGCCGAGACTTCGAGCTTATCGTCCGAAGTTGCCGCCTTAAAGAGCTCACCAAGTGCTTTTACCTCATCTTCGGAAGCATTCTCACCTTCAAGTTCTGCATCGACACGCTTAAACTTGATATCGTTCTGCTTGTACTCAAGGAAAGAAATGAAGTTGTTATCGAGTTCTTCATTGAGAATAACGACATCAAAGCCCTTCTCCTTCGCCATGGCGATATATGCCGCCTGCTGGTCCGGTGCCTTGGTGTAACGGATCGTATCTCTTCCCTTGTCCTTCGTCAGTTCATTAAGCGTGAAGAACTCATTATCGACCGACTTAAACAGGCAGATGTCCTTGACCTTCTCGTAGAACTTCTCTTCTCTCATCATGCCGTATTTCACGAAGATACCGATATCGGACCAGTAACCTTCAAATGCCTTACGGTCGTTCTTGAAAACTTCATTAAGCTTATCAGAGACCTTACGGATGATGTGGGAAGCAAGCTTCTTGACGTATTCGTCCTGCTGAAGCGCCGAACGTGAAACATTGAGCGGCAGATCCGTGCAGTCCAGGCATCCTCTAAGAAGGAACAGGAACTCCGGAATGACTTCCTCGATGTTATCGGCAACGAATACCTGGTGATTATAGATCTTGATACGGCCTTCGAGTGTCTCGTAAACGTTATTTGTCTTCGGGAAATAAAGGATACCCTGAAGATTGAAAGGATAGTCCATATTGAGGTGGATCCAGAACAAAGGCTCCTTCATGTCATGGAAGACGGTTCTGTAGAAGTTTCTGTACTCCTCGTCCGTGCAGTCCTTAGGAGATTTCTTCCAGAGCGGCTCGGTGTCGTTGATCGGCATGATCTCCGGAGCCTCATAGGTCTCTCCCTTCTCCTCTGCTTCCTTTTTCTTCTTGTCTTCTTCCTTTTCACGCTTTCTGTCAGCGACCACATCGCTGTAGTAAAGATCGAAAGGCATGAAGGAGCAGTACTTTTTCAGAACACCGCGAAGTTTTTGCGCATCGAAGATCTTCTTTGCTTCTTCGGAAAGAGTGATCGTGATGCATGTACCGCGGTCTGTCTTATCGGAATCGGAGATCTCATAATCCATGCCGTCTTCGGATACCCAGGAAACTGCAGGAGCATCTTTTACGAAAGACTTGGTATCGATCCGAACTTTATCTGCGACCATGAAAGCCGAGTAAAAACCGAGACCGAAGTGTCCGATGATACCACTGGCATCCGTACTCTGCTCTTTATACTTCTCGACAAAGTCCATCGCTCCGGAAAAAGCGATCTGGTTGATATACTTATCGACTTCTTCTTCCGTCATACCGATACCGTTATCGGTAAACTCGAGTGTTCCTAGTTCACTGTCGTAGTTGACATGCAGCTGATAATCGTCAGTATCCTCTTTTACCGCCTCACCGAGATCTACAAGTCTCTTAAACTTGGCGATCGCATCCGAGCCGTTACTGACAAGTTCTCTTACGAAAATATCCTGATCGGAATACAGCCACTTCCTGATGATTGGAAAGATGTTTTCCGTAGTTACTGAAATCGTACCTTTCTTAGCCATATTAGCCTCCCATATTCATTTATCGCGCTATCAGGTGCAACCTGACTGATTATTTATGCTGACGTATATACTTATGAACGATTTTCTGATAATTCTTCATTAATGCCTGAAGTTTCTTACATTCCGCCGAACGGAAAGCATGATCCTCTATGCTCCTGACCGGAAGAATATCAAAGGGCGAACTTGTTACGAAAAGCGCCAGTTCCGGCGGACCATCATCTTCTTCGCTTTCCATGCGTACCAGTTCATCTAATGAAAAAGCACCTTCGGCGAGTGTCAGCCCGGTCTTCCCGATGGCCTCTTTGACATACTTTCTGGTGATACCGATCAGGATCAGATCTTCCGAAGGAGAATATACCGTATCTTTATGCAGAACAAAGAAATTCGACCGGCCGCCCTCGACCAGTTTCCCGTCTTTTCCGGAAAGGATGACTTCATAGGGCTGCCCGAACCGGGTCTCACGTGAAGATGCCTCCGCGACCGCCTTTTTATAATCGCCACGGAACACTTTCACATGAGGCTCGACACGTTCCCACTGAAGATTCGTGGTCACGATGCCCTCCTGGTACATCTGCGGCGTCGGATAGGACATATTGCTGAAATAGATAAGAAAGTTCTCCTTAGTGAGGACAACACGGATATTTCCGTCTGACATCTCTTCGGATAGGATCATCGACTCGGCAACGAAGCGATATCCATCCGGATCGATCGGAAAATTCTCCTTCGCCTCCACAGACTTGCGCAGACGCTCCATATGATCTTCCCAGAAAAGCAGTACGCCCTTCTGGAAACGGATGGACTCATAATAGGTGATATCATCTGTCGGAACAAAGAGTTCCTGTCCCTCTGCGGAATCAAAATCGACTTTTCTGCCATTCAGTATGCAATATTTCCCGATGTTTCCTTCCACAAGCGGATACGCCATGCACATTACCCCTTTCAAAAATTGCTGACTTTTATGCAGAAAATCCCCTGCACACCGTATAATTCTACTCTTTATTGATGCTTTCGTAAACTCATAAAAAATCGTTATTTGCACAACGATTAATGTCTTGAGTATTAATGTAGATATACATACAATAGATTTCGGAAAAGGCATGAAATTCGGTGTTGACGTTCTGTATACCGTCTGCTACAATGCCTTTATGCAAAATGATTAATAATTATTCATGGAGGTGCCTTATGGCAAAGGAAAAATTCTTACTTGCGTATTCAGGCGGACTGGATACATCCATCATCATCCCGTGGCTCCTTGAGAACTACGATTGTGAAGTAGTTGCTTACTGCGGTGAAGTCGGCGTCGGTGTCGATCACGATTACCTCGAAAAGAAGGCTCTCAAGTGCGGTGCTATCAAGTGCATCATCGAAGATATCTCTGAAGAGTTCGTTTCTGATTTCGTATTCCCTACTCTGAAAGCAAATGCAGTTTATGAGGGCAAGTACCTCCTCGGCACATCCATGGCACGTCCTGTAATCGCTAAGCACTTCGTTGAGGCTGCACACGCAAACGGATGCACAACGATCGTTCACGGCTGCACAGGTAAGGGCAACGACCAGGTAAGATTCGAGCTTTCCATCAAGGCTCTCGATCCTGACATGAAGATCCTCGCTCCGTGGAGAATCTGGGACATCAAGTCCCGTGACGAAGAAATCGATTATGCAAATGCACGTGGCATCGAAGTTCCGGTTACTAAGGAAAACAACTACTCCAAGGATGAGAACCTCTGGCACCTCTCTCACGAGGGTATGGACCTCGAAGATCCGGCAAACGAGCCGAACCTCGATAAGATCCTTGAGCTCATGGTTTCTCCTGAAAAAGCACCTGACACACCGACTTATGTAACGATCAAGTTCGAAAAGGGTGTTCCGGTAGAAGTTGACGGTCAGAAACTCTCTCCTGCCGATCTCCTCAGATACTGCAACAAGGTTGCAGGCGCAAACGGCGTAGGTATCGCTGATATCGTTGAGAACCGTCTCGTTGGCATGAAGAGCCGTGGCGTTTACGAGACACCTGGCGGAACTCTTCTCTTTGCTGCTCACCGTGAGCTCGAACTTCTCACAGTTGAGCGTGACACGATCCACTACAAGGACCTCGTAGCCCAGAAGTTCTCCGAACTCGTTTACTACGGTCAGTGGTTCCACCCGCTCCGCGAGGCTATCTCCGCTTTCGTTGATAAGACACAGGAAGTTGTTACCGGCGAAGTCCGTATGAAGCTTTACAAGGGTAACTGCACACCGGCAGGCACCACTTCTCCGTTCTCTCTCTATGATCCGGAGATCGCTACATTCGAGGCTGATGACGTATACAATCAGGCAGATGCAGGCGGATTCATCAACTGCTTCGGTCTCCCGATGAAGGTCAACTCCAAGATGAAGCAGAAGAACGGTCTTCTCTGATTCGCGACAGAAACTGATTATTGAAAAAGAATAAAAGTTTTCTAGCGCTGTCCTCGTGTATCAACACTGCGGAGGCGCTGAAAACTTTTTTCTTTTTCACAAACATATACTTTCTTCGCGGAATCATCGCTTCCTTAAGAAAGGAGACATTATGGACTATAGATTAATGACAATTGATGATTATGATGAGGTGTATGACATCTGGGTGGCCTGCCATAATGGCTTAAATTCCACAGACGATTCGAAAGAAGGCATTGAGAAGTACCTGAAACGAAACCCGGCCACTTCTTTTGTCGCCGTCGATGACGGGCATGTTGCAGGCGTGATCCTCTGCGGTCATGACGGACGGCGCGGTTACATCCAGCACATGTCCGTTTCCCCGGATCATAGAAGGATGGGAATCGGCGGTAAACTTGTGGAGATGGCACTTGATGCCCTGAATAAAGAAGGTATCAAAAAAGTCGCTCTGGTCGCCTTCAAAAGCAACGATCTGGGAAATGCATTCTGGGAAGCACAGGGATTCACTTTACGCGAGGACCTCAATTACAGAAACAAGGCTCTGGTCGATCTTAAGATCATCGATACATATAAACAGTAATCAAAAAGCGGCTTTCCGAATATTATGGAAAGCCGCTTCTTTTATTGTTTAATCCATTCCGTATTTTGCTTTGATCCTCTCATTCGGCTGATATCCGGAAAGATAGTCATCAGCTTTGCGGATCAAGTCCTCATACTGCAACGGCAAAACAAGATAATAATCGTAATCTTCGTCTCCTCTTTTATGTGATACGACCGGGTGTCCTGTCGCTTCATCGTATCCGATCATTTGGCAATCAGATATGCTGCCGATGGTTCTAAATCCATCATCATAGATCTCAATGGATCTTTCCGATGAGATGAAATAATTCCCGCCGTTTTCATCGTAATAAAACCGTTGGACAAACCCTTCTATCGCATATGCTTTTTTGACAGGTTCTCCGGAAGATCGGCGATATATATAAACACGGCCATCCCATAGTTGAATAGCCGCATAATCGGCATTCTCACACATGATAGTACTATAGATCATATCCTTACCGAATTCTGTCTCTTTTCCCAGGACAAGATTTTGCAGAGACGATACCTCAGGATCATCAAACAAAATACTACTTTCAAACTCTTTAACCGTATCGGAATAAGGTTTCAGATAATCTGTTTTTCTAAATGAAAAAGTATTGATCTGATCCTCACCGGTTCCGGAAAGATACATCGTTCCATTCGCATAGTCTTTCGCCCAGAGCAGTTTTGCATCATCAATATCCGGATCAAAAAAGCGGCATTCTCCGTCCCGGATAAGATAACATCCATCTTTTAAGTCAAAAATCGCGATTCCATCCGGAGTAAGGACACTGTAAGAAAGATCCACATCCACATCGATCGTTCTGATCACTTCCAGATTCCGGTTCAAAAAATATATCGTTGTCTGATCATATATTACAATATCGTCGCCACAGACTTCGAATCCGCTAAAAGCTTCTCCCCTTTCGACATTCTTCTGTTCTCCCGTATGAAGATCTTTCAGAAACATGTTCGGCTTCGATGAGTATGCATCATATAAGCAAAGCATGGATTCTCCGTCCGAACAGAACCAATATATTCCCGACTGATCCGTATAACGTCTCTCCACACTTCCGGAAAGAAGATCTGCCGAATAGATAAATGTAGTTCCCGAATCTTGATCAAGAATAAAGATCCAGGCTTCATCCCCTTCAGGTGAGAAATAAACATAGGACGTTGACCGAACCTGAAGATTCTCAGACGGCAGATCCAGCGCAAGATCAAGACTGCAGAGAACTTCTGTCCCCCGAAACAGTCTTATCTCATTATCAGAAATGGACGCATACCCGTTTCCAAATGGATCAGAAATGATCTTTGAATCCTCTATGCCCAGATCCGTCTCGGTCGCGGACGAAAAATCGAAATAAGTATAGTTCTCGTTTTCTCCTTGATATACGAATCCACGTTCTCCGTCAAAACCGGCATCTGCATAATGCATATCCTCATACATCAGCATCAGCTTGTCTTTGGAAATGTCCATAACAAATACTTTGCTGTCGAGACTTCTTACCATGACATATCCACCCATAGGAGAAACGTCAAACTGAGATACGGCACTTGGGCACCGGATCATATCATCGCTTGCTGCGTGATCCGAAAACTCATAGATCCCCATGGCATTGGAAAGAGCTCGTAAGGAATTCTCACTATAATCATCCGAACCTTCATCCGGAAGAACACTTCTTGCCGCGTATACAGCATCTTTTCTTTTTCCATCACGAAGCAGGTTCTCCGAGACACCGGCCATAGAATCCGCATACTTCTGCTGTATGGTGTTTCTTTGTTCTTCGATCTCGTTCTTCTGAGCAGTGAGTTCATCCTGCTGTCTGGAGATCTGCGACTTTTGCTTAGAAATACGTACAATGAAAAATACACAGACGGCGATGATCGCAAGAAGAACGCCGAAAGCCGCAAGTACGCGGTTTCTTGCCCGGTTATAGACTTCTTTTCTATGTCTTTGCGCAAGATCCTCATAAGACAGTCCCCTGATCCCCGCAACCAGACGGACCACAGCATTATCGATCTTCGCTTTTCTTTCTTTGGAAGAATCCCCTCTGCAGTCTGCTGCCAGAGGCTCTTTATATTGTCTGTATTTCTGAGGGTGTCCGTCCGGGCCAAGTTGAAATAGCTCCTCATAAGTCAAAATCTCCGGGAATGCCGTATCCGGTTCACCATCGGCAAGGACCAGAAGAATATGTTTTCTGTCATTAAAACGAAGGAAGGCTTCGATCTCTTTCATACACCAGACGGAGTCCAGATACTTGGGAGAACAAACACAGATCAGATATTTTGATTCCCAGAGGGCAGTTGAGATCGCGTCTGAAAGATCATCGGCAACGGAAAGTTCGGTCTCATCGCGAAAAACGCGAAGAGGCCGTTTTTTGCCGGTCTTTTCGATGATTGCTTTCGGAAGACGGAAGTTTTCCAGTTTTTTCTGAAGATTTTGCGCTATCTCACTGTCCGGAAAACAGTGACGATAACTGATAAATGCATCGTAGCGGAACCTATTACCCATTTCTTCTCCCCAATATTCCCAATGCCCATTTCATTGTAACATTAGAGAAAATTAAATCAACGATACAGGTGCTTTTGCATTAGAATCGGAAGTCTCTGCTGTTGGAATTCCTGATCTCCTCGATATGCTTAGCGCAGATCTCACGGACGTTATCTTTCGGGATCTTCTTAAGTTCCTTCTCGATCAAGGCCCAGCCGACCTTCTTTGTTTCTTCGGACGCGTAATCAACGAGGAACTCCGCCAATGTCATCAGCGCATTCGGATGGCAGCAGTTGAGGATCTGGCCGCTCTTACAGAGGCTCATGAAACGGTCACCCGTACGGCCTTCTCGATAGCATGCCGTACAGAACGACGGTACATGATCGGTCTCCATCAACCATCTGACGACTTCATCCAGCGTTCTCTGGTCGGAAACGTCGAACTGTTCGGTATCGGTCGGACGCTCTTCTTCCGTATATCCGCCGACGGATGTTCTGCTGGCACCACTGATCTGGGAAATACCCATCTTCAGGGCCTTCTCACGTACCTGCTGGCTCTCACGGGTAGAAATAATCATACCTGTGTATGGAACCGCCAGACGGATGCAGGCAATGATCTTCTCAAATGTCTGATCGTCGATACCGCCGTCAAACTCGTTCGGATCGATATCATCGGCGCGCTTTACACGCGGTACGCTGATCGTATGCGGACCTACGCCATGCACAGCCTCAAGGTGCTCTGCATGCATGATGAGTCCTGCAAATTCATATTTATACAGTTCCAGTCCGAAAAGCACTCCCAGTCCGACATCGTCGATACCGCCTTCCATGGCACGGTCCATGGCCTCGGTGTGGTAGTTATAGTCGTGCTTCGGTCCTGTCGGATGAAGCTTGAGGTAACTGTCTTTGTGATAGGTTTCCTGGAAGAGGATATAGGTACCGATACCTGCCTCTTTCAGCTTTCTGTAGTTCTCTACTGTTGTCGCAGCGATATTTACATTAACACGGCGGATATCACCGTTTTTATGATGAACACTGTAGATCGTCTTGATACACTCGAGGATATACTCGATCGGGTTGTTTTTCGGATCCTCACCTGCCTCGATCGCCAGTCTCTTATGGCCCATATCCTGAAGAGCGATCACTTCCTGACGGATCTCTTCCTGAGTAAGCTTCTTTCTCGGGATCGTCTTGTTCTTCGCGTGATACGGGCAGTACAGGCAGCCGTTGATGCAGTAATTCGAAAGATACAGCGGCGCGAAAAGCACTATACGGTTTCCGTAGTATGCCTGCTTGATCTCTTCTGCGATCTCGAACATTCTCTTGATGCGTTCCGGATCTTCACAGGCCAGCAGAACAGACGCCTCCCTGTGGGTCAGAGCCGTTCCGTGCTCCGCTGCCTGAAGATTACCCGGGCGAGCCTTCTCGAGGATCGCATCGATCAGTTCGAAATTGTTCTTATTTGCTTCGGCATATGCCAGAGTTTCCTTGATTTCTTCGTCATTGATAAACTCGTCGGCGATCAATGATTTCGGGTCATACTTATACATGTGTTTTTATCCTTCTTTCTCATCCTTAATGGCGGAATATGTGGTCTTTACGCTGATATCCGGGAGACTGCCGATCTTGCCGGAAAGAGTCGCGATATCATCCTGCGGGGCATCGATCACGACACTGATGATGTTGATCTTTCTGTTTCTATAAGGGATCCCCATCCTTCCGACGATATACTGTCCGTATTCATGAAGCAGGGCATTCAGAGCATTGGTATCTCCGCCTTCTTCGACAATCACACTGATCACGGCTACACGGTTTTCCATATTATCAACTCCCCTAAAAACAAAAAATCACGCCCGAAAAGACGTGAATAAACATAAGCACTGAAATATCTTAAAGATGATCACCTTGCTATCAGCAGTTATTCCGCTTCCCCTTAGGCAAATCAATTATAGATCACAGGTCTTTTTTGTCAATACATACGTAAATACTTATAGAAACAACAAAGGAAGCCTTAATTGTGGTATGATTAACCAGAAAAACATGACATAAAGGCAGGGATTACCTATGGCAAAGAAAATGTGGGCAGGAAGATTTGAGAAAGCAACCGATAAAGCGGTCAACGATTTTAACTCGTCTCTCCCCTTTGATTGCAGAATGTATAAGCAGGACATCGAAGGATCTGTCGCCCATAGTCAGATGCTGGCAAAGCAAGGCATTATCTCCAAGGAGGATGCCGATTCCATTAAGAGCGGTCTTCTTTCTATTCTGGAAGATATCGAGTCCGGCAAGCTGACATTTGATTCCGACGCAGAAGATATCCATATGTTCATTGAAGAAGAACTCACCAACCGTATCGGCGATGCCGGGAAACGTCTTCACACCGGAAGATCCAGAAATGATCAGGTCGCTCTGGACCAGCGTCTTTACGCCGTTGATGAAGCCAAAGAGATACAGTCACTTCTCGGACAGCTTCGCGACACACTCATCGATATCGCCAAGGATAACACCGAGACATATATGCCGGGCTACACGCATCTTCAGCGTGCCCAGCCGATCACATTTGCACATTACCTCATGGCCTACATCCAGATGTTCGGCCGTGATATGGACCGTCTTGACGAGGCGATCGCAAGAACAAATATCTCCCCGCTCGGATCCGGCGCACTTGCAGGAACCACTTATCCGCTGGATCGTGAGTTTGTCGCGGATCAGCTTGGGATGACCGGCGTCACGCTCAATTCCTTAGACGGCGTTGCCGACCGTGACTGGGCCATCGAGCTGGCATCGTTTGCTTCACTTCTCATGATGCACCTGTCGCGTCTTTCCGAAGAGATCATCCTCTACTCTTCCCAGGAATTCAAGTTCATCGAACTGGATGATGCTTACTCTACCGGTTCTTCCATGATGCCGCAGAAAAAGAACCCTGACGTTGCCGAACTTACCCGTGGTAAGACCGGACGCGTTTATGGCGACCTCATTTCCCTCCTTGTCACCATGAAGGGACTTCCGCTTACATACAACAAAGACATGCAGGAAGTTCAGGAGGCGCTTTTCGATGTGATCGATACTCTTAAGGGTGTACTCGTTCCGTTCACCGGCATGATCAAGACCATGAAGCTCAGAAAAGATAATATGGAAGCTGCTGCCCTCGGCGGTTTCACCAATGCGACTGACCTTGCGGACTATCTGGTAAGAAAGGGCATCCCGTTCAGATCCACACACGAGATCTCCGGAAAGCTCGTTCACTACTGCATCGAGCATAATACGACATTGGAAAAGCTCTCTTTGGAAGAATTCAAGCAGTTCTCCGACCTGATCGAAGAAGATGTCTACGATGCGATCTCCCTGGAAACTTGCGTCAACAAGCGTACGATCGTCGGTGCTCCGGCTCCGGAGACCGTAAAGAACGCTCTCGATTCTCTGTCCTGATCTTTCGGAATCTACGAAAAAGAAACAAAAAACAAAAACCCGAAGATTTATGATCTCCGGGTTTTTTCATGTTTCTTTTCAAGAACCAATCAGTGTCTTGCCGTATACGCATCCGGTACGGCCGGAGCCGGCAACTCTGCATTCTTCCACAGAATGCTATATTCCCTGTATGCAGAGGATCCGAAATAAGTCCTGACACGTACAGATTTCGTATAGTACAGGCAGACGAGAAAATAGCTTGCCGGGGTAACGATAATACTCCAATAATTGATCCCGCCCACATAACTCATATAAGCGAAGAAGAAACTGACACCGTAACTAAGTACTACCAAAAGGACAAACTGTTCAAAGCGTTTCAGTGCCATCTCATCCTTTTTGAAAACAGCTCTGATGTGGAGGAACAAAACGATTCCCATGAGAATTTTCGCTATGATCATGACAACGATATATGTTTGAGATGCCTTTATAACATCGGTGCCATCAATCGTATAAGAAATGTATCGGGATTCTTCTTTAATAGTCTGATAATCATTGAACAGCCTGATAATGTCAGCGCCGTAAATAACTAGCGAAACGATCGCACATATCGTAAGAACAAGAAGAAAACCTCCCAGCGTCTGGTACTCATGTGTTGCAGCAGGCTTTTCCTTACCCTGCTCGGCTTTATCTGTTTTCTTTGCAGTTGCCAGAACAGTCGTCCCGCAATTTGAACAGAACGTTGCAGAATTAGAAACTACTTCACCACAATTCGGACAATACATGACACACACCTCCAATCAACCCCGAATGAATTATCCTCTTTCATATTCGCATAGAAAATGGGCTTTCACAATGCTTGATTTAGGGTTATTTCAACACACAACAGATTTGTGAATTCGGAAATAGCAAAACGTAATTCTCCAAAGCCTAAAAAATCCCATACATTTGAACAAAAACAGTCTTTTCAATAGAACGGGAAATGCGAACATGTTATAATCGCAGTATACAGCATGGCAATTGGACGGAGGGTTTTAAAATGGCAAGAAAGAAAATAGCCCTGTTTATGAGTGAGATCACCCAGGTTTTCCAGACAGAGTGCGGTAAAGCCATTATTGACATGGCCTCTCTTCACGACATGGATGTGATCATCTTCGCCTCCTATGGTTCTTACACGTCTCCATATGGACGCAATCTTCTTTCCGAGATCGGCAAGAAAAGTATCCTCCAGTTACCGGATTATTCCTCATTTGAAGCGATCATTGCCCTTCCCGGTTCGTTCGATATTAATGGCATGGACAGAGAGTTTTATGAACTGGTCAAGACAAATGCTTCCTGTCCCGTGATTTTGCTTCAGACCGGTCACCCTGACTTCTATACGATCTCGGCGGAAAACCGCGAGACCATGTACAAGATGACCCGCCACTTCATCGAAGTACACCAGTTCACAGATATCTGCTACATGTCAGGTCCATATATGCATAAAGATTCTCCGGACCGGCTTCGCGGATTTGTCAATGCTATGCGTGACAGCGGGCTTTCGATCGAAGCCAACACGATCTTCGAGGGTAACTACTGGAGAAACCGTGGAGCCAAAGCGCTGGACTTCTTTATGCAGGGACGGAGATCCTATCCTCAGGCGATCATCTGCGCTAATGATTATATGGCACTGTCCATCTGTGAAGAATTAAAGAAACGTGGCGTTCGTGTACCGGAAGATGTCTGTGTCTGCGGTTTTGACGGGATCAAGGAAGGCGAAGATACCACCCCTTCCCTGACGACAGTCACGATCCGTCCCGAAAAATTCGCGGAAGCCGCTTTTCAATTGATCGACGATATCAAAGCGGGGAAACAGCCCGACAAACAGATCACGATCTCCGACGAGATCAATTTCAGGGCAAGCTGCGGCTGCGGAAAGCAGATCATCAGCCGCGATATTGATCAGATCTATAAAGCGGTTGCCGATGAAGAGTTCCTTCTTCGTGAGGCCGGCCGTATTACTGCCGATTATCAGAACACGCTTGATATTGACAGCGCCCTGTCTGTCGCCACCTACTATTTCCACACATTAAACTGTGAGACAGGCTTTATCTGCTATTGCGATGAGAACGATCCCGATTTTTCCTCGGACGAGCCGAAGAAGCCTTTTACGGAATACATGATCCTTCTTCAGATCATGGACGAAGCGGACCGACGTCATGCACATGCTGCGAATCTCACATTTAAGAGAAGGAACCTTTTGCCGCTGGAATGCTTTGACACGGACGACCCGGGAGTATATATCGTTTTCCCGCTGTTCTTCAAAAACAAGGCTTATGGATATCTTGTACTTAAGCCGAACGAAAAGCAATGGCCGAATTCTCTTACTTACACGTATACAAGTACCCTGTCTACGGCGATCGAAAACTGCTACTACCAGAAAAAGTTCAGCGCGCTTTCGGAGATCACGAAACTGTCTCAGACAGATGAACTGACAGGTCTTAACAACCGCCGCGGTTTTGAAAATGCGCTTCAGGAGATCCTGACATCTGCACCGGAAGATGCAGTCATCAGCATCGCAAGTATCGACATGGATAACTTAAAGAACATCAATGACATCCACGGTCATGCCGAAGGCGACTATGCCCTTTCCGAGATCGCCAAAGTGCTCACGAAGTGTCTGAAAGAAAACGAATTCTGTGCCCGTTTCGGCGGCGATGAGTTCTCCGCCGTGCTGATCTCCGATACCAAAGGACGCGGTGAAGAATTCTTCTCTCAGGTGATCAGTATGCTTGAAGACATCTCCAGTTCTTCCGGAAAGCCCTTTAATCTTCACGCCAGCATCGGCATTTCGGACTTAAAAGGCAGAGATACCAATCACATCGTCACCTGTATGCAGGAAGCCGATGAGATCATGTATGCCCATAAGAGAGCATATAAATCCAACAGACCCTGACAGGGCTTAGTTTCTCATACTGTGGATCGGCGCCGGGATACGTCCGCCTCTTGAGATGAACGCTTCGGAAGATGCCGTATTGACTTCCATGATCGGCGCATATCCGAGAAGACCGCCAAATTCGACCTGATCGCCGACTTTCTTTCCCGGGACCGGAATGACACGGACAGCCGTTGTCTTATTGTTAAATGTACCGAGAGCCATCTCATCGGCGATGATGCCGGAGATCGTGGATGCCGGAGTATCTCCCGGGATCGCGATCATATCAAGTCCGACGGAGCATACACATGTCATCGCTTCGAGTTTTTCAAGACGCAGGAAGCCCTTCTCTGCAACTTCGATCATACCTTCATCCTCAGATACCGGGATAAAAGCACCGGACAATCCTCCGACAAAAGAACTTGCCATCGTTCCGCCCTTCTTCACGGCATCATTAAGCATCGCAAGAGCTGCCGTCGTGCCCCAGGCACCACAGTGCTCAAGTCCGAATTCTTCAAGGATACGTCCGACAGAGTCGCCGACGGCCGGTGTCGGAGCCAATGAAAGATCGATGATTCCGAAAGGAACATTGAGTCTTTGGGAAGCTTCTCTTGCCACAAGTTCACCTACACGGGTGATCTTGAAAGCAGCTTTTTTAATCGTCTCGGCAACCACACCAAGGTCTTGTCCCTTAACGGTTTCAAGGGCAGCCTTGATAACGCCCGGACCGGAAATACCGACATTAATAACACACTCCGGCTCACCGGGGCCGAGGAAAGCACCCGCCATAAACGGGTTATCTTCAGGCGCATTGGCAAATACTACGAGTTTTGCGCAGCCGAGCGCATCTCTGTCTTTCGTCGCTTCCGCCGTCTTTTTGATGATCTCACCCATATCCCTTACGGCATCCATATTGATACCGGAACGGGTCGATGCAAGGTTGATCGATGAGCAGACATTATCCGTAACAGAAAGAGCTTCCGGGATCGAGTCGATCAGGCGCTTATCGGAGATGGTATATCCCTTCTGTACCATAGCGGAGAAACCTCCGATAAAGTTGACACCACACTCTTTGGCAGCACGGTCGAGTGTTTTTGCAAACATCGTATAATCCTTAGCACCGGAAGCTGCGGCAACGATGGAGATCGGAGTTACGGAGATGCGTTTATTAACGATCGGAACTCTGTACTTTTCGGTGATCTCCTCACCTACTTTTACCAGATCCTTGGCATAGCGCGTGATCTTATCATAGATCTTCTGGCAGGACTTTTCCGGCGTATCAGCCGCGCAATCCATAAGGCTTATTCCCATGGTGATCGTACGGACATCCAGATGCTGTTCCTGGAACATGCGGACGGTTTCTAAAACTTCAAAATCAGTAATCATATATTAACCTGCGATTCATTAATTTTCTGATAGATTTCGTAAAAGAAAGATCAGATACGGTGCATAGCGTAGAAAAGATCCGTATGCTGGATACGGATGGAAACGCCGATCTCTTCGCCGACCTTGTCGAGCTTTTCGGAAAGCACTTTCATATCGGACTTCGCCGTCTTCAGATCGACCAGCATGATCATGGTGAAGATGTCATCTAAGATCGTTTGCGTGATGTCATTGATATTGACGCCTTCCTCGGCAAGAAGAGCCGAGATCTTTGCGATGATTCCGACTGCGTCGCAGCCTACGACTGTAATGACCGCCTTATTCTTATCTTTTTCAGTACTCATAATGTGTTTCTCCTTTAATTGATTATCATCAGGAGGGTCGCCCCTCTATTTCGGCAGTTTCGATCAGATCCGATACGTCTTATTGATCTGAGCAAGTTCAAAATCCCAGTCGCCGCAGGCTCTCGCCTCAAGTTCCACGTCTTCTCTGTCATAAAACGGAACCAGATGGGACAGGATCGTCTTTTTCACGCGAAGTGCTTTTGCACAGGAATAACATTCCTTAGGTGTTAAGTGGAGCATATTCGGTCGTCTGGCCGCTTCGATCTCGCCGCAGTCCATGATCGCCAGATCGGCGTCATCAAGATATCCGGCAAACAGCGAATCGACAGAAGCGTCTGCCGTATATACGAACACTTTGCCTTCATGTTCGACACGGATGCCGTAGCACTCAACGGGATGATTGGTCTTGAAGAATCTTGCCTTCGCCCCGAAAAGAGGAAGCTCAGACTCATGTCCGATATATCCGATCTTATATCCCCAATCATTTGTAAGGGAATTGATCACACCTTCCGGCGTTTTCGGCGCAAAGATCGGGACATTTTTAAATTCCATGCCATGCTTGGTATTCATGTCGATCGCATAACGCATCACCATAAGATCACTGTAATGGTCGGCATGAAGATGTGAGATAAGGATCGCATCCAGACCATTCAGCGGAACATGAAGCTGCAGATTGGAAAAAACACCACTTCCGCAATCGATCAGGACTTTCTTGTCATTGATCGTCAGAAGATAGCCCGAAGCCGCCTGACCGGGGCCCGGATAACCGCCGCTGCATCCTAAGATCGTAACTTCCATAGATTCGTGTCCTTTACTTATAAACTGGCACGTCTATTTTACCATATCCTTAGGAGAATAGCTTATCCAAAAGCACTTCCGCCTGACGGATGCCGTCAATGGCAGAACTCATGATCCCACCTGCATATCCCGCGCCTTCTCCGGTCGGATAAATGCCGGAAACGCTGATGCTTTCGCCGTTTTCATTTCTTCTTATACGAACCGGCGACGAACTTCTTGTCTCGACTGCGGTCAGGACCGCATCCGGATCATTAAAGCCGCGGATCTTTTTATCTAACAGAATCAGTCCCTCATCAAGCGTCTTGGCAACTTCTTCCGGAAGGACATCCCAGAGGTTACTCATGGTGACGCCGGGACGATACGAAGGGGTAACTTTGCCCCATTTTTCGGTCTTTCTATGCTCGTGGAAATCCCCGGCTCTTTGCGATGGAGCATAATATGCCTTTTCTCCGCAAGCAAAAGCCCTCTTCTCCAGTTCCTGCTGGAAATGGATCCCTGCGTCCCATGCGGATCCGGAAAAGTCGTTCTCATCGACACCTACGAGCATGGCGGAATTCGCATTTACCTTATCTCTGGCATATTCGCTCATTCCGTTCGTAACCACACCCTCTTCTTCCGAAGATCCGCAAACGACCTCGCCGCCGGGACACATACAGAAAGAATAGAGTTTTCTTCCCGTCGAAGTTGCCGTAACCACCTTATAGTTCGCAGGACGGAGGATCTCATTTTGATAAAGATCTCCGAACTGGGATCTGTCGATACTTTCCTGAAGATGCTCGATCCGGATTCCGACGGCAAAAGGTTTTTGCACGATATCCACGCCCTTGCCATGAAGCATGGAAAACGTGTCTCTTGCACTGTGCCCGATCGCAAGGACCAGCGCGTCACAGGGAATCTTCACCGGATCTTCTCCGCTATAAGATGCCGAGTGCGTGATTGAAACCAGTTTTCCGTCAATCACCTCAATATCACAAAGTTTCCTCTCAAAAAGCACTTTGACGCCGCGCTTTTGCAGATCTTCCCTCATATTCCGGATGACCTTACGAAGATAATCCGTACCGATATGCGGATGGGATTCATAAAGGATCGACTTCGGCGCGCCGTATTTGACGAATGTCCGAAGGACCAGATCTCTTCTTATATCAGAAACGCCGCTGAAAAGCTTACCGTCGGAAAACGTGCCGGCCCCGCCTTCACCGAACTGTACATTGGAACAGATATCCAGGATACCGTCATTCTTCAAACGATCTATATCCGCCGTTCTGCTGTCTACATCCCTTCCTCTCTCCAGAAGGATCGGCTTGATTCCCGAACAGCAAAGCGCCGCAGCCGCAAAAAGCCCGGAAGGACCGCTGCCGCAGACAACGACTCTTTTTGCCGGCATATCATCCGGAATCTGAAAACTTGTCAGGCACGGATCCTCGATCTCATCTCTGAAGTCAGCATCCGAAAAACGCACGGTAAGCACGACACGGATGTCGTTTTTATGTCGTGCATCAATGGATTTTTTCAGGAATCGGCAGTATTTCGGGAGTTTCTTATGTGATTTCTTTTCGAAGTATGCCCGTACATCGCGATGGTCCGTATATGCTGAATCGCTCTTAGGGAACTTTTCATAAACCGCCAGCGGGACAGAAAGCTGAATATCAGTTTCCAGAGGTCTCACCTGCCTTTTCAAAAGCGCAGGAGCATCCGGCCAGAATACCGGACGCAAATGCCCAGGTCAGATTATATCCGCCGCAGTCACCGTCCACGTCGAGGACTTCACCGCAGGCATAAAGACCGGAAACCAGTTTCGACTGCATCGTGTCCGGATCAAACTCATCACAGTCCGCACCGCCGATCGTCGTCTGGGCAAAATCCAGAGACTTCGTACCCAGCACCCGGAATTCCCACGAGCGGAGAGTCGAGATGATCCTTTCGATATCCTGATCCGTAAGCGACAATATCGGCATCGAAAGCGGCCTGTCGAGCGCGCTCTTTACGATCATGGTACCGATCTTCTGCGGAAGGATCGAAAGAAGGATCTGTTCGACCGGTCTGGAGCCGAAACCATCCCTTCTGCCGGTAAGTTCGACACGGATGTTTTCAAGCATCGGCTCGTCAAAAAGCCTGAGGCAGACCTTCATCGGAACCGTAAGGCGGTCCTTACGGATCCTTCTTGCAACTTCACCGGAAACCTGAAGAACGGCAGGCCCGGAAAGTCCGTAATCCGTGAAAAGCACTTCTCCGTAATGTCCTGCAACAACATCACCGTCGGCGACAAGTGTCAGATCCGCATCAAGACGCAGCCCGGAAAGTGCTTTTGTAACGGCATTTTCAGTTTCGAGCTGGACAATGGACGGTTTGGGTGCATATACCTTATGACCCAGAGAAGAAAGCCACTTATATCCGTCGCCGGTCGTGCCGAGATTCGGCGCACATGCACCGCCACAGGCCACAATGATTTTTTTTGAAAAATAGGTTCTCCCGTCCGCACAGGAAACTTTGAAGACGTCTTCCTTTACGATCGAATCGACTACGGCCTCAGAAACCACTTCGACCGATTCTTCATCAAGCGCATATCGAAAAGCATCGACAACGGAAGCTGCCGTCTTACTCATCGGAAAGATCTTGGTTCCTTCAGCTGTGGTTACGATCCCGATATCACTGAGAAACGAAAGAACATCCTGCTGCGTCACATGCGAGAAGACGGTCTTGGGAAAACCGTCCTGGCGGCAGTGGAAATGTGCCGGGGACATCTCTTTATTGGAAAGATTACAGCGGCCGTTGCCCGTGGCAAGCACTTTCTTTCCTACCCGGTCATTCTTTTCGAGGATAAGGACTTGGCCGGTCTTCTGACCCAAAGCCTTTCTTTCCTTCTGAAACGCGATCGCCGCGCTTATGCCGGACGCACCGGCGCCGACGATCAGAAGGTCATAGATTTTCCCGTCATTACCGCTCATGTTATCCCTCATTCATCAGTTGAAGACATCTCGCAAGTTTGGAGACCGCCCAAGGCTTACAGTCGGTGTTAGAACTGATCAAAGCTCCGAGCTTAGTAACAGAGTCAACATCTCCGGAAATAAGTTCGATCTCCATCTCACAGATCGGAAGGCTCTTTCCGCCTCCATAACAAGAACCTGTATCGAGGCAGATCTCAAGGGTACTCCCCTCATACTCTGCAGTGATCACATGGCGCTTAAAAGCAGTTTTAGATAAGGTAACCAGTTCTTTTCCCGAAAGCGGAACAAGCGTTGCGGCAAGGACCTCATACGGATCCTCGGCGTTTTTCGACGAAGAAAGAAAAAAGCCGATATCAAACTCAGACTTTTCCGTTTCAACATTCCACTCGCAGCGGCTGGTCAGACCCGAAAGAAGACTCGGATCGAGATCTTTGGAAATCGCAACCGGACTTGTCTTAACGGTATGGATATAGTTCTCCCCGTCCACATGACGGATACGAATCGTAGTCCTCGTATCCCGCAGACTTCTGTCGCGGGTATCCAGATAGCGGTTTTCAAAAACAGACGTTTTTTCGGAAATAATATTCAAAGCATCCAGAAACCACGGAGCTTCACTTGCGGCATAAAGGGCGTCCTGATTGGGAAAAGAAAGCTTCAACTCAGTTTCCATACCGCCTCCGCTGATCAGATGGTGATCTCTCGAACACCTGCACTTGTCACTACACAGACATTCTTTGTCCCGAAGAAGGCGATCCTTAAAACAGGTTCATCGATACTGATCGAGGACGTTACTTTTGCCGAAGAAAGATCAATAAGATAAATATTTTCATCCACGGCGAAAAGCGCCATCGTCCCGGATACATCAAAGTTCAGGACATCGTTTCCGAGGTCGACTTCCCCGATCTTTCCTCCGTTACTGTTAAAGGAAGCGATCCGGAAAGGCTGGTCGATTCCGTCGGAATAAACGACCGCATAACCGCCGTCAAAAGAAAGCATGCTGGAAACACAGGGAAATCCCGGTGTTACGGCATTACATTCCCCGTTTCCGGCGATGGCGACATCACTGATACCTGCGATCGCCACCTTTTCGTTACTCATATATGCCAGGATCGGCATGATATCCGAACTGATCGGCGTATAAAAAGCATATTCGGAAGGACGCGCCGTAGTTCTGTCCTTCGGGATGGAGAACTGTTTCATGTGCGGGATCATCTGGGATCCATCCGTATCTACAAGAGAAACGCTCAGTGTGCTCTCATCCGGCGAAAATGCCAGAGAAAGCGGATATCCAGACTCGTGTGAAGACCATTTCGCAAGGAATGTGCTGTCCTTTTCCATGATATATACGCTTCCGAAAGAATCCGCATCATCGATGATCACGGCAGATAAACCGGAAGGTGCAAGTGCGACATTACCGATCTTTCCGGTCATATGGGTCTTATACACCATACCTTCTTCCGAAAACAGTGCGCAGAGAAAACCTTCCGTATCGGCCACCATGGCATACGGACCATTCTGGATGCAAACCGGGCTTGCCGTTTCCAGATCGACACTGTAGATCTCGTTTCCGGAAATGGAAAGATAAGCGACCCGCTTATTCGATACTTTCAGAAGGCCGCTCTGGAACGGATAAAGCTGCTGTGCTTCCGAATACTCACAGTCAAAACCGGCGATCGCGGAAAGACGGAGCTGTTCCTTCGCACCATCCTTGGCCGCAATGTGATTGCGCATCATATAGACCAGGATGATCGTAACCACGGCCAGAATAATGCAAAGAGCAATCAGAAGCGGAGTTGAATACTTATGAGTCAGCTTCGCTTTCTGCGGTTTCTGTTGAATTCTTTTCGCTTTTTCAGGCATCTCTTCTACTCTTTCACGGACGGTCATAAACATCAGAAGCCGACTTATTGTCGATCGCTTCCGTTGCCAGGAGGTAGGCATCCCATACACCGAAACCTGACATTTCATGACCGTTATCTTTATATAATACGCTTCTGTCTACGATAAATCCACTATAGAAATCGTTGATAAAGCAGTAGAACTCATGGTCTCCGCAAGGCACAAGTTTCAGCGTCGTGATTTCACTTGTGAGCCTATTGACCTTGATCGTGGCCTCCACATCGGAAAGATCCGGATTCACATCATAGTCCACACGGGAAACGGGCATATTGAAGATCGAGCCGAACAGCAGGAGTCCATAGCATTCTCCGTTCGAGTCATATACTTTGGCATTTCGCTTATCAAGCTGGAAAACCGAATCATCACTATAGAAATCATAGGATTCATTGAGCATACAGTCGATAATGAATGTATGATCCTTGACTGTCACCTCCACGGTCGTGACATCATTGAGATAGCCGTGAATGACGTACGAATCAATAAGATCAAATGACCTCATCGTTAATCCTGGAAGATTCGAAGGTTCGACACAGAACGTATACGGGTTATTGCTGGAGAATCCGTAATAGTATCCGCTGATCTCCATCGAAAGCGATACATCAACGGTTTCACCGCTCATCAGATGAAGATGAATGAGATACTGCGGATCATCAAGGCCATACGCTGCGTAGTTTTCCTCCGCGATCGGAATATACTGAGACACCCGGAACTGACGGATCGCCTCAAGCAGATTGATCATCGTGTTATTCGGTTCTCTTTGCATCGGATATATACAGTCATAATCCGGCTCGAGAATGACACCTGTATCATTATCCGGCTGGACCTTGACCGTCCATGCATCACCTGTCGATCTGTTTTCAAAAGAAATCTCGTTGATCTCGACTCTTTCATAGTTAAAGATATAACGGTCCAGATAATCCTCGAAATTCCTGGTAAGACACTGGTAAAGGCCGTAATCGGCAACAAGGACTTCCGTGCTTCCGGAAACCATGGCATAGACACCGCTCTTATCGCCAAGCAGATCTCCTACGTCCACGGAACTCTGTGACCCGTCCGTTTTATCCGCTACGATACGATACTGAACATTTGAAAAACCGTATTTTCCGACATCTCCGCCTTCCGGTTCAAAACGGTTCGACAAAGAAAAATGAAGCAGCGTGGAAACCGCGCCTTCGATTTCGGAAGCATTGAGCTTAGAAGATTCAAAATCAGTACCGTTATGTGAAACAGAAGATATCTTCTGCGCAGCATCAAAACGAATGATCGTGGTATCGCCTTCCGGGCCTTCAACGGTGAGAGACTTCAGATCTTGCAGTTCTGCGTAGTGCACCGTATGGTCATCGTTTTTATCATCCAGGCGCTGCTTCTTGACATGCCGGGCGATCAAAACGCCCAGAAGAATAACGACCAGCGCTCCGAAAACAGAAACCAGAATACCGAGTTTTTTCAATTCTTTCATAGGCCGCGCCTCACAAGTGACGTCTTCTGCGATATGTATAGATACCACAGATCAGGCATGCGATCGGGATGAGCGTCATTACGATAATGGACCACATCGTTGCGGCAGAAGACGAAAGCGGCTTAGAAAGCGCATAGCTCGGGATCGTCTTCGTCGGGATCGTTCTCTCGATGGAGATCTCGCAGATATCACCGATCATACGTCTGACGAAAACGGCATTGTTATCGCTCAGTGTTCTTGTCGAATAGTACGAGTCTGATGTAAAAGCACTTGTACCGGCAATGATCATGCACGAAGGAGCCTGAGAGTTTGTCGCGTCAACGCTCATGAGAATGACCGGATATGTTCCCGCGGATACAGAAGCGTCGATCTGGGCGTTCTGAAAATCGACAGAAGCGCTTCCGGAAGTAACAACAAGCGGAGAAACATAGACTTCAGAAGGTCTGTCAGACGCGATCTTCAGGTAACGGCAGTTAGCGTTGTAAAGATCAAGCTGCAGGCCGATTGTCTGCGCGTAGCTGTCCGTGACCGTGGCGATCGAAGTGTATGGATCACTCGCCGTGTAAAGACGGGTAACATCGTTTTCGTGAATAATGCCCTGCTCAAGAGTCACACCCATGCGGAGAGTAAGATCGTTTAGATTAGTATAATTCTGGGTGTTCTCTTTATCGAAATCATTTACGAGAAGGATCTTACCGGAATTATCGATGTAAGACTTGATGACCTCTTTTTCAATGATCGTGATATCCGACTTCGGTTCCAGAATAACGAGAAGTTCACAATCATCCGGGATCTTTGCGGACTCATTGCTGATCGTAAACTCAGATGAAACCATACCGAGAGAAAGCAGGATATTATCGAGATTGGAATGACCCGGAAGATCATGTCCGCCCAGATAATATGCGTGAAGCGGACGACCGGATGTGACATACCGGATATATCCGGTAAATGTGTTTTCGATCTGGTTTCCTACCGGTTTATAAACACCGTAGTAATAAAGCATGTCGCTGTCATATTCGAAGCAGCTGTAAGGGTTTACGGGCACCAGAATATCACCGCATTTAACGACATATGTGTATTTCTGGAGATTATAAACGTTATTCGGATCGAGTTGGGTAAGGATAAACGGATCCACATCCGGATCAATGTACCTAAGATCGATCATTCCATCCGCTTTTGCCTCATAGTCATCAAGGATCGGAAGGAAATAATCACGCCACTCGATCGATGTGTCGTTTTTATCGAAAAGACCGATGATCTCGACTTTCTTATCAAGATCCTTCAGATAACTCTCAGAAAGGGACGTAATCGAGTTCTGCTTTACCGATGTCGTATCAAATGTCAGTTTCTTATCAAGAAGAAGGTCAACGATCAGGTTAAAAACGATGCAGATCGCCACAACCAGAATGACAGAGATGACCGATGCATTCTTCAACACCCGGAATCTCTTATCAGAGCGGACTTTGACCTTCGGAGATTTGACGGTCTTTTCCTGAAGGATACTTTCTTTTGCTGTTTTTCTTGCCATAGTCGTATCCCCCCTTCTCAGCTCTGACTCCAGCGTTTCTTTTCGAGAACGCGGTAGGTAATGTAGGCAAATACAAATGTAAAGCTCAGGCAGAATACGAGCGGCACGATCTTAAAGACGCCTGTCGTAAAGCAGTTTGTCTTCTCGTACGGATCGAACCAGACGATCGCTTTTCTCACATTTTCGCCGGCCGAATAGATCGCCGAATCGGAAAGATTGAAAAGATGAGTAAACTTCAAAAATGACTTAAGCATCTCTGAAAGCGAGGATGCGATCGATGAGAGCAAGTTAAGAAACAGAAGGATCACGAAACAGAACACAGCCGACATGATCTGGTTTTCAGTCATAGCCGATGTCAGCATTCCGATCGAAATGAAAAGCGCCGCAAGAACCATATAAGCGAATATCGCACCCCAGGCTGCCGGACTTACGAAGCCGGAAAGAGCGATAGTAATGATCATATGGAAGAACACACAAAGAAGCATCATTGCCTGAAGTGAGATCGCCGCAAGGAATTTCCCGAGAACGGCCGATTTCATGGAAAAAGGCATCGTATAAAGGAGCACATCCGTTCCGTTTCGTTTCTCCTCGGCAAAAAGACGCATGGTGATGATCGGAATGAGAATAATGAAAAAGCCTCGAAGGAAATTGATCTCCATGGAAATATCAACATTGGAGACCGCACCCGTCAGCATCTTTGTATAGTAATATCCACTGATCACACCAATCAAGGCAATTGCCACCCAGCCGACGGGATTTCGGAAATATGATAAGAATTCACGCTTAAAAACTGCAAACATAACTTGTTCTCCTCACTTCTTCTGCGAAGTAATATCGGTAAATACATCTTCAAGCGAAGGCGCCATGGAACGGAATTCCAGGATCGGGACATTGATCCTTGCCAACGCAAAGAAAATGGCTTTTCTCACATCAAGATTGCCATCCGCGGAAATATCGACCTGAAGAAGCCCCTTCTTTTCAGAAAGCGCCGTAACGGATTTGATACCGGGAACGGCACGAAGCGGCATCTGGATATCTTTAATGGAACCTTCCACCGTAAGAAGATAGTGTGAATTGCCCTCCATCTGGGCAGACAGCTCGATCGTCGGAGCATCGGCGACGATCTTACCGTTATTGATGATGATCACCCGATCGCAGATCGCCTGTACTTCCGAAAGAATATGGGAACTGAAGATAATCGTATGATTTTTGGACAGCGTAGTAATCAGTTTGCGGATCTCAATGACCTGATTCGGGTCAAGGCCGACTGTAGGTTCGTCGAGGATAATGACCTCAGGGTTTCCGATCAGAGTCTGGGCGATTCCGACACGCTGACGGTAACCTTTGGAAAGATTGTGGATCAAGCGGCCGGAAACATTTCCGATGTGAACCATCTGCATGACACTGCCGATCTGCTTTTTCCTGATATCCTTCGGGACTTTCTTTAATTCGCTTACGTATTCCAGATATTCATAAACGGTCATATCCAGAAAAAGCGGCGGCTGCTCAGGCAGATATCCGATATTCTTCTTCGCCAGTTCCGGCTGTTCAAGAATATCATAGCCGTTGATCGTTACTTTACCGCTCGTCGCAGAAATATAACCCGTAATGATGTTCATCGTAGTGGTTTTGCCGGCGCCGTTCGGTCCGAGGAATCCGAGGATCTCACCCTGTTCCACCTTAAAAGACACTCCGCCGAGTGCTTTTTTATCACCGTAAAACTTTACAAGATTCGATATCTCAATCATGTATTATTCCCTCCGCAAACTCTTGCGAACCTATTTTAACCTATAAAATCATATTGATAAACCCATAAAACGTTTATTCATCTCCCACGATGACTTCCGTCGTGAATACATGCCGTCCGCTTTGGGCCTCGATACCGTCCACGAGAATCGATTCATCCTGTTTCGTATAATAGATAAGCACTTCCTCGCCCGGATGCACTTCCGAGGAATAATTGATCGTCAGCTCACTTATACGGCGTTCCGTAGGGATCTCGGAATAGCAGGCATCTTCGCTCCAGGCAACATAATTGGTGTTGTTCACGTGCATATTCCTGTCGATCTGGCTATAGTCGGCAAATCTTTTGAGTTTCGGAAGCCCTTCTCTCTCTTCATCCGGGATCGGCGATACTTTTTCGGCTTTTCGCACGGCAGGTGCTTTTGCCTCAAAGATCTCCATTCCGGGTATCGACTGCGGGCGTACGGGACGATGGTCGCCCTGATGCGCAATCACCCAGACAGATGTCGCCTCTCCGATCAGATTCTTATCTTCGTCGAAAATATCAAAGTCTCGGTTGAAGAAAAGCCGTTCAAAGCCCATGGACCAGGTACGGATGTAGATCGTGTCTTTCCATTTCGGGATCTTCTTCATGACGACCTTCATCCGAAGGATCAGCCAGCATGCGGTAAGCTCATCCATTTTGTCGGAACCGAAGTCGTGACGGTCGGCATCCAAGCATGCTGCCTCCTGAAGCATGGCAAATAACGAATGGTAATGCAATCTGTCGTGAATATCTGTTTCAGGGCCGATGATCGTAAAACGGTACAGATTCTCTTCTTCAATGAATTGCATACTCATTCCTCTTTCTTATCATCAGGTTCTTTTGCCGGCGCATCTTCCGTTTTTTCTTTAGTTTTCGGCCTTGAAGCAGCGGAAGCTGTTCCCATCGGTCTTCCCGTAGGACGATACATCGTATTTCTCGGATTAAACCGGAAAAATGCCTGAAGCATCGACTCATCCGGCTCAATATACAAAAGCACCTTCTGAGATCCCATACTGGTTGCCACATACCACTCTTCGTCTTTATTGATTCCGGATACGCATCTTCCACGAAGGTAATTCGGCTTTTCGAATTCAGAAACCGGATGGCGGTCATCTTTTATTTTTGCGACCATTTCAAAATCGCGGATACTTCCGGAAAAGAGCTGTACGCGGCGCTTTTTTCCCTTGATCGTATCAATGGTGAATTCATCATTTACCACACTGTATTCGAATTCTTTACGAAGGCCCGAGACCTTGTAATAGCACAGATATCCGATTCCGAAAGAAAGAGCTCCCGTAAACAGGAACAGATATCCGATTCCGAAAAACAGCGGGAAAATGTTTACGATCAGGATCGCCAATATGGCAAGTATGACATACAGAACTCTACATATCTTATCTTTTGTCGTCAAATGCTTTACTACGAGTTTTTCAACGAATACGTCGTTATTAAATCGCATACACGATCTCCTTTACATAAAAACAGAGGCCGTGGCTTAAGGCCACGACCTCTTTATTTTATCAGAAATCAACTGATTAATACATACCGGCACCCGGATTCGGCATCGGCGGTTCAGGCTGCGGAATATCGCATACAACTGCCTCTGTCGTAAGGAGTGTGGAAGAAACGGATGCAGCGTTCTGAAGAGCAGAACGTGTTACCTTTGCCGGATCTACGATTCCTGCTTCAAACATGTTGACATACTTGTCGTTCAGGGCATCATAACCGTTACCGGCTTCGGACTTCTTGATGTTCTCGCAGATAACGGAACCATCAAGACCTGCATTTGCTGCAATCTGGCGGATCGGAGCCTCGAGAGCCTTCGCAATGATGCGGATACCTGTTGCTACGTCTCCGTCGTACTTGTCAACGAGAGCGGATACAGCCGGAAGAACATTGATGTATGCTGTTCCGCCACCCGGAACGATACCTTCTTCAACAGCAGCACGTGTTGCAGCAAGAGCATCTTCGATACGCAGCTTCTTCTCTTTCATTTCTGTCTCGGTAGCAGCACCGACTTTGATAACGGCAACACCACCGGAGAGTTTCGCCAGACGCTCCTGGAGTTTTTCTTTGTCAAACTCGGAAGATGTCTCTTCGATCTGGGCACGGATCTGGGATACACGGGACTTGATCGCTTCCGGATCACCCATACCGTCAACAATGATCGTGTTCTCTTTCTGGACCTTTACCTGATGAGCACGGCCGAGCTGATCCATCGTTGTGTCCTTGAGTTCAAGGCCGAGGTCACCGGTAATGACCTGACCGCCTGTAAGGATAGCGATATCCTCAAGCATTGCCTTTCTTCTGTCACCAAAACCCGGAGCCTTTACGGCAACACATGTAAATGTGCCACGGAGTTTGTTAACGATCAATGTAGCAAGCGCCTCACCATCAACATCTTCAGCGATGATCAGGAGCTTTTTGCCCTGCTGGACTACCTGCTCGAGAAGCGGCAGGACATCCTGAATGTTGGAGATCTTCTTATCTGTGATAAGGATATAAGGATCATCCAGAACAGCTTCCATCTTATCCATATCCGTGCACATATAGGAAGAAAGGTAACCGCGGTCAAACTGCATACCTTCAACGACTTCAAGTTCAGTACCCATCGTCTTGGACTCTTCAACAGTGATAACACCATCGGAAGAAACCTTTTCCATAGCCTGGGAGATCAGATCACCGATCAGGTCATCACCGGCGGAAATAGATGCTACACGAGCGATATCCTTGGAACCGTCAACCTTCTTAGCAGCTGACTCCAGGGACTTAACAGCCTCATCAACAGCGATCTGGATACCCTTTCTCAGAATGATCGGGTTAGCGCCTGCAGCCACATTCTTCAGTCCTTCACGGATGATCGCCTGTGCAAGGAGCGTTGCTGTCGTTGTACCGTCACCGGCAACGTCATTTGTCTTGGATGCGACTTCTTTAACAAGCTGAGCACCGGCATTTTCGAAAGGGTCTTCAAGCTCGATCTCTTTTGCGATCGTAACACCATCGTTCGTGATGAGCGGAGCGCCGTACTTCTTATCCAGAACAACGTTTCTGCCCTTCGGTCCGAGTGTGATCTTTACTGTATCTGCAACCTTATTTACACCACTTTCCAAAGCACGTCTTGCGTCTTCGGAATACTTCAGTTCTTTTGCCATAATGAAAACCTCCTGTCAAACGTGAATCACTCTACGATCGCCAGAACATCGCTCTGGCTCAAGATCGTGTATTCGACTCCGTCGATCTTAACCTGCGTACCTGCATACTTGGAAACAAGAACCTTCTCACCTACGGAAAGCTCCATCTTAACTTCTTTTCCATCTACGATTCCGCCCGGTCCGACCGCGACGATCTCGGCAATCTGAGGCTTTTCCTTTGCAGAACCTGCCAAAACGATTCCGCTGTGGGTTGTTTCTTCAGCCTCTGTCATTTTAATAACTACTCTGTCACCCAGTGGCTTAATGGTCATGGTGAATCACCTCCAGCAAATTTAATTAGCACTCGAACAACACGAGTGCTAAATCAATTACTACTATACCATTTAGTCAGAAGATGTCAATATCAAAGAAAGACAAAAACAGAAATTTGTATCAATTATTCGGAATCACCGTCGGAGGATTTCGAAGTCTCCACTTGCGGAGCCTTCGGAATTTCCTTGACCCTATCGAAATCAGTTGTCTCGCCATATAAGAATTCCTGCACGATCGGGATCATACCGTTCCAGTCCGGACGGATACTCCACTCATTTGCACGAACATCCGAGAACATGCCCTGGCGGCTGTAACCATCGATCGGAATACCGAGTGATTCGATCTTCATGTTGCGCACTTCCGGAAGGAAATCAAACGCATACTTTTCTACATCGTCTCTGGAGATATTCGTGGCAACCATGTCAAGAATATCGTCAAGAGCGGCAAGTTTAGATGTCGTACTGAGGTTGGAAAACTCTTTAAGAAGCTCGTTTAATACCTTGACCTGTCTCTCCGTTCTTCCGTAAACACCGTCACCGACCTCACGGATACGGCTATAGGCAACTGCCTGTCTTCCGTTCAGATGCACCATCCCGGATGTGGAAAGAACATATTTCTCAGGAGGATCACCGACAAGATTATTCTGTTCTCGAAGATTTGAATTCAGTCCGCCCGGTTCGTGGAATACTTCGGCCTTACTTACCTCAATATCGATTCCTCCTACGGCATCGATAACTTTTTCCATATTATAGAAGTTAACATAAGCATAACCATCCAAAACGATACGCAGATGATTCTCTACGACCGCAGAAAGCAGATCCGGTCCGCCGTAGCTCATCGCCGCATTGATCTTCATCGGATTAGTGTGTCCCGGAACATATGCATAACAGTCACGCTGGATCGTGACAAGCTTGATCGTACCTTCGCTGTCATCCACGCTCATGACCATGATAACGTCAGCAAGACTTCCCGTTCCGTCTTCCGTATATTTTCTGGAACGGCTGTCGATACCTATCAGAAGGAAGTTATGGATATGCTCTTCTTCAATAGGCGGAATATACGTTTCCGACGTATACTCGGAGATATGAACTACAGAACTCTCTTCGTTGATGAAAGTAGGGTTCTCTTCTTTCGGGATATACTCGATCTGATCCAAAAGGTAATCTTTGTATCTCATGGCGGCGATATAGATACCGCCGGCAATAATCGTCAAAACGAGAACGATCGGAAGCAATACTCGAAGGCAGACACGTCTGAACGTCCATGGTTTCTTTCTCTTTATTCTCTTTGCAGCTACGACATGTCCTTTTGCATTCACATGATCAACGTGAATCTGCTGATTTCCTGTTGATGGTCTTCGGACTGAAGCATTCTTATGACTGTCTTTCATCTTTATGTCCCTATCTTGTATTTCTTTCCTGTTCTTTTTCCTTACCTACGCAGGTATTATAGTTTACTTTTTTCCTGATTTGATTACTGTTTTGTAAGAATACAAAGCAGTTTATCCTTGTGTCGCAGAAGGCTCACTCGAGCTTTCGGGCGGCGTCGTTTCCGAAGAACTGTCAGAAGAAGCCTGGGGATCCGGATCGGATGGATCGGATCCGGGAGCCGTCTGTCCCGAAACACTTCCGTTTACCGGAATATAATCGAGGATACCGACGATATGTTCTTCGAGCTTAAAAGTACCTCTCTGCGTCCTTGTCTGGATAAAATCATCGGCATGGAAGATCATCTTCGCGCCGAAGAATGTCGTGATACCAATAACGATCGCAAGAATAACGAGTTTAATAAGAAGCATGACCGTGATACCGGAATTTTGGAAAAAGTCTGCCAGCGGCGTATTCCTTCTGATCTTATTATCCGATGCGGAAGCCATAAACTCCGCAACTCTAAATCTCGGCGAATCGATCTTCTCCATGATCGTATGCTTCATCGTTGATGCGGTATATTCATCCAGGTTCTTCTCTGCCGGAGCGGCATCGTTGATCACAGGATATCTTCCCGCCAGTTCATTGACGTGATACTGCAGGGCATCGGAAAAATAGTAGATCACTTTATCTTCCGAAAGCTTGGCGCGCTTGTGATAGGTATCGATGAATGCGTCAGTGACGGCGATCTCCGCACGGGTAGTATCGCGCAGATTCTTATACGCGCAACGATAGGCGAAAGCAGCATATGTATCGTAGAACTGTTCGATATTCTCACGAGTCAGTTTATCATTCCACATTTCCATATCATCTCACCTCCCCGTTTCTTCCCGGCATAGTCGGGCGTTGCGGATGCGAAGGCCTTTTCGGGTTCTTTTGAGAAGACGAATTGTCCATCAGCATCAAAAGAGGATACGAGCACGAAACCACCAGAATGATAAGTGCATAAGCGATAAGCGGTACACGGACGTTTTCAAAAGCATTCGCCATTCCGAAGAAAAGCGATCCGATAATAATACCACTTGTAAATGCACGTACCAGGATCACTCGGGCGATCGGGTGCTTATCCTGACGGATCAGAGACTTATAGTAATCAAGATATCCGAACTCATGCAGTCCCTGGGAAAGGCCGAGGAACGTAACGCCGATGACAAGTACTTTTGCCGACGGAGAAAGAGCAAAGACCAGATAACCGATCGAACTCAGGACCGCAGAGATCGTGATCCTCGTCTTGTGAGTAAAGAAATCCTCAAACCAGATAATAAGGAGTTTTATGAACACCTCTCCGCAGACAACGGCCAGCATATAGTAGAAAGCTACAGTTGCAAGAGATATACGGACTGTTTCAAGATAATCCGGAATAAACACGAGGAAGAATGCGACCTGGACACCCAGAGGGAAAATGGTGCTCCATGCAAATGTTCCGGACTTAGTATTTTTCAATGCATAGAAATAGTTCGGCAGACGTACGACCGGTTCATTTGACGGCGGACAGTGACGAACGAAATAAAGCACCTGGATCGCATAAACGAACAGGAAGAACGAAGCGACCATCAGAACGGTAAAAAGGCCGAAACGTTCAAACAGAATACCCGCAATGACCGCGCCGACGGAAACACCGAGCACAACGCCGGTATACTGGACCTGATGGATCTTTCGGTCCGTAAATTCAGCCTGACCGGAACGCATCGCCATGAGGCGGTAGTCTCTTTGGAATTGGAAAGACATGCCCAGAAGCACACCGATCGGCAAAAGCAGAAGCATAGTCAATACCGCATTATCGATCAGTCCGCAAAGCAAAAGCAGGATAAATGCGATCACGACAGAGACCATGACAGCAAGTCTTGATGTGAGTTTTCGGATCAGAAGGTCACGCAGATGGGTGAAACGGAAGAATCCGAACAGATAAAGTACACAGGATAATACGATCAGGATCTGAAGGACAAAACCATTGTCGATCTCTCCGCTAAAGGATTCCTTCATATAAGAAGGAAGAATGATCAGCGGCATCGCGCATCCGACACTGGAGAAGAAAGAAGTCAGTCGGAATGTGGAAAAACCATACATTACCGCTCTCGGGACTGTCTTATCCGGCGGAGTGATCAATGTATCGAAAAGTCTTCTCATCTCTCCGTAAATGATCGCGATCGCAACGGCAATGGAAACAATGGTAAACAGCCAGGACAACGACATACCGTTTTCCGTCTTAGCAAAATCACCCTGAGGGATCATGACCTCAACGATTCCGGATACCGTTCCGTCCAGACTGAGGATCGGGGATACGGACGTAACGTACCTGATATTATTCTCGTTTCTGTGAGTTACGACCAGCTGCTGCTGTTCGAAAGACTCCATATACTCCTCACCTGCACCGGAAAGGACATATTGTTTGCCCTCGTCATACGTGCGGTCGGAAGTGTAAACGCGAAGGAAAGAATTTCCTCCTTTTACATATACATTTACGATATATTGTTTATTCGCATCATAAAAGGCCGGATCGTTCGGCAGCGACATACCGTCTGCAAGATTCTGTCCGGACAAAGAAACGGAAACGCTTGCCGCATAAGATGACAAAGCTGTCTTTCTTTGGGATTCCAATGCCGAACAATAAACTTTCGTAACGATGGAAGAAACTACAAAAAGCACGACGATTGCAGTGATCAGGCAGAATCCGATCTGGCTGGCGATCGCTTTTTTGCCCTTTGGCGCTTTGGTGAAGTTTTCGATCAGGAAATCATTCATAACGTCGCCTCCGTATTCTTATTGGAAACCAGGCGGAGGAACGGCGGAATGATGAACTGCAGGGAGAATCCCGCAAGCGCAACGATGACCGCTACGATAACCGTTGAAAGGATCTTCGACTCAAGGCGGTTCCCCATTTCATTAATAGGACGAGACTGCGCAGAAAGCTCCAGTAATGCGGCAACATTACCTTCCTGGTCTTTGATCGGGACCAGATAGTGATAAACGTTCTTTTCCCGAACTTCATACGGAGTCATTTCGTTTGTCATCCATTCGGATACGGGAATACTCATCGCAACAAGAAGGTCGGAGTCGTTTCCCGTCATCATGGAAAGCGAACCGTTCGTATACTCATAAAGGCCGAAAGCCTGCGTCGTATAATCATCTTCATTTGTGTCAAGCATCATATAAGGAAGGACGGCGCCGTACTTCTGTGCAGCCTTGGCAGAATCCGTCTTGATCTCTTCACCTGAAACCGCAGATGCAGCATTGACTGCATCCGTCTGAACACGGCGGATAAGAGTATTCTGAAACTCTTTTTCAAAACCCAAACGCATATGGTGTACGGCAAAAGAAACCGAGACAACTACTAAGACCAAAGCAAACAGGGAAAGAAACACGATCTTGGCTACTTTTCCGGCTGCATTAGAAGCTGTAGTACTATTATCAGAAACAGGCATCCTGTCACCTCGCGCATAAAAATTCACGATAATTATATCGCAAAGTATAATAATTGCAAAACAAAAGGAGCTGTCTTACGACAACTCCCCTAATTGGTTGCGGAGGCGGGACTCGAACCTCGCGACCTTCGGGTTATGAGCCCGACAAGCTACCAACTGCTCCACTCCGCGATATATAACAGAAAGTCTGGTGCTCGTGACCGGACTTGAACCGGTACGGGTTTTACCCCGACGGATTTTAAGTCCGTTGCGTCTGCCTATTCCGCCACACGAGCAAGTCATTCCTTAGTGCCTATAAAGACTAACATTGATGAATGTATTTGTCAAACCCTTTTTTCGCACTTTCTATTGTCCTGACGGTATAATCTTATTACATAGGAAAACGCATTATTTATGCACCTTTCATACACATATGCCGTCCTTTATCAAAGCATATTTACTCTCTCCTATTCCGGGCACATTCATAAGATCTTCCGTAGTCATAAAAGGGCCATGTTCTTCTCTGTATCTGATGATCTTTTCCGCAGTCTTTTCTCCGATTCCGGATAGTGTTGAAAGTTCTTCTTCATCCGCCGTATTGATGTTTACTTTCCCGTTTTGCTTCCGAGGCTCTTCTTCCTCCTTTCCCGGAAAAATGAAACCTGAACTATCCGACGGTTCTGTAATATCATCAATGGAGGGCACATAAATGCTTTCTTCCGATGAGATCAGATAAACCATATCGATATGATCAACGGCTGCCTGACTCTTAAGCCCGCCTGCCATCTCAATAAGCTCGTACAGATACACAGAGCCTTCGATCTGATAAACTCCCGGACTATTCACCTCTCCGCATATATAGACCGGGAAAACGCGTTTTTCCTTTTGAAGGGTCTCCGTACCTTCAATCGATGAAGATGACTCCAATTTACTCTCTTCCGTTTCGATCGTTACCTTGTTTTCTTTAGTCCGAAGAGTCGTGAATAAGAAGGCCGCGAAGCCGAGGCCGACCAATAACAATGTAATGAATAGCCTTCGTTTGTCCATGATACTTCCCCTGAAGAATACTTTACGAAAAGTATAGGAGATTAAATCAAAAATGATTTCGACAATTGCTATCATTCTTCGACTTTTTGACCACAAAACAGAAGAAAATAGTATCAACTTTTGTTGTTTTTTGTTGCGGTTTTTCCGTATTTGAAATAAGATATATAAGAGTTATATTTTTTGACTTCGGAGGAATTGCACATGCTTCGTGAACATGAAAATGACGGAAAAAATGAGAGAGAGCATCTTTTGCATGCTCCTGAGGAAGAGTTCGACGATTCTCAGACCCCGTCCGTTTTCGGAACATTCAGAAGATCAAACGGAGATTCACTTTCTGAAGATCCGGTTTATATGCACAGATCAGACGACGAAGAGCCGATCGATCCTGACGACCAGGTAAAACGGCCTCTTTTCCTTTCTTTCAAAGCAAATGATCCCGCACAGAATGTTTCAGATGCTCTTCGAGAGCAGAATGACATGGATGCATCTTTGCAGGAAGAAGATCTTCTTGATCCTTTCCTTTCAGACGAAATGATCACAGATCCGACACTTGATGCGGATCAGTTCTCTGAACAACCTGTCGCTCAGGAAGACAGATCCACTTTTTCCGGTCCGAAATACGGGTTTAATGCCCCGGATCCGACAGCAAAGCCGTCCATGCTGGACACCATGTATGCTAAGGAAAACTATCTGAACAACATTCCGAAATACGAAGTAGATAATTCGCTTGAAGATGAGATCGAAGCAGAATTGGGAAGCGAGAACTTCTCTCCTTTCCAGCCATTTGCTGCATTTAAACCTGCAGTCCCGGTGGAAGAGCCGAAAGCTGAAACGCCGGCCGCTCCGGCCCCTGTAGCATCGGAACCGGTCGTTGAGACACCCGTTGTTGAAGAGCCTGCCGTTGAGGCACCTGTTGTCGAGCAAACATCTGAACCTGCTGTTGAGCAGGCTGCAGAACAGATCACGGAGCAGGTCGTTGAGCAGGCCCCTGCAAATGAGCCTGTATCCGAAACGAAGGCCGTTGTTTTCCCGAGTATTGATGTGGAAACTCCCGTAGGCTTCACTCGTCCGGGTTCCAATCATGTTTCTGCTCCGGAAGTTCCGGCTACGGAAGAAACCGTAGCTGAACCGGAAGTTGAAAAGGCTTCTGAAGAAATCTCTCAGACTGAAGAGATCGTCGAAGAGCCGGTTTCTGAAGTCAAGGATGAAACAGTTGAAGAAACTGCTGAGGCAGCTGTTGATGAGCTGGCTGTAAATGATACAGTATCAAGTGTGGAAGATGCCGCTTCGCAGGAAGAAGTATCCGATGAATCCGTCCCTGCTTCTACTGTGTCTGAAACACAAGCCGCTTCCATGATCGAAGAAGTTCCGGCTTTTGCCAGAAACGAGATCGAGCCGCCGGAGACACCTGAGGATGATATTTCCGTACTGGAAGCATCTCCTGTGATCAACGTTGCTTCGATGATCGAAGCGGACGATGATAATGATGAGAATGAAGAATTCTCCGAGAATGAGGAGGTCATCGAGGAAGCTTCCGAGGCCGATGGTCAGGCTGCTGAAACGGTTCCTTCTGAAGCTCCTAGTGAGAATGTCGTCGAAGAAACAGCTGTTTCCGAAGCCGCCAGTGAGGATACCTCTTCTATCTACGATAACGAGCCGATCGATGATCCTTCTGCGGGCATCGTATCCGAAGATTATGAATCGATCTACACAGAGAGCGACGCTGCCGAGACGGCACCGGTCAATTACTCTGCACCGGAAGTTCACCCGCATGTTTCCATTGCTTCCGCAAATCTCGAACCGATCGACAGCGTATACGCCAGCCCAGTAAATGCAAAACGTCTCGCTGCAAGCGAAGAACAGAATGCCGGCAAGGCAGCCTCCAAGAACCACCTCCTCTTCGGCGACGGGGATGAGAGTGAATTCCATAAGGCGGCCATGAAAGAGATCGAGCAGAATAAGATTGAGAAAGAGAAAGCCGCAGCAGCGGCTGCAGCAGCTGCCGCGGCAGGAACTGCCGATCAGGTCGCAGGCACCTCTTCCGGTCTTCGTCCGGGTTCCTCTCTTGGCAACAAAGCTGAATCTCGCGAAGTCTCTTCCGCAAAAGAAACGCAAGCTTCTCCTAGAAACACGCAGCGCCCCGGCGGTTCGATCAACCGTCCTGTCGCAAGACCGGAAATGACTTCCATGAGTTCCAGCGCGCAGCTTGCTAAATCACAGCGCCATACATACAATGCAGCTTCCCAGCGAGGTTCTATCACGCCTGTCGAGCAGCAGGAGCATACGACCGAAAAACGCAGCATCGTAAAGCCGATCATCTTTATCTGCGCCGCGCTTATCTGTCTCGCCGGTCTGGTCTTCTGCTGGCAGTATTTCAAACTCGGTAAGGTCTTCTTCTCTGAAAAGGATGAATCGGAAGCAACGACTTACAAAGAGAGCGAGATCGATAGCGAGATCGAAACGGATAGCAAGGCGACCAAAGTGATCACTGTATCTTCTGATAGCGAAACCGAAAAGACTACCGAAGATGTAACAACGACCACTACTGAGGCACCAACGACAACAACTACCGAGGAACCGGCAACTACGACAACTGAGGCTCCGACGACGACAACGACAGAAGCACCGACAACTACGACCACGGAAGCTCCGGCAACTACAACGACCGAGGCTCCCGCTACAACAACGGAACCTGCTCCGACTGTTGCACCTTCTGAATACAAGAAGACTTCCTTCACGACAAAGATCACGAATGCGAAGGCTTCCGGAAAGAACTGTTCATTTGATATCAAGTTCACGAATAATCAGAAGAAGACTTCTTCTCTGAATGCTTCCCTCGAGTATGTCACGATCACATTCTCCGAGACTTCCGCAACGATCACCAGCATCGAGTGCACCAACTTCACCGTCGTTGCAAAGGAAGGCAGCAAGAACACATTCTATCTCTATCCGAACAGTGATGAAGCTCTTGAGAAAGGCGACACGATCGTCGCATCGATCACTGCCGAGGGCGATAAGTCCATCGGATCTTTTAAGATCAAGAACTTCCTCGTACAGTATCTGAAGTAATCTATAATCAGACAAATGCAAAAGGAGCTGTCTCATATGAGACAGCTCCTTTTCATTTATCGGATTACTTCAAAGAATTACTTTTCAATCGTCATACCGGAAAGGAATGCATTAATAAATCCATCGAGATTTCCGTTCATTACGGCATCGACATTGACTTCTTCATAACCGGTACGATGATCTTTGACCAGCGTATACGGGCAGAAAACATAGGAACGGATCTGGCTGCCCCAGGCGATCTCCATCTGAACACCCTTAAGGTCTTCGATCTTTTCCATGTGAGCCGCCATAGCAAGTGCATAAAGTTTTGCTTTCAGCATATTCATCGCCGTCTCACGGTTCTGGATCTGAGAACGCTCAGCCTGGCAGGCTACAACACATCCGGTCGGAATATGAGTAAGACGGACAGCCGAGTCAGTACGGTTAACGTGCTGACCACCTTTACCAGTTGCACGGTATGTATCAACACGGACATCAGCCATATCGATCTTAATATCAATAGAATCATCCAGTTCCGGCATAACTTCGCAGGAAGCAAAGGAAGTATGTCTTCTTGCCGAGGAGTCGAAAGGAGAGATCCTGACAAGACGATGAACACCGATCTCTGATCTTAAGAAACCGTAGGCATTCTCACCTGTGATCATCATGGAGACGCTCTTGATTCCGGCTTCGTCGCCATCAAGATACTCAAGTTCCTTGATCTCAAAGTCATGGTCCTGTGCCCAGTGTGTATACATTCTATAGAGCATACTTACCCAGTCCTGAGCTTCAGTTCCACCGGCACCGGCGTGCAGGGTAAGGATCGCGTTGTTCTTATCATATTCACCTGTAAGAAGCGTCTCAAGGCGCATCTTTTCATAAGAGGCGGTAAAATGCTTTACGCCTTCCGTGGCTTCCTCTAGAACATCCGTATCTTCTGCTTCATTTCCCAGCTCGCACAAAACCAGAAGGTCCTCACGGGTAGCCGCCAGATCCTCAAAGGACTTGATACGCTTCTGAAGTCTCTTCATCTTTGTCTGTTCTTTCTGGGCACGCTCTACATCGTTCCAGTAATCCGGCTCTTGGGATCTGGCCTCAAGCTCGGAGACCTGATCGCTTACCTGCTTAATATGCAGCGCATCGCGGAGAAGCTCGATCTTCTCTTCATAACCTTCAAGTTCCAGACGCAAATTGTCGAATTCAAGCATTACTCTTTACTCCCATTCTTTAACTCGGTAACAAACTCTTTCAATCTTCTCATGGCTTCCTGGATATTCTCCATAGAAGCCGCATAACTGATTCGGACATGACCCTCTCCGCACTTTCCAAAAGCACTTCCCGGCACGATCGCGACCTTCTTTTCCATCAGGAATCTCTCACAGAATTCCTCACAGGTCAGCCCGAGCCCTTCAATACTTGGGAAAGCGTAAAATGCCCCAGTCGGATCAAAACAGGAAAGTCCAGCTTCTTTCAATCCGTTAATGATCACTCTTCTTCTGCGGTTATACTCATCCCGCATCTCTTCTACATCTTTATCACCATTTCTGCAAGCTTCGATGACTGCATACTGGGCTGTCGTCGGTGAACTCATGATGCAGTACTGGTGAACCTTATTCATAGCAGCGATCAAAGGTGCCGGACCCGCCATATAACCGATACGCCATCCGGTCATGGCAAAGGATTTGGAAAAACCGTTGACCACGATAGTACGGTCATAGAGTTCAGGGAAATTCGCTATAGATGCCGGCTTCTCTCCTGTATAACTCAATTCAGAATAAAGTTCATCCGATACGACGAATATATCCGGGTGACGGACAAGAATATCTTTGATCTTGGAAAGATCTTCCTTCGTCATCGTCGCACCTGTCGGATTTCCCGGATAACCGAGAATGATATACTTGGTCTTATCCGTGATCGCCGCTTCGAGAGCTTCAGGTTTCAGTTTATACTCGTCCTCTTCCTTAGTCTCGATCACGACAGGAACGCCGTGAGCCAGTGTCACCGTCGCCTTATAAGCAACAAAGCAAGGTTCAAGGATAATGACCTCATCTCCCGGATTGATCAAAGCTCTTGCGATAAGATCAAGTGCTTCACTTCCACCGACAGTTACAAGAAGCTGTTTCTTCGGATCGTATTTCAGGTCAAATCTTCTCTCAAGATACTCAGAGATCGCTTTACGGACTTCGATATATCCCTGATTCGGAGAATAGTGCGTATATCCGTCTTCCAGCGAGAAAATACCTGCCTCTCTGATACTCCAGGGGGTAACAAAGTCCGGCTCACCGATAGAAAGAGAGATCACCTCTTCTTTCATTTCATTTGCCAGATCGAAGAACCGGCGGATCGCAGAGGGCGCTATATTGTTGACTACTGTTGATATTTTGCTTTGATAATCGATTTCCATGGGACCTCTTTCCTCTCAGCAACATCTCACAGCACGATTGCTTCACGGTCATCCGTTTGTTTCTGTGTAAACAGCGTACCGTTGCTCTTATACTTTTTCAGGATAAAATGGGTGGATGTTGACAGTACACCTTCCAGAGGAGCGATCTTCTCGGAAACGAAGTTCGCGACCTCGCGAAGTGTGGAATCCTCGATGATCAGCATCAGATCGAAACCACCGGACATCAGGTAACAGGAAGAAACCTGCGGATAACGGTAGAACTGGCTGGCGATCTTGTCAAAGCCCTGATTTCTCTGCGGAGTAATTCGGACCTCGATCAGTGCAGTCACTTCTTCACGCTCCGTCTTTTCCCAGTTGATCATGGTATTATATCCGAGGATCACATTCTCTTTCTTGCAGGCTTCCAGCTCTGCAGATATCTCTTCCGAAGATGCATTGAGCATTACGGCCAGATCCTCGATCTTGATCCGTGCATTATGTTCCACCAGTTTTAATAATTCGATGCGGTTAATCATATTCGCTTCCTCCGAGCAAAATCACTTCTGCTATTCTACCACAACGGTCAGGGATGTGTGTACCAACTAAACCACAGGTATCAGAAAATACAGAAGATGGGCCACCTTAAGTAAAGATGGCCCATCTTTGGATCTTTATTTGCGTATTCAGATACGGGCAACTCCGCTCTTTCTTGCAGCCTCGGCAACAGCCTCAGCAACAGCTTTACCTACGCGCGGATCGAAAGCATCCGGGAGGATATACTCAGGATTGAGTTCTTCATCAGAAACAACACCTGCGATAGCGTTAGCAGCAGCGATCTTCATCTCATCGTTGATATCGGAAGCACGTACATCAAGAGCACCACGGAAGATACCCGGGAAAGCGAGTACGTTGTTTACCTGGTTCGGGAAGTCGGAACGGCCTGTAGCCATAACAGCAACGCCGGCCTTCTTAGCCTCATCCGGCAGGATCTCAGGTGTCGGGTTAGCGCAAGCAAATACGATCGGATCTTTTGCCATTGTAGCTACCAT
This sequence comes from Clostridiales bacterium, assembly GCA_017428545.1. Lineage (GTDB taxonomy): Bacteria > Bacillota > Clostridia > Saccharofermentanales > Saccharofermentanaceae > Scatonaster. Next base: position 314,375 of record JAFRQR010000002.1, read on the forward strand.
CTCAGCTGTGAGTACGCCCGGAGCAGAAACACCGATGAATACGTCAGCGCCGACGATAACATCCTTGAGGGAACCCTTCTTCATCTTCTGGTTGGTGATAGCAGCGATCTCTTCCTTAGCGGAATTGAGCTTCTCACGTCCCTGGTAAATAGCACCTGTTCTGTCGCAGAGAACAACATCCTTCAGACCACGGGAGATCAGGAGCTTTGTGATAGCTGTAGCAGCAGCACCTGCACCGTTAACAACAACGGAGATCTCTTCGATCTTCTTGCCAACGATCTTAAGAGCGTTTGTAAGACCTGCAAGTGTGATAACAGCTGTACCGTGCTGGTCATCGTGGAAGATCGGGATGTCACATCTTTCTTTCAGCTTCTTCTCGATTTCGAAGCATCTCGGAGCGGAGATATCCTCGAGGTTTACGCCGCCGAAAGAACCGGCCAGAAGAGCTACTGTGTTAACGATCTCGTCAACATCCTTGGAACGGATGCAAAGCGGGAAAGCATCTACATCACCGAAAGCCTTAAACAGTGCGCACTTACCTTCCATAACCGGCATACCTGCTTCCGGTCCGATATCACCAAGACCAAGAACAGCGGTTCCGTCTGTAACAACAGCTACGAGGTTGTGACGACGAGTATATTTGTAGGAGAGATCGACATTCTCGGAGATCTCGAGGCACGGCTCGGCAACACCCGGTGTATATGCCACAGAAAGATCATGCTTAGATGCTACAGGAGCGCGTGTGATAACTTCAATCTTACCTTTCCACTCAGCATGCTTCTGAATGGCTTCTTGTTTAATGTCCATAATTCAATCCTCCATCAGTTTTTATAACTAGAACATTACAATAATAGGCAAACCATCGCAAAAATGCAATTCACGAAGTATACAAAGATACCTATTAAATGGAAAAGTTTAGGGGCATATTGCCAAAAGGATCATTCAAATGAAAATTAAATCACTTATTCAGGGTAGTGATCATGTGGAAACGTGTTCCCATATTCCTGAAAATCGCAAGTGTGAAATAAGAAAATAAGAACGCTTCTACCAGCATAAGACCGGTGGATCCGGATTTCAAAAACATGTTAACGAGAAAACGGATCACGACAAAGATCAGTGCGATGCCCGAAAGTTCCATAAAGATCGAAAGTTTATGCCCACGGGTCTTGGAAAAGCTCTGGATCGTAGCCGTATAAATATCCTTCTTTTCAAACAGAACGATACCAGAACGTACATATAGCGCAGGTATCAGGAAAAGAAAAATATAAGGAAGGATCGCCAGAACGATAAGTCCCGGGATCATCAGTGTCGCGGAATAAAGGATCATCCACCATATGCGCGTAAAATAGATCTTCGGTGCTTTTGACAAAGGTACCTCGCGAAGATCACACACATACATGGTGAAATAGAAAAGCCCGATAAGATGCATGACGGCAATATAACCCAATACAGATAAGATGTAGATGACGTTCTGCATCGTAAAAACATCGGTCAGCGGGTGCGCGTCGATATACGACACGTAATCCGACGCATCCGACATATCCTCATACCAGTAAGCCAGTTGGGAAAAGTCGGGATCTCCGATCGGATACATGAAGAAAAGAAAAGAAACTCCCCATGCAAAAAGGAGGAGCAGCACAGCTGCCCACCTTTTGCTGAGAGAGTCTACTTGAAACGAATTTAATGGTTTCGAGAGGATCATCGTCATCTCAAAAATATATCAGAGATTAGCGGTAGCGATCGTAAGATCATCGCAAACCTGACCGTTTACGATGTGCTCGGCAACCATGCGCTTTGCCTTGTTCGGATCCATCTTGATATATGTAACTTTAGAACCATCTGCCTCAATTACTTCAACGATCGGCTCATACTTGCAAAGACCGATGCAGCCTGTCATTGTAACAGCAACATCCTCGATACCACGTGTCTTCAGCTCTTCAACGATTGCTGTCATGACCGGACGGGCACCTGCTGCGATACCGCATGTAGCCATACCGACTACGATACGCTTGCCGGCTTCAGATCTTGCGGACATGTCGGACTTCGCCTTGTTCTTGATTGCTTCGAGTTCTGCTAATGATTTCATACTTATAAACCTCCAAGTATTAATTCTTGTTGTTCGCGATAATAATCACACAAAAACAAATATATTTCAGGCTCCTGAAGGGACATCCCATCGAGTTTTTCTTTGATCTCGCGGGTGTCTATCACGGTCTTACCCCTGACATCATGCTCAAAGATCACTACAAAATCGCAGGTCTTTTCACAGGAGCCGACCAAAGCCGCTAAAGACTCTCCCACGTCTCCCAAAGGAAGACAGTCGATGGATGAAGGGACCAGCGTAGCTACCACTTCCGTTCCCTCACCTAACTTGCTCGAGATCTCCAGGCCACCGCCTGTGAGCTCGCACAGTTCCTTTAACAAAGGCAGTCCCAATCCGACCTTTCTTGTACTTCTTGTCGTGGCAAAAGGATCCGTTACTTTGGCAACGAACTCATCGCTCATTCCGCAGCCGTTATCGATAAACGAAATAACGAGGCGGTCTTCTTTCGATATCATGTTGATCGACAAAGTCACAAGCGACGCGCCGGCTCTGGTCGAATTAGTCAGGATATCCAGAATATGAAGCGATAATTCTCTCAAGATTCTCCCCTGTCACCGACTGGAAATACAGTCGGAAAAGCACTTAAGAACTATATTTGTTATTGTCAACGTGCCTATTATATCACTTTCTCATCAGATCCCGCAATGCATTAACAAACGTCCTTGCATCGAGATCCTCATTTTTCTCGAGAGGCAGTTTTAACGAATATCCGGGGTCTGCTATATCCGGCAGCTGGTGCGCGTCCGAGTCGACAATATAGTGATATCCCTGGAGTTCCGGGTGCTTTTCCCAAAACTCGGGAAGATTGCATCTGCGGGATACTTCCAGAAGCCTCCCCTTCCACTCTTCCGGGACGGTGCCGAGGGATGCGACCATGCTGTAGGAATCCTTATCGATATGCGCGGGAATTGCTGCCGCGCCCATCTGATCCAGTTTCTCATAAAGTTCGATCATCGAGATCTCCGAGCCGGTAGAAAGAAGGTTTTCGATCTCCTCTATGACCTCGTCGTCATCATTCATCACATACTGGTTTCCGAAGATATCGATCCTGTTTTTGATCTTCGGCCGGTGCGAGGTCCAGTACTCTTCAAACTCCAGCGCCGTTTCGACATCCGGAAACAGTCCCAGAACATGAAAACCTTCTGCCACCTCAACTTCCATTCCCGGAATCACGAGGGGGGCACTTCCGTGCTCTTTTTTCAAAAACTCGGAACAGGCAATCGCAGCGGCACAGTTTCTGGCACAGCAATGATCGGTGATGGCAATTACGTCAAGTCCGTTTAAAAGGGCCATAGAAACCATATTTCCCGGTGTCATATCGTTTTCGGCACAGGGAGATACGGCAGAATGCATATGAAGATCACATACAAAAATGGCCATAATTTTCCGGTCAGGCCTCCATGGTTTCCATGATCCCGTTCAAAACGGCACATGCGGTATACGTATCCATGTCCGTATTGCAGACACAGATCTCTTCGTCTTTAGCTTTTTCAACTACCGGATCCTGAAGAACAACGCCTTCCGTCAGGATGACAAGCGGGCACTCATTTAGAGAAGCGACGGCGATCACGTTGATGCTGTTTAAGATCGTAAACCAGCACTCGTTGCTTTGAAGGTGCGCCATGACATGGCTCAACATGTCTCCGGCATACCCCTTCTTCACTTCTGCGTCCGGGCGGTATACCTCGGTCAGTACATTCAGATTCATGGCTTCAATGATTTCAGATACTGTTCTCATATGATTCTCCCATCACCGGAAAGACCCGGGATCACTCTTTTTTCATTCTCTTTTGACGGATGATGCAGTTATTGATGCTCGCTCTTCCCTGAACGATATCCTCGGCCATCGCCGCACAGGACGGAGCTCCGCAGGCTCCGCAGTCCAGCTGCGGGAGAGTCGAAAGGATCTCATCGATCTGCTCATACTTCGTCATTGCTTCACCGATATTCTCCGAAAGCCTCATCGCGTGGTTTTCAGGAAGCGGAAGCTCCCAGACCTGAGGAATGATATCTTCCTCATGCACGATCAGCTGCGGGAACAGCTGCTTTTCGAGGAAGAAATCATGCACATGTTCGCGAAGTTTCGCCACGGCGGCAAAGCGGTTCATGACCGTAAGCGGGCCGCCGATGCATCCGCCGAAACAGCAGGTCGCTTCAACATATGCGATCTTCTTGATGTTATCTCTGTCGATCTCTTCGAGGATGTCGATGACATTCTCGATGCCGTCGACAGACAGGTAGTTTTCGATCTGCATGCTTGTGGATTCGCCGCCGATCGCCGCACAGCGAAGGCCGTCCGGATCGGAAATACGGATGGCTCTTTCCTCTTCATGAGTCAGCGTGTCATGATCGGTAAGCTTGTTCAGAAGGCTTCTCAATTGCGGATACACATCATGTGTTCCGACGCAGGTAGAGATCAGGGACTTCTTCTTCCAAAGCGGATTAATAACCGAAGTTACTCTTGCCGGGCACGGCGAAATATAACAAAGATAGATCAGTGACTTCTTGATCTGAAGTTTCTGGCACAGATAATCGATCGCATACTGCGCCGTAAGTTCCAAAGGAGAGTCCAGCGTAACCAGATGCGAGATCAGGGCTCTGTACTTCATCTGGATCAGGCGCACAACGACAGGACAAGTCGTGCTGATCATCGGGAAGATCTCACTCTTCTCGTCATCCGAAAGATCTTTGGCGGACTCTTGCTTTTCGCGAAGCATCTGTCTTGCGGCAGATACATATCCGGAATAGCCGATCGACTCGTCAAAAACATAGTCAAATCCCATCTGGCGCACGCATTTCATAACATCGATACGTGTCGCGCTGTTTTCAAACTGGGAAAAGATCGCAGGGCTTACGATCGCCACTTTGACTTTACCGCTGGCGGCGGCAAGACGCTCCTCCAGCGTATCGGTCACGGCGATCTTCGCATGATAAGGGCAGATACGGATGCACTGCGCGCAGTCGATACAGCGGATATCGTAGATCGTCGCTTTTCCGCCGCGCACACGGATCGCCTGGGTCGGACAGCCCTTACTGCAGGTCGTGCATCCGACACAAAGATCCCCTATCAATGAAACACTGTGTAGCTTTTTCACTTGTTCCTCACTTACTTATGTAAACTGCACGATCATCGTCACACGCGTACCTTCGCCGACCTTGGTGTCGATCTTTAAGTCGTCGCAGTTCTTCTTTATATTCGGAAGACCCATACCGGCTCCAAAACCCATTTCTCTGGCAAGATCCGGCGCTGTGGACCAGCCTGCGACCATTGCCTGATCAAGATCGGGAATGCCGGGGCCGTGGTCTTCGATAACGATCACTACTTTATCGGGATGAACGGTAACTTCGGCCATACCTCCATGACCGTGGATGACCGCATTGATCTCCGCCTCATACATGGCGATCGAAGCTCTTTTGATATCCTCTGCCTTCACTCCGAGACGGCTCAAGGACTTTTTCATGGAACTGCTCGCTTCACCTGCATGAGTAAAATCGTTATCTCTTATCTCATATTGGCGTACTAACGGTTCTATAGAGCAGCCTCCTTTCCACGAAGGCCTGCTTCGTAGAGAAGTCCGCAACAGGTAAACATGGACAGCGGTGTCGTCATAAGACCGATACCCTTCTCATCTGCGAGTTTCTGCATCGTCTCATCCGGGATCTTTCCTCTTACGAAGATGATCACCTTGACATCAAGCATTTCGGCTGTACGGATCGTCTGAGGATTCACAAGGCCTGTGATCAGGATCTGGCTTTCGTCACTGGAAAATGCCATAACATCACTCATAAGATCGCAGCCGCAGGCAATTTTCAAGTCTTCGTTGAAACTGTCCGCCTTAACAAGGATCTCGGCATTAAGAAGACCTGCACAATCACTTACTCTCATATCTTAACCTCCTAAAACATGCAAGACCCCGGGTCTTTGCTCCTAATATCAAGAGACCGGTCTGCAATATAAAAGAACTGTTATGTTAATTATATTATTATGGAGTACTTATTGCCACAGAATTTAGTGGAATTTCTCAAGAATCCGTATGATGAACTCCATAACAATAATGGTATAATGTCTCTGATTTTATGAACGGGAGGGGATAACCTCTATGATGAACTTTCGAATTTTACCGAATCTGCTTTATCTTCTGCCGCCCGAAACACATAACACGGCAGACCTTGAGCGAATGCTCGGCGAACACCCGGAGATCAAGTTTGTTTCTTTCGTGGGCATTGACCTGGCAGGAAACGACACCGATGAAAAGATCCCGATCAGTAACTTCATCGATAATCTCCAAGGCTACTTAAGCGGATGTGTTGTCCAGACCGACGGATCCTCCGTTGAACTTCCCGGAATCGCCACATTAAACGACGGCCGCGTCGACTTTGAGCCTGATCTCAATGTTATGTGGTTTATCGATTACAATTATGAGCACCTTGCTCCGGAAAACGACCTTCCTATCGGAACGCTTCGTATTCCTTCCTTCCTCATCCATAACGGCGACAAAGTATGTTCCCGTTCCATCCTTAAGCGCTGCGCTGACCGCTTCGCTTCCGAACTTGAAAGATATCTTCGCGAATATCCCGCCCTCTGTGATGAACTCGGCTTCTCAATCGAAGATCTCGACCGCATCGAACTGACAACGGCGACCGAGCTTGAGTTCTGGGTAAGTTCACCGGAAGAAAAGGTAAACACAAGAGTCCTTTCTACTTCCCAGAGTTTGAAAGAGCAATACTGGAAGCGTACGAAGGGTGTCGTAAGAACTGCTCTTGAACAGTCCGTCATGCTCCTTGAGCTCTATGGTTTCGAACCGGAAATGGGCCATAAGGAAGTCGGCGGTGTCAAAGCTCACCTTTCCGATGCCGGTGAATTCCATAACATCATGGAACAGCTGGAGATCGACTGGCATTATTCCAATGCTCTTCAGGCTGCCGACTATGAGCTTCTCGCCCGTATCTTCATCAAAGAGATCTTCCGTATGCACGGTCTCGAGGTCAGCTTCTGCGCCAAGCCGCTTACCGGGGTCGCCGGTTCCGGTGAACACACACATGTCAACGCAGTTGCTTTTCTCAAGGACGGCCATAAGGTCAACCTCTTCAGCCCGAAGGACATGCACAAGGATTTCCTCGGCACGATCGGCTGGGGCGCACTCATGGGCTTCATGAAGCACTACGAACTGATCAATCCTTTCATCTCGGTCACGACAGATGCATTCCTGCGTCTGCAGCCGGGTTATGAAGCTCCGACACATGCCGTCGCTTCTCTGGGTAAGGACATCAACACACCGTCCCGTAACCGTTCCGTACTGCTCGGTTTGATCCGAAACTCTGAAAGTGCCGTACAGACGCGTTTTGAGATCCGCTCCCCTAACCCGCACACAAACACATATCTGTGTCTTTCCGCGGCTTACCAGTGCATGATGGACGGTATCGAGTATGCTGTTACTTCCGGTCATACCACGCAGGAACTCGAGAAGGAATTCTGCAAAGGCTATGGCGAAGATGCGGACTACATGGAAAAAGACCGCATGTACCGCTGCGAAGAAGATATCTTCACCCACTTCTCCACAGAAGAGCGTGACCGTCTCTTCGGAACGCCGCCGGCCACCGTATATGATTCCCTTCGCTGCCTGCTGCACGCCGACGATATGCTGCCGATCCTTTGTGCCGGCGGAGTTTTCAGTGATCAGCTGATCTCCTCTTATGCACACGCGATGCTCGACAGATGGCAGATGGAACTTTCCGACCGAATCATCCCGACGAACCTTTCCATTATCAGAAATATCGTTCCGTTCCACGATATGACAAACGGCTACGATGTCGATCTTTGGAAAGAGATCGATTCGATCCGTATGAATCTTGCGAAAGATACAGCTGAGTACGTCTCGATCTTCAAGCAGATCCGCCTGGCGATCGATGCAAAGAACTTAAAAGAACTCAGCAAGCTCCAGCAGAAGATGAACTCTCTCATGAACGAGATGAACCGTCTTTACACCGACTACGGAGCCAACCAGATCTAAGCCCCCTGAGATACTTCTTTCGCAGGCTTAAATCAAAACAAAAAAAGATCTCCTCGACGGCGAGTTTTGCTTTAGCAAAATGTCTGAGCCGTAAAGGAGATCTTATTTTTGTCCGTTTTGATTAAAGCTGCGAATCTGTGTCGACTTTTTGAGCTGCCGCTGCAGGATTACTGTTGCAGAATGCTTCGATCTCTTTGCTGTATCCGAAGATGATACCCGGACGGACCGGCTTAAGAAGCTGCGCCATGCTTTCTACCGCATCTGATGCAGGAGCTTTCTTGGAAAAAGCACCTGTATTCAGCATCGCTACGAGGAAATGGGATCCGTTTCTGTCCATCATCCAGAGCTGATGCAGCTTATTTGTCGGAATGAAGTTCATGCTTTCTTTGACCACGCGGGCATATACCCATACAAGATCTTTTACCGGAACGCAATGAAAAACACTTTCACTGTTATAGCAGATCGCCGTCTGTGTAAATACGGCTTTCTTCATGACGACCGGTGCAGAAGCGATCTCGGAATTGAGTTTAGCAAGTTCTTCAGGTGTGAAGGACTTCCACTGCTCGAGCGCTTGTGCATACTGCTTTTTATTCAGCATACCCTGCTTGATCTTACCGATTTCAGCGGCCTTTGCGGCGATCGCCGGATACTGACTGATCAGTACATTCATATCTTCCATTTCCATATTATTATCCTCCGTTTATGTGTTTTTTAGGATCAGCAGGAAAAGATGCGGATCACATTGAGAACATTCTCCAGGCTCTCAAGTCCGATCGCAAGTTTTGCTTCATTAAGGTCTCCGTCTTTACCGAGGATGACCGCCTTCTCACCTTCTGCTTCGTAAACACAAGGCTGGCAGGAGATCTCCGGGAATGCTTTTTCGAGATCCTCATCGGAACAGGAATCCGAAAGTCTTAAGAGTACGGAAATGCGATGTTCTTCGATTGGATTTAATACCGGCTTATCGGATTCATACCACTCGGCGATATGTGCACTTCTGTTCTGGTGCTCCGCTGCATCCATAATGTCACCGACAACAGCGGAAGCAGTAGCAAGCTTACCGGCGCCCTGTCCGTAGAACATGGCATCACCTACGGCATTACCTGTGACCATGATGGCATTAAATACACCGTTTGCGCAGGAAAGAGGATGCTCTTTAGAAACAAGATGCGGAGCCACATAGGCAAAAGAACCGTTCTCGCCGTTTTCAAATACGGCCAGAAGTTTGATCGAAGCATCCATCTCTTTTGCATATTCCATATCTTTTGTTGTGATGGCGGTAATACCGACAGTAAAGAGCTTAGTCGGATCGACATAAGCGCCGTCCATGGCGATCGTAGAAAGGATCGCGATCTTTCTTTGTGCATCGATACCGTCAACATCCGCAGAAGGATTCTGCTCGGCATATCCCATCGACTGTGCTTCTTTAAGCGCTGTATCAAAGTCAGATCCGTTCTCGGCCATTCTTGTCAGGATATAGTTGGTGGTACCGTTTACGATACCGGCGATACGCTCGATCTTATTTGCCGCAAGGCAGCGGTGCAGCGGGCGGATGATCGGGATACCGCCGCCGACGGATGCTTCGAATATATAGTTACAGTTATTCTTATGCGCAAGACTTACCAGCTCCACACCATGGGTGGATACCAGTTCTTTATTCGAGGTAACGACAGTCTTTCCTGCGCTAAGTGCCATCTTGGTGTATTCGTACGCAATACGCGCGCCACCGATGGTCTCGACAACGATCGAGATCTCCGGGTCATCGAAGACTTCTTCCTTTTTGTTTGTTACCAGCGCGGCAAAAGGACTATCCGGAAACTCACGGATATCAAGGATCTTCTTGACCTTAAGTTCTTCGCCGAGACGCTTGGCGATCCGATCTTTATTCATTTCGATGACCTCGGCTACGCCGCAGCCGACAACACCGAATCCTAAAATTGCAATGTTCTTCATATATATCACTCCCTGGCCATGATTCTGCAGGATCGAACTCCCGGAATTTTCTCTACTTCATTGATCAGCATATCGATCGAACACGTCATCCTGTCCGTCTCCATAGAAACGGAAACATCGGCAAGTCCGTTGATCGGGATATTCTGGTTGATCGTCAGGATATTTCCCTTGGCAAAAGCAATGCACTGGATAATACCGGCAAGGATACCCGGGAAATTCTCTACCGCCACGATCAGCGTCACGATCTTTCCCTGGGAAGTCTCATAAAACGGCATAACAGAGTCTTTGTACTTGTAATAGGCGGATCTGGAGAGACTGACCATCTTGACCGCCTCGTTTACCGAGACCGCCTTTCCGGAATTCAGGAGTCTTTTTGCCTCCATGACCTTCACAAATACTTCGGGCAAAACATCTGCTTTAACAAGTAAATAATCGTTACTTTCAGCCATTTGCATCCTCGTTCAGAAGTAGGATTTGCACTTCAGAGTGTCCACGTGACGCGAACACTTGTGCACGCTGGAAAGTATATCACGATTCCTTTAATCTGGCAAGCATAGAGCGCAATGCCTTACCGCGGTGGCTGATTGCGTTCTTTTCCTCATCGGAGATCTCAGCGGTTGTTTTACCGATCTCCGGAACGAAGAAGATCGGGTCATAACCGAAACCATTTTCTCCTCTTGGAGCATCAAGCAGAACTCCGTCGCACTGTTCCTTTACGACAAAATGCGTGCCGTCCGGGCGTACCACGGCGATCGCACAGACAAAGTGCGCCGTCCACTTCTCTTTCGGAACATCCTTAAGCATTTCCCAGATCTTCTCGAACTTCTCCTGATAGGTGGAATCTTCCCCGCAAAAACGTGACGAATAGATGCCCGGAGCTCCATCGAGTGCATCGATACAAAGACCGGAATCATCCGCCATGACAAAACCGCCGACCTGCTTTTGGATCGTGCTTGCCTTGATCAGGGCATTTCCTTCAAAAGAATCCGCATCCTCAACGATATCCGTATGAATTCCGATGCTCTCCATCCCGACGATCTCAAACGGGAAATCAGCAAGGATCTCCTTGATCTCATGGATCTTATCCTTATTCTTACTTGCTACCAGAAAACGTTCCATATATTTCTTCTCCTTTTTTCTTCGCGGATCTTTTCCGCGCCTTTTTCGTCACATCAGTCTCCATGCCTTCGGATAGGCATTCTTAAGTACCGCTCCAGTCACTTTTGCAAAGCCCAGCGGAAGATCTTCCACTCCGACAATGATATTTTCGCCGGCATCCAGATACTCGGTCTCCTCTTCAGTTAGCATGATCGTTTCGCATCGGAGATAGCGAACAAGTCTTTCATCTTCTCTTTCCAGCGAAAGAAACCTGGAAGGACGGATCTGAGATCTGGAAAGTTCCAGCGCGAGTGCCTGGGACGGGATGAACGTTCTGCCTTTCGCCGTTTCCTTTATTTCACCGGGAAAATCACCCATCTTGACGACTTTCAGGCCTTTGAACAGATCCTCGGAGACCGGCAGCATATGTACCTTATCCTTATGAAGGATAAAATCCGTATCGATATGAGAAAGATAAAGATCTGATGCCTCTTCAGTAAGAAGGCCTCGGATAAAGTCACGGAAACACTCTTTCGCTTTCGTAAATACGAATTGGGAAGAAGACGGGTTTTTCGAAGTCTTTCTCGGATCTTCAGATGCCTCTCCCTCTTCTTTCTTTTTCAGATGCACGCAGAAATGGCCTTCACCTTCAGTCTTATGCGGCCAGATACGCATCATACCGGAATCGTCATGTGTGACTGCTGTCAGATCTTTATGGGAAACGATCTCGTAATCCGGATGTTTTTGCAAAAAATCACGGATACGGTCCTCGTTCTCTGCCTCTCCGAAAGTACACGTCGAATAAACGATCGTACCTCCCGGACGGAGCATCTCATCTGCATAGCCCAAAATATTCGTCTGGATCGGCACACAACTGTCCGGTCCGAACTTCTCCCAGCTCTTCGGAGCAAACGGATCTCTTCGGAACATTCCTTCTCCCGAACACGGCGCGTCGATGATGATCCGGTCGAAAAACTCCCGGAAGGTCTTTACCATATGCGCGGGATCTTCGTTTAGGATCACGACGTTTCCCGCACCGCAGCGCTCGAGATTACGAAGAAGAGCGCGCGATCTTTCGGTATTGATCTCATTGGCAACGAGAAGTCCACGTCCACCGAGATCCTCTGCGATCCTTGTGGCTTTACCGCCGGGAGCGGCACACATATCGAGGATATATTCGCCCGGTTTCGTACCGAGAACAGATGCCGGAAGCATGGCAGAAGGCTCCTGGATATAGTAAGCGCCGGCATGGTAGTAAGGGTCTTTTCCCAGGGAAAGATCAGGAGTATAAAACCCGCCGTCACACCAGGTGACCGGCTCAACGGGCAGCTCCATCTTCTTCATATGCTCTTCGTATTTATCCGAAGAAATCTTCATACGGTTCCAGCGAATGCCATGCATCGGTGCTTTTTCATAGGACGCAAAGAAAGAAGCCTCCTCATCCGGGCGGCCCTTTTCTTCGAAATAGCGGTGCATACGGTTTATAAATGCTTCAGGAAGTCTCATAGATCTAAGTAATCACACACCTGATAGGCAAGCTTTTTCATGACATCAAGAGAGAACGGCGATTCCAGACCCGCGGACTCGACCAGATCGATCAGTGTCTTCGTTCCGCCTGCCGCGCAAAGATGCTCGTAGATCGTCATGGCCTTTTTCCTGTTCTTTCTGGAAATGCTCCAGATCTGAAGCGCGCATACCTGCGCGAGGCAGTAGTCGATATAGTAAAACGGAGAAGTAAAGATATGCTCTTTTTTCATCCAGGCACCGCCCGGCTCAAAGAACGGATCTCCGTCGTAGTCGATGTCCGGCTGGTACTTCTTTTCCAGTTCGCGCCATGCCGCGTGACGTTCTTGCGGCGTCATATCCGGATTACTGTAAACAACATGCTGGAACTCATCGACCAGGCATCCGTACGGCAGGAAAAGGATCGCCAGAGTCATGTGCTGCTGACGGTAAGAATCGGCTTGTTCACCGAAGAACATCTCCATATAAGGATACGTCATATATTCCATGGCCGTAGAGTGGATCTCGCAGGCTTCCAGCGTCGGAGACAGGCACTCGATAAACTGGGATGAGTCGATGCTTCGGAGCGCGGCATAGGCATGACCTGATTCATGTACCATCGTCGCGATGTCGTCAGCTGTATGATTGGCATTCATCAGGATATAAGGGATACCGTAATCCAGAAGGCTTGCACAGTATCCGCCCGTTGCCTTGTTCTGTCTGGAGAAAAGATCCATAAAGTCGTGTTCACCCAGTACCTGGAAGAAACTCGGCCGCTTATCGAACATCTTGCCGAACATCTCGGAACCTACCGAAAAGTACTCTTCCATGGGAATATTCGGCTTCGGATTGCCGTTAACGAAAAGGCACGGCAGATCGTAGTAATAAAGCTTGTCCAGATCGAGGCGCTTCTTCTGAAGTCTTCTTATCTCCGATGTGATCGGCACGATATATTTCACGACATTATCACGGAACTCTTTTACCTTCTGCGGATCATAGTCATATCGTTCCATTCGCTTATATCCGAGCTCGACAAAATCAGAAAATCCGAGTTTTCTGGCGATCGTCGTTCTGATCCTGACCATATTGTCATAGATCTCGTCAAACTTCTCTTTTTGCCCCGCATAGTAATCGGATACGGCCTTATGGGCTTTTTTTCTTACCTCTCTGTCTGTGGACTCAAGATAAGGAGTCATCGTCGAAAGTGTCTGATGCCGTCCCTTAAAAACGATATCGGCTTCCGAGAGGATCTGGCTGTAGTCATTTTCAAGAGAGCTTTCCTCGGCAAGATCCTCGAGGACTTCACTGCTGACGATATCCCTCTGGTTCTGTGTCTTACGGAAGATCATGGCACCGAAACGCTCTTCGAGTTCATCTCTGATCTCAGAATGAAGAAGTGCCGTATATACACCGGCGGAAAGATCGGAAATGACCGGATAGTTCTCATCGAAGAAATCCATCTCCTCATTCCAGAACGGATCCGCCGTATCTAAGTCGTGACGGATCATACAGATCGTAAACGCCGTGTCAAAAGCACTCATCTCACGCTGAAAAGTCATGATGGAACTTTCGACAACATCCGCATCTCTTGCCGCCATCAGCTTCAGTCTCGTACTCATGGCGCATTCGCGGAACTGTTCTACGGAAGGTCTTTTGTACTCGATCTCCGAGAACTTAGGCATCTTCATCTGATCATCCGACATATCTTACCTCGCTTACATCTGTTCAACGACCGGGATGCCGAGGAGATATGTTCCTGCCTCGATGGCATCACAAACGGCCTGGCAAAGCGCAAGTCTTGCCGTCTTAAGTTCATTATCGTCTCCGCCTAAGATCGAGCAGTTATTGTAGAAGCGGTTAAAGCTTCTGGCGATCTGGGCAACGGCACGGGAGACCATAAACGGTTCGTTGCTGGAAGCTGCTTTTTTGACGGCTTCCGGAAGATCTGCGATCATCTTCACGCAGGCAAATTCCTCGTCACCGGAAAGCTTGTTTAGAAGGGCGCTTCCCGCTTTTTCCGGAACGAAGCCCTGCTCTGCCGCTTTTCTCAAGATCGAGCGCGTACGTGCGTAAGTGTAGATCAGATACGGAGCCGTATCACCTTCGAAGTCAAGCATCGTATCCCAGGAGAATACGATATCTCTTTCTCTTCCGGCCTTTACGTAAGTATAGATCACGGCGCCAAGACCGACCTTTTCGGCAATTGCCTTAAGTTCATCTTCGGAAAGATCGGAATTTCTGGCCTCGGCATTTGCCTTGATCAGTTCGTAGGTCTTTGCCACACTTTCGTTGAGAAGATCCTCGAGAGTAACGATATTTCCTTCACGTGTACTGAACTTCATGTTCTGGAACTTAACAAGTCCGAAACCGACGTGCTCACAGTTCTTGGCAAAAGGCATGCCCGCCTTTTCCAGTACCGCAAATACCTGCTGGAAATGAAGAGCCTGCGGCATTCCGACAACATAGATATTCTTGTCGAAGTGATACGTATCGTAACGGTATTTGGCGGCCGCGAGGTCACGGGATGCGTAGATCGTGGTTCCGTCAGACTTCAATATGATACACGGCGGAAGCTTCTTTTCATCAAGCATGACGACCTGAGCGCCCTCACTTTCGACGAGAAGGCCCTTTTCGCGGAGCATGTCAACGATGCCCGGGATGAGGTTACTGTAGAAACTCTCACCATTATAGTTATCGAAGGATACGCCCATTCTGTCATAGAGCTTATTGAACTCCTTAAGGGAGAGGTCGCGGAATCTTTTCCATAGCGCCACTTCCTCTTCACATCCGTCTTCGAGCTTCTTGAAGTTCTCTCTGGCAACGGTGGTAAGGTTCTCGTCTTTCTTTTCTTCTTCGTGGAACTTTACGTAGATACGCAGAAGCTCGGCGATAGCGTCCTTTTCAAGAGCGTCTTCATCGCCCCAGAGACGGAAAGCCGTGATCAGTTTACCGAACTGTGTGCCGTAATCACCGAGATGGTTCATGCGGACGACCTTATAACCGAGTTTTTCATAGATCCTGGACAGTGAGTGGCCGAGGATGGTAGTAAATGCATGGCCTACATGGAACGGTTTAGCGATGTTCGGAGAGGAATACTCGATAATAACGGTCTTACCATTGCCTTCCTCCGACTGGCCGAAAGATGTGCCCTTTTCGAGCACCTCGCTCAGTACTTCCTTGGCAAAAGCACCTCTGTCTACGAAGAAATTGAGATACGGTCCCTTGGCCTCGACCTTAGAAAGCCAGTCTGCGGAGAGTTTGTCACTTGAAGACAGTTCCGATGCGATCATGTTCGGTGCTTTTCGCATCGTTTTTGCAAGTGCAAAGCAAGGGAAAGCATAATCACCCATATCCTCTTGCGGCGGTATCTCGATCAGACGGTTGACTGTCTCAAGATCCAGTCCCGTCGTTTCCATAACTTTCATAGCCACGGCATTTCTAAAGTCCATGTTTTACTACTCCTATCGTTCTTCTTTCGTTTCTTTTCAATAACATTCGTCCGTATATTATACTATATAATCAGATTTTGTGATATCATGGGTTCGATTTTGAACCAGGGGGGACTATTTTTGTTCACTTATTTATTCAATACAAGATATATGTACCTGATCGGGCCCTTTTTCACCCTGATCTTTACGTTCATCTCCATACATATGCAAAATAAAAAACTTCCGTCTGACGGAGGAAGAGCTTTTGCCGTCGACGGAGCATCTGCAAAAGGCAAACCGACTTCTGCCGGCGTTATCTTTATTTCCTGCATGTTCATCGGTGTCAGTCTCTTCTCGCGTGTCACCTGGCAGTATGCTCTTTTGTATCTATGCGCCATGATGGCCATGATCTGCGGATACCTTGATGACAGAAAGCCCTGGTCCGCGACTCTTAAAGGCCTGACGGATGTCATTATCGCAATTGCATCCGGTACCCTGGCTTCGTTCCTGTTCCCGACCACCGTCGATATCTTCATCATCCACCAGACGATCGATATTCCGCAGCCGTTATATATCTTCCTGGCATCGGTCCTCGTCTGGTGCTCGATTAACTTTGCCAACGCTTCTGATGGTGTTGACGGCCTTTGCGGGAACCTGACGATGGTTTCGACCGTAACTTTCTTTGCCATGACCGTAATGACCAAGCGTATCTCCATGATGAACAACGTCATGCTTTATCTGGTCATCGTTTTACTGGTATATCTGTGGTACAACTGCCACCCGAGTACGCTTCTCATGGGTGATTCCGGTTCTCAGGCGATCGGTGTTTTCCTCGCCTTCTTCGCAATGGCTTCCGGAAACCCGTTCTCTTATATCATCATCTGCCTGCCGATGATCCTCGACGGCGGTTCTTCTCTGTTTAAACTGGCTATATGCCGCGTAACGAAGAAGAAGTTCATGAATAGAATCAGAACACCTCTTCATGATCACTGCCGTAAAGAATGGTCCTGGGCAAACCAGATGGTCACGGAAAGGTTCACCCTCATACACCTGATGATCGAGGGCGCATATCTGCTTCTGCTTTACTTCGCACTCTATTGAGAAAAGAAAAGCTGTCCGGACGGACAGCTTTTTTGTATATCTTTAAAAATCCAGGAAATCTCCTTCGACGGACTCGGAGGAATCTTCTCGAAGATCCATCTCCTCTTTATAGTCATCATCAAGGATCGTCTCCTTAAACTCTTCTTTTTCTTTTATGGGCTTAGATCCGATCGGCTTGTCTTCAAAAGGATTCATGGCGATCTCGGAGATATCGACCATGGAGTCTTCATCAGAAACCTCAGACACCGTCGAAGCAGCTTCGGCAGGAGCCTCGGTTTTTGGCTCAGAAGAAGCCGGGTTCTGAAGCGGAGGAAGCTTAAGAACAGAAGTCTGAACTGTAAGGTCATCAAGATCATCCAGCGAATCGATCTGAGAGCCGTCGGCCGTGATCGCAGAAGCTGCTGCTGCAGCTGCTGCCGCCGCGGCTTCTGCAGCTGCAGCGTCTTTTCTTGCCTGAGCCTTCTCTCTTGCGGCCTGCATCGCTTTTCTTTTTTCTTCATCAGCGATCTTCTGTTCTTCTTCCGCTCTCTTCTGCGCCAGTTCTTCTCTTTCACGGCGCAAACGGCGAAGTTCTTCGGCACGTTTGAGTTCTTTTTCCTTAGCCTGTCTTACGGCCTCATCGGCCACAGCGTCACCGAGTTTCTGAAGTTCGGCCTGTTCCGGAGTAAGAGCAACTTTATGTGCCAGCTCCATGATATCTTTCTTAGTTGTGGTTTTAGTAGTTGTTTCACCAGACGACTTTTCTACCTGAAGTTTCTTAGCGCTGGGCTCGGTAAAATCCGATGCGGCGTCAAGTATCTCCTGCATGTTCGGCAGTTTGATCTTAGTCTCAAACTGATACTTTTTCTGCTTAATCTCTTCGCTCATGATCTATTTTCCCCCAAATCAGATCAATTTCAGTAATAGCGCGACTGCAGTGCATATAAAAGCACCGCTAACCAAAAGGAATGCCCAAAGTGGCACCGTCTTCGAAGTCTTCTCCCCAGAAAGCCCCGATTTTTCCCCTTCAATCTCTTTACTATTATCTTCTTTTTCTTTCTTTTCTACTATATCCGAAGAAGAAGCTTTTGGCTCTTCTTTTTTCTCATTATACACTTTTACCGGCTCTTCAACACCAGGATCCTCGTCGGCAGGTGCGGCTTTCGTGAAATTTTCGACCGGTTTTCCGCTGGCGATCGCAGAAAGGATCTCCTGCGCACGTTTTACCTTCGGGACCATCTCCATCTGGACCGAGCGGATCGTATCTTCGTGATTTCTCTGGAACTTGGCTTTTTGATCCTTCATGGATGAAAAGTCCGGAACAGGGGTCTGTGGCAGGTAAAGGATACCTACAGAGCAGTCATCGGTATTTTGTCCGGATCCGATCACGAACTCTTTGATCGTTGCCGCAAGTTCTTCTTCCGCCTTTTCTTTTCCCTTTGCGGCAAGCTCCGCAAGACGGGCAACCACAGGACGGACGAGCTGGCTGTCCGCATCATAGACCATTTCTTCCACACCGTCCGTCATCAGCACAAAAGCATGTGTCTCATCCGTTGTCGTACGGATAAAACGCAGATACTCCTGCGCATTGGGGAAAGTAATGAAATATGTCGAAGAAGCATTCTCACCATTTGACGGAAGTGTCAAAGGAGAAACTCCGTGCGATGATACACGGCAGATCAGGCCATCTCCGATATGTCCCGCCAGAACCAGATCTCCCTTTACCGCAACAAAAAGAAGTGTACAGGAAAGTCTTTCGAGTCCGTCAAGCTGATGTTCAACAAGAAGATCCGCCATGTTCGAGTGGACTGCAGTAACAAGAAGGCTTCTGGAAATGCTTTCTCTGTTTTCAAAATAGAAAGCATCGAAATGGTCGCACAAAAGAGACGCGATACAATCGACCGCGCACTTCGCTCCGAAACGCGCATGCGTATACTTGGATCCGCCGGCACCGTCCGCAACACATACAACGGATACACCGTTTCTGGAAAGCGTACAGGAAGCATCCTCACACGGAGTTCCGCGGTTGATATGCTTATTGCCGATCAGGGAAACATTTACGAGTACGGGTAATTCTGCCATCGCTTACTGGTTCTCCTCGATTGCCTTGAAGAAGTCGTCCATCGCGATCGCATTTCCTTCAGGTTCGGTATTCAGATTATAAAGCGCATCATTGCTCATGCTGTTAGAAACTACAGACGAACTACTGGATCCGAGGAAAGCAAACAGTTTACCAAATTGTGCCGTGCTGATGGAGATCGGCTTTTCACGCTTACCGGAAAGACGCTGAAGAAGCGGGAAATCTGCACTGCTACCGACGCCGATGTTAAATACGACAAGCTTGTCATTATCTTCCAGTTCGCGGACAGCTGCGATCGCTTTTTCCATATTCTCTACGGCATTATCGCCCTGCGGAGCTCCGTCGGTAATGACAACGAGCCAAGGCTGATAATACTTGATACCCATCTGCTTATAGCCTTCTTTTCTCGCATCGAGAAGTTCAAGAGCCGTAAGGATACCTTCGCCGATAGGCGTCAGGCTGGTCGTTGCCTGAAGACGCGGGATCGCCTGATCCTGGCCTGTCTTACCGAAAGGCAGGAAAATATCAACGGAACCGCCGAAAGTTATAATGGCAATATCTGCAGAAGACTTCGTCTCTTCGTTTTCACGGATCGACGCAAAGAAACTCTGAAGACCGTCATTTAACTGATTGATCGGAAATCCGGTCATGGAACCGCTGATATCCAGACAAAAACAGATCGGCAGACGTCTTCTCGTGCTGCTGCCGAAATCCGATTTTGAAAAACCGGCTACTTCATTACTCATACTATTATCCTCCCACTACAGGTCTTCGTTCGAGAGCCGCAAATCACGGCGCTTTTCCGTCCGAAGGCCTTTATGTTATTTCTTCTTAAAACGACTGAAAAGGCCTTTCTTCTTACGAGGCGGTTCTTCCACCTTGGGCTCAGTCTTCTTTTCTGTATTCATGCTCGGTTTTACCGACGGTTTTTTAAAGATCTCCATCGTCTCAACAGGTTCTGACTCGGATTTTTTGACACGGGCAGCAATCGCACTCGTCTGCGGTTCAGACGGAGCTTCAGCCTTGTGAGCCTGCGTCTCGGAAGAGACGGTGGTTCCTTTAAACGAAGGAGTCTTTGGTACAGGCTTTTTCTCTTCGACATGTGTCGGGACCTGACTGTTATAAGAATCCATGGCTTCCTGGGAATTCAAAGAAGAGTTCATGATTGCTTCACGGACACTGACCTTACCTGTTCTCTTAACAGGCTTGGCTGCTTCTTTGACCATGTACGGGAATACACGATAGACCTCTTCATCCTTAAATGCATGATTCATCAGCTGATCGCGGTAATTCTCGAGCGCTACCGTCCATTCAGAAGAATCGAATAGTTCTCCCTTTGAAAAAGCACGGACAAACATGTCTTTCAGTTCATCGGACAAAGCATCCCAGATCTTGTCATAGCCGCCGAGCGGGATACGGTCGTTTTCGGAATCGTCAACGGTATACGGGAAGGATCTGACCTCCATCTCGTCACGAAGCATTTCCAGACCGTTTCTTTGTGCATACGGATGCTGGCCGCAGAAAAGCATCGAGAACACAAGGATCGCGATCGAATAATCCTCATCCTGCGGACGCCTTAAGAAAGTAACGAAAGACTTATCCCAAAGCTCCGGCCGTGTAAACTCCTCCGTTCCGACAGGACACGGCAGGTCCTGGATCTGGACACTGTCCATGTCGATCAGGTAAAGATCGTCTTCATCCTCGATCATGGCATTTTTCAACTGGATATCGCCGACGATAACACCATGCAGATGCAGATAGTCCATGATCCTAAGGAACGTGATCGCGGCAACGACGACATGAAGTCTCGTCCATGACGGGAAATACTTTTCCATCGCATCCGGGCCATCGAAAGCACGGCTGATCGTCGTACCTGCTGCTCTCTTCATGAGATAGCCGACAGGAACGTGAGACCTAGAGAACAACAGACGGCAAGGCCAGCAAAGGTTATCTGTCTCGAGCTCAAGAGTACGCATCTTCATAAGCTTATACCAGCGGAGAGGGGTGATTCCTCCGCGGTGATAAACTTTCGCGACCCAGTTATCCTGCTGAGTACAGAAGACCAAGCCTTCAGCACCGGTGCTGATCAAAGATGTAAGTGTGATCTCCTCTTCATCATCAGTATACAGAATGTCGCCGACACCGAAGTTGATATCCGAAGCGATAAAATCACTGTTTCCGGAGATCGGGTTGACAGAATACGGGGGTTCTGAGGCTAAGCATTCTGACACCGACGGATAAAAACGGATACGGCCGCGGTTAACGACAAATACTGCACATTTGCCTGGTGCATTGATATTTCTTAATCTGGAAAACGAGGTACTGCTTCTTCCGATAAAGAGGCACTCGTCTTCGTTACCGATATGTTCAAGGAAAAAGTCTACGGCAGAAGCACTCTTGCTCGCACGGAGAAGTTTGGCATCCGTCAGTTTCTTCATGCCGTTCTTAATGGAAAGAAGAATACCCTTTTCATTGGGGTTATTGGCACACTGGACAGATTCATGGAAAACCTTAAAGGAGCGGCTGATATAAACGGTTTTATTCTGCTGGATCACATACTCAATGAGAGAATCCAAAAGATCCGGATTCCCTAATTCAAACATTGAAGAATAGTCCACGACAAGTGAGCTAAACGTTTTCAATATCTCAGCAAAATCAGCCATACACACCCCCAGACAGTTTGCCTTAGATAATTATAGAGCAACACACCCCATGTAACAAGGGATTTTGACAATATAATTATATAAAATTTATATATAAATGAACGCATTTTCCTTATAAAAGCCTCAAATGCCGTAAAATACAAAAAAGATCAGGCCTTAGGCCTGATCTTTAAATCGATTTCGAAAATCAAAAAATCAGATATCAAAGCAGCGCATGAGATCATCAAAAGTCTCTCTTCTTCTGATCAGAACATCTGATCCGTCACTCTTGATCAGGACTTCAGCCGGGCGCAGACGGTTGTTATAATTCGAACTCATAGAGAAACCGTAAGCACCTGCATCAAGCACTACGACAACGTCATGTTCTTTTGTCACGGGAAGTTCTCTGTCCTTAGCGACGATATCTCCACTCTCACAGATGTTACCGACGACGGAATATACATCCTTTTCGCCGGAAACAACAGGCTTTCCGTCTCTATAGATCTCAACATCGTGCCAGGAATCATAAAGCTCCGGACGCATCAGCACGTTCATACCGATGTCTGTTCCGATGTACTTATGACCGTAGTTTTCCTTAACGGCATGAACCTGTCCGAGAAGAACTCCGCCCTCTGCGACTATATAACGGCCGGGCTCGGTCTTAAACAGAACATCCTTACCGCCGTTCTTCTTCCATTCGGTAAGAAGCGCATCCAGCTCTTTCTTAAATGTCTCGATATCAAACTCCTCTTCATCCGCAAGCTTATGATACGGAGTACCGAAACCTCCGCCGAAATCCAGGAACTCGAGTTCATCGAATTCTTCGGCATAGTGAAGAAAGTTTCTGCAGGCCTCAAGGAAAGGCTTATAATCCATAAAAAGGGAACCGACATGCTGATTCAGTCCGATAATATGCAGATCATACTTAGAGGCTACATCGCGGATCTTCTCAATATCTGCAGCTGCCACACCGAACTTGGTTTTCTTTCCTGCAGTTACAACTTTTTCGTGATGACCGGCTCCGACGCCGGGATTAATACGTACGGAGAGTCTTCCACCCGGATTGAGTTTCCCGAACATCTCAAGCTGCGAAAGGCTGTCGACGCTTACAATAACACCTTCATCGATGGCATACTGCATCTCTTCTTCGGAAACGTTATTTGATACATAGAAGATGCGCTCAGACGGGAATCCTGCCTTCTTAAGGGCATAGATCTCGCCCGGACTCATCGCGTCGGCATTAAGGCCCTCCTCATTAGCGATCTTAAGGATCGAAAGGTTGGAGTTTGTTTTGATGGAAAAATTCGAGGTAAAACGATGATTCGGAAGAAGTCCTGCGACTCTTCTCATCTGTCTTCTCAAGATATCTTCGTTATACACAAATAAAGGAGATCCGTACTTTTTTATAAGTTCTTCCGGATTCGAATTACCAAAAAAGTTCATCTGCTGTGTATAGGAGTCCATAGCCATACCTCATTTTTCAAAATATGCAACCATTTTATCATTTTCCTGCAAATTTTCAAGTAACTGCAGGTATAAACTAATCGGTGATTCCAACCAGTTTCATTAGGTATTTCGCATTTGTCTCGGTCGACATGCCGTTTTTGAGTTTGTAATCAAAATGCAAGCCATCATCATCATAAAATTCAGAAAAGTGATAATACACCAGATCAACTTCTCCATTTGTATTCATCTTGCAGAGCTCATAGTCATGTGTCGACATCAGACCGATAATAGATGGCTTATGGAGTTTTTGCAAAACCGTCCAGGCACCGTCGGTCCTATCTTTCGAGTTCGTTCCTCTGAAGATCTCATCGATCAGGAACAAAAGCGGACGGCCGGAATCAGCCATCTTCACGATACGCTCGATCTTCACAAGCTCGGCATAGAAGGTAGAAACACCTTCTCCGAGATTATCTTCGATCCTCATCGATGCACCGATATTCATAAGAGACAGTTTAAGAGATATACAAGGACATACAGCGCCGGCAAAAGCCAGGACCGAGTTGATACCGACCGTTCGAAGAAGCGTCGTCTTTCCGGACATATTGGACCCCGTGATCATGGCGCAGCCTTTATGCAGTTCAAAATCGTTTCGAACCAGCTTCTTTTCCGCTATCAGAGGATGACCGATCCCCACGCCTATAAAATACGGTTCGGAAGAATCAACGATCTCCGGAACTGCCGAATCAGGGTAGATCATTCTCATCATAGAAAGGCTCATCAGCGCTTCCCACTCACCGATGGCATCAAGTTTTTCCGGGATCTTGCTTCCCGAGTCTTTTCTCCACTTCTCAAGAAGATACAGACAAAGTTCATCAAAAGGAAGGACCGTATTCAGAACAAAATAAAGAAGCGGCTGCATCCGGACCTGGATCAAAAGACATATCTTATAAAGCGAGGAAAGCTGGTTTGAAGCGGACTGTTTCTTTCCTTCCGATCCGGCTTCACCATAAAGGCGTTTTTTCAGTAAAGACAGGTAATCTGCCTTCACCTCGACGTTTTCAAGCGCGGAGAAAATATTGGAATATGCGCGAAGTTCGGGATAAAACTTTTCAACCAAAGTAAAGGTGACGGCATTACTTTTGTAAGTACAAGCCATAAGGAACTGCTGGATCACAAAGAAAGCAACCGGTACGAAAAAGATATACCCGCCGAGAATGATGGCAACGATCAGGCTTGCCCACATAAGGATCGAATTAACGATACGGATGAGATTAATGGTCTTAGATCTTTTTACTTCAGCAGCGATAAAAGCAAGAAGTGCCTGCGGAGAGCCTTTCTTCTTGACATTCATCTTTGTCTCGGCCTCAAGTTCCTGCACCAATACCATCTGCGACGCAAGTTCTTCCACGGCTTTCTGGCGTGCCTTGATCTCATTTAGGTCCATCTCCTCCTGCGCCGCGGTAAGAAGCCACTTTCTAAGCTGTCTTCTGCCGTAGGCAGTATGAGCCACATTGATCAGCGCAAAAAGCGACTTAGGCCCAAAAAGATCGAGATCTCCGGCAAACGGGTGCTTTTCAGCCTTTAGATCGGAACCGTCATCTTCAAGTTTCGAAAAATCATGAAGTGTTCTAGCAACATAACGGGAATTGATCTCGGAAAGGACAACGATCCTTTTTGCTTTCGACTTGATCCTGCCGTGAAGGATGACAAAAACAACAAAAAGCACCAATAAGACCAGCCCGCAGATCAGATAGGCGATATTTCTATCCTGATAAAAATACAAAATGACAAAAGCCAGGACACCTAAAAAACAAACACCACGAATGTTTGCCAGGCGGCCGGCCTTCTCATCGATCTCTTTTAACTGACGGTCAAGTTCTGAGCTTCTGCTTTCAAGATCCAAATCTCTTTTTTCCGTTTTCTCGCTCATTCAATGATCAGTCTTTCTTTTTAGTATTTTTCCCTGCCTTTTTCGCCGCAGGCTTCTTGGAAGTCTCAGGCTTCTTCGCCGCTACTTTCTTAGCGGTCTGCGTCTTCTTTGCCGCAGGATTCTTTTCAGACTGCGTTTTCTTTACGGCAGGCTTTTTGGTTTCAGCAGTTTTCTTTCCCGATTCCTTCTTTACTGACGTCTTCTTCCCTGTTGTCTTTTTCGGCCTTGGAATGTATTTCGAAATAACGGTATCCAGAACGGTTCCGATACTGTCATGGATCGTAAGCATCGCCTGAAGGTCAAGATACGTGGAACTTTTGTTTATGATAACGACGCGGTCGCTCTTAAGGAACTGCGCAAATGTCGCCGCAGGATAAACTGTCAGTGAAGTTCCTCCGATGATCAGAAGATCCGCTTTTTTGATTGCCTTAACGGCATTATCGATATTCTCATGCTCGAGGTGCTCTTCGTAAAGAACTACATCAGGACGGACGATACCGCCGCACTTGGTGCAGCGCGGAACGCCTTTCCCCTTCAAAACGAAATTAAGATCGTACTTTTCACCGCAATCTACGCAGTAATTACGGAATACAGATCCGTGAAGTTCGATCGTCGTCTTACTTCCGGCCATCTGATGAAGATTATCGATATTCTGAGTGATGGTCGCCTTCAGCTTGCCTTGCTTTTCAAGACGGACAAGAGCACGATGTGCCTTATTCGGGCGGGCCTTCGGGTAACAGAGTTTCCTTCTGTAGAAATCATAAAATTCTTCCGGATGCGCTTCAAAAAAGGAGTGGCTGATGATATCAACCGGGCGGTACGAAAGACCGCTCTCCTGGTTAAAGATACCTTCTCCGCTTCGAAAATCCGGAATTCCGCTTTCTGTAGACACACCAGCGCCGCCAAGGAAAACGATATAATTCGATTCCTTGATAAGCTGCTTTAGCTGCTCGAGTTTTTTCTCGCGAGCGCCTTCATATCTATCCAGTCTGGTTTCCACTATCTGTCCCCTTTAAATCAGATCCGCATAAGCAGATGCTGTTTTAAGTTTCTCGTAAATACTGTCTTAATACTCGACGAAATTATCGGTAGCGATTGCACCATCATGAAGTGCACCGAACATTTCCTTACCGAGAACACGCTTTTCATCACGCTCTTTTTCAGCAATGGAACTGAGCGCATCACGTGTACGGTCAGGATTCTTAATGTTCTCGAGAAGGACGACCGGAGTAGTTTTATCAGCGGTTGAAACTTCGATCGTACCGACCTTAAAGATGCGCTGCCAGAAAGTCTTTTTCAGACGCACGTCAAGGATCCTGTACATAAGAAGTTCATCTTTTACGACTCGAAAGAAACCTCTCTGGATAAACATACGGTTTTCGCTGAAAGAATACTTTGTAAAAGTCAAGGGTAAGCCCAAGATTCTCTTTCTGTCAGACCAGATGATCTGTTCTTCTACGATAAAATCGTTTAACTTGTCTACTTTAGCCATCTTGCACCTCCCAAAATGAACCTATTGTTATTATAGTGTTAACCATTTTTCCCGTCTAGCGAAAAGCACAAATATCACAATTTCGTAATACAAAATTCAATTTTCATGCCGCGTAATCCGTAAAACACTCCTCGTAATACGGGCACCATTCGTGCGTTGCCTTCATCATCATATCACCTTTCAGATAAAAGTCGTATCGCACCAGATTCTCGACATCCGGAATCGGGTCATCCCAGGTGACATCAATGTGATACCAGATATATCCGATCCGGACCTGACACCATGCATGCGCACCTTCACCAAAACCGAAAGTCGACGTACCCGAAATGACTCTGCATTCGATGCCACTCAAAAGGCACAGCGCCGCAAATGCCTCGGAATAGCCCTGGCACTGTGCTTTTCCTTCGGTAAAGAGCTTGTCGCAGCTTGCATAACTGTTTACGTCTCCATCCACCGCATATTCACAATGCGTGACCAGATAGTCATGAATGGCTCTTACCTTCTCTTCTTCCGTTTGGCTGTCGGAAATGATCTCGGATTTGATACGAAGAAGCTCTTCTCCGACGATCTCTGCCTCTTCCGTGGGATACTTCTTCACGTTTTTGGCATAAAGATACTGCATTGCTTTACCGCATGCATTCAGTTCCGTGTGGATCTCGATCTGGCAGCTGGAATCAAGATCCCGTCTTGAAAGCGTGACATCTTTTTCACGGAAAGCCGAATGAAGAGCAAATTGATCATCAAGTTCCGTCCACATTCCCATAAACTCATCGTACGACGTGGTTTCGACATAAATATTCTCTTCGAAGTTGTAAAGAGCTTCATACATGAGGTCAAAAAGTCCTTGCGCATTGTAGATCCGGACATAATCATGTTTTTTCTCTCTCGGGATCAGATTATATAGGCATCCGCTCAAAAGCATATTCAGGCTCATTATTGCCGTAAGGAGCAATGCATATTTCTTACGCCGACTTTTTACGGTTAGCATCATAGACCTCCTCTTTGTTAAACAGTCTGGAATAATCGACATTTCTGAGGGTGTCTCCCGTCAGCATACATCTGTCGAAATAAAGGTAGTTGTCACCATACGTGTAGTAAGGAGATGGTCCTGCGCCGAAGAAAACACGGAATCCCTGATCTTTCAGATAAACGCATCTCGGGTCGGAACCTCGGATAAAGTCTCCGTTCGGGTAAACAAGGATCGAGACCGGACCTGTAACGGCACCTACCTGCGCCAGCCACTTTTCGGTATCATTCTGGATCGTCGGAAGCTCGCAGTGATTGGCATTGATAAAACCGTAAGTGGAAGAAGCCATGATCCATCCGGAATCCGTAAGCTTTTCAATGATCGAGATGACCGTATCCCGGTTTTCTTCGATCTCCGCATCCGAAAGATCGATCGGGGTCATACCGGCGGCTTCCAGAGCATTATTTCTGTCGTCGACCTGGTCGGCATCTGTGACATATCCGAGGATCGACTGATATC
Source organism: Clostridiales bacterium (assembly GCA_017428545.1). Taxonomy (GTDB): domain Bacteria; phylum Bacillota; class Clostridia; order Saccharofermentanales; family Saccharofermentanaceae; genus Scatonaster. The sequence goes on from JAFRQR010000002.1 coordinate 342,628, forward strand.
CGGTGAGTGAGATCACTCCTTTTACGCCATTAAAAGAGAAATCAGGGTGTTCTTCGACAAAAGCATCCAGAATACCGATCGCTTCACTGTTACGGCTGACGATCGTCTGGCCGCCGGCATTGACATACTCACCGCAGACCTGCCCCATATCGTTCAAAACGAGGCGCTGGCACATGCCGACCTTCGCCCTGGTCGCCGTATATGAGAAGTCCTCAAGGATGATGACCAGAGGCTTTTTGCCTTGAGGGATCGTGATCTCTTTAGCGGTAACAAATCCGACTTCGTTAAGATCGACCATCGATGTCGGGTCGATCAGGCAGTAATCCTTTGCATAAAGACTCTCCAGGATCGCGCGGAACTCAGATACCGTAAGGTAATAAGAATCGGTCGATGTAGAATAATTCAGTTCAAAAGCAACCGTCGTATCTGCGATCAAGGGTTTGACGCAGATGACCTCAACCGAACCTTTATACTCGGAGACCGGGTAAGTATTGGATGTTGCCATGAAAAGATTTGACTGAATGATCTGATCATCCGGAAAGATCCTTGCAAGATCCGACAAAAGAGTCTCCGCTGAATAGTACTGGAAGTTGGCAAGCATGTGATCCGCGATCTCCATCATCGGATCGTACATCTCGACCTTACAGTCTTCCAGACGCTTGTTTGCAAACTCATTAACAAACCCTTCAGATGTGGAGATAACATATTCGTAGTATTTTACGGCTTCGATATACTCGCCCTCGGCAAACAGGCTTTCCGCGCTCTGCACGTCGCCTCGCGAAAGCTCGATCTGATCGATCTCTGCACGCAGCGGCCTTGCCGCTGCGGAAATATTACTGAGGTTTTCCAGCTGATCGAAGATAAACATCAGCGTCGGTTTTTCGATCGTTCCTCTCAGGAACTCTTCACAAAGGCCGGTAAGCCAGTTGGTCATACGTGCACCGGTAAGTTCGCTTAAGCCTTCCAGAAAAGCAATATCATCCTGTGTCGGCGTATATCTCTCGTAACGGATCTTCTCCTCGATCTTGGTAACGCGCTCGTTTACCGTTGCTTCCATCTGCGTAAGGATCTCATACTCCGCACTGAGGTCGCTGTCATCTCCCGGGTCTCTGTTAATGATCGTATCATTCAGATCACGATACATGGCAAGCGCTTCGGTATAGTCATGCTTTTCGAGAGCTTCGTTAAATCCGGGCATAACTCCGGCCAGCTTCATCGTATCTTTGTTGACAAAGAGCATAATGGCAAACATGGCGATAAGACTTGCCATTCCAAGTCCGATCATGATCCACATTCCCATCGAACGGGGTTTGTCGATCGATACCGAGTGTCCGCCGAATTCCATCATGTCTCAGTACGTCTCCTCATACACTTAAGATGCACTTATCTTGTATCACAGATCTCCCAGTGTCAACTGTCTGTCTTCGATCGTCTCCTCTTTCAGATAGTAACCGATCGCCGGAAGTCTTCTGACACGATAGTACTCCGGATCCGTAAAGTCTGTCTCTTCGACCCGCTTGACCTCAGTCATCACGCTGCCCTTCTTACTGGTCAGGACCTGTACGCCCTGCGAGGAGCGCGTGGTCTTCAGCGGGATCAGTGAGGAATTAAACACGATCGCTTTACGCAGATTCGAGAATGCCGCCATATCCACATCTTCGGTAATATAGCGGATGCATACGATCGGAGAAATGTCGCTATATGCATGGATCAGTTTCTTTCTGTTCTGCTTCGTCTCATATGCGCTCATCGGGATCTTACTGATCTTACCGTTTTCAAACGAGAAAAGCACATTTCCTTTGAAGTCATCCGCCACATGCATGAAGATGATCTTTTCGCCTTCTTCCATCTGAAGAACATTCGGCAGATATCCGCCGTATTCGCTCGGTTTGGTATCCGGAAGCTCAAAGGCCTTCATCTTATAGCAGTTCGCCTTGTCGGAGAAGAACAGTATCTCGGATTTATTTGTACCTTCAAGTTCCATGACGATTTCATCGTCTTCCTTGATCTTGAGGTCACCGGCATTACGAAGCGAAGTAAGCGCGATCTTCTTGATATATCCGTGATCGGAAAGGAAAAGCTTCAGGCGGTAATCCTCGATCATATTGGAAACATTGAACGTCTCCGCTTCTTCTGCACGCAGAAGTTCCGACTTTCTCTCCTGGCCGTAAGTTTTGGCAACATTCTCCAGTGCCTTGATGATCAGGGCATCGAGACGTGCCGGCTTTTTCAGGATATCCTCGAGATCCTTGATCTCTTTTTCAAGGTTCTCTCTGTCGGCCGTACGGTTCAGGATATACTGTCGGTTGATATTACGGAGTTTGATCTCAGCAACATATTCCGCTTGCAGGCTGTCGATATCGAAACCTTTCATGAGGTTCGGAACAACATCCGCCTCGAGTTCTGTATTTCTGATGATCGCGATTGCCTTATCGATATCCAGAAGGATCTTGGCAAGACCGTCGAGAAGATGGAGTCTGTCTTTCTTCTTATCCATCTCGAAAACGACTTCTCTCTTCTGGCAGGAACGTCTCCAGACGATCCACTCGGCAAGGATCTGGCTGACGCCCATAACTCTCGGATATCCGTTGATCAGGACATTGAAGTTACAGGAGAAGACATCTTCCAGCTTTGTGAAGCGGAAAAGCTTTGTCATCAGGGCATCGAGATCTGTTCCTCTCTTGCACTCGATACAGATCTTCAAACCATCGAGGTCCGTTTCGTCACGAACATCGTTGATCTCTTTTACCTTACCGGACTTAACAAGTTCCGTGATCTCGTCAATCACTGCTTCCGCCGTTGTTGTATAAGGGATCTCGGTGACTTCGATCAGGTTATTCTTCTTATCGGCAAAATACTTCGAACGGATGCGGACAGGTCCTTTTCCCGACTCATAGATCGATCTCATCGCATTTTCGTCATAAAGGATAATGCCTCCGCCCGGGAAATCCGGTGCCGGCATGATCTGCAGGATATCCGCAGACGGATCCTTCATATAGGCGATCGTTGCTTCGCAGACCTCTTTAATGTTGAAAGAGCAGATATTCGAAGCCATACCGGCTGCGATACCCTGGTTGCTGTTAACGAGGATCGACGGATATGTCGCAGGAAGAAGCACCGGCTCCTTCATCGTTCCGTCGTAGTTATCTGCAAAATCAACGGCATTTTTATCCAGTCCCTTGAAAAGCTCCTCACAGAGCTTTTCGAGCCGGACCTCGGTATATCTCGGGGCCGCATACTGCATATCGCGGGAATACTGTTTACCGAAGTTACCCTTGGAATCCACATACGGATGAAGGAGTGCGCCGTTTCCCCTGGCCAGACGGACCATCGTCTCATAGATGGCCATATCGCCGTGAGGATTGAGTTTCATGGTCTGACCGACGACGTTACTGGACTTCGTACGGTTGCCCTTAAGAAGGCCCATCTTATACATCGTGTAAAGCAATTTTCTGTGAGACGGCTTAAAACCGTCGATCTCCGGGATCGCACGCGAAACGATGATACTCATCGCATACGGCATGAAATTCGATTCCAGTGTATCGTTAATGTCCTGAAGCGTCGGCGGTGACGGCGGAAGTCCCTGGGACTGGTCCTTCAGGGAAATTCTCTCCGGCGTCTCGCTAATATCTTTCTTACTCTTTCTAGCCATTCTTCTATCCTTCAATCGTTCGTCTTCGTATTTGATTACTCATCTGCTCAATCGACATCCAGCATCTCAAGATACAGATGTCCGTCACGTTCGATATGCTCTTTTCTGCCCGCGAGGTTATCGCCGAGAAGAAGTTCAAATGTCTCCATGGTTGCCTGCTCATCACCCGGAACGACTTTGATCAGTCGTCTGGTTACAGGATTCATGGTCGTCTCCCACATCATCTCCGGCTCGTTTTCACCAAGACCCTTGGAACGCTGCAGCGTACATTTTTCTGCCGGATACTTCTGAAGGATCTCGGCTTTTTCCTTCTCGTTATAAGCAAACATCGTCTTTTCTTCGCCCTTGTTTCTGTAAGTGATCTCAAAGAGCGGAGATTCGGCGATAAAGACTTTTCCTTCACGGATCAGCGTCGGCATCAGGCGGAAGATCATCGCCAGGATCAAAGTTCTGATATGGAATCCGTCGACATCGGCATCGGTACAGATAATGACCTTATTCCAGCGCAGAAGCGACAGGTCAAACGACGAAAGATCCTTATTGTGCTTCGTCTGGATCTCAACGCCGCAGCCCAGTACTTTTACCAGATCCGTAATGATCTCGCTTTTAAAGATCGTCGGATAGTCGGCTTTGAGGCAGTTCAGGATCTTACCTCTTACAGGCATGATCGCCTGGAACTCGGCATCACGACCCATCTTACAGGAGCCCAAAGCGGAGTCACCCTCTACGATGTAGAGTTCTCTCTGCTCGACATCCTTGGTTCTGCAGTCGACGAACTTCTTAACGCGGTTATTGATATCAATACTGCCCATGAGCTTCTTTTTGACGTTCAGACGCGTCTTTTCGGCATTCTCACGGGATCTTTTATTGATCAGGATCTGTTCGACGACCCTGTCGCCCTCGGGCTTATTCTCGATAAACCAGACTTCGAGTTTCTGGCGGATCAGATCCGCCATGAAGTCCTGGATGAACTTATTCGTGATCGCTTTCTTGGTCTGGTTCTCGTAGCTCGTCTGTGTGGAAAAAGAACTTGTCACGAGGATCAGGCTGTCCGCGATGTCCTGAAATACGATCTTACTCTCATTGGCCTTGTACTTGTCCCTGGCACGGATCTGTCTGTCGATCTCCGCGGTAAAAGCACTCCTTACGGCCTTATCCGGTGCACCGCCATGCTCGAGGAAACTACTGTTATGGTAATACTCGAGGACATTGACCTCATTATTGAAGCAGAATGCCACCTGGCACTTGACCTTATATACCGGCTTATCCGCTCTGTCTTTGCCTCTTCCCATGCCGTCAAACGATGCCGGAGAAGAAAGACCCTTCTCACCGCTGAACTCGGCGACATATCCTTCGATACCGGACGGATAGCAGAAAGTATACTCTTCACCGCTCTCCTCATCCTTCAAAAGGAAGGTAACGCCGCTGTTAACAACAGCCTGACGCTTCAGGATCTGAAGAAAAGCCTCAAGCGGAATGTTGATATCCGTAAATACTTCTCTGTCCGGCTTCCACTTCTGGATCGTACCGGTACGCTTAAAACGAGTCGGCTCCTTCAGAAGACCGCCGATATTCTCGCCTTTTTCGAAATGCAGGTTATATTTGTATCCGTCACGGAAAACGGTAACGTCAAAGTATTCGGAGGAATACTGGGTAGCACAGGCTCCGAGACCATTAAGGCCCAAACTGAACTCATAGCTCTCACCGGTATCGTTATTGTACTTACCGCCGGCATAAAGCTCGCAGTATACGAGTTCCCAGTTAAAACGCTGCTCTTTTGTATTGTAGTCAAGCGGAATACCACGGCCGAAGTCCTCAACAGAAATCGAACCGTCTTTATAACGGACGACCTCGATCTTATTGCCGTATCCTTCTCTGGCTTCATCGATCGAGTTAGAAAGGATCTCGAAAAACGAGTGCTCACAGCCCTCCAGACCATCAGATCCGAAGATGACACCCGGGCGTTTACGTACGCGGTCCGCGCCTTTTAACGCAGTAATAGTATCGTTTCCATACGAAGACTTGCTTGGCATATATATAACCTCACATACTTATAGTCCATAAGATTATACCACAACATCATGTGGTCGGAAGCGACAAATACTACAAAATTTAGTGAGAGCATGAAAAAAGGAGCTATCTTTCGATTGCTCCTTGTTCATACTTGGTGAGCCCAGGGGGATTCGAACCTCCGGCCCACAGCTTAGAAGGCTGTTGCTCTATCCAGCTGAGCTATGGACCCACGCTAGTAAGAATGACGACCGCTATGGATCGTCATTCATGGAGCGGGTGATGGGAATCGAACCCACGTGATCAGCTTGGAAGGCTGGAGTTCTACCATTGAACTACACCCGCAAGTAACTTTCGCATAGTCATCTTGCAAACTTGCCTAGATATAATACTACACGGAAGTCGGCTTGTCTAGAAGAAATTTTGAAATGCCGTTTAACTGTTAAGAAGGAACGGTCTCAGAGAGATATTCGCCGGAAACATAGAATCCGTCCTCGGTCTTATACCAGCCGTTTTCGGTCTTTGCGACAACAACGATCTCCATTCCCTTGGAAAACTTCGCAACACCTGCATAATCCGGTCCCGGACCTTTTCTGACGTTCAGATAGGTCTTAACGTTCGCATACATGACCTTGGCGTCGATGGCGTCTTCTTTCCATGTAACCGCCTGATCATTATCCTGGATCGACATACCATATTCAAGCAACGTGGTCTCCACAGTTGTCGGAGCAACCGTGACCATCGGAGTCGTTTCCGTCGTTGACTCTGTCGTAAGGGAAGTTACTTCAGTTCCCTTTCCGCCGCAGGCGGTAACAGCAAGCACCATGGAACATGCCATGGACAAACCCAGTGCTTTTGCAATTATATAAGATCGTTTCATAGGACACGCTCCTTCACGATATATTTTCACTCTAATTTAATAGTACACCATTCTTTCCGAATTATTGCAAATGAATTTTACAAAGAGATTACATTTTCAACTTCGGGATTCAGAAGGACATACATCTCATGGTCCTGATATTTCCCGTCGATCTCCATGAATCTGATGTTATATCCCATTTTCTCAAAACCGCAGTTTATCACGCAGTTCCTGGATTTTTCATTGGTCGGAATGATATCGGCCTCGATCCTGTGAAGCTTATAGTACCGGAACATAAAAGCACATCCGGCTTCAAGCGCCTCGCGCATATACCCCTGACCCCGGCAGTTCTCATCGATGTGGTATCCGACATAGCACGTGTTCATACTGCCGCCGATAATACTGTAAAACGAGATCCTTCCGATGATTCTTTCCGGTTCTCCGGTCTTCGTGATCCAAAATGGAACCATCTCATTCCGGTTATACATATGAAGATCCGATTTGAGAAACAATTTCTGCTCAGCAACCGTAAAGTATCTCTCTTTATGCTTTTGGGAATACTTTTTATGAAAAGCACGGTTACGGACAAGATAGTCCGTAACCGCGCCACATGCAGACGGTTTAAAAACTGAAAGGGTCAGACGCTTGGTTTCAAGCGATAAGACGGATCCTTTAACGGGCGTGATGATCTCAAACTTCGCCATCGTTATCCTCGTTCTTATTCTCGCCTTCATCATCAGACTTATTCTCGTTATCCGAATTCTCTTCAGATGAAGTGCTTTCCGTATCGATAACCGTGATCATCGGAGAAGGTACGGACTGTTCGATCACCGGTTCCGGCTTCTTTTCCGGGAATTCCGGAAAATCAGGAAGCGGTTCTTCCTTCTTTACTTCTGCAGGTTTATCGAGATCTTCTCCTGCGCGCTTAGCACCCGGACGGCGCATCTCAGGCTCTTCATCGCCGAACTGGTAATAGTGGTCACCTTCATTTTCAGAAGAAACTTCCTCGGTCTCGGGCTCGTTATCCGCTTCCTCAGGCTCTTCTTCTGCTTCTTCCTGAATATATGCATCATTCATATCATTTCTGTCTTTCATGCGCATGACCAAAAGAATGACAAATGCGACAAGAAGCAGGCAGCAGATGCCGGCCAGAACGTAAGTTGCGAGCTTATATCTGTTTCCGCCGGAAGATCCTTCATCGGAAGCCTCCGTGGCAACAGGAGCCGTGGTCGGTGTCGGTGTCGGAGAAGGAGTCGGCGTATCTGTCGGGATCGGAGTCGGAGTTGCGATCAGTTCGGAAATATCCCCGCGGAACGGAAGGATCATACCCGACGCTTCATCAAGATAAAACATACTCTCGGCACATGTCTCATCCATCAGATAGATAAGAGACGGAAGCTCCGGATGCTCAGTATTCTTCAGCACGTCAACCTCATGTTCCTGATACATATAAGTCGACTTCTCATATCCGGTCGGGATCACGAAATCCGAAGGGATCGGAAGGATCATCATGGATACTGCTTCATTGGTATAGGCATAGCAGGGAGCGACAGTCTGTGTATCAAGATCATAGATATAAAGGCCGCTTCCGCTGTCGGACAAAAGCCACATCATCAAAGTGCCTGTAGGACCTGCAAGACAAGGAACGATCTTTGAATTATAAGTGGTAGTAGACCATGCAAATCCGGTCGGGATCGTTTCGAGCGTTTCCGGCTCTAAGATCGTATAGCTGTTCTCGCCGGTAACGATTACAGGATACGGTTCCGGTGTAGGTGTCGGCGCACCGCGGGTAACTAAGATCTTATAGGTCTTCACATCACCGTTTTCGGCAGTTACGGAAACTTTGACCGTGTTATCACCGGGCTCCAGAGACTTCTGAACACCATTGAGGGATACTTTTGCTTTAGGATCCTCTGCAGTAGCGGTTACCGCGATGGATGTCTGACTTTCGGGAACGGTTACGTGATAGTTTGTTGTTCCCTTGGAAAAAGACGGGCTCAGTGTTCCGGGAGCGACCGAAAGGGCACTGAGATTTGCATTTCCGGAAAGAACTACCGGTGCGGAGATCGTGATGCTTGCAGATGAACCCGTGCTAAAATCCGCAGTACCGTCAAGGCTTGATACGTTCAGGCTGACCGATACAGACGATGTACCTTCCTGCAGGCACTTCAGCTGGATGACAGCGATCGTGGCACCGGAAGGAATATTACAGTTATAGTCGAGAAAAGAACTTCCGGATTTACTGAAGTTCGCGGCACCGTATCCGCCGGCGCTGATCCCGACCATCTCGAAGTAGGCGCTATCGTAGCTGACCGATCCGTTAAATCCGCCGTAAGGGCCGTCGCCGCTTACACCGACATTAATGCTGATGGTCTTTCCGACTTCGGCACTGCCGCTTTTCGAAAGGCTGCATGCAGGATCCGCAAAAACTTTTCCTGCCTTCAGCATACCGACTACAAATGTAGCGGATACTACGAAAGCGCATGTTTTCTTCAAGAAATTCAATGTGTTTGCTTTCATTTCTTCTTCCTCTGCTTTCTTAGCATTCAATATCGTTTACTGAGTAATCGTACTCAGTTTGAGAAGATATCTCGAGATCAAGGTCAGGTCAGCCGCAGATACTTTGCCGTCTTTATTGGCATCCGCGCCGCACTTTCCGGCATCTGTAAGTGTACCGACACCGAGGATATATCTGGAGATGATCGTCAGGTCGGCAGAACTGATCTTACCGTCACAGTTCGCATCACCTCGGATAAATACCGCACCGACATAAACGACCGCACCTGTGCTGTCGAGGATCTCTACGAGGTCGCCCGTACTGATCAGGGCCGAATCATCCTTCGGCTGGCCGTTCATGTTCGTATACGTGAGCGAATAGCCGTCCTTGACCGTGAAGAGTCCTTTTACACCGCCAACGGAAGACTCCGGAGAAATACCGCCGAAGAATACTTCATTATTCGGAAGTGTCGTTGTGAAGTAGTTGTCATAAGCAGCAGTATTCTTTGCTACGGTCAACGTATAGGTCTTCGTAACACCGCTTTGCGCCGTACATACGATCGATATCGTCGTTACACCCTCACCGAGAGCGACATCTCCGGCACCGGCGACAGTTGCTTTATCCGAAGCAGGCAGAGCTTCGATATGGATCGACGAACAGGAAGCAGGAACAACCAGCGAGTAATCCGCGCATTCCATAGGATTCGACTGAGGAGTCAGCACATATCCGTCAACAGAAAGGTATTTCAAATATGCATTCGGGCTGCCGCTTTCTCTCGGAAGTCCGCACGGATTTGCCGGAAGACCGCTATAAACAGGTACCAGAAAATGAAGTTCCGTGTTGATAAGTCCTGCTTTACTATATGCCTTATACATCTTCTGCCCTTCCGATGCGGCACCTCTGACATTCGTCATATACTGATGATTGCCGAACTGTGTCGAATCTTTCGGAGCAATATTGAACTTCATCTGATAGATCGTATTCTGTCCTATGTTGATATAAGAATTCGCAACAAAGATACTTCCGCCGATAATGGATCTGTATGGGGATGTCCACGGCAGATACAGTGGGTCGTTTTTGGCCGGAATAGAGTTTCCGTTGGCATCTTTATATCCGTCACGCGCAAAAGCAAGACCGTTGGCTACCGGATCGGGACTTGAGTAAGCACCGATGTTAAAGTAGTTATATAGTCCTGTATATTGTTTTTTATAGTAAGAAGAATAGTAATTGCCGCTTACGGAATTACTTCCCGTAGGAGATACTTCCTGAACGACCTTTGCTGCAAGAAAAACCGGATTTGCGCCGGACAATGCGGCAGCATTACAGAAAGTCTGTGCAAAAGATGTCGGTACATCATTAAGATTCAAAATGTTCTGCGACTGCATGAACGTACCATTCAGCATCGCCTGTACCGTATCGATCGTATGATACGAAGGGTTATAAGACAGTTCAAGAAACTGGAATACATTCTCTTCACTCAGCTGGTTTCTCGGATCAAGATAGTGCATAACAACTGCTTTCGAAGCATTGACCCATGTTTTGCCGTCATAGGGGGTGTATGTGCCCGTCTTCCAATCATATGCACCGGAATCCGTGGATTTCCAAGCATCATTGACAGAGTTCTCGATCAGACTGACGCCAAGACGCGATTCAAGAGCGGCGGTATCATCGAAACTTCTGGCCACGTTTACCGGGACAAAGTGCCAGTTCGGGTGATTCTTATGAAGAGCACGAAGATAGATCTTATAGCTTTCCGGGAAAGACGCGATCTCACTTTCAAAAGCGGCATCTGCCGAGTTATCCGCATCTTTTGCCAGGAAAGCATCAACTATATATCCTTTAAAAAGAGTTCCGTCACTATTCGAGTAAGTGACCTGACACCATACCGTACTTCCGGAAGGATCATTCGGAACGGTCACGACATCACCAACAATAACACGAGCTCCGTTTCCGAGAACATCAATAACATTCGTATTTACGGTACCCGGGTTATCGCGGACATTCGCACTTCCGACAATGACCGTACCGTACTGGACCGTATCTGCCAAGGATCTTCCCGCCACCGGTAAAAGACCCATTAGCAGGACGCACGAAAGCGCCGCTGCACAAACCCGTACAATGGCTCTTCTGCTTATGTGTTTCATTTTACGTAGCATTTACGTTTTACCTTTACCTCACATATGTAATCGAGTCTATATTATCAAAACTATATTTACTAATAGTTACAGTAATATCACATTTTTCGCCCGAAAAGTCAAAGGAAGGGCGCAAAAGGCATAAAAATAGGCTGTCTCTCGGTCGAGACAGCCCTCGTTGATCCTGTGGTGGCTCACTGGAGGCTCGAACTCCAGACCCCTTGATTAAAAGTCAAGTGCTCTACCGACTGAGCTAGTGAACCATATGGCTGGGGTAGCAGGATTCGGACCTACGAATGCGGGAGTCAAAGTCCCGTGCCTTACCGCTTGGCTATACCCCATCGAAACCCCTAAAGGGAATGTGGGGTGGGATATGGGAGTCGAACCCATGGCCTCTAGTGCCACAAACTAGCGCTCTAACCAACTGAGCTAATCCCACCAAGATTCTCCCAAAAGGCACTACGAAATTATAATGTTTTCCGCCCCTTTATGTCAAGCATTTATTTTGTACGGATTATATAATCTCGATCCCACGAAACCTTGCTCCTCTTGCCCTTTCGTATATAGAAAAGCACTTCTGCTTGGTGTATAATGCTCCTACACATTAGAAACCGAGGTATTTCCTATGGATATCGAAAACGCATATATCACTCTTCCGAAAGGCTTTGTGGCCAACGGCGTACATGCAGGATTAAAACCGAACGGCAATCCCGATCTCGGCTTTATCGCTTCTGACCGCCCTGCTTCCGTCGCCGGAGTTTATACCAGAAATCTTGTAAAAGGCCACTCTCTTACGCGTTCAATTTCCATTATCAATAAAAAAGAGACCGTACGCGGCATCATCATTAACAGCGGTAACGCAAATGCCTGCGTCGGTGAAATCGGCGAGGAAGATGCAAGTTCGATGGCTTCCGCCGTGGCAAAAGAACTGAACGTTGATGCGGACGATATCCTCACCGCTTCGACCGGCGTTATCGGTTCCCGTCTCCCGCTCGATAAGATCATCGCTGCGATCCCCGGCCTTGTTAACAACGCTTCTTCTTCCGAAGAGACCGGTCATCGTGCAGAAAGAGCGATCATGACAACTGATACACAGCCCAAAGAAGTTGCCGCTACCGTCAGCATCTTCGGAAAAGAGATCACGATCGCCGCGATCGCCAAGGGTTCCGGCATGATCCACCCGAATCTGGCAACGATGATCAGTGTCTTTACAACAGATGCGAACATCAAGCAGGATGTTCTTCAGTCCATGATCAGCGACAACGTTAAAGATACATATAACCGCGTTTCCGTTGACGGCGACACTTCCGTATGCGACATGGTCGTCATCATGGCCAACGGTGCTTCCGAAACTCCTGAGATCACCATGGGTTCCGAAGAGTACGAAACATTTAAAGAAGCTTTCCATGCGCTTTGCTTTGATCTTGCCAAGATGATCGCTTCGGACGGCGAAGGCGCTTCCAAACTCGTCGAGGTGGAAGTCGTCGGGGCGAAAACCGCTCAGGATGCATATCTCTGCGTGCTTGCGATCTGCCGTTCCCCGCTCTGTAAAACGGCCATCTTCGGTCAGGACGCCAACTGCGGCCGTTTCATCACGGCGCTCGGTTATTCCGGTGCCGACATCGATCCTGATAAGATCAGCATGTTCTTATCCGGACTTCCGGTCTACGAGAAAGGCGTTGCCCTTCCTTTTGATGAAGAGGTCGCTAAGGAAAAGCTCTCTAAACACGATATCCTCATCCGTGTCGAATTAAATGACGGCGAATACAACGATCGTATGTGGACATGTGACTTCACCTATGATTACGTTAAGATCAACGCAAGCTACAGAAGCTGAGATCCGATACAGATCACCAAAACGAAAAAGCGGCCATCCGGCCGCTTTCTTTTTACTTTTCTTCTTTCTTCTCTTTCACATCGAAAGTGAACTGTTCTTTCCGGAAGCCCACCGAGATCTTTTCGGCGTTAGTGAATTTACCGGTAAGGTACATATCCGCGAGCGGATCTTCGATCCGTCTTTGGATCGTCTTACGAAGCGGCCTTGCGCCGAATTTCGGATCGTATCCTTCCTTGGCCAGCTGATCTTTCGCAGCTTCGGAAACAGAAAGACCTACTCCCTTTTCTTTCATCTGAGCAGTTACTTCCTTAAGCATAAGATCCACGATCTTACGGATCTCTTCTCTTGTAAGTTCCTGGAATACCACGATCTCATCGACACGGTTTAAGAACTCCGGACGGAACTGTTCTTTAAGGGCAGTATTGACACGGTTCTCCAGAGCGATATGGTCATCGCCGTTAAAGCCGAATCCGTTTGCCTTTAAAGATGTACCGGCATTCGAGGTCATGATAATGATCGAGTTTTCAAAGTTGACCACACGGCCGTGGCTGTCTGTCAGACGGCCGTCATCTAAGATCTGAAGCATTACATTAAAAACATCCGGATGCGCTTTTTCGATCTCATCGAAAAGAATGACGGAATAAGGTCTTCTTCTCACCTTTTCAGTAAGCTGCCCGCCATCATCATAGCCGACATAACCCGGAGCAGCTCCGAAAAACTTGGTGACTTCCCACTTCTCCATATACTCAGACATATCGACGCGGATCAGTGCATCTTCTTTGGCAAACATTGCCTCAGCAAGTGCTTTTACCAGCTCAGTCTTACCTACACCGGTCGGACCGACGAAGATAAACGAAGAAGGCTTATGCTTCTTACCAAATCCTGAACGGTTTCTTCTGATGGCTCTTGCGAGTGCACTGACAGCCTTCTCCTGACCAATGACACGTTCATGAAGACGGTCCTCAAGTTTTAGAAGTCTTTCGGACTCCGACTCAGAGATCCTCTTTACCGGAATCCCGGTCCACATCTCGATGACACGGCCGATATCTTCAAAATCGATAATATCCGGTTTCAGTTCATCTTCCAAAGACTCGATCTGCTTTTCCAGACGCATGACCTGCGACTTCTTCTCGGCCTGTTTTTCATAGAGACTCTCTTTCTCGATCTCCTCTGGGGTCGCTGACATCTCAATACGGGCTTCCAAAGCTTTTACTTCTTTGTCCAATGCCGCATAATCTTCTTTGAGTTTGGCCAGTTTTACCAGACGTTCTTCTTCAAGGTTGGCATGAGATCCTGCCTCATCCAGAACGTCGATCGCCTTATCCGGCAGGAAACGGTCCGTAATATAGCGTGAAGACATGCGGACCGCATATTCGATCACGTCATCCGGATATTTCACGAAATGGTGCTCTTCGTAGTAATCCTTCACGCCCTTTAAGATCTCGATCGTGTCCTCAATAGAAGGTTCTTCAATAATGACCTTCTGGAAACGGCGCTCGAGCGCGGAATCCTTTTCAATATGGCGGCGGTACTCATCAAGAGTGGTCGAACCGATCACGCGGATCTCACCTTTGGCCAGAGCCGGCTTAAGGATATTCGCCGCATTCATGGCACCCTCTGCATCTCCGGCTCCCATGATGTTATGCATCTCATCGATGACCAAAATAACATTCTGGTTTTTGGTTGCCTCATCGACAACATTCTTCATACGGCTCTCAAACTGACCACGGAACTGAGTTCCGGCGACCATTGCCGTCATATCCAGAAGATATACGGACATATTCAAAAGTTTCGGCGGTACTTCACCATTGGCGATCTTGACTGCCAGGCCCTCTGCCACAGCTGTTTTACCGACACCAGGTTCTCCGATCAGCGCCGGGTTATTCTTGGAACGGCGGTTGAGGATCTGTACGACTCTCTCGAGTTCCTTTTCACGGCCGATCAGACGGTCGATCTTTCCTTCTTTGGCAAGACGTGTCAGATTCGTGCCGTACTGCTCGAGGAACTTATTCTTGGTCTTTCCCTCTTTCTTCTGGCTCTTACGCTTTTCCTGGTCTTTTCCGAGATGGAGGAATCCGAGATTGGATTCATTCTCGTCTTCATCTCCCTCTTCCTGTTTCCCGAAAATGTTGAACGGGAAGATTCCGCGCTTGCCTTTCTCCTCGCTTTCCACTTCTTCGAAGGGAAGCTCAATATCCGCGTCTTCCACATCCATATCCGGGTCATCTTCCGGCATATCATCCAGAGAAAAACTGTCATTGACGAGCATTTTGAAAAGATCCTGCGGATTTGCAGTCTCCGCACCGCTCATCAGACGGTTAAGGCGCTCGGTCACTTCATCAATGTTGTTATCATTGATCCCTGCCGCCGAAAACATATCTCTGATGTCTCCAAGGCCCGTGTCATATGCACACTTGATGCAAAGGCCCTCGTTGATGCGTTCGTTATTCTCAAAACGGGTAGTGAAAACGACTGCTACATTCTTTTTACAGATATCACAAAGACTCATTTATTCTTCCTTCTCTTCCAGGGGTTTTCTCTTTCTCCTGGGTTTCGGACCGGTAGCAATCTCCAGCGCTTCCCGCTCCACCTTTCTTTTCTGTTCGGAATCATCGATCGGTCCGGATTTCTTCATTCTTGCCTTCGTACTATCAAGAACCGGCTTTAAGAACTGTCCGGTATAAGAGCCGGGCACTTTACAGACCTCTTCGGGAGAACCGCAAGCAACGATCGTGCCGCCCTTATCTCCTCCCTCAGGGCCAAGATCGATAATATAATCCGCCGTTTTGATCACATCGAGGTTATGCTCGATGACCAAAACAGTATTACCATTTTCGGCCAGGCGGTTCAAAATGTCAACCAACTTATGAACGTCAGCGATGTGAAGACCCGTCGTCGGCTCGTCCAGAATGTAGAAAGTACGGCCCGTACTGCGCTTACTGAGCTCTGTTGCCAGTTTGACACGCTGTGCCTCACCGCCGGAAAGCTGTGTTGCCGGCTGTCCGAGACGGATATAGCCGAGGCCGACCTCGGAAAGCGTCTGCAGTTTGGACGCAATACGCGGAACGTTCTTAAAGAAATCGAGTGCTTCATCGACCGTCATTGCAAGCACATCCGCAATACTCTTACCCTTGTACTTGACCTGCAGTGTCTCCCTGTTATATCTCTTTCCTTTACATACATCGCATTTAACATATACATCAGGAAGGAAGTGCATCTCGATCTTGTTCACGCCATCGCCCGAGCAGGCTTCACAGCGTCCGCCCTTGACGTTAAAACT
This sequence comes from Clostridiales bacterium, assembly GCA_017428545.1. GTDB lineage: Bacteria > Bacillota > Clostridia > Saccharofermentanales > Saccharofermentanaceae > Scatonaster. The sequence continues at coordinate 358,898 of JAFRQR010000002.1, forward strand.
GAACCTTCCATTCTTATATCCTCTTGCTTTGGCATCCGGAGTATTCGCGAAAAGCTCTCGTATCAGTTCGAAGCATCCGGTATAGGTGGCCGGATTTGATCTCGGGCTTCTTCCGATCGGAGACTGGTCGATCGCGATGACCTTATCAAGATGTCCGACACCATTGATCTTATCGCAAAGTCCCTTAGATCGTCTTGCTCCGTTTAGGTCAGTTGCAAGTTTCCTCAGAATGATACCATTGACCAAAGAACTCTTACCGGATCCGGAAACACCCGTGATACAAGTAAACAGGCCGATCGGGATATCGACATTGATCTTCTTCAAGTTATTCTCTCTTGCCCCAATGATACTAAGATATCTGCCGTCAGGCTTTCTTCTTTTTACCGGGATCGGAATAAACTTTTCGCCCGACAGGTATTGGCCCGTGATCGACTGCGGGATCTTCATGATCTCTTCGGCTGTTCCGACACCGACGACAAAACCGCCATGCTCACCGGCACCCGGACCCATATCGACGATAATATCGGCCGCACGCATCGTATCCTCATCATGCTCAACGACAAGAACGGTGTTTCCGAGACGCTTGAGTTTCTCAAGCGTTGCCAGAAGACGGTTATTATCTCTCTGATGAAGTCCGATCGAAGGTTCATCCAGAATATAAAGGACGCCCGTTAGGCTCGAACCGATCTGCGTCGCCAGGCGGATACGCTGGGCCTCACCGCCGGAAAGCGTTGCCGCTGCACGGGCAAGAGTCAGATAATCCAGTCCGACGTCGACCATAAAGCCGAGTCTTGCGAGGATCTCCTTAAGGATCGGCTCAGCGATCTTCTTCTCTCTGGTCTTAAGATTCAGATTCTGAAAGTGCTTTATACACTTTCTGATCGGCATGCTCGTCACTTCAAAGATATTCTTGCCGCCCACGGTCACGGCAAGCGAAGAAGGCTTCAGTCTCGCACCGTGGCAGCTGCTGCACTCCGTCGTTGTCATATACTGTTCGTAATGCTGCTTCAGTTCCTCGGAAGAAGCTTCCCGGCTTCTTCTTTCGACGCTCGGAATAACGCCCTCCCAGGAATTCATATAAAGTCCGTCACGGCGATAGATACTGTTCGTCGTGTCGATGATCATCTTCTCTCCGCCGTTTCCGTAAAGGATAATGTCCTGGATCTTCTTCGGAAGTTTGTTCCACGGGGTATCCAGAGAGAACCCGTACCTTGCGGAAAGCGCCTCGATAAATGCACGTCCCCAGCTCTTCGGGTCATCAAACTTCCAGCCTGCCGTCGTGATCGCGCCATCGTTGATCGAAGCTTCCGGCTTTTGAACACAAAGCTCCGGATCGACATTCGTATGATAACCGAGACCGGAACACTCCGGACATGCACCGAACGGATTATTGAACGAGAACATTCTCGGAGACAGTTCTTCTACACTTATACCGCAGTCCGGGCAGGACAATTTCTGCGAGAAAAGCACTTCATTGATCTCATATGTGCGTTCCCCGTCTTCCCCTTCCGCCGGCACCTGGATCTCAACAAGAAGCAGGCCGTCCGCAAGTTTGAGCGCTGTCTCACAGGAGTCGGTAAGTCTCGTTCTGGCATCTTCTCTGACGACAAGACGGTCGATGACGACCTCGATATCATGTTTCTTATTCTTTTCCAGCTTGATCTCTTCTTCGTCAAGTTCGTGCATCTCCCCGTCCAGACGGATCCTTGCATAACCGCTCTTTCTGTATTCTTCGATCTGCTTAGCAAATTCACCTTTACGTCCGCGGACGACCGGAGCCATCAGGATGAGTCTTGTGCCTTCACGATAACTCATCAGCTGTTCGATGATCTGGTCGATCGACTGGGACATGATCTCTTTTCCGCACTTATAGCAGTGCGGCACGCCGATACGTGCATAAAGGAGACGGAAATAGTCATATACCTCCGTAACCGTACCGACTGTGGATCTCGGGTTACGGCTTGTCGTCTTCTGGTCGATCGCGATGGACGGAGAAAGACCGTCGATGCTGTCGAAATCAGGTTTTTCGAGTTGGCCCAGGAACTGCCTTGCATAAGAAGACAGAGACTCTACATATCTTCTTTGTCCCTCAGCATAGATCGTATCAAAAGCCAGTGAAGATTTTCCCGAACCGGAAAGTCCCGTTACTACTACAAACTTGTCTCTGGGAATATCCAGATTGATATTCTGAAGGTTATGCTCTCTTGCGCCACGGATGCGGATATAGTCATTCATATGTGTTTTGTCCTTGTTCGAATATATGTTCCTTTTCAGTATAAACGATAATTTTAATAAAGTATATAGCATTTTACGGATAAGTCCAGAAGACTTTTATGATAAATCCTATCAAGGCACTTGCACCGCTAAAAATCTTATGGTATTATCTTCCATGCACTTAAAAAGTGAGTGGTGACCTGGCCCCATGGTCAAGCGGTTAAGACGGAGCCCTCTCAAGGCTCAATCAGGAGTTCGATTCTCCTTGGGGTCACCACAAAAGCAAAGGAGTTGTCACAATGACAACTCCTTTTGTTTTTCTGATTTTGTTTATTCGGGATCTGCTATATCAGGGGATTTTTCCGGTGGAGCATCTTCCTCCGGCAATGTATTTCCCGCTTTATTCTTATTAGAGAAAAGCCTATTCAGCTCTTCTTCCATGATCCTCTGTCTTCTTTCCATTTCAAGCAGTTCAGGATCGACATTTGCCGCCGGGGCTCTTCTTCCCGGTCTTTGCGGAGCAGGAGCTTCTGAAGGATCCTTCCTCATTTCGGTTTTTTCTTGGTTCTCCGGTGCCGGCTTAGTATTTGCACCCGCCACATTTGATCGTACCGGACGGATCGCACGTGCGGCAGCCATACCGACTGTCGGCTTTTGCAGATAACCGTTCATGACCTCCGGTTTCGGCTCCTCCGGATCGGGTTCCTTAGATTTCTTCATAGACCTAATCTTCTCAACAACTGCACCAACCGGAATAAAATTCTTACAGATATCCGGGAAAGACATCTCCTTCTTGGCCAGATGGTTATATCTCAGGAATATAAGGAGCACAAGGATAAACAGTATCCCCAAAAGGATATATGTGGAGTAATCTGTCGAATCATCCGAAGATGTTGACGCACGTACAACCGCTTTTTTCGTCTCTTCAGCCGTAGTCGTTCCCTCGCCCGGATCTGTTTCCGAAGGTTCCGTTTCAGAAACAACAGGAGCGATCACCAACGGTTCGGTTTCAGAAGTCTCCTCCGGAAGAGTTGTTTCTTCTGACGTTTCCGATGTCTCCGAAGACTCAGGCACCGGTGTCGGTGTTTTCGTCGGCTTCGGTGTGGATGTCGGAGCAGGAGTTGCCGTCGGAGCCGCAGTCGTTTCCGTCGCATCTGCTACTACAGGCACAGGAGTCGGCGTAGCAGTCGGAAGCGGTGTAGGCGTACTCGTAGGTACCGGCGTAGGCGTTGGCGACGGTGTCGGGGTCGGAGTCGGCGTATTTGTAGGTATCGGAGTCGGTGTCGGGTTATCGCCGCTTAAAATGGATACACCTTGCAGCGTCGCCCAAAAGTTCGTAATGTTTGTTTCGTTAACGTTTATGGTATATTTCCCGTTCGGATTTCCCGAAGTCCCCGTTACTTTTACGGTAAGGTATGAGCCGGAACTGGAAAACGTTACTCCTGCAGGAAAGGAAAAACAAGATTTCGGCATGTCATCCTTCGACAGTTCAAAGGAGACCATCAGGGAATCGCCAACATTATATCCTTTGGTTACAAATATAAAATAGCCGTGATCAGCATCCGTGTTTCCGCATTTTTCAACATAACAGGCCGAAGCAGATACCTTTGTGGCAAGTGAAGGCAGAAACAAAAGCGCCGTGAAGCATAAAGAAACACTTATGAGCAAACTGACAAATCTGTTTCTTCGCTCATTAGCCATTGTTCGCACTTCCTTCACCGCCATCAGGCGCGATGTCGGTTTTCATCTTATTCTTATTCGAGAACAGCTGGTTCAGTTCCTGCTCCATGATCTTTTGTCTTCTTTCCATTTCAGCAAGTGTAGGATCAGAATTCGGAGCTGCTGCTCTTCTTCCCGGTCTTTGCGGAGCCGGAGAATCTGCCGGAGCAGCTTTCTTTTCTGTAGTCTCAGGTTTCTTCTGATCTTCTGTCCCCGATACATTCGATCTTACCGGACGGATCGCGCGGGCTGCAGCCATACCAACTGTCGGCTTTTGCAGATAACCGTTCATGACCTCCGGTTTCGGTTCCTCCGGATCGGGTTCCTTAGATTTCTTCATGGACTTTACTTTCTCAATAACAGCGCCGACAGGAATGAAGTTCTTACATATATCCGGGAAAGACATCTCCTTTTTCGCCAGATGGTTATATCTCAGATAAGCAAGGATCACAAAAATAAACAGGATCCCCAAGAGGATATATGTGGAATAATCGGTCGAATCATCCGAAGATGTTGACGCACGTACAACCGCTTTTTTCGTCTCTTCAGCCGTAGTCGTTTCTTCACTCGACTCGGTCTCCGAAGGTTCCGTTTCAGAAACAACTGGCGCAATCACCATCGGCTCAGTTTCAGAGGATTCCTCCGAGGACGTCTCTTCACTTGTTTCCGACGTCTCCGGGACAGGGGTCGGCGTACTGGTCGGTTTTGGTGTAGCCGTAGGAGCCGCTGTTGTTTCCGTTATTTCAATAACCGGAACAGGCGTCGGCGTGCTTGTCGGAAGCGGTGCAGGTGTCGGTGTTGCAGTCGGAACCGGTGTAGGAGTTGGTGTTGGTGTCGGAGATGGGGTCGGCGTAGGTGTCGGTGCAATGTACGAATAACTCGGATAATTTAAGCCTAGATTCACATCTCCGTCAGATGTGATCTCCACACATATCACCATATCCGTAAGAGGCGAAAGATCTTTTGTCCTCAGATTGATACTGACAGTGTTACCGCCGTCATTGACATCGAAAACCAGATCTTTCCCGCTCTTTTCATATACTTTGGTGACCTTCATCTCCACGGTACCGCGCATATTGAAATATCCGAATGACACAGAATTATATTGCGGATCGCCCATGATCATATATTCTTCATTGGTCTTCGTTTCCGTCTTCGGAACCGCGGAAGAAACTTCTACCGAAGAAACAGTCGCTTCCTGATTTACCGTTGCGCTTACCGAAATTACGGACTCCCCACGCAAGGCGCCCCTGTCCAGAGTACTGACCGTCATCTTTTTCTTGCTGGTAAAGTAGGCTGATGAATACGAACTGGTCGAAGGCATAACATATCCTCCGTTTCTTCCTCCGTAAGGTATCGCGCAATCCCTGGAAAAAGTAACAGTCAAAGTCGCAGACTGAAAACCGGAGCAGCCGCTCAGACGAAGATCAAATGAAACTGTCCCTCCGAAAAAACTGTAGTTTTCAACCGACACGGATGTTCCGGAAACCGGAGCCAAAAGCGCATTTTGCGCAGATGCTTCTACACGGGTCTCAAACAGCGGAAAAACAAAGCACGCAAGCAAAAATGAGAGAACCAAAATCGAGCTAAAGACACGTCCCCAACGCCCTAACTTCATACAAAACCTCCAAAAACGCTCAAAAAGAGCGTTCCAACTTTATTTCTCCCATAGCACGATAATAGCAAAAGAACCGGCTGATTTCAATTCAACCGGTTCTTTTTCGTTTGAAACTGCAAGGTTTTCCTTTACTCGATCTCTTTCATGACACTCTTATATGCCGGGCGGATGATCTTATTCATACCGATCAGTTCCTCGATACGGTGAGCACTCCAACCGACGATACGGGCAGTTGCAAAGAGCGGGGTATAGAGTTCCGGCGGAATGTCGAGCATCTTATATACCAGACCGCTGTAAAAGTCTACGTTCGGACTTACGCCCTTAAAGATCTTTCTCGTCTCGGCGATAGCTTCAGGAGCAAGTTCTTCGACATTTTTGTAAAGAACATAATCTCTCTCCATGCCCTTCTCTTTTGCCAGAGCCTCAACAAAGGAATTCAGGACTTCTTCACGAGGATCGCTCATGGAATATACCGCATGGCCCATACCATAGATCAGTCCGGACTTGTCGAATGCTTCTTTTCGAAGGATCTTCATGAGATAGTCCTTGATCTCGCCACGGTCTTCCCAGTTCGAAACATTCTCTTTGATATCATCCATCATACGGACGACCTTAATGTTCGCACCGCCATGTTTCGGTCCTTTTAAAGAAGACATGGCAGCAGCCATAGCCGAATACGTATCAGAACCGGATGATGTGACGACACGAGTCGTAAATGTCGAGTTATTTCCACCACCGTGCTCCATGTGAAGCATCAGGGCAACATCCAGCACTTTTGCTTCAAGAGCCGTATACTTCTGATCCGGGCGAAGCATCAGAAGGAAATTCTCGGCATTTGACTTTCCTGTTCTCGGACGATGGATATACATGCTCTGATCGTTTTCGTAGTGATTGAAAGCATGATAACTGTATACCGCAAGCATCGGATACTGCGCGATGAGTTGGATACATTGTCTCGTCGAGATATCCAGATCAGAAGCCGTAGATTCATCATCATAGGAAGCAAGCGTCAGAACACTCCTTGTAATGGAATTCATGATGTCTCCGCTTGGCGCTTTCATAATAACGTCACGCGTAAAGTTTGTCGGGAGGCATCTGCACTCATCCAGAATATCCTGAAATTCCAGAAGCTGGCTTTCCGAAGGCTTCTCGCCGAAAAGCAGAAGATACGCGGTCTTTTCAAATCCGAATTCGTGATCGCCGAGCTCACCGATCAATTTCTTGATATTGTATCCTCTGTACCATAATTCGCCGGGGCAGGGAACGGGTTTTCCCTCCGGGCCGGAAGTAAAGGAAACAATCTTCGAAATCCTGGTAAGTCCGGTCAGTACGCCTTTTCCGTTGATGTCGCGCAGGCCGCGGTTAACGCCGTATTTTTCAAACAGCGCATCTTCGATCGTGTCGTTCTTAACAAGTAGCGGCTTCTGGTTCGAAGAGTATTTCGCAATCTTATCAACATTCATATTGATTTCCTCCATTTTCTCAAGATATGCAGATATTTAGTATATCATAAAAATCTGCCTTTCGAAAATGAATGAACTATCACATACAGGATAAATAGGTTAATGCTCCAGCGCTTTATACCGCCATTTGCCGCCACGATAACGGATTACGCAAACGAGCGCGGTCACGCCCCAGGTAAGTCCTGTCGTGATCCAGATGCCCCAGTAATCGAGAAAAGCAATTCTCGTAAGGATGTTTGAAAACAGGATACGGCATACCACTTCAGTAAGACCGTTGATCATGGCAAATCCAGTGTCACCACAGCCGTTTAATACCGCTCGCGGCACATAGATCATCCCCAGCGCAAAATAGAACGGACTGGTAATGCGAAGCGCTTTTGCACCGAGCGCAATAACATCTGCCGCCTCTTCTTTAACAAAGATCGCGCATATGTACTTTCCGAAGAAAAAGAACAGCGGAAGCATGATAAGAGAGAATATGAGAACAATGAGCGTTGCCTTTCGAAAGCCTTCGACTACTCTCTCCTGCTTTTTAGCACCGATATTCTGTCCCGCATATGAAGTCAGCGCCATACCAAGAGAACCATAAGGCTGCTGTACAAGCTGTTCGATCCTTCCCGTGATCGTATAGGCAGATGCCACATCCGGGCCAAATCCGTTAACGACAGCCTGAAGCGCAATACAGGAAACAGCGATCATGGAGTTTTGGAAAGCAACAGGTGCACCCAGCCGGAACGAGTCGCGGATCATGGAAATGTCCGGATGAAGATCTTTTTTCCCCAGGCGGAAATAGCTGACTTTGTGATACGCGTATATCATGGATACGACTGCAGATACAGCTTGCGCTATGATCGTTGCAAGACCTACACCGACAACGCCCATACCGAAGCAAATAACGAATAACAAGTCGAGAACCACGTTAATGATGCTGCTGAGGATAAGAAAATAAAGAGGCGTCTTGGAATCCCCGACAGCGCGAAGAAGCGCTGCCACGCCATTATAAAACGCAACACCGATAATACCGATACAGGTCACGCGGAAATAATCGATCGAATCGCTGATATATACATCCGGCGTTTGAAGAAGCTGAAGGATCGGACGCGCGAAAAGCACCCCGATCAATGTAACGACGATCGCCGCCGAAGAAAGCACATATATGGAATTCGCTATCGTCTTCTTCAGCTGCTTTTCATCATTTGCGCCGAAATACTGTGCCGCGATAATTCCGATACCTACGGAAAGACCCGAGCTCAAGGAAAAAAACAGGAAGTTTAATGACCCGCAGGCACCGACGGCAGCGAGTGCATGCGCACTAACATAACGGCCGACAACGATCGAGTCCACCATGTTATAAAGCTGTTGAAAGAGATTGCCGATCAGAAGCGGCAACGTAAACTTTAAAATATGTCGGGTAGGATTCCCCACCGTCATGTCCGTGACATTCTTATTTGCCATACCTGTTGCTCAACTATCATCCTCAAAACGAAAAGCGGCCGAACTTTTTCTTACATACGAAAAGGCACACCCCTTCTTGATGTGCCAGATAATTATATGCGAACAGATAAGAAACGGATATCGTTTTTTTGTCCTGTTATTGCACTAAAGTATCTTTTGTTCACGAAGATACTTTAGTAGTCCTTCACAACCCTTCTCGCATTCATCAAAGACCTCTGAGAAGCGTCCCGTATACCATGGGTCACTTACATCTTTTCCGGAGCCACAGAACTCGAGAAGTTTCCATATCTTCCCGTCTCCTCTCTCATGTCCCGTCAAGCGTTCGATATTTCTCATATTCATCGAATCCATACCGATCAGGAAGTCATACTCATCATATTCCGATCGTTTTAACTGTTGCGCACGCTTCTTCGTAAAGTCAGTATAAGGAGTCTTCCCGATCCCTCTCCTCTTCAGTTCATCCCTTGCCGGCGGATACACGGGATTTCCCACACCGCCCCAGATCTCCTCTGTACTCGTCGCACGGGACTCAATATGGAAACGGTCAGAAATGCCCAATTTCTCGGTCATATCCTTCAAAACAAACTCGGCAATTGGCGATCTGCATATA
>JAFRQR010000034.1 GCA_017428545.1 Clostridiales bacterium
TAGATAAATATATAGACTATTACAACAACAGAAGAATTCAAGCCAAAACAAGATGGATGCCTCCTGCTGTTTACAGGAAGACATCCATCTGTTAAAACAAATTCATTAATCTATGTGTCCAGTTTCCTGGGTACATATCACAGATGCCCCCTTTTTGTTTGACTTTTTTGTTTTGGTTTTTCAGATCAGGAAACTTAATCCTGCGAGCGCACCATAGGCGATCAGGGTGACGACCACGGCGGCGATGCAAACGCCGATGACGGCGGCCAGGATCGCTTTTTTGAACGGGACTTCACAGACGGCGGCGATGCCGGATCCGGTCCAGGCACCCGTTCCCGGAAGAGGAATGGCGATAAATCCGACCAGGGTCCAGAAGGCTACATTTCCGGCTTTTTCCACTTTCCTGGCGAACTTGTTCTCGCAGAAATCGACGATCTTTTTGAGTTTCGGATATTTTCTCATCCAGTCGAAGACCTTTTTTACGAACAGCAGGATGAACGGAACGGGGAGAAGGTTGCCGACGATGGCCAGCGGCAGCGCCACGTACCACGGAATGCCCTGGATAGCGGCATACGGGATGCTGCCACGAAGCTCCACGACCGGGATCATCGATATGAGAAACATGTAAAGGATCTTGTTCATCCTACTTCTCCTTTATATTCTCCGGCAAAAGCACTTGCCGGTGTGACTTCTTTTTCCTTTTTCGAGGGGGACTACCCACTCGCAAACGGCTATTAGGATACCACATAAACTCCGCTGTGCCAAACTACATAACTCCGGACCGGCAAACCGATGGACTTACGACACGACGTTGACGGGAGATCCTTTTAAGTAAGCAGACAGATTGTCCGCTGCGACATCCATCAGACGGAGCCGTGTCTCTTTCGGAGCCCAGGCGATGTGCGGGGTCAGGTAGGTGTTCGGAGCCGAAAGAAGCGGATTATTCTCACGGATCGGTTCGACACTTACGACATCGGCGCCGAGGGCGGCGATTTTGCCGGATCTGAGTGCGGAAGCAACGGCTGCTTCATCGAGAACCGGTCCGCGTGATGTGTTCAGAAGGATCACGCCTTCTTTCATTTTTGCGATAACTTCGGCATTTACCAGATCCGTGGTCGCAGGTGTCAGCGGGCAGTGAAAGGAGATCACGTCGGATTCTTTCCAGAGCGTTTCTTCATTAACGAAAGTGACTTGCGGATCTGCTTTTTTCATCTCCTCCGTAATCTCCGAACGGCGGCAGGCGAGAACATTCATGCCCAGTGCGGAAGCGATGCGGCTCACGCGGGAAGCGATCTTGCCGAATCCGAAAAGACCCAGGGTCTTTCCATAAAGCTCGGTCAGATCTCCGTCCCAGAAACAAAAATCGCGGCCATTTGTCCAGACACCCTCATGCACGAGATCACTGTGATGCCCGACTTTATTTGCAATCTCCAAAAGAAGGGCAATGGTCATCTGCGCGGTGGCAAAGGTTGCATATTCCGGGATATTCGTTACGGTGATCCCGTGGCTTCTACAGTATTCCACATCCACGACATTAAAACCCGTGGACAGACAGCCGATATATTTCAGATCCGGAAGCTTCTCCAGGACTTCTTTCGGGAAACATGTCTTATTGGTAAGACAGACCGAAACTCCGGAAAGTCTTTCAAAGATCTCGGAAGGCGCGGTGTAGTCATATACCACCAGTTCGCCGAGTTTTTCAAAAGGAGCCCAGGAGATGTCTCCCGGGTTTTCCGTATATCCGTCAAGTATTACGATCTTCATTTCAATTCACCTCAATTGGGTATTATAGCTTAGATGCCGAGCGCCGAACGAACGACTTCATCATATTCCTTAAATTGCTCATCACTTAAGTGATCCAGTGTCACTTCATCGTGAAAAGAAGCGGGGAGATTGAAGATATGAACATTCGGATTATCGGATTCCTTTATCTCCGTGACCTGATATATGTCGGAAAGACCATTGACTATGATCAAAGGTTTCTCTGTTTTTTCCACTGCCCCGACACGGGTATTGAGCACATCCGGATTATATGCGAAAAGCTCCTTATGCACGTCGGCGATCCTGTATCCGAATACCTCAGGTTCCATCTCCTTTGTGATGTAAAGGGATACGTCGCTTCCGTCTTTTTTCAGGGCATCGCGGAGATAGGAAAAATCATAAGCGTAGTACCCGTCCTCGCGATAACACTGGAACATGAAGCTATAAAGATTCATATCATCGCCCGATGAGCCTATATCTTTTTCGAGATAGGCATAGTGCCAGGGACCGTAGAGATTTTCCATGACCTCGAAGGATTTGTCCCGGAACTGAAGCTTTTCCCAATCGGTAGTGCTGTCTTTCAGCGCCAGTGCATCCTCGATCATTTTGAAGTTATCACCGTCAGGCATATCTTCGCTGTCGTACTGGAAAATGTGTACGAGGTCAAAAACGGTGCACTCGTATAGGATCTCTTTGGTAAAGGAGGAAGCGAACTTCAATCCGTACATTTCCGTGGCGTTTTTCCAGTATTGGTCCTGAAATTCGTCTTTGTGCTTAAGCATTTCCAGCTGAAACTCTAAAAGAAGATCTCTGTAACGTTGCGCTTTTTCTTTTCCGTAGCGGTCATCTCCGGCGGTCGTGTAGATGTAATCGCATAGCCCCGGAGAGTTTTGCCCGATCTTCAGCATTGCGCATTCGGCAATGAAAAGATCCGCGTCTTCGGGATGGCGGCCCAGCTGATACGCCGTGAACTCGCCGCCCTTACTCATGCCTTCGATACACCATTTCCCGGAAAGCATCGTCTTGAGGCTTTCGATGATCTCGTGGAAATCTTCCGAAGCCTGCTCGCATGTCAGGTATTCCCAGTAGTCGGCTTTTTCATTGCTGAAACCTTCCGGGCGGGAATTGCCGTCAAAACGGTATTCCGGTTCGATCAGGTTGCAGCCGTACTTTTCGGAAAACAGAGGTTCGGCTTCATCGTAGAAATCTCCGTCATACATGCCGTAGTAAAGATTATATCCGCCGATCGTGAACATGTTCGGCGCATCTTTTCCTTTATATTTCACATATACCCGCTGAAGGAAAGTGCCTTTTGAGGGATCGTTGTGGTCGACCGGCATTTCAAAAAACAGGACATACTGGCTGTCATCGTAGTGGGAGCTTTTCTGCACATTGACCACACCCGGAAGTTTTCTGAATTCTTCGGCGAGCTCGTCATGCGCATCCTTCAAATTGCCGCTGATCGGGAAATCGATCCCGTCGGGTGCTTCGGTTACCGTGATCAGTGAGGGATCGGATCTTTCCGTTGTTACGGTAGCCGTTTCGGATGGTTCTGTTTCGACCGTGGTCTCCGAAGTCGTGGGAGAACTTGTTTCGGATCCGGTTTCAGATGTAGTTATATCGTTCCTGCCGCAGGACGACAGAAAAATAACAGCGGAGAGCAAAAGCCCTCCGCATTTTAGTTTCCAGGATGATCTTTTCATTTCGTCTTTACCTTGATGGCCTGCCAATCAGATGAATCTCTTGTCTCAGCCTTTTTCCTTGATGTACTTATCAATGGAAGCGGCCGCTTTTTTACCTGCACCCATGGCGAGGATAACGGTCGCGGCACCGGTTACGGCATCGCCGCCGGCAAACACGCCCGGACGGGTAGTCGCCATGGCTTCATCTGCGACAAGACAGCCTTTCGGATTCGCATCGAGACCTTCAGTCGTGCTTCGGATCAGGGGGTTCGGAGATGTTCCGAGTGCCATGATCACAGTATCTACGGTGATCTCGTGTTCGGATCCGGAGATCGCGACAGGTCTTCTTCTTCCGCTGGCATCCGGTTCGCCGAGTTCCATCGAAATGACTTCGAGAGAACATACTTCACCGCTCTCCGATCCGAGGATGCGGGTCGGGTTATTCAGGCACATGAACTCGATGCCTTCTTCTTTTGCGTGATGTACTTCTTCGGCACGGGCCGGCATCTCTTCTTCGGAACGGCGGTACACGATATAGACATGTTCAGCGCCGAGGCGTTTGGCGGTGCGGGCAGCATCCATGGCCACGTTACCGCCGCCGACAACTGCGACTGCACTGCTCTTTCTGATCGGTGTGTCGTATTCGTTGATATAGGCTTTCATGAGGTTGACGCGGGTGAGGTATTCATTCGCGGAATATACACCGACGAGTGACTCGCCTTCGATACCCATGAAAGACGGAAGACCTGCACCGGATCCGATGAAGACCGCTTCGTAACCTTCTGCGAAGATCTCGTCAATGGTAAGCGTCTTACCGATAACGAAGTTTGTTCTGACTTCTACGCCGAGAGACTGAAGATTTTCGACTTCTTTCTGCACGATCGCCTTCGGGAGACGGAACTCCGGAATACCATAGACCAGAACACCGCCGGCCTTATGAAAAGCTTCGAAGATCGTGACTTCATATCCGAGCCTTGCGAGATCGCCTGCACATGTCAGACCGGACGGACCGGAACCGACGACAGCCACGCGGTGACCGTTCTTCGAAATAGCGGGGACCGCATCTTTAGAATGTGCCATATGGTAGTCGGCGACGAAACGCTCGAGACGGCCGATGCCGACGCTCTCGCCCTTCATGCCGCGGACGCACTTGCTTTCGCACTGTGTTTCCTGGGTGCAGACACGGCCGCAGACTGCCGGAAGACAGTTGGTCGCCGTGATGATCTTATAGGCTTCTTCAAAGTTGCCTGCCGCGACCTGGGCGATGAAATCCGGGATGCGGACGTTTACGGGGCATCCGCTGACACACGGACGGTTCTTACAGTTTAAGCAGCGGGTCGCTTCTTCTTTGGCCATTTCCTCTGTATAACCGAGAGCAACCTCATCGAAATTCTTATTACGTACATTCGGATCCTGCTCCGGCATCGGAACTTTGGTAAGAGACATATTAGCCATTGTTCTGTTCCTCCTTCTTAGCGTCACCCATCTTCAGGATGCGGCACTCATGTCCGGCACTCTCTCTTTCCTGGGCCTTATAGTAGGAGTTTCTTCTCATCAGTTCGTCAAAGTCGACTTCGTGACCGTCAAAATCCGGGCCGTCTACGCAGGCAAAACGGATCTTGCCGCCGACGGTCACACGGCAGCCGCCGCACATGCCCGTACCGTCGATCATGATCGGGTTCAAGCTGACGAGCGTCTTAATGCCGTACGGACGGGTCACTTCGGCAAGGAACTTCATCATCGGGATCGGTCCGATCGCGATGACCAGATCGTATTTATTTCCTGCATCGATCAGGGACTGCAGTTTATTGGTCACGAATCCTTTTTCTCCGTAGGAGCCGTCATCTGTCGTGACGTAGAGGTTGTCGCTTACGGCGCGCATCTCGTCCTCAAGGATGACGATATCTTTGTTTCGGAATCCGGCGATCATATCGACGTGGGCTCCTGCGTTGTGCAGTGCTTTTGCAGAAGGATAGGCGATTGCGCAGCCGACGCCTCCGCCGACGACGCAGACGTTCTTATATCCTTCGATCTCCGTGGCATTTCCCAAAGGACCGACGAAATCGAGGATCGCATCGCCTTCGTTCATCTGGGCCAGTGCTTTTGTCGAGGTGCCGACGGCCTGGAAGATGATGGTAACGGTACCGCGCTCGGGATCCGTATCGGCGATCGTCAGCGGGATGCGCTCGCCATATTCGTCGATACGAAAGATGATGAACTGTCCGGCCTTCGCTTTTTTCGCGATGTACGGAGCATCGATATCCATGAGGGTGACAGCTTCGTTGAGCTGCCTTTTGGTTACGATTCTAAACATATTCCCCGTCCTTTCGAAAAGCACTTGCCGGGAATACGCCGCCGTTTTCTTTGCGGCACAAGTTCCACATTCACCCCGGTGCTTCTCAAATGAAAATCATATCCTTATTTAATACTAGAGGGAAATGAAAATCAATATTTTCTCAAACAATGAAAGAAAAGAATAATCCGAATGATCGATTCTTTATCGCTCAGGGCTCGGGAAGATTTTCCACCTTGCTGTCCGGAAGGCGGATCGCACCCATTTTCTGCTGGTTCCACTTGGAATAATCGCCCTTGTCGTGGGCGGATTCGATCTGGAAAGTAAATCCCGGAGAAACGGCATCGATCCTTCTTTCGATACCGCCTGCATCGAGCTGGTAAACGACGATGTCCGCGGTATAGCGGCCATACGTCAGGTGCGCAAGCGGCAGGGTGAGCTTTACCTTGTTTTCACCAGAAAGGATATCCACAAGGTTTCCCGGAAGGGAAGAGGCGATCCTGCTTCCGTCCTGATACTGGAGCTGGATGCGGAAACCCACGTTTTTGATGTCTTTTGCCGCTGTGCAGGAAAGCTCGAACTCGGCTTCTCCGGAGGTCGGGAAGACAGGCTCCGGCCGGTTAAGAAGACGGAAGCCGTCCAAAGAGAAAACATCTCTTGCACGCAGGCGCTGGTACTCTTTGGAGCGGTGCTCGGGACCGTATTTGATCTCCGAGGGCATGACGGCTTCGGTGCCGAGATACACGGCGATTGCCTGATCGACATCTCCTTCGAAGATGATCCTTCCTTTATCGAGCACGATGCAGCGCTTGCAGAGCTGGCGGATCGTATTCATGTTATGGCTTACGTAAAGCACGGTACGGATATCGTTATTGGCGGCCTCGAGAAGGCAGTTGATGCACTTTTTCTGGAACTCGACATCACCGACGGCGAGGACTTCGTCCATGATGACGATCTCACTGTCGAGATGGTAAGCGACGGAAAAACCGAGCTTCACGAACATACCGCTGGAATATCTTTTTACCGGCGTGTCGATGAATTCTTCAAGTCCCGAAAAGGCGATGATGTCGTCCATCTTTTCGTCGATCTCCGCCTTTGTCATGCCGAGGATCGCGCCATTGAGATAGATGTTCTCTCTTCCTGTCATCTCACCGTGAAAGCCGGTTCCGACTTCGAGCATCGAGGTGATATGACCATATAGATCGACAGTGCCTTCGGTCGGCGCCGTGATGCGACAGAGGATCTTAAGAAGCGTACTCTTTCCGGCGCCGTTTTTGCCGAGGATGCCGAGGGTCTCGCCCTTATAGACGGTCAGGTCGATACCGTCGAGCGCATAAAACTCTTTATTGCGGCTCGTTTTGGACGGAAGTGCTTTTGGATCGGTATTCTTCTTTTTGGCACGCCATTCCTTGATCGCACCCTGAAGTGTACGCGCGCCGATCTTTCCGAGACGGTACTTCTTCTTAAGTCCCGAAACACGGATCATGACTTTTCTTTCGGTATTACCGCTGTTGTTTCCGACCGTACTCATACCGTATCCGCGAACGTCCTTTCTACACGATTAAAGATGATGATACTAAAGAAGAAAAGAAGGATCGTGACGGCAAGTCCCACCAGATAGTAGAAAAGGTCAAATTCTCCTTTTCCGAGAAGGATCTTACGGATCAGCTCCATGATCTCACTTACGGGATTGATCTTGACGAAGATCTTCAGGACTCCGTCCGGAATACTGCTGATCGGATAGACGACGGCGGAACCGTACATCCACAGATTGACAAGGACATTGACGACCGAAAGAAGGTCTCTGTATTTCGTGGTGACGCTCGAGATCAGGACGCCGACGCTCATGCCGAAAACAGCCAGCTGCAGGAAAAGAAGCGGCAAAAGCGGGTAGAGCGCCCACATCGGCGAAACGTCACCTCTTACTACGAAAGTCACAAGGAGCACGGCCACGATCAGTAGCTGGATCAGGAATTTCAAAAGGCTCACGATCATGTTGGAGATCGGGACACATATCCTGGGGAAGTAGACTTTACTGAAAAGGTATGCGTTGGTGATAAAGGTCTGCGAGTTACGGGTCAGGCTGAAAGCGAAGATCTCCCAGACCGCGGAAGATACAAAATAAAAAAGGATCTGCGGGACACCCGCGGTTCCGACGGCGGCGATATGGCCGAAGACGAACATGTAGATCAGGCTTGATAGGATCGGATTGATGACGATCCATAAAGGCCCGAGGACCGTCTGCTGATAAGTAACGGTGAAAGTTCTTTTGGTAAGGAGTCCGACGAGATCACGGTATTGCCAGACCTCCCCCAGATTAAGACGCACGCTTTTATCGTCCGGCTTAAGGGTGATATGGTAAGCACTATCCTGTCCGATCCTGCTGTTTTCCGACATCCGTCTGTCCTTTTCTTTCGTTCGTTCCTATGGGGACCTCTCCCGATACATTCTATTTTACTCAAGATACAGGGAATAGTAAATTCACTTAAAAAATGATAGACTATCTTTGTCTTATTATGTAAAAGAACTGGGGAGGATAAGATGCTTCGAGTCAAAGGACTGACGAAGAAATTCGGCAAAAAAGTCGCCAATGAGAACGTGAACCTCTCTCTCGAAGCAGGAGAGATCGGCGTCCTTTTAGGGCCTAACGGTGCCGGTAAATCAACTGCCATCAAGTGTATCCTCGGACTTTTGCATTTTGACGGCACTGTGAAGATCGGGGGCTTCCCCGCAAATTCCAGTAAAGCCAAACAGATCCTGGGCTATGTCCCGGAATTCCCGTGCCTTTATGACATGCTCACCGTACGTGAACAGTTTGAGTTCGTCGTCCGCGCATATAAGCTCGACAGAGAAAAGAGCAGAAGATACGCCGCGGAACTTGTGGACCGCCTGCGCCTTACGGAAGTCGTAGACACGCTTTGCAAGGACCTTTCCAAAGGCATGCAGCAGAAAGTCTCGATCATCTGTGCACTGCTTCCGCGCCCGAAGCTCCTCCTTCTGGACGAGCCGATGCTGGGCCTGGATCCGCACGCGATCAAAGAACTCCGCCTGATCGTACAGGACCTCGCGGAAGAAGGTGTCGCCGTTTTGATCTCGACACACATGATCTCTACGGTCGAAGGCATCTGGGGCAAGGCATACATCATGAACAAGGGCAAAGTCGTTTCCTGTCACAGAAAAGAAGAGATGGTCGGCATGTGGTCCGAGTCTCTCGAGAGGATCTTCTTTGCCGAGACAGAATCCTATGACTCGCAGTGGCGTTACGACGAGCCGATAAAGCCTTCTTCGGCAAAAGCACCTGCCGCGCAGCCTTCTGCGGGTTCTTCCAAGAAGAAGCCCCAGCAGGTAAGCCGTCCGAAGACGACAAAGAAAAAGAAAAACAATAAAAAGAAGAAGTGAAGAAGCCATGAGCGCTCTTACGTTTTTAGTAACCAGGCAATGGAGAAATACTCTCCGCGAAAAGATCAGACACCCGCAGTTCTGGATCGGTGTCCTGGTCGTGCTTGCGTATTTTGCGCTTTATATCTGGCAGGAGATCAGTCATACCGGAACGACCGGGGTCCTCGATAATGCGATGCCGAAGTTTAAGGGAGGCGCGATGATCGTCTTTCTCATCGCCGCTTTTGTCGGGCTGAATATCGGATTAAACCGCGGCAGTTCTTTTTTCAAGGCATCGGACATCAACTACCTTTTCGTGTCCCCGCTGTCTCCGAACCGGATCCTTCTTTACGGACTTCTGAAAAAGTGCCTGGCCTGTGTTCTTGTGACCTTGCTCCTTTTGATGCAGCTTACCAACCTGCGTTTTTATTTCGGGCTCGGCATCCGTGAACTCCTGATCCTGATGGGCGCGTGGCTGCTTCTTACGCTCAGCCTTTCGGTGATCTCTCTTTCCGTCTATTCGATCTCGTCAGTATCTAAGGTCATGAAAAGACTGTTTTTTGCCGTTCTTTATCTTGCGGCCGGCTCGATCATCTTCGGGATCGTTGTCGCCCTATGGAAAAGCGGCACGCCTTTTTCAGATACGGTCACTTTCTTCAATGAACCGGTCCTCCGTTATATCCCGCTCGGCGGCTGGGCAGGCGGTTTCCTCGCGGAGGCCATGGACGGAAGGACGCTCTATGCGCTGGCTTATGCGGGACTTCTTTTGCTGCTGCCGCTCATCGGACTTCTGATCGCGCTTCATAACCGTTCCGGATACTACGAGGATGTACTGACTTCCATCGGACACGGTTACGGCAATTCTCTTTACCACAGCAGTCCCGATGTGATCGTAAAAGAAAAGAGTAAGAGGAGAAGATCCCATCTCATCGGAAGAAAAAGAGGAGAGGCCGTTCTTTTCCAAAGACAGGTGACCGAGCAGAAAAGAAGCCTGACAGTGCTTTTCGATAGGGGAACGCTCGGCATGCTGGCATTGGCCGTTGTCCTCGGTGCATTTCTTCAGTCGCTGGATCGGAAAGGCATGTATCCGTTTATCATGCAGATCCTTTCTGTAGCGATCCTTTGCTATGCCATGATCTTTACGATCCCGATGGGCAAGTTCGTGGATGAGCTGAATAAGCCGTTTATTTACCTCATACCGGGAAGCCCGCTCAGGAAACTCTACTATGCATCCACCGCGCCGATGATCAAGGCCTTCGTCGAAGGACTCTTGTGCTTTGTCATCGTCTCTTTATTTGCAAGACTGCATCCGGCCTTCGTGCCTTGCGGAGCGTTCTTTTATGCATCGGCGGCGCTTTTGTTCTATGCGTCGTACCTTGCATCTCTTAAGACTATGGGACTTCGGAATTCCAGAGGCTCCCACATGACGCTGGCATTCGCCATTCTTTCTGCCGTGTTCCTTTTCGAGTTGTCTTTGGGCGCGAATATCGGAAAGAAACTGTATGCGATCTCAGAGACTATGTTCATCCTGGATTTTCTGATCCTTGCCGCATTTAACGTCATCGTCTCGATCGTCTTTTTCTACAGTTCCAAAGGCATACTGGACTATCGGGCATAAGGGGGAATGAAGATGCACTTTTTTGCAAAAAGAATATTGTCCATATGTCTGATCGGCGGCGTCCTTCTGTCTTCGGTTTCTTGCGGAAAAAAGAAAAACCAGAAAAAAGAAGTCGTAAAGGAAGAGGATCCGTATTTTACACCGGAATATGTCGAGCTTATGGTCGACCCGAATCCGACACAGAAGATCCAATATTCCTGCCTCAATACGTCAAAGATCATCGGCAACAATGTCGTGGTCGGGTATATGGTCGTCTATGAGTATCCGCAGGAGGCCATGGACAAATACCTGGATAATTATTCCGATAACAAAGAGGAATATATCGATTTTATCGAGCAGTTCTATAAAACGGGTTTCCTTGTTTTTGACCAGCAGGGAAACATAGTTACCGACATTCCGCTTCCTTACAGCAACGATCCTATCGGAGTGGCGGGAGGTAAAGACGGAGAAGTGAACTTCCTGATAGAAGATTTTGAAGAGCAGGAATGTATCGGCACTTATGTAATCGATACTTATAGCGCCGAAGGTATCCAGACCGGTTCGGTCAAGGTCCCCAAGGAGATCGAATACTATCCGGAACAGTTCTATGTAGCGAAAAACGGAAATTACATCCTCGTGGGCACCGAAATGATATACGTGGTCTCTCCTTCGGGAGAATTTCTGGGGCAGGTGCCGATCGATCCGGGCGTGGACATCATGGAGCAGAACGGCGACGTTTATCTGATGAGTTACGAGGTCTCGGAACAAGGCATGGTCACCGGATATATGCAGGAATTCGATCCGGAGGCCGTCAAATTCAAAAACGATAAGAAAAAACTGGAAAAGATCTTTTCGAACATGGTCTCGGGAGGAGACGGAAACTTCTATAACATCGACGGAAGCGGAATCACAAGAGTCGATCCGTTTACCGGCGCTGAGGAAGCCTTCTTTGACTGGAGCCAGACGGATGTTAACTACAGTACTTATAATGAAGAAAGTTTCCATGTTTTTTCAGAAGATAAGATCGCATTTACCTGTACGGAGTGGTCAGTGGATCAGGAGAACGGAATTTCCCGGCCGTGCAACTATATCGTGACGCTCACCCGTGCAGAAAAGAATCCCCATGCCGGAAAAGCATATATCGAGATGGGGACGATCGGTATTCCGTCCTATGATCTTCAGAATTA
Source organism: Clostridiales bacterium (assembly GCA_017428545.1). Taxonomy (GTDB): domain Bacteria; phylum Bacillota; class Clostridia; order Saccharofermentanales; family Saccharofermentanaceae; genus Scatonaster. The sequence goes on from JAFRQR010000034.1 coordinate 11,899, forward strand.
CATCATCCGCTATAACAATGAGCCGGACGGAAAAGCCAGGATCCGTGTACATGACTACTTTGTCGAGGAGAATACGGGATCGCAGGATCTGGACAGAAAGACCGATCTTTCGAACCGTGTTTATATGGATATGATCAACGGCAAAGGTCCCGACATCCTCGTGGACTTTGCCGGATACAGCCAGTTCAATTCCGAAGACGTGCTGGTCGATCTCAATAAATATGTCGACGGCAAGAACGGCCTTAACAGGGAGGAGTATTTCGATAATGTCCTTACGGCCTTCGAAGACAAAGATAAGCTCTTCCAGATCCCGGTGTGTTTTGATATCCGCGGTCTTATGGCGAACAAGGAGATGATCGGCGAAAGATCCGGATGGACCTATAACGAATTCAGCCAGATCGTTTGCGACCTGCCATCTGACGTCAAAGTCTTCGAAGACATGGAATATAAAGATCTTCTTTATTCACTGCTCACCGGAGCGATGCGAAGCTTTATCGACTATACCAAAAAAGAAGTTTCTTTCGATGGGGATGAGTTTAAGCAGCTGCTGCAAATGGTCAAAACGTACGGCGTGGAATATGTCCCGAAATATGATGAATATGGCAATCTCTTCGGAACGAGCGAATGTGTTCCTTTCCCGGATGAAGAGCAAGTAAATACAGATCTGATGATGAATGATAAACTGGCGCTAATGGTCACATATATTTACAGTTTGAGCCAGTACTCGGACCTCCATCACACACTGGGCGAAAAAGAGATCTTCATCGGGATGCCGTCTCCGGACGGAACGGGCGCCTGTGCCAGCGCCTCGCTGACGCTGGCGATCTCGGCATTTTCCCAGAATAAGGATGAGTCCTGGGATTTCATCCGCCGTCTTTTTGATGAGGATTCCCAGTACCTTTACACCAGTTCCCTGATGTCGATCCCTCTCAGCAGAAAAGCATTTGACCGGATCAATCAGGAATCGATCGACGAAAGAAACAGAATGCTGAAAGAAAACCAGGCATATGCGATCAAGTACGGCACGCTCCTTCATGGAGACATCAAACCGATCACGGAACAGGACGTGCAGGACTACAGAGAACTCGTCGAAAGTGTCAGTACGATAGAGTCGTATGACCCTGCCGTACTTAACATTATTCTGGAAGAATCGGCCGCGTATTTTGCGGATCAGAAGGACGTGGATGACGTGTGCGCGATCATCCAGAACCGTACGCAGACGATCGTCAACGAAAGATAAGAAAACCGTCTGTTTATAACAAATCATTCACATTACATTTCATTCATTTATTCTTCGTGGGGCATTCCTATAATGAGTCTGACAAAAACCACGGAGGTACTTTTATGAAGAAAATGGCGCGTAATGTTTTAGCGTTTGCGTTAGCTTTGACAATGGCTGTTCCTCTTGCCGCCTGCAAGAAGACAGGCGATGACAAGAAAGGCGGCGGTAACGCGAGAAACGGAAAGAAACAGACGGTGATCGCTGAGGATGATCCGTTTTTCGATGCGGTCGAGATCCCGCTTGATGTGGAAACAGATAAGGATAAGAAAGTGATCTATAAAGAGATCTCTGATCCGGTCATCATCGGAGACCGTATCTTTTCGACCTATAATATTTCGTATGAGATGCCGAAGGATGTGATGGACAGCATTGCAGATATCGATTGTACGAATGAAAAAGAATATGCCAAGGTCCAGGAGATCTATAATTCCTACTATGAAATGGGAACGCTGGTCTATGACATCGACGGTAATCTTATTTCGCGGACACCTTCCGCGGATATGGAATCCGCTTCCGGAAAACTTGCGAAACTTGCTGACGGCACCTACGTCATGGTCGCCAGCAAGATCACACCGAACGAGTGCAAGACCTCTTCAGAGATCGTAAAACTCAATGACAAGTTTGAAGAACAGGGATCGATCAAACTCGATGAGAGTATCGAACTCGGATTCGGCCCGGATATCATTCCGCTGGATAACGGCAACATTATGCTTTGCGATTATTCTGCTATCACCGTCGTTGACCAAAACGGAAAAAAGATCGCTTCGGAATCTGCAAACGGATACTGCGGAAAGGTCTATCAGGCAGACGGAAAGACCTATATGCTGATCGATGAGTTTGACAGTGCGAAAAATGAAGACAAATTCTATTTTCAGGAGATCGATCCGAATACGGCAAAGCCGGTGGGAGACCGCATCGCAACGACATACGAAGCATACAATCTTATGCAGGGCCCCGATGGTCTTTATTCTATCGGATACTCCGGCCTTAAAAAGTTTGACATAGCTTCCGGAAGTGCCGGTGATGTGATCCTTGACTGGAACTGGACGGATGTAAACTCCGGTTATGTTTCCACTTCCAATGCCACGATCCTTTCGGACGACGAGATGGTCTTTACCAAGTATTCATGGAAAGAGGAAGAGGATGCGAAAACCAAGGTCAGCGGACGTGATGTTTCGCTTGTTAAGCTTACCCGTGCGGAGAAGAATCCCCATGCCGGAAAGAGCGTTATCGAACTCGGCTGCATCGGTGCCGAGGCCGCGTTTCGAGATTATGTGATCGCGTATAATAAAGATCCGAATCACATTTCCCGTATCCTGATCTCCGACTACGCAGATCAGGTCTTTGAGAAGACGGACTATACGCAGGCACTTGCCGATCTGTCCGATCAAGTCTATCTTGATCTGCTCTCCGGTGACGGTCCTGACATCCTGATGAACTTCTATGGTTACTCTCAGTTTAATAACGAAGAGATCCTGGAGGATCTCAATAAGTATATCGACGGTCAGGGAGGCATGAACCGAGACGAATATTTTGACAATATCTTCCGCGCCTGCGAAGAATCCGGAAAGCTTTTCCAGATCCCGGTCTGCGTCAATGTCAGTGGGTTTGCAGGAAACCCGGGCCTGATCGGTGACAGAACTTCCTGGACCTATGAGGAGTTTGAACAGGTAGCTTCTTCGCTTCCTTCTGACGTCTCCCTGATCCGCGATACGGCAAGAACAGATCTTCTTTCCATGATCCTGGATTCGTCCTTGTCCTCTTTTGTCGATAACGTAAATAAAGAAGTCTCTTTTGACAGTGCTGATTTTATCAAGCTCCTCAACATCGTTAAGAAGTACGGTTCCGACAAGAGTGCCGACGACATTTCTGCGGACAAAGAAGGCATGATGGAATATGTTGATGATTCCGACAAATTCAGAGAAGGCCTTCTTGCCCTGATGAACGTGGAAATCAACGGTGTAGAAGACTATGCCCGCCTTTTTGACGGTCTTTCTTTCAAGCCGACACTGATCGGCATGCCGGGTTCCGAGAATGCAGGCATGGCCGGATCGGCGCAGCTGTCCTTTGCGATCGCAGCTTCTTCCACGCATAAGGACGAAGCCTGGGACTTCATCCGCTTCCTTTTCGACGAAGAATGCCAGGGAGAATTCGCAAAATCCTTCTGGGGTATTCCGGTACATCGTCAGGCTCTTGAGAAAAAGAATGAAGAAGACGTCAAAGAATACAATCAGTATGTGGAAGATTATGCCCAATTCCTCAAGGATGAAGGTCTCAGCGAAAAAGAACACATGAATATGACCAAGATCACTCCGGAGATCTGCGACGGATTTATCAAGATGCTCGAAGGCGTGTCCGTGATGAAGAGCACAGATACGGGCATCATGTCGATCGTCAAGGAGGAAACAGCTGCTTTCTTCGCGAACCAGAAGCCGGCCGAGGATGTCTGCAAAGTCATCCAGAACCGTGCGACGACCAAGGTCCATGAAAGGTAAAGTGACATTTTTGTCACTTTGTGGTCACTTGATAGTCATACCGCGATGCGAGAATGAAAATGTCGAAAGGGAAAAAGGTCCCCCTAAGCTGATTTCCCTGACGAATGAAAAGTAGAGAACCTTTACTATCTTCTATTTACTTTCATACCCCGGGAGCGAGGACCACCCCCCTCGCTCCCACCCCTCCTAACTAAAACTGCATGGCAAACGGCGCATAAAGTACATGACACAAATCAATTGCGATATAGTACAATAAGTGCGTAACGGGGTTAGTGCGGAAAAATAAAAAAGGTAAACAGATGGCAACACACGAATACAATCCGGATGAAGTGAGAAAAAGACGAATCAAAGGACGGAGAAAAAGAAAGCTCCGCGAGTGGTTCGTATTCACCGGATATCTTACACCAAGTCTTCTTGGCGTTCTGCTTTTCTTCTTCGGACCGATGCTGATCGTTCTGGTCCAGTCCTTTCAGAGAAGTTCAACCAATACCGAGTTTGTCGGATTTGATAACTACGTACATGTCTGGAACAATCAGGCATTCAAAACGGCAGCTACAAACACATTGATCTTTGCAGGCATCGCCGTTCCGCTGGCAGTTCTCCTTGCACTGCTTCTGGCACTTCTTTTGAGTTCGAAAATTCCGGGCAAGAGCGTTTTCCGAAGCATCATGCTCAACCCGATGATGGTACCGGTTGCCTCGATCGTTCTGATCTGGCAGGTCATGTTCAGTTACAACGGTGCACTGAATACATACATGGGATGGTTCGGCATCGACAAGATCGACTGGATGAAATCTGACTGGTCGCGAATGGTCATCCTGATCCTCTTCCTGTGGAAGAACTTAGGATACAACATGGTACTTTTTATTTCCGCGATCTCCGCGGTCCCGCAGGAACAGCTCGAGTCGGCAAAGATGGACGGCGCAAACGCAGTCCGCCGGTTCTTCAGCATCAAACTTCCTTACCTGTGGCCGACGATCTTCTTTGTCGGGATCATGTCGCTGATCAACTCGTTTAAGATCTTCCGTGAAGTTTATCTTCTCGCCGGCGACTATCCGTATGATGCACTCTATATGCTTCAGAATTTCATGAACAATATGTTCTCACACTTAGATAACGCGAAACTTACTGCAGCGGCGATCATCATGTGTATCGCGATGATCATCATCGTCGGTATCCTCTTCATTGCGGAGAACCGATTGGGCAGAGATACGGAGGAGTAATGCCATGAAGAAAAACGAAATTACTCCGCTTCAGCCCATTCCGGAAAGAGTGCAGGAAGAACAGCACGATCACGGTTCCATCAGAGATCTCCGGGAAGTCGAGATCGTCCGTCTCTCCGATGAAGAACTCGAAGAGATGCACGAAAGAGCACGTGCCGTTGCCAAAAGAAGAGCCATCGCAAGAAACGTGACGACAAAATTCTGGACGGCACTCGGAACGATCCTGGCCATCGCAGTCGCGGCTTTCGCGCTGATGCCGATCGTACTTACGATCCTCGACTCCTTCATGTCGACGGACGAGATCAAGACGAATTACAGTGCCGTTTATAACAGCCTTTCTTCCGCTGCGGCAGAGACAAAGACATATCTTTCTTCGACGCCGAAACTGAAGATGATCCCGGACATGGTTTCCTTTAGCCAGTATAAGACGCTTCTGTTCTTAAGTCCGACTTATCTTCTGAAGTTCTGGAACTCCGTGGCACTCGTCGTGCCGATCGTTCTCGGGCAGCTCATGGTCGGATGTCTGGCGGCATACAGCTTTTCCAGATACAGAAGAAAGAGAAGAGAAGTTCTTTTCTTCTCCTACGTTATCCTGATGCTCATGCCTTTCCAGGTCACGCTGGTTCCGAACTACCTGATCGCGAACCACCTCGGGATCTATAACACATGGTGGGCGATCATCCTGCCGGGTGTATTCTCCACATTCAGTGTTTACTTATTAAGTAAATACATGAGACAGATCCCTTCGTCGTATATCGAAGCGGCGAAACTGGACGGCGCGAACGAATGGAACATATTCACCAGGATCAGTCTTCCGATGTGTAAGAGCGCGATCTACGCGATGGCGATCCTTCTGTTCATCGACTACTGGAACATGGTTGAGCAGCCGCTCATCCTTTTGGAAAACGAGAGCAAGCAGCCACTGTCCGTATTCTTATCACAGATCAATGCATCGGAGATCGGCGTTGCTTTTGCAGCATCATTCATATTCATGTTACCGCCGCTTCTGATCTTCCTTTACGGCGAACAGTATCTGGTCGAGGGTATCTCCCGATCGGGAATCAAATAAGGTTACGAGGTTTTTACAGGAGGTTTTGACTATGTCAGACGAAATAAAAAAGAAAAAGAGCAAAAAGTGGATAATCAAAGCTCTGATCATCTTCCTGATCGTGATGGGCATCCTGACGTTCTTTTCTAATACCATCATGAACATGACATTGACACAGGTCAGCACACAGCAGATCTACGGTGGTACGTTGACTTCTATCTCCCGTACTTCCGGCCTCCTGCGTGCCAATACCGAGCTTCAGGTCAAGTCTCCGGGTGAGATCAAGATCGACGAAGTTCCCGTATATCAGTATCAGGAAGTCCAGGCAGGTGACGTTCTAGCAACTCTCGAGATCCCTGAAGAAAAAACGGACCTTGAAGATAAGAAAAAACAACTTGAAGATCTCAAGAAAAAGATGGGATACGACGAGAGAAAACCGACGGCCTCCACAGATCACTATACAGAAGAGATGGCCATCGTCGACTGCGAAAAAGAGGTAAAGCAGGCGACAAAGAACCTGGAAGCCGCAAAGAACAAGGAAGCTGCAATCGCCAAGACCAAGACGGACATCAAAACGCTCGAAGACCAGCTGGTCCAGCTGGAAAAGGATAAGGCCGATCTGGATAACCAGAAGGCCGAGTACGAGCAGAGACAAGATGAAGCCTACGAGAAGCTCGAGACGGCTAAAGAAGCTCTGACGACTGCGCAGGATAATCTGGCAACGGTAATTACGGACCCGGCAGATCCGAATTTCGATCAGGCGGCTCTTGATGCGGCAAACCAGGCGGTAGCCGATGCCGAAAAGGATGTGCAGACACAGCAGGATTCCTATAACGGATTTGCTGCCAACATCAAGACAGTAAGCGATAAACTGGTCGATAACGAAACGGTTACGTCGCAGAAGCAGACGGAACTGGAAGAAAAGAAGACCGATCTGGCACAGTTTGAACAGCTTTCTTCCGTTGAAGATGCAGAGCGTGCATTAAAAGATGCCAAGCATAATCTCGAGGTCGCGAAAAAGACCCTGAGTGATGCAAGAACAAATGAGAGCATCGAGAAAGATCAGGCAGCCGACAGTAAAAATGCGGAACTCAAGCAGCTTGAGGATCTTGAAAAAGAAGTAAAAGATCTTGAGGATTACTATGCCATCACAGAGATCAAGGCGCCGATCAGCGGTACTCTGATCACCCTGAATGCAGAAAGAAAGGGCTCATACGGTAAAGACGAAGTGCTGTTCGTCATCGCCGATATGGAATCCGGTTTCTATATCGAGTGTCAGGTCCCGAAGTCCGAAGCACAGAATATGTCTCCGGGTATGGAAGTAAGAACGGATGTCAGTGAAAACAGCCGTGTCGAGTCTATCCGTCCGGACCCGTCGAACCCTTCCGAGATGTGTATCGTTAAGATCTCGATCGAAAGCGGATGGTATCTGGTACCGGGTGCCATGACGATCGACTGCACACTCTCGACATTCAATAAGTCCTATGAGTGCGTAGTTCCGAAGGGCGCCGTCCAGACAGATTCCGAAGGATCTTTCATCTATATCCTCGTTACGAAGAACAGTCCTCTCGGAGAAAGATATATCGCCAGAAAAGTGGACGTAAAGATCCTCGCGGAGGATGCGACTTCTTACGCGATCCAGGGCTCCGGCATCAGCTATGCATATTGTATCGTCCGTACGGAAAAGCCGATCAAGAATGGTGAGCAGGTACGTCTTGCTGAAGGAGAAGCGAACTGATGGAGATCCGTCAAAAGTTGAAAAACTTCATAAAGAATAAGTGGGCCGGTCTTTGCAGGCATACTCACTATGTCCTTCTCGGCATCCCCTTTGTTCTGGCATTGGCGGGACTGGTGCTCGGAGTGACAGCCGTTATCCGGATCAACCAGATACTGGACCGTCAGAGCTTCCAGTACGTGGCAGAACGCTATGAGTCAAAAGTCATGCCGTACCGGCAGATGACCGTTCTGGGTCCGGGGCTTTCTCAGGGAGACGGTTCCGCACCGAGATGTACGGAAGAAGGCCTGAATATCGATAAGATCAAGCAGCTCCATGAAACCTTGGACATCACGGAGCGATCCACGATCGGCGACACAAACAGTAAGGGACAGGGCAAAGGAAGTGTCCTTGTCAATCCGTGGAAAGACTGTTATTCCACTACTGCGACATATAGCGCGATAGGCAGGATCAATAAAGAAGAGACCGGGACGGTGGATAGCTGTGAGGTCGTCGGTGTCGGCGGTGACTACGCGTCACTTCACTCTTTCATCTACGAAAGCGGCGGATTTCTCCAACAGGACGATCCGGGAAGACTTTCCATTGTACTGAACACCCAGATGGCATGGAATCTCTTCCGCTCATATGAGGTCTTAGGTGCTTTTGTCGAGATCAACGGAACAGTCTATTCGGTCGTCGGTGTAGTCAATGACGGAACAGACGAACTTTCCGAGACAGTCGGCGCGACCAAACCGAGAGCATACATCCAGTTCTCGCAGCTGGCATCTCTTGCCAACGGCGGATATGTCCCTCAGACATCCATGGAAACGGATGCGGCGGTCAAGGAAGCGGACCTTGCGGTGACCTGTTACGAAGTCCTCTTGATGGATCCGATCAACAACATCGCATTTAACGATCTAAAAAAAGCACTTACCGATTCGGTCGGTTATTCGGAAGACACATCCAAACTCGTGCTGATCAATAACACGGACAGATTCAACGTGATCTCTCTTTATAAAAAGTACTTCCCGCTGAAGAAATCCTATGCCGGCGGTGACGGGATCTCCGTTCCGTTCTATGAGAGGTCTGCGCGACTTGCCGAGCAATATGTGGTATTCTGGGCTGAGGCACTTGTTGTCGCCATCTTCTTTGTGATCGTCGGTGGATGTAATATCTACGCGATCTTCCACGGGAAAGATCCGCGGCACAAAAAAGAAGAGGCCGAGGATGACGATGAGTTTGAGACCGCAGACGAAAAAACAAGATAAGAATATCCCGACGGAAAAAGCGCCCGCATCTTTTCTTTGGAAAAGAGTGCGGGCTTTTGCCGTTTTTTGCCTCATCTTTTCGCTCCCTTTCGGTTTCCTGACAGGCTGCTCTTACGAAAAGAAAACGACCCGCTCGTTTTTTGCACTCGACACATATATCACGATCACCCTGGAAGGAAAAGACGCGGACGAGGCAATGAACGTGGCGGCAAATTACATCATGGAGCTGGAAAGAAAACTCTCCAGACAGGATCCCGAAAGTGAGATCTCATCACTGAATCTTTCCTCGGAAGGATCTCCGGTCACGCTTTCAAAAGAGACATATGATCTTCTTTCTCTGGCCGTATCATATTCGGAAAAAACGTCCGGAAGATTCGATCTTACGATCGCGCCCGTGATGGATCTATGGGGATTCGGAACAGAAGGCGCCCATGTCCCGGAAAAAAGCGAGATCGAGAAGATCCTCCCGAATGTCGGCTATACAAAAGTCCATCTGCTTTCTGACAACAAAGCGTATCTCGAAGAGGGGGCGAAGGTCGATCTGGGAGGCGCTGCCAAGGGCTATATCGGCGACCTTCTGATGGAAAAACTAAGCAGCTATTCTCTTTCGAAGGTCATCCTCGATCTCGGAGGAAATGTCTGCTGCAGATCCCGCTCTTCAGATCTTACGATCGGCATCGTCTCGCCGCTTTCTTCCGATGCACTCTGCTGCACGTATTCTCTTTCTTCCGGGAGTTCCTGCTCGGTCATTACGAGCGGCGCATATGAAAGATATATCGAAGAAGATGGTGTCCGCTACGGGCACATCATGGATACGTCCACGGGATATCCTGCGGACACGGATCTTCTTTCCGCGACCGTGATCGGACCTGACGGCACAAAGGGCGACATTTATTCGACGACTCTGTTCTCGCTTGGTTCGGAAAAGGCGATGGAGCTTGCCTCCTCGGAATGCCTCGATTGTATTCTTTGCATGGAAAATGGTACATTATGGGTATCACAAACACTTGAAGGAAAAGTGGATGCACAAGAAGGATGGACAATTCAATACTTCGGCTAAAGCACTTCCGAAGAGACGGTTCCGTTTCTGTTCCGGCGATGTTTTCGTGACCCTTTCGGTCCTTCTTTTTTGCGCGATCCTTCTGGGCGGCACCTGGATCTACGGCAGAAAAAATAAAAACAAGCCCCCTTATGTGCGCATCACGCAGGACGGAAAAGTACTTCTCGAAAAGGACCTGCGCGATTTTCCCGAGCCTGTTGAATACCAGATCGACAGTGATCACGGCCATATGGTGATCTTTATTTCTTCCGAAAAAGTATATGTAAAAGAAAGCGACTGCCCGGATAAGATCTGCATGCATCAGGGGGATCTTACGTCACCCGGAGACGGCGCGGTCTGTCTTCCGAACCGCGTGGTCATCGAGATCGTTTCAGGTGATGATGACGATACTTCGGGAAAGGTGGATGTGATCGCAAAATGAGCATGAAACGTACCGCCTATGACCTGACGAAAACCGCGATGATGCTAGCTCTTGCACTGATCCTGAGCATCGTCGAAGCTTGGCTTTTGCCCCGTGGGATCCTTCCGATCCCGGGCTTTAAACTGGGTCTTGCCAATGTCGCCATTCTCGTGACCCTCTATAGCGTCGGAAGAAAAGAAGCACTCGCCGTAGCGGTCCTTCGTTCGGTCGTGGTCCTTGCATTCGGCGGAAATGTCATCGGTTTTCTCTTCTCGCTTGTCGGAGGAGTGTCTGCCTGGGCGGTGATGAGCCTTCTTTCGGATTTTGAACACATCTCTGTTTACGGAGTCAGCATCGCGGGCGCATCTGCCCACGCAATCGGGCAGATCCTCGTGGCGATCCTTGTGACAAAGACCGTCTACGTGATCGGTTATCTGCCGTATCTGGTCCTGACAAGTGCTTTTGCCGGAGCGGTAATTGCTTTCTTAACGATCCCCGTGGTAAAAGCACTCGACCATATCGGAAATGAAATGATACAATAAATGAGTAGATCTACGAATCAGAGAGGATAAGGCGGGGTCGAAATATGAGAAAGAATGAAAGTCCTTTTTGGCCGCAAAAAAGCATACTGAATCCACCACCACCGAAAGAGCCCTACGAGCCCGTTCGCCGCATACGCATGACGCTGACGCGTCAAGAGCAGAGGACGCTTGATAAAGTGGCGGCATCTGATTATCAGGTTCCGGTCTCCATCCTTATGGAACACGCGGGACTTGCGGTGGCAAATGCCTGTGTTGCCGCGGCAAAAGCAACGACGACACCGATCCACTTCTTCGCCGGGAAAGGCATGAACGGCGGCGATTCCTATGTGGCAGCAAGGATCTTAAGTTCCTGGGGATATAAGGTCACGATCTGGGACTGCTTCCCGGGCGAGACACATTCACCGACGGTAAAGAATAACAGAACCGCAGCCGAAAAGTTCGGCGTTCCGATCAGGCCGGCTACGGAATTCGACCCGAGCAACTGGCAGGCCGGTATCTCCCGCATGATCTATGAAAACGAACCGGGCATGCCGTGCGTGCTTGTTGACGGCATCATCGGTACCGGATATGAATTTTCAAGGCCCCTTCCGCCGCAGCTGACGGCGATCACGGAAAAGATCGAAGAAGGTCATGTCCGCGGGGCCAGAGTCCTTTCCATCGATATTCCGACAGGCGTCGACTGCGATACCGGCGAGGTCGATCCGGGTGCGGTAAATGCCGATATGACGATCTCGTTCGTCCTTCCGAAAAAGGGTATTACGATCCTCCCGGGAAAGACGAAGGCCGGTCAGGTAAGGGTGCCGACGATCGGTCTTCCGATCAACTTCGCGGATATCGTTCTCGGCCCTATCCCGGAAGAAGTCCCCGAGGACAGCTCCGAAGAAGAGAGTACATAATCAACTAAAAACGAGAAGAATGGTTAAAAAGAATGGTTGGAAAATCTGAAAATATCCGATTATTCTTGACAATGCCTATTATATAGAGTATAAAATTTGCGGTATTGACAATGGTGTCTTGATGAAGTATCAGGACACTTTTGTTTTGAAAAGGCTTTCGCACCGAAGAGGGAGGCAAAAAATGAAAAACTGCGCAATCGTAGGTATCAACTGGGGCGATGAAGGTAAGGGCCGTATGGTCGACCTTTTCACGGAAAAGTACGACATCGTCGTGCGTTTCCAGGGAGGCGGTAATGCCGGCCATACAGTTATCAATGAAAAAGGCAAATTTGCTCTGCATCTTCTGCCGTCAGGTATCTTCCGCGATGGTGTCGTAAATATCCTCGGAAACGGCGTAGCGCTGGATCCGGAAAATCTCTGGAAGGAAATGTCGGAAGTTGTTTCCCAGGGCGTTTCCATCACACCTGAGAATTTAAAGATCTCCGACCGCGCATCGCTCCTTCTTCCGTGGCACAGAGAACTGGACGGACTGGAAGAGCAGCGTCTGGCAGATAAGAAATTCGGTTCCACCAAGCAGGGTATCGCACCTTTCTATTCTGACGAGTATCAGAAGAAGACGATCCTCGCCGGTGAACTCTTCTACAAGGATCACCTCATGGAGCATCTTGCCGATCTTCTCGAGTGGAAGAATCTGACGATCACAAAGGTTTACGGTGCAAGACCGTACACCATGGAAATGCTCAAAGAGTGGGTCGACGATGCCTGTGAAAAGATCAAGCCTTTCATCTGTGATACAGGTGCTTTTCTCGCAAAAGCGAAGGAAGAAAACAAGAACATCCTCTTCGAGGCACAGCTCGGATCTCTCCGTGACCTCGATTACGGAATCCATCCGTACACCACATCCTCTAACACCATGGCGGCTTATGCGCCGATCGGATCCGGTTTCCCGGGTGCGAAGATCGATGATGTCGTCGGTGTCGTAAAGGCATACTCCACATGCGTCGGCGAAGGCCCGTTCGTATGCGAGATGTTCGGTGACGAGGCAGAAGAACTCAGAAAGGCAGGCTTCGAGTATGGCGCAAAGACAGGCAGACCGCGCCGCGTAGGCCCCCTGGATATTGTTGCGACACGCTACGGTATCGAAGTACAGGCCGCAACCGAGATCGCTCTTACCAAGCTCGACGTACTGAGCTACATGGATAAGATCCCGGTATGCACACAGTATGAACTGGACGGACAGAGAATCGACCGTTTCCCGTTCCCGGTAGCACTTAATTCCTGCAAGCCGGTCATCGAGTATTTCGAAGGCTGGAAGACGGATATCTCCGGTGCGAGAAAATGGGAAGATCTTCCGAAGCAGGCGCAGGATTACGTCCTTTACGTCGAGAAGGCGATCGGCTGCCCGATCACGTATGTCTCGGTCGGACCTGAAAGAGAGAGCATCATCGTCAGAAAATAAAAAAGACAATACACTTCGGGCTTCGTTTCGGAGCCCGTTTTCGTTTCCGGGAAAAAGATTCCGGATGCGAAGAAAGGGAGAACATTATGTGTGGAATCGTTGGATATACTGGATCGCAGCCGGCAGCTCCGATCCTTCTGGACGGACTTAAGAAACTGGAATACAGAGGCTATGACTCCGCAGGTGTTGCCGTTCTGAATGAAGGCACCATCAAGGTAGATAAGGTCAGCGGCCGTATCGCGAATCTTTGCGAACTGACGGATGACGGTAAGAACTGCCCGGGCATGATCGGTATCGGTCATACCAGATGGGCGACCCACGGTGCCCCGACAGATACCAATGCCCACCCGCACCTCAGTAACGACGGCCGTTTCGCTATCGTTCATAACGGCATCATCGAGAACTATATTTCTCTTCGTGAAGAACTGATCAGCAAGGGATATCACTTTGACAGTGAGACAGATACCGAGGTCATCGTTCACCTCATCGAAATGTACTACAAGGGCGACCTCCGCCGTGCCGTCATCAAGACATCCGCGCGTCTTTCCGGTTCCTATGCACTGGGTGTTATCTGCACGGATAAGCCGGATACGATCGTAGTTGCCCGTGAGGCGAGCCCGCTGATCTTAGGCGTCGGCGCAGGCGAGAACTTCTTCGCTTCCGACGTTACCGCGCTCGTTGCAAATACAAGAAATGCGATCTACCTCGACGACGGTGAGTTCGCTGAACTGACACCGGAAGAGGTCAAGGTATTTGACGCAGCCGGCCAGACCATCACCAAGAAGATCTCCCGTATCACATGGGATATCGAAGCTGCGGAAAAAGGCGGCTACGAGCACTTCATGCTCAAGGAGATCATCGAGCAGCCGAGAGCCGTTAAGGCTACCGTTGCTCCGCGTATCAAGGACGGCAAGATCGTTCTCGACGAGATCGAATGGTCGAAAGAATATCTCGAGTCCATCAACAAGATCGTTATCACCGCATGCGGTTCCGCTTACTATGCAGGATGCGCTTCCAAGTATACGATCGAAAAGCTCTGCCGTATCCCGGTCACATGTGAGCTCGCAAGTGAATTGCGTTACAGCGACCCGCTGATCGACGAGCACACACTTCTGATCGTTCTTTCCCAGTCCGGTGAGACGGCAGATACCATCGCTGCCATGAAGGAATGCAAGGAAAGAGGCGCAAGAACACTGGCGGTCGTTAACGTTGTCGGCAGCACCATCGCCAAGCTTGCAGACGATGTCCTTTACACATGGGCAGGCCCGGAGATCGCCGTTGCGACCACAAAGGGTTACACAACACAGGTTTCCGTACTTTACCTGGTTGCCGTTTATATCGCCAAGACCCTCGAGCGGATCGAGGATGCGGATTATTACCATCACCTGTCCACACTTCTGATGCTTCCGAAACGAGTTCAGGAAGTGCTCGACATGAACCCGAAGATCCCGAAAATGGCAAAGAAATATCACAACACCAAGTCGATGTTCTTCATCGGAAGAAATACCGACTCTGCGATCGCTCTGGAAGCAGCCCTGAAGATGAAGGAGATCTCCTACATCCATGCAGAATCCTATGCCGCAGGTGAGCTTAAGCACGGCACCATCGCTCTTATCGAAGAGCACCAGCCGGTCATCGCACTTTGCTGCAACCCGCACATCATGGAAAAGACGTTGAGCAACATCGTCGAGGTCAAGGCCCGTGGCGCGGAAGTCCTGGCGGTTACTTACAAGGGCAACCATGAGATCCTGGCGCAGGCTGATGACGTTATCTTCATCCCGAAGATCGATAATCTGTTCTCTGCAGTCGTTGAGATCGTACCGATGCAGATGCTCGCTTACCATGTTGCAAAAGAAAACGGATGCGATATCGATAAGCCGAAGAATCTTGCGAAGTCCGTTACGGTAGAGTAATTTATTCGGTTTTGTAAATGCCTGAGAAGAAAAGCTTTTTACATAGAAAACTATACTGGGATAAAACCGACAAATAGGTCGGATTTATCCCAGTCTTTTTTTTCTTTGATAGGATAAAAACGCAAAAAACGACGTTTTTATCTCAGCATTTTTCGCGCGGATTGGGATAATTTTTCACAAAACTGAGTTTTTATCTCAGTTTTGCTCTGATTCTTCGGACAAATAATAGGATAAAACGAGATGAATTAACGTTTTTATCTCAATTGACCTCGTATTTACTGGGATAAGAAACGGATAATCGCGATTTTTATCTCAGTGACGATCAAAATCATTGGGATAAAAATGCCGATTTTTCAGAACTTATATCAATCCCAGACATCGTGGAGGGAAAACTCCAAAAGAGATGTGCGACGAACAGGGGATTTGTCAATTTTTAGTGACAATTATTTTTCTATCGGCTATAATGAAATTACTTCGGAAAGAAAACAGAGTCCGATTCCAGCGCCATCCAGTGAATCTTTGCACTCGACGACTTTACATTTAACATCTTGCTTCGTTCTTAGTAACGAAATGACATCCAGTGACATAGACCCGAAGAGAAACTGAACTTCTTGTTTTAAGAAAGTCCATTTTGGAACTTTTGAACAGGAGGTATTTTGGCGCACGCATTTCAGATGATAGATCTGATGCGAAGAATCGGAGGGCTGTTATGAGATTCAGCAGTTATAACATTTTCACTGCTCCTTTATCTAACGGGGAGCACATTCTTCTCAACGGGCTCACAGGTCTCATGGACATGATCGATGAAGAGGCTTACGAGGTCGTTTCTTCCTATGCTAAGGAAGAATCAATACCTTTGGAGATCATGGACAAAATAGAAGTGATCCGTGACCATTTCCTGGAACGAGGATATCTGACAGAACTGACACCGGAAGAAGAAGTAGCTAAGGCAGAATCAATAGCTTTTGAACTTAGCTCGAAAAGAGATCCGGACCAGTGGAGTGTCGTTCTGGTGCCAAATCTCGGCTGTAATTACCGTTGCACTTACTGTTTTGAAAAAGAAGGCGGATATCCTTCTAAGGTAATGACGAAAGAAGAGGTGGATGCGGTCTTTAAGATCATAAAAGACAAGATCGGTCCGGGAGAGAATATTACCCTTTACGGCGGCGAACCTTTGGCAAAAGAAAACAGGGAATTGATCGAGTATATCCTGAAAAAGTGCGAAGAAATCGATAACACCTGCTTTGCCGTAACAAACGCTCATGACCTTGAGCACTATATGGACCTTCTCGGAAGAAAAAAGATCAGTTCTGTGCAGATCACGGTCGATGGCCCCCGCGAGATCCATAACAGCAGAAGGATCGCGCTGGATCGAGAGTCTTCCTACGATAAGATCATGAAGAATATCGAGACGGCGCTGAAAGAAACAGATGTCTCCGTTTATATGAGGATCAATGTTGATCTGAGGAATTCGCCGTACATCTTAGATCTTCTGGATGATCTGGATAATAGAGGGATTTTGAATAACCCGTCTTTTGGGGTCCTCGCGAATAACGTAGTGGGCGTCGGCGAATTGACACTTGTGAATGAAGGATTTCAGAAACTGAGCGATATTGTTCAGAAGAGGTATCCGAAGATCGATTACGCTTTTTCAGGTAGAGCTTCGGACACAGAAGAACGTTTTTTTCCTGCCGTGAATCTCGGCCAGAAGATTCCTCTTAGAGTTTCTGTTTGCGGTGCAGACAATAACCTTCGCGTCTTTGCGCCGGAGGGTGCCATATACCCATGCTGGTCCTGTGTCGGCGGATCTGACGATGTGATCGGTTTCTATGATGAATCCGGCTCGATCCGGTGGAATCCCGAGACAAATGAGAAATGGACCAGGAAAATGGTGGGATACAAAACGAAATGTATCCGCTGCAGATTCGCTTTTATCTGCGGTGGAGGATGCATCCGGCCGGCTCTTCCGAATGAGGAGTCTGCGAATATCTATGATTGCGACTATTACAATAACCAGTTTGAAGATCAGTTGGTGAAATATACCGATTCTTTTCTGGCTGCAGGGAATGATTCATGCCGGAGTACAGAAAGTAAAGGATCTGTCGGAAATGAAACCCGTGCAGACTATCAACAGAAAAGTAGAGGTGACGAACATGAAAAGTAACGAGATCAATACAGACATTACTTTGATGAGATCGGAGGCAGAGACCATTTCCAAGAAACTGGTTGAAGCCGGTATCGATCGAGAGCTGGTGGAGAGAGTGATCGGAAGCAGAGTGCCTGATATATTTGCCGGATGCGGGAAAGCAGGTAACTGTCATCACTGCGGCGCATGTGATAAATACTTCAGAGCAGCCGCCGAAGGATGTCCTAAAGCGTCGAATTGTGTTCATAAGCATGGATGTGACAAATACTTCAGGGCAGCCGGTCCATCGGATATTGAGGAGCTTAGGAAACAGATCCTCGAGAGGAATATCGATATCAAGAAGATCCATCCGAAGGCCGAGAAGCTTTTCCGCGGTTAAGAAAACATAAAAGGTACGATTTGTACGTAATTCCCTGCAGCCACGTACGAATAGAATAGCAAAAGGCCGTCTCGTTTGAGACGGCCTTTTGTTTTGGTGGAGCATAGGGGACTTGAACCCCTGACCCCCACACTGCCAGTGTGATGCGCTCCCAACTGCGCTAATGCCCCGGATGTCATTGTCAGACAAATGAGATTTTATTATGAAACCGCGGTGTTGTCAATTCTTCGGGCAAACTAAGCGAGTGGTCACTTTGGTTGAAAGAGGTCAAGTATTGTTGTAAACTTTATTCTAGATATTTTTGCGGAGGGCAGCATGAAAGCAGGTAAACTTTTAGCTTCGATACTCGTTGTTTCGATGGCGTTACCGATGTGCGCCTGCAAGCCCACGTCCTCTAAGGAAACAGACGATCCTACGGGGAAAACTTCCGAAAAGAAACCGACAGGAACGGTCACTACAGATACAGAGGTCCCGACGGATTCGTCCGATGGAACGGAACCTTCCGTGACACCGTCTGTCCCAAGTACCGTTTCTGACGAATCTACGGATCCCCTTGTGATCTACGGATACGATAAAGACTTTGAGCAGGTACTCGCCGATTACCTTACGGATATCGAATATGAGTACGTCTATGTCGATCCTTCCTCGTACACTCAGGAATTGAATAATGCGATCGTACTGGGTGAGAAGAAGCCGGATCTTTTCATGATGGATGCGGATAATCTCGAAGCCTGGGCCACAAGTGAAAACTCTCTCGGAATCGAGCAGGTCGGTATCAGCCGGGCGGAGCTTTCGGACCAGTTCCAGTACACATATGACGCAGCCACGACTAATGATAATTCTATAAAAGCACTCGCCTTCGAGCTTCAGCCGGCAGCGGTCTTCTATAACCGCGCCGAGGCAGAGCAGTTCCTGGGTACGGCAGATCCTTCCAAGGTCGCGCCGATGGTTTCTTCCTGGGATATCCTCCTTGAATATGCCAGAGAAGTGAGCATGAATTCCGAAGGCGCGAAGAAACTTATTGCCGACAGGACACAGATCAGCGATGTCTTCTGGGCGGGACATACGAGTTCCTGGGTCGAAGACGGAGCCGTTAAGACGGATTCTGATTTTGATAAGTATGTCACACTTCAGTCGACGCTTTATCACGAGACGCTGACCATGGATCTTCCGGTGGGAAGTACCGAATGGCAGCAGGCCGTTAGCGGAGGGCAGTGTGTGCTTTTCTTTGCTTCTCTTAAGACGGCAGCGGATGTGATCGGCTATGTTCCGGGGCATAAAGAAGAGGAAGAGCCCACGACGGAGACAAGTGCTGAAGAGGCTCCGGAAAGTACGACGACACCGCCCGAGACCGGATGGTCGATCGTTCCTGCGCCCACGCCTTCTTTCGACGGCGGTATGTGGCTGATGGTCGCATCTACTTGTGACAGAAAAGAGTCTTCGGGAAAAGTATTGCGCATGTTCACGATGGATCAGACGATACTTACGGAGCTGGCAGTAAAAGGACAGTTCGTAAACAGCATGAGTATCATGGAAAAGTGCGCGGCGGATCCGAACTTTACAAGTGATTTCCTGAATGGCCAGAATCCCTATACGATCCTGGTTCCGGAGGCGAAAAAGATCGCGGTCGCTAAGGATATCACCATCCGCAAATATGCGGTCGCTGAGATCGATAAACTTCTTCCTGCCTATTATGACGGAGAGATCGAGACGCTGGAGGAACTCAAGGAACTGTTTACTGTCGGCCTATCTGAACTTCTCGGTCTTTCTTAAAAATCCTGTTTTTTCTTCGAAAATACGAAACCGTTTTCGAGTGCCTTGCTAATTGCCTTTTGCCGTTTTTGCCCGAAAAACAGGCGTTTTTTACGGTTTTTTCACAGCGCGAATCGTTCCGATTTGCGCTTTTCTATTGTATGATATACGTACTTGAAATCTAGTCTTAAGGAGGCACATGGCAAATGCAATTCGGACATTTTGACGATAAGACACGTGAGTATGTAATTGAAACCCCAAAGACTCCATATCCATGGATCAACTATCTCGGCTCGGAGGCTTTCTTCGGCCTGATCTCCAATACGGCAGGCGGCTATAACTTCTATAAGGATGCACGTCTGCGCAGAATTACAAGATACCGCTACAACAACGTCCCGATCGATATGGGCGGACGTTATTTCTACATCAACGACAACGGAACCGTATGGAATCCGGGCTGGTCTCCGGTAAAGACGGAACTCGATTCCTACGAGTGCCGCCACGGTATGGGCTATACCATCATCACGGGTAAGAAGAACGATCTCAAAGCTCAGGTCACTTTCTTCGTACCGAACGGATATGACGGAGAAGTCCAGCAGGTCGTTCTTACAAACGAAGGATCTTCTTCCAAGACCTTCAAGCTCTTCTCATTTGCCGAGTGGTGCCTTTGGGATGCGCAGGATGACTGCACCAACTTCCAGAGAAACTTCTCTACGGGCCGTGTCGAAGTAGACGGATCCGTTATCTACCACAAGACAGAGTACAGAGACAGACGTAATCACTACGCTTTCTATTCCGTAAACGATGCCATCGACGGTTATGACACCGACCGTGATTCCTTTATCGGCCTTTACAACGGATTCAATAATCCGGAAGCTGTCCTTGCCGGCAAGGCAACAGATTCTTTTGCAGACGGCTGGTCTCCGATCGCTTCCCACTACAAAGAGATCACACTCGCAGCAGGCGAGAGCAAGACGCTCATCTTTATCCTCGGCTATGTCGAGATGCCTGTTGACCAGAAGTTCGAAGCTGACGGCAAGACGATCAATAAGGTAAAAGCCAAGGCCATGATCGAAAAGTTCGATACACCGGAAAAGGTTGCTGCAGGTCTTGCTGACCTGAAGGCTTCCTGGGACAAGCTCCTCGGTATCCTCAATGTTTCTACTCCGGATGACAAGGTCGACCGCATGGTCAACATCTGGAACCAGTACCAGTGCATGGTTACATTTAACCTTTCCCGTTCCGCTTCTTATTTCGAATCCGGAATCGGCCGTGGTATGGGCTTCCGTGATTCCAACCAGGATATCCTCGGTTTCGTTCACCAGATCCCGGACCGTGCAAAAGAGCGTATCATCGATATCGCTTCCACACAGTTCCCGGACGGCGGATGCTATCACCAGTATCAGCCGCTCACCAAGAAGGGTAATGCCGACATCGGCGGTGACTTCTCGGACGACCCGCTCTGGCTGATCCTTTCCGTTTCCGCTTACATCAAGGAAACAGGTGACTGGTCCATCCTTGACGAGATGGTTCCTTATGACAACGATATGAGCGTTGCACAGACCATGCTCGAGCACCTGAAGGTATCCTTCTATCACATCGTAAACAACCTCGGTCCTCACGGTCTGCCGCTGGCTATGCGTGCCGACTGGAACGACTGCATCAACCTGTCCTGCTACTCCGATACACCGGGTGAGTCTTTCCAGACATACACCAACCCGAAATTCGCAGCAGAGGGCGGTTACTCCAAGGTTGCCGAGTCCGTCATGGTTGCTACACTGTTCACCTACACAGGCCCGAACTATGTTGCGATCCTCAAGCACCTCGGTAAGGACGATGAGGCAGCAGCAGCTCAGGCTGAGATCGACAAGATGAAGAAGAACATCATGGAGTCTGCATGGGACGGTGACTGGTTCCTCAGAGCCTATGATGCAAACGGCGAGAAGATGGGATCTAAGGAATGCGAAGAAGGCCAGATCTTCATCGAGCCTCAGGGCTTCGCCATCATGTCTGATGTAGGTAAGGAGCAGGGCGCTGATAAGAAGACTCTTGCAGCGATCGACGAAAGACTTAACACCAAGTTCGGTCTTGTACTTAACAATCCTGCATTTACCAAGTACTACATCCAGTACGGTGAGATCTCCACATATCCGGGCGGATACAAGGAGAATGCCGGTATCTTTACACACAACAATGCATGGATCATCTGCGCAGCTGCTTATGCAGGTGAGGGTGAACAGGCATTTAAGTACTATTCCGAGATCGCTCCTGCATTTACGGAAGAGACATCCGATATCCACAAGACAGAGCCGTACGTATATGGCCAGATGATCGGTGGTAAGGATGCAGGTTCCGATATCGGAAGAACAGGAAAGAACTTCGGCCAGGGCAAGAACTCCTGGCTCACAGGTACAGCCGCCTGGAACATGGTTGCCATCTCCCAGTACATCCTGGGTGTACATCCTGACTTCGACGGCCTTAAGATCGATCCTTCTATCCCGTCTTCCTGGGATGGATTCACGATCAACAGAAAATACCGTGGCGCAGAGTACAAGGTAACGATCAAGAACCCGGATCACGTTTGCAAGGGTATCAAGAGCGTAACCGTTGACGGAAATGCGATCGAAGGAAACATTCTGCCTGTATTCGACGGCGGCGTTCATAACGTTGAAGTCGTAATGGGCTGAAGAACAACATTTTATTGATTGGTTACACGTAGTACGGTCCGTTAAGGCGGATGGGGAAACTCCGCCGGGCCGGAATCGTAAGCCATAGCCGTAACGATCGGCGTCCCTCATCGTACCTGACAGCATTATGCAGAAGGTGCGGTGGCTCCGCAGATCAGCTATATATGTACGGCACCGTGTTATTTCCGTGGTTACACGGAAGGATAAATCAGACCTTCTGTTTGAGGAGACAGGAACCGGGATGATTTATTTGAGGGGAAAGCGGTTCTGGGAATATATGGCTGAGATCGGAAAGGTCGTTTGCCCCGATTGTGGATATGTTCGCGAAAGCCCTTAGGGGATGGGAAATTTCGTGAATCCGGGTGGGGAGGTGCAAGGCTTGTGCCGCAGAACCATCTGTTACACAATCGGGCAACGAAAAGGGATCGGACGAATCTTATATAGATCATCCGGTCTTATTTTTTCTTAGGAGGACAAATACGATGAAAAGTGAAAGAGCAAGATCGGTCATTGCACCGGCGGATCAGGTGCTTGCGAAGAGATTCGGAAATGTCGCAGGTAATGGTCCGGTAAGTGCCCAGTACATCTCTACTTTGAATGGCGGCGTGGTATTCGGCGTAGCCGGACTCCCGTTCCCGGCTCCTGTCTGTGCCGCACTTCTTACTTGTGATGACATCAATGCATATATCAGCGCATCTGCGCAAAAAAAGGAATCCATCCTGATCAGTAAAAACGGAGGAGCGCTCCGTCTCTTCCTGGAAAGCAACGGTCAGGTATCCGAGAAGACGGAGGATCCGGAAGGAAAGGAGATCCTTTCGCAAGCTTCTCCGATCATCGAGTACGCTTCCGAATGGGGCGGAAAACTCGACGAAGGCGGCGAACTGATCTGTGATCTCAGCTCTCCGGCTCCTGGCCCGCACTACTATACGAACCTTCTCATCGGTAACCGCATCGGATTCGATTATCCGCTGCAGAGTACACCGAAGAGTGCGATCGACCGCATCGGCGGCGGATGCTTCCGTTCCCATGCGGATACACAGGTCCTCGCTACCCGCTGGGACTACCTGCCGGAACAGAATGGTTTCCCGGCCAACCGTCAGTTCTATCTGGTTGAAAACGGCAAGGTGATTTTCTATTCCGGTTCTGCTAAGCAGGACAGTGTAGAGAAGGCCGTATGCCGTCATGCCCAGAACAGAACGGTCATCGAGTATTCTCTTAAGAACGGCCTTAAGGTACGCCGTACGATCTTTATCCTGCCGCAGGAAGAAAAGCTTCCGGTCGCGACCGAAGCACAGCTCATCGAGATCGAAAATAACGGTTCCGAAGGAAAAGATCTTCGTATCGTTTACACAGGCATGTTCGGTACCCAGGAAGTTCATGCGCTTCGTGAAGACGTTATCTTCAGCACCGTCGTTGCCCAGTCCGAAGTATTCTACGGCGATAATGACGAGATCCGCGCGATCTCCTTTAACCCGAACCCGAAGTGGACAAAGGGCAACATCCGTTACAACACCCTGATGGTCCATGAAGGAGATAAGGTCGTATTCCCGGATCAGTTCTGTGCCCGTTACGCTGATTTCGTCGGCGCCGGCACACTTGAGAATCCGCAGTTTGCGGCGGTCCTGAGTAACGCACATTCCAGAAAAGGCCCGGGCTTCTTTGCTCTGTCTGCTCCGTTTACGGTCGCATCCGGCGCAAAAGTCCAGATCGATAACTTTACCTGCCTTTCTTCTGACTGTGTCAATGAAAACTACAAAGAAGACATCACCATGCAGGAAGAACTTCAGGCGCTCATCGCCCGCTTTACCGATGCAAAAGCACTTCCTTCCTGCCTCGATAAGGTGATCTCTTTTACAAAGAAATACTCTTCCTACATGCAGATCAAGCATGCGGATAAGAACTTCGAAGCTTACGTAAACAACAACCTTCCGTTCCAGGTCTTCTACCAGACATTCGTTTCACGTTCTTTGGACTGGACACAGAAAGGCTATCGTGAGATCGGCTTCCGTGAGATCCAGGACATCTTCGCATCCATGTACTATTTTGCCGGCATGGGTGAAGTCGAGTTCATCAAAAAGCTCCTCCGTGAGTGGATCTCCAACATCTATAAGGACGGCTATGCCAACCACAACTTCTACTGGAAGGGCAAGGAGCCCGGCTGGTGGTCTGACGACGCGCTCTGGCTTCTGCAGGCGCTCGACCGCTACATCAGCCTGACCGCCGACTATGACTTCCTCAAGGAAGAACTTCCGATCGCAGGAGAAGAAGGCGAGAAGAGATCCATCCTCGACACGATCAAGGCAGTATTTACATATTCCTACAAGATCTCCGTAGGATCCCACGGCATCCCGCTCATCGACAGAGCCGACTGGAACGACTGTCTGCGTGTCGATCCTGACTGCGTAAACGGTCCGACAAAGATCGAAAATTACATGGAGCAGCTCAAGGCAAGCGGTAAGAAGTACGGTGAAGCAGCTTATGAATCCGAGTATTCCGAATCCGTCATGAACGGATGTCTCTTAAAGGTAGCCGTAGATGCCGCTATCGGCATGTTTAAGACCTGCGGAGATGAAGAATACGGTTCTTACCTCGAGAGCGTTTCCGCGGACCTTAAAAAGCGCATCAACGAGTATGCATGGAAGGGCGATTACTTCGCACGAGTTCTTTTCAACAGGAAAGACAAGCCGGAGCTCTCTTACCTCGGTGCACAGGGTGACGGTCTCGTGATCGAGGACGGCAAGGTCGGCACATACTTCCTGAACTCCTTCAGCTGGGCGGTCCTTTCTGACTGTGCTTCTGAAGAGCAGATCTCTACGATGCTCGACAGCCTCGACAAGAATCTCAAAACACCGTTCGGCTTCCGTCTCTGCACAGGCGTTGACTATCCGAAGATCGCCCCGAAGATCGACGTTGCGCTCTACTATCAGGGCGACCGTGAAAACGGTGCGGTATTTAAGCACGCCAACATGATGGCGGCCGCCGCGATGCTCAAGGCAGCAAAGGCCGTAAACGACAAGGCTCTGGCCGAGCGTCTTACGGATACCGCTTTCTGGGTCATCGACTGCATCCTTCCGTATAGAACGCTGAAGTCTCCGTTTACTGTCTGCGGTAACCCGAGACTTTGCACGCAGTACAATAACTCCGAGACGGGCGAGAACATCGGACCGACGCTTTCCGGTACGTCCACATGGCTCCTTCTTTGCCTCTTTACGAGCTTCGGCGTAGACTTCACGAGCGATGCCCTGATCGTCGAACCGATCCTTCGTTCCAAAGATACTTCCGAGGACATTATGGTTTCTTCGGGAAAAGCGCTGTACCACATTACTGTCGATAAGCCGCAGGGCTTCAGAAGAACTAAGGACGGCGTCTCCATCAGCGTAGACGGCGCACCGATCGAAGGCGTCAGAGTCCCGATCTTCAGTGACGGAAAAGTTCATGAGGTGCAAGTGAAGTTCTGATCCTCGGTTAACTGATCAAGTAAAAAAGTAATACCCCCGCCGCTGGTCCTCGGGCTTCGCCCTGCGGAATCGCGAACGGGGGTATTCTTTTTTACTATATTAATCCAAGGATCAGAACTTTCCTCGTTGTTTTGAGGATAAGACCTTGCCTTTTCGGGTTAGCCTCCGGCGCCCGGAAGCGGAGGCGGAAGATTCGGATCCGGTGTCGGCGCAGGTGTCGGTGTCGGTTCTACGTGGACGTTGCAGTCCCGATTCGGCGTCAGATAACTGTCTTCGATGAAGTAGTCGGTGATCGCCGCATCCGCCTGTTTACACCAGTCAGTGGCCTTAAGTCCGGAATCGGTACATACAGTCGCCCGTACGATATTCTCCGGAACCTCAAATTCAGCTCCCGGAAGATCTTTGTGGATCTCCTGCATGACATTATTCCAGATCAGCATGGCGTTATTTCTGTCGCCTTTCGGGATCTCTGTCGTACGCAGGCGGTTGTCGTAACCATACCAGACTGCAGCCGCATAGTACGGCGTAAATCCGCAGAACCACTTATCGACGTTATCGTCCGTGGTACCGGTCTTACCTGCAACGGAGATCTTCTCGCCATTACTGTTTTCGATCGGCATGACCTTATTCTTCGCGGTACCGGAAGTGATAACGTCCTGCAGCATGCTGGTCATCAGGAAAGAGGTATCTTCACGGTAAACACGGTGCGGATCCGCCTGGTGCTCAAGCACGACGTTTCCGTTACTGTCGAGTACTTTTGTATAGGCATAAGGTGTGGTATAAAGACCGCCTGTTGCAAATGTCGTATAAGCGGCAGCCATCTCAAGAGGCGACATACCTACGTTAAAGCCGCCGATCGCGGTAGAAGGGTACTGTTCCTTCAACCGGTCGATACCGACCTCATTTAAGAACCACAGTGCCATCTCGGCACCGACATCGTTCCAGACCATGACGGCGATCGTATTTCTCGAAGAAGAGACCGCTCTTCGGATGGACATTCTTCCGTTGAACTTACCGTCGGAGTTCTTCGGCCAGACGGCATCCGGATTGGACGGGTCGAGATGTGATTCTTTATCGTCATAGGTCATCGAAGGCGTGATCAGACGAAGCTCGAGCGCCGGTCCGTAGTCGATCAGAGGCTTGATGGAAGAACCCGGCTGGCGTTTCGCATCCACGGCTCGGTTCGTACCGAGGTTAACGGTCTTTTCGCCGTAACCGCCCTGCATGCCCGCAATCGCGCCGGTCTTGACGTTGATGACGACCATACCGCCCTGCGGTTTCTCCGGATAGTCCTCGAGGGCTTCCGGATCCGACTGGAAAAGCGACTGGGTCATGAACGTTTCGTCCATGACTGCCTGGACATTCGGCTCCATCGTGGTGTAGATGTGATATCCGCGGTTATATACGGTCGTTGCCGCGAGCGAACGGCTGATATTTCTGTCTTTCTGGATATCGCTGATAACTTCCGAAACGGCATACTCGACGAAATACGAGTTGATCGAAGTTGCGGAAGACGTGTTCTTCGTCTTAAAGACGAGCTCGGTATTCAGTGCGTTCTCATACTCTTCCTGCGTGATGTCGCCCAGTTCGTACATCTTCGTCAGAACGATACGCATACGGCGCATCGCGTTTCTTCTTCCGGATTCGCGGAGGGGGTTATAGTACGAGGGGCTCTTCGGAAGTCCCGCAAGGAAAGCGCATTCCGCGAGGGAAAGTTCTTTTGCATTCTTACCGAAATAGTTCTGCGCA
Source organism: Clostridiales bacterium (assembly GCA_017428545.1). Classification (GTDB taxonomy): domain Bacteria; phylum Bacillota; class Clostridia; order Saccharofermentanales; family Saccharofermentanaceae; genus Scatonaster. Next base: position 39,370 of record JAFRQR010000034.1, read on the forward strand.
CCGGCCTCGATACCGACGTAGTTATTGCCCATCGGCGCGAGGTTGATATAAAGCTGCATGATCTCGTCTTTACTCAGCTGCTGCTCGAGCGTCATGGCGGAGAACCACTCCTGGACTTTACGCTGGGTGGATCTTTGGTCCTGACCGGTGATGAGCTTAACAGTCTGCTGCGTGATCGTGGAACCGCCGTGAGATGCCGTACCGCCGTTAAACAGCGCGGAAAGAACTGCGGAACCGATACGTTTGACGTCGATACCGGAGTGCTCGAGGAAACGCTCGTCCTCGATCGCCATGATGGCTTCGTCGATGTAGGTGTTTTTAACTTCGGTATAAGGCACGTAGATACGGTCAACGTTTTCACTACCGGTCAGTTTGGCGATGACGGTTCCGTTACTGTCGTAAACGAACGAAGTCTCTACCGAGTCGGTCATGGAAATGTCCGAGATGGAAAGCGGGGTCGTCGTCGAGATATAGCCGATGAGCATACCTGCACCGAAGCCGCCGATCAGGAAACCGACGCACAAAAGCAGAAGCACCGCAGTCTTCAGAATATCCAAAGCGGCGTGAAGTACCTCGATATACCAGTGACGGTTATGTGCGGCACGGGTAGGCTTACCGCGAAGGCGTGAGCGGAGTTCATCGGCAAGTGCCGAGTTTTCCGGCGCGCACGGAACGGTCGAACGCTTCTGTCCGGTAGGATCCTTCGGGCGCTGACGCTCGTAGGCCTGCTGGCGGGAATAGCCCGAACCGGACTGGGGACCCGGTGCCGGAGTTCTCGGCATCGTGGCATCCGACGAAGGTGCCGGACGTTTGGAAGAACCGGAACGGTTCGGCTGTTTCTTATTGTTATTTGTGCCGGACGGCTTCTGCGAAGATTTACCGTTCGGATGTTGTTCAGACATAATGTACCTTCTTACAGACCCTTTGTAGGGGATCGATAAAAATCCACAATAATAATACCAGTAATCGGAATAATTGGAAAGAGAAGGGCTTTTACGCTATAATGGAGGCAGAAAGTAAAGAGGATTTTAGAAATGGGTCTTTTCGACAGTAATAAAGCTTTATCCGCCCGATGTGTCGGCATTTCCAATGAGGGATGCGGCGTTGTGCGCATCGAGGAAAAGGGTGCCAAGGAAGAAGGCATGAAAGTCTTCGTCCATGACATGCTTCCCGGCGAAAAGGGCAGGATCCGTATCACCGAGCGGAAAAACAACATGACATATGGCGTCAAGACGGGGAAGATCGAGTCTTCGAAGAACCGCTGCGAGCCCATGTGCCCGGAGTTTCCGCGCTGCGGCGGCTGTCAGATCCAGCACGCGACCTACGAAAGCCAGCTTCAGATGAAAGAGAGCATGGTCAGAAACTGTCTCGTACGTATGGGACATTTCCCGGAAAACGAGATCCGCGCCTGCATGGAAAAGATCCTCCCTTCCAGAGAACAGTTTTACTACAGAAACCAGATGCAGTATCCGGTCGAGTACAGCCGCGAAAAGCGCTGCGTGAACATCGGCCTTTATGAAAGAAATTCGCACAGGATCGTGGAGCATGAGAAGTGCTTCCTGGCTGATCCTTCGGCAGAGATCATAAGAAATGTGGCCCAGATCTTCTTTTCCGGCCTCGATCAGATCGAAGCGGCAAAAGCACTTCGGCAGATCGTGGTGCGTGTCGGCATGATGTCCAAGGAGATGATGATCATCTTCGTCGTCAACAAGCCCGTGAAGATCAATGCAGAGGCCTTTGTGAAGACAGCTTCGGAAGCCCTGAAAAACGCCAAAAACGGCATGCGGATCGTCAGCATCTGGACGGAGGAGCGCCCTTCCGGCACAAAGTGGAAGAACCCCAAAGGTGTCTGGACGAATATCTGGGGCGAGACAACGATCCGCGAGATCCTCGGTAACCGCGTTTTCAGGATCTCGCCGGATTCCTTCTTCCAGGTGAACTCCAAGCAGACGGTCGTCCTTTATGACAAGATCAAGGAATATCTTAGAAAAGACGGAGTTCTTCCCAGAATGCTCCTGGATCTTTATTGCGGCACCGGCAGCATCGGTATCTACTGTTCGGATGCCTGCCACCATATGTACGGGATCGAATCGGTAGAGTCCGCCGTGATCGATGCCAGAAACAATGCCAGATCGAACTTTATCGAAGATACGGAATTTTTCTGCTGCCGTGCGGAAGACTTTGATTTCGGGGCTATGATGCCTGACGCGATCATCATCGATCCGCCGAGAAAGGGCTGTGACGAGAAACTGATCGAAAAGCTCCTCGAGCTCGCTCCGACGCGCATCATCTACGTCTCCTGCAACCCGGCCACTCTCGCTCGAGACCTGCAGCGCCTCTTTGAACTTCAGCAGGAAAAGGGCGCAAAATACGGCATCAAAAGTATCTGCCCCGTAGATATGTTCCCGAATACGACCCATGTCGAGACGGTAGTGCTTTTGTCAAAGACCTCGGAAGCTCCTAAAAAAGAGCCATCTCTTAAATTTTCAGATATGGATGAACAGGAAACAGAAGTTTTGTAAGTAACAGCCTTGTCCAGGAGGCGGCGGATGGAAAGGAAAAACGCTTTCAGATCATGTAAAGTTATCCCGGCACTGATCCTTCTATGCCTCTTTCTGGCGTGCTCAGTTATTGTTCCTTGTGTCCGCGCGGTGATCACCCATGATGTCATCTTCGTAATGAATGGCTACGGGACAGCGCCTGCGACCCAGCATGTGAACGATGGTGAAAAGGCCTCAAGACCTGCGGATCCTTATGTGATGGGAGTTCGGTTCGACGGGTGGTATCAGGAAGCGTCCTGTGAAAACAAATTCGATTTTTCCACGCCGATCAAGCAGAAGACCTATATCTATGCAAAGTGGACCCGGCAGTGCAAGATCACTTTCGACATGAACGGTCACGGAACTGCGATCGACCCGGAATATGCCTGGGCTGATGAGACGATCAATTCTCCGTCTCCGACAGATACGGACTATGTGTTCATGGGATGGTATGCAGATAAGTATTATCAGAATCTCTTTGATTTCAGCAAGCCGGTCGGAAAGGATCTGACGCTCTATGCACAGTGGGCGCTGAAGATCACGATCACTTATGATGCAGGCGGCGCCACTAAAGGACCTAACTGGATCGATTCAATGACCGTTCCTTTCTCCAAGACCTTAAGCGGAACGGTAGCAAAGCCGGATGCAAGTGTCGTACAGGCCCAGCCCGGATATGAATTTGTCGGATTTGAGATCGACGGGACTTTATATAAGGTCGGACAGTCATATTCTTATCAGGTCGGTTATAACTTCACGGTCAAATATGTGTGGAAGAATGTGACGAAGTATAAGATCACGGTCACGGGCGGAAAAGCCTATAGCGAAAAAGCAAGAACGAATGTGATCACGGAAGGCATGCAGGGAGACCCGGTATTTGTCTCCTACGATACGCCTGCTTCCGGAAAATATGTCACCGATATCCTGTACGAAGGGAAAAGCATCGATATCTTCGATTATGACGGCGGACTTGTCATGCCGGCCAAAGAAGTCACTTTCACGATCGTAACTTCTGACAGAAAGACGGCGACCGTGGATCTTCGTTCCGGTTCCGGAAAACTGAGTGAGGATGCCTATGTCTATAACCGCCCGTACGGTGCTTCGATCACGATCCCGCCGGTGAAAAACGAGATCGATCTCGATGGAGACGGCACGAAAGATATTACGGTGACCTGGAATCCCGGAGATCCGGAAGCGGCCGTTACCAAAAACGCGGGAACGAATCTTAAGGGTTCTTATACGGTCAATACTTCCGAAGCAAATACGCCCTATAAGTCGGTGACCTATATCTTCAGTGAAGATGCATCCGTAAAGACACCGACACCGACGCCGAAACCGTCTCCGACGCCCAAGCCGGTACCTTCCGTCACACCGGCGGCTCCTCTGACTCCGGAAGGAACTTCCGAATCGCAGGAAACGGATCCCTCCTCTTCAGATACGGATATCACAAAAACCGAAGTAACCACGGATCCTTCGGAAACTTCCGCCATAGAAGATCCTTCTTTGGGAACTTCTGATCCGGATGAAAACGGGGCCATTGAAACAAGTGAACCGGCAAGAGGCAGAGAAGAAAATACCTCCGTCAAAGATGACGAAGGTATTCCGGTGATCGTATGGATCGCGATCATTCTTTTGATCCTGGCCGCCATCGGAGGCGGAGTGTTCTTATTCCTTAAGATGAAAAAGAACCGAAAGACAAAATAATACGCTTTAGTATATCAGCCCATGAACATCTGTACCCAGTACATGCCGTAACCATTGGGGTCGTTGTCTACTTTGACGGAACCCAGGCCCATCTTGGTGTAGTTCGGATTTAAGATGTTGGCTCTGTGACCATCTGAAGCCATCCATCCGTTAACGACATCTGATGCGGACCAGCGTCCGGCAGAGATGTTTTCCGAGGCGGCACTGTACGACAGTCCCTGATCGGTGATCGCTGTTGTGCACTTGGTGCCATTCGGACGAGTATGTCCCCAATTTGTAGTGATCTCCTTAGCGCGGACACGGGCTGCGGCATTCAGTGAAGAGTCGAGAGTAAGGGGGGCGAGTCCTGCATTTGCACGCTCGGCATTAACGAGATCCAGGACTTCCTGCGCATAAGCACTTGTGGGATCCGCTGTCGGAACCGGAGTAGGAGTTGCCGGGACCGGAGTCGGGGTAGCAGGTACCGGTGTCGGTGTTGCAGGAACAGGAGTAGCTGTCGGCTTCGGTGCTTTCGTCGGCTTCGGCTTAGGAGTCGGAGTCGGGGTTGCTTCCGTTACTTCCGGTGTGGTCTCTGTCGTATCTTCGGGAACCGTCTCTGTTTCCGAAGGTTCGGTCGCAGATGTATCAGATGTGGAAGCGGGTGCTTCAGTAGTTTCCGATTCAGTCGTTTCGGTAGTTTCGGTCTCTGTGATCTCCGAGGCGGAGTCAGAAGCCTTTGTGTCTTTATCTGCATCTCTTTCCTTCGTGGAACATGCCGAAAGAACATATACTAAGGCGACAAGTAAAACTGCGACGGTGAACCGGGAAGAGGTTCTTCTTTTTTGGTTATCGTTTTTCATTAAAATCCATCCCCGTAATAAATGTGTTTCCCGTCTATTATAATAAGGAACCTCCGCCTTTGTAAACGATAAATGCGTTTTCGGAAAGAAAAGACGGTGCTTTTCGCATGGGAGGAATCGGGGGCATATGGTAGAATGAAAAAAACAGGAAGCCGGCCGGCCAAAAGACATGGGGGAAAAGCTATGGAACTGTCATCAACACCGCGCGGCGAGCGCATCTATATCGGTTTTTTCGGCATGAGAAATGCCGGTAAATCCAGTGTCGTGAATGCTTTTACCAATCAGGAGATCGCCATCGTTTCTGATGTCAAAGGAACGACGACCGACCCGGTCTATAAGGCGATGGAACTTCTGCCGCTGGGCCCTGTCATGATCGTCGATACTCCCGGCATGGATGACGAAGGAGATCTCGGCATGCTTCGTATCGAAAAGTGCAAAGAGGTCATGGCGAAGGTCGATATCGCGATATTGGTCGTGGACGGCACCCTCGGCATAACAGACGGGGACAGAGTCCTTCAGAAGATGTTCGAGGAAAGAAGCCTTCCTTACATCACGGTGTATAACAAGCTCGATCTGGTGCAGCAGCGTATCGGAAAGGGCAGGACAAAAGAAGTAGCGCAGGACAGCATATGGGTGTCGGCTTCGGATAAGATCAACATCACTGACCTGAAAGAAATGGTCGCGCATCTGGTCGTCGATCCGAGTAACGGAAGAAAGATCATTTCCGATCTGATCGAAAAGGGCGACATCGTCGTTCTGGTCACGCCGATCGATGAAGCGGCGCCGAAGGGGAGACTTATCCTTCCGCAGCAGCAGACGCTCCGGGATATCCTGGATACGGAAGCGATCGGCATCGTGACCCAGGTCCCGCAGATTCCGGATGTGCTCGCGTCCTTAAGTAAGCCTCCGAAGCTCGTCGTTACGGACAGTCAGGCGTTTAAAGAAGTCAGTGAACTGGTTCCCGAGAATATCCCACTGACGTCTTTCTCGATGCTTTTTGCAAGGTATAAAGGCGATCTTGGAGAAGCGATACTGTCTGCAAAGTTCCTCGATACACTTGAAGAAGGGGCCAGGATCCTGATCTCCGAAGGTTGTACGCATCACCGCCAGTGTAACGATATCGGTACCGTGAAACTTCCGAAGATGATCGAAAAGACGACCGGGAAGCACTTCCGGTTCGAGTGGAGTTCCGGCGATTCGTTCCCGGATGACTTAAAGGATTTCGACCTTGTGATCCACTGCGGCGGCTGTATGCTCAATCCTCGTGAGATGATGCACCGCATCCGCATCTGTCAGAACGCGGGAGTTCCGATCACAAACTATGGTGTGATCCTGGCGCACATGCAGGGGATCCTGCCGCGCGTTTCCGCACCGCTTCTCGGCAAGAACTGATCGGGGAATGGTTTTTCCGGCTTATTTGTGCCAGGAAGTGTTACTTGCATCGAAGCTTTCAAATAGATCCTGATCTTCCTGATCTTCTTTTTGCTGTATCTCGATCTCGTCGGGAGTCGCTTCTGCTTTGGCCTTGTTGAGCACGGACCCGATTTCCTGTTCTGTCCGGCTGTCACGGATGGATTTATTCAGTACATATGCAAAGACGATGATCAGGAGCACAAGTACGACAGAACAGCAGGTCGCAGCGGCGAGCGAATCGGCATCTTTACTGACCGAGTTGTCGAAAAGCGCTTTTTTATAATCTTTCCAGGCTTCTTTTCTATCCATATCCGGATATGTGCAGACGAAGTAATCCGAACGTCCCGTGGAGTAGATATCCATCTGGTAAAGCTCGGTTCCGAAAGGATCCTGCTGCTGAAGTATATCGAGTTCGGCGGCACGCTTTTTACTTATGATCGAAGTGTAAAGTTCGGGAGAATCCGGGGTGTAATAGCGGAAGATACAGCCTTTCCGGGTGCTTGTTCCGTTGAGGTAACAGTCGACGGTGCCGATTTTTTCAAAGTTTCTATATCCGCCTGTCGGGGGATTCAGAATATAAAAGATCCAGCCGAGGCAAAGCAGAAGAATAAATACCCACACGAGGATGCAGGTAATGAGCCCTCTGTGCTCCTCTTTTTGGCGTTGCGGCCTGTCCAGGTTCTCTTTACCGGACGGAAGAAGGGGAATGGGAATGAAAAAGAAGAAATTCGTCATGGAACAGTTCCTCGGAAGAGGCAAAGATCAGGCCTGTTCGAACTCTGCCTCTCTGGCCTGTCTTTCGCGGATGGTCTTTTCGATCATCATGTCCTTGACCTTCATAAGACGCGTGGTCGCGGAACGCTCACTTTCGTCGAGTTTCATGGTAATGTAGCGGATCTTTTCTTCGTAGTCCGGGATCATGACGTGCTCGAGAGCATTAACACGGCGGCGTGTCTTTTCGATCTCGGAAGCCATGAGCTGGCATTTCTTTTCGATCTCGGCAAGTGCGATCAGGTCCGGCATGATGTCCGACAGTGCGAGGATCGCGTCATCTAAGTCGATCGGAGTGAAGGAGTAACCGTAAGAATAGATATCTCCCTCATCCGCGGTCTTATACTGTGCCTTAAACACCGGCACCTTAACGCTCATAACGTTCTTTTCGGAGACTTCCAGAGACATGCTCTGCTTGTGGTACATCATGGCGACGGCGATCGCCTGGTTGCTCATCAGGGATCTTGCGACGGACATGTGCTGGTTGGCAACTTCGAGCTTGGCTTCGACTTCTCTTCGGATGCGCTTGTTCTCACGTACGGCTTCGAGGAACTGGCGCATGAGTTCGTCACGCTTGTCCTTAAGAAGCTTGTGGCCGCGGCGCGCGGTAACCAAACGCTTCTTCAAGCGAGTCAGTTCCATTCTGGTCGGATTTACATTCGCGGTTGCCATGTTCTATCAGTCTCTTTCTTACTTTTTCTCGTCGTAATACTTATCGAGGAGCTTATCGCTGATACGCTTGTGCTCAGATCTCGGAAGGATCCGGAGGAGCTTCCAGCCGAGGTCCAGTGTCTCTTCGATATCTCTATCCTGATTGAAGCCCTGGGATACGTATTCTTTTTCAAAAGCATCGGAGAACTTCGCGTAGAGCTTGTCCATATCGGTAAGAGCAGCTTCACCTAAGATGACCATGAGTTCTTTTGCCTCTTTACCACGTGCATAAGCGGAGAAGAGCTGGTTCATGGTGTTACTGTGGTCCTCACGGGTCTTGCCTTCACCGATACCCTTATCCTTCAGACGGGAAAGCGACGGCAGAACGTCGATCGGCGGCATAACGCCCTTTCTGTAAAGCTCACGGGAAAGGATGACCTGTCCCTCAGTGATATAACCGGTAAGGTCAGGGATCGGGTGGGTCTTATCATCCTCAGGCATAGTCAGGATCGGGATCATGGTGATGGATCCGTTCTTGCCCTTCTGGCGGCCGGCTCTTTCGTACAGGGACGCAAGGTCGGTGTACATGTAACCCGGATAACCACGGCGGCCCGGAACTTCTTTACGAGCGGCGGAAACCTCACGGAGCGCGTCGGCGTAGTTCGTGATATCCGTCAGGATAACCAGAACGTGCATATCGAGGTCAAATGCCAGATACTCGGCAGCGGTCAGCGCCATACGCGGAGTTGCGATACGCTCAACGGCCGGGTCATTTGCAAGGTTAATGAAAAGCACCGTACGGTCGATAGCGCCTGTCTCTTTAAAACTGTCCATGAAGAAGTTTGCTTCTTCGAATGTGATACCGATCGCGGCAAATACTACGGCGAACTTTTCGTCGGTGCCTCTTACCTTTGCCTGTCTTGCGATCTGGGCAGCGAGGTTGGCGTGCGGAAGACCGGATGCAGAGAAGATCGGGAGCTTCTGGCCACGAACGAGAGTATTGAGGCCGTCGATCGCGGAAACGCCCGTCTGGATAAACTCGTTCGGGAAGTTTCTGGCGGCCGGGTTCATCGGAAGACCGTTAACGTCGAGACGCTTGTCCGGGATGATCTCCGGGCCGTCATCGATCGGACGTCCGAGTCCGTCGAATACACGGCCGAGCATATCCTTACTTACCGGAAGCTCCATCTGCTTTCCGGAAAATCTTACTTTACTGTCGGCCAAGTTGATGCCGGCGCCGCTTTCGAAGAGCTGTACGAGAGCATTGGTGCCGTCGATCTCGAGAACACGGCAGCGGCGCTTCTCGCCATTTGCAAGCTCGATCTCGCCGAGCTCGTTATAACTTACGTCCGTTACGCCACGGACCATCATCAGCGGTCCTGCAACTTCTGATATGGTACGGTACTCTTTTGCCATGTCTTAATCCTCCTTATTCAGCAGTTCGGAGAGTTCGAACGCCAGCTGTGCACCGATGGAGACAAATTCATTCTCCGCATCATCTTCGGTAATGTATTTGAAACGGCCGATCTTCTCACGAACCGGGAGAGCGACCAGCGCTTCGATATCGGCGCCCATCTCGAGGGCACCTGTTGATTTGTCGTAGTAATCCAGGATCAGCTTCATCATGAAGTCCTGTTTCTTCAGGGAAGTATGGGTATCGACTTCGTGGAACGCCAGCTGATGCAGGAAGTCCTCACGAATGGATCTTGCGACTTCCATCTTCAGACGGTCGGAAGAAGAAAGGGCATCCATACCGACAAGTTTAACGATCTCTTCGAGTTCCGCTTCTTCCTGCAGGATGAGCATCATGCGGGCGCGGTTACTGTTCCACTCGGGAGATACGTTCTCTTCGAACCATCCTGCGAGAGAATCGGTATAAAGAGAATAACTCGTCAGCCAGTTGATCGCCGGGAAGTGACGCTTGTAAGCAAGTCCGGCGTCAAGGCCCCAGAATACTTTTACGATACGAAGTGTCGCCTGGGAGACAGGCTCGGAAATATCACCACCCGGAGGAGATACGGCACCGATCGCAGAGAGGGAACCTTCAAGTCCTTCGGAACCGAGGGTCGTTACACGGCCGGCACGCTCATAGAACTGGGCAAGACGCGAACCGAGGTAAGCCGGATAACCTTCTTCACCCGGCATCTCTTCGAGACGGCCGGACATTTCACGCAGAGCCTCGGCCCAACGGGAAGTGGAGTCCGCCATGAGAGCTACGGAGTAGCCCATGTCACGGAAGTATTCGGCAATGGTGATACCTGTATAAATGGAAGCCTCACGGGCCGCAACAGGCATATCCGAGGTGTTTGCGATGAGCACGGTACGCTTCATCAAGCTCTCGCCTGTATAAGGGTCGATGAGTTCCGGGAATTCGTTAAGTACGTCGGTCATCTCGTTACCACGCTCACCGCAGCCGATATAAACGACGATGTCTGCCTGTGCCCATTTTGCGAGCTGGTGCTGGGTAACGGTCTTACCGGAACCGAACGGGCCCGGGATCGCTGCCACACCGCCTTTTGCGATCGGGAACATGCAGTCGATAACACGCTGTCCTGTTACAAGAGGCATGGTCGGGGCATGCTTTTTGACATACGGACGTCCTTTTCTTACCGGCCAGCGCTGATAGAGCATAAGGTCGATCTGATCACCTTTTTCGGTAGTAAGCTTACCGACCGGATCTTCGAGTTTATATTCGCCGCTGCTGATCGATGCGATCGTGCCGGATACTCCCGGCGGAACAAGGATCTTATGCTTAACGGTCTCGGTCTCCTGAACAAAACCGATCGTATCACCGCCGACGACCTTATCTCCGGCGCTCTTCGTCGCTTCGAACTTCCAGACCGCTTCTCTGGAAAGGGAAGGAACTTCGATACCACGGGAAAGGTTGTTGCCGATCTTTTCCATGATGGACTCAAGAGGTCTCTGGATACCGTCGAAGATACCACCGATCAGTCCGGGTCCGAGTTCTACGGAAAGCGGAACGCCTGTGGATTCTACCGGCTCGCCTGCGCGAAGTCCCGCAGTCTCTTCATAAACCTGGATGGAAGCACGGTCACCATGCATCTCAATGATCTCGCCGATCAGACGCTCGTTACTTACACGTACAACGTCAAAAAGGTTCGCATCACGCATTCCCTCTGCAATTACCAGTGGTCCGGAGACCTTCACGATGGATCCATTGCTCATTTTGCTTACTCCTTTTATCTTCTTACTGTTCTTTCAAAATGTCGCTTCCGACTGCCTTCTCCACCGATTTGGAGATGGCCTTCATGCCCATTCCTTCGTTTCCTGTAACCCCCGGGATCGGAAGGATGACCGGAAGAGGCCGGTCGCTGTATTTATCGATTTCTGTTTCCAGCTTCTTGGCAAGCGATTCCGTGATCAGGATCACCGCGTAATCGCCTTCGGCCAGATTGTGAAGCGTGGTGGCCGGGTTGTCCATGCGGTCGAGTGGAAAGATATCCAGACCGATGGAAGCGAAGCCGTATATACTGTCTCTATCGCCCATGGCGGCAATCTTATTCATACAGCCTCCTTAATCTTCCTGAAACGACGTCGAGCGGAAGGTTGTTCTGCTTGGCCGCCAGGATGATCCTTATATTTCTGATCTCTGCCTCTTTTCCGAGATAAAAACCGATGAGCGGTTCCGGACCGAGAGGCGAATATTTCGTAGGGAGAAGAAGGGAGAGCATCTGATCGTCCACCCACTTTTCGAATTCCGCCGGGGAGGAGGACAAATATTTCGTCCCCGAACTGTAGGAAGTCGTAGAGAGGTAGGAAAGAAGCTCATCCATTTTCTTTTCCGCACCGGCACAGGCGATCAGTTTCTCGCGGCTGATCGTTTTATTTCCCGAGGACAATGCTTTTTCGAGAAAAGCACCGTCTTTACCGGTCTTGATGGCACGGAATGCCGTCTTTATATTGCAGGTTGCCGTATAGATCTCCATCTCTTCTTTAAGAAGGTCCACGCCGGAAGCCTCGGCTTCCTTAGTGATCTCATCGAGACATTTTCTGTCGATCAGAACATCTGCCATCTGGCCGTCACCGGTTCTTACGAGAAGGTCATATACCTCCTGCCCCAGTTCGGCAAAAGGCGCCGGCAGCTGTTCGAAAGCATGGTTCTCGATGCATTCCTTCATGATGGATGGATCGATCGAAGAGGGTTTACAGAACTGCGCATCCACATCGAAATCCGACAACAGGCACTTGATGCCGGCCTTGAGATTGTGGAAATCGTTACGAAGGATCAATACACGGAAGATCTTGGGATCCGGTGCGGATAACTGCACCCATGACCAGGCACGCGAAAGCTCAAGGTCCAGGATCTTTCCGCTGTCCCTTGTGTCTTCGGGCATCGTCCAGCCGCGCTCCTGCAGGATCGCTACGACCGCTTCATAGGAAGGTGCGGCCAGAAGCTTATCCATGTCGCTTTTACGGAAGTAGTTCTTCTCGTAAACGTGCGCACCAGAAACGGCATAGGCATATTTTGTAATACTGGCTCCCATTTACTGGTGATCCTTTCGTAGTTCTTATTTCTTACTGAAAAGCACCTGGTTGACTGCGTCGCGGATGTCGCTTTCGAGATCATCGCTTCGCGCTTCCAGTGTTCCGTTGTATTCGCAGTCTCCGCAGATCAGGATGCATCCGACGTCGAAGTCACCGGCCTTATCGGACAGCGTGATCGTCGAATTGGTCTTCGAAGACAGTTCCTTGAGAAAAGCATCTGTGATGCCGCCTTTGTCCTTTTCGCTTACGATCAGGACGCCGTCGTCACCTTCGCTCGATCCGATAACGAAATCAGAGATCATGGAAAGACGGTCTTCGGAAGGAAGATTTCTGATGCGCTTTTTCGCTTCTTCGACGATCTCGTCGATCAGCGCCACACGCTCAGCCAGAAGACGGCGCTGCGACTTGGTGTTCTGCGTTGCCTGGTTCTGACGGACCTGTGCATCGATGACCTTCTGGGCATCGGCGAGCATCTTTCCTTCTTCCTCTTTGGCCTGATCTTTCTTTTTTGCGATCAGTTTTTCCGCATCCTGTTCGGCTCTGGCCACACGGGCATCGGCGCTTTCACGGGCGTCTTTCAGGATCCGATCGATGATGGAATCTATTCCGGCCATATCTGCTCCTTAATACTCACAACAATTGTTGTGTTTCTTACCACTTAATGCCGTTGATGCTCATAACCATGAGGAGAGAGCTTACGAAAGAAAGAAGTGCATACAGCTCAACAAGAGAAGCGGAGGTTACGGCTTTACCGGAATCCTGCGGACGCTTGGAGATGAGTTGTACACCTGTGAGAGCTACTCGAGCCTGAAGAAGGGCAGAAGCCAATCCGCCGAGAGCCATCGGGAGACATGCGACCAGGAAGAGACCGCCACGTGCAACACCTGCTGCAGTGTTCGGAATTACTTCTCCGCCGAGAACGCCGATCTGTGTAAGGGAAAGGATGGTGATAACCAGACCATAGAGACCCTGGGAACCCGGAAGAAGCATCAGAACGAGAAGCTTACCGAATTTGCTCGAGTCTTCGGTGATGACCGGAGATGCGGCCTCCGCAACCATACCTACGCCTTTGGACGAACCGAAACAGTTAGTTGTAACGGCGAGTCCTGCTCCAAATAATGCAAGTAACATACCCCAATTCATTTAATTGTCCTCCTTAATTTTGAAGTGTTTGGTGTTACCAGTAAACGGCGTAAACATTGTTCCGCCGCCGTCGTAGAACTTAGAGAGGAATTCTACGTACTGAAGTCTATTAACATGGACATAAGCACCGAGAGCACTGATGCCCAGATTAATCGCATGGAAGAAGAGGAAGACCGGAATGAATACCAGAAGCTTTCCTACTCCTGAGAAGAAGAGTGTACCGATGGAGTTGGCCACCGATCCGACGATACCCGTAACGAGGCCAAGAGCCATCAGACGGGAATAAGACAGAAGATCACTGAAGTATCCGGTCACGCCGTAAACGGCACCGAATCCACCGATGAACTTGCCGATGATGCCTTTCTTTCCGTAGCCGCCGCCGAGGAAGATGCATGCGCCGCCTGCGATCGCGGTCCACTTACCGATCTCGGCGAGCGGGACGCTGTCAGAGATCTTCCACGGAGTGAATTCTCCGAGGATCATCGGGAAGATGATCATAACGACACCGGCGAAGGCAATAAACCACGAGAATACTTCGCAGAAAGCACCTGTCACCTCACCGTTTTTGCACATTCTGTAGAACTTGGCGCCCAGACCGAGAAGGATATGGATGAATCCAAGGCAGAAACTTAAGATAAGAAGTTTCATAGGATCCTTACTCGGGTCGAACCAGATCGGATCGAGAGAGACTTTTCCGGAGAAGAATCCCTTGGATACCGAGCCGACGACATCGCCGAAGAAACTGCCGTACATGAAGCCCCAGAAAGTGGTGGCCATGCCGCAGTAGAAGAATTTCAGCATATTCTTTTTGTTATTGCCCTCCGGCTTTCTCTTCTTTAATACGAAGAGTGTGCCGAGCATCAGCAGGATGCCGTAACCTGCATCGGAGAGCATCATACCGAAGAAGAAATAGTAGAAGAACGCCATGACCGGGTTCGGGTCGATGTCGCCTTTTGTCGGGGCGCTGTAGGACTCTACGATATCTTCAACCGGGGCAACGAATGCATTGTTTTTGAACTTGGCCGGGATCTCTTCGTCCGGAAGCGGATCGCGGCTTTCGAAGACCAGTTCGAATTTGGAAGTCAGGACTTCCTCAACATGCGCGCAGTCTTCTTCCGCGACGAAACCGTCGAGGATGAAGGTCTTGCCGGAGAACAGAAGTCTTCCGAGCATGTCGTACTTATCCTGGCGCATGATCATATAATCAGAAAGGAAATACAGATCATCGAGTTTGTCCGCATAACGCCTCAGCTGTTCTCTGGATGCCTCGATGTTTCGGGAAGCTTCCTTGATCCTGTTTTTTAATCTTCCGATACGTACCTCCGGCGGATGTTTGGTCGGATCCGAAGGTGCGGTGAAGGACATACGGCGAAGTGTCGCCATGACATCCTCATAATCTTTCTTATGTACTATAAAAGAAGCACAGGTCTGATCGCCTGCGGTATAAACGATCTCGGTATAGATGTCCGGGATCTTCAGTTCTTCTTTATCTGCGGAGATTCCCTTAAGGACCGCTTCGGATTCCTTCATGGCGGAGTACTGGTTGCAAAACTCGGCATAGAAGGATTTCTCGTCATAGGCTTCCGAGAACTGTCCGGTGATGCAGGCCGTCTTCTGGGAACCTGTGTACTGCATCGGGATATCCAGTTTCTCCCAGGGGAGGATCGCATCGAGCTGATGCTGTGTATGTGTGCGTACCGTGGTCTCGGAAGCGATCTTTCTGTCGAGGGCTTCGATATCATAGACGATCTTCATGGTCTCGTCGTTTTTCGCGGCACGGGCATTGAATTCTTCAGCCGTTAATTCCTCGCGTCCGGCAAATCCGGAAAGGAAAGGTCTCTTTACCGTGGAGAATTCTTCTACAAGGGCGATCGCATGCTGGATCGAGGCAGATGTCTTTTCCAGCTGATTCAGGCTTGTACGCGTGGGGAAGAGGTTTAATTCCTCGGTCTCATCCTCGGCATCACGTTCGGTGACATCGACGGTGCCCAAACGCTGCAGAAGGTCGACGATCTTTTTCGCATCCTTCTGCATGGCGATGATCTCTATGTGCTTCATGGGAAGTATAGCCATAGGTCTTTATTTCCTTCCCATCAATATATTCATTGCGGCGCTGATTGCGGCTTCGCGGTTCGGTTCTGCTTCGTCACGGAGTTTTTCAGCGGCTTTTTCGGAAGCGGCATCATTGGCCGTATTGCTGGAAGAACCGTCTTCTTTGTGCTTTTCGTAGAGGGAAGCTACTTTCTTTCTGGCTTCGGCGAGGGCTTCCTGATACTCTTTCTGCGCCTGTTTCTGCGCGCTTGCCAGGATCTCATCCGCCTTCATTCTTGCGTCCTGTTCGATTCCTGCGGCCTTTTTTTCAGCCTCGAGGATCCGGTTCACCTGTTCTGATGCCATAGATGCTTCCTTTCCGAAAACCCAAATTTCCACATATAAATCATTGTTCCTATTTTCACATAAGAATTAGTAGAAATCAATAGCGAATTTGTGCAAAGTGTTCAAAAGTTTTTCCGCGTCACCGATTGGGGAAAAGGATATTTCTCTTGCGGCTCAAACAGCTTTCGCCAGAGGCGAAAAACTCGCCGCCTGAGAAATTCCTTTTCCCCATATCTTCAGAAGCGTGAAACTTTATGCTTTCTTTATAAATGCTTTGCGATTGGTTGGGAATTTATCCATAGAATGATATTGTTAAATGGGCCGGCCGGGGGAACGGACGGCGAAGGATGGAGGGAATTACCATGTTAAAAATCGAGCATCTTACCAAAACATATCCGGGCGGAAAAGTCGGCGTATCCGATCTTTCTTTGGAAGTAAAGCCCGGAGAGATCTACGGCTTCATCGGCCATAACGGCGCCGGTAAGACCACGACCATCAAAGCGGTCGTCGGACTTCACAATTTCGAAGCAGGAAAGATCACGATCGACGGTATCTCCATCAGTGACGACCCGATCAAGGCCAAGAGTATCCTTGCTTATATCCCGGATAATCCGGAGCTTTACGATAATCTTACCGGTATGCAGTATCTGAACTTTGTCGCGGACGTGTTCCGTGTTCCGAAGCATGACAGAAAAGCACGCATCGAGACCTACGCGGAAAATCTCGAACTCATAAATGCCCTCAATAACCAGATCGCTTCCTATTCGCACGGCATGAAGCAGAAACTTGCGATCATCGCCGCATTCCTTCATCACCCGAAAATGATCGTCATGGACGAACCGTTCGTCGGACTTGACCCGAAAGCGGCGTTCATCGTCAAGAAGATCATGCGTGAGTTCTGCGATCAGGGCAACGCGATCTTCTTCTCCACTCACGTTCTCGAAGTCGCCGAAAAACTCTGTGACAAGATCGCCATCATCAAGGACGGGAAACTGATTGCTTCCGGCACGATGGAAGAAGTCAAAGGAGATGCTTCCCTCGAAGAAGTATTCCTGGGGATCACTGAGGAGGCCAAGTAAGATGCGTTCATTATATCTGCTGATCCGGACAGAGTTCCTTTCGCTCGTCGGCAGCACTAACAGAAAAGGAAAGACTCCGTTCGTCGTCGCGGCGATCCTTCTGATCGTTTTTGGATTACTTATGATCGGAACCATGGCGTTTACGGGCGGAGTTACAGCTTATGAACTGGTCAAAAAGGACTTAACGGAATTTTCGATCTTTGTTTCGATCTCCCTTTCGATGGTCATTGCACTGATGTTCGGCGTGGTCAATTCCACAAGAGATGCAAAGAGCAGTGATACGGGGATGCTCCTTGCGATGCCGATCCCGAAGTCTTCGATCGTTATCGCAAAACTTCTCGGCATGTATCTTCTGGATGTTCTTTGCACGATGGTCATGCTGATCCCGACGCTGTGGATCGTATGCGAATACGGGCATCAGCCGTATTCCGTATTCGGCCGCGGAGTCCTGATCGGATTTCTGATCCCGGCGCTGCCGCTGTTCATTTCGCTTTTGATCAGCGCGCTGATGAATTTTCTACGTAAGGCGACAAAGTTCGGACAGTTCGCTTCTTCGTTTCTTTCCATCGGCGCAGTCCTTCTTTATATGTTCGTCGTTCCGCGCATGTCGTCTTTTGCAGATCAGATCGACATCACACCTGCCGATGCGGTCTCGAAGATGAAACTGATCCCGCCCTTTTACTGGATCACCGAAGCGATCTACAGTGCTAAGCCGCTGTCTGTCCTTCTGACGCTTGTTATCACGCTGATCCCTTTAGTCCTTGCGGTCTATATCCATACCCGCGGACTTACCGGAGTGGAATTTCATGCGGATAATTCGAAAAAAGCAAGATCCTACAAGTCGGCGTCTCCGCGAATGGCTGTCTTTAAGATGGAATTCCGAAGATACTTTTCTTCCACGAACTACGTGATGAATACACTTTTCGGCACTCTGGCGCTTCTTGCGATCACGATAATCATCGCCGTTCAGGGCGTAGGTGTACTTTCTGAATTCGGTACCGTCGAATATGAAGGTAAGACCGTCGATCTTCTGACGTATCTTACCGGCCCGGCATGGACCTGTATCTGGATGATCTTCATTAACTTCTTCGGTTCCGTGACCTTCACGACACCGTCGTCTGTCTCGATCGAGGGAAGAAGGATCTGGCTGAACAAGTCGCTCCCGATCGAAACAAAAGACATCCTCCACTCGAAGATCCTGGTCAGCCTTCTGATCTTCCAGCCGCTCTCGGTCGTTTGCTGCATCATTCTTTCGATCGTCAGCAGTTGCGGTATCCTGCCGTGCCTCCTGCTCATTGTTTCAACGAGCCTGTTCCAGCTTCTGACAACGCTTGTGGGACTGATCTTCGGCCTGATCTATGCGCGCCTCGACTGGACGAATGAGGCACAGGTCATAAAGAACGGCTTTGCCGTGATCCTCAGTATGGTCATCAACATGCTTTTGGCCTTCATCATGTGCATTGCCCCGATCATGGCCCTGATCATCGGAAAAACGGGCCTTACATACATTATCCTTGCAGCTGAGATCTTAGTGATCGCAGGACTTTGTGCCGGCGCTTATGCTATAATTACTCACTACGGGGTAAGAAAGTATGAATCGCTGAACGGCTGACCGCCGCGCGAAAAGCACTTGGACACGGTCCTTTGTGCATCATTTCATGACCTTCCCCGATAAAGGAGAACAAGATGGACCTTTTTCATCGGGCACAGGAACCGGAAAAACGTGAGCTCACCTGGGTCAAACCATTCGATAACCGGATGGATGAGATCCTGCGGCTCAAAGAGAAATCCGAGACCTGCCCCAAAGAGATGAAGAAGGTCTTTTTGTCTGCATGGGGCGAACTAGCCTCCCACGTCAAATCCCACCAGAAGGTCGCTTCGCAGATCGTAAAGAGCGGACTTCCTTTAAATGTCTACTATAACCTGACCATGAAGACCGATATGGCTTACAGTACGATCGATTTTCTGATCATCTCTGACGAGCTCATAGTGGTGGTGCTTTTTAAGACGAAAGAGCATATCGAGTGGGACCGCTACGATACGAGGTTCGCCAAGCTTCCGGAGGCGCCGGAGACGCGTGACGCGGAAGAAAAAGCCTGCATCCTCGCCGACTGGCTGCAGCTCAACCGTGTTTTGTCGGGGAAAGATATGGCAAGAGTCGTTCCCGTTCTGATCGATGAAGAAGCAGGCGAAGGAAGTGCCGTTTTGCATCCTGTCGAGAGAAGCGAGATCTATGAGGGCATCAGCAAAGCTCTTCGCGTCAGCCCGGATGTGTTTGACAAATGGCTCCTCGAGAACTGCGAAGAATCCGAGTTCCCGGTATTTGTCGGCGCCCGTCTCAATAAAGTGATTGCTGCCATCGAACAGGCGGTCATCTGATAACTTCACAATCCAAAACCTAAAAGAATGCTGAAAATCAGTGCTTTTCGGGCGGACGTTTACAAATCCGTCATAGAAAAGACGTAAAAACGCGCGTTTGTTTTTCGAATCGGCATAGATTATTCAAATGTTCCCGACATAATGAAATTGTAGAGGTTAACAGGTATTTGACATAAGACCCTATGATTCCCGAAAGAGGGAGGACAGCAAAATGACTCAGTATTTAGTAACCGGTGCGACCGGACAAATCGGCAATACCATCGTAAGAATGCTTTTGGATAACGGAAAGCAGGTACGTGTACTTGTGCATCCGGAAGAAGATACGACTCCTCTGGCAGGGCTTCCGGTCGAAGTGAAATACGGAGACCTCCTCGTGAAGGATTCCATGAAAGATTTCTTTGACCTTGAGGATCCGCGTAATGCTATCCTGATCCATGCGCAGGAGAGAAACGTGATCTCCGAAAAGACGGACCTGATGGTCCGGCGCGTGAACGTACACGGCACGATGAATATCACGGATATATGCGTGAAGAAAAAGATAGGCAAGATGATCTACATCGGCTCAGCAAGGGCGATCCCGCTCGAAGAGAAGGGGGAGCCCGTAAAAGATGTACAGTACTTTGACAGAAATAAAGTGGTCGGCGATTACGCCAAGTCCAAGGCAGAAGCCACACAGTATATCCTGGATAAGGTAACTCTCAATGGCTTAAATGCGGTGATCCTGCTGCCGTCACTGGTCGTAGGACCTTATGAATACGGCAATTCGGACATCATCAGTCTGATCAGGGATTACCTCTCCGGAGACCTGAAGGTCAGTATCCCGGGCGGCGTGGATTTTACGGACGTCCGAGATGTTGCGGCAGGTGTCCTGGAAGCTGCCGAGAAAAAAGGACAGAAAGGCACATGTTACATCCTTTCCAATACGTACATGAGTACGCAGGATTTCCTGCATCACCTGCATGAGATCACGGGAAGAGAAGAAGTGACGAAGAGAGTGCCGAACTGGCTCCTTAGCGGCAAGGGGATCGCACAGCTTTATTACAAGATCACGAAGAAGACCAACCCGAAGGAGAAGTACGGACCGTTCCTTTCGCCGGAACCGCTCTATGAGAGCGAACGTGCAAGCGCGGAACTGAACTACTCCAAGCGCGACATGAGATCTTCCCTGGAAGATACCGTCGAGTGGGTGGAGACCAAAGATAAAGAGGATGCTCTCTCCTCAAGCGGATTTACCGGATATGAGAGATCGAAATATGATCCGGTAAGAAAGGCCGGCAACGGCTGATAAAACAGAAGGACCTTCCTAAATATATACCTCTACTTCCTTGTTTCCTGAGGCTGTTCGGAGTATTCCGGGCAGCCTCACCCTTTCTTCGCACAGGAGAATATATTTCTTGCATTTTGTGGTATAGTATTAAGGTACATAAGTGTGCGATTCTCTTGAAAAAGGAAGTGTTGTCCATGCCGAAGACGGCTATGCTTGTGATCGATATGCAGAATGCTCTGATCCTGGAGCATCCGTATGATGAAAAACGTCTGATCAAAACGGTTTCCCAGATGGAGAAGATCTGCAGGGACAAAGGGATCGAAGTGATCTTTGTCCGCCATGAAGACAATACTTTGGTCAAGGGCGAGGCCGGATTTGAGATCTATTCGCAGGTCGCACCGAAAAATGACGAGAAGATCTTCGACAAGAAATATAACAGTGCTTTTCGCAAGACGGGATTAGATGAATACCTCAAAGAAAGAGGGATCGAGAACCTGATCATCACGGGCATGCAGACGGATTTCTGCGTGGATGCGACGGTCAAGGTGGCTTTTGAACTGGGCTACAATGTTATCATCCCGCGCGGCGGACATACGACATTCGATAACCGTTATCTCTCCGGAGAAGAACTTTATCACTATTACAGCTACGAGATCTGGAATCACCGCTATGCGCAGGTGATGTCTATCGACCATATTGAGGAGTGCTTATGAAATCACAGTTTTTCACCTATGACCAGGCAACATGGCCGCGTGCCCAGCATTTTCACTACTATGCGAAGATGTTCCCGATGAATATATCCCTGAATAGGAAGATCGATGTCACGGAGCTCCTTCCGGCGATCGAGAAAAAGGGATTCCGTCAGGATTGCGTTTTCTATTACATGGTCACCCGCGCCATCAATAATCAGGGCGAACTTTCCGTTGCTTATAAGGACGGACAGATCGGCTGGTGGAACTACTTAAATCCGGCATATCCGGTCTATCACGAAGATGATGAGACCAGTACGATCCTCTGGACTGAGTACGATGAGGACTTTTCCGTTTTTAACGAGAAGTTCCTGACAGACCTGGAAAAGTACGGAAGCAGCAAGGGCGTTTTTGCCATGAAAGGCATGCCGCCAACGAACAGTTTTAATGTCTGCTTCAACCCGTGGTTCTCATTTGACGGGTACTCTGTAGATCTTCACGAGATGAAGGACTATTTCTTCCCGACGGTCGACATGTGTAAAGTCGTTGAGGAGAACGGAAGAAAGTATCTTCCGATCTCGATCACCGTGCACAAAGCGGCGACCGATCTGATCCATTTGAAG
This sequence comes from Clostridiales bacterium, assembly GCA_017428545.1. Classification (GTDB taxonomy): domain Bacteria; phylum Bacillota; class Clostridia; order Saccharofermentanales; family Saccharofermentanaceae; genus Scatonaster. The sequence goes on from JAFRQR010000034.1 coordinate 61,347, forward strand.
AAGTTCTTTGACGACATCGAGAGCTATTTCCCGATGTTCATCAACGATTAATGTGAGGTAGAAATATGACCGTTCGCGAATTGCAGGATGCGATCAACAAAGAAAAGAAAGAGCGCGATATCTGTATATTGGTACATGCGTATCAGCGCCATGACATCTGGGAAGTGGCCGACTATATCGGCGACTCCTTCGGTCTTGCCCAGGAAGCGGCCAAAGTTTCTTCCAAGAAAGTCATCATGTGCGGCGTCCGTTTCATGGCCGAGACCGTTAAGATGCTGTCTCCGGAAAAGCAGGTCTATCTTGCAAATCCGGTGGCGGGATGTCCGATGGCCGAGCAGATCGAACCGGAAATGCTCGCGGCTTTAAAGGCCGAAAACCCGGATCACACGGTCGTTGCCTACATCAACACGACAGCGGAATTAAAGACGCTCTGCGATGTCGCTGTTACTTCATCTTCTGCGGTAAAGATCATTAAGAACATCGATAACGATAAGATCCTTTTCGTGCCGGACTGTAACCTCGGCGACTGGATCGGCAAGAAACTTCCGGAAAAGGAAATGAAGCTCGTCCACGGCGGCTGCCCGACACATCTTCGTTTCACGCAGAGAGATTTCGACCGGGCAAGAGAAGAACACCCGGGTGCCAAGATCCTGATCCATCCGGAGGCCCGTCCGGAATTCGTTGCGCAGGCGGATTTCGTCGGATCCACGACAGAGATCATGGCCTATGCGAAAAAGAGCGATGAAAAAGAATTCATCATCGCAACGGAAAACAGTATCGTCGAGCATCTGCAGTTCGACTGCCCGGACAAGAGTTTCTACGCACTGTCCAAAGACTGTGTCTGCCATAACATGCAGGCCACGACTTTGGCAGATGTTTACCGTACAGTTCTGGGTATCGGCGGCGAAGAGATCATCATGAGTGACGAGTTGATCCGCGATTCCAGAAAGTGCATCGATGCGATGCTGGAACTCGGAAAATGAGCAGCGCCTTAATTGCCATGAGCGGCGGAGTGGATTCTTCCCTGGCCGCCAAGATCATGATGGACAGAGGATACGAATGTATCGGCTGCACCATGAAACTGTACAGCAACGAAGATATTGTCGTAAGTAATCCCAAGACCTGCTGTTCCTTAGATGACGTGGAAGATGCACGTTCTGTCTGCATGCATCTCGGCATTCCTTATTACGTTTTCAATTTCAAGGAAGAATTCAGGGAGAAAGTCATCGGCAAGTTTGTCGATTCCTACGAGCACGGAAGGACGCCGAATCCCTGCATCGACTGTAACCGTTATCTCAAGTTCGGAAAACTCTACGAACGTGCGAAAGTCCTCGGCTGCGACGTGATCGTCACGGGTCACTATGCGCGGATCGAAAAAGGAGAGGACGGGCGTTTCCATCTTCTGAAAGCACTGGACGAGACCAAGGACCAGAGCTATGTGCTTTATAACCTGACACAGGAACAGCTTGCACATACCGTGTTCCCGCTCGGCGATCTGAAGAAGACCGAGGTCCGCGAGATCGCTAAAGATGCCGGCATGATCAATGCCGAAAAACGTGAGAGCCAGGACATCTGCTTCGTTCCAGACGGTGATTATGTTTCTTTCCTCAAAAAGACCACGGGCAAAGAATATCCGGCAGGGGATTTTGTTGATAAAGACGGAAAAGTACTTGGTACCCATAAGGGCATCGTGGCCTATACCCCGGGGCAGAGAAGAGGCCTGGGACTGGCGCTTCCGGCTCCGATGTATGTCTCCCGCCTCGATGTCGAGAATAACCGGGTCATCCTGGTCTATGACGAAGATCTCCGAAACACCGAGGCCCTGATCGATGACGTCAACTGGATCTCCGGCGAAGTTCCGGAGGGCGAGATCCGCGTGCTGGCAAAACTCCGCTACCATCAGAAAGAGCAGTGGGCCACCGCCGTTCCGCTGAAAAACGGCAAAGTCCGCCTCGTTTTCGACGAGCCGATCCGCGCCATTACCCCCGGCCAGGCCGCCGTTTTCTATAACGGCGACGAAGTCTTAGGCGGCGGAACGATCATTGGTTAGTTTGTATTCTTCGAAATAAACCTTACGGCCCTTCGCCTCACTTCGTTCGGAGGTGCCTTCAGGTTTTTTCGAAGAGCGATAGAGCTGATAATCACCTCCGAGGAATTACCTATTCGATTTCAGGGTAAAACGTGGTACAATACGCGTGGTTGAATTGAATCAGTTCAAAAGGCAGGTGCTTTTGCATCGGAAAAAGAACTGAAATTATATAATTCCCTAGAAAAGGAGACATCATGCTCGAATTACAGCATGTCTCATTCGAAGTGAATGAGGGCGGGCAGGACAAAGGCATCCTGCATGACATTAATCTTGTGATCCCGGACGGAAATCTGACTGTGATCACGGGACCGAACGGTGGCGGTAAATCCACCTTGGCCAAACTTATCGCCGGTATCATCAAGCCGACAGAGGGCAAGATCTTCTTTAACGGTGAGGACATCACGGAAATGTCCATTACGGACCGCGCAAGAAAGGGGATCGGCTTTGCATTCCAGCAGCCGGTGCGTTTTAAGGGGCTTCAGGTATTCGATCTGATCCGCCTGGCAACGGGCTCGAAGCTTTCTTCGGTAGATGCCTGCAAGTATCTTTCCGAAGTAGGTCTTTGCGCAAGAGATTATATCAACCGTGAAGTCAACGCCAGCCTTTCCGGTGGTGAACTTAAGCGTATCGAGATCGCGACGGTCCTGGCAAAGGGTTCCCAGCTTTCTGTTTTTGACGAGCCGGAAGCCGGTATCGACCTTTGGAGTTTCCAGAACCTCATCAAGGTTTTCGAAAGTATGAGAAAGAAGATCAAGGATAGTTCGATCCTGATTATTTCCCATCAGGAGAGGATCCTGAACATTGCCGATGAGGTCGTCGTGATCAGCGACGGAAATCTCATCTCGCATGGTCCGAAGGACGAGATCCTTCCGACGCTCGAGGGCACTATGTCTGCCGTTAAGCGCTGCGGCAAGGGACTGACTGAGGAAGGAGGCGAGGAGTAATGCTGAATCTGGATGCTACATCAGACCGCCTTTTGGCGGAAGTTGCCGACCTTCACAAGGTGCCGGTAGGTGCATTTAATATCCGCGCCAACGGTAAGGCAGTCGCGAGAAATTCCTCTGCGAACATCGACATTATCCCGAAGGAAAACGGCTCGGGCATCGATATCAAGATCAAGCCCGGAACGAAGAACGAGAGCGTGCATATCCCGGTCGTCATGACCGCCAGCGGCATCAAGGAGATCGTCTATAACGATTTCTATATCGGTGAAGATTCCGATGTCGTTATTGTTGCCGGCTGCGGTATCGACAACTGTGGTCCGAAAGACAGCGAGCACGACGGTATCCACCGCTTCTTCGTCGGTAAGGGCGCCAAGGTCAAATATGTCGAAAAGCACTACGGCTCCGGCGATGGTGCCGGGAAACGTATCCTGAATCCGGGTACGGAAGTCTACATGGAAGAAGACAGCTACATGGAGATGGAGATGACGCAGATCAAGGGCGTCGATGATACGGTCCGTGATACCAAGGCGGAGCTCGGGAAGGGCGCAAGACTGGTCGTTCATGAGCGTCTCATGACCCATGGGGATCAGAAGGCCGTAAGTAATTACCGTGTTGATCTTAACGGTGAAGGCTGTTCGGCTGACGTTGTTTCCCGTTCCGTTGCCAAGAATGATTCGTATCAGAAGTTCGATGCAGTTCTCAATGGTAACACCGCATGCTCCGGACACACCGAGTGCGATGCGATCATCATGGATAACGGCAGGATCCTGGCCGTTCCGGGACTTGAGGCGAATAACGTTGATGCGGCACTCGTGCACGAAGCCGCGATCGGTAAGATCGCCGGTGAACAGCTGATCAAGCTGATGACGCTGGGTCTTACGGAGGCGGAAGCTGAGGAGCAGATCATCAACGGATTCCTGAAGTGATTTTTAAAAGAGAATAAGTGATCAGCAAGGCTGTGTGTTTACGGGGAGCGCCCGAAAATACACGGCCTTTTTTCATGCGGGGAATCCGGCTGGAAATTTTTATGTTCGGATGTGTGACCAAACGCGTTTATTATTTATCTAATGGGTATATCGAAAAAAGCGCTTATTTCATTCAGTTAAGAAAAAGGACGGCGGATGCCGTCCTTTTCTTTATGGTGGAGCATATGAGGATCGAACTCACGACCTCCAGATTGCGAACCTGGCGCTCTCCCAGCTGAGCTAATGCCCCGAATTACTTCCCTATTATCGTGGTTGACACTATAAATGTCAAGGCGAATTTTCCCGTCTTCTGTGGTATAGTAGGTGGAAGAAAAAGGGAAAGGGAGTATCCGATGAAGATCTTAAAAAGAATCATCAGTATCGCCTGTGCGGCAGCTGTCCTGATGGGGATATGTGCCGCGTCGGCAGCAGCTTCGGAAAAAGAAGCGGACACGCTTATCGTGGACGGAAAGACTTTTTCTTCGACAAGAAACTGCAAAGGTGACAACTGGAAATATAATGCCGAATCTCACACTCTTTCCTTAAACGGGTACGACGGTATGTTCATCGATCTGGGCACGCAGGAGAATGCGGTGATCGAGCTTTCCGGCGAAAACAAAGTCGTTTCGCACGTGCAATCCCCGGCGATCCTGGTGGAAGGAAACCTGACGGTCACGGGCGAAGGCTCGCTCTCCCTGGAGGTGGACGCGTGCCATAGTGCGGTCTGCGCGCAGGGCGGATCGCTAACGATAGAAAACACGAAGATCTCCGTGAAAGGAAGCGGAGAAATCCCTGAGGCCGCATATCTTCTTACGGCGGATAATACGGTTTCGGTGACGGGATCCGATATCTCGATCGAAGATTCGATCACGGGCTCCGGCGGAGCAGTCGGCGCCATGAACGGAGATATCCTTTTAAATGAAGGATGTAAGCTTTCCGTTCATACCGCGACAAAAGGACTTGCGGCCTTAAACGGCAAGATCTCGATCCTGGGAGAAGGTACGAATGTAGACATCTCGGCTTCTGAAAACTCGGTCTATGCGAAATCCGGGATCACGATTGAAGAGCCGGCCAAGCTTCGCGCGGAAAGCAAAAATGCGGTCACGTCGGTATACTGCCCGGAGGGAAGCATCGTCTTTAACTCCGTTTCGGTGGATATCACATCGGCAAGCGCCGCCATGGCGGCAAAGTCGATCCAGATGAACGGCTGCTATATCAGCGATCCGTTTGACTGCCTGATCTCCGAGGTCTCGGAACTTCAGACGGTGACTCTTTATGACGAGGTCTGGGGAGAAGTGCACATCATTACAGGGATCGCCCCGACACCGACGCCGACCCCCACGCCGACGCCGACCCCGATCCCGACTCCGACGACTGAGCCGGAAGAGTTCGGAAATACCAGCAGAGGAATCACACCCCGCATGATCATTGGAGGTGTTCTGGTCGTTGCTGCTTTGGCTGTATTTGCGGCGATCCTGATTAAAGAACTCCGATCTCGATCTCGTTACCGTCGATAATGATCATCGTTCCCCATTCATTTAATTCCGGAATACCGACGCTTGTCGAACCGATGCGGAAGATGTTGGCAAGGACGAGTCGTGTCTGACCGTAAATGCCCTGTGTGCGGACGGTGATCTTGCCGTCGTGCTTCAGTGCTTTTACCGAACCGAGCGCCTTAAGATCGGCGGAATAGACATCTGCGCTGACTTCTTTTCCTTCGGGGAGTTCAAAGAGCGTGATGGTCAGGTTTTCCATGTAGTTGTATACAGGTTTTTCGTCAAAAGCACCGGCGATGATGATCGAGCCCGGACGGACCAGGATCGGCATCGTGTCATAGCCGTGCTGCTCGTTTTTCCAGATCGGACCTTCGACACGTTCTCTGGTGAGGAGGTTGGTCCATGTGCCGGACGGTACATAGTATCTGACGATGCCGTCTTCGGAAGTGATCGGCGCGATCAGAAGTGACCGGCCGAGCATGTACTGCTGCTCGAGATTATAGGTGTTCTGGTCTTCCGGGAATTCCAGCATCATCGGGCGGGTCATCGGGATACCGATGGAACCCGATTCCACGGCGCTCGAGAAAATATATGGCATAAGTCCGAGCTTAAACTTCGAGAACAGCAAGGTCTCGTTCATCGCTTCGGTACCGTACTGCCACGGTACGCGGAAAGTTCTGACACCTCCGAATACACCGTTCGGAAGGAACATGGCGGCCTGGTGCCAGCGCATATAAAGATCCGGCGTGCTTTCGTCGGAAAGTCCTCCGATGTTTTCGCTCCAGAACGGGAAGCCGCTCAGGGAAAGGGAAAGACCGGAACTTAATGCCGTGCGCATGCCTTCGTAGGACGGGTCTTCGTTATCGAGCGCCATGAACGGGAACTGATGAGATCCGATAAAGCCGGAGTGACCGAGGATGCATGCATTGTTTTCTCCGTATCTTCTTCTCAGAAGATCGTAAACGGCTTCTTCATAAAGATAAGAATACAGATTGTGCATGCTGCCGGCTTCGAATTCGTTTCTGTAAGTGATCCCGTACTCGGCCGCCTTCGCGCCGTAAGCCGGAGATCGGGAAGGGGCATCGCCGCCGTTGTCGAGACGGAATGCATCAACGCCCATTTTGATGAGATCGTCGAGGAATTTCTGGTACCAGGAACGGGCGACGAGGTTCGAAAAGTCCACAAGACCTGCTCCCGGCGAAACAGCGTCAGACTGGTACATGTCACCGTTTCCGTAATTGATATAGTAGTTGCCTTCAAACCCTTCCTGGAACATCGGCGATTTCTGCGAGATATAAGGTGTGATCCAGACGCAGACACGGATACCGTTGTCGTGCAGGGTCTTGATCATCTGGTGCGGGTTCGGGAATCTCGTCTTATCCCAAAGAAGGGAGGACCACTCAAAACCTTTCATCCAGTATGGACCGAAGTGGATGACGGAAAGAGGCATGCCCATATTCTCGACCTGTTCGACCAGATCCAGGACGGAGTCTTCGTCGCAGACTTCATAGAACGGGGCGGAAAGCCAGGAGCCGAAAGACCAGGCCGGCGGGATCGCCGGGCGTCCGATCAGCTCGGAATACGAGTCGAGAACGTGCTTCATGGAAGCGCCGCCGATGATGATGTATTCCATGGATTCCCCCTCGAGAGAGAACTGTGTTCTGGCAACGGGTCCGTCTGCGGAAATGTCTGTTGTGGCGTCATTGGCGATCTCGAAAGATACGCACTCGGTGCTGTTGACGAGCACGCCGTAGCCTCGGGAAGAAATGAAGAACGGGACGCACTTCGCCGAACGGCCGAACTTCATGCCGGCATCTTCGTTCCAGATGTCGAAAGAGCCGCCGTTTCGGATGATGCTTCCGGGAGCTTCTCCCAGACCATAGATATATTCGCCTTCGCTTAAGGATAACTGTTCACGGATGTATGTCTTTCCGTCGGGTGCGGTGACGTGCGCCATGCCGCCGATCTCGGTGGCGGTCAGATAGCGTCCCGCGTAGTAGAAAGAGATGCCCCACTGTCCGTTTTTGCTGATGCGCATTTCCAGAAGGCTGGCAGTGTAACTATAGTATTCTTCGGTCTCGCTGCTGACGGGCTCGATGATGGTCTTGTTAAGTTCAAGCGCGGCTTTGACGGCGCGGCTGCCTTTGTGGTTGGTGATCTTCACGGAAAACATGTTGGCGCCGACGGCGTTGATCGTTACGGAAAGAAGTCCGCAGCCGAAGGCCGAGAGGGAGTTTTCCTGTTCGCGGTAAGGCGCGAAAAGAGTAATGCCGGAATCGGAATAATCGATATCCGCGATCTCTTTCGGGATCTGCAGCGTGTATCCTTCTTTTACCATCCAAAGACCATCTGTGAATTTCATGTTCAGTTCTCCTTCTTGAAGTGCCCCAAAACAGTGCTTTTTGCGTAGAAAACGCTTCTCCGGTTAAATTATAACAGTTCAATTCTCAAGGAAAGGGACAGAAATCCTACTACTGTGTTTCATTTATGTGAAAGTGACAGGTTATGTTATACTGATTTAAGAAAAAAGAACCCGGCCCGATGTTTTTCGGGCAGAAGGAGCTTGAGCATCCATGGCTTCGACAAAAGAACTCGCCCGTTACGCGAAAAAGATGAATGACCGCCGACAGATAATACTGGCGGATGAGGGTGCGTTCTCTAAACTTGCCGGACACCTGCTCGAAAACGGCTACAGGCGTGTTTTCCTGATCTGCGGAAAACAGACGCAGAAACTGAAACTATTTGATTCCTTCGTTGAAGAACTCCAGAGTAACGGTGCCCGCTGCTTTGTCTGGGCGCACTCCGGACAGATGGCGACTCATGCCGCGATCGAGTCCTGCGCTTACCAGTGCCAGCAGTATAACTGTGAAGTGATCGTTTCTTTCGGCGGCGGATCCGTGATCGACCTCGGAAAGATGGTGGCCGCATGGCTGAAAAATACCGACAGATCCCTGTATCAGATGAGAGGGATCGGCCGCATCAAGAATCCCGGTCTTCCGCACTACGCGGTGTCGACGACCTGCAGCGGCGCGGAAAGCTCCGCGTGTGCTTTTGTACTTGCCGACCACCAGATCTTCATGTATTTCAGTGAACACCTGATCCCGACGGCTGTCGTTCTCGATCCGAATCTCGTTTTGCGTCTTCCGATGGAGAATATGGCATCTGCGTCTGTTCTCGCGCTGACTCACGCGATCGAAGCGTTTGTCAATCCGCTCGCCGGAGAGTTCCCGGCCGAAAGAGCGAATCTTCTGATCGCGCTGCCGATCTTCTTTACATACATGGAAAAGTCCTATAAGCACGGTTCCGGAAACGACGCGTATCTTCAGATGATGATGGCACCCTACTATTCCGGTGTTGCGTCAAGGCGGCTCGGATACGGCATGACACACAGTCTGGCCACCTATATTTCCTATAAGTACAAGGTCTCGGCCGGAAGGACGTGCGCGATCCTTTTGCCGGCGATCCTGGAATATGAGTTTAATGAAGTGAAGGCGGATCTTGCCCTTCTTGCAAGAACGGCGCATATCTGTTCCGCAAGAGCGACGGAAGAAGAAGCGGCCCGGGCTTTCATCAACGGATTCCGAAGCATCTGCCGCCGTGTGGATATGCCCGAGGATCTGTCGTTCCTGAAGAGTGAAGATATGAATGAAATTACCAGGCTGGCGCTTTTTGACGCGGAGACCTGGGACCTGCCGAAAAGGATGACCCAGAAGACTGCTGTCTCCATCTTGAAAAAGGTAAGATACGGAGAGCAAAGCGCAAATGGATTCTGAGAAGCGAAAAGTTGAGTATACTCTTCCTTTGCCGGTCTCCCGGCTCCTTTCCAAGCTCCGCGAGAACGGATTTGAAGCATACGTGATCGGCGGCGCCGTCCGTGACATCCTTCTTTCCAAAGCCCCCGGCGACTTTGATGTCGCCACTTCTGCAGAGCCTTCTGAAGTGATCTCCGTTTTCGGTGAAAAGTACAGTCATCCCACGGGAATATCACATGGTACCGTAACCGTCGTTTCGGACGGGGTACCGATCGAAGTGACGACATTCCGCGTGGACGGGAATTATGTCGACTCGCGTCATCCCGAGGATGTTCGATTTACCCGCTCTTTAGAAGAAGATGTCCGCCGTCGCGATTTTACCGTTAATGCCATGGCTCTGGGAGAGGACGGTACGGTCATTGATTACTGTGGCGGGATCCAAGATCTTAAGGACCGGATCCTTCGCACGGTCGGCGATCCGAAAGAGCGTTTCGAGGAAGATGCGCTTCGTATTCTCCGCGCCCTGCGGTTTTCCGCCGAATATGGTTTTTTCATCGACAAAAGCACTTCCGACGAGATCTTCCGCCAGAAGGATTCGCTTCTGAATCTTTCTGCCGAGCGGATCTGGAAAGAGTTTTCCCGCCTGATCTGCGGGCCTTTCTGCGCGCCGATCCTTAGAAAATACTTTGACGTTTTCAAGGTGATCATTCCCGAGATCGCGCCGATGCAGGGCTTTGAACAGAATAACCCGCATCACATATTTGATTGCTGGGAGCATACGCTTGCTGCCATGATGGTCGCTCCGCCGACACCGGTCCTTCGCGCCGCGATGCTTTTCCACGATATCGGAAAGCCTTCCTGCTACGAGCTCGGCGAGGACGGGATCGGACATTTCCGCGGGCATCCGAAGGTCAGTGCCGTGATGACGGAGGAGATCCTTCGGCGCTTCAAGGTCGATACCGATACAAAAGAAACGGTCGTCCTTTTGGTCAAAGCGCACGATGTACCTCTTGAGCCGACTTTGAAAAGTGTCAGGCGAAGACTTGCTCAGTACGGAGAAGAAACGGTGCGCCTGCTTTTGGAAGTCAAGCGTGCCGATATTTCCGCGCACTCCATGAAAAGCGCCTACCGCCTTCCGGAACTGGACCGTTTTGAAAAGATGCTGGACCAGGCGATCAAAGATCAGCTTTGTTTTTCGTATTCCTCGATGGCGGTCGACGGAAAAGATCTCATCGAGATGGGGATCCCCGCGGGGACCCGCCTGGGTGCGATCAAGAAACAGCTTTTAAATGAGATCATAGACGGAGTGCTTCCAAACGAGAAAGCCGCCTTATTGCAGCGTGCGCGGGAGATTTGGGAAGAGGTCTGAACGGGTCCTTTTGTCAAATATGTACGGTATTTCACAATTTGACACATTCTTATAGATAAATGCACAAGTAGAGAAGGTGTAGCACCCTTGTTGCTTGTGCAAATTACACATAAAAGACTTCTGGTTTAAGAATTCGCAATAAAATAGATACAAATTGTGGCAGAATTGTGACAAAATCGGCAAGATTTTGAACTCTTCTACTTGCTAAAATGTATTCATAAAACACAAGACAGCATGGTGACGACATCAAGAATATAGACATTATTAGCAAGGACATAGTGAGGAGGGACTCCAAATGAAAGGCAGGAAAGGTTTTACACTATTGGAAATGATGACAGTCATAGCCATAATCGTATTCTTGGCAGGTGTCGCATTCACCGGCGCTTCCCAGTACATACAAAGAGCAAGTGAAATAAAATACAATAACGATGCCCGTGCAGCACATATGGCAGAACAGGATAAAGTCGTTGATGCATATCTGACATCGACCCGTGCAAGATCGGGAACAGAAACAACGGATAACGAACTCCATCACGGTGGCACTACCACAACTACCGTCAATAATGGCGGTGGCGGCGGAGGAGGCGGAGCTTCCGTAGTAGAGCCGCCCGAGGATCCGACAACGGTTACCGAACCCCCGGAAGAATCGACGACAGAAGCAGTTCCGTCCGAACCGGAAATCACCGCAGCTCCAGAAGCCGGCGGTGTTACGAGCAACAACCCGTATGTCACTCCCGGAACTCCCGGAAACGGCGTTGTTTCGATCGATGATAATTCTGACGGATCCCAGACAGTCAAGCTTCTCTATAGCACATGGAATGAAGGAACCGTAAAACTGACAAGAAACGCTGACGGATCTTACACAATGAAGATGACAAGCAGCAACACATATTTCCTCGGTGCCATCATCGGATACAATCACGATTTTACCGGCGGATTTAAACTGACTGACACTGAAAAAACGAAACTGAGCGATGCTTACGGACTCAAATTCAACTGAAGCATGCAGGATCGAGAATAAGATTTGAAACTTTACTTTGACAGATCGTTGACAATTGAGAAATGACAGCAAGGCGCATCATAAATGACAATACGGGCCGCTCCCTCGGGAGCGGCTTTTTGCGTGATTTACAATTTTGAAATATTAGCGTGCGTTTTCTGCCATATAGGACTAATATAATTATTATCAACAGTTGTATGTTGTTTAGTGTTTGGGGACGCAACGGATTCGGGGGAGAGACGAATGAAGCTGCAACACTTAGCCAAAGTATTTTCGAAGAACCTTACGGTCCTTTCGATCGCGTCAGCGTTTGCGCTGGGCGCTTTTGGCATGTCTGATATCAAGGACGAATTCCTCGACACTTCCAAATGGTTCAGGCCTCAGCCGGCAACGGATCTGACGGCTTTTGAAAATGTGGCCGAGGATGCGGATGCCAACCCGTTCGAAAAGAACAGCAGCGGGCTTTCTCCGGAACTTGATCCGGAAAACAAAGGCAGTTCCACGGAATCTGCGACTGAACTTACCACGACAACGACTACAGAAGCCACAACTTCCGAAACAAGCGATCCTTCGGAAGACAGTTCCGTTCCCTCTGACAGTGAAGATATGAGCGATCCTGAAGCTACGTCCTCAACGACGGCGGAGCCTGATAATACCGAGCCTTCGGACGGAACGGCCGAGACAACAAAGAAGAAAGAAACGAAGGAAACGAAGGAAACAAAAGAAACAACTTCTGCTCCGAAAGAGACGACGACTGCCGCTCCGACTGAAACAACAACGGCAGCGCCGACCGAAACGACCGCGGCACCGACAGAAACGACGCCCGCTCCGACCGAGCAGGGTCCGATGGGCGACACCAGCGGATCGTATAACGATGACATGGCGGCAGCCGTCCTGACTCTGGTAAATAACGAACGCGCTGCGAACGGACTGGCTCCTCTTTCGTGGAGCAACTCTCTTGCCAAGGCGGCAAAGACCCGTGCGACCGAGATCGTCGTCACATGGTCGCATACCCGTCCGGACGGAAGTGCATGGTATACGGTAAGTGACGTGACCTGTGGTGAGAACCTGGGAAAAGGCCAGTCTTCTTCCGAGTCGGTAATGACGGCGTGGATGAATTCCGATTCACATAGATATAACATTCTTCTGGCGGATTATAAGACGATCGGAGTTGCCTGCTATGCCTGCAACGGAAAGTATTATTGGGTGCAGGAGTTTGGATACTGATAGAAAGAATCCCCCGCTGATATTTCGGAATTATGTACGGTGGCCACTCATGATCCTCATGGTGGCGACCGTCTTTTTGAGTCTTCTATATTTATTCATTATAGATCCCATGAAAACGCCCGGCGCGGCTCCGACATGCTATATCTATTCGCACTTCGGGATCTATTGCCCCGGATGCGGAAATACCAGGGCGCTTCACGCGCTTGTCCACGGACATATCCCGGAAATGTTCGGCTACAATCTGCTGTTTCCTTTTGCGGTCATCATTCTGGCATGGTATTTTCTCGTGGGATTCAGTACACTACTATTTAGAAAGAGAGTCATGTGGATCCCGACCCGGATCCCGACGGCGGGAGCGATCGGTATCGGAGTTGCGGTAGTGCTTTTCACTGTGCTTCGGAATATTCCGGTATGGCCATTTACGATACTGGCTCCCTGAAAGGAGAAAGAATTATGTCCAAATGTATCTTTTGCGGCAATGAAACAGGCGGGACAGCGTTCTGCCAGAGCTGTGGCGCCAAAGTAGAAGGCGCTCTCATCGAACAGGCGGCACCGGTAGAAGAGCAGGTGGAAACTCCGGAGGTGATCACCCCCGAAAGGATCGACCCGCAGGAGAATGCCATACCGGGCAATTTCTACAGACCTCAGGCGGCTACGGGTCTTCTGACGGCGAACATCATCGTCCTTGTTTTTTCTGTCGTCATGTGTTTTCACACGATCGGCGTCACGATCCTTGCCATGATCTTTTCGATCATCGGTATCGTGAATGCGTCGAAAGTCAAAAGCAGTACGAGCGAGTTTGAGGCGCAGCACCGCAAAAGCACCGCGACCGTCATGCTTATCCTGGGACTTATTGTTCTTTTTGCAGGAATTCTGGTTTATATAGTCCTAAAACTGCTGAAAGTCGTGGCGGAGAACATATTTGAGGGTATTTTCGGGTTTTGACCGTGGCTTAATGGTTGGGTTATAATACTTATTTAGATAATGAAAGCAAACAGGAGGTAATTTTTATGCCAGCTTGTAGATATTGTGGTCAGGAAACGGGCGGTTCCGCTTTCTGTCAGAACTGTGGTGCTAAAGTCGAGGAGCAGCCGGCCATTCCGTCTCCGATCCCGCAGGTAATGCCGAATTCGATCCCTACGGAACCGATCCCGACGATGCCGACACAAAGCGCACCTTATTCGATCCCGACGATGCCGTCGTTCTATACACCGGGCGGTGCCGGCGGACTTCTTGCCGGAAACATCATCGCACTTATCCTCGGTGTGTGCACTTGCTGTTTTATCGTTCCGATCATCGCGATCATCGTTTCGATCATCGGTATCGTTTTTGCTTCTAAAGTAAAGAACAGCACCAATGCAGCCGAAGAAAAATCCAACCGCACGATCGCTCTTGTCATGATGCTTCTCGCTTTTGCGTTTGTCATCATCGGTACTGCGCTTTTCGTAGTCGGCGTATATCAGGAGTACGGCGGATTTGAAGGATTCTTCGAGTATATCAGTGAGCAGGTCGAAGAACAGGAAGCAAAGAGAAAGATCTTTGCCGCTGCGATCAAGAAATTCTTCTGATCCTTTGCTTGAGGTCGATGCATGCGTTGCAGTAACTGTCAAAAAGAACTTTCGGAAAATGCCTTATTCTGCCCGGATTGCGGAATGAAGGCCGAAAGAAGCGAAGCTTCGGAGCAGATGCCGGATCCTACGGTGTCTTTATCTCCGTCGGCGGATTCTTCTTCCGGCGCCGGATTTGTACCTGCTTCTTTTGATGAGGGACGAGATCCGGCAAGCCTTTTTACTGCTCCGGAGCCGGTGCCTGCTTTTCCTTCGTACCCGCCCCTTCCGCCGCTGAACTTTTATGAAGAAAGTGATTACTATCACATCGACGCTACGGAAGTTCCGGATTTTGAAGCGATGAGAGGTATCTCTATTGTCCTGATCGTTCTTTCGGCATTATCTTTTATCGGGATCCTTTTCCCGATGCCGCTTGCAATCGTCAGTCTGGTAAAAGCATGCTCGGGAGCAGAAGAGAGAAATCCGGTAATTGCCAAAAGATCGCATAATATCTGCCGCATTCTGGTCATCATTTCGATCATTGCGATAATACTGATCTTGATCGGACTGGCCATTTGGTCGTATTTGTGGGATCCGGACATGCCGGCACGGGTTCCCTGAAATAGAAAAGGACAAAATATCAGAACATGCACGATAAGGGCTGTCTCAAAATGAAGTGAGACAGCCCCTCATTTTTGCATGCAATGCAGTTCGAAACTCTGTGATTAGAGACAGCCGCTTTGCTTTTTATGAAATATCTTTGTCAATTTATTGTGAAAATCGCCAAGAAAGAATGAAAAATATCTAAAATCGTTGTATAATTGTTTTTACAATTCATGCAATGAGGAGAATAGCGATGAAGAAGTGTCCTGTATGTGGCGTTATGATGGGTGATAACGTTGCGCGTTGCTTCATGTGTAAGTACGATTTCCAAAAAGCCGCCCGTGAAGGTGAGGATGCCGCAAGGGAAGAAGCCAGTGCGAACATCAAGCGGAGTGAGCAGGAAGCGAGTGCACGTGTTGAGCAAAAACGCTCCGAAGAGGAAAAAATAATCGCGGAAATGAAGAATCGCAACCAGCGCGAGATCGAAACGCTGAACCAGCAGCTCGAGTCCGAGAAACTCCGTATCGAGACCGAGTATGTGGAGATCAGAAAGCGTGCCCTGGATGAGCGTAAGCAGCTCGAAAAGGAACTGACTGAACTCAGAGAGCAGGTCGAGATCGAAAAGAAGCGCCAGGGAGACCTGGAAGTGGAGAAGAAGAGACTCCGCGAAGAAGCGCTGAAGGAAGCTCAGTCCGAGCGCGAAGCTATGATCGCTCAGGCAAATAAAGAGAAGGAAGCTATTCTCCTGAGTGCACAGAAAGAGACAGAGCAGCTCGCTGTGCAGGTACAAAAAGAATATAAAGATGCTATGGCCAGAAGACAGCAGCTGCTGGATGAGGCTCAGATCGCCGAGGCAGCCGCAAAGGATGCCATGGCTCATCGTGATCAGGCGGAAAAAGATCTCAAGGAAATGGAAAAATCCTTAAATGAGATGAGAACTGACTACGACGAAGCCAGAAGAAAACTTGAGTCTGAGGCGGAAGAAACCTCCCGTAAAAAACTCCAGGAAGGTGAAGAAGCAAAGGCGGCCGCGATCGCAGAAGGCGAAAAGGCAAAAGCAGATGCTCTCGCTGAAGCCCAGCAGGTCCTGGCAGAGGTAGAAAAAACAAAGAAACAGGCCGATTCGGAAATGCAGGCGTATGTGGCAGAGGCCCAGCGCATCATGGCCGAGGTCGAAAAAGTCCAGGCGCAAAGACAGGGACTCGAGGAAGACTGCCAGCGTATGCAGGCGGCTCTTGATGAGACACAAAAGCAGTATGAGACCGTAGCTCAGGAAAAAGAGAACCTGGATGCTCAGGTTGCAGCTCTGAAGAATGAAGCGGAGTCGGAAAGTGCCCGGATCATCGGCGAAGCACAGAAAGAGAACGAGAGGATCCTTACCGAGACGGCTGCGGAAAGAGACCGCATGATCTCCGAGACGCAGGCGCAGATCGAATCTGCCGCCGCACAGGCCAATGCCGACCTTGAGAACTCCCGGAAAGAAAAAGAACGTGTAGACGCTGAGACGGCACAGCTTCTCGGTTCTGCCCGGCAGGAAAAAGAGAAGATGGAAAAAGAAGCTTCCCAGATGCTGGAGCAGGCGAAGAAGACCGTTGCAGATGCCGAGGCTGAAAAGAATAAGCTGACATCTGAGGCAAGAGCAAGCTGTGATGTAATTGCCAAGCAGAAGGCCGCTTTGGAATCCGATATTGCGAAGATGACCAAAGAGCAGGAGCAGAGCAAGCATACATTCGAGACTCAGATCGCAGGCCTGCAGACCGATCTTGATAATGCCAAGGCGATCATCGCCGATTCGAAGATCGCAAAGAAACTGGCTGAAGTCGAAGCTCAGGAACTGATCCTGAAAGCGGAGAAGAGAGCTGTTGCCTTGAAGGATGCCGCACTTTCCGAAAGTGAGAAGGGCAAACTTCAGGATGAGTTAAAGAAGAAGGAAAGTGAGCTGGCAGAAATGGCAAAGTCGAAGGAAGAACTTGAGAAGCAGCTGAACGAGATGCAGAAGACGATCAAGAAAATGCAGGACCGCATCGACAATATGCCGGTCGGCGGCGGTGCAGTTTCGATCGCAGACGGCATGAAGGAATATTCCGTAGTCGTAGTTCCGCATCTTTCGAACGGCGAAGTCAACTCCGAACGTATCGCAGAGATCCTCGCTACAAAGGCTGCCGGCGGATGGAGACTGCATAGCATCGTCAATGACGAAGGCGGTAAACTCCAGGCTACCATCGGCGGCGGCGACAGCGTATCTCTGAACGCCAGCTCCGTTTCCATCAAGGAAGACCGCGTAATTATGATCTTCGAAAGGAACATCGAGGAAGAGTAATCGCTCAAACGCAGTTATTTCAATTGGTTCTGAGGTTAAGAGGGGCTGTTTCCGGGTATCCGGGAACGGCCCTTTTCATGCGGAACGGGAAAAACGGAATTCGCAAATAAAAATGCCGTTAAGTATCACAAAAAACTTTTGCAGTTTATGAAAGTTTTTGTGGATATTGATACTGATATCGGTTATAATAGTCCCATTAGAGTTTGAATTAGGAGGACGAATACATGACCAATTATTCGGCAGACAAGATCCGTAACATCGCGCTTCTGGGCCATGGCGGATCTGGTAAGACAGCGCTTGCTGAGGCGATGCTCTTTTGTGGTAAAGCGATCGACCGTCTCGGACGTTCGGCAGATGGCAACACCGCACTGGACTTTGACCCTGAAGAGATCAAGCGTCAGATTTCCCTTAACACATCCGTAGCGGCATGTGAGTGGAAGAACACGAAGATGAATCTCATCGACACCCCCGGTGATTTCGATTTTCTCGGTGAGACGATGGCCGGTATTCGTGTAGCAGGCAGCGCGATCGTTGTTATCAGCGCAAAGGGCGGTACTTCCGTAGGTTCCGAGAAGGCGATCCGCTTACTGAATAAGAGAAAGGTTCCTTTCCTTTTCTTCCTGAACCGTATGGACGAACCGAATGCGGACTTCGAGGGAGTTGTTTCCCGTATGATGAACCGCTACGGCCGTGGCGTTATCCCGCTTTCTCTCCCGATCATGACCGGTGACAAGATGACGGGTATCGTCGACGTTATGAATAAGCGCGCATTTACTCTCGATGAGAAGACAGGCGCACAGACCGAAGTTCCGCTTCCGGCAGAATTCGAAGACCGCGTTGTTGAACTTCAGGATAAGATCAACGAAGTAGTTGCCGAGAGCGACGAAGAACTCATGGAGAAGTATTTCGCAGGCGAGCCGTTCACAGAGGACGAATTCCGCCGTGGCGTACATGCCGGATTTGCTGACGGTGTTCTGCACCCGATCTACTGCGGATCTGCTTATAAGAACTGGGGCGTTGAGTTCCTGATGAACTGCCTTTCCAAGGATACACCGCCGGCTTCCACAAAACCGCCGCAAGAAGGTGTTACTCCGGATGGCGAGACACTGACGATCACATGTAATGAGAACGATCCGCTCGCAGCTTTCGTATTCAAGACGATCGCTGACCCGTTCGTAGGACGTATCTCCCTGTTCCGTGTATATGCAGGTGTTCTGAAGAGCAACTCGACTGTATATAACGCAGTAAAAGAGAAGGAAGAGCGCATGGGCGGTCTCTTCTACATGGTAGGTAAGAAGCAGATCCCGACAGATAAGGTCGTTGCCGGTGATATCGGTGCAGTTGCAAAACTCGTTATCACACAGACAAACGATACGCTCTGCGATAAGTCCCGCATCGTGACCCTGACAAAGATCAACTTCCCGACACCGTGTCTTTCCATGGGTATCGTCCCGAAGGCAAGAGGTGAAGAAGATAAGATCATGGCCGGTCTTAACAAACTGAAGGATGAGGATCCGGTATTTACGGTAGTTAATAATGCGGAAACCAAGCAGATGGTCATCTCCGGTCTCGGTGAGCAGGAGATCTCCGTTCTCAAGAGTAAGCTCAAGAGTAAGTTCAACGTAGATGCTGATCTCGAAGAGCCGCGTGTTCCTTACCGTGAAGCGATCAGAAAGAAAGTTAAGGTACAGGGTAAACACAAGAAACAGTCCGGTGGTCACGGTCAGTACGGTGACGTATGGATCGAGTTTGAGCCGACAGATTCCGAAGAACTCGTATTCGAAGAGAACGTATTCGGCGGCGCGGTTCCGAAGAACTTCTTCCCGGCTGTTGAAAAGGGCCTTCAGGAAGCAGTTAAGAAGGGTATCCTCGGTGCATTCCCGGTAGTTAACCTCAAGGCAACTCTCGTCGATGGTTCTTACCACGATGTAGACTCCTCGGAAATGGCGTTTAAGATCGCCGCTAACCTCGCTTTTAAGGCAGGTATGGCAGCTGCAAACCCGGTTCTCCTTGAGCCGATCAGCACAGTATCCGTTCACATTCCTGAGGATAAGCAGGGTGATATCATGGGCGACATGAACAAGCGTCGTGGCCGCATCATGGGTATCGATTCTGACGAGACAGGTTCCGTCATCAACTGCGAAGTTCCGACATCCGAAATGGCTACATATGCTACCGACCTTAAGTCCATGACTCAGGGACGCGGCTGGTACACCATCGAGCATGCACGTTATGAGCAGGCTCCGGGCGATGTCCAGGCGAAAGTCATCGAGGCAAGAAAGGCGTTCTTGTCTGACGACGAGTAATCGTTTCAACTAAATAAAAGCAAAAAGTATCTCTCTTGCGACTCGGACAGTTTGCTGAAGCAAAACTCGTCGCCGGAGAGATACTTTTTTGCTTTCCCTTTAAAATTCCGATTACTCATCTTAGGGATTACTCGCCACTTGGGAGTTCTTCTTTTTTGCCTTCAGGTTCGATTACTCGTCTTAAGATTGCTCGCCACCTGAGAGATTTGCTTTTTTCTTTTCTAACTAATCCGTCACGTAATTTTCGTCTTGTTCGGTCATAATACGTGATGAAATGAGGTGAAAATTATGAAAATGGCAAAAACGATGATTTCTTTTTTACTTGCGATGTCTATGATCGGGGCGTGTGCAGCCTGCTCAAGTAAGGAAGGAAAGGAAACAGATCTATCGAAGATCTCTTCTGAGTCCGTTGAGGATGTAAGTAAGGATACAAAGTCTACGGAAGAGGTTGTTGCAAGCGCATCCGATATGGAGAGTGTGGCAGTTTCCGAATCCGACTCCAAAGAGAGTGATGTAGAAGTAAAGCCTTCCAAGGATGACGAGAAGCCGTCCGAAAAGGATACCGAGGAAAAGCCTTCTTCGGATCCGGCAGATGATGAAAAAGCGGATGCATATATCGGACAGTATCCGTATACGGTCGAGATCATGTGGAAGGGCTGTAAGCCGGACGACAAGCCGATGACTCCTGAATTTACTCTGTACGATAAAGATGGCAACGAGCTCGCGACACAGGCAGCCGTTCTTTCCGAAAACGCAGATGCAAACGGCGGTAACGTTTACCTTGGCCTTCCGAAGGCGGACGGAACAGATTATTATCTCTATATTGCCAACGTTGATCTCGACACGGCGAGCAGCCTTCCGTTTACTCAGGCTACGGCGAATATCTACGATGAAGACGGAAAACTCCTGAAGACTCTTGATGTGGGCGAATGGAGCTACAACAGAGGCCAGACGGGCTTCTGGTTCTATGGTGTCACATGGTTTACGGATAGCGGTCTTGTCGGTATCGACGATTACGCCGCCTGATCCTTTCCGAAGATGTGCCCGTAAAATGTATATTCACTTGCGAATGAAATGAAGTATCTCCTGTCCTTTAATAGAACAGGAGATACTTTTTTGTAGCATTATGGTATAAAATGAATATATGCATTTTACTGACGGAGGAGCACGCTATGCCTTATTCCAGCGTTTTTCTGACTGAGATCATCAAGTCCTTCGAACTGGAGGTCATTTATGCACCTGAAGATATCGAGAAGGTGCGCATCCACGTGGCTGACGTTACTCGTCCGGGCCTTCAGCTGGCGGGTTATTACGATCACTTCGGTCCCGACCGTATCCAGCTGATCGGTAACATGGAGCATGCGTTCCTCGATAAGCTGACACCGGAGCAGAGAGAAGAACGTTTACAGGCGCTTTTCGAGAAGAAGATCCCGTGCCTGATACTGACCCGTAATCACGTGGCGCATGAGGAGCTGATCCGTGTGGCGGAAAAAGCGCAGATCCCGGTGCTCCGTACGCATCAGGCAACAAGTGAATTCATGTCTTCGCTGGTCAAATACCTAAACGTGGAACTTGCTCCCAGGATCTCGATGCACGGCGTTCTCGTAGAGGTCAACGGTGAAGGTATTCTGATCCTTGGTGAAAGCGGCGTCGGTAAGTCCGAGACTGCGCTCGAGATCGTTAAGCGTGGTCACCGTCTGATCGCGGACGACCAGGTCGAGATCAGAAGAGTTTCCGAGACGACCCTTTTGGGCCGAGCGCCGGAGGTCATCCGGCACCTGATCGAGATCCGCGGTATCGGTATTCTCGACGTAAAAGAACTGTACGGTGTATCTTCCGTTAAACTTCAGGAGAACATCGACTTTGTTATCAACCTCGAACTGTGGGATGAAAAGAAGACCTATGACCGCCTCGGTATCACCGATGAAACGACTGATATCCTCGGCATCAAAGTGCCTTCGATCACGATTCCGGTAGGACCGGGCCGTAACCTTGCGATCATCGTCGAAGCGGCCGCGATCAACTACCGTGTTAAGAAGATGGGCTACAATGCCGCAAAAGATCTGGTCACCCGCGTATTCCCGGGCGGGCTGAACGCTGACTGATCGGGGGATTATAGCATTCATGAAAGTGGACAACAGTACGGTCGAGGCATTTAAGAATAAACTGAATGAAGCGGGAATGGCGGAACTTTCTTCGGAACTGCGTTTCGAGGAAGTAATGAAACCGCACACATCTTTCCGCGTGGGAGGACCTGCTCAGGTCTATGCCGAGCCTTCCGATGCAAAAGAACTTGCCGCGCTTCTTTCTGCGGCAGACTCTGTGGGACTTCCCTATTTTCTCATGGGCAACGGTTCCAATATCGTCGTTTCCGATGAAGGGATCGATGGACTTGTGATCCGCCTGGGGGAGAAGTTTTCGGAGATCACCTCGGAAGAGGATCCGAAGGCCCCTTCTTGTGTTCTGATCCGTGCCGCGGCGGGAACGCTTCTTACGAAACTTTCGTCTTATGCCGCAAAAGCGGGACTTACCGGACTTGAGTTTGCATCCGGCATTCCGGGATCTCTCGGAGGCGCGGTCTTTATGAACGCAGGGGCCTATGACCATGATATGTCGGAGGTCCTGGAAAAAGTTATTTCGATATCTCCTTCCGGGGAAGTTACTTCCTGGAAGAAAGAGGATCTGAAGCTGGGCTACCGCTCGAGTGTCTTTATGATCGAGGGCGGGATCGTAGCCGAGGCAGTGCTGAAGCTTCGTCGCGGCAACGTCGATGAGATCCAGGCACAGATCCGTACATATACGGAAAAAAGAACGAAATCCCAGCCGCTGAATTTCCCGAGTGCGGGCAGTATGTTCAAGCGGCCGACGGGATACTATACCGGAGCCTTGATCGAACAGGCGGGGCTCAAGGGCTTTTCGATCGGAGGCGCGCAGGTCTCGGAAAAGCATGCGGGTTTCGTCATTAATACGGGAAATGCGACCGCCTCGGATATCGATGCGCTGGTTTCCCATATCCAGGCGACGATCCGGGAGAAATTCGGAGTAGAACTACAACGCGAAGTCCGTTTTATCGGACGCGGATTTAACTGACGGCAGGAGGAAATACATGGATCTGATCATTCTTACCGGCATGTCCGGCGCCGGAAAGAGCCAGGCGGCAAACATATTGGAGGACCAGGGGTATTTTTGTATCGATAATCTCCCGCCGATGGTCCTTCCGGAACTTGTCCGCACGTTTATCAAAGGTCAGGGCGGCGAGGGCTTTGCCATCGATAAACTTGCTTTCGTAGTTGACGTAAGAAGTAACGAATATCTGAAAGGCTTCGGAAAGGCGATGTCTGAGATCCAAAACCTCGGATGCCCTTATAGGATCATCTTCCTGGAAGCCAATGATTCCGTTCTGGTCAGCCGCTACCGTCAGACCAGAAGAAAGCACCCGCTTTCTGCAGGCCTTTCTCTTGTAGAAGCGATCGAAAAAGAGCGTTCGGTCATGAGGGGCGTACGCGCCAGAGCCACGCACATCATCGACACATCCTTGATCACTCTTTCCGCACTTCGCGAAGAGATCCTGAATATCATCGAAGTCGAAGATCTGAGCACGATGGATATCCATATCGAATCCTTCGGATTTAAGTACGGTATTCCAGGCGACAGTGACGTCACCTGCGATGTGCGTTTCCTGCCGAATCCGTTTTATATTCCCGAGCTGAAGATGCTCTGCGGTAAGGATGAAGCGATCATCAAGTTCCTCGAGGAACATGAAGAGACGGGGCAGTACTATGAGAAGATGATGGATCTTCTGTGCTTTTCGATCCCGTTTTATATCCGTGAAGGTAAGGCCCGTCTTTCCGTAGGCGTCGGCTGTACCGGCGGGCGCCACCGTTCCGTCTATATGGCCGAGCGTTTCTATGAAGGGCTGAAAGCAAAGGGCTTCCGCGTATCTATCCATCACCGTGATATCGATAAGGATCCGCGGTACTTCCCGCTTGAGGAAAAGAAAGCATGACATACACACAGGGTGTCAAAGAACAGATACTTAAGTATTCGTATAAGTCTGAAGACGAATGGGCCGCTGAAATGGCGGCCGTTTGTCTATGTTCAGGTTATGACTGGGACCGCGAAAAGGACAAGGTGAAGATCCTTTGCACGACGGAAGATACGGCAAAAAGACTTGTCCGCGATGCGAAAATGAGCGGCACCGGGCTTGTTGCCGACGGACCGGAAAGAGTCGGGAGAAGAGGCGGAAGCGTCTTTGAAGTGCTTTTTGCGGCGGCGGATTTCGAATCTTTCATCACGGATTACCTTCTGCCGGACACGATCACCGATAAGATCTCTTCGTCGGAGAATCTCAGAAGAGCCATGCTCAGGGGCGCTTTTCTCGCGAGAGGTTCCATGAGCGATCCGAACAAGACATACAGGATCGAGATCCTCTGTAAGACCGATGCGTTTGTGAAGATGCTCGTGCTCTTGATGCATGCGGAAAACATCCGCCCCACGACACGCGTTTCGGACGTGACCTGGGCGATCTATTTCAAAAAGCATGACGAGATCTGCGATTTCCTGGTCATCCTCGGTGCTGTCAATCAGATGATGGAACTGCAGAATATCCGTGCGCAACATGATGTCAACGGCATGGTCGCGCGAAGCGTCAACCTCGATAACTGGACGGTGAAGCAGCAGTCGGAAGCCAGTGCAAGAAGGACGAAACAGCTCGAAAAGCTCCTTTCTTCCGACAAAGCGAACCGTATTCCCAAAGAACTTCTCGAGGTGGCGAAGATCCATATCGATAACCCCGGTCTTTCCCTGACGGAGCTCGGGCGCCTTATGGACCCGCCGATCAGTAAATCCGGCATGAATCACAGGATCCAGAAACTGCTGGATTATCTATAAACGGATCTTTCTTTCGGAAGAAACGGCAGCTTCGGAATCAGAGTGAAACCGATTGCTTGTTCTATGATTTATCCGTTATTTCCCTGAAATTCATCTAGTATATATCTCGTGCCCGAGTGTGTAAAATAACATTTAGAAGTTCTGTGTGAATGGGTGCGGGGGTACATTAGCATGGGTGAGAATTCCGCAAAAAAAGGTTTTTCGGTTCTGTCTATGCGAAGCAAGGTGCAAGGTGGCGTCACGATAGCTGTGACTTTTTGTGCCATTGCTCTTTTTGCCGTGCTTTATCACAGATATCTTGTTCCGGTCTATATCCTGTGCATGATCTTGGCCGTGATCGAACTGATCGGCATTGAACTTCTTTTGTTCTGGAAACCAAGAAGATTCGACATTTCCATGACGGCGATAGGCCTGGGGCTTGTTGCGTTTATGGTCGTGGTCTCTATTTTGGTCCCGTGGGATATCGATTCTTCGGATCCGGGATCTTATGAGGAAAATATGCACTACATCAGAGACCGTGGTTACTCGGTGCTCAGTTTTCCGGATCAGGTTCCCGAAGATGTTGAAGGTTACGATTATGAATTCAGACCGGACCGCTTCTCCGATAAAGGACATATATATGTCGAGTATTGCTGCACGCAGTCGGCGATGGCGGGATATCAGATGAAGGTAGAGAAGATGGCTGTCATCAGCCCACTTTCGATCAAAGAATCTCAATCGATGAACCTGAACATGGAGTCTCAGGCGAAGATGGCGGAAGCATTCGGCCTTGAAGAATTGGACGTCAGTAGTTTCGATTTTAAGGTCGTTTTACCGGATGATATCGACGAGCATCCGAATACACAGGTATATGTGATGTCCTGTGAACTTGATGATGAACACCCGAATACGGAAGCGATCCTGATCGATGTCGAAAACGGCTGGGTGTGCTTTTCGCGCCTCTTCTGAAAAAACACTTCCCGTATATCGCTGCTTTTCCCGAGATAGAAAGAATATTGCGTTTACCCATGACTATTGACATATAGTTTAATACCGCTTTATAATCAGTATTGTTGAATATACAATACTGAACAACAAACAACAGAGGAATATCGAAACGAAGTAAATAGAAAAAGGAGGAATGTGAGAATGAATGTGCAATTCAAAAAAGGCGTGCTCGACCTTTGCGTTCTGGCGATGCTCAATGACAGCGACCGCTACGGATATGAACTGGCCAGCACACTTTCCGAGACCATCATGATCTCAGACGGAACTGTGTATCCGCTTCTTCGAAAACTTGCCGCCGATGGTCTGGTGGCTTCCTACCTTCAGGAATCGCAGAGCGGTCCGCCGAGAAAATACTACAGCCTGACAGCCATGGGTAAGATCCGTCTCCAGGAATTGCTGGATGACTGGAATTCCTTTACGGCAAGCGTAAATAAGATCGTAGGAGGGAAAAGCGCATGAATAAAAGAGATTATGTATCTGCGCTCCGTGCGCAGTTGAAAACACTTCCTTCCAATGATGTGGAGGAGATCGCAAAAGAGTTTGAAGCACACTTCGATATCGGCGTTTCCGAGGGAAAGACCGAGGAAGAGATCGCAGCCAAGCTGGGTTCTCCGGAAGAAGTGGCACAGATCTATCTTTCTGATACGGTTCCGGGCTTTGATGTTGCTGCTGCGGCAAATGCGGCAAACGCACCACAGTTCCCGATCATCCCGATCAAGACGGGTTGGGTCCTCGGCCGAGGCGTCGGACCTCAGACGATCGCCGGTTTCTGTGATCCGGCATCAGCCAAGCCGGTAGTCAACAGCGCTCCCAAGAAGGAGCCGGAAGGCT
The DNA here is from genome assembly GCA_017428545.1 of Clostridiales bacterium. Lineage (GTDB taxonomy): Bacteria > Bacillota > Clostridia > Saccharofermentanales > Saccharofermentanaceae > Scatonaster. Next base: position 87,673 of record JAFRQR010000034.1, read on the forward strand.
ACAAGTTCGCCCACACCGGTGCAAAAGCAAAAGAAGAGTATGTAAACGTCGGACCGCAGGGGAAAAAGCAGGTCGATCTTCCGGATTATTCCATGTATCCGGCACAGGACCCCAATAGACAGAGATCCGAAAAGAAGGAACATAACCTCGCATTTGCGATCCTGTTCACGATCTTCGTATTTATTCCGGTATGGCTCATCGCACTGGCGGTCCTTCTGCTTTTGATCGCGACCCCGATCCTTACCGGTGTCATCGCCGGAGTGCTGTTCTGCTGGGCAGCGTCTCTTTCGACAGCCGTTGCCGGTACGATCTGCCTGGGGATCAGCCTGGTCTTCGCGGCGATCGCAGAGCTCTTCGTGGCATACTTTGCAGCCAAGGGATTTATCCTCGGAACGATCGCTTATTTCCGCTATATCTTTAAGATCAACGGAAACAGCGCGAAAGGAGGCAACGCATGAAAAACAGAACTGCTATCGCAATCGTGATCATGGTCGCGTGCTTCGCGATGTCAATGGTCTTCCTTTTCATCAGTGCAGGATTTTATATGATCAGCGGTACAAAAGAACTTGCCGACCGCATCCGTGATAACCGCTGGGATGATCTCCCTCCGAAGATCGAGTTCATCACCGTGGATGATGACAGCGTCGTCGTAGACCTTCCGGGTCTGGACGTGCTCGTAGATGATGCAGGTGTCGATGTAAACGTATTCGGTATCCACGTCGATCTCCGTGATGAAGACGATATCGAGGCGAAAGAAAAGAAGGAAAAGGAAGAGTCCAAGGAAAAGAAATCCGAGTCCCAAAAGGACGGTAAGGACGAGAAAAAGGATAAGAAGAAAGGCGACGCTAAAAAGGGTTAAAACTGAAACAGGACACTTCAGACGATGACCTTTAAGCATTGCCGGAAAAAGAAACTGGATTGAAGAAACGCGTGCCGGGAGACCGGGGCGCGTTTTTTCATTTCAGACAGTTCTGCCTTATCAGATATATGCCTCTGCTTCTTTGTGATATAAATACAGTGCTTTTACCAGATTGGGCAATGTTTCATCCTCATGATTTCTGCTGACGCAATTCGCGATATAGTTCAGAGCACAATATCTGACCATGCCCTCGTTTTCTCCGCAGATGACCTTCATTTCGAAAACCTCGTCGAGGTCGGAAGCCAGGATTCCCCGGATCCGCACGACCTGGTAATCATTCACTTTCGCAATCTCCAGCTTATTGCTGTGATCGCAGGAGAAGGTCAGCTCCTCACTGCTTGTGAAATACAAAGAAAGAGTTGTCTCCGAGTTAAGAGAGAGCGTCGCACCTTCATAAGTTACCTCCGGGATCTGATCCAGGGCAACAGAAGTAGCCGGTGCCGCTGCTTTCAATTCCTGAGCGGAAACGGAATCGAGAACATTGTAATTCTTATATGACGGGTCAATAAGAGTATCGTCAATATCAAAGTAACACTGGGCCCACGTACAATAGCAGACAAGTGCTTTTACCAAAGGCTCTGCTTTCTTATACTCCGTTTTATCGCTGGTATGGGAAAGGATATACTCGGCATACTGCTTCACGGAATAAGAATGCTTCTTGCCGGTTTTTCCGCCATCGACCAGAAGTACATCGATCATCGGCGCGAAGTCCTTCGCGGCTACCTGGCACTTGAATACATAATAGGTCTTATTTCCATTGGAAACAGTCTTCGCGATGTTTCTATCCTCTCCTGCTTTTTCCTGAACATAGACCTTCTGGGTCTCGGTCTTGTCCCCGGAAGGAACAGTAAACTCCACATATGCATCTTCAGAAAGATCTGCCGAAGAAAGATCCATATAGTAATTCATTCCGATATCACCGGAAAGACTCAGCGTACAGCCGCACAGGCGTGCGCCGAGGCCCATATCCACCGTCTCATCCTCGGAAGACCATTCGGCAATAGAAGTCACAGACGGTGCCCAGGAAGGAGTGTTCTCGCCGTTTTGTAGCGGGATAAACGCCACAGAAATCGTTGTGTCTTTCGTATTCGTCAGATGCACCGAAAGTTTCCTGAAATCGTTATTAGCCGAAGCGCCCGGTACATTCATGGATGTCGGAAGCGGTTCTGCTTTCATTACGGTGAATTGACCATCCTCGCTAAGAAGCTTCACAAATAATCTTTCGGAGCCGACGGTTACGATCGCACTTCTTCCGTCAGAAGCAACCTCGATCTGCCCCTTGCTGTGCGCGAACCAGTATATCTCACCCGGCTCACGAAGAGAGATCTCATCCTGGATGATCACGCATTCTTTGTCCTTGATCATCTTCAGGCCGCGGACCACTTTATCTGCCCCGCTCGGTGCATACGCTTCGGTCAGGTCCGTGATGGCGTAAGCTTCATTTCCACTTCCGTACCCGGTTATGGGACAGGTTATATTATCCGCCTGGTCAATTCCTTCTGTCGGATTGATGACCAGTGTATTGTGTCCCTCCGCTTTGATCCGGTATGAATACTTACGGTCCTTAAGATTATAGATTGGTTCATTTCCCACATCCGTAAAGAACCGTTTTTCGTTTGCTTCGATATAGAACGAGCCCAGATCGAAGTGACCGTGATAATGGTAATCATTTTCGCCGGAATGAAGTGCCGCCACAAGGCCGCTTTTATCCCAGGTCGTTCTAAAACTTGCATTAGACGCGCCGACAAATCCCCAGTCGGTTTCTTTATTGATTTCCTCACCGGTCTGTTTGCTCTCGTCGATCCACAGAACATCCAGATAATTGAAGTCAGGATCTTCAGGAATATATCGAAGGCGTATAGCAGATAACTCCGGTGAATGAAGCTGCTCGCCAAGCCACAGAAAGACTGCCCACCCGGTATTGCGGTCCACACGGTCATCCCCGAAATTAAAAGCTGTCGGTGTGTTGGAACTCATATAGCGTACAAAATCGGCAGATCTTGCTATGCCCTCATAATCGGCAAGACCATAGTCGGTCCCTGCTGCACTTTTCAGCGCGGAGGATTGAAGTCCGAGATAATAGGTAGCGTAATCCCAATACCCGAGTCCCTCTTTATACGTTCCATCCGGTCTGCCATATCCGATACGGACACAGGAATACGCTCTCTTGAACCCATAAGTCAGAACCGAAGCGGCAGTCTCTCTTGCATCTTCTTCATCTCCGATAGCAAGGGCCGCCAGATTCGTACCACCGGTGCAGACAAACTGCCAGTTGTCTCCTTCATCAGCCAGATACCAGTAGTATGTGCGAGAGAATTCTTCTTTATCCTTCGTATAATCCACCATAACCTGTTTCAGGCCTTTTTCGATCATATTGGTTCGGAGAAGCTCCCGCTGTTCCGGGCTCAGCCAGTGATAGAGCCAATCATAACCATATGCAAAGGCTGTACACATTTCCGCAGTATCCAGGAAATGTTCCGGCATCCAATCCGAGAAAGCACAGGCAGCTTCCAGATCTGCAAAGGCCTGTTCGGCATATTCTACCTTCCCGAAAATATTGTATGCCAAAGCAAGGGTCGCCACGCCACGCTGTATTTTTTTCGATGTTTCGAGAAGGTGCCCCTCGCTGTCTAGTTTATACGTTATGGGCTCCTTTTTTCTGGATTTAAGAATATTGTCCGCTTCCCCACGGAGTTCTTCAAGAAGAATACCTGTCACCGTATCTTTTCCTTCTTGTGCTCTCAAGGCCGCAAACTTCTCTTCTGACATGATGATTCTCGGATGCGCATTCATGCCGCTTGTTTCAATGATATCGTTGATGAGCTTATCGCCATCAATAAAACTGCCGTAATCATCCGAAGTCAGCCGGCTACTTGCAAAAACGCAAGTCGGCACCATACCGATCAGCATTACAAACACCAGAAGTACACTTAACATGGTTTTTTTCATACTACTACCTCAATACCTGAATCCGCGAAAACATGTGCTGATGTTTCAGCCTTTGTCTAATTCGCGAAGCTCGTTTTCTTCCCATTCCGAGCTTGTGATGACATCGCAGCTTTCAAACTGAATCATTTCAATTTCGATTCTTGCGTATTCTTCCCTCATTTTCTTTTCCTCTTGTTTATATATAATTTGTCAGTGGGCATTACCGAAATAAAACCCGGCAATAGTATCCGAAAGCAGACCGGGAATGGCGCGATACTGACGCTCCGACATCGATAAGTTCTTTTGCAGAATATGGAAAACAAAAGATTAACTAAGATTGCAGCTGTCAGTTGAACGATACACCATCTTTGGAGATTCGCTAAAGTGTATCAAGTTAACTTTTTGAGTGTCAATAGTTTTTGTGGTCGTTTACTGTATTGTAAGAAAATTGACTTTAATAACCATATTCTCCGCGGAATATATAATATAAAAGTAATACTGATAGTAATAAACGTGCCGGGAGACGGGGCGCGTTTTTTCATTCATCTTTAGAAACGATACTTCTTTATATATAGAAAACTATTGACATTGAAAAAATTTGCACGCATAATCTGCTTATCAGAAAAATGCACTGACGGAGAAGAGTAGCGGTCAGAGGTCGTACAGGGCGTGCGGGCGGAAGAATTGAGAGCCTGCATACGAAAGAAGATCAGTCGAAGTTCCCTCCCGAGCAGATCTGCAGAACGCAGGTGTTTCCTGTAAGTAGGTGGATACGGATGAGCCCGCCGTTACTTGGGGCAGGGACTGATAGGTCCTGATGAGCGCGAGTGCTTTTCAAGAAGAAAAGGCTCGAAAATGGGTGGTACCGCGAGATAAGATATTTCGTCCCATTGCTGTTGGATAGACGGCAATGGGACTTTTTGTTGCCGTCAGAGATGCGAAAGGCAGGTATGTAAAATGAGAAGAGAAGTGAACTCCTGGATCTACGATCCTAAAGCCGAGTGCATGTCGGACGACGAGCGCGCAAAGGTGCAGAGTGAGCGCCTGATCAAGTGCGTCAACCGCATGTGGGAACATGTGCCGTACTACAGAAAGCGCATGGAAGAAAAGGGTGTAGAGCCCGGCGACATCAAGAGCGTCGCGGATCTTCCGAAACTCCCTTTCACTGATAAATTCGATTTCCGAGATAACTATCCGTTCGGAACACTGGCGGTTCCGAGATCGGAACTGGTCCGTGTACATGCTTCTTCCGGTACGACCGGAAAGATGAAGGTCGTAGGTTATACAGCAAATGACGTCGAACTTTGGAACTCCGTTCTCTGCCGTTCGATGGCAAGATCCGGTGTGCAAAAGGGCGACCTCGTACACATTGCGTATGGTTACGGTCTCTTCACCGGAGGTCTTGGTCCGCACTTCGCTTGTGCAAAACTCGGTGCGACAGCGATCCCGGTATCCGGCGGTAACACGGCAAGACAGATCACGATCCTCCGTGAGTGGAAGCCGGAAGTCCTGATGTGCACTCCGACATATGCGCTGCATATTGCCGACCAGCTCGAAGCAGCCGGCATCGACAAGAGTGAACTCAACCTCCGCTGCGGTATCTTCGGTGCAGAGGCATGGACGATCGAGATGAGAGATCAAATCGAAGAAAAGCTCGGTCTTCGTGCATTCGATATCTATGGTCTTACGGAGATCTGCGGACCGGGTGTAGGATGTTCCTGCGACAAGTCCGATCTGATCCACATCGAAGCAGACCACTTCATTCCGGAGATCGTGGATCCGGAGACAGGTGAGCCGCTTCCGGACGGAGAACTCGGTGAACTCGTATTCTCTTCCATCTCCAAGGAAGGCGTACCGCTCCTGCGCTATAACACTCACGACCTGACACGCCTTTACCACGGTAAGTGCGAATGCGGACGTACCACCCCGAAGATCGAGAAGGTAACCGGACGTGCCGATGACATGATGATCATCCGCGGCGTAAACGTATTCCCGTCTCAGATCGAAGCTGTTCTTCTTGCGCACAGTGAGGTCGAGCCGCACTACATGATCTATCTCGATCGTGCACAGAACCTCGACAGAATGACCGTCAAGGTCGAGATGACACCTTCTTTCTTCTCCGACTCCATCCGTGAGATCGAAAAGACGGAGAGAATGCTTGAAGGCGAGATCGCATCCATGACCGGTATCCACGCGAAGATCAAGCTCTGTGAGCCGAGAAGTCTTCCGAGATCCGAGGGAAAGATGAAGCGAGTCATCGACGAGCGTTTCAGCAAATAAACTCGATTAAAAGAGAAACAAATAAGCTCCTTGCGGTTCAGACAGTTTGCTGAAGCAAAACTCACCGCTCGGAGCTTTTTGTTTCTCTTCTTTTACCTTGTTTGCTGAAATGCTCTTTTGAGGGCAAACTCGTCGCTCGGAGAGGTTCCCTTTCTTTTGTCAGGTTTGATTCGCGCTTGCAATTAGACGGGTGCATTTGCAGACGGTTCTGCAAATGAGTCGGGCTATTTCGGTGGCGGTAACCTCGAATATAAATTGAAGTAAAGTTATAATGATAATTGTTCGGGGATATCGGAGCGGTTTTTTATCAGCTCTTTATTTGATGCACCATGCGTGTGAAAGGAGCAAGGGAAATGGCAACACTATGTAAGAACTGCAGTCATGCCTTGATCTACGATCCGGGTATTAAAATGATGTTGTGCACATCGTGTGGAAGTACTTTTAAAGCGGAAGAGGTAGAATCCGAAGCGAAGAAGTACAGGGAAGATGAACGTGTCAGTAGCCGTGGTGAGATCTATGGTGATGATAACGAAGGAGTCGTTGAAAAATTTCTCGAGAACTATATCTACACCTGCAGTGAGTGCGGTGGCGAGATCGTGATCCACGGATCCGAAGCATCCACGAAGTGTGTTTTCTGCGGAAACGCGAACGTTGTATTCTCGCGTGTCTCAAAGGAGAAAATGCCGGACCTCATTATCCCGTTTTCCATAACGAAAGAGCGGGCACTCAGCGCGATTCGGGAGAAGATCGCGCATTCTATTTTCGTCCCGACGGCGATCAAGAATTTCCAGCCGGAAGATGTGCGCGGCATCTATCTTCCATACTGGATCGTTGAGACGGAGTATCAGGGATCCTGCCGTATCTCCAGCAAAGTGTCTTCGGGTAAATACACCAAGACGGTCTACACGAGCAAAAGAGGAAATCTTCACATGAAGAACTTCCCGGTCGACGGGTGCGCGATCCTCTCCAATGAGAGCTCCTCACGACTGGAACCTTTCAATACTTCCGCCATGATCCCCTTTGATGAGGATTATCTTCTCGGCTTCTATTCAAATGCTTCCGATATCACCTATGACGAGCTGTGGAGGGTGGCGGGAGGCCGCGCGCATGAGATCTTCACGGAAGCTGCATTGAATGGAGTAAGGGGTTCTTCTCCTAAAATCGAATCGGAATCGCATACTGCCTCTGTCCCGAACACATATAAGTACGCGATGTTCCCGGTGTGGTTCGTCACCTTTACATACGAGGGGACACATAACACCATTCTGGTCAACGGTCAGACCGGCAAGGTCGTTTGCGGACTTCCCTGGAGAAAAACCCTTTTCTGGGCGATGACGATCGGAATCGGTATTGCGCTGGCATTTCTGTCCTATTTCCTGTTCAAGGAGTTGTTTACAGTGATCTTTGAAATGGACTCGGGCAGCAGCTCAAGCAGCTCGAGCAGCGGCGGAAGAGGCAAGGGCATTGTCATGATCGCTGTCGGTATCTTTACGCTGTTTGCTACAGGGGCCAAAAAGATGAAAAAGGTGATCAGGCAGATCGAGCTGACACAGTCCGGTAAAACATTTAACTTCGTAAAGAAGAGACAGGAGTAGGGAAATGATCGAATTTTTCGCTTTCATATTCGCGGGTGCTTTCGGATTCGGTCTGGCTTTCTGGATCGCTGCCACTGTACTCAATAATTCAAACAATTACGGTGACTATCACGCAGATGCAAGTTACTATTCTGCCAGAGTGCATTTTTCAGGTGAGAGAGAGGGGAAAGATAGCTATATTCCTTTGGGCAAATCTCAAAATACGTCGCTTCCTCCTGCTCCGAAAGGGAGAGAACTGGTCCAGAAACCTTCGGCTTCCCGGGTACATCAGTCAGGTCAGAGCGAGGTCCCTTCGACGACTCCGGTCCCGAATGCGCAGATCCCGGCGGCATCTCCTGCGAGTGCTCCGAAGAGAAGAGATCCTTCTGCTTTCCCGAGATCTTTCCACGATGTATAATTAATTAATCAGACGAAGAAGGAGGGCAACGGGGTCATGCCTTTTCGGATTGTTTCAGGCGATATCACGAAGCTTCGCGTTGACGCCATCGTGAATGCAGCGAATTCGTCGCTTCTCGGCGGTGGCGGTGTCGATGGCGCGATACATCGTGCGGCCGGACCGCGTCTTCTCGAAGAATGCAGAACGCTCAACGGCTGCAGGACCGGGGAGGCGAAAGTCACACTCGGGTATGATCTTCCCGCAAAATTCGTCATCCATACCGTCGGCCCGATCTGGCAGGGCGGGCATTGCGGTGAGGAGGAACTTCTCCGCTCCGCTTACAGGAATTCCCTTCTTTTAGCGCGCGAAAAGCACTGTGAATCGGTTGCTTTTCCGATGATTTCCGCAGGCGTCTACGGCTATCCGAAGGATCAGGCCCTGGAGGTCGCGGTCAGCACGATCCGCGCATTTTTAGATGAAGAAGAAAACGACATGGAAGTGCTTTTGGTCATTTTCGACCGCGGCAGTTTCCGGTTTGATGTACACCTTTATTCTGAGATCTCAGGTTATCTCCGAAACACATATGATGAAGAAAAAGAGCGTGGTTCGTTCTTCGGTGACGTGGCAAAGTCCGTTGCTTTTGGCGGAGTATCCGGATCCCGGTGCTCACTCTTTTCCCGCTCGAAAAGCACTTTTTCGGCGAACTGTGAGAGCGCGGTCAGGGAAGACATTGATGAAGAAGCCGCCGCGGCGGCTCCGAACGATCTTAGGAAGGCTCTGGAAAACCTCGACGAAAGTTTCTCGCAGGCGCTTCTCCGCATGATCGACAGTAAGGGCATGAAGGATTCCGAATGCTATAAGAAGGCAAATATCGACAGAAAGCTTTTCTCGAAGATCAGGTCTGACATCAATTACCGGCCGAGCAAGCAGACGGTGCTGGCGTTTGCGGTCGCACTGGAACTGGATCTTCCCGAGACCGAAGCGTTCTTAAGGAAAGCGGGATTTGCGCTGTCGCATTCGAATAAGGCGGACGTGATCGTCGAGTATTTCATCCGGAATAAAAACTACGATATGTACCGCATCAACGAAGCGCTTTTCGCGTTTGACCAGAATCTGCTGGGGGCTTAGCCTTAAGCCGGATGCGGGAAGGATGTGCGGCAGGAACGGGTCGCGCAAAAAAGAAATACCGGCCGGAAATATCCGGTCTGTGAAATAAAAACTTAATACCAGGAGGAGAATGACCATGGCAAAGACGTTAGAGGACATTCAGAAGATCATCAGCGAGATGGGTATCGAGATGATCGATTTTAAGCTCACCGATATCGACGGAAGATGGAGACATCTTTCGATCCCGGCGGAGAGACTTAACGAGAGTACGATGCAGCAAGGCATCGGTTTTGACGGAAGTAATTACGGGTATGCGCCCGTCGAAAATTCCGACATGGTATTCATTCCGGTCCTGGATTCCGCAGTCGTTGACCGCTATTGCGGCGTGCCGACGCTTTCGATGATCGGCGATGTAAAGGTCATCGCTCTTCCTGAGAATAAACCTTTCGACCAGTATCCGAGAAATGTGGCGATCCGCGCGCTCGAATATATGAAAGAGACCGGGGTCGCGGATCAAATGATCATCGGACCGGAGTACGAGTTCTACATCTTCGATGACGTCCGCTATAAGACGAATTACTACGACATGTCCGCAAGCATCTATACTTCGCAGGCACACTACGCTTCCGGCGATGATACGAATAACAACGGTTTCCAGGTCATGCCGGGTGCGGGCTATCACAACAGCCTTCCGACGGATATCCGAAATGATCTTCGAAGCTCGATGTGCCTGTCCATGAAGGAGTGGGGCATCGGGGTCAAGTACCACCATCCGGAGGTCGGCGGTTCCGGTCAGATGGAGATCGAAGTCGAGCTCGGTGATATGCTGAAACTCGCAGATGACACGATGTCCGCGAAGTATGTTATTAAAAACGAAGCGATGCTCGAGGGCGCGACCGCGACCTTTATGCCGAAGCCGCTGGCAGAAGAAGCCGGATCCGGCATGCACGTGCATATGCTGCTCCTTAAGGATGGAAAGCCGGTCTTTTACGATAAGGACGGCTATGCGCAGTTAAGTGAGACGGCCCACTTCTTTATGGGCGGACTTCTGAAGCACGCCAGATCCATCTGCGCGATCACGAATCCTTCGACCAATTCCTATAAGCGTCTGATCCCGGGCTACGAGGCACCGGTCACGATCGGCTATGCGATGAGTAACCGCTCTGCCGTTATCCGTATTCCTGCCTATGCAAAAACACCGGAGACCAAGCGTTTTGAACTTAGAAATCCCGATGCGACCTGCAATCCGTACTATGCCTATGCGGCGATCCTGATGGCAGGACTCGACGGCATCAAGAACAAGATCGATCCGCATGCCAATGGCTGGGGCCCGTATGACTTTAACCTGTACACACTTTCGGACGAAGAAAAAGCGAAGCTTACCGGACTTCCTGCATCTCTTGATGAGGCGATCCGCGCACTCGAAGAAGACCACGACTACTTAACCGCCGGCGGCGTCTTCCCGGAAAGACTTCTCAAGCAGCTGATCGAAAGAAATAAAAAGGCGGCATCGAAGATCAATAAACTTCCGCATCCGATGGAGTTCGCGATGTACTACGATCTGTAACAAGTCGCACAGACAGGTGCTTTTCGAGCTGAAAGATCAGTATAAACAGCGGCCGGTCGAAACAAACGATCGGCCGTTTTCAATCGCTATCTGATCAATTACAAAAATGTCATTTATTTATGACTCTGAATTTCTATAATGGAATATGTAAATGTGCGTGTGGAGGTATATGACATGAAAAAAAGTGCACGAAGAATGTGTGCGTTTGTTCTTGCAGCTGCAATGATGATCCCACTGGCAGGATGTAAAAAAGGAAAAAGCAAGGGAAAGGGGTCTTCCGGTCCGAGAAAGGATTATGTCGAGGAAGATGATCCTTATTTTTCCAGTAACGAGGTCGAATTGAAGATCGATCCGCCGGAGAATAGCGATAAAGAGATCGAATCTCAGGAACTCTACAGTCCCAGGATCGTCGGCGGGAAGGTAATGAGTGAATACTACCTTTCTTATAAAATGCCGAAAGATATCCAAGAAAAGGTCGACAGTTTTGATTGGGAAAGCGGAGATTACGCAGAAATCGAGAAGATCTACGCGGAATACTATAAAAACGGTTTGGTGATCTTTGACCTGGATGGTAATGTTATCAAAAACGTCGAAACTGAAGGCTCGGAAGGTTTCTCCAAGATCATCCCGAAAAAGGACGGCGGATTCTACGCGACCCGCTATAAACTTCTGGACAATGATGATGAGTGCAGAGCGCAGGTCGAACTGGTGACGATCGATGAAAACTTCGAAGTTACGGATAGTGTGACACTCGATGATTCGGTCCAGGATATCGATAAGATCATCGAACTGGACAACGGTAATTTCATTTTCGTCGGGTACAGTGAGGTCTATATCGTCGGCAAAGACGGAAAACTGATCGCAAGTGATGTTCCGGAAAACTGGATATTTAATTACTTCAAGCAGGACGGTAAGGTCTATGCCTGCTTTGATGAGTATAATGAAGCGAAAAACGAAGACAAGATGTATGCTCAGGAGATCGACGAAAATACCGGAAAGTTAAAGGGTGATAAGATCGAGATCCATTTTGAGGCATGGAATGCGATCCAGAGCGAAGACGGCATCTATTGCTCGACTGCGGAAGGCATCCAGAAGGTCGATCTTTTCAGTGAAGATACGGAGCCGATCCTCGAGTGGAACTGGACGGATGTTAACTTCACGACTAATTCCGGTGAAGATTCTCTCTCTGTTGTTTCCGATGATAAGATCATGATCACCAGAACCGAGTACGAAGAAGAAGAAAGACTCGGCGAGAAGATGATGAGAACAAGACTTTTTCTGAATGTACTTACACGTGAGGAAAAGAATCCTCATGCGGGGAAAAAGATCATTCAGATCGGATCGTTCGGCGACTTTACCTCGCAGTTTTATGATCAGGTGATCGCATACAATCTTGATCCGGACCATGAAGCACGTATCCAGATGAGACTATTCTCCTCTGATATTGATTATTCCGGTGATGACTATATGAAATCCGTCGGAGAAATGTCGGATAAGATCTATCTGGAGATGCTCTCCGGAGAAGGTCCGGATATCCTTATGGATTTCGCCGGCTTCGGTCAGTTCAATACGGAAGATGTTCTTGTCGACCTGAATACTTTTATCGACGGCGATAAGGGATTCAACAGAGAAGACTATTTCGACAACATCTTTAATGCATTCGAATCATCGGAAAAACTGTACCATATCCCGGTCTGTGTGGATATTCAGGGGTATATCGGAAACAAAGATCTGATCGGAGAGAGGACCGGCTGGACATATGAAGAGTTTGACCAGATCGCTTCTTCAATTCCGCAGAATGTCTCCATGATCGAAGAGACGGAGTACATGAACTTCCTGCAGGATCTTCTCATGGTTTCGCTGCCGTACTACGTCGATTACGGAACAAAAGAAGTGAAGTTTGACGGACCGGATTTCAAAAAAGCACTGGAGATCTCCAAGAAGTACGGAGTTGAGCATCTGAGCGATGACGGCGGATACGGCATGGGCCACATTGAAACATGGTCAGACAGCATGATGATGCCTTCGGATATGGATGAAGCCGATCCGTTCAAAGAAGGCCTTCTGGCGATCAGACGGACGTACATCTACGGAATCAGAAACTATGTCGAGGAATATCAGGCACTGAAAAATAAGACGGTATTTGTCGGCACACCTTCTCCGGAAGGAACAGGTATGACCGCGTCTCCGAGCCTTACGTTTGCGATTTCTTCCGCTTCTAAGAGCAAAGACGAGGCCTGGGATTTCATCAGATTCTTCTTTGAGGAAGATCAGCAGACGCAGTTCTCCCTGGATCGATACTCGATCCCGCTTAACCGGAAATCCTGTGAAGCGAAGATCGATGACGATATCAAGTATTATCAGGATGAAATGGACTACTTCAATCAATTAAGAGAAGAGAATCCCGAGTACGCAAGCGAATTCCCGGAAGATTACTTCTACGAGATCACACCGGAGATGAAAACAGATTTTCTCCACCTGATCGAATCCGTTTCCACATCGGAGAAAGTAGACCCTGCGATCCTTTCGATCATTGACGAAGACGCCGCCGCGTACTTTGCAGGACAGAAGAGCGCGGACGAAGTCGCTAAGCTTATACAGAACCGGGCAAGGACAAAGGTCTCCGAGCGCTGATAAGATCCTTTCCGAAAAGCACTGTTCTTCCCGAAAAGAGCTTCCTCAAGGGCAGGAAGAGAAACTGAAGAAAAATGCGGTGACGGTAACGCCACCGCATTTTTGTATGTTTTACGGGTGTTAATAGAATAGTCATTTTCTCTTGCTAAAATACTATTGATCAATTACGAGAAGATGAAAAAGCGGAGGGGACCGTGAGATACGCTTTTGCAGTACTTTTCATAATTATGGTGCTCGCACTTCTTGCGTGCGTAAGCGTGGCCAGAAGATCTTATAAAAAGATCGGAGGCACAGTTGCCATGCTGATCGGCATGCTGATCCCTCCTGTCATCGGAAACCTCATCATCATCCTTTCCACGGCGAAAATACCGGCTACGATCGGCTGCTATATCTACTTTATCGGCATGGATGCCGTTATGATGTCACTTCTGCATTTTACTTTCGAGTACTGCGTCGTGAAGTGGCCGAACAATTTCCTCCGCTATCTTGTGTATACGATCGTCTCGGTCGACGTTCTGCAGTACGCGCTCAATCCTTTCTTCGGACACGCGTTTGATACCGAAGCGATCATCGTGGACGGAAGAGATTATTACCGCCTGATCCCGTATTTGGGCCAGACGTATCACCGTATCATCGTCTATGGCATCCTTTTGGCGATCATCGTGATCTTCTTTTTTAAACTCATCACTTCGGCGCGTGCTTATTCGGAACGATATGTCGTGATCCTGATCACGATACTTTTGACAGCCTGCTGGCAGAGCTACTATATCTTCTCGAGAACGCCGGTTGAAAAATCCATGGCCGGCTACGGTATCTTTGGTCTTTTGATCTTTTACTTCTCGCTTTACTACCGGCCGATCACTCTTCTTGACCGACTTTTGGCGAACATGGCTTCGGATATGCCGGACGCCATTTTCTTCTATGATGTCTACGGACGCTGCATCTGGGCAAATGATCAGGCGATTGAACTGGTTAAGCTTCCCGACGATAAGTTCGACCGCTCTTCTGAGCTCCTTCAGGCGAAATTCGGCCAGAAAGAAGATTTCAACGAGCCGGAGTGGACCTGCCGAAAGGTCGTCGGAACAGGCGCCGATTGCAAGTACTATGACCAGTCCAAAAGGACCGTGACAGACGAAAAAGGCCGTGTGACGGGCTTTTTCATTACGATCCGCGATATTACGAAAGAACAGAAACTTCTTCAGAAAGAAAGATATAACGCTACGCATGACCCGCTGACAGATCTTTACACAAAAGAATTTCTCTACGAAAGCATCCGTAAAAAACTCGACGAGGATCCGGATACGGATTACATGATCCACTATATCGATATCCAGAACTTCAAACTCGTTAACGATGTATTCGGAAGTTCTTTTGGAGATAAGACACTGAAAAGAATCGCGGTCTTCCTGAAAAAGCGCGTTCCTTCTGACGGCGTATTCGGAAGGATCGGCGGTGACGCATTCGGCGTGTTTGTTCCGAAGAAGTCCTTCGACAAAGAAAAACTGGAAAGTGAGCTTCGGACTTTCTCTGTCGGCGAAGGTGCGCTGAACCATCACATCGTGATCCATGTCGGTGTCTATGAAGTCGTGGACAGGACTTTGGAGGTCTCGTTTATGTTTGACCGGGCGCTCCTTGCGATGGGGACGATCGGTGAAAACTATCAGACGCATGTCGCGATCTACGACGAAAAGATCCGGAAAGATGTCCTGTGGGCCCAGCACATTTCCGCACAGCTGAAGGAAGCGATCGCAAATAAACACGTTCTTCCGTACCTGCAGCCGATCGTGGATAAGCACGGAAAGATCGTTGGTGCGGAAGCTCTCGCCAGATGGATCCATCCGCAGGACGGATTCTTATCGCCGGCGGCTTTCATCCCGGTATTTGAAAAGAACGGCATGATCATCGAGATCGACCGCCACATGTGGCGGTGCGCATGTGAGATCCTTGCCGGGTGGGAAAAAGAGGGAAGAGATCTTTTCATCTCCGTGAATATCTCACCGAAGGATTTCTACTTCATGGATGTTGCTTCCGAGCTAAAAGCACTGGCCGCGGAATATAAGATCGATCCTTCCAGGCTTCGTATCGAGATCACGGAAACGACCATGATGACGGATGTCGAAAACAGGATGAAAGTGCTCGAGGATCTTCGGAAAGAAGGCTTCATCGTCGAGATGGATGACTTCGGATCGGGCTATTCGTCACTCAATCTTCTTAAAGATATGCCGGTCGATGTGCTTAAGATCGACATGCAATTCCTGACGGCTTCCGCGGATGAGGAAAAGGGCAGAACGATCCTTCAGAATATCATCCAGCTGTCGGAAGAACTCGGCATGTTCTCCTTAACGGAAGGCGTCGAGACAAAGTCCCAGATGGAGATGCTTGCGGATATGGGCTGCAAACTTTTCCAGGGTTACTACTTCGCCAAGCCCCTTCCGCTTCCGGAATTCGATGATTTCTTTAAAACGGCACTTGCCTGAATGGTTCTCTACATAAATGAAAAGGGCGTCCCCGGGGGAGGATGCCCTTTTGTTTTGCTGTTTTATGTTTTCCGTTTTACCGGTATCAGGCTTTTCTGCTTGCGGAAAGGACCAGCTTCTCGCAGAGATCTTCGTAGGAGATGCCGATGGCACGGGCTTCCTGCGGGATCAGGCTGTTCGGCGTCATGCCCGGAAGGTTATTTGCCTCGAGGCAGTAGAACTTGCCGTCTTCCTCGGAAAGGATGAAGTCGACACGGGAATAGTTGCCCAGTCCCAGTGTATTATGGACGGCAACGGCGAGACGCTGTGCTTCTTTTGTCTGCTCGTCGGAAAGCGGTGCCGGGCAGATCTCTTCGGTCGCGTTGGCCTGATATTTGTTTTTATAGTCATAGAAACCCTGCTTCGGACGGATCTCGATGATTGGAAGTGCTTTTCCATCGAGAACTCCGATACTGAATTCTCTTCCGTGGATCATCTTTTCGACCAGGCAGGTCTTCTCGTATTTGGTGGAGTAGGTGATCGCATTGCCCCATTCGGACTCGTCGTGAACGATGGAGACACCGCAGGAAGAACCGCAGCCGATCGGCTTAACGACACACGGGAATCCGATGTCTTTTCTGATCATATCGATCGTGTGCTTGCTTGGATCGAAGATGACCCAGTCGGCAGTCGGGATATGAAACTGTACAAGAAGCGTCTTGGAAAGGTGCTTGTCCATCGCCATGGCGCAGCCGAGATAGCCGGAGCCTGTGTACGGGATATCGTAGCAGTCGAGGACAGCCTGAAGCCTGCCGTTTTCGCCCATGCCGCCGTGGCATCCGATAAATACGGCGTCGGCCTTCTTGCAAAGGTCGATGATGCCGGGACCGATCAGTTCTTTTCTACCGCCGTGGGAAGCGATGATCGCGTCAAGATCCGGCTCGGTCTCCGGGATCGAGTAGGAAAAAGTCTTTCCCGAATCCGGCTTTACGAAAAGCGCCTCGATATCGCCGTTTTCTGTGATTCCTTCATATACATCGACAAAAGCCACTTCGTGACCTTTGGATAAAAGTGCGTTTGAGATCAAACTTGCCGAGCAGAGCGACACGTCGCGTTCCGGGCTGATACCGCCTGCCAATACTGCAATTTTCATGGTAATAAGGACCTCCCTCATACTTTTCACCGTCCGCAAAAAAGAACGGAACATGTGTAAATACTAACTGATTATACCTTATTTGTCGAAACACAGAGGGAAATTTGAGGAAATGTAACGAAAGAGTAGGATAGTTGATGACGCAAAGCCGCGTCAATGGTATGATAATGGAGTATAAGTAGGTGGAGGTCGCAATATGCTTGCCGTTCTATATTTGATCATAGCCATTTTCTTTGGCACACAGCTGATCCGTTTCCTGATCCCGGATATCCGTCGTCTCTATGTCGGTGTCGCGGCCGATACAGAGATCATCGAGAAAGTGCCGACTCTCCTCTTCCTTCTTTCCTCCGGTACCCTGGTCGGTCTTCTTTTGACGACGTGGGTCACTTATTTTCTCGCTTATGCCATGCATCCGTATATCCCGGCGGATACCGCGAATCTCCTGCCGGCCAATATCGTGAGCATGTGTGTCTTTGCCTATCTCGGATGTTTTTTCTGGCAGAGATGTTTTCTTCGAAACTACAGAGATGCGCAGAAGAACGGATATAAGAAGCTTCCCGGTTTTAACCGTCATCCGGGATCCGTTTCGTTTTATCTCATCACCGCCGTACTGATCCTGTTTGCGGTCGGATTCGTGTATTTTTACACCTGCTATATGTCCGGGGATAATATCCGTCTGGGCTTTTCGATCTTCAGCGATTTTTCTCCACATGTGGCGATCACATCCGGATTCGGAATCGGTTCGAATTTCCCGACCCAGTATCCGCATTTTTCCGGGGATAATATCCAGTATCACTTCATGTTCTATTTCCTGTCCGGTAATCTCGAAGCGCTCGGGTTCCCGCTGGTATATGCGATCAACATTCCGTCGATCCTTTGTATGGGTAGTACGCTGGCGCTCCTGGGCACTCTGGCAGTTTTGCTGTCGTCCCGCCGCTCGGCCTTCTTCTTTGCGCCGGCCCTGGTGCTTTTCAGAAGTGCGTGGAACGTATTCCATCAGGCGGGAGATCTTCTTGCGGCACCGGGTGCGACACTCGGCTCCGTGGTCAAGACGATCACGCAGCAGTCCTCCTGGTACGGATATACTTTCCGCGATGAGTGGGGCCTTTGGGCGGTAAACGTTTACGCCAACCAGCGCCATCTGGCCATGGGTGTCGGACTGGTCGTTCTTCTTATCTTCCTTTTCCTTCCGCACTTCAGAAGAATGTTCCTTCATATGGGACGCACGAAAGGCGCAGGGGAAAAAGCAAAGAGATTCTTCATTTCCAGAGAAGCATGGATCGCAAGGAAAGCCGATCCGCTCCGTCCCTGGGGCAGCATTATCTTAGGCAGCCTGATCGCACTGGCGATGCCTTTCTTCCACGGCTCCTGCCTGATCAGCGCACTTTTGGTACTCCTCGGGATGGCCATTTTCTCGGAGTTCCGTCTGGGCTATGCGGTCATCGCGGCCGTTTCTGTTCTGTCGGCGACACTCCAGGCGAGATTCTTCGCGGGCGGGGCTTCCAATGTTGCCAGCTTTAAGTATTATTTCGGATTTGTTCTTCCGGAGCTTGCGGGTAAAGAAAATGCAGGCATCGGCTCTGTCTTTAAGTCGCTCCCGGAGATCATTAAATATCTCAGTAAGATCGGATTCCTGACAGTGATCCTGGCGGCACTCGTTTTCATCGGGCTATTGGTCTATGAACTGCTCTTCCACAAGAACCCGTACCGTCCGTTCCTTCTGATCGCTTTCTCGTTCCCGCTGATCTTTGCTTTCTTCTTCCAGGTATCCCTGGAAGTTCTGGCAAACCACAAATTCATCCAGGTAAGCTTCATTCTCTATGACGTGATCGTCGCAGGTCTTCTTGCCAATCTTCTGGCGCTCCCGATCCGGGTCGCCGCCGAGACACGTGAAAAGAGATCTTCCGATGCAGAAGAAGAGAAGAAGCCGAAGGGCATTTGCCTGAAAAAGAGTGTATTCATTCCCGTACAGATCGCAACCGCGATCGTCAGTATGGTACTGCTGTTCGGACTTGTTGCGACCGGTATCAGCGAATGGTGCATCTACTATAACCTCAATTCCCATAAGACCGGCTATGTCGAACTGCATCCGGATGCGCAGATCACGGAATGGGTCGACAAGAATACCGGCGAAGACGATATCTTCCTGACGCCGATGTGGTCCGTCAACGATTTCTTCTTAAGCGGACGCCGGATCTACTACGGTTGGCCGTACTTTGCCTGGTCCGCAGGTCATGACACGACGACAAGACAGATCAACTACCAGTGGCTGCTTACCGGAAGCAACGGCAACATCAATGAGTTCCGCCGTTACTGCAACGAGATGAATATCCGCTATGTGATCTTAAGTGACGATTACTACGGTAATGCGGAAACGCGCGATTACTACTTCCCGGAATTCTTCGAGGAGAACCTCACGGAGATGGTGCGTTTCGACGACGGAACCGCGATCTATAAGGTTTGAGGCCTTTCCTATGACTCCTATGCAAAAGCACTTTGACGTGATCGTGATCGGTGCCGGTCCTTCCGGGATGATGGCATCGCTTGCAGCTTCCGGTCAGGGTGCTTCTGTGCTTCTTCTGGAGAAAAAGGAGCGTCCCGGCAAAAAGCTTCTTCTGACCGGACACGGCCGCTGCAACATCACGAATATCCGCATTCCCGATAACTTCAGGGAGACCTATCACGAAAACGGCAGATTTCTTACGTCCTCGCTTCACGCATTTTCGCCGGAGGATGTAAGAGAGTATTTCCTGTCCCTCGGAATACCGACACATGAAGAAGATGACGGACGGATCTTTCCCGATACACAGAAGGCTTCTTCCGTATGCGAAGCTTTGGAAAAAGCACTATCCGGTAACGGTGTGGTGCTTCTTACCGATTCTCCCGTAAGATCCGTGAAAAAAAGCGACGGCATCTGGACCGTTACGACGGAAAAAGATTCTTTTTCAAGTAAGGCCGTGATCCTTTCGACAGGCGGAAAAAGCTTCCCGCACACCGGTTCCGAAGGAGACGGATATGCTTTGGCCAAAGTTAACGGCCATGAGGTCACGGAACTTGCGCCTGCGCTGGCGCCGATCTTCTTTTCGGCTTTTTCCGATGCTTCATGCGCAAGCCGCGGGGAAGACTGCGGCGCAGAGTTTACCCTCGCGGGCATCACGCTTCCTGACGTGGGATCTTCACTTTGGGTCGGCGGAAAAAAGGTAAAAAGCGCACGCGGCGATCTTCTGTTTACCCACCAGGGGGTGAGCGGACCTGCTTCGATGCCGCTTTCGCGTGAACTTCCTTCTTCGAAGGGCAAGTACCCGGAAGGGTATGTCCGCTTCCAGATCGATATGCTCCCCGATATCCGTGAGGAAGAGGTGGGGAAGATGCTGCTCCAGGCAATGACGGAAAATCCGAACCGCTATATGAAGCGGCTTTTGTGCGAGACTTTCCACCTTCAGGAAAAAGCCGCTGTTTTAGTGCTCGACGGAAAGGCCATGGATATCTGCGCGCATGAGGTGACAAAAGAAATGAGAAAAGCGATCGTCCGAAAGCTGAAGGCAAGTGCTTTTGACGTGGAAAAATGCACCCCGATGGATATCGCCTATGTCACCCGCGGAGGCGTTTCGGTAAAACAAATCGATCCGAAAACGATGGGATCGAAAGTTCAAGAGGGGCTGTTCTTTTCAGGGGAAGTGATGGATATCGACGGGATCTCCGGAGGATATAACCTTCAGTTTGCATGGGAAAGCGGAAGAGCCGCAGGGATAGCCGCGGCGGAATATTCTCAGGCCTAAAGGATCAGGCGGCGTAGAGCACGCTCATGACGATACCGATGAGGATGATACTCGCGCAGAAGATGCGATAAGCAATTCCCTTTTCATGGAAAACGAATTTACCGCCTAAGATCGTGACGAAGCAGGCGCTCTGCTTAACGACGGTCATGACCGTGACGGAACTGTCGGGATCTGCATTTGCAATGAAAAGAGAAGCATCTCCGATGACGAACATGATGGACATCAGCCAGATCCAGCCGTTTTTGAAGGAATCTTTTCTGATCTTTGTTCTTGTGATGAGTACGTAAAGAGAATATAGGGCAAGAAGGAAAAGCATATACCAGAACTGCATCTGGGAGCTGTTGATGTCCTTCATGAGGATCTTGTCGAGAAGACCGGAAACGGAGTTCAATACGCAGGAGCCGAAAGCGAGCACGACGAATTTCGTGCGGCTTCCTTCCGGCGCATCTCCGGATCCCGAGGTCTTATCTTCGGCAATTTCAGAATTATCCGCAAGGGGATCTTTGTCATCTTCTTTTTTGGTATCCGTTTCGTGTGTGTGCTTTTCGCGGATCTTCGAAAAGAGATTGAAGCGCAAGGCGAGCAGTCCGAGGGCGACAAGAGACAGGCCCAGGATCTGGTTCCAAAGCAGTACTTCATGAAGGACGATCACGCCCATCAGCGTGCCGAGGAGGACACGGGAAAGATCGAGGACGCCGTATAGACTGACCGGCAAATGCTTCAGCGCATGAAAACCCATCATCCATGCTAAAAAGATGGAAAAGGACTTAATGAGGACGAGTCCGTATTGATAAGGCTGCATGCCCATGGCGTGCGGAGCACGGGGAACAACGATCAGAAAACCGATGAGGGTATAGATAAGGAGCACTTCCATGACGGAACTGCGGTCCATGGCTTTTTTCTTGCTGATCTCGCGGCCGCCTTTCAGAAGACCGTAGACAAGTGTCAAAAGTATCCAGATCATCGGTGTTTCTCCATCGTAAATCGTGTTTTCGGGAATTGCCGTTGAAATGATATTACAGAAGAAGTGTATTTGTAAATGCGGGAGATTCCGTCAAAGTGACGAAATATGAATGGTTTGATCCATTATCGAAAAGAACTGTCTGATTCTTTTGAGAAATGCACGCAAAAATGCTATGTATGCTTTCGTTACGATGATTTTTTGTGCAGGTTATCCGTATCGAAACACAAATCTTTGTGATAGTATATAAAAATACGAAAGTGTTATCATCTGTTGAGGGCAGTATCTACTATGAAAAGACCTGATAACGTACGATATACGAACCAGTTTTACAGACCGCGCCGCGTGAATAACAACGGTCTTTACGTTCTGTTTGCGGTAACAAGTCTGCTTGTTGTCGTTACGATCATCCTCGCAGTTGCAGCTGTTAAGAAATCCAAAAAGAAGACCGACAATACTTTGGTTGCTCCGACGAACGATTCTGCTCCTGTAGTTACCGATGACAGCGGAAATACGATCGATCCTTCGGGGATCGTGATCAATACACCGGAACCGACGCCGCCGCCGTCTATCGAAGCTTACCAGAATCCGGTCCTGTATCCGGCTACGGCAGGCATGGACGTTCCGATCGGAACTCCGGAAGATAAGTATTCTCCGGCGGGAAGAAATACTACCGAAGTTGTTTATAACGGAAACGAAAAAGTTACCGGATATCAGAGAGCAGACGAGATCCACTTCAAGGATCCGCTCTTCTATCAGCAAGTCGGAGGTATCCTGACTTTCCGCGGTAATAATTTCCGTAACTGTGCCACATGGGGCACATTCGCCCTTGACCCTGCCAAGTCACAGCACTTAGAGCAGATCTGGTCCTATAACGGCCTTGAGTCGAGATGGTCTCCTCTGGGATTCTGGTGGAGCGGTACCGGCTGGACAGGCCAGCCTCTGGCAGTTAAGTGGGACTGGGAAGTCCAGCAGATCATGAATATCCGTGCCGAAAAGAAATCCAAGCAGGGCCTTACCGAGATCATCGTTGCCGCAGAGGACGGGTATGTCTATTTCTTCGATATCGATGACGGCCAGAAGACAAGAGACCCGCTTAAGATCGGTGCAACGATCAAGGGAACTCCTGCCGTGGATCCCCGCGGTTACCCGATCCTCTATGTAGGCCAGGGCGATGACAACGGAGGCGAAGGCGCAAGCAAGAACGGCGTTATCGGATGGAGAATTTTCAGCCTGATCGATTTCAGTCTTTTGCATTTCCAGAGCGGTATCGATTCCCGTGCTTACAGAACGAGCTGGGGCGGATGCGACTCTTCTCCGATCATTAACGGAGAAACAGATACACTCATCTACCCGAGTGAGAACGGCATCATCTATACCGTGAAACTGAATACCCAGTTCAATGCCGGTACCGGTGCACTGTCCATCAATCCTCAGTTCGTCGACTACAAGTACACATTCGAAGACGGAACGAGCACCACACATGGTATCGAGAGTTCCATGGCGATCTACGATCACTACGGATGGGCAACGGACAATGACGGTAACCTGATCTGTATCGATCTGAATACGATGAGCCTTGTCTGGTCGAGAAGACTGGAAGATGACTCCGACGTTACTCCGGTCCTCGAAGAAGAGAACGGACACGTTTATCTCTATACAGGAACGGAAGTCGACTGGCAGAGAAATGAGAGTGTCTACCAGGGCGCAGCTTATACCTATAAATTTGATGCCATGACCGGCGAGCAGGTCTGGCAGACATCCCAGAACTGCTATACATCCAATGGTGATACTTCTGCCGGCGACGTAAACGGCGGACTTCTTGCCACACCTGCCCTCGGCAAGGGAAATGCATCTAATCTCGTATTCTTCTCTTACTGCATGACCAAGGGTGCGTACCGTGGAAATACGATCGTTGCTTATGACAAGAATACCGGAAATCAGGTATGGAGCTATGTCATGGAGTTTTATGAGGATCCGGCAAATGTTACCGACCCGTATTCCTGGAGTTCTCCTGTGGATATCTATGATGAGAACGGCAACGCCTATATCATCATCTGCGACAGCTACGGCCAGATCCATATGCTGGATGCTCTTACGGGCACACACATCTCCCACCTGCGCCTGATCGCAGATGAGAACCAGAAGATCAATAACATCGAATCCTCTCCGATCGTGGTAGACGGAATTCTCGTAATAGGTTCGCGCGGAAATTTCATGTATGGGGTGAAGATCTCATGAGAAGCACGGCGCATGATGTGATTTGGATGAATGAGGCATTATCGATGAGTGAGAAGAAACATGACTATAGAGATATAGTGTTCATCGAGACGGAACTTTCCGGTTACCGGAGAGGAAGCCTTAAGGTGTCTGTCGATTTTAAGGCAGGCCGCATCGCCTGGTATGACACGCACATGTGGAACAATGACTTTGTCCGTGCACTTGCGCCGCAGCTGATCGAAAAGATCTATTCCCGCCTTCCGGAGACCGAACTTCTTTCCTGGGCGACCGATTATGCCAAGGGCATCGGTCATCTCATGGGATCCAACACCTGCTCATTCCCGCAGGACTGGTCCGTAGAGATCCGCTTTTCCGACGGAGAAGTTCTCAAAGCATGCGGCGTCAGTAATTTCCCGAAACAGTGGAGCACGTATCGCAGATTGATCGAAGAAGTCGCCAAGACTTCTTTCCGCCTCCGCTGACTATCCCAAAACTTCGATAATACTTTGCTTTTGAGGTGACTTAGCCTCTTTTTTTTGGTACAATAATTCAGAACTGTTTTTTTTGAAGGGGACAAACAAGACGTGGATTATTTAGAGGGTCTTTGCCTAGGACGTTTGTGGAGCGATACAGATTTCGAGAACCGTCGTCATCTGTCGCTCTTTCTGCTGTATGGCGTTTTCGTCGACCTTCTTGTTGTCTATAACTATTTGACCGGAGGCATGAACGGCCTGATCACCGGTGCTTTCCTTCAGAAAGTGATCATCTTCGTCGTGCTGTTTTTCTTCTGCCCGGCGATCTGCTTTTCTTATTACCGAATGCCCTTGTGGGGCAAGATACCGGTTCTCGGAGTCCAGATGGTTAAGTATGGCTCCCTTACATTATTGATCACAGCCTGGTTCCGTCCTAAGCTGACCGTCTCTTTCGGAGACTTAAAAGACTTTTTTATTACATATCTCAACAAGACACTGGAACAATTCACGGACAAATACGTTGATACCGCAGGTACTTTTGCCACGGTGCTCGGCGTAATCTCCGGCGGCGTTTATATCGTTGTCGTCGTACTGCTTATTCTTCTGGCAGCACTTCTGATCCCCGGGATCGTGTTCTGTGTCGCGAGATTCCTGCAGTACTGGTATGACAAGGTCGTCAGTATGCTGGTGCTGGCAGATTATACTGAAAAGTAAGACTGGAGATATATTATGGCGAATTTATCAGATAAGATCCGTGTATCCATAGATGATCTTGAGGATATGCTGGGTGTTTTCGGTTTGCCGGACTTTATAAGAAAAGCCGAATCACGTTTCGTGCGACAGACCGTGGAGGTCGCAGAGGATGTTATTTCCCATCCGGATATTAAAGTGGTCTTCGTATCCGGCCCGACTTCTTCCGGAAAAACGACTTTTACCGACAGACTGGTTTCAGAAGTGGAAAAGAGAGGAAAAAGGGCGATCCGCCTTTCCCTCGATGATTACTATAGCCTGGAAGCCTTAAACTTCGACGAAGAGGGACGTCCGGACTTCGAGAGCGTCAACACGCTCGATATGCGTCTTGCCAGCATGGATCTCGCAAGACTCGTCAGCGGTGATGAGGTCGTCACACCGACATTTGATTTTAAGATCCGTCAGAGAGTCGAGTCGGATAAGCCGGCCCTTTCGATCGGAGATAACGGCATCGTTGTCGTCGAAGGCCTGCACGGTCTTTGTGACGAGACGACCGGAAGTTTCAGCAAGGACCAGTATCTGGGCATTTTCATCATGCCGTATGCATCTGTCATGTCCGACAGAAGACTTCTCGACAGTGATGATCTGCGTATGCTCCGCCGAATCGTCAGAGATGTCCGTCACCGTGGCGCGCACGCGCTCACGACGATCGACTACTGGCCGATGATCCACAATTCCGAACAGGCCTATTACCGTGATTATCTGACGAAAGCGGATTATCACATCAATTCTTTCCTTGCTTACGAACCGCTCGTGATCGCCGCCCTTGCCAAGCGCGACATCGAAGAAGCGCTCAGTGCATACGATCAGGGACTTCTGGCTCCTTCCGTATTTATGGAAAGAAGTAATGTCAAAAAAGATTTTGCAAATATCGAGAAGGCCGTCGCGAAAGCAAGGATGCTTCACGGCTGGCTGGACATGATCCCGCAGGCGAAAGAGACCTTTGTCCCGAAGACATCGATCTTAAATGAATTCCTGTGTCTGTGAAAGGGGGAGTAAAGCATGCCGATCCGCATTCCGAATAATCTCCCTGCCACAGGGATACTTGAAAAAGAGCGCATCTTCGTTATGACCGAAGACCGCGCTTATATGCAGGACATCCGTCCGCTGCATCTTCTGATCTTAAACCTCATGCCGAATAAGATCGCAACGGAGACTCAGCTTCTTCGTGCTCTCAGTAATTCGCCGCTTCAGGTAAATATCGATCTTCTCTATACGGCTTCTTATCATCCGAAGCACACGGCGACCGAGCATCTCATGAAGTTCTATGAGACCTTCGATGACGTCAAAGACCGCTTTTACGACGGCATGATCATCACCGGAGCTCCGGTCGAACTTATGGAGTTCGAAGATGTCGCCTATTGGAAAGAACTGTGCGAGATCATGGACTGGAGCAAGACACACGTCTACAGTACGCTTCACATCTGCTGGGGCGCGCAGGCCGGACTATACCATCACTACGGCATTCCGAAGTACAATCTCGATAAGAAGATGTTCGGCGTTTTCGAGCACAGCATGACCTATACCAAGCCGGTCAAGCTTTTCCGCGGTTTTGATGACTATTTCTATGTGCCGCACTCCCGCCATACGGAAGTCAGAAAAGAAGACATCGAGCGTCATCCGAACCTGCGTATCCTTTCCGAATCGGAAGAAAGCGGCGTGTATGCCGTTTCGGATCTTTCCGGAAGACAGATCTTCATCACGGGTCACTCTGAGTATGACGTAAATACGCTTCGCGACGAATATTTCCGTGATAAAAACAAGGGTCTCGATATCCAGGTACCGAAGAACTATTTCCCGAATGATGATCCGACAAAAGAACCACATATGAAATGGAGATCCAGCTCGACGCTCCTGTTTATGAACTGGTTAAATTACTATGTATACCAGGAGACGCCGTTCGATATCTCGAAGATCAGCGAAGTGCCGAAACACTGAAGTTCGGCTGATATCAGGGAGGTGAAGGTATGCAGACACCGATCATGATCACTCCGGAACTAATTTCCGCCAAATGCCCCGTCCGTCCTTCTTTCGGACACAAAGGGACTTTCGGAAGAGCCTTGATCTGCGCAGGTACGCCCGGCATGGGCGGCGCCGCCTATATGGCGGCAGCATCGGCACTTAGATCCGGCGCAGGACTTGTGTATGTACTTACGGAGCCCGACCTTCTTTCCCCATTGATGACGCTCTGCCCGCAGGCCATCGGCCTTGCCTATATGGCACCGACGAGAGCCGTCGTTCCCATGATGAAATCAAATGCCGCTGTCGTGAACTCATCGTATATCAACTGGTTTTCCGACCAGCTGCCCGAAAAGAACTCGTGCCTGATCGGTCCCGGTATCCCCCCGACATCTGATAAACTCGGCATCATGATCCGCCTGGCGGCGAAAAACTCCAGACATCTGGTGCTGGATGCCGGAGCGCTTACTTACCTGGCCAACGATCCGGAAGCGATGAACGAAGTGAGCCTTCGAATTTCCCGCGGCCTGGCTCCTGCGGTCTTAACACCGCACCGGGGCGAATTTGCCCGGCTGATCCCCGGTTTTACGGAAAAGAAAATGAACCTGGCAAGTGCTTTTGCCGAGGAAAAAGGGATCACTTTAGTTCTTAAGAGTAATGAAACCAACATATTTACTTCTGACGGGAAGTGGTATAGTAATCGGTGTGACAATTCCGGAATGGCCAAGGGCGGATCCGGAGATGTACTGGCCGGTCTTCTGACCGGATTTCTGGCACAGGGGATGACGGAAGAAGACGCATCGGTCTGTGCCGTCGGCATCCACAGTATGGCAGGAGAACTCTGCGCCGCCGACAACGGCCGCCGCGCGATGCTCCCGACGATGCTGTGGGATTATTATGGAACATGCTTCAAAAAGCTGAAGTGGGAAGAAGGAATGGAATATGATGGATAAGTTTCCGAACCGTTCATGGGCGGAGATCAACTTAGATATCCTTGCGGAGAATATGCGTGAGATCCGAAGGGTCACCAAGCGCACGGCGAAGATCATGGCGGTCGTTAAGGCCGATGCTTACGGACACGGAGCGATCGAAACGGCAAGAGTCCTCCTGGAAAACGGCGCCGACAAGCTCGCCGTCTCCATGCTCGACGAAGCACTGGAACTTCGGAAAAGCGGCATCAATGTGCCGATCCTGATCCTCGGGCATACGGATCCGAGACGTATCTACGAACTGATCGAGAATGATATCGAGCAGGCCGTCTATTCGCTGGAATATGCCAAGTCGATATCGAAAAAGGCCGTCATTTTGGAAAGAACGGCGCGTATCCACATTAAATACGATACCGGCATGAACCGTCTGGGTTTCTTGGAAGGCGAATCCTCCGTCGAGGCGATCCTGGCGATCTCCGAGCTTCCGGGCATCGAGATCGAGGGTATGTTCTCGCACTTTGCGATGTCGGATACCGATGATGACGAATATACCATGAAGCAGTATGACTGTTTCATGAGAATGGTCAATGAGCTCGAAAAGCACGGGCTGACGATCCCGACGAAGCATATCTGCAACAGCGCGGGGATCATCCGTTTCCCGCAGATGCATATGGATATGGTCAGAGCGGGCCTTATCACTTACGGCATGATGCCGAAGGGCTGCCCGAAGCCGTATACGGATTTCGAAGTCCGCCCGGCCATGACCCTTAAGTCCAGTGTCGTTCACGTCAAAGAGATCCCGGCCGGCGAGACGATCAGCTACGGCAGGCATTTTAAGACCGAAAAACCCAGCACCATTGCCACGATCGCGATCGGATATGCGGACGGATACCTGCGCCGTCTGAGTAACCGTGCCGAGGTCCTGATCCACGGTAAAAGAGCGCCGGTCGTCGGCAATATCTGCATGGATATGTGTATGGTCGATGTGACTGATTTTGAGGAAAAGCCGAAGGTCGGCGACGAGGTAGTGCTTTTCGGTTCGCAGAAATCCAGAGGCCGGCACTCTGAGATCCCGGTCGATGAGATCTCCGATATGCTCGATACCATCAACTACGAAGTCACATGCCTGGTCGGCAAGCGTATCCCGCGTGTATATATTAAAGACGGCAAGATCGTCCAGATGCACAGCTCCATCTGGTGATTTTCCTTCGTATCCTTGACTTTACTCTTGACACCTAGTATAATTCTATCGCTATTCGTATCGATTATTCGTGAAAATAAAGGTAAAGAAACTAATTTTGGAGGTATATCCTTATGAAGATGACATATCAGCCTAAGAAGAGACAGAGATCGAAAGTACACGGTTTCCGCGCAAGAATGCAGACAGCATCCGGCCGTGACGTTCTTAAGAGAAGAAGACTTAAGGGAAGAAAGAGTCTTACCGTATAAGGATCACCCGCGTGGTCCTTTTTTTCTAAGGAAGCCTTTTTGGTTCGGTCATGTTGAAGACAACGCAGACATTGCGATGGAATTATGAGTTCTCCCGGGTATATAAGAGGGGAACATTTGCGACAGGGAAATACCTGAGCGTACATTGTTTTAAGCGCAGCCCGAATCTCCGTCATAATCGTACTTTGATCCCGATCGGTCTTTTACGGGTCGGGTTTACCAACGGACACGGAAGAAGAACGGCAGTCGCCAGAAATCGAGCCAAACGCCTTTTACGTGCGGCATTCTCAACATATGAACCGAGGATCCCTCTGGGTTATGACATCATCTTTCTGATGAAATCCACCGTGGAACTCCCTTCTTATCAGGACGTGGAAAAAGAAATGGGACGGCATCTTATGAAGCTGGGCCTTTTAACAGACGGAGAAACAGCATGAAGAAACTTGCGATCAAATTGATCCGGTTTTATCAGAACTCCCACGGCGAAGGCCATATCGGCCACTGCCGCTTCACTCCGACGTGTTCGCAGTACACGATAGAAGCACTCGAAAAGTATGGTTTCCTTAGAGGGTCTTTCAAAGGATTATGCAGGATATTGCGCTGCAATCCGTTCAGCAAGGGCGGATATGACCCGTTGAAGTAGAAGTTTTAGGAGTTTTACATGCATTTATCAGTACTGTTCCGACTCGGAATCGGTGAATTTCTTTTTGGACCGATCGCCACTTTGTTTGGTTGGCTGACAAGCCTTCTTTACGAGTTCTTCGGCAACTTCGGCATGGCGATCATTTTCCTTACGATCATTGTGCGCGGTCTTACCGTACCGCTTAATATCCGTTCTGCAAAAGCGATGATGAAGCAGCAGGCGCTTTCCGACAAGCAGGCAGAGATCAAGAGAAAGTATCCGGATGATAAGCAGAAGCAGACAGAAGAACTGCAGAAGCTTTTCCAGGAAAACGGCGCATCCACTTTGTCCGGATGTATCGTACCTTTCCTTCCGATCTTCTTCCTTTTCCCGACATACTATATCGTACGTATGCCGCTGCGTTACGTCATGGGCGTCAGCAACAGCAATATTTCCAAACTCGGTGAACTCCTTGCCATGAAGGGTGTTACCGGCGATAACATCTCACTGATCAACCGTCTGCACACGGACGGTAAAGCAATGAGCACCGCGATCAACAGCGGACTTATTAAGCTCCAGCAGATCCCGGACATGAAGTTCCTGGGTCTCGACCTCGGCCGTACGCCGACATGGAGCCCGAGCAAGATCTCATCAGAAGCATCTATCTATCTTCCGCTCCTGATCATCCCGATCATCGTTCTTCTTACGACTATTGCACAGAATATCCTGACAGCAAAACTCAAGCCTGAGGCAAAGAAGAAGAAGGAAGCAAAAGAGAGAGCGAAGAACAATCCCGCAAACAATCAGCCGGACGATCCGGCACAGCGCACCACAAAGATCATGAATATCATCATGCCGTTATTCATGCTCCTTACCACATTCGCGCTTCCTGCAGCATTCGGTTTCTACTGGATCATCGGTAACATCATGGGTATTATCCAGACGATCCTGACATACTTTATGTTCAATAAGCCTTTCGAGGAGAAGAAGAAAGAACTCGAAGAGCAGAAGAGACTGGCCTTTAAGAAGAAAGCGGCGGTTGCGACTGCAAATGCCGGTTCGGGCAAAGGCTCCGGTAAAAAGAAGAAATAATTATAACGTGCGGAGCTTTTCGCACGGCAAGGAGGTATAGGCAGCCATGGAAAAGACAGTAACCAAGACAGCTAAGTCCGTCGAAGAGGCAGTTGAACTGGCTCTTGCGGAACTCGGTGTTGAAAAGGATCAGGCTCAGGTGGAAGTCCTCGAAGAGGGCAAAGGCTTTCTGGGTCTGGGCAAAAAGGAAGTTACGGTAAAAGTAACGGCAGATGTTGAGGATGACGATGTTTCCGAAACCATCGACGACGAGGATGACGGAGACGTATACTACGGCGACGATGAGTCTTTCGAAGGCGATGAAGCAAGTGAAGCAGAAGACGCGGCAGTTTCTTTTGTAGCAGAAGTGCTTTCCGGTATCGGCATCCACGGTAAACTTGATTCCTACAGAGAAGAAGACGTGATCCACATCACGGTAAACGGACAGGATTGCGGTGCCGCGATCGGACGTCACGGTGAGACACTGGATTCCATCTCTTATCTTACGAATCTCGTAGCTAACCGTCACAGTGAGGAAAGACTCCGTGTTATCCTCGATATCGGCGGATACAGAAAGCACAGAGAAGAAGTTCTTGTTAACATGGCACACAAGGCTGCCAATATGGTCCTTAGAAATAAGCGCCAGTTCGTTATGGAGCCGATGAATCCTGCTGAGAGAAGGATCGTTCATGCCGAGCTTCAGGGCGTCAAGGGCGTTACAACACATAGTGAAGGGGAAGAGCCGAACAGAAGAGTCGTTGTGACTTTGGAAGGCTGATACCCGTAATCCTTGGGGGAGGCGATTGGTCTTGGATAAGCCGTATTGTGCATGTGCTACGCCGCCCGGAGTCAGCGGGATCGCTGTGATCCGCATGGCCGGAGATGGTTCGGCTGCTGTAGCCGACAAGGTGTTCCGTATCGTTCGTGCGGCAGGTGATGCAAAGACTGTTGCGGAAATGGCCGGATACACGCTGGCATATGGTACGTTTATCGATCCTTCCGACGAGACTGTTATTGACGAAGTCATGCTGACTCGTTTTTGTGCTCCCCATTCTTATACCGGTGAAGAATCTGTGGAGATCTCTTGCCATGGCGGTCTGACCGTCCGGCAGGAGATCCTTCGCGTTTTATTGGAAAACGGCGCCCGCATGGCCGGCCCCGGAGAGTTTACCAAGAGAGCCTTTATGGCGGGAAAACTCGATCTTTCCCAAGCGGAGGCGGTCATGGATGTTATCGCCGCCGACTCGGAACTTGCGCTTCGTGCCGCGGAATCCCAACTTTCCGGATCGTTAAAAGAGCAGGTCGAGAATATCTCGGCAGTTCTTTATCTGCAGCTCTCTCTTTTCGAGATGTTCCTCGATGAGATCGAAGAAGAGGATGATAACGAAACCAAGATCCACTACGCGGAGGAACTGGAAAATTCCGTTTACAAAAGACTTTCGGAACTGACCGATTCTTATAAGCAGGGACGTATCCTTTCAGAGAGAATGAAGATCGTCATCTGCGGTATCCCGAACAGCGGTAAATCCTCGCTTCTTAATTGCCTGAGCGGCTATGACCGGGCGATCGTAACTGACGTACCGGGAACGACGAGAGATACACTGGAAGTCATAACGAGTATCCGCGGTATTCCGGTAAAACTGATCGACACCGCAGGTATCCGAAAAACAGACGATGTGGTCGAAGCAATCGGCGTTGACCGCGCAAACGCGGCGATCGGCGAAGCGGATATCGTGCTATGGCTCGTATCAACGGACGAAGAAGAAAAGACCATTACCGATCTGATCGATCCGATCATGACTCTTCCGAAAGAAACGAAGATCGCTCTTCTGATCAGTAAGTCGGATACCTCCGATGAAGAGACGGTCAAAAAGCAGGAAGAGAAAGTCATGGCACTTATTTGCCAAAAAGGATATTCCCGTGTGCCGGATCTTTGTGGAAGCCTGTCTTCCGCAACAGGAGAAGGACTTTCCAAGATCGAGGAATTCATCAGAAATGCATACGACGAGATGGGCGCGACTTCTTCCGTCGGTCTTCTCGTAACCAACAGGAGACACTTCGAAGTCCTTTCTTCGGCTTTGGAGAAAGTCGGGAAAAGCATCGCCGCGCTTCGCAGAGGAGATCCGCTCGAAGGCCCCGCGCTTCTTATCCGCGCGGCACTGGAGGATGTCGGCGAGATCACCGGAAAATCAGTGAGTGACACACTTGTAGATACAATATTCTCACGCTTCTGCGTTGGAAAATAAGGAGAACGGGATTAAGACATGGGATCTTGGGAACAGTTAAAAGAGAATCCATCCTGGTATGAGGCAGGCACATTTGACGTAGCGGTCATCGGCGCGGGACACGCCGGATGTGAGGCTGCTTTTGCCTGCGCGCACCTGGGCCTTTCGACAGTGCTTTTTACACTGCATCTGGATCAGCTGGCCAATCTTCCTTGTAACCCGAGTATAGGCGGAACGGCCAAAGGCCAGCTCGTACGTGAGATCGATGCGCTCGGTGGCGTCATGGGTGAGATGGCGGATCTTTCGGCGATCCAGACCCGCATGCTGAACCGTTCCAAAGGCCCGGCGGTCTTCTCTCCGAGAGCTCAGATGGATAGAGCTTCGTACAGCCGGAAGATGAAGGCCAGGATCGAAAAAGAAGAGAATATCTCTCTTGTCCAGGCAGAGATCGTCGAACTCTTCTGGGACGAAGATAAGAATATCAACGGGGTACGTACAAGAAGCGGCGCCTGCTATCACGTAAAAGCGGCCGTCATCTGCTCCGGTACCTATATGGAAGCCAGAACGATCAGAGGTGAAGTGATCCTCGAAAGCGGTCCGGACGGACTGTCACGTTCTGTCGGACTTTCCAAGAGCATGGCGGATGCCGGTATCCGCATGCAGCGATTTAAGACGGGAACGCCGGTACGCGTCAACCGAAGGACCGTCGATCTTTCCGTCATGGAGGTCCAGCCGGGAGAACCGGATATGCCTCCTTTTTCCTATTCTAACGAGATGAAGGGCATTACTCCTCCGAAGGAGCAGATCCCTTGCTATTCGGTATGGACGACGCCCGAAACGCGACAGGTCATTACCGAGAATATGGACAGATCACCGCTTTATAGCGGTGTCATCGAGGGCACAGGCCCGAGATACTGTCCTTCCATCGAAGATAAATTCATGCGGTTCCCGGATAAGAGCCGTCACCAGATCTTCGTCGAGCCGATGGGGGAAGAGACGGAGGAACTCTATCTTCAGGGCTTTTCGACGAGCCTTCCCGAAGATGTGCAGGTACAGATGGTCCACTCGCTTCCGGGCCTTTCAAACGCCCATATCCAGCGCGCCGCCTACGCGATCGAATATGACTGTATCGATCCGACCACGGCAGATCTTTCGCTGGAATCCACCTGCCTAAAAGGACTTTTCACCGCGGGCCAGATCAACGGCTCTTCCGGATACGAAGAAGCTGCCGCACAGGGATTAATGGCAGGTATTAATGCCGCCATGAAGGTCCTTGGAAAAGAACCGGTCATCCTCGACCGTTCCCAGGCTTATATCGGTGTACTGATCGATGACCTTGTCACCAAAGGAACGAAAGAACCTTACCGCATGATGACGTCCCGTGCCGAATACCGGATCTTCCTTCGTCAGGACAATGCGGATATGCGTCTTACGGAGATCGGCCATACGATCGGCCTGATCAGTGACGAAAGATACAGTGCTTTTGAAGAAAAAAGAAAAGCGATCGAAGATGAAAAACAGAGGCTTCGTTCGACATTCCTTCCGCCGAGTGAAAAACTCCACGAGATCCTTAAACGCTGCGGATCCACACCGACGCAGTCCGGTATTTCCCTGGCGGATCTGATCAAGCGTCCCGAGCTCCACTATGCGGACCTTTCCGAGATCGACGAAGGACGCCCCGAGCTTATGCCTTCCGTGATCTTTGCCGTCGAGGTCGATATCAAGTACGAAGGCTATCTGGCACTGGAAGAAGACCGTATCCGCAAATTTGCCGCTCTGGAAACGAAGAAGCTTTCGCCGGATATCCCTTACGAAAAGATCGAAGGATTGAGACTTGAGGCCAGAAGCAAACTTGCCGAAAGAAAGCCGATGTCGCTGGGGCAGGCATCCCGTATCTCCGGTGTATCACCTGCGGATATAGCGGTGCTTCTGGTCTATCTGGAAGCAAGGAAAAGAGAAGAACGAGAAGAAAGAAAAGAGAAAAACGATGGATAACAAAAAGAGGATCAAACCGGAGATAAGGAAGAATCTTTCGCCGGAACAAAAGAGGGCTTTACGAAACGGAAAACAGGCCAAGGCCGCATCCGCGGATAAGCCTGCGCCTGCCGCTTCTTCTAAGCCGGCCCGTGAACCCATCGTTACCAGTGAAGAAGATATCTCCAAAGCAAAAGAGATCTCTCCTTATCTGACATCCGGAAGCCACGACATCTCGCTTCCGCTTTCCGCCGAGAGCATCAAAGCTTTCCAGGTCTATGCGGCCATGCTCCGTAAATGGAATGAGAAAATGAACCTGACGAATATCGTGGACGATCAGGGGATCGCCATCCGCCATTTCATCGATTCTCTGACGCTGGTTGCGCATATCGAGGAAGAGGAACGGAAGAAGGGAAGAAAAGACTTAAGCCTGATCGACGTCGGAACCGGAGCAGGTTTTCCGGGTATTCCTCTGAAAGTCACCATGCCGGAACTTCAGGTGACGCTTCTGGATTCTCTGCAAAAGCGCATCAACTTTCTCGAGGCCGTTTGTGAGAACCTTCAGCTTGAAGGAATCACGGCAGTACACAGCCGGGCCGAAGAAGGCGCGAAAAATAAGCAATACAGGGAAAAGTTCGATATTGCCACGGCACGTGCCGTAGCCGCGCTTCCTACCCTTTGCGAGTATTGTCTTCCGTATGTAAAGATCGGAGGGATATTCCTTGCCATGAAGGGACATGCCGAAGAAGAACTGGAGTCAGCCAATAAGGCGATCGTCACACTCGGCGGTACCGTTGAGGATGTGCATGAATTCCTTCTTCCGGGAACCGAAATGAGAAGAACGATCCTTCTGATCCGTAAGATCCGCCCGACACCTGCACGCTATCCGCGCGGCCAGGGTAAAGCAGAAAAGGAACCGATCGTATAACTCTCGATTCCTTTAACTGTTTTTTAGATCTCTTGTGATTTTTCCGTTAACCGGCTCTTTCCGGATCCTTTGTGACTTTTCCGTCGTCGTATCCGCAGACAAAGAGGTGTACGGAATCTGTCGAGGCCGTATCCCCTTCTACTGTGGAGATGTAGAGGATCCGATAGTTTTCATCATAGAGCAGGCCGCTGATCGTTTCATTTTCGGAGAGCATATCTCTGATAGCGGGTGCTGCATGCTCGCTTGTGTTCTCGACGATCTTTCCCGTAGCAGTATCATTCAGATAAAGCTCTTTTTCATCTTCCGAGATGATAAGCGTATATTTTCCGACCGGTACGGAATGCTTGACGCTGAGCCGGTCGGTCAGGTTCGGAGAGACCATGAGATTCTTATTTTTGTAGTAAGGGTCGATGGTAAGCGAGAAAGAATCAGACGATTCTAAAGCTTCTGCGCCATCCTGGTTTTTAGAAGAATCACCGTCGACCTGAGCTTCGGATGTGGTTGCTGCACTTGCCTGTGATGCCTCTTCACTTTCTTCCGCATAGGCTTGAGTAGCTTCACATGCGATGTCATCGATCTCATTGACAACATCTGCGATAGCGTCGTTATGCGCTTGGATCTCTCCCCGGCCTCTTGAGGCGTCGCTCTTCTTTTCCGAGAAAAGCTTCGGCAGAAGAAGAATGGCACCTGCAAAAAGAAGGACCGCGCAGGCGACGGGAATAACAGCCTTCCAATAGAAGGAATTACGTGTACCGGAACGAACGGTCTTTTCCGGCTCAGTCTTTGCAAGCGTTTCTTTTGCCTGCGAAAGACGTGCCTGCTCGATCGCTTTTCTTGTTTTTTCCAAGAGTTCGTCAGACGCTTGAATCGGCTCTAATGCTTTTTTCAGTTCGTCACCTAACATCGTTATTCCTCCTTTCCCCAATCTTTCAGTTTGGCTCGAGCTCTCATCAGACGGGAACGCACCGTGCTTTCCGTGATGCCGAGCTGTTTGGAAATAGCTTCGTTATCCATATCAAAATAGAAACGAAGAAGTATCACATCTTTATATTTCGCGGGCAGTTTTTGAACCGCATCCAGAAGAGGATTACTGGTATCCATAGCGTCCACCAGGCGCTCTTCCACCTGATTTCCGGGAAGCGGTCTGACCCGCTTCTTTTCCTCGCTTTGCGGCTTTGTGCGATCCAGAAGATCGCCCATGAAACTCGTCCGCTTCATGTACGAGGACTTCAGGTAATCCAGACAGACATTTCTGGCGATCGACAGAAGCCAGTATTTGACGTCTGAATCTCCGCGGTAAGAATCTGAACGTGTCATGACCTTCACGAACACATCCTGAAAAGCATCCTCGGCAAGGCTCTGCTTGCGCAGGTAGACATTGCACATACGCAGCACGTCGTTGCCATATAACCGGAAAAGCTCCTCCACATCGAGGATCGGCTTATTTCCGTTTGAGGTTGTACCTTCGATTCCCATAGCGGTTCTTTCTGCCTCACAAATAAGACGAGACTAAATTAGTGTTTGTTGCATTTTTAAAAAAGAAAAATCCTGTTTTGAAACACACGCTTTATTCTATACAAAAATCTTGATTTTGACCACCGAAAAACAACATGTTGTGGTAAAATAGAACAGATATATTTTAAATTAAAGTATAAAGGAGAAAGACGCATGTCTGATTCTACAAACGAACCGCTTTCCGGCAAGGATCTGCGCAAAGCGCAGGAAGCCGAAGTGGACGCGATCTTCTGCTCGGAGCAGACTACGATCATCCCGGTCGACCTGGAAAAAGAAATGAAAAAGTCGTTCATCGACTATGCGATGAGCGTTATCTCTGACCGTGCCCTGCCTGATATCCGTGACGGTCTCAAGCCGGTACACAGAAGGATCCTCTATTCGATGTTTACCCAGGGTTTTACCCCGGACAAGCCGTACCGTAAGTGCGCCACTACCGTAGGTGACGTTCTCGGTCGTTTCCATCCGCACGGCGACGCATCCGTATACGATGCCCTCGTTCGTCTGGCACAGGACTTCTCCATGCGCTATATGCTGGTAGAAGGTCATGGTAACTTCGGTTCCATGGACGGTGACCCGCCGGCTGCTTACCGTTATACAGAGGCAAGACTCCAGAAAGTCGCCATGGAAATGATGAGCGACATCAACAAGGGTACCGTTGATTTCCGCCCGAACTTCGACGAGCACGACGTAGAGCCGGTCGCTCTTCCGTCGCGTTTCCCGAACCTTCTGGTAAACGGTTCCGTCGGTATCGCCGTAGGTATGGCGACCAACATCCCGCCGCACAATATGGGCGAGGTCATTGACGGTGTCGTCATGCTCCTGGATAATCCGGAAGCCACCATTGACGATCTTATGACCGTGGTAAAAGGACCTGACTTCCCGACAGGCGGTATGATCCTCGGACGCCGCGGTATCTCCGATACATACAGAACAGGTAGAGGCCGTATCGTTGTACGTGCCCACACCGATATCGAAGTCATGAGCAACGGCCGTGCGCGTATCATCGTCCACGACCTGCCGTACATGGTCAACAAGGCACGCCTCATCGAGCGTATCGCCGAACTCGTTAAGGAGAAGAAGATCGAAGGCATCTCCGATATCCGTGATGAGTCCGACCGTAACGAAAAGGTACGTATCGTTATTGAGCTGCGCCGCGATGCCAATGCAAATGTCGTTCTCAACCAGCTCTATAAGAACTCCCAGATCCAGGATGCGTTCTGCGCCAACATGCTCGCACTCGTTCCGGATGCCGAGGGACGTCTTGAGCCGAAGACCATCAACCTGATGGATGCACTGACCTACTACATCGCTCACCAGGAAGACGTAGTTCTCCGCCGTACCAAGTATGATCTGGAAAAAGCACTTGCCAGAAAGCACATCGTGGAAGGCCTTCTGATTGCGATCGACAACATCGATGAAGTTATCCAGATCATCCGTTCCTCTCGAACCGAGGATCAGGCGAAGCAGAGACTGTGCGAGCGTTTCGGTTTCTCCGATAAGCAGGCACAGCATATCGTCGATATGAGACTTGGCCGTCTGACCGGTCTTGAAAGAGAAAAGCTCGAAGCCGAGGCAAAAGAACTCGACGAGAAGATCGCCTACTTCAGAAATGTCATCGATGATGAAACTCTCCTTAGAAAGGTCATTAAGGACGAGATCCTCGAGATCAAGAAGAAGTACTACGAAGATCGAAGAACAGAGATCGGACCGCCGGATGAAGACGAGATCGACGATGAATCCCTCATCCAGGAAGAGCAGATCGTTATTACACTTACCCACTTAGGTTACGTGAAGCGCTGCCCGATCGATACATACAGAAGCCAGCATCGTGGCGGCCGCGGAATTTCCGGTCTGGCGACCCACGAAGAGGATTATGTCACGAAGATCATCACATCTTCCACACATGACTTCCTGCTGTGCTTTACCAACCGCGGACGTGTATTCCGCATGAAGGGTTATCAGGTTCCGGAGGCAGGGCGTTCCGCAAAGGGTACTGCCGTCGTTAACCTCCTCCAGCTCGAAGCAGACGAGAAGATCAGAACGATCATCCCGATCCGTGACTTTGAGTCCGGCGCCTTCCTTACCATGGCAACAAGAGCCGGTATCGTGAAGAAGACACCTCTTACCGATTATTCGAGGATCAACCGTTCCGGTCTGATCGCGATCAATATCAGAGAAGACGACGAGCTCGTCGGCGTACACATGACAGATGGTCAGCAGGAGATCGTTCTTGTTACGAAGACCGGTATGTCGATCCGCTTCGACGAAAACGGCGTTCGAAGCACCGGACGTAACACCATGGGTGTTAAAGGTATCACTCTGCGTGAAGGTGACGAAGTCATCGGCATGG
The DNA here is from genome assembly GCA_017428545.1 of Clostridiales bacterium. Classification (GTDB taxonomy): domain Bacteria; phylum Bacillota; class Clostridia; order Saccharofermentanales; family Saccharofermentanaceae; genus Scatonaster. The sequence goes on from JAFRQR010000034.1 coordinate 127,893, forward strand.
CACCTGTTGTTGAAAACAGAAACCTCCTCGTAGTAGCCGAGAAGGGCTTCGGTAAGAGAACGGAAATGGAAGAGTACCGTGTACAGTCCCGTGGCGGTAAGGGCCTTATGACCTACCGTGTATCCGAAAAGACCGGTCCGCTCGTCCGTGCACTCCTCGTAGATGACGACAAGGATATCCTGATCATCAACAATGACGGTATCGTTATCCGTCTCTGGGCAAAAGAGATCCCGGTCCTTTCGCGTGTCACGCAGGGCGTCACTCTGATGAGATCGAAGAACAGCCTGATCGTTGACGTGGCGATCGTAGATCACGAAGAGGAAGAAGAGACAGTAGAAATTCCTGAGGGCGAATCCGAGGGGGCTGTTTCTGAAGGATTAGAAGCGGAAGGCACTTCTGAAAACGCTTCTCCCGCTGTTTCTGAAACAGACTCTTCAAGTGAGGAGACTCCGGAAGCATGAACAGAAGAGTAAAGAAAGCACCCATCCGGACATCGGGCGGCAGGTCGGTAAAGACCGTGCTGTCGATGCTCCTGACGGTCGTGATCACAATGACCATGATCCCGGCGGCGTTTCTTTCGGCACTTGAGCCGGACGATGCAACCGTGGCAGGGGAGACCACTCCCGCTGCTTCCGATTCGTCATCTTCACAGGATGTCGACTTCGGCTCCAAGGGCGTAGGCCAGCAGACCGTAGCGCTTCCGCCTCTGGATAAGATCCAGTGTGCATCTTATTACTGTTATGACAGAACGACCGGCCAGGTCCTTCTTTCCAAGAATGAAGACACGAGGATCTATCCGGCCAGCATGACAAAGATCATGACACTGGCACTTGCCATGGAGTACCTGGATCCATTTGAAAAGATCACCGTCAGTAAGTCCGCCATGGATGCGACGACACCGAACTCCACCATGATGGGTCTTGTCGTCGGCGAAGAACTCGAGGCCAATGAGATCTACTATGGCCTGATGCTTCCTTCCGGAAACGATGCGGCCAATGTGCTTGCCGAAGAGATCGCCAAGCACTACAAAGCGCAGAAAGGTGCTCTGCCGACAACAACTCCGGTACCGAATCCGCCGGACGGAGTTTCTGCTACGGAAGATCCGAATACATTCTCTCTGATCGGCCAGTTTGCCTATATCGCAAACATGAAGATCAGATCCTTAGGTCTTACGAACTCGCACTTTCTGAATCCGAACGGACTTCAGAACGATAACCACTACACCACGGCCCACGATCTTGCCATGATGTTTGATTATGCGCTGAACTTCGAGGATTTCTGCACGGTCATTCATGCTCCGACACATTTCTTTAAAGCGGATAACAAGCATGATTTCGACGGATGGAAAGTCGTTAAGAACACCAATAACCTTCTGACCGACCCGTGGATGATCGGTCTGGATGCCCACTGCGCAGAAGTGTACGGCGGTAAAACAGGTACGACAAAAACCGCCGGTACTGGCATGACGCTTCTGACCATCAATGAGAACGGTCACGAGATCATTACCTGCGTATGCGGTATCCCGTACGATCTTGCGGACCGCCAGTCCGTATATGTTGCCTCGATCGTAAGAGAAGCCAATCTCAAATGCTGGGAATCCGACCCGGTCACCAAAGTCGAGGGCAACCTTTTGGATAACCGCGCGTACAATTCACCGAACGGCGAAGATCCGACCGGTAACCGCTCAGATGTTACCGTATCCAGACCGGAGAATCCGGAAGACACGAGTACCGAAGCACCGGCAACAACAAGTGAGCCGGTCGTAGAGACGGTCTATGTTACTCCGGTTCCGGAGGAAAAGGGATCTCTTTTTGAAGAGCATCCTGTCCTGATGGTCGTCCTGATCGTTCTTCTTGTAGTCGTCAGTGCGGTTGTGATCGTTCTGTTTGTCTCGATCGCGAAAGTGAAAAGACGCAGAAAGAAAGCAGGCATCAGAAGAGTTCTCTGATCATTTATAAGAATAATGGATATGAAAAAACTGTCCCGGTGTAAGGGACAGTTTTTTGTTTCTTTTCCTTTTATATAAAGAAAGGCCCTGTCCGTATGAACAGGGCCTTCATAATCAGATTAATCAGATGTCCTTAACCTCAGCGAGGATCTTCTTAACGGACTCGGCGGAAGCCTGCAGGAAGCGGAGCTCCTGAGGATCGAGGTCGAGTTCGAGAACCTTTTCAACACCGTCAGCACCGATGATGGTCGGAACGTTTGTAGCAACGTCCTGGATACCATATTCACCATTGAGAACGGAACCTACTGTACGGATCGTGTTCTCACCCTTGAGGAGGGACTTGGCGATCGTGGAAACAGAAACGGCGATACCGTCGAAGGTCGCACCCTTGAGGGAGATAACTTCGGCACCGGAGAAACGCGTCTTCTCCGCGATCTCGATTCTGTCAGCCTGTGTGAACGGGATACCTGTTGTCTTGGAATAATCGTCGATGGAAAGACCGGCGATGTTTGTGGCACTCCATGCAGGGAGCTGGGAGTCACCATGCTCACCGATGATGTAGCCGTGGACGTTACGTACGTCGATATCTAATTTCTGGGAGATGAGGATACGGAAACGGGCACTGTCAAGGACCGTACCGGAACCGAGGACTCGGTTTCTCGGAAGACCGGACCACTTGGTGATCATGTAGGTCAGTACGTCGACCGGGTTGGAAACTACGAGGATGTTACCGCCTGTGTAGTACTCCATGATGCTTTCTGTGATCTTCTTTGCAAGACCGACATTCTTCTTTGCGAGATCGAGACGTGTCTCGCCCGGCTTTCTCGGGATACCTGCCGTGATGATGATCAGATCGCAATCCTTTACGTCGGAATAATCACCTGCATAGATGTCCATCTGACCAAGGAACGGAAGACCATGGCTGATATCCAGTGCCTCACCCTTTGCCTTGTCCTTGTTGACATCGATCATGACCAGCTCTGTGCAGAGCTGCTGGATGCACATAGCGAATGCAATCGAAGAACCGACTGCACCAGCGCCGATAATAGCTACCTTAGAACCATGCTTAATCTTCATTTTTTTCCAACTCCCAAAATACTTCTTTGTATTCACTTTCATTTCGTTCGGAACGTATCGTATGGAACCTGAAAAACACGCTCCCGAAAATCTGGCAAGCGTATTTTAGTATGAAACAAGCGCTATGACAATGCCTTAAAAACAAAAAGCATTATATGCATAAAAGCACTCCAAAAAATGCATTTTGAGATATGTAAAATCCACACGGTTTTATCATATACTAGTATGCAAGGTGAGACCGACGGCCGGAAAGGGAGGTTCACACATAGGATCCTCCTATACTCAGATACGATATGGACATTTATCGGAAGCTTCTATATATAATAATGAAATACATTTAATAAAGGCCGGGCAGAAGGAAACTGCAGCATAGTCAAAAGATCTGCCACCGGAAAAAGGCCCCCCCAAAGATATTCTTCAAACTTTATGAAAAAAGGGCTTGCATTATGAGAGAGGATGCAGTAATATATAGCAGTTCGCGCAAGCGGACCCGTGATAGCCGAAAAGCACTGAAAACAGGCTGTTTCGAGAACTCCAAAAGTTTCTTTGGAAATTATCAAAAAAAGTGTTGACAGTGCAAAAAACGCGTGTTATCATAGTTAAGCGCTTCGCGGAAGCGGCGTGCAACGGACCTTGAAAATTGAATAGAAGAGCAGAAAGTAATTACTACTTTATACGAGCCAATAGTTCAATTCATAGAGTTGAAAACATAAGTAAACAAA
>JAFRQR010000035.1 GCA_017428545.1 Clostridiales bacterium
CCTGTTATGGCGGAGCCGGTGGGATTCGAACCCACGTGCCTTTTGGGCAAACGGTTTTCAAGACCGCCTCGTTATGACCGCTTCGATACAGCTCCACGTCTCGTAGCCTGCTAATTTTACTAACTTTGACTTCTTATGTCAACTAAAGCAAAGAGGCCTTCCGGTTCCGAAAGGCCTCTTCACTTTGGTGAAAATATATGGCATCAGTTTTCCATCATTTCAAGTAAGCGGTCCAGATCATCGTAGGAATAATACTCGATGACGATGGTTCCTTTTCCCTTCACTTCGTCCTTTAGCTTTAATTTGACCTTTGTGCCGTAGTACGAGGTTAATTTGTGTTCTACATCCTTTGTACTGATAGCGACCGCATTTGACCCCTTCTCGCGCGTTTTACGTGGTGCCGGAGAAGGTCCGCTAAGGATCTTTTTGACATATTCTTCTGTTTCACGGACGCTCATCTCTTTGATCATGACGACGTCTGCTGCTTTTTTCTGTTCTTCCTTGTCGGTAATGGCAAGAAGTGCACGTGCATGTCCCGCAGAAAGATCACCGTTTCGGATGAAATCCTGAAGCGATTCATCGATATTTATCAATCTAAGTGTATTGGCAATTGCAGGGCGGCTCTTTCCGAGTTTCTTGGCAAGAGCTTCCTGAGTAAGGCCATGTTCTTTCATAAGGTTATCCATGGCGAAAGCTTCTTCAAGAGGGTTTAAGTCCTGACGCTGGATGTTCTCAATCAGGGCCTGTTCCATGGTCTGTTGATCCGTGAGATCCCTGACGATGGCAGGAATAACTTTAAGGCCTGCAAGACGGGAGGCTCTCCATCTTCTCTCACCTGCTACGATCCTATATCCGGAACCTCTTTTCGATACGATGATCGGCTGGATAACTCCGTTTTCTTTAATAGAATCTGCCAATTCCTGCAAAGCATCTTCATTAAAGCGCTTTCTCGGCTGCTCACTGTTTGGAGAGATGTCATTGATCTTCAGTTCTACTACAGAATCCTTCTGTGTTTCCGGAATTCCGTCAACAGAAAGAAGCGCGCCTAATCCTTTTCCTAAACCTTTCTTAGTAGCCATGTTATCACCTCATATATTGATGTCTATCTATATGTTATACGTTCTTAAGTTCTCTTCAGAACCTCGTTAGCAAGGGCCTGATAGGCAACTGATCCTTTCGACTTCGGGTCATATTCTTCGATCGTCTGGCCATGGCTCGGAGCCTCTGCGAGACGAACATTTCTCGGGATAAAGGTCTTGAATACTTTGTCGCCGAAATACTTCTGAACCTCTTCTACGACCTGCTTTGTAAGCTGCGTACGGCGGTCATGCATAGTGATGACAACACCGAGGATTCCGATAGACGGGTTCAGTTTTTTCTTGATCATATTAATGGTATCGATCAGCTGGGTTAATCCTTCCAAGGCATAATACTCGCCCTGGATAGGAACAATTACGCCTTCACATGCGGCTAACGCATTGATCGTAAGTAAACCGAGCGACGGCGGACAGTCGATAATAATATAGTCATATTTATCCAAAACCGGTTCAACTGCTCTTTTAAGGATCGTTTCTCTGCTGATCGCAGATACCAATTCGACTTCTGCACCTGCAAGATTGATATTTGTCGGGCACATATCTACATTCTTAACCGATGTTGCTGCAATCACATTTCCGATATCTTCTTCGTTTACAAGAAGATCGTATACGGTATTCTCCAGTTCTGACTTATCAAAACCATATCCGCTGGTTGCATTTCCCTGCGGATCGAGGTCAATGATCAGCACTTTCTTGCGTTTTTTCGCTAAAAATGCGCCCAGGTTGACGGCTGTTGTGGTTTTTCCCACTCCACCTTTTTGATTTACGATAGAAATTACGTATGCCATATGTGCTCCTTATCATTCTTATTAACATAATATTATCAGAAATGAAGCATATGATATATGTCAGTTGTTTTACACTTTTCGATGGAAAATTCAGAAAAACTTCAAAATTGCATCTCACCATTGTCTCTTTTTCTATTTGTTTAATGTTTCACGTGAAACATTTTGTGAATTAGTATTTACTTTGGAATTTGAAAAGCATATACAGCATGTTCACAAATCGAAAACTTTCTTCGTGCAGATTACAAAAATCGTTTTTTCACAAATTGATTGTTTCACGTGAAACAATCAAAGATACAATTCAAAAGAAATAAAAAGAACTCCGTTTTTGATACGAAGTTCTTTTTACAGATATTGATTTCAGATTATATTATTCGGAATTACATATCAAGCTGAGCGAATTTTGCATTTGCCTGGATAAATTCTTTTCTCGGCTCAACCTGATCACCCATAAGAAGTGTCATCGCTTCATCAGCTGCCTGAGCATCTTCGATGGTAACTTTCAGAAGTTTTCTGGTAGCCGGGTTCATTGTTGTCTCCCAGAGCTGTTCGGAACTCATCTCACCGAGACCCTTATAACGCTGGATCTTCGGCTCTTTCCAACCTGTCTTCTGCTTGATCTCTTCGACTTCCTTATCGTCATAAGCGTAATAGCCTTCGTTGCCCTGATATACGCGATAGAGCGGCGGGCAGGCGATGTATGCATATCCGAGTTCTACGAGAGGTCTCAGATAGCGGAAGAAGAAGGTGAGGAGAAGTGTTCGGATGTGGGATCCGTCGACATCGGCATCGGCCATGATGATGACCTTATGATAACGGAGTTTCTCCGGATCAAAATCATCGCCGATTCCGGCACCGAGTGCCATAACAACAGGCTGCAGCTTCTCATTGCCATAAACCTTATCAATACGGGCTTTTTCAACGTTTAACATCTTACCCCAGAGAGGGAGGATCGCTTGATATTTTCTTTCACGACCCTGCTTAGCAGATCCGCCTGCAGAGTCACCCTCTACGATGAAGATCTCGCAGAATGTCGGGTCTTTTTCCTGGCAGTCGGCAAGTTTTCCAGGGAGAGTATTTGATTCAAATACGCTCTTTCTTCTCGTCATATCACGGGCTTTTCTGGCCGCCTCACGGGCACGGGAAGCAGACAGGCACTTGTCCATGACGATCTTCGCCACATTCGGATTTTCCTCGAGATACTGAGCCAGCTTTTCAGACATGACAGTCTCTACAAGCGTTCTGATTTCGGCGTTTCCGAGCTTTGACTTTGTTTGACCTTCAAACTGCGGCTCCGGAAGTTTCACGCTAATGATGGCACCGATACCTTCTCTGGTATCCTCACCCTGGAGGTTTCTGTCAGAGTCTTTAATGTATTTATACTTTCTGGCATAGTCGTTAATTACCTTTGTGAGAGCACTCTTAAAGCCGGTCAGGTGGGAACCGCCCTCAACTGTTGCGATGTTATTCGCGTAGGAATAGACATTCTCCGCAAAGGAATCGTTATACTGGATAGCGACCTCAACGAAGCATTCTCCGCTTCTCTGGGCGATATAGATCGGTGGCTTGTGAAGCGCCTCTCTGTGGCGGTTTAAGTACTCTACGAAGGAGATGATACCACCGTCATAGTGAAGTACTTTATCGGCCGGTTCTTCGGCTCTGTCATCACGAAGGATGATGGTGATCTCTCTATTGAGGAAAGCCATTTCACGATAACGGGTAATCATGGCATCGAAGTCGAAACGGCAATCCGGGAAGATCTCCGGATCCGGCGTAAATACTGTCGTCGTACCTGTATCGTTCTCGTCGCATTTTCCGACGATCTCAAGGGGAGAAGTGGTCTTACCACGCTCGAACTCGATGTGGTAGATATTGCCCTCACGACGGACTTCTACGACCATCTTAGAAGCCAATGCGTTAACTACGGAAGCACCTACACCATGCAGACCGCCGGAAACGCTGTATGCGCCGCCGCCGAACTTACCGCCGGCATGGAGTACAGTATGTACGACTTCAACGGTTGGAATACCCATTTTCGGGTGAATACCGACCGGAATACCGGAACCGTTGTCCTGAACGGTAACGGAACCGTCTGTATTTACCGTAACTTTAATGGTATCGCAGCGGCCGGCGAGTGCCTCGTCAACAGAGTTCGCTACGATCTCATATACGAGGTGGTGAAGACCACGAAGGGTCGTATCACCAATATACATGCCCGGACGCTTTCTGACGGCTTCCAGGCCCTCTAAGACCTGAATATCTTCTTCGTTATATTCTTTCTTGTTCGTGGTATCGAAATCATCCTGTCCCTGGGTGGCCTGCTCGAGATCTTCGAGGGAGTCCTCTTTATAATCTTCGGTCAAAGCACGCGGGTCAGCTGCGAGGTTCACAAGACCATCTGTCTCTTCCTGGACCTCATAGTAGAATTCTCTCTGTTCTTCCGGCTGATTCTGCTTCTCATTTTCGTTCTGCAGATTCTTCTCGTCGTCCATTTTGTCTTCTTTCCTTCCTTTTTTCCCCGAAATTCCGATTCTTCGGGAAAAGAACTGATATTTTGATCCAATACTCTGAAAAGCACTGGTATCTGCCGTTTTGTAACAATGTTAATGACCGGTACCGGGCATCTTTTTTGCGCTATCGATGCGCTTTTTGAGTGTCATTACCGAAAGAGGGGAGACATAGGTACGATCGTCTGTAAGGATCAGGGATCGAGGGATCTCTTCCGAGACATATTCGAGGATGTTTTCTTCTTCCTGCTGCCGCAGAAAATCATTCATATCCGAGGACGAAGCTTGTACAGTCTCGAGGTTGACCAATCCGATGATCGAATCGATAAGTATCGTATATTCTCCGCCGATATGAACGAACATCTAAACGCCCCTTTAACACTATCAGTTTTGACCATAACATTATACCATAAAAGGCACTGAAAAGGTCAATTTTCTACCCGTTTTCTATTCTCTTCACTGAGCCTTCAGATACCTCAAAAAAGGCTATTTTCGATGCTTTTTCCAGCGAATCCGCAAGTTCCTGTTCAATAAAGGATTTATCGGTGCAGGTAATGAAGATCTGGGCATCTCCGATCTCGGAAAGAAGGCACTTTCTTCTTTTCGCGTCCAATTCTCCGAAAACATCGTCCAAAAGCAGCACAGGAGAGTCATTTGTCTCTTCTCTCATGATGTCCAGTTCCGCAAGTTTCATGGAAAGTGCAGCCGATCTTTGCTGTCCCTGGGACGCAAACATACGAAGACCGTCTCCGTCTAAGGACATGAGAAGATCGTCCCTTTGAGGGCCGTGATTGGTCGTTCCGCGGAAGAAATCCTCCTCTATGGAGTTATCCCACTTGGAAATAAGAGCTTCGATGATCTCGTCGTCTGAGTTCTTTTCGAACATATCGATGGGAACGCATGTCTTATACTTTACATATAGCGACTCGCTTCCGTTTGAGATCTTTTCATGATGGACTTTGGCAAAATTCGCAATACGAAGTGAGAAGAGGTATCTGTCACGCATGATCTTTACCGCAGATCTTGCCATCGGCTCATGCCAGATCGACATTTCTTCCTTAATCGCATCGGAAAGCACCTTATTATTGCCGGCACGTGCGTTTTTGATGATGCGGTTACGGTTCATCAGTAACCGGACATAATTGGAAAGTTCGTAAAAATATGAGGGCTTTACGGACGAAAGAAGGACATTTAGATATTTTCTTCGGATCGAAGGGCCTTCTTTTATGAGCATTAAGTCTTCAGGAGCAAATATAACAGCGTTAAAAATCCCGTAATAATCGGCTAATTTGTCAAAAGGGACGTCATCATGACAAACGACCTTTTTGGCACGTTTTGAAGACGAATCTTCACCGGATCCGTCGTCATATATGACGGAAACGGACTCATCATAAGCATTAAAAGAAGCCGTCAGATACAGTTTGACCTTATATCTGTGTTCTCCGTGAAGGATCATGTCGCTGTCTTTGGATGTCCTGTGAGAATGCGTCGAAGTACAAAGATAGATAGACTCTAATATGTTGGTCTTTCCCTGGGCATTCGAACCATAGAAAACATTAACAGAAGGCTCGACCTTAAGATCAAGCCTTCTGTAATTCCTGAAGTTTTCAAGTTCAATGGAACGTATATACATACCGTACGTCCTTAAGAGAAAAGCTTACGTAAAAAGCGATTACTTACGCAGCGGCAGGATCAGATATGTATAGCCGTCTCCCTCTACCGGAACGACGACAGACGGGCCGTTTGCACCGGAGAAGAGGAATTTTACGGTATCTTCATCGATGGCACGGAGCGCATCCATGATGTACTTGTGATTAAAATCTACGTTAATGAGTTCACCTGTGATCTGGCAGTTCACTTCTTCACGGAGATTACCGAGTTCAGTAGAAGATCTGATCACGAGAGTTTCTTCATTATCCATGGAAAGATTAACCGGGCAGCGGCGGTCTTCCTTCTGAATGATGAGGGAAGCACGCTCTACGGCATTCAGAACCGCATTCTTATCAACGATCATCGTTGTAGAAGAATTCTTCGGTACGATCGCATGATAATCCAGGAACTCACCATTGATCAGTCTGGATACGATACGGAACTTACCTGTATCGAAGAGGATGTGGTTCGTGGAAGCGTAGATAACGACTTCCGCATCCTTACCTGTCAGAATACGGGCTGCCTCATGAAGTGCTTTTCCCGGAATAAGGAACTTCATCACAGGAAGATCTTCGCCGATCTCCTGCTTTCTGTGTGCCATACGGAAACCATCGATAGATACGACGTTAATGTTCTTTCCGTCAGATTCGAAAAGGGAACCGTTAAGGATCGGACGTCCTTCATCCGTCGAGATCGCAAAGATCGTCTGGCTGATCATGTCTCTTAAGATCTCCTGGTTTAAGATGATCTTGTTGTCATCACCTACAACCGGGATCGTCGGGAATCCTTCTGCGGAAATACCGTTGATCGAGAACTTGGATGTACCGCTCTCGATATCGATCACCATTCTGTCATTGGAAGAAATAGCCACTTCCTCATCCGGGAGCTTTCTGATGATCTCACCGAATACCTTGGAAGGAATAACGATGGATCCTTCTTCCATTACATCTGCTTCTACAAGTGCTTCAATACCTGTCTCTAAATCATAGCCTGTGAGCTTCACGCCCTTAGAAGAGGCCTCAATTAAAATTCCATCTAATATAGGTAAAGTAGAACGAGTTGAAACTGCTTTCTGAACGATCGAAATTGCTTCGACCAGATTGTCTCTTGAAATAACAAGTTTCATGCGTTTCATTCCTCCGTCTGAATTTATCAAATAACACTATATATTATACAGGAAAATTACAAAAATGCTACAAAGAAAACTCGAAAAGGCACAGAAAATATGGTTATTTTCAAGTTTTCCCCTTATCTGAAAGTTTTCCACTTATTCCACTAAATATCAAAAACACAAAAAAGAAGGGGGAAGGTCGGAACGGACCTGTTTAACAAAGATAAAAGCAAGAAGAAAAGTAATTCTCCTTCATATTATTATGGTCTGTGAAAACGGTGAAAAAGTACTTCAAATGCTGATATTTCAATGTTTCTTATGTTTAAAACAAGTGAAAAGCACTGTGCAAAAAAGAAGAGGTTATCAACTTGATTCACAAGGCTTGGATATCCACAAATTGTGCACTTGTTTTCCTACGGAAGTTTTCCACAATTGAACTCTTTATGGTGGAAAACTTTAGTTAAAAAGACGCTTTTTAATGGAATCGATACGGATAGAAAGCTCTGTGTCGTTATCCTTCAATCCTGTTTCAATTTTGTTACAGGCATGAAGGACCGTGGAGTGGTCCTTGCCACCGAAAAACTCTCCGATCTTCGGATAGGTCATGTTCAATTCGGAACGGCAGAGAAACATGCAGATCTGACGCGGCACGATGATCTCTTTGCTGCGTTTGTTGGACATGATGTCATTTACCGTGATGTTATAGGCGCGAGCAACGACTTCGACAATGATCTCCGGAGTGACCTGCTTGGCTTGTTTCGGAGAGATCATGTCTTTAAGAGCGATCTTTGCGTCATCGATCGTAAAGGAATTTGCCAGGAAGCAGTAAGCGACGACTGTTTTAAAAGCACCGTCGAGCTCACGGATGTTCGAAGCAAAGTTAGATGCGATGTAATCCACGATATCGTCGGAAAGAGTGATGTGCTCGTCCTGCATCCTTCTGTTGAGGATCGCGATACGAGTTTCATAGTCTGCCGGCTGGATATCGACGATCAGACCGGAAGAGAAGCGGGAACGAAGTCTTTCTTCCAGGGAAGAGAGGCTTTGCGGCGGCTTATCACATGTCATGAGGATCATCTTACCGGATTCGTAGAGTTCATTAAATGTATGGAAGAACTCGACCTGGGTCTGTTCTTTTCGCTCGAGAAACTGGATATCGTCGATCAGAAGAAAATCGGCATTTCTGTATTTTTCACGGAAATCATCGTATTTTCCGCTCTGGATCGTCGCGATGAATTCGTTGACGAAGCGCTCGCAGTTGACATAGACGACTTTCTGGTTCGGCATCTTCTGCTTAACGGCATTTCCTACGGCGTGCATCAGGTGCGTCTTACCAAGTCCGGATCCGCCATAAAGGAAGATCGGGTTATACTGTTTTCCTCCGTCGGCAACAGAAACACAGGCTGCATGAGCGAAGCGGTTTCCGGCTCCGACGATAAAAGAATCGAATGTATAAGCGGGATTCAGCTGGGAGACCGAAGATTCCGAAGTGACCGGCGGGGTAGAAGAGGAGTGCTGGTGGATCATATCCAGTGTTAAGGAAGAATCCGGAAGTTCGACCTTGACGTCAAGTTCTTTTCCGATCGCAACGGAAATACAGTTGCGGATCAAAGGGATCATCGGTGTGATCTGTTCCTGGGAAAAGGCGTCCGGGGTCGTGAGAATAAGGATATCGTTATTGGCAAAAGCAGGAGTAACAGGCTGGAAGAATGTCTTGTACTTAACTTCAGACACTTCATCCTTCAGCAAAGCCATGGTTTGACTCCAGATTTTATTTGCATCCATCCTTGATTCACCCACTTCTTAAATTTCTTCGCGCTCATTTGAGTCCCCCCGCGAAGATAAAAAAAGTAGAATCATCATATCAGAATTTTCCACTTTCTGAAAGTATCTGCTATAATTATTCGCAAAGAATTTTACCAATGGGGAATATATGTTTAGAAAAAGAAACGGTGACATCAACTGGAGAAATATCATTCTTCTTTCTGTGGCATTCATCTGCCTTGTGGTAGGTGTTATCCTGCTTTTGATGGATCCGATCAAAGATATGAAACGTCAAAAGGTAACTGACGATATGTACGAGAGCATCGTGGAAGCAAGCCAGACGACTTTTGTCGTTAAGAGCTCCGGTAACGAAGTCAGTGGTGAAGAATTCGAATATTACTACGGTGAAGAGTATGAGGAAGGCGGCGCTGCCGACTATAAGACGATCGTGGCGGAACTTCCCGAAGAGGTCGTTCTGACTGCTCTCGGCACCATCCGCATCCCCTCTATCGATGTAGATATCCCGCTTTGGGACGATGCGACGATCGTTTCCCTGCGTTACGGAGCCGGCCGCCTCAAGGGCACGGCCGATCCGGGACAGGAAGGAAACATGGTCATCCTCGGACATAGAATGAGAGCCGAAGGCAAGCTTTTCCATGCTCTCGGTGACGTAAAGATCGGAGACACGATCGAGATCAACGGCATCGACGGCAAAAACTATGTTTACGTGGTCGACACGATCCATGAGATGGTAAGTCCGGAGGATCTGGATCAGTATATCGATATCGATGACGGTACCGGAAAACAGGTAACTCTCGTTACATGCACCCCGCTCGGTGTGGCGACGCACAGACTTCTGGTCGTCGGACACCTAAAGGAATGAGGCGGTAACGGTTATGGCATCGATCCGGTTTCACATTGCAGTATTTTCCGCCAAGTGCACCCATCTGGCATTGCGCCTGATGGGAAGAGGAGCGACCACACTTCCGGGAAAGGTCGCCGTAAAGATCGATCCGAAGATACTCCAAAAGCTCTGTAAGGACCGTGACTGTGTGACCATTACGGGTACGAACGGTAAGACCACGACGACGCACATGATCACCGATATTTTCAGAAACTGCGGTTATACCGTCGTGACGAACGTGTCCGGTGCGAACCTTCTTTCCGGTGTTACGACTTCCATGATCTTCGGCATGAAGGACATGAAGAAGGCGGAAAAGGAAGGAAAGAAGATCATCTGTGTTTTGGAGACCGACGAAGCGGCCTACGGAAAGATCGCCTGCCAGATCATGCCGAAAGTATCGGTCGTCACGAATCTTTTCCGTGACCAGCTCGACCGTTTCGGTGAACTGGCGCACACCCGCGAACTGATCGCAAAGGGCCTGGATTCCTGCGAAGCGCAGATCCTTCTTAACAGCGACGATTCCCTCGTTTCCGAACTTTATAAGGGACGCGAAGGAAGGACGGTATTTTACGGTCTTTCCGAAGAGTCCATGCACTACAATAACGTAACCTATCCGGATAAATCCGGTGTGCTGCCGGCATCTTCGGATGCGGAATACTGCACAGAATGCAAGACGAAATATACCTATACGGCGCGCTCATTCGGGCACCTCGGTGCTTTTTCCTGCGAAAAGTGCGGAAAAAAGAGAAAGTCTCCGAGATTCTTCGTTAAGTATGATCTTTCGAAGAATCCGTCGGACGAAGGCTATGAGCTTTCGCTTCTCGATGCCGGAGCCGGTAAAACGGAGAAAGATTTTGAAGCCGACACGGCGAATACAGCCGGCAGTCAGGGCGTTTCCGGCCTCATCGAAAAGCGCGTGAAGCTTCCGATCCCCGGCATGCATAACTTCTATAACTCGATCGCGGCAGTCTCCGCATGTGTTTGCATGGGCGAAAAGATCGGCGATACGGAAGGTCTTTCCTTTGATAAATGTGCGGCCGCACTCGAGCATGTCGAAGCGGCATTCGGACGCATGGAGAAGATCAGTATCGGAGATAAGAAAATATGCGTCCTGCTCGTCAAGAATCCGGTCGGACTGGACCGTGCGCTCTCGTTTGTTGCAGGAGCCTCGGATGCCGAAGGTATCTATATGCTTCTGAACAGTAATATCGCGGACGGAAAAGATGTTTCCTGGATCTGGGACGTCGATTTTGAGTCCAAGGAATTCCCTGAAAAAGTCTATGTTTCGGGCGACCGCTACGGTGACATGATGCTCCGTATCGTCTATTCCGGAGTAGACAGATCCCGAATCATCGCCAAGCCGATGGAAGAATGCGCGGAGCTTCTGGATCAGGCGATCTCTGATTCGACTCCGGGAAAATGCCTTTATATCCTGCCGAACTACACCTCGATGCTGGCGCTCCGATCGATCCTGGTCAAACGCTATCACCTGAAGGACTTCTGGAAATGACGAAAGGAAAGTGCTTTTCGAAAATGGATAACACGGAAAAAGAACTTCGCATATGTCATATGTATCCGGATCTTCTGAATCTCTACGGAGACCGGGGAAATGTCCTGAGCCTGATCAGAAGGGCAGAACTTCGCGGCATCAAGGTCAGACTGGTTCCGGTCTCGATCGGCGATGATTTTGATGAGGATGATTTTGATATCGTATTTCTTGGCGGTGGCCAGGATGCGGAGCAGAACGTGATCCGCAGGGATTTCGTGGAAGTAAAGGGACCGAAGGTCAAAGAAGCCATCGAAAACGGCATGGTATTCCTTTGTATCTGCGGCGGGTATCAGATGCTCGGAAAGTACTACCAGGAGCACGACGGCACGAAGATCGAATGTTTAAATGCGATCGATATCTACACGGTCGGCGAAGATGTCCGTTATATCCAGGACACGATCTACGAAGCGGATTTTCTGAAGGAAGATGGTGTCTCTGACAGTTCCGTGCTTTACGGGTTTGAAAACCACAGCGGAAGAACATATCTGGGGCCTTCCGTAAAACCGATGGCGAAGGTGATTGAGGGCGCCGGAAATAACGGAAAAGACGGCTACGAAGGCGCGATCTACAAGAACGTATACTGTACATATTCGCACGGAAGTTTCCTGCCGAAGAATCCGCGTATGACGGATCATCTCCTGCGGATCGCGCTTAAGCGCAGATACGGAGAAGACTATGAATTGCCGGTTCTTTCGACAGAGAGCGAAGACTTCGCACGTGCGGCTCTTCTGAAGTATAAGGAAAAGGGAAATACGGCTCCGTAAAAAATCAGGTCGCACGGTCGCGGCCGAGATTTTTCGACGTGTAGAGACGTTCGTCGGCGGTGTGGATCAGGTCGGCCACATTGCTGCTGTCCTTGTAGCAGGAAATACCCATACTTGCCGTAAGACGGACCGGAGATGATCTTTCATCTAAGAGGATCGGAGCCTCGGAAAGTGCCAGACGGACACGCTCGGCCTGCTTTTTTGCACCTTTTAAAGGAGTGTCCGGAAGAAGCATCATGAATTCGTCCCCGCCGATACGGAAGACCATGTCGGACTTTCTGCACTGGGATGTGAGGATGCCTGCAACGAGACGCAAAACGTCATCACCTTTGTTGTGGCCGTAATCGTCATTGATCTTCTTGAAGAAGTCGATATCCAGTGAGATCAGAGAGAATGTATCGTCCGGATCATTCTTCTTTTTGTAGTTTCTGCGGTCATACTGAGAAGCGGTCTTCTCGATCATTTCGTAGAAATAGCGGCGGTTGAAAAGTCCCGTCAGATCGTCGACCTGCGACAGTCTCTTCAGTTTTTCATTCGTGCGGCTCAGCTCCTCTTCCACGATCTTAAGCGCGGTGATGTTACGGCTGATGCCCCAGGTGCCGATCACTTTGTCGTTTTCATCGATGATCGGGTATTTCGAAGCGGAATACCAGACGACGGAACCGTCGGGTTTTTCGAGTCTTTCGGTATTGGAAATGAGAGGGATACGGGTCTCCATGATCTCCATCTCTTCTCTTCTGGCACGTGTGGCGAAATCTTTCGGGAAGAAGTCGGCATCCGTTTTTCCTGCCATTTCTCGCGGGTCACTGACACCGAACTGCGCAGCATGGGCACGGTTATTCCAGACGAAACGGGAGTGGGCATCTTTGAAGTAAATGGTATCGCTGGAATAGTCACGGATGACTTCCAGGATCTTCTCGTTGGAAAAGTTAGGATCCAATTTTTTCTTAGCCATAAATGAAGCTCCTTACCATTCTCTTTTCCTAAACCGTCTTCTAATTACTTCCAAATAGTACGTTTTCTCCCACGTTTCACATTATCTCAAAAAAAATGGAAAAAAGAAATAGAGAAAAGCATTTCTTCGCGGTTTCTGCTATACTGTGACTGTAATTTTATGAGAAAACGGTGACCTTATGAAGTTGGAAATCATGGATACCACCCTTCGGGATGGTGAACAGACCCCGGGAGTTTCATTTTCTCCCAGTGAAAAATTAAGTATTGCCAAGATCCTTCTTGACGAAGTCAAAGTAGACAGGGTCGAGGTCACTTCCGCACGCATCTCCGACGGCGATTTTGAAGCGCTCCAGCGTATCACTGCATGGGCAAAAGGAAAGGGTTATCTCGATAAGGTCGAGGTACTCGCTTTTGTCGACCGCGGGCACTCGCTTTCCTGGATCGAAAATGCCGGCGGACGCGTGATCAATCTCCTTTGCAAAAGCTCTCTTCACCACCTCACCGCGCAGCTCGGAAAGACACCGGAGCAGCACGTCGGCGAGATCAGAAGAGTCATTGAAGATGCAGCCTTCCGCGACATGAAGGTCAACGTTTATCTGGAAGACTGGTCCAATGGTGTCCAGACCGATTTTGAATATGTAAAGATGCTCGTTTCCGAGATCTCCGTACTTCCGGTCGAAAGGATCATGCTGGCAGATACCTTAGGTGTTCTGACACCGGATATGACTTACGAATATGTCGGCAAGATGGTCTCTCTTTTCCCGGAGGTACACTTTGATTTTCATGCACATAACGACTACGATATGTCGGTCGGAAATACCATCATGGCCGTAAAGGCAGGCGCCAAGGGCGTTCACGTTACCGTTAACGGGCTGGGCGAGCGCGCGGGCAATGCGCCTCTGGCTTCGATCGTCGGCGCCGTTTCCGACTTCTGCGACAAAAGATCGATCGACGTCAATGAAACGGCACTCGAGCACGTCAGTAAGATGGTCGAGTCCTTTTCGGGCATGCGTATCCCGAAGAACCAGCCGATCACGGGAGCTTCCGTATTTACACAGACCTGCGGCGTTCACGCGGATGGCGACACGAAGGATTCTCTTTATTGCAATAAGCTGGCGCCGGAGCGTTTCGGACGTATGCGCCAGTACGCGCTCGGCAAATCCAGCGGACGCGCGAGCATCGCGAAAAACTTAGAAGAGATCGGACTGAATCTGGATCAGGATTCTCTGGAAAAAGTTACGGCCCGTATCGTAGAGATGGGCGATAACAAAGAGAGCATCATGACGGATGAACTCCCGTATATCGTTGCCGACGTTCTCGGTAAAGGCAACGGCGAGTCGAACGTTAAGATCCTGAACTACTACGTCTGCCACGCAAGAGACTTAAAGCCTGTAGCAACGATGCGGATCCAGATCGACGATAAAGTACACGAAGCAAGCGCATCCGGTGAAGGTCAGTTCGACGCCTTCATGAGAGCACTTCAGAAGATCTACCAGCAGTTCGGAAGGACTCTCCCGTTCTTCGCCGACTATACCGTTACGATCCCGCCGGGAGGCCGTACGAACGCCTTCGTCGAGAGTGTTATCACATGGCGCGACGGCGAGCACGAGTTTAAGACCAGAGGTCTCGACAGAGATCAGGTCGCAGCGGCGATCAAGGCCACGGCAAAGATGCTCAACATCATCTATGAGCAGGAGCAGCTGAACGAGCAGGGATCATAATAGACGCATCTGCTGACGGTTTTGAAAAGATTCGTCAACAGTTGCGGCAACAGCCTGCACCTCGACCCTCGACATGTATTATCTGGCGAAGTACTTAAAGAAGACCGAATCCTCGTAATCGTACACGAAGAACTGATTTTTTACGGTCTTAAGTTCGGAGGCATGTTTGATGTTGCCGAAAGATCCGATCAGGTCTTTTTCCGCAATAACAGTCTCATCTGTGAACGGCATCGGATATGAGGTAAGTGATGAGTAGAGGATGTAGTTTCCCGGCGTGTACGCGGCGATGACCATCAGGATAAGAACGAGTCTTCCCGCAATTGCTTTTTTCAGTTCGAGCTTTTTTTCTCTGCACATCTCGAAATTGTCGGTGACGAACATGACGACATAAAGACCGATCATGAACATCGGCGCCATGCTGCCTCTCATCAGAAAATCGTTCGCGATACTGATCTTATAGACCGGCAATATCAAAAGCGTGATAAACGCGGTCCAGAGCATCGGATCTTTCTTGTGTTTTCTGATGATCAGAATAAACCAGAGAACGAAGTCGAAGAGGATGAACATGATATAGTCCTTAAGCAGATGAAGAGGAGTATAGAAATTCCAGATGAATCCGTCCGCGCCGGTGGCATTCGGATTCGCGGTATAAAGCGAACCGAAAAGCACCAGACAGATGACCGGCGGGATGATATTCTGCGGAGTCAGAAGCGTTTTCAGGATCGGTTTACAGGCAGATGATTTTCCCGTTTCGCCATAGGTGTTTCTGCTCGTCATGATGATCTTGCAGACGCACATCGGAAGGATGCCGATCGTGGCCCACGGCGAATAGCAGAACATCAGACCGCCCAGAAGACCGATGCTTCTGCCGTTCGGGGCAAGCAGAAGAAGTGTCGTGATCATCCAGCCCGGGATACTCTGATTAAATACATTCATGATCTGGAAAAAGTTGCTGTGGATGTAAAGGTGATCGGTCCATCCTTCCCAGGTGGTCCCCGTTCCGGTGATCCTGTTGAATACGTACGGAATGACATCGAATCCGGCGAACAGGATCAGGCAGAAAAACAGCATCTTCGACGAGCGTTTATAAATCAGGCAGGCGCCGAGAGAAACGAGGAACAGTCCGATGCCCGTCCACACGAAAAGCACTATTCTTGCGGCCATAAGACCGAAGAGTTTTCCGAAAAGCGCCGGTATCATCCAGAACGTAAAGTAGTAGGCAAACGCTGCAGATCCGGAGCCGAGATTTGCCGCGACGGTGGGATTCTGCTGTGTGGAGAAATCGTAGATAACGGGCCACTTATACTCGACCAGATCATTGAGGATCGCGTATCTGACGCGGTGGTCGGCCGAGCAGCTTCCGAATTCGCTGACACCTCCCCAGTAAAGAAGGATCGGGATCAGGACAATAACAAAGATCAGATAAGAAGGATTGATGGTTATCGATCTTTCGGATTCCTTCAGCGAAACGGGGTCCTTTTTCATGCTCCGCATGGTAAGGTAAACAGCGCCGATCATGGCTACAGAAAAAAGGATGGCCCAATGGATCTTCAAGTACCCGGCAAAGAAGATCACGACCGGAAGCGCCAGATAGATAAGCGCTGCCAGATAGAAACTTTTTACGCTGATGGATAAATTATGACGGCGTTTTTCTTTAAGGATACTGTCTTCCAGCATTATTTGCCTCCGAGTCACTTTCCGGACCCCGGATCTTCCTTCCGGCTACTAAGATCTGGGATCTGGTCACGGATATACTTGACGATATCCTGCATCTTGCTTTGTTTCCAGGCTTCATCTTTTTCCTTTTCCGCCAGAGGGCAGAGGATAAAGAAATCTAAAGTCTCGCCCGGGACTCTTCCGGTCCGGAGAGGCTCTTCGAAATGCGCCTTCCACTCTTCTTCGGTCGCATCCTTAAAACGCTTCGGGTCGAGATATCTCATCTGACGGCGTGTCGCGGCGATATGCATCTTTGCCGAAAGCGGCGACAGGAGTTTATATTCTTCTTCCGGAACATCCTGGAAGATGACGGGCAGTTCTCCGAGGTCGACATGGTCTTTATCGCGCAGAATATCGATACCGTAAGGGGTGAACGAGAAACTGCTTTCGGACAGCTTAATGGAAAGGAGAAGTCCTTTTTCCGTATTGTACTGAGAGCGCTGATAATCGGTGTCGAAGATGAAGTTGCCGAGCGAATAGAAGATGGCTTTATCGCCGACCATCTCGTAATTCATCGGGACGTGCGGGTGATGCGAAACGACGATGTCCGCGCCCATCTCGAGATACAGGTGATATCTGTCTCTGGTGTACGGCGACGGAAGCGGTGTGAATTCTTCGCCCGCATGTGCGACGACAATGCACCAGCGGCAGGTTTTTTTGATCTCGGTTATTGCTTCTTGGATCGCATCCAGATCGCTCCAGCTGAAGCAGCCGGCTTCGTCTTCCGTTGCTTTTCGGCAGGCGCGCTGATAACCGACACCGAACATGCCGATTCCGCCGGCTTCGGGAAGGGTGAGGATCTTTCTGGCCTGATCGATATTCATGCCGGCACCGATGGTCCTGATACCGCGCTTTTTAGCTTCTTTCAGCGTCGACGCGATGCCTTCCTCGCCTGCGTCTTTGATGTGGTTATTACAGATATTCCAGATATCACAGTGATTTTCTAAAAGAAAATCGGCGACGGCCGGCTCCATGAAATGCAGAAGCTGCTTCGCGCCTTCATTGACTTCGTTCTTCGGACATTCCATGATCGGACCTTCGACATTGGCGATCACGTGGTCGGCAAAAGAAAGGACGTCTTTAACACGTTTTGACAGAAGCCCCGGGTCTTCCCACTTGTGATCCATATAGCGGTCGAATCCGATATCTCCGGTAAAGACGAGCGTCGTCTCGCCTTTTACGAGCTGGCAGAACTTTTCGCCACGAGCTTCGAAATCCTTGAAATGCGTATAGGACGCGGCGGCAGGTGACATGATGCAGGCTTTTCCCTTCGGGGTGATTTTTCTGGCCATATCGACAGATTCTTTAATATCGGAAACGAGGTGGCAGTAAGGAAGTTCACCGACCTCATCATAGATGCGTTTGCCGCTTTCATAGGCACAGATGTACTGATACTCCGGATGCTCTTTGATGAAGGCAATGAGCGTGGTGTAGTCGATACCTCTATCCATGCCGCCGATCAGAAGAGTTCCTGTGTTCCCGATGCTGGTCGCAGCCTGAATCGTTGCCTGCGGGATCGTGGAGATCGAGTCGTTATAAAAGTCGATACCGTCGAAATTTCCGACGAACTCCAGGCGGTGGTGAAGACCGGTAAAGGTCTCGATACTCTTTTTTACCTTCTGCGGATCAAGTCCCAGAACTTCCGTGCAGATGCGGTAAACGAAAGTGGCGTTGAACCGGTTATGTGCGCCCTGAAGCTTCATATTGAAATCCATCGATGAATTAAAATCCAGCCTCGTCTTTTTTGCTTTTGTATCGATCTCCGGAACATCATTTCCGTAGAAAAGATAATCGTCCGGCCCCTGGTGGATCGTGATGTTTTTCTTCGCGTTGAAGTAATTCTCCATCGTGATATACCTGTCGAGATGATCCTCATACAGATTGAGGAAAACGGCGATATGCGGAGAAAACTCGAGATCCGAGAGTTGGTGACACGATAGCTCGTAAACGATCAGAGTATCGTTTCCGATCTCGTCATAGTAGTCAAAGCAGGGAAGTCCGATATTTCCACAGAGGATCGCGTTGCCGTCTCTTAGGTCATGAAGGACGTGATAGAGCAGGGAAGAAGTAGTGCTTTTGCCTTTGGTACCGGTGATACCGATGATCTTTTGGCCGAATTCTTCCATGAAAAGCCTGGTCTGGGAAATATACTTCGGTTCATCCACGTGGGTGATGATGCCCGGACTTTTCAGAATGTAGTCAAAATCACATGCACGCTTCAAGATCTCCTCTTCCGTACCCTCGACCATCTCAAAGGTGCTGCCCGGGCAGTGCTCCAGGAGGAACTTCCCGGAAGACTTTCCTTCTCTTCCTTTTCCCCAGATGAGGATGCGTTTGTTATTCAGCTTTTCCGTGATCTTCATGTGAATGACTCCTTACATATGCAAACACATTTTACCAAATTTTCAAATAATGGTGAGTATTTTTCAGATCTCCTGTCATTAATAAGTGAATGCAATAATTTGACCCAGATACTTGCCATACGAATCTGGAATGTGAGGTGGGGGATCCCCCGGTCCCCCGCTGTCTCCCTGCTCCTGTGGACCACGGAAAAGCAGTTAAGTACCCGCTGCTTCCGTGGTTCCTTTTTTCATCTTTCTCCAGATGGTGAAATACATTGTGGTAAAGCAGATGCTTGCCCCGAGCATCTGGCTTAGGAATTCCGCCCAGAATACGCCGTCGACGCCCATGCCGATATTCGGAAGAAGAAGCGTCAGGGGAGTGACCAGAAGGATCTTCCGGAGCATGGAAAAGAACAGGGCATGTTTCGGATAATTCAGAGCCACAAAGGTGGTCTGGCCGCTCATCTGAAGTGCCATGAACGGGAATGCGCCGAAGTAGATGCGGGCGCAGTGGACAGTCAGGCGGATCAGTTCTTCGTCATCGGAAAAGATACGGAAAACAGGTCCCGGAATAAAGAGCATCGCCAGCCACAAAATGACGTTGACGATAAGGCCGCTGACGAAGATGAAACGGATACATTCGGAGACGCGTTTGTTTTGTTTGGCTCCGTAGTTATAGCTCATGACATTCTGGCCTGCGGCAGTAACTCCGCTGTTCGGAAGGCTCATGATCTCTCTTACCGAATTGGCAAGACTCATCGCGCCGACATACAGGGTCCGGAGGTCTCCGCCGAAACTCTTGAGCATGATGTTGACGACAGCCTGCGTCATGCTGGTCGTGACCTTAAACGTAAATCCGGTCGCGCCGAGTTTTATAAGTCCCGGCAGCTGCTTCTTGTCGATGAGAAGGCGCTTCAGACGAAGAGGGGGTCTTTTGCTGCAAAGGAAGAGGACGACCCAAAGGGCGCTCGCGCTCTGGGAAATGACCGTCGCGAGGGCCGCACCACGGATGCCCATATCGAATACAAAGATAAAAAGCGGGTCGAGCGCGATATTCAATACGGCGCCGAGAACGACCGTGGACATGCCGATCTTCGGAAATCCCTGCGCCGTGATAAAAGGGTTCATGCCGAGACTGATCAGGACGGGGACCGTTCCGATCACGTAGATGCGGAAATAATCGACCGCATAAGGAAGCGAAGATTCATCCCCGCCGAGGATCTCGAGGATCCATGGAGCGATGGCAAAAAGAAGAACGGTCAGGACCGCTCCGATGATCAGAAGAAGTGTAAAGGACGTTGCCATCATGCGCTCTGCTTTTCCGTCTTTATGCTCGCCTCTGGCGATCGTGGCAAGGGTGGTGCCGCCGGTGCTGCAGAGATTGGCAAAGGCGCTTATGAAAGTAATCAGCGGAAAGCACACGCCGAGGCCCGTGATGGCGAGTGTGCCGGTTTCTCCCATGTGCCCGATATAGGCTCTGTCGACGATATTATAAAGAACGACGACCATCTCGGCCAGCATGATCGGAAGGCCGAGTTTTAAGATCAGTACGGGCACACTTCCCTTGGAGAAGTCGCCTTGTTTACTCTTTATATCTGCTGTACTCATACGTATGACCGGTCGATCTTAATGACACAGAAGTGGTTCGGGTGCTTTTCGAGCATCTTCTTCTGCACGCTCTGGATCAGTTCTTTTTCCGAAGTGGTCACATCGTGCGGGACGACCATGTCGAAGATGAGGTTTGTGTGGCTCTCGCCCGGAACCATGCGGAAATCGTGGATCGTGATGCGCTCGTCGAGTTCTTTTACGATCACCTTGACCTCGTCTTGAAGCTTCATGAGATCTTTGTTTTTCGTGTCGATCGGGTCCATGTGGATGACAGCCTCGCAATCGAGTTCCTTTGCCAGATCGTACTCGATATTGTCGATGACGTCATGGACGTAGAACATGTCCTGAAAAGCGGAAACTTCCGCATGAAGGGAGACCATCTTTCTGCCCGGACCGTAGTCGTGGACGACCACGTCGTGGATACCGCTGATGGCCTCGTGGGACATAACGATCTCTTCGACCCGGCTGATGAATTCTTTGGACGGCGGGGTGCCGAGAAGCGGCTCGATGGTTTCTCTTGCGGCATTGATCCCGGAGTAGAGGATGAATACCGAAAGGGCGACGCCGATATATGCGTCGACCGGAAGGTCGGTGAACTTCGTGGAGATAACGGCGAGCAGTACGACGGAAGTAGAGATCATGTCGTTCCTGCTGTCGACGGCGGTGGCGCGCATCGCCGAAGAATCAATGATCTTCGACCATTTGAAGTTGTAGAACATCATGTAGGCTTTGACCAGAAGGGAAGCGATCAGCATCGCTACGGCCAGGACCGTGCAGTCGACCGCGACCGGGTGGATGATCCCCTCGATCGAGGACTTGCCGAGTTCGAAGCCCATGATGCAGATCAGAAGGGAGACGATGAGGCCGGAGATGTACTCGAGACGGCCGTGACCGAACGGATGGTCCGCGTCCGGTGCTTTTCCCGCAAGACGGAAACCGATCATCGTGATGATCGAAGAGCCGGCGTCGGAGAGGTTGTTCAAAGCGTCACCGACGATGGCGATGGAGTGGGTGAGAATACCCATGATGAGTTTGCCGATGAAAAGCAGGATGTTGAAGAAGATACCGCACGCACCGCAGATACTTCCGACATTGCGGCGGACCTGAGGCTTTTGCGGCTGATCGATGTTCTTCACCAGTTTTCGGATCAAAAAGGAAACCATGGTTTCTCCCTTCAAAAATGCTCCTTGCGTTTCCATACATTATAACAGTGTTTTTGCATACGTGTGCAAAAGTTGTACATCTGTATAGAAGAGCATCAAAATCTTTCTGCTCGAATCATTTCCCGATAACGAAAGTTGACAACAAAATAAATTTGATAATATACTTATTTTGTGTCAATGAGAGGTTTTGGGGAAAGTGTCTCTTACACGGAGTCTGAAAACAAGGAAAAAACAAAGTAGAGGTGGCAAACTTATAAGAAGAAAGATTTTAAGTGTTGCGATCGTTATGATCTGCATCACGTTGTTTAGTTCTGCAATGGTTAATGCAGGCGCTGGTACAAAGACAGCTTCTAATTCATAGAGTGTTCATGACAAGTCTTCCAGTTGGATCAATCAAGAGGCTACACGTGGAGATGTAAAAGCCTATGCAACTTTTAAGAACGGGCTTTGTACTGCGTGGTTTGATTTGGCTTGGCAGACAGAAGATAGAAGTTGTACTGCTACTGCAAAAGCATAATTCATAAGATATTTGATCTGGAGATCGCCCATACTTCTCATTGAGGCGTTAAGGTGTTCCTGCCGTTTGTTTCGGCAGGAACACTTTCTGGATATCTTCCTCTCGGGTGCTACATAACTGCTTTAGAATCCGCAGTAAAAAACAGAAAGGTTTGTTTATGGGAACGGTATTGTTATCTAAAGATATTCGAAAATCCTTTGGGAAAAAAGAGATCCTAAAAGGAGTGGATCTTGAGATTTGCAAAGGTGAAGTCTGTGCTTTGCTTGGAAAGAATGGTGCGGGAAAAACTACATTTATCAACACAACGATCGGATTGACATTTCCTTCAGGAGGAAGCGTCTTGGTTTATGGAGAAAAACCGGGAGTGAATAACAAACGGATTGGATACCTTTCAGAGAACATTACTCTTTATCCGCATTTATCAGCTACGGACAATTTGAAAGTTGCCGCTTATTCCGCCAATCAATCTATCAGCCAATCCGAGATAAATCGGATATTGGAGAGAATTAATCTTCAGGATGCGGGAAGAAAACCGACGAAATCTTTTTCATTGGGAATGAAGCGCCGATTGCAGTTAGTCATGGCATCAATGGTCAAAAAGGTAGATTTCCTGATACTGGACGAACCGACGAATGGACTAGATATCAATGGGATGATCTGGCTAAAGCAATACATAAATGAATTGAAAGAAAAAGATGTCAGTATCTTAATGGCTAGTCATGCGATCTCTGAATTAGCAGACTGTATAACGAATTATGTTGTACTTGATGGCGGAGTGATTGCTAAACACGGCATCTGGAGCAAGGAAAAAGAGAACACGTCAGGGTTTGAAATTGAAGTGCCTGCTGATATGCTTGCACAGTTGAAGGAAATGGTAGGTGAAAACTATGAAGATCTACCAGACAGACTGGATACTGCTATCTTCTGGAAGACAGAGAAGAGTTATAAAGAAGTCTGTGAATATTTGTATAGTCGAGGGCTTATTCCAGAGAAAATCACGGAAAGAAAGAGTTCACTGGAAGAAATCTATCTTGATACGGTTAAGGAGAAAAACAATTGAAACTGATTCAAGCAGAGGCAATCAAGATATTTAAATCATGGTTTTTCTGGATAATGATAGCAGTTCATGTCGTCATATTTATACTGTTATTTTTTCAATTCACATTGAACGAAAGCAGTAATGTTATAGAGCCACTGTTAAAACAATCGGAAAACCTTTACTCGTTTTTTATCCTGTTCTTTTCTGCCATTTTTAACACAGTATTTGCAGTGTTGCTCGGAAGTCGAGTCGTTTCATTAGAATATAGCGGGAATACTACCGGAAGTATGGTTCAGGCAGCAGGAAGATATAAACCTTTTATAGCGAAAGGTTGTATTCTCCTCATCTCTGCATCGTTAATGACAACGATCCTTTTCCTGATCGGTATTATTCTTCCGATCATTTTCTGGAATGACGTCGGATCGATGGCTTTGGGCGGTATATGTTTGCGGATGTTGTTTGGAATTGTATCTACATTTATGATCAGTTTGTTTTCTATGACAATGTCTGTATTGCTTCGCAATGTTTCAAGAGGAAATACAGTAAGTCTCCTTGTACTTCTTTCTACGCAGTTCCTCCCGTATAACGTCAGTAAATATTTCCTATATTTGAACCCATACTATTATTTGTCTTCGTTTTCCGACAGAGTATTTAATAATCTGAAAGGTCTTTCTAACATATCGTTTGGAACGCAAAACACAATGTCTGATCTTCTGAACATTGGACTACTGATTCTATATGGAGGTGTTTGCGTTCTTTTCCAGGTGCTTGTATATAAAAAAAGGGAGTATTCATCGTGAAAAAGAAAGCAATCATTCTTGTTATACTGGTTTTATTCATAAGTGCAATAGGTTTCATTGTGGCAACGAATATAACTGTTGGCCCTTTCTCTAATGAAGGGAGAAAAGACACGTACAGCAGGGATATAACATATATTGATGAAGCAAGAGAGATCCCAATCGACATTTCGATTGATTTTGATATTGAACATGGATCTGATGAAGATTATACGTTTATGATCTTTAACAAGGATTCGAAGATTTCATATGACGCGAAGATCCAAAGCGGAGAGGTTTCCATACTCATAAAAGATGGAAATACAATAATTGAAAAATTCGTTATTGGAGAGAGTGGCGAAGGTATCTTAGACGCAGAATTCGATCCGAACTATGCTTACACGATGCAGATCATGATCGATGCCGGAAAAGGGAGCCTTGAGCTCAATTGGGAGGGATAGGACGTGTTTTTATCGATAAAGAAGAATTTGACAGCTGATATTATTCTTCTTCGACAAAAGAGTGCGGTCGTAGGCGCATTTTGGTTGAGTAGCCTGATACTGCTCTATATTCTCTTTTCATCGAGTACGATGTTAGCGGTTGACAAAACAGGATACTATTTAAGGCAGGCCTGCACTACATTAACGATAATCAACTTGTTCGCGGTAATTATCGTTGGGGCTTTTCTCGGATCGGTAGATAATGAGAATCGGACATATTGCATTCGTCTTGTGAATACTACAAGAGTAAGACTTGGTGTTTCAAGAATAATTCTGCTGATTGGAACAACACTTGTCTTCTTTATTTTCCATGCACTTTTAGGAGAATTGATGGATGTAGCCGGTCATTCCGTAGAAAGAAATATACGAAGCCTCCTCTTATTGGTGTTTGTATGCTGGCTGGTCTCGTTTTTCTGGAGCAGTTTTGCATATCTTTTTGCCTTTGTTTCAGGAAGTTTTTCAGTAACCACTACTTTTGCCGTAGGAGTGTATTTCATTGAAAGTTTTTTGGACAGGTTTATGCCCCGAATGTTCTTAGAGTTCCTACCGGTATGGAATCAGAAGAATCTGCTGATAGAATGCTTCCCGAAACAGGAGGGTGTAGTGGCTGTTGTTCAGCAACAAGAAGGCAGTTTTGGGCGTTCTCTCACCATGATCATTTTCTACACAGCACTTATTCAGGCGTGTATTCTTATCTTCGGAAAAAGGAAACAATATTAGTACACGAACACAGATTTAATACTCAAGTTGCGGAGACAAATCGGTTTTGTTGTAGAATAGAAAAGAATACAATCAGGAACAGAAGGATTATTAACATGCAGTCTTCGCAAAATCTACTGGAACGCATCGCCCGGCTTTCGGGGCTGACGCTGTCGGAGGAAGAGAAGGACATTCTCTTTTCCGATCTGTCACGCATCGTTCCTTATATGGAGCGGATCTCGGAACTGGACACTTCCGTCGCGGACGCTGTTTCTGACGATATTTCCGATAACGAGGCTCTTTTCCGTGATGATGAGGAAAAAGCACCTTCCCTTGCCTCTGAGATCGTAAAGCAGGCGCCACAGGCGAAAGACGGCATGTTCCACGTGCCCAGGATCGTATAAGAGGTGCCCGATGGAGAAAAAAGAGATCCTGACCCTATCGGCAATAGAACTGGCGGAGAATATCCGGGAGCAAAAAGTGACCTCGGAGGAAGCTGTCCGCGCAGTTTTTGAAAATATAGATGAACATGAATGTAAGATCCATGCCTACCTCGATTTTTGGAAGGAAGAATCGCTGAAAAAAGCGCGCGAAATAGACGAAATGCTTGCAAACAGGGCGTATTCGGAAACTGCTCTCAATCCGGGAAATAGTGAAGCAGAGGGCCTTGCAGATCCCGGCGAAGAGCTTCCTCCGCTTCTTGGCGTGCCCGTCGCCGTTAAAGATAACCTTATGCTTTCCGGGAGAAAGATGACCTGCGGATCGAAGATGCTGCAGGACTATATTGCCCCATATTCGGCAACATGCATCGAAAAACTTGAAAAAGCAGGGGCGGTCATCATCGGGAAAACGAATATGGATGAGTTCGGAATGGGGGCATCTACGGAGCATTCCTTCTTCGGAGCGACACTGAATCCGAAAGATACGAATAGAGTTCCGGGCGGTTCGTCCGGAGGTTCTGCCGCGGCGGTGGCATATGGCGGTGCTTTTGCCGCGCTGGGAACAGATACCGGAGGATCCATCCGCCAGCCGGCGGCTTTCTGCGGGCTCGTAGGCCTTCGTCCGACATACGGATCGGTCAGCAGGCACGGCCTTACCTCCTTTGCATCCTCGATGGATGTCGCGGGACCGGTCACACGCGGAACACGCGATGCTGCCGCGCTTTTTAACATTGTTACCGGACCTGACGAAAAAGATCAGACCTCGATTTCGGCCCCGAAAGTGGATCTCAGTAAGATGGAAAGCTATGATCTCACCGGGAAACGCATCGCGGTCCCGAAGCAGCTCATATCGGGAGGCTCGATCGAGAACCGGGAGGCGATCGATAGAACAAGTGAGTTCTTAAAAAATAACGGAGCTACGGTCGATCTGATCGATATGCCGCTTTTGGATTATGCGGTCGCGATCTACTATATCCTGTCTTCGGCCGAGGCATCCGCCAACCTTTCGCGCTATGACGGCATCCGCTACGGATACCGGGCTTCGGGCGCGGAGGACATCACCGAACTATACAGAAAGACCCGCTCCGAGGGCTTTGGAACAGAGGTCAAACGAAGGATCCTTCTCGGAAACTACGTTCTTTCCTCCGAGCACTTCAATGACTGCTACCGGCAGGCGGAACGTGCGCGGGA
Source organism: Clostridiales bacterium (assembly GCA_017428545.1). Lineage (GTDB taxonomy): Bacteria > Bacillota > Clostridia > Saccharofermentanales > Saccharofermentanaceae > Scatonaster. The sequence continues at coordinate 26,798 of JAFRQR010000035.1, forward strand.
TATGCTGAAAAAAGCATTTGCCGATGTTTTTTCGAAATACGATATGATCCTCTGCCCGACCGCTCCAGGTGTGGCGCCGCTTCTTCATGAGATCGATAAGGACCCGCTTTCGGCTTATATTGCCGACCTTTGCACGGTACCGGCGAGCCTTTGCGGGCTTCCCGCGGTCAGCCTGCCGTTTGCCCGAAAAGAAGCCGATTCTGCGCGGAAGGAAGAAGATACCGCCGATCCATCGGCAAAAGCACTTCCCGTCGGCATCCAGCTCATCGGTCCACGTTTCGGTGAACAGGAGATCCTGGGTGCGGCCCGTTTCCTTGAGAAAGGAGGGCAGAAGCGATGAAAGAATTTGAGACTGTGATCGGACTGGAAGTCCATGTCGAATTAAAGACCAGATCCAAGATATTCTGCTCCTGCCCGACGACCTTCGGTGCACCGCCGAATGCCCATATCTGCGAGGTCTGCGCAGGTCTTCCGGGTGCGCTTCCGCGCTTGAACAGGAAGGTTTTGGACTATGCCGTTATGACGTCACTTGCTTTAAACTGTGAAGTGACGAGGAAGAGCCGCTTCGACAGGAAAAACTATTTCTATCCGGATCTTCCCAAAGGCTACCAGATCTCCCAGCTTTATGCCCCGATCGGGAGAAACGGATATCTTCTGATCGAAAAACCGGAGAAAAAACGCATCCGTATCCATGAGCTTCACATGGAAGATGACGCGGGAAAACTGATCCATAATGACCTTGATAACAGCACATCCGTCGACCTTTCCAGGTGCGGCGTGCCGCTTCTGGAGATCGTGACCGAGCCGGATTTCAGGACTTCGGAAGAGGTAACCGGCTTTTTGGAAGCGCTCCGCACGATGCTCAAAGCCCTGGGAGTTTCCGACTGTAAGATGCAGGAAGGATCGCTCCGCGCGGACGTCAATCTTTCCGTAAGGCCCGTCGGAGAAGAAAAACTCGGCATCCGTACCGAGATGAAGAATCTTTCCTCTTTCCGCGCGGTCAGTAAGGCCATCGGATACGAGGCGCAGCGCCAGTGGGAGATCGTAAGAGGCGGCGGAAGCATTGAGCGCGAGACACGCCGCTGGGATGAAGAAAAAGAGCAGTCCCTCCCGATGCGTAAAAAAGAAGACGCGGCGGAATATAAGTATTTTCCGGAGCCGGATATTCCCGTGATCCGGATCTCCGATAAAAAGATAGATGAGATTCGATCAATCCTTCCGGAGCTTCCGGATCAGAAATTCCGACGCTATATCGAAGAGATGGGACTTCCGGAATACGATGCCGGGATACTGTCCGCTAACAAAGAAACGGCAGTGCTTTTCGAGAAGACGGCGGAGATCTGCGGAGATCCGAAAGAAGCATCGAACTGGATCATGGTCGACCTCATGAAGCTTCTAAATGATACCGGGACACTTCCGGAGGATATGAAGATAAGAGAGGCATCTCTCGGGGAGATCATCGTGATGGTCAAAGAGGGAAAGATCTCCAGAGCTTCGGGAAAAGAACTCCTCAAAGCGGCCTTTACCGAAGATGCGGTCCCGAAGGAGTATGCGGACAGCCATGATCTGTGGCTCGTTTCCGACCCGGAGGTCCTTAAAGTTGCAGTTGAAAAGGTCATTTCCGCAAACGAAAAGGCCGTCGGCGAATATCTTTCGGGAAAAACGAAGAATTTCCGGTTCCTTCTGGGACAGACGATGCGGGAAACCAGAGGAAAAGCCGATCCCGCGCTTCTTACCGGTATCCTTCAAAAGAAGCTTTCGGAACTCTGACCGGATGTGGTTTTTCCACCGGCAGAAACGGCGACAACTTCCGTATTTTGTGAGAAAATAAATCCATGGACGATAAGGAAAGAAACTTTTACGATAAGATCAAAGACGCAGTCAGCGCATACGTGCTTCACGATCCGAATGCACAGGCGGCGGCTGCTTTTGACCGTGAGAAAAGAATGAAGTCGGTCGACGACAAGACGCTTTCCATGTTCCGGGAATCTGCGGAAGCAGGCCATCCGTTTTCCTGTTTTAATCTCGGGCGCTGTTATGAGACCGGATCCGGTGTGGAAAAGGATCTGGAGCAGGCCTATGAATGGTATAGAAAAGCGGCCGCAGGCGGCGATGTGAACGCGTGGCTTGCGCTTGCGAAGATGTTCGACACGGGAACGTATGTCGATAGAGACCCGAAGGAAGCCGCCATGTGGCTTTCGCGCGCAGCGAACAAGGAACACCCGATCGCCATGATCGGCATGGGACAGAAATATACCCGCGGAGACGGGGTCGAAAGAGATCACGAAAAAGCACTGGAGCTTTTCAAAGAGGCCAGAAAGCTGGCGCCGGGGATCGGAAGTTATGTTCTCGGTGAAGCCGTCGGTGACGGTATCGGCTGCAAAAAAGATTATGCCGAAGCGGTCAAACTTTTTGAGGAAGCCCATGAACATAAATTCCCACTCGGTACTTATAACCTCGGCATGATGCTCGAGATGGGCCTGGGCTGTGAAAAGGATGAGAAGAAGGGATTCGAGCTCATCAAGCAGGCCGCGGACGAGGGCGTCGCAGAGGCGATGTACCGGATCGCCTTCCACTACAGAGAGGGGACTTCCGAAGCACAAAAAGACGATAAGACTGCCTTCGAGTATTTTAAGAAGGCCGCAGATAAGGGCTTTGCGCCGGCGCAGGTCGAAACGGGCCTTTCCTACGAAAACGGCGTGGGCGTCGAGATGAATAAGGAAGAGGCGTTTAAGTACTACGAAAAAGGAGCGAAGTCCGGCCTTCACACGGCGATCGTGTGTCTCGGTGTATGCTACCGCTCCGGGATCGGCTGTGAACCGGATGAAGAAAAAGCATTGGAACTGATGGAAGATGCCGTCGCGCTCGGAAACACCCGTGCGTACCATCTCATGGCCAGCTTCCTTTTCGAAGAGGATCCGTATGACGAGCGCGCCATGAACCTGGAGATGGTGGCAGCCAGGGCCGGATTTGCGAGGTCTTCGATGTTCCTGGGCGGGTTCTTCGTCCAAAGAAGCGATATGGGTCCCGATATGGAAAGAGCCGAGCACTATTTCCGCCTGGCGGCCCGCGAAGGGGACGGAACGGCGATGTTCGAGCTCGCCGAGATCCTCGATACAGAGGAGAATAAAGACAACGAAAAGATCCAAAGAGAGCTCCGCGCGCTCTATGCGGCAAGTGCCGATTCGGGTCATCCTCTGGCGGCCTATAAGATGGCGCAGAAATATAAGGATCCTGCCTCCTGTAAGACAGCTGCAGAGGCTGAACAGAAGGAGATCCACTACATGTGCATCGCGGCGTCCGGAGGAATTCCCGACGCGGCAAAACAGATCGCGGAAAGAAGTTTTTGGGGCGATAAGATGCGCGTCAGTATCCCTTCGGCATGTGCCCTTTACCGCCTGTCCGCAGAGGATCTGGGGGATTCAGGCCTTATGGCCAAGTACGCGTTTACGAGACTTCTCGTCCTCGGTGAATGGCTCTATCGGCAGACGGGATTTATTAACAAGACCATGCTTCCCGCTGCGGAAGCAGAGCGCAAGAAGCTTCGTGAGAATAAGGATTTTGTGGAGGCCGTCCTGACCCTCAATAACCTTGCCGCGGAAAATGTTCCGGAGGCGCGTATGTTCCGTCCTTTGGTAAAAGCACTTTTCTTCGGCTCTGATCTGTCTTCGGAAGAAGACAAGTCGGATCTGGCGTTTATCGAAGAGCAGCCGGACTGCCGGCAGAAGAGATATGTCAATGGCCTGATCGCAGCGATCCTTCATCAGGAACAGCCGAAAGAAGCGATCGATATCCTTTCGGATGCCAGGGAAAACCACGGCGTCGGAAATGTGAATTATCTTCTCGGAAATCTCTATGAGACACTGGCCAGAGGTCCCCGGAAAATGAAGAAGACCGAGGTTCCGGTCGCTTCCGGATCCGGGAAAAAATGGACGTGGGTAAAAAAGAAGAAAAACACAAAAGAAGAATACTTAAGATCGGCATCGTTTTATTATCTTCAGGCATTTTCCAACGGGGAAACCAAGAGCCCCGCAATGTATGATTACGCTGCGGATCAGCTTCTCGCGGATGCCAAGCAGAGATCTCTTCTTGCGATGGGGATCGTGTTACTTTTTTCGATACCGGTGCTTTTCCTTCTGTTTATGATGGATCATGAAGGCGCAATGACTGCAAAAGAAAAGTGGGATCTGCTTTTTAAGATCATCGGCATCAATATGGCGGTCTATCTGGGATTGTTTCTACTGATGGAACTCATCAGCGCCGTAAAGAAATTGAACATGAAAAAAAGATCCGGGAAGATGAAAAAGGAGATGAAATAATAAGTGGCAGTACATGTAGTTCTTTTTGAGCCGGAGATCCCTCAGAATACGGGGAATATCCTTCGCACCTGTGTGGCTACGGAAACACATGTCCACATCATCAAGCCTTTGGGGTTTGAATTGAGTAAAGAGACACTGAAAAGATCTGCATCCAATCATCTCGATCATGCAGACTATACGCTCTACGAGAATTTCGAAGACTTCGAAAGCAAGAATCCGGGCACGTATTTCTATATGACCCGATACGGAAAAAAGCCGCACAGCAGCTTTGATTTTGCGTCCGTAAAAGACGATATCTACCTGATCTTCGGAAAAGAAAGCACGGGTATCCCGTACGACCGCCTCCGCGCGCATCTGGATCACTGTTTCCGCATCCCGATGTCCGGGAACTGCCGGAGCCTGAACCTGTCAAATGCCGTCGCCATCGCACTTTACGAAGTCATGCGCCAGCTGGATTATCCGAACCTGTCGCTGACCGAAGTGCAAAAAGGCGAGGATTTCCTCGAGTCTTTCGATATCCGCCCGTTCAGAAAGGAATAGAAAATGGAAAAGAAATCGATCTTCGGCTGGCTTTCTATCCTGTGGCTTTCGCTCGTTATGCTCGTTTCCGAAGGCTGTTTTGCGCTTCTTGTGGGCAACCCGCTTTCCTACTACACGGGAGTTCTTGTCCTGAGTATGGCCCTGTTTGTTACGGCGCTGATCCTTCTGGTCCCGAAAAAGAAGTTCCGGGTCATTGCCTTTGGCGTGATCACCCACTTATTGACGATCGCCTATATTTCCCAGTATATCTACTTCAAGATCTTCGGCACGATCTTCGTATGGGCATCCATCTCTTCCGGAGGAGCGGGCGCCGTCGCCGAGTATAACAACGTCGTCAGGGATGCCATGCTTCACGGATGGTGGGGGATACTGATCCTGATCCTGCCGAGTGCGCTCTACTGGCCGGTGATCCGAAGATTTATTAAAGAGATCCCCGAACCGGGAAGAAAACAGCTTATTGCGGCATCTGCCGCTTTTGCCGCAATAACACTTCTCGGGACGCTTCAGGTCCTTGCCGACAGGAAAGGCGCATCGAGCCCGCGCCGGCTCTATCTGTCGGAATTTTCCCAGGACGCTTCGCTTCGGACCTTCGGTCTGGCACCGACCATGGCTCTTGATTTCCGGATGAATGTCCTGGATCTTAAATGGGATGAGAAAATAAATGTTGATGTCAGTGATATCGTAATCGAGACGAGGGCACCGGATACAACGACGATCGCGCCGACGGCGACTCCGATCCCGACGCCGGAACCGACACGTGCACCGGATGCAACTCCGACACCCACTCCCGCACCGACGCCTACGCCGACTCCGTATCCGAAAAATGTCCTGGATATCGATTTCGACCTGGAAGAAGACAATAAGACCTATCGGAACATGAACGAGTTCTTTTCACAAAGAGAACCGACTTCCATGAATGAATATACGGGCATGTTCAAGGGAAAGAACCTGATCCTTCTTACGGCGGAAGCATTTTCCGGTTATGTCATCGATCCGGAACTGACACCGACCCTCTATAAGCTTTCGACGGAAGGCTTTGTCTTTAATAACTTCTACACACCGATCTGGTACGTGTCCACGTCGGACGGCGAGTTTGTCGAGACCACGGGCCTGATCCCGAAGTCCGGCATCTGGAGTTATACGAGGATCGCGAAAAACTATATGCCCTTTGCGTTTGGAAACCAGTTCGCTGCGCTGGGATATAAGACATATGCGTTCCACGATCACACCTACACGTACTACCACCGCGACCGCTCATATCCGGTCATGGGCTACACGTATTACGGCGTGGGAAACGGACTGGATATCGAGCAGACCTGGCCGGAATCCGATGTCGAGATGATCGAGGAGACCGTCGATTATTATCTCGACGGAAGCGGGGATCCGTTCCATGTCTACTACATGACCGTCAGCGGGCATCTCCCGTATTCTTACGGCGACAATAAGATGAGCACGAAAAACAGGGACCTGGTAAAAGACCTGGATTACAGTTCCGCCGTAAAAGCATATATCGCCTGCCAGATCGAACTGGACCGCGCGCTGGAACTTCTGATCCAAAAACTGGATGAGGCAGGGGAACTGGAAAACACGGTCATTGCACTCGGTGCGGATCACTACCCGTATGGCCTGGAACCGAGTCAGTACAATGAACTTTGCGGAAAGAAGATGACGGATCCGTTTTCCCGCTATGAGAATGCGTTTATCCTCTGGAGCGGGGACATGACGGAGCCTGTCGTGGTCGACGAATATTGCAGCAGTCTGGACATCGCGCCGACGCTTGCGAATCTTTTCGGACTGCCTTATGATTCACGTCTTTACATCGGAACGGACATCTTCGCGCCAGAGCCGAATTATGTCATTTTCAGCGATAAGAGCTTCATCAACGACAAGATCATGTACAGCGCGGGATCCGGCACCGTCACGCCGCTTGTCGATGAGGAAATAACTCAGGAGTATGTAAAGGAATGCATCGAGTACGTCAGCGAGCTTTATACGAATTCCGGAAACATTATCGAAAAGGACTATTATGGGTATCTGTTCCCGGATGGCGCGCCATGGCTGATCTCTGAAACACAGGATACAAAAGATCCGTCTGAGGTTTCGGATCAGACGGATCAGCAAAATACTTCAACATCCGGATAACCGGTCAGTTTTTACGTTTCTTTCTCGCTTCGAAAAGACTCTGGTCGGCATCCTGGATCAGCTCGGATGCGTCGAGCTGGTCATCGTATGTGGAAAAACCGTAGCACATCGTAAAACTGTACTTTTCTTCATCGATCACAAGCGGCTTTTTCTTCAGTTTCTCGTTGATTCGCGCCGTCAATGTTTTTGCGCCGGAAAGGGCGGTATCCGAAAGGATCAGGGCAAATTCATCGTTGCCGACACGGAATACGTCATCGGCACAGCGCGTGCTGGATCTTAGGATATCCGCGATATACTGAAGAACGATATCGCCGGTCTCCGGACCGTGCTCTGTACAGAATTTCGTGAAATGATTGATGTCCATAAGAACGATGGTGAATCCCGCGCTGTAGCCTCTTCCGCGGACACGGGAGAAAAGACGCATATTGCGTTTTACCATCTCTTCGAAATACTTTCTGTTGTAAAGTCCGGTGACCTCGTCGACGGTGGAAAGATAGTGGATCTTGGCATTGAGGTCATCGCAGAGTTTATCTTTCTGCTTAAGTTTCTGCTCGGTGGACTTTTCTTCCGTTATATCTCTTGTGATGCTCCAGGTGCCGCGAACGTTACCGTCCTGGTCGATCAAGGGATAGATCGAAGTGGTAAGCCAGATCGTTTCAACGGTGGTGCGCTTGCCGGAAAGCTCGAAGTACTTCTCGAGATTCAGAACGGGAGTCTTCTGTTCCATGACACGGTCTTCAAACTCGGCATGTGCCAGAGCTTCTTCCGATGTGACGAAATCGTCGAGTTTTTTACCCCTGACCTCATCCGATGTCTTATAACCGAGAAGGCGCGCAAACGAAGAAGAGCAGAGCATATAGCGGTGTTCTTTGTCTTTGAAGCAGACGGAATAATCGACTTGGTTGAGAAGTACGCGGAAAAGCATCTCCTCCGAAAAGTCCTTGAAAAAATCTTGTGAGAAAGCGTCTCCTTTTTTCATATGGCTCTCCCCCCTCAGAGTAAAGAAGATCAGCGTGCGACCGAAACGACTACGACCACACCGACCAGGATAAACAGGATGCAGCAGGCGACAGTCGTGACTTTAGATACCTCATGGGATTCGAAGATCACCGGGAAGTGGTTCTTCATGAAAAGCACATACTTGTCCCAAAGATCGGAAAACCAGACGGCGATCTTACGGAAAGTCACGTGAAGCTTCTCGCCGAATTTCATGTCTTTTCTGTATTCCAGCTGTTCGTCGGAATAAGAAAACATCTCTTTTACTTCTTCTTCGGAAATGATGGTCGCGTTCGCGGGTGCCGTAGGACGGATATCCGTATCCGAACTTGCGCATTCCTGATCGATGGAAACGAACATGCCGTTGGAACGGAAAGGATCTTTCTTCTGGTCTACGACCACACTCGGTGTCTTCCACGCGGGAACGGCGCTCGGGGAAACCGTATGAAGATCTTCCATCAGCGGATTTTCCACAGTCGAAACCGGGGCAGAAGGTTCTTCCCGGATCTCAGAAAATGCTTCTTCAGGCAGTTCTTTGCGAGCAGTTTTACGCATGATGACTCCTTTCCCGGCAGCAGATTAAGGTTAGTATATCATTATTTGGCGGATTATACAGCCGATCCCCGAAATTTATAGAATTAGTAGGGGTAATAGAGAGAATTCTCCTGTCATTTTGAGGTATAATAGATGCAACTGTGAATTGGGGGTCTGTGATAGTGGATCGTGTTTACTTCGACATGGGGGTGTTTACGTTCTGGTCTGAAGAGTCGCTTGACAACAAGCGTCTTATCGCCAAGGGCGGAGTTCTTGTGTCTGATGACGCGGCCTTAAAGGAAGTCATGGATGGGTCTGATCCTCTGGATATGGACCTTGTCGAAATGCTCACGAATCTGTCAGAGGACGGATTTGAACTGAACATTTGCGATACCCTTTCAGTACCGGAGATCCAGGATCTTCTCGGGGACCTCGGGATCGGAGATTTCTTTTCCAATATCGTCAGCGCCAAAAGCGCCAGGCCGTTTGCCAACAGCTTGAACAAGCTCCGCGGAAAGGAAGATTTTTCGATCTTTGTCGGAACGGACGAAACGGTGATCGAAGCCTGCGACATGGCGCAGATCCCGGTGATCGCCTACGGCGAAAAATATGCGGAAGTCTATAGATCCGCTTTTTGCGGGGCGAGATATCCGCTGGAGGTCGAAGACCAGATCTACACCACGATGGTCGTTCACTATGTGGCCAGAAGGACGATCGAAAAGAACGCCAGGCTTCTGGGTATCGACGGCATCGATTATGCCGGAAAGAAATTCTTTGCCGACAAGCTCTGCCGCTACTTCGATATTCTGGGCAAGGAATACAACATCGTCTATCTGGAAGATTACCATCGTGCGGTCGAGGCGAGCTACAAGGGAGAAGACCCGGTCGAGGCCTACTACTTTAACGGATTTAATACCGAGAAGCTCATCGCCGAGGTGATCAAGCCGTTTAAGCGCGAGGGAAAGATCGACAAAGTGGTCTACTGCCTGGACAGTACCAATGATTCGTTCGTCAACGAAAGACACTACGAGCTTTCGGAGGATGGCGTGATGATACTGATCGGCACCATGATGTACAGAGAACCGCTGATCCGCTATTTTGACACGACGGTGTACATGAGGGTGGATTATCGTGAATCGGAACACAGAGCTTCTTTGGAGGAAACGCCGATTTACGGAGACGACCCGGTCGAGGTCTATAAAACCAAGCAGATACCGGCGCAGAAGATGTATATTCAGCGCCATGACCCTTTCGAGGGAAGAGATTTTGTCATCGATAATTCGAACTATCATCGTCCGTTTTTTATCGTGTGAGGAGGTTAGGAAATTATGCAGAGAGTGCTGGTCATTGGCTGCGGCAAATTGGCTCGTGCCGTCATACCATTGCTTTCAAAAAATGCCGAGTGTTTCCGTGAGATCTGTTTAAGCGGCAGATCCAAGGAAAAGTGCGATCAATACAAGAAAAAGTACAGCAGTGACAAACAAAAGATCGTCACGGCTTTCGTGGATATCCGCAACATGGAAAAGACGCTGCTGATGGCGAAGATCTATCATCCGGATCTGGTCATCAACCTGGCGCCGTCGTCCCTGAATCTTCAGGTCATGGATCTTTGCCTTGCGATGGGCGCGAATTATATTGATGCGTCTCTATATATTCCGAAGGGATCTTCCACCTGCGATATCGACGCGGAATATGCCTACGATAAGAAGTTCCGCGAAAAGGACCTGACGGCGATCATCGGCTGCGGATTTAACCCCGGTGTGATTGATGCTTTTGCCCAGTACGTCGCGATCAAGCAGATGGATGACATAAGAACGATCGATATCATCGACATGAACGCGGGTACCAACGCACATCCGTATCTGATGAATACTCCGATGATGACAAGCCTTAGGCAGATCTCTTCCGAGAGCCGTATGTGGTCCAACGGCAATATCGTAAAAGTACCGCCGATGAGCACTCAGGCGAAGTATTCCTTCCCGGAGATCGGTAAGAGAAATCTTTATATGGTCGACCACGAAGTCATCGACGCGCTTTCCGGAGAGGTTCCGGATGCCACGATGATCCGCTATTTCTCGGCATTTAAGCGTCCGTTCCTGTCGATGGTCAAGATCCTCCGCGAGGTAGGTATGACCAGCACGACTCCGGTCGATATCGACGGACAGCAGATCGCCCCGCTGGATTTCCTTTCGGAAGTCATGCCGCAGCAGGAAGATCTCGTTGCCACGGCTCGCGGCAAGACCGGCGTAGGTATGCTGATCCACGGAAGTAAAGAAGGTGTCGGCAAGCAGTGCCTTGTTTACACACTGATCGATCATCAGGAATGTTTTGAAAAATACGGTGCTTCCGCTACGGATTTCATGGGCGCCGCAGCGCTCGTATCCGGTGCGGTCATGCTCTCGCTCGGACCGTGGATGAGCCCCGGTGTGCACATGGTCTCTGAATTCGACCCGCTCCCGTTCCTCAAAGAGATCCAGAATCAGGGATTGTTCTATAAGCTTTTGGAAAATGCGCCGGAGCTCGATGTGGTGTCCGGATCTTCCGAAGACGAGGAAGAGTGACCCTTTTTTCTTGCATATAGCACGGCAAGTAAAATAAACGAAAGACCGCTGATCCATCCGCCCGCTGCACTTCCCGGTGCAGTGTAGTGCAGGTGGATCACATAGTTTCCGGCGGTTACATCTGCGCAGAGCCAGGCGTCGCGGTAAGCGCGCACAGGTGTTTTTTCTCCGTTCAGGTAGAGTGACCAGCCCTTTTCGTACGGGATATTCGAAAGCAGTGTCGAGTCGTAAGCAACGAGTCCGTCTGCAGTGATCCCGTCAGAGTCTTTTTCCATGGCGGTGATCCCGAAGTTGGCGGCCGCCGTATACCGGTTCCAGTTAAAGGAATTCAGGTATCCGAATTTCACGGAAGCATTCACAAGATCTCCGGAACTCGGGGAGACGAACTTCAGGGTAAGTGTCTGGCCGACATTATATGTACCGAGGTTGATAAGGACCGTGTCCTTATTTTCGGAAACTGTGGTGATGTAGCGGCCATCGACATATACATCGGCCGCATGGGTCCGAGACGGCGTAGTCAGGGCACAGTACAAAGGATCCATGAACAGCGTGGACATCGTGCAGGTGAAAGTCTGCGTGTCCAGATGAAGGGGTCCTTCCGCAGCTGTTTCCTGAAACGGCGTGATCGAAAGAGACGGCCAGAGGGTATAGAACCACTCGTTATAGAACTCGAAAAGAGAAGGATAAGAAGAGGCGTTTCCGACCGGGATCACTGCATTTGCGGGATCCTCGGGAGAAAGCTCTCCGGAAGTGGAAGTGCTTTGACGCGCGACGACAAAAAGCGAGGGGGAAGTGTGAAGAAGAAGTTCCATCGCCTCGCAGGAAAAGGTCACATCGGTCCGGTATTTATTCGTATCGTTCCCCAGTTCCCGCAGAAAAGCAGAAGACGGTTCGCCTTTCACGGCGTAAGGGAACTGCAGGAACTGCGGGAGCAGAACGAAGGCACAAAGGCCAAAGGCCAAAAGGGACTGAAGGGACGTCTTTCCCAAGATCCCGGATCTTCTCGTAAAAAGGAGGAATATCAGTAAAAGAGGGATCACGATCAGGTCCCATGCGGCACTTGCGGTCAGGCAGAAAATCAGGCTGAAAATATAGGTCAGAGACAGTTTGGTCTCTTTATTCCTGTGCCGGTTCAAAAGGCACAACAGTACGAGCGGGAAGAAGAAAAGCGTATCGGCGACCGGGAAACGCAGAAGCAGGCAAAAAAGAAAACCGGTTCCGGAATAAAGTATTCCGGGAAGACCGTAAACGAGAAGTTTTCTTTCTTTATCTTTTCGGAAGACGGCGATCAGATGCGAAAAGAACGCGCCCGAAAGAGCAAGACGGAGGGCATCGAGGATGACCAGTGCCTGGGGATGGACGGATACGGGCAGAAGAGATACGGGGTAGGTAAGGATGCCGCCGAAGCCCTTCAGATAAATGCGGAAAATGCTCGTTCCCATGCCGTCATCGAAGGTATAGCTTCCGAAATCCGCGCGAAGAAAACGGGCGCGGAAGACTTTCAGGGCGGACAGTTCTCCCAGACCGTATCCGAAGGGATTGATCTCATAGATGCCCGTCAATATAAAAACGGCGAGCCAGAGGGTAAAGCAAAATGAACCGCAGAGAAACGGTCGCGAGAAGGATCTGCCGGATCCGGCCTTAGTCTTTTTTCCGATAGTGCTTTTGCCGCTCATAGAGTTCCTTTCGGTTTCGCCGGTAAGTACAAAGAAGCCTTTACTTCAACTTGCCCTGACCCTCATGATAACACACGGCAAGTTGAAATACTCTGTAAAATCTGTTATATTCGTCATTAATTACTTACTATAAAACGTTTGAGCACAGTTTAAGCCGAAGCCTTGAAAAAGACATCTTCGGAATACAGGAAGGAAAGGAACGAACGTGCCTGAAGACAGTATAGGTCGAATTATTCTTGACCTGGTCATAGTTTTTATTTTCATTCTCATTAACGCCTTTTTCTCGGCTGCGGAAATGGCGGTGATTTCTCTTAATGACGCAAAGATCAAAAAACAGGCGGAAGACGGCGACAAGAAGTCGAAAAGAGTTCTCCGCTTTATCGAAAATCCCGCATCTTTTCTGGCGACGATCCAGGTCGGCGTAACGCTCGCAGGATTTTTGGCCAGTGCTTTTGCCGCAAACAGATTTACGGGAAGACTAACCGCATGGCTCGATCCGGACGGAAAATATTCTTTCCTCGGAACAGTGTGCACGGTCATCGTCACGCTTATCCTTTCTTATTTCTCGCTGGTACTCGGTGAACTCGTTCCGAAGCGTATCGCCCAGAACAACGCAGAGAAGCTGGCTTTCCATTCCTCGTCGATCGTCCGCACTTTTGGCACGATCATGAAGCCGTTCGTCCGCTTCCTGACGATCTCGACAAATGCAGTCCTCAGACTTCTTCACATCGATCCGGAGGTCAAAGAGACCAATGTCACCGAGGAAGAGATCCGTATGCTCGTAGATGTCGGATCTGAGGAAGGATCTATCGAGGATTCCGAAAAGCAGATGATCCAGAATATCTTCGAGTTCAACGACAAGGATGTCGCGGAGATCATGACCCACAGAAAACAGGTCGTGGCACTTCCGATCGATTCGACTTACGAAGAGGTCATGGATGTGGCCACAAACGAGAAGTACACACGTATCCCGGTCTATAAAGAGACCATCGACGAGATCGTCGGTATCCTCCACATCAAGGATCTTCTCGGAGTTTCCAACGAAGATGGCGGGTTTTCTCTGGAAAAGATCATGAGACCGCCGCTTTTCGTGCATGAAACAAAGAAGATCTCGGACCTTTTCCATGAGATGAAAAAGGGTAAGATGCAGCTGGCCGTTATCGTTGACGAATACGGCGGAACAATGGGTATTGCGACGATCGAAGACATGCTCGAGGAGATCGTCGGTAACATCACGGACGAGTTTGACGAGGAAGAGCAGGAACTTCTGAACATGAATGACGGCGGATTCCTCGTGCGTGGCGATATGACGCTCAGCGACCTCGAAGAAGCGATCGGCGTGGATCTCGTCAGCGAGGACTATGATACCATCGCAGGCCTGACATTAAGCCTTCTTGACCGTGTGCCGGATCATGGCGAAACTCCTGAAGTACAGTACAAAAACCTGAAGATCAAGGTCATTCAGGTCGAGGAAAACTGGATCTCGAAACTTCTCCTTCACGTTATCCCGGAAGAACCGGATGAGGAAGAAAAAGAAGACGAAGAGTGATCTGCAAAGATCTGTCCTAAGGGATCAGGCAGCAAGAGCAAAGTAAAGAATAACCACGACTCCGAGGAGGATACGGTAGTAACCGAACACCTTGTAGTCGTGTTTTTTTACGAAGTTCATGAGTGCGCGGATCACGACGAGAGAAACGAGGAACGCGATCGCACAGCCCACTAAGAGAGTGATGATCTCCGTCGAAGTAAAGTCAAATCCGAACTTTAAGATCTTAATGAAGCTTAAGCCGAACATGACAGGGACTGCCATGAAGAATGTAAATTCTGCAGCGGTCGTTCTGTTGATGCCGATCGAAAGAGATCCGATGATGGTCGAGCCGGAGCGGGAAGTTCCCGGAATGATGGACAGACACTGGAAAAGGCCGATGATGAAAGCATCTTTGAACGAAAGATCATCCACGGACTCGACGCGCGGGAGTTTGTTCTTTCTGCTGCTCTCGACCAGAATAAGGATCAGGCCGTAAGCCGCAAGTGCTGCGCCGATCACATAAGGTGTCTGAAGATGTGCTTCGACATAGTCATCGAAAAGCATGGTGACGATAAAGCCCGGGATGCAGGCAACCACGACTTTGAACCACATCATGAAAATGTCTTTTTTGATGTAACATTTTTTCTTTTCCATGCCCGGCTGTTCGCCGTAACCGAAAGGCCAAAGACGTTTCCAGAAAGAGACAACGACAGCCATGATCGCGCCGAGCTGGATCAGGATAAAAAACATATTCTTGAACTCTTCACTCTGAGCCATCGGTATGATCTCGTCGATGAGGAGCATGTGTGCTGTCGAGCTGACCGGAAGCCACTCGGTAATACCCTCGACGATGCCGATGATGATGAGTTTTGTCCATTCGAATACTGTCATTTTACGTCCACCTTTGGTAATATGGTTTCCAGTATAGCACATAAGGACAAGCCCTGAACGGGCATATATGGTCGAAACGCCGCAGGAGCGGGAGTTTCCGCGCATTGTCAGGGTTAAGGAGAATATGGAAAAAGAAAGAAGAAAACTTCATCCGAGATTTAAATACGCCGTCCTTTTTCTGGCGCTTTTCATGGTGGAGGTGCTGATTGCACTCTTTGCCCGCGGCGCTGTACGTGCCTATCTCGGCGATGTGATCGTCATCCCGGCGCTCTACTTTTTCCTTCGTGCCGTGTTTTTCCCGAAGGATAAGATCTTTTCGATCTACGTACTTCCTTTCCTCTGCTATTTCGCCGGCTGGTTCGCCGAAGTCCTCCAGGCTCTTTCCGTGCCAAAAGCACTTGGGCTTTCGGCTTCTTCTTTCCCTGGCGTACTTCTCGGCGGGACTTACGACCACAAAGACGGGCTGTGCTATTTTCTGGGACTTCTTCTGATCGGGCTGTTCCTGGCCCTTGAGACGCACTGGAAGGATGACCGCCGCTGGTTCTATCCGATCGCCGTATTTCTTCACTGGACCTGGGGATATATCCAGACATCGGTCGGATTTTTCGTTTATCTTTGGTTTTTTAAGTGTAAGCACACATACTATCACGGTGTGGTCAGGACCGTCTGGCCGAAGACTTCCGCGGTATCCTTAGGCATGTTCATCTTTACTCCGAGAGAACCTTCGGAAGATGACCAGAGCGACCGCGCGAAAAGGATCCGTGCCTATAACGAACGAGTCGCGGTCCATGAATACGGCCACACGTTCCAGTCCCTTTTGCTCGGACCCCTTTATTTTCTTGTGATCGGAATTCCGTCGATCTTCTGGGCAAGCAGCAAAAAATGCCAGAAATTCCGAAAAGAAAAGAACGTCCCTTATTCAAAGCTTTACTGTGAAAAATGGGCTTCCAAGTGGGGCGAGAAAGTCTCCAAAGAAGAAGCAGACTGGACCTGATCAGAAAACAGATCTCCTCATATATTGAACCGATGTTTGAAGATGGATCCCACGCTCACTGCACGGGATAACGAAAAAGTCCGAAAACACGCACATTTTTGTGCATTTTACGGATATAAATCCACGGTGCTTTTGCTGTATTATAACCACATAAAATTCCACACATATTTCGGGGAGGCGCCACCATGCAGAATGAAATGATCCTTATCCTGGATTTCGGAGGCCAGTACAACCAGCTCATCGCAAGAAGAGTACGTGACTTAAGTGTTTACTGCGAAGTTCATCCGTACAACATGCCGATCGAAAAGATCCGCGAAATGAATCCGAAGGGTATCATCTTCACCGGTGGCCCGAGCAATGTCACAGATGACGACGCACCGAGATGCAGTAAGGAAATCTTTGAACTGGGTATTCCGGTACTTGGAATCTGCTACGGCGCCCAGCTCATGAATTATCTTCTCGGCGGTAAAGTCGCAACGGCTCCGGTCCGTGAATACGGTCACACCGAAGTCGATGTCAATAATGAGACAGCACTTTTCAAACATGTATCCAGTAAGACAGTCTGCTGGATGAGCCACACTGTCTATATCGCGGAAGCCGCTCCGGGATTCACTGTTACGGCAACCACGAAGGCCTGCCCGGTCGCTGCCGCACAGAATGTGGAGAAGGGCCTTTACTGCGTGCAGTTCCACCCGGAAGTATCCCATACCGTTGAAGGAAATAAGATGCTCGAGAACTTCTTAAAGCGCGTCTGCAAATGCGCTTGTGACTGGAAGATGGATTCTTTCGTCGAGACATCTATCAAAGAGATCCGTGAAAAAGTCGGATCCGGTAAAGTCCTCTGCGCACTTTCCGGCGGTGTTGACTCTTCTGTTGCTGCCGTTCTTCTTTCTAAGGCAGTCGGTAAGCAGCTCACCTGCGTATTCGTTGACCACGGTCTTCTCAGAAAGAACGAGGGCGATGAGGTTGAAGCAGTATTCGGTCCGGAGGGCCCTTATGACCTTAACTTCATCCGCGTAAATGCCCAGGAGCGCTTCTACAGTAAGCTCGCCGGTGTGGAAGAACCGGAGAAGAAGAGAAAGATCATCGGTGAGGAATTCATCCGCGTATTCGAAGAAGAAGCAAAGAAGATCGGTGCGGTCGACTTCCTCGTCCAGGGCACCATCTATCCGGACGTTATTGAATCCGGCCTCGGTAAAAGCGCCGTCATCAAGTCCCACCATAACGTCGGTGGTCTTCCGGACTGCGTCGATTTCAAAGAGATCATCGAGCCGCTGCGTCTGCTCTTTAAGGATGAAGTAAGAAGAGCAGGACTTGAACTGGGTATCCCGGAGAACCTTGTTTTCCGTCAGCCGTTCCCGGGTCCGGGTCTTGCGATCCGTATCATTGGTGAAGTCACTGCCGAGAAGGTCCGTCTCGTACAGGATGCCGATGCGATCTTCCGCCAGGAGATGGCAAAGGCCGGTCTCGACAGAAATGCGAACCAGTACTTCGCAGCCCTCACCAACATGCGCTCCGTCGGCTGCATGGGCGATGAAAGAACTTATGATTATGCCTGCGTCATCCGTGCGGTCACCACGACCGACTTCATGACAGCCGAGTTTGCCGAGCTCCCGTGGAGCCTCATCGGAAGAGTTTCCTCCCGAATCGTCAACGAGGTCAAGGGCATCAACCGAGTCCTCTATGACTGCACCGGGAAGCCACCGGCCACGATCGAACTCGAATAATGAAAAATCGCTGAAAGCCCCTGAAAACAGGGGCTTTCGTTTTTCTTCGCCAACATTTCGCCAACAAAATACGGCTATCAGACAAATCGAATCTGCTTCCAATCCTCGATCTTCATCTTATAAGCAGACTCGAAGTTTTTATATTCCCAATCCAGATGTGAATCTTTGTTCAGTACAAAACTCTGTACTTCATTAATATGCTTCTGGAATCCGGAGAACGGTGAGTATCTTAGAACATACGAGATCATTGTTCCTTCAGAAGATACAAATGCAGACGGGGATATCTCCTGGCGGCAGTATTTAGAAATAGAATTTAGGCCGCTCAGAAAGTTTGCGAAAGCCGTTTGGACATCCGTATTGGCATCAATAATCTGACTTGCGGGGAATTGTAACATGATCCCGCCATCTCCTGCTCCGAAACTGACATGATCAGCTTTGATACGAATGCCCAGTTCGGTTAACACGCGAATAGAAGCCATGAAATCCGCCATATTATCAAATTTGGACTTGGCACCGTTCTTTTTCAATAAAGATACATATATACTGTTCAGTTCAGCAAGCTGCTGATCCAGATATGCATTAATATCCATAGGGAACTGAGCTTTCCAGACATTATACTGCTGTAAAGATGCCTCATCGGTAACAGTGTTATTCTTTACAGATGCCCAGCTGCAAAGGTATCCCAGCAGTTTTGCATTCTCGCTGTCATCACAGTCAAAAGAAAGATTGATCTTGTTTCCCGTCCGTTCAACAGACATGTTTTTTGTTTCTTCTAAATAGAATAGAACCTGCATGATATCTTCTTCAGTCTGAATATCTATATCTGACAGAGCGGACATGTCCACGTTTAGGGCAAGGGCGATCTTCTGGCGGATATCTGCCTTCGGAGCCATCTCGTTTGTTTCATATTTTCTGATTCTTGAATTTGCTGTGGTTCTGGAAAAGCCCACCATTTCACCAAGTTTGGTCTGTGTTAATCCTCGTAAAACGCGGTATTTCTTGATTTTATCGCCAAGATTCATAGTAGCCTCCCATGGTCGATGATATCGGTTGATGTGTCCATTATACCACAATCAAGCGAAAAATATATACAAAATCGAAAAAATAGTAATAAAAATATGGCGAATACTATTGACAACCGATATATACCGATGTAAGATACAATCAACATAAAATTATGGCTATCCAAAAACAAAATAATCATGAAAGGAGGATGAAACCATGAAAGACGAAAATAAATCGCTATTTGTAGGTGTGGATACGGTCCAGAGAGATCTTGGAGTATCAAGGGCAAAAGCATATGAAGTGATCCGGGAACTGAATCATCAGTTGAAGGAACAGTATCCTAGGGCAATCGTTGTTGCCGGAAAGGTCAATCGAAAATGGTACGAAGAAGCACTTATATTTTCATCAAAAGAATAGAGCCTCCCTGAAGAGAGGCCCCTACGCACCAAAGGCACGTAACTAATTCGCACCTAGATTATATTGCCTTTCTGCGTAATTATCAAGAAAGTGAGGTAATTAACCTATGGAAACAGAAATGAAATCATTTGTATTTTACTCCTCATGGAGAAGCTATTTTAAGCTAATGGAAGACCCGGTTCTGGTAACAGAACTACTTAATGCAATCCTTGACCTTGCAGAGGGAGTGGAACCTCAGGTTACCAGTTCAAGAGTTAAGATTGCATTCGATGCCATCAAGCCGGTTATGGACGCGAATATGGCAGCATATCAGGAACGGTGTGAGAAGAACAAGACTGCCGCCAAGAAGCGGTGGTCAGTTTCGCATGCAGATGCAATGCAAATGGATGCGAACGGAATGCAAACGGATGCGAATGCATTGCATTTGGATGGTGATAATGAAAATGACAATGACAATGATAATGACAATGGTAATGATAATGGTAATGGAAATGATAATACCAGTATAGTTGTCATGGCATGCCCAACAGTTGCTATTGGTATTCCTACAAAGGAAGAAGTGATCAAAGCTGCAAAAGCTAGAAAACTTTCTTTTTCAGATGAGGAAGCAGAGAGATTTATCCGGTATTACTATGTTGACCGTGGCGGATGTATCAATGGGGAACCTATCAGGAACTGGAAAAGTCTTCTTAAAGGCTGGGAAGGACATATGCTGGTAGATCCGAAAGACTACTTTGGGGATATGACTATATGGCAACGAGAAACGATCTATACCCTGCCAAAGGAATTGAGGGACCAATATGAATCTGATCAATTGATGTCTGAATCAGGCTATCATATCACAAAAAATACGGCACAGCGGATAGACGATTACTTGAAGGTGAGGTGTTGAGCATGTCGGTATTCAGAGATAAATGGGCGGGTTATGATGGATCAACGTGGAGAGTTGTATGTTACTACACTGACTGGCAGGGCAAGAAACACCGTCATGAGAAGAGAGGTTTCGAAACAAAAAGAGAAGCGATTGCCCATGAACAGGAGTTCCTTTTTCGGAAGACTCAGGATGTTACGATGCTTTTCAGCGAGTTTCTTGAACTGTATTTTCAGGATCTGAAGCCTCAGATAAAGCCGAGTACGCTTGAGAATAAGGAGACACTGATCAACAAACATATACGTCCCTATTTTGAGAAAAGACGTCTGTCAGATATCTCTCCCGGCGATGTTCTTCAATGGCGCAATGAGCTTCTCTGCAAAAGAGATGACCAGGGAAAGGGATACACTCCGACGTATTTGAGGACCATTGATAACCAGATCAATGCGATTTTCAATCATGCGGTGAAGTACTATGGTCTCTCTAAAAACCCCTGTCTGTTCGGTAAGAAAATGGGTAAGTCAAAGGCAAGTGAAATGGATTACTGGACAAAGGAAGAGTATCTGAGATTCGCAGAAGCGATTAAAGATAAGCCCATGTCATACTATGCTTTTCAGCTTTTGTTCTGGACCGGAATACGTTGCGGAGAGCTTCTCGCACTCACAAAAGCCGACTTCGATCTTGAAAAAAAGACACTTCGGATCAACAAAAACTACCAGATCGTGAAGGGTGAAGAGATGATTCTGACCCCTAAAAGTGATAAAAGCAACCGCATGATTATCCTTCCGGACTTCCTTTGCCGGGAGATGGAAGACTACTTTGAGAGCATCTATAAGCTTCAGGACGATGCCAGACTCTTCGAAGTGACCAAGTATTTTCTGCATCACGAAATGGAACGCGGATGCAAGAAAGCGGGTGTCAAAGAGATCCGGATTCACGATCTGCGGCACTCACACTGCGCACTCCTTATCTCATTGGGATACTCTCCAATTCAGATTGCGGAAAGGATGGGGCACGAAAGTGTAACCATAACGGAGAGATATTCTCACTTGTATCCGACAGTTCAGCAGGAGATGGCAACTAAACTCGATGTCGAATTCGCGGAAGGAGAGAAATAATGGGTAAGATTTACGGTAAGACTTCGGTTAGAAAAAGGAAAAAGAAGAAGAGAAATGAACAGAACCGGCTTCGAAATATCATCATTAACTTCCGTGTTTCGCCAAAAGAAAAAGAGGTTATCGATGCCAGAATTATCACAAGCGGGATGAAAAAACAGGATTATTACAGGCAATCCTGTCTGTTTCAGAAGGTGTTGGTAAAGGGAAACATCCGCTCCTTCGATGCAATTCGAAGAAGTTTACGAGACATTTCAAAGGCGGTAAACAGGAATCCGGACCTGTCAAAACTGAGTACGGAGCAGCAGGAATCATTGAAAATGATCTTGCAGATCCTCGAGTATTTATTCGGCGGAGAACAAAACCAATCACGCTGACAGATAAAACCATAATGAAATTGATTCGGGAGAGAGTGATATGAGAAGCAGAATGATCCGAGTCCATGCAAAGTAAAAGCAGGGGCTCGGATCTGTTTATACCCAAAATCGCATTGAAATATCAAGCCTAACCGTTGATTTGTACCTACCGGATCGTAAAATTGCCCGATTTATACCCACGTATTTTACCAATTCATAGTTGGTTTCTGCTCTTAGAACACACGGCACTGCCGGGTGTTGTGATCGGATTGGGACAACGGAAGTTGTACCCAGTCCTTTATCCTGCTTACAATTTACTGGCGAAAAATGCAGAAAAACGCCCCGAAAAGTGCCTCGAAAAAAAGCAGAAAAAAAGCAGGATAAAGGAGTGACATCAATTTCATAGATGCACTCATCTCACAATGGCCGGCAGTGCCTGCCATTAGGGCGTCTGCTGGTTTTTCAACAACTCGAAAAGTTGACGTCACAAATTCGTATTTTTGCAAAACTTGACGTCAAAAACCCCGAAAGCGCTGAAAACAGGGGATGGTTGTGACATCAGTTTTCAAGAAAGCTGTTAGTTGTTGCTTACAGGATGACCTTTTTACAAAGAATGTATTTCTTCTTGAAGTTCGGCAAGATACTTCAGAATTGCTGTTACACAGTGCGATTGATTTGCCACGAATCTTGTATAACAATCGTGACAAAACGGCAAATGGAAAAGGAAGACTATTATGTGCTAAAAAAGGCAAGCAACGCGCCTGAACGTTCAGGCACAATTATCTTGTCAGGGAGATTCCCTGAGACCCTCTTTTTATGCCCTGCTCGGATTACTTCCCCGCCCGGAGGATCACCCCGTTTTCCATCTCGATGACATGGTCGCATAGGAGCTTCACGTCTTCTGCGTTGTGGCTGGACAGGATGATCAGATGCCCTTTCTCTTTCAGTTGGAGAAGCAATGTTCGCATCTCCGCGATGCCATGTTTGTCCAGTCCGTTAAAAGGCTCGTCCAGGATCAGCACCTTCTGATCTTCCATAATCGCCTGCGCGAGCGCGAGTCGCTGCCGCATTCCCAGACTGTATTTTCGAACCGATATCCGAAGCTCCGGATCCAGCCCGCACATCGAGAGTGTCTCCTTGAGTTTTGCAACATCAGGTTTTCCGGACAATCCGCACAGGACTTTCAGATTCTTCATGCCGGAATAGTAGTCAATGAATCGCGGCGTCTCGATAATGATCCCCGCGTGCCTTAGATAGTCTGTATCCTTGCCGATCCTTTTCCCGTCGAAAAGCACTTGTCCGGAGCTTGGGCGGATGAAGCCGCAGATGCATTTCATCAGCATCGTCTTTCCACAGCCGTTGTTCCCGACAAGTCCGGTGATCGTCCCATAGTCGAAACTGCATGTGATTCCCTTCAGAATCTCGTGTTTCTTTATCGTCAGGTTCACATCTTTTACTTCTATCACGTCATCACCTTCGTTTCATCTTTTTTCGGGACCGCCAGGATAAGGATAATCAGTGTGATATCCAGTATCAGGAAATACAGGAACGACCCATAAAGCGGGAATGCCATCTCACTCTTATATTGATTGTAATGGAGCCATGTAATCGAGTGTGCCAGCGGGAATACCCAGCGGAGTACGGATTCGAAATTACATACCGCTGTTCCTCCGATGATCAGGAATCCATCTGTTACCAGGCCGATAAGCTTTCCTCCGATCTTGGAGAATAAGAGTATGACCAGAGAAATAAAGTGAAAATATAGAATCAGCATAAAGAACGTATATGCGAAGCTTCTTTCCGCAGATATGTTATTCAGGAGATTCGTCGGGATCAGTTCCATCAAAAAATGGTCTTTATCCGGATACGATTCGTAATACTCCCTTACCGCCCGGCTGAATCCGGTTCGCAGGGATATGAAATCGCACGAAAGAATACTGGAAAGAAGGAAGATCACCACGACTACGAACACGGCTGACAGTAGCGAATAGAGGATCTGCCCCATGTACCAGATGCGGTCATTCATACGAATCTTGAAGAAATAGATCTCCTGCCCCTGCCTGGGGAAATCGGCCATCATGACCAGATACAGGATCGGAAGGACCAGAAGGATGACGCCGGAATTCCCGCACACGATGAACGGTTCTGTCAGGGAAAGCCTCATGCCGTTCATATCCGTATGAATCTGCCGTAACGGATCGACCGCCTGATAATTGATAAATATCGCAAACAAAGCGAATATGAGGATCTTGGTACTCCGAAGGGATTTATTCAGTTCTATCGTGGCAACAGAAAATGCCGTTTTCAGATTATTCCAGAGCATAACGACCATCCTCGCTTAACGATATATATGTCAGAATCACCGCCGGAACCATGAGGAGAAGAACCAGCCATACGCTCATGGTCCCTATCTTCCCTTCTACCCGGATCACTGCATCGATACGGATTGATTCGATGAACTTCGCTATCTTCTCATTCGTCATGAAAAACTTCGTCCAGAGTCTCGACTCGACTTCCCGGATTACATAGTTCAGCATGACCGGAAGGCACATCAGGATATATTTGTCCGTGAAAAAGATGGTCGTATATATGGCGATCAGAGATACCCTCATGCCATAGATAAACATCTGGATGAACCGGATAGCAAGCAACTGGAGTTCACTCAGATCCGACATGAATGAAGGTGCAACACCATATTCCGAAGGAGCGGGAAACTTGAGATAGATGATGATTCCCAGAATCAGATAGCCAAGAACCAACGTGCACCCGGAAGACAACATGGCGGATATTGTCTTCGACAGACTGTACGTGATCTTCCCTTCCCGGATCAGGAGGAATCGGATCGCGCCGTTACTCTTCTCAGATGCGGTCACATAGACATATCCTAAAGATACGATCATGGGAAGAAGGAGCGTGATATACCCGTTCATGGCCATCTGATAAATCTGGTACCGATTTAATTCCGCGGAAGTAAGAAGCGTGCTTCTCTTTGCAGAAACGAGAAGTTCCAGAATTGTATAGCCTTTCCCGGAAGGTGTCGTGTATCCGACATTCAGAAGGCACAGGATGACGATCCCCAGACACGAAATCAGGGAAAAGATCGGATGCATGTTTTTTCGGAATTCTACGCCTATATTTCTCATTATTTCGTTGTATTATTCGCTTTATCAACTATTCGCGCTGATTGATCCTGATGCAGAACAGGCAAAACCCGTTCTTGCTTCAGAATCACTGGTCGAGATACGTATAATAGAAGACTTCACCATTAATGGAATCAACTGCGCAGCGGATATTTCTTCCATCGGAATTGTTATGACCTGTGTAGACCCAACACGGATAAACTGTCCGATTCATAGTTGATACTTCCTCAATCGTTACGTACATGAACGAAACGTCATATACCTCTATCTTCATCTGTTTTGCTAGGAACTCTTCAAGTATATCGGTCGCTGTTTCCAGTGATATGATCTGCGTTTGTGGACCGGCTATATCCTCAAATTCGAATCCCTGTGTAAAACCAACATACGCATCCACATTTCCATCAATTGTATACGCTTTCTTAATATCCCAATCTATTTGATAATCTTCCGGCGCCTGGAATGTTCCGAAATCTCCATATATAAAGGGAACGCCTTTATATACTCTTCTAACACTAAAAGTGTATCCATATATGTCCCCGATAGAGAATACCGAAACATACGGAACATCTATCGTCATTCCCTCCGGTCCGGTAAGTGGCGTTCCTTTCTCAAAATACTTCTTAACCGTATCTGCCGCATCACCGATCTTCACTTCTCCATTCAGAAGCTGATACGATTTGTCTTTTAAATCCACTACGTTGCCTTGCTCAATGACCGTTTGTGAATAATCACCAACGATATCGTAAATCGCCCTTTTTCCTGAATTAACATAACGGGTGATGACACCATTGCTCATGGAATAGATATTGTACCCCCCCATTTGAATATGACAATCCGGTGTATTGATTAAAAAACCATTCCCGGTTTCGAAATCCGGATAATGATCAAATACTGCTGTGTAAAAGTATGGAGGATCCATGTTCTCATTTCTTGGATACTGGCTACTTACATCCCGTAGTTCAGTTTTAAGGTCCACATTTTCGATATGCTCCGAAGAGAGCCATGCCTCAATCGTGGCAAGGCTCTCCTCGGGAGTGATATCAAGATCCTTGACCTTATATATGCCTACATCTGTCGTTTCCGGCACATTTCCAAACTCGCACCGAGAAAAATCCATCGTCTTATACTCTGTTCCTGATACCGTCTGAACACTTTTCGAATACTCGGAAGAATATCCGGACAAACCCACACGCGGATATTTCGATACTATCGGTACTGTCTCAGATTGGGAACTTACCGTTGAATCTGCCTTGTCGGACACGACAGAACTCGACTGCTCTGTCCCCACGATTTCCTGATTCACATCAGAAGAACAGGAAGCGATCAGCGATAAACAGCATACAATAGCACATACTAAAGCCAATTCTCGTCTCATGCCGATACCTCATCAAACAGACTCAATCGTTCCTGAAGCAGTAACCATGTAGCCGAATCTTGCAGTCAATGTGAATGTCACATTGGTAGTACTGCTACCATTCATTGTCCATGGCTGAGTATAGCCGGAGGAAGTAATAAGCACATAACCACCCGGCTTATTGATACCGCCAGCAGATGACGATGTCACTTTTATATAGCTTCCGCTTTCTCCTGTATAAGAAGTGCAGTTCACTCTGTATCCAGCACTTACATACGGAATTGATGCATAATCCGTCAGTTTGTTGTAAATGGATGGAATATGCGGATTTGAGTTAATGCTCCACTGGTTGGATGAATAAGCAAAAGTACTCACCGACATTGCACCAACAACAGAAACAAGCGTTGCCAATGCAGTTAACTTACTAAGAATCTTTTGTTTTTTCATAGTTAACTCCTCTCAATTACGTGATAGATTGTTTGCCTCTTCTTCGACGAAACGTGTTTCCTCAAGAAGGCAACTTGGCACCTTCGCTTCAAACGTCCCCTTTGCACTCGGAATGCCGGCATTCTTGATAGCGCCTGCTCGAATAGAACCAAGGACTCTATCCAAAGCGTTCTTCTTCATCTTCTCATACTTTTCCATAGGCCATGCCCTCCTTAAATATTGATGGCTTCAATCTAGCATAGCCAGGAAAAGATTCATAGGCGTTTGCGACCAATGACACGAAATCTGCGACGAATGACATCTTTTTTGATATTTTGACCATGTTATACTATGTGTATCAACTTGACTCGAGAGTGAATATGAGAATCGCAATCTTTGATGACAACCCAAAAGATCGGGAGAGCCTGTCCCGCATGATTCATGATTGGATAAGGAACGGGAAGCATTCGGAAACTGTAATCCGTGAATTTAGCACCATCCGTGAGCTTTCCTCCGAATTGGATAATCAATGTCATTTCGATGTCTTTTTCCTGGATATCGTGACGCCGGAGGCCCACGATGCCGGGTATCGACTGGCAGAAAACATCCGTGCACGAAATATCCGTTCCGCGATCATCTTCACGACGAACAGTGCCGAGTACATGGCAGATGCTTTCGAAATCTCCACATATCGGTATCTGGTCAAGCCCGTCCGGGAAGAAAAAGTCTGGGGCGCGCTCGAAAATCTCGCATCTGCTCAATCTTCAACCAAGCGTTTCGTCTCTCTCTTTCACGGAACAGAGGAAAACCTCTTGATTGAACACGACAAGATTCTCTCATTGGAAGCATTCGCGCGTTTTCGAGAAGCAAAGATAACGCTAACTGACGGAACTTCCGAGACCGTAAAGCTGACCTGTTCTTTTTCCGAACTTCTTGAAAAGCATCTTCCACAAGAATTCATCCAGTGCTACCGGGGAATCGTAATCAACATACATCATGTAAAGAAATATAGTCTTCACACGGTCTGTCTTGGATTTGGGGACTTCGAGATGAATGTCTCCATCGGAAAGAAATACCGCGATGACTTTCTTAACAAGATGGTCGAGTATCACAGGGGGATCTGAAAATGGGCTGGACGCTATACGAGATTGCTTTGAACCTATTTCAAGGATTCCTCTATAC
Source organism: Clostridiales bacterium (assembly GCA_017428545.1). Classification (GTDB taxonomy): domain Bacteria; phylum Bacillota; class Clostridia; order Saccharofermentanales; family Saccharofermentanaceae; genus Scatonaster. The sequence goes on from JAFRQR010000035.1 coordinate 54,572, forward strand.
GTGGTTCGTGACTTCTATGCTCAAGAAGAAGAAGCCTGAACATATCTCGTCAATTTGCTGCGCACTTCTTCTATCCGCTTTTTATTCTTCATATCTGCTATTTCCCTTGCCGGATTGGGATACATGGATATTCTTGATTCTTATCTTATATGCTGTGTTTTTCTTTCGAGGAACGCTGGTTCAGCGCATATTCTGGAGCGTCATCCCCATTCTCGTCGCCAACTCCATCGCGGGAATAACATACTATCTTTTTGCGGCTTTGTTCAAGAAGAATATGGACGCTTTGATGATTTCCGGCTCGCATCGCATCATGTTTACTCTGACAGCCAATATTCTTATGTGGACAGTCCTTTTCTTGATAGTGAAGTTCTATCCAAGAAAAGAACTCTCTATGAACCCATCGTATCTTCTTCTGATTGCAAATCTCCTATGCGTATTCCTGATTGATTTGCTATTTGAAATCAACACCGAATATCACATTCCCATCCGCTTTCTCCTAATCGGATGCGCAATCTCGCTTTCCATAGGCATTATTACCATTGTTACCAATCACACAATCGCCCGGCAAACCGTCCGCGAACAGCAACTTCTTTTCCAGAACCATCAAATCAAAGAACAGCAACAACAGATGGAATTATTGCAGGAGAATTACCAAACCACCTTGCAGCTGCGTCACGACATCAAGGCGTATGTCAGCGATATAAAGAGATTGATTGAGCAAGGAAAACTCCCAAATCAGCCGGAATACCTGCGCCAACTGGAAGAACAGGCTACTCCTTCCTACTGTACCGGCAATCCGGCTCTGGATTCTATTCTCCCACTCAAGATCCAGAAAATCCTAGATCTCGGGATTGAATTCAATGGCGCGAATCTTCACTATACAGGAGGCATGAACATCAGCGAATACCTGCTCTGCTCTCTCATCAGCAACATGCTGGATAATGCTGTTGAAGCCTTGGAAGAACGAAAAGATCGTCATGGTACACGCTATATTTCCCTGGAGTTCATATATAATCAGGCCGGTCTTCTTATTCTCTGCGAGAACCCGCTTCTTGGTCTTCTTCCAAAGATGAAGCAAGTCTCCTTCCTCAGTAAGAAGAAAGAGCCCTATCACGGACTCGGGATCTCCATTATGGAAGGGATTGCTCGCGAAGCAGGCGGACAATTCGATATCGTCATCGCTGGCGATCAATTCCGCGCCATCGCCCTTATTCCTCCAAAAGATAAATCCGTTTCCGAACCATCTAAAGATACAGAACATGAAAATGATTGAATCTCTTACAGATAACCTTATCAGAAAAGGGCATATCCCTCAAGAAGACCGGGATATCTATCTCTATGGCTTTGATATCACATTCTACACGATATGGTCCACGTTTGTCTTACTTCTGATCGGGCTCGTACTGCAGCAGTTCTGGGCCGCTGTCATTATCGTTTCTTTGTTCTATACATTCCAGTCAACCGGTGGTGGATACCACGCAAATTCTCATCTGGCATGTCTGCTTACGATGATTCTCGGACTTCTCGCCGGTCTGGGTTTCGTATTCTTCAGGAAATGGACCTTCGTACTATGGGTCTTTTTCGGAATCGGGAGCATTCTTCTATTCTCTTTTCCGCTGGTGCTTCATCCAAACAAGTCTTTTTTGAACGCTAAGAGAAGACCTTTGACCATCCGATCTGAAATCACAACTCTCTTTCTGATGTCATGCGTGATCGCCCTGAATATCTATTGGAATAGATATCTTCACAGTTTCTCGGCCGCATTCTTGCTCTCTGGATTATCACGAATCGCCGGAAAGATTATCTACGATAGGGAAGTTATTCCAAACAAGATGAAACACTGAATTTAGGAACTCGCATGGGAGATGATGTTTTGAATGATTTGGAAGAGGAATTAGGCTTAGATTTGGAATGGTTGTAACGAAGTGTTTTCATTGACAAAACAGCATTTACTAATTAGAATAACAGTAAGAATCAGCATGAGCTGATTGGGCTGGTTGAAAGACCCTGGCCCACCAAGCGGCGGGGATATACCCCGCCATATTTTTTATGGGGGTTAATCGCTTGAAAAACGTTTTAAGTGTTTTTATTGATGAATCCGGTGTATTTGGCGAGTTTTCTACAAAAGCTCCATATTATATGGTCAGTATGGTCTTTCATGAGCAAAGAATAGATATAACTGAAGATGCAACGCGAGAATTCAATCGAGCGCGAGGAGAAGCGTCTACAACTCTAATGGCCGATATTGTTTCCGGAAAGGGACCAGATGTATTACTGGACGGATCTGATTATATGGAGATCCAAAGTCCTAAATATCTAGTCGACTTAAAGGGAAAGATCGATGAATTGAAGCTGAACAAGGACGAGTATTTTCTCCATGTTTTTGAAATGGCAGAACTGGAAGGCAAAGAATACTTCCTTCCTCTTCAGTTTTCGCTGTCCGGATTTCTTCTGACAGAAGAAATAGCGGAGAATCGAAAAGGCGTAAAGATAACTGATTATCAGTCGTTTGTACAAACCATATATAATGGGAATGATCCGCTCTTTAGTTTGGCGGATAGAACGACTTACTTCAATTATCTTCTTGGAAACAGTTTTGACTTGTTTATCGGAGAGGACGGGAAATACGATTTTGATAACAGTGCTTTTCGAGAAATTGCACAATATGTCCAGACGAATATTCCCGAAAAGATTAACATAGAAAGCGGATCGGTTTCTCCAATTGCCAATATTTATGGATATTCGTTTGATAAAAGGAATGGAACAGCTGTTAATGGAAAGGTATTGATCGGTATTCCATCCCCTGACGAGCGAGGCCCGTATATGCGGTTAGTATCTTGTGCAGCGATTACCGGATGTTCATCATGCCAGGAGGGTGCTTGGGAACTTATTCGTACGATGCTTGATGAAGATGTGCAAACGCAGGATATGTATATCCCGGTTTGCCGAACTGCATTCGAGAAAACCGATATGGATAAATCGATTGAGGAGAGTTATATCCGTGCGATTGATAGTTGCTCAAGATATTTCATCAATGACTACACAGCAATCAATATAATTAACGAAGAAATACAGGCATACTTTTACGGACAAAAGAGTTTGGATGATGTAATTACAATTATCAATAATCGCGTATCACTTCTACAGGATGAAAGAGGATAAAAGTACTCATAATATATATGTTGAAAAACATGTAATGAAAAGTATGAGAAAGTTTATATAATAGCGTAACCAGTAAAAAACAGCATAGGGTGTTTGAAAGCTTTATGCTGTTTTTATTTTTTATGCTTTAGAGCGCAAAATGATGCAGGAACACTGTCGAATTGAGAATATCTATAGCTATTACTGCGTGAGAACCCATCTGCAACACAAGAAGAGCTAGCCGAAGATGGCGTCATAAAGAGAATTGTGTTCAAAAAGGTTGGGTCGTGGATTGCAAAACAGAACAAGAATGGTTGAAGTGAGAATGGACTTGTTGAATGTATATTCTCCAGTAAATTTATGCGAAATATTTAAGTAGGTATATTTCTACTGCAATATATAGAATTCAATATATTCTTGCAAAATGATATATAATGATATATAATCGAGTCAAGGATGGTGGATTTATGGATAATTTTCAAAAATATCTGGATGGTGCACTGAAAAAGGTGTCCTTCTCCGAACAAGAGAACACACAAAAAAGGCCAGATTATGATGTTTTCGAAGAGATTAGAGAGCAGATCGTTAAGGCTCGCGAAGAGGCACGTTTAACGCAGAAAGAACTCGCGGAATTATCTGGTCTTACTCAGTCCAATATTAGCAATATAGAGAGCGGAAGCAACAGACCGACGATTGCGACATTAAAGAAGATTGCCGATGCTTTGGGCAAGCGACTTGTTGTTGATCTGGCAGATTAAGGAGATAGTTATGGCAGGTTTAGAAAAACTATATATAGACAGCTTTAGAGGGATAAACGATTTATACCTGGAACAGTTATGTCCAATCAACCTGATCGTTGGTAATAACAACTGTGGAAAGACTTCGGTTCTGGAAGCTGTTGAATTTTTGCGATTCTATAAATCGGGGCTTATCAATGTGCTTCAGATAGCACGGCAAAGAGATTATCAGTTTGCTATGGAGTATTCTAATTCAATTTATGAGAATGTGATGTGTATGTTCCCGCAGGAATCGCAGATCAGGAAGATAGAGTTGAGTGGAATATATAATGGTAAAGAGTTTTCATATAGATTTCACGGCGAAAACAAGAAAATGTTTTACGATCCTGTTCAGGAACAAGGGAGCAGAAAGAACAAGACGCAGAGCATCCTTCAAGGTGAGATGGAAGTTGACGGCTTCGAAGGCGGTATACTTGCAAATCTCGGAAAAGAGTTTAAGCAGACTCCTGTTAAGTTCAACAGGTATGTTAAGATGTCCGATTATTCATATACCGAGTCCCAAGGCTTACCGATTAGGTATGTTGGGTCTTTTGCGCATTTAAGAGGGGATATAATAAATGAGATCGTTCGTAATGAGGAATATAAAGAAATTTGCGTAATGATGCTTAAACTCTTCGACAAAGGAATCAGTGATATACTGACGTTACCAAGTGATATAGGTTTTCATATGGTTAGTTATATCAGACATGACAGATTGGGGAACATGCCCCTTTCAACTTATGGTGATGGTGTAAAAAGAGCACTTGTTCTTGCTAACGAGATTGCCAAAGCACGTGGCGGAATACTGCTCATAGATGAAATAGAGACATCGATCCATAAGCAGTACTATGATGATATATTCCGGTTCGTGACCAAGGCGTGTCTGCAATATAACGTGCAACTTTTCATCACTACGCACAGTCTGGAAGCTGTGGACGGAATCTTGAAGACACAGGATTATGACAACTCCACTAACGATGACAAGATAAATGTAATCACTCTTCGAAAAGAGGGCAACAAGACGTTATCACGATCAATGAGTGGTGCCGAAGTATATAAGGACCGCGAAGACTTCGGATTCGAGGTGCGCATATGAATAGCATTATTCTTTGCGAGGGCGGAACGGATGCCATTTTTCTCAGTTATTATCTTAATAAGGTGTCAGGTTGGGAGTTCTGCAAGAGAGCGCCGGAACATCTTGCAATAAAGACAAGTGAAACTAATCAGACTATCAACTGGTACCAAAGAGGAAACGACAGACTTCTAATATGCGGTGTGGGCGGAAAAGATAATATGTCTTCATTTTTCACGGATAAGATATCCTCACCGATGATTAAATCGGATGCATTTTCAAAGATTGTTTTGATTCTTGACCGTGACGATAAGAGTACTGAGGCTATCGAAGCGCAAGCCTCGCACCTGTTTATACCAATCGTGACGAAGATGAAGCATGATCACTGGATCGATAACCGCTATGTTAATGCATTTGATATTCAGATGACTGTCTCATCACTACTTATAGCTATTCCTGCGGATCAACAGGGCGCCCTGGAGACACTTATGCTTGAAGTTATCTCAGAAGATCCCTATGATGCCGCAATAGTCAAAAGTGCAGGTGATTTTGTTGATAGGATGCATAAGAGCGCTTCTCGCTATATTCCAAACAACAGAATGAAGCTGAAGGCACACTTGGGGGTTACATGGGCCGTTCAATATCCTGAGAAGGTATTTAGTCTTATGGATGAGCAGATAAAAAGCGTTTCCTGGGAGAAGTCGGAAGTGCTTCGGAACTGTTTCCATCAACTGGAGAAACTATGATTTGTTAAATGTTTCTTCGCCAACAAAATGTCAACAAAAAGTCCGAAAAAGTACTGGAAAGGGTAGAATATGGAGAATAAAACCACAAGATACGGTGCTTTTGTACGTGATGAAACACAATATATGCACGCCGGAATCGAACTCGAATAATGAAAAAACGCTGAAGTCCCCTGAAAACAGGGGACTTCATTTTTCTTCGTCAACAAAATGTCAACATAATATGGCACCTCACTATTTTTGTGTCAGGGTGTGTCTGTGATTAATTACTGGTTCTGCAGCTCAAAAAGTTATCAAGAGAACTTAACCCGGATGATATAATTATCTTGTCTGAGGGAGTGATCCCTTAGTCGAGAAAATCAGCAGTATTAAATACAGCGGGTGAGAAAACAGATTCGGAGGACATATATGAACGAGACCTTGATCACCAATTTTGTCAAAGCATATGCTCCAGGTAAGGAGCTCGCAAAGCCTGATGAGACATTGCTCGAGTTTGCGAATCAGATGCTTCCGCCGGAAATCGTGTATCTATGGAATGAGTATGGTTTTGGGGACTATGGTGATGGCCTGATAAAGGTGGTTGATCCGAGAGACTACATGGACAGCCTGTATTCTTGGCTCGGCGGTCAGGACTTCCACAAGATTCCAATCATGGTCTCCGCGTTTGGCGAAATCTTTTACTACAGGAAACTCGAAGAGGGCGAGAATGATGTTTCTTTGCTGGATATCCATTACCGAAGGATAGATGTGTGCGCCTATTCGTATGAGGGGTTCTTCGGAGGATATATCTTAGATCCTGAGATAAAAGAGAAAGTATTGAGGAAGAGCCTTTTTGACCGGGCTGTCGAAAAGTTAGGAAGTCTTAAGCACAACGAAGCGTTTTTCTTTGTCCCTGCACTTGTTCTGGGTGGTGGCGAAGATATTAAATATGTGAAGAAGGGCGATGCCAGCACCCATCAGCACGTGCTGCTTGAATTGGGTAAGTAAGCAGCAAAGTGGATTAGTCTGGCTAATAATCAGGATAATCGCCTATTAGGTTTGCAGGGAGAATAAATGATAGTTATATTTGATCTTTTTGAGACACTTCTTGAAGATCTGACGCTTGATTTTAATCTAGGGTTAAAACCCTTTTGGGAAGAGTACTATAAGGATAAATGTTCTTTTGATGAGATCAAGGCTTATGGAGAAGAGTTATTCGTACATATGCAGGATCTTCATAAACAAGGTTTTGAATTTCCTTTTGTAAAAGATGAGTTGCCGATGTATGCGAAAAAGTATGGCGGTGACATTGTTCCCATGAGCGTTGAAGAGGAAGCCTTGTTTCTTAGTAGATGTAATACAGTGAGAGTTTATGACGGCCTAGCTGATATGCTCGATGTATTTTCAAAAAAACAAATGCCAATGTATGTACTATCAAATAGCGGTTTCAGAGCCGGTGCACTTCAGATATTGCTTGACAATCACGGCATTGGCAAATATTTCGACAAAGTTTGGTCCAGTGCAGATTTTGGCAGGGTCAAGCCATGCTCGGATTTTTTTGAATCAGCGATAGGGGAAATACTTAAAAAGTATCCGGGAGGCACCAAAGATGAGATTTTGTTTGTGGGAGATACTTATAAAACAGATATCATCGGTGCTTACAATGCCGGACTCAAGGCGGCATGGATTAATCGACAAAATGAAGCTGACATATATGGGTTTGCTACATATCAGATAAAGGATGTGACCGATATTCTTGACATCTGTATTGGAACATAAAATTGGAAGTTTTATAAATCAATAGCTTGTGTTTTCTGTATCATAATTATGATATAATCATGATAACCAAATGATAAGGCGGATTCGATCATGATAAATATACGACCCGTTTCAGATTTAAGGAATAAGTTTACTGATATTGAGAAAACCGTAAGCGATGGAGAACCTGTTTTTCTTACTAAGAACGGATATGGTTCTATGGTCGTTATGAGCATTGATGCTTATTCCAGACTGACACAAAATGTTGAACAGGCATTGGACGAAGCTGATGAATTTGCAAGAAACAACAGCGAGAGAATGACTCACGAGGACGTGTTTGGCAAATTGCGGAGTCAGTTAAATGGCTAAAGTAGAATATACACTTCAGTATCTGCCAACGTTTTACAGTGATCTTGAAGAGCATGCGATGTACATTTCGCATGTTCTTAAGAATGTTCAAGCTGCCAATGAATTACTGAATGATGTTGAAAATGCTATTCTTGCTCGGCTTCCTGATGCAGAATCTTTTGAACCTTATCATTCGAGAAACAAGCGTGAGAATCCGTATTACAGGATCTATGTAAAGAACTATGTCATTTACTATGTTGTTATTCCTAACGGAAGGAACAAGAGGATAATGGAAGTTCGAAGGATCTTACACGGATTGCAGGATCGGGATAAAACATTATGAGTTTTAGTGTTAATGAGATGAAGCGTTCCAGCATGGATATTCCTTCTTCCCGGATACATTGTATTCCTTTCGACAAACGGTATTTGGAGCAATACAAGATCGGTTATAATGCGGCTTTCCGCCCGATGAGAGAGGCGCTGAATATCAAACCATATGACTGGTATCATGACACTAATAAGATACTGGATAAGTCCTCTGATATATATCTTCTTGTTGAAGATGAAGTGCTGATCGGTTCTGTAGCCTCTTACGGAAATGAGATCGATGATCTCTTCGTTGTAGGAGCATACCGTCAAAAGGGATATGGAAAACAACTCTTAATATGGGCTATGGATCACATAGCATCATTAGGGTACGATGAATTGATATTACATGTTGCAGAATGGAATCGGAGGGCTGTTCAACTGTATATGAATGAAGGTTTTAGGATCGTTAAAACAGATGTTATACTAGTATAGAAAATGAACAGTTTAAAATGAGCCAAATCCATGTATTTTCATATATTTGGATAAATGTCGCTAAGTATTGATGTTAAAGGCTTTCCGATGAATTGTGACTACGATATATCTTCATATAAATCCTTATAATTCACAGAAAAATGGTACACCTCGTGGTACACAAGAACAATTTAACCCAGAAGTCCTGATGTAGTAATTGAGACCGTGAAATATCGGTCTCTTTTTATTGCAACGAAGAGCTATTTAATTATAACAAGCGGTAGTATGTCCGCTGATTATAAACAAAGGAGAACAATAGCTATGAAAAAATTAACACAATTCCAATCATTCAATTTCGGAGCATTTGCTAAAGACAAACATTTCATGATTCAGTCTATCAAATGGAATGACAAGAAAGGTTGTGTCAGCCTTGATGTAATTATCACCGAAGACAATACCGATTATGGAGATGATTCTGTCAGCAACATATTTGAAAAATTCAAGGTTCATCTTATCAAAGATACCAATGAAGATGATGTTGATAAATATCATGTGAGAGACAAAATCATTTTCAAAAATATCGGTAAATGCTCTGTATGGGGAGATTATGCAAGTAACCTTAGTGTCGAAGCAATTATTGAGGTGGTCGAATGATAATCAGTAAACGTAAGTATTACTGTAATTATTTTATAGCTATGTTGGTTGTGGGTGTACTTATATTTCTGAGTGCGCCCATAGCAAACAAATATCTGTTTCATATAAAGCTTTTAAATGATATATGCAGATATGCGATCATAACAGAAGTCATAATCATAGTTACAGTAAACATAATAAACATATTAAAAAATAGAGGAATCCAAAACTATATTAGCAATCGACAGTTGCTTTCAAATATAGAGAATAATCTCATATCGGTTGGTGCTTATATAAAGCATGAAAATAAAGTCTTTGTTGAACTACCGAGAATCAGAATCAAAAAAGGCATAATCAAAATCAGTCTGAAAAATCTTAGAATCCGAGCAATTATAGAAAGATACCTTGATTCGTTTTCTACTGCTCTGCCTGAAAGATATATTGTTGAAGACTATTATATTTCTCATAATAATGCCGAAGTTGTTATTGTCTACGAAGATATGAAAAACTACAAACCTGAGCAGTATTCACTTTCTGATTATGTGTGCAAGATAAAATCAATAGATTTGTTATCTTTGTATTTTGATAAAAAGCATATAGTCAGTTTGAGAGATTATCCACATTTTCTTATTAGTGGTGCAAGCGGTAGCGGAAAA
>JAFRQR010000003.1 GCA_017428545.1 Clostridiales bacterium
ACAAAAAAAGAAAAAAAGAAAGAGGGAAAAAACAATGAGAAAACTGTTCAACAAAATCAAGGATAAGGCTAACGCCGCCGTATTCAAGGCAAAGAGCGTCATCGAGAACAAGAGAGCCGAGGGTTACGTAGACTCCGGCGTTAAGATCCTGATCGCTGTCGTTATCGGCGCTCTCCTGCTCGCCGGTCTGTACGCGCTGTTCAACAGCACGATCATGCCGACTGTGACGAGCAAGGTTCAGGGACTTTTCAACTATAACGGTCATTGATCCTGACCGAAAAGAACGCAAAAGGAAGGGCGGGGCGGCGCTTTACGGCGTCGCCCTGTCACCGCACAAGGAGGTTTGAATGAAAAAGATCATTGCCATTTTGCTCGCCGCCTTAACGCCGGCGCTTTTTCTCACGGGATGCGCGTATGAGGATCTCAGCGTAAAGCTGAACAAGGACGGGACCGGAAGCGTCTCTACCACGATAGGTGTGAGGAAAGATCTCGTCGAGGAACTGATGAGCGGTCGCAATCCCTTTGACGGTAAGGAAACCGAAGAGGTCGAGATCGACGGCAAAACGTATATCGCCTGCACCGAGGTCAAAGAGTACAGCTCGTTCGAGGAGATCGAAAAAGCTCTTTCCGAGATGACCTACGACGTCGGCGATCTCGGGGACGCGGCGGGCGATACGGAACAGACTGAGGAATCGGTCGACGAACCGGTCAACGTCGACGGCCTTTCGGACGACCTGATCCTTACCGATCCCGAAGAGGAAGAGGACGAAACGAATGAGGACGGACGTATCTTCAAGTCCGTGTCTGTCGAAAAAGACGGCTCGAAATATATCTTCCACGCCGTCGTGAACAAAATCGGAGGACAGATTCAGGGATATCACGTGAGCGATATTTTCAGGATCGGCATAACCGTCGAGATGCCCGCGAGTATAAGGACGTATATGAACGGGACGGTCGAGGGAAAGAAGGTCACTTTCGATCTTTCCGATATGAGTAAGGAAACGGAACTCTACGCGGAGTGTAAGGTCGCGAGCGTCGTCCCGATAATTGTCTGCGGCGTTATCGCCGCGGGATGCCTCGCCGCATTCTTCGTTCTGAAAAGGAAAAAGAAGTAAGGTGTGATATATGACTTCAATGATGATCCGACCCCGCATTCCCCGCTTCCCGGACTTCGCTTCTGTCGATCCGGCGGAGGCGTTCGGATATATACTCTGCGCCTCCCTGATCATCGTTTCCGCGGTGATCGCCGCGCTCCTTGTCGCCCGCTATGCGTCCGGAAGGTATTCGGGGAACAAAAAGAAAACGGCGCTCTGCTTTGCGTGTATCACCGCGCTTGTCACGGCGGCTCTGATCTGTTTTTTTGGATGTTCTGCAATCACGGTCAAGGGAATTCTGTTGTCTCTCATCCTCACGTTCTCCTCCTATGCGGATATTAAGGAACGGGAGTGTGACGATTATCTGCACGTTATGATCTTGATTGCAGCTTTCATCGGAACAGATCTGTCGTCACTTCCGAATATGCTTTTTTCAGCGTTGTTTACCGGAGGTCTGATGCTCTTCACGATGATCGTTACCCGGTCGTTTGTGGGTGGAGCGGACGTCAAAGCCGCGGCGGCTTGCTCGTTTTTGATGGGACTCAGCCGGGGTGTTCTCGGACTGATCGCCGCTATGATACTGGCAGTCGCCGTCAACGTCTTCAAAAAAGACAAAAAGAAGGGATTTCCCATGATCCCGTATCTTGCCGCCGGATATACGGCGGCATATTTTTTTACGATATAGGAGGAAACGATTATGAAAAACAGAACAGTCATCGGCGTGATCTGTATGGTCGCGGCGATAGCCGTTACCTTTCTCATTGCGCCGATAGTCAACAGACTGTCCTCTGATACGAGCGAGGTCATTCGTCTCTCGGAGGACGTAAAGCAGGGCGTTCGCATTACGGCGGATCATCTTGAAGTCGTCCCCGTAAAAACTGATTCCGTTCCCGAGGGCGTACTGAGCGATCCGGAGGAAATAATCGGGAAGTATTCTTCGACCGCTCTTTTTGCGGGGGATTACCTCACCGCCGCCAAGCTTACCGGCGAACCGAATACGGCAAGCGACGTTTTCGCTTCTCTCGACGGATCGAAAGTTGCAGTCAGCGTGACTATCGACACCTTCGCCGCGGGTCTTTCCGGTAAGCTTGAAAACGGCGACGTTATCTCGATCATCGTCACGGATAACGACTCCGGCAAAGTCTCTATCCCCGGCGCGCTCAAATATATGAAGGTCATTACGACGACGACCTCGGGAGGAATAGATCAGGAGTCGATCGTCAAAAACGAGGACGGGAGTTATGAGATCCCGAGTACGGTCACTCTTCTCGCCAACGTCGAACAGGCGAAGCTTCTCGCCAAATACGAGGAAGACAGTACGATGACGGTCGCACTCGTGTATCGCGGGACGGCTGAAAACGTGAAGAAGTTCCTCGACAGACAGGACGAGTATTTCCTCGATCCCGACCGCGGGACCGAAGAGGAGACCGACGAGGGTGAAAAGACGGGCGAGCGCGGGGAGGATATTGTCGAAAGAGCAAACGATATCATAAACGGAAACGCCGACTACTACGACGTGGAGGGGGAGATCAGCAATGGGTAAGATGATCGCCGTCTGCGGTTCTCCCGGATGCGGGAAAACGACTGCCGCGCTGAAAATGGCTCAGGGGATTTACGGGATCAAAAAGACCTCGGTCATCTTTCTGTCTCCTGACCTGAACGTTCCCTGTATGGCGTATCTCTTCCCGAACGGAAAAGACTCGGAGCTGTATTCTTTCGGAGTTGTTCTCGACAAAACGGACATCTACAAAGAGGACGTTATGAAGCAGACAGTAAACGTCAAAACGATGCAGAACTTCGGGTTCCTCGGGTTCAAACTCGGAGAAAACAGGTATTCCTATCCGCGTCCCACGGAGGATAAGGTTTTGCAGCTTATCACCGTTCTGAAGGACTGCGCCGAGTACGTGATAGTCGACTGCACGTGCGATCCCGACGATATCGTGTCTTCCATAGCAAAGCGGGACTGCGACGTCGCTGTTCAGATGTTCTCCCCGGATATGAAGTGTATCGCGTATTACGCCTCCTGCGTCAATCAGTTTCTCCTGATAGAGGACAAAAAACTGAAGGTCCTGAACGTAATGGATAACGACGTGTACGTCCCGATCTACGAGACGGAAACGCATTTTCACGGTATGGATTTCAAACTGCCGTATGAGAGAAACCTGAAACAGCAGATGATTACAGGCACGCTCTCGGAGAGAATCGGAGCCGGAAAATACAGGAGCGAGATCGAAAGACTGGCGAGGGCGGTGATGTAAGTGGAGAGAATCGTTTCTTTCGTCTCACTGCTTCAGATGGTTCAGGAATATATCTCGCAGAATTACGCCGCCGCATTGTCGGACAGAAAGAAGCTCGGTCAGCTCCGGTCATATATCGACAAGTATCTGAACGATACGGGATATACGGTCGAGGGTTTTACGAGAGATCAGGTCTCAAAGCGGTTGTATTCCGAAATGGCCGAGTATTCGATACTTACGCCGTATCTCGGAAGGGATGCCATCGAGGAAATAAACATCAACGGATGGGACGATATCTGCATCACGTACTGCAACGGCAAAATGAAGAAACTCCCCGAGCATTTCTTCTCACCGCAGCACGCCGTGGATATTGTGAAACGGCTGCTTCACCATTCCGGCATGATAATCGACAACGCGACGCCTATGGCGCAGGGCCATCTTCCGGGAAATACGCGAATCACCGCGCTGAAAGAACCTATCGTTGACGCTGACCGAGGTATCAGCGTTTCTATCCGTCTGCTTCACCCTTCAAAGGTGACGCGCGCGCAGATCATAAACGGCGGAACGGGGACGGAGCAGATGATCGACTTTCTATGTATGTGCCTTCGCTACGGCGTATCATTCGTTGTAGCGGGCGCGACGAGCTCCGGTAAAACGACTCTGCTGAACGCTCTCCTCACTTCCGTGCCGAGCAACAAGCGTATCTTTACGATTGAATCCGGTTCCCGCGAACTGTCGCTCGTCAGCTTCAGGAGAGGAAAAGTGGTGAACAACGTGGTCCACACGCTCTCCCGCCCTTCTGACAATCCGGCGTATGATATTACGCAGGAGGACCTCGTTGTGGCGTCCCTCCGTTTCGACCCCGATATAGTCGTCGTCGGAGAGATGCGCGATACCGAGGCGTATTCCGCGGTCGAGGCGAGTCTTACCGGTCACACGGTCGTTTCCACCGTTCACGCGTCCGCCGCGGACGCCGCTCATACGAGACTCGCCCTTCTCTGTCAGAAGAGATTCCCGATCAACTTCGGGACCTCGCTGATGCAGGCGGGGCAGGCGTTCCCGATCGTGGTATACGCTCACAAGCTCGAGGATAACTCCCGTAAGATTATGGATATCTCCGAGTGTGTGATCCTCCCGAACGGAGAGCGCGAGTATCATACTCTGTTCCGCTACAAGATCACGAAAAACGTGCTCGTGAACGGCAAGTACAAAATCGAAGGAAGATTCGAGCAGCCGGAATATATGAGCGACCATCTGAAAGGGAAGCTGATGCAGTTCGGCGTCCCCGAGGATCTGCTCGTCAGATTCCTGAAGCCGAAGGCTTCCGGAAGAGGTAAGAAAGAAGGTGGGACGAAATGATCCTGAGTGTTATCGCGTCTGTCCTGCTCATCATCTCCATAGCGATCTTTTTCGGTCTGACGCCGGAGCAGATAGCCGACGATATGATGAAGCTGATGACGCCGAACGATACGATGAGGGACAAGGCGAAAAACGTCCGCGGCAACAGAAAGAAACACCGGCTGTACCGGATCCTGATGAATATCAAAGGGGCGCTCGTATCAACAGGCAAAAGAAAGCAGTTCACCGTCGTGATCTGCGCTTCGATCGTTCTGTTCGCTCTCGGCGTGATCGTCGCCGTCCTCATCGGAAACGTCTTCCTTATGCCCGTCCTCTCCGTCACGTTTGCGCTGATCCCGTTTTTGTATATCACGAACACGCTGTCATATTACGAAAAGCAGACGAAGGCGGAGCTTGAGACGACGCTTTCTATCGTTACGACTTCATACGAGCGGTGCGACGATATCGTGCAGGCGGTGAGGGAAAACATACGGTATATAAAGCCGCCGCTTCAGGAGGTCTTTATGGCTTTCGAGGGAGAGGCGACCGCCGTGACGTCGAATATAAAGCACGCGCTTTACAGTTTGCGCGAAAAGGTCGACAACGATATTTTCAGAGAGTGGGTAGATACTCTCATTCTCTGTCAGGATGACCGAACCCTGAAGGATACTCTTCAGCCCGTGGTTCAAAAACTCGCGGACGTGAGGATCGTGAACAGCGAGCTCTCGACGATGCTCGCCTCCGCCCGGAACGAATACTGGATGATGGTCGCGCTCGTCGTGGGTAACGTTCCGCTCCTGTACCTTCTGAACAAGGATTGGTTCCATACTCTTCTTTTCTCCACGCCCGGCAAGGCGGTCTGCGGGATCTGCGGTCTCGTGATCCTGATCACCGCGCTCTTTATGAAGAAGTTTACGAAACCAATCGAATATAAGAGATAGGAGGCGAGACCAAAATGATACAAGCGATCGTCGGTATTCTCTGCGGCGTCGGCCTGTTTTACGTGTTGGTCGACTTTTGGAGGATTCCGTATTACAAAACTTCGAAGGCAGTCGAGAGTCTGTCGAAAAAGCAGAAGGATAAAAAATCGGGTCTCGACGTTTGGCTCTCCGGTCTCGCCGCATGGCTGTCAAAGCGGATAAGGATCAACGACTTCAAGAGAGTTCAGCTTGAATCCGATCTGAAAACGGCGCAGATGAACGTCACCCCCGAGATGTTCAAAGCTAACGCGATCGTCAAAGCGGGGATCATCGGAATCTTTGCTGTTCCCGTGGCGTTTATCTTTCCTCTTCTTTCTCCCGTAATTCTGTTTCTCGCTTTCTTCCTGTACCGTTTTGAGATGAAGGGCGTGAGCAAGCGTATCAAGGCAAAGCGCGAGAGGATCGAATACGAGCTCCCGCGCCTCGTGTCCAACATAGAGAAGACGCTTGCACACAACCGCGACGTTCTGTATATGCTCGACAGTTACGCGCAGAACGCGGGACCGGAAATGAAGCACGAGCTGAATATAACGGTGGCGGATATGAAGTCGGGAAACTACGAGGATGCGATCATACGTCTGGAGAGCCGCGTCGGTTCCTCTATGATGAGCGACGTTTGCAGAGGTCTGATCGGAATCCTGCGCGGCGACGACAACCGTATGTATTGGGCGTCTCTCGCCCTGAAGTTCAACGATACCGCCCGTCAGCAGTTGAGACTCCGCGCTCAGAAGGTTCCGAAGAAGGTCAAACGGCTCTCGATGTGCCTCCTGTTCTGCTTTATGCTGATTTACGTCGTCGTTATCCTCGAACAGATCATGGACAGTATCGGCGTACTGTTCGGATAAGGAGGGTGCCGATGTGATTAAAAACTGTCTGAAAAGAAAAAAGGGCGAAGGCTACGTTGACGTATGCGTCGGAGTGATCGTTTTCGTTATGGTCATCGTTATCGCCATTAACATTTTCAGCTTCATCACGCTGAGGATAGAAATGGATCAGATAGCGGACGAACTTCTCGAGGCGGCGACGTACTCGGGTTGCTTCGGAGAGGATTTCAGCGACAGGAACGACGAACTGAAAGAAGAGTATTACGAGTACGACGTTGTATGCGGCGCAGACGAATTTTTCAACTCGACGTACCGGCGCGTTCAGCTCGGTCATACGATGAGCGTCACGGTTTCGGTCGAAACGACCGTAAAGGGACTCGGCGTGTTTGAGATACCCGTTACGCTGACAGTTACCCGAAGCGGTCTTTCACAAAAATACTGGAAGTAGGTGACCGGATGATAAAAAACAAGCGTGGAGAAGGATATATATGGATCTGCGTTCTGGTGCTCGTGATCTGTATGCTCCTTTCGATCTTCATCACTTTTGCGAGCGCGGTAAACGTCGTCCGGGTTGTTGAGAAGAATTCCAAAACCGTGCTCGAAAACTTACTGATGAAGAATTCGATAAAGATCTACAACTCGATAAAGCAGGGAAACAACGACGCCGACTCGATCGACCCGGACGAATATATCTCCGATCTTTCCTCGTTTTGCACGTTCGAAAAGAGCGGGAATTACTACTATCATAAAGACGAGAACGGAACAGCCGAATACTATATATCCAAACCGAGCGTCGGCTTTTCCGAGACCGGTAAACTGAAGCTGACGGTCAGCTTTGACCTGTACGTCCCGATATATTTCGATCAGGTCAAGATCGGGACGGCAAAGATACCGGTCAAAGTAAACGTCGATCTCAATGAGAAGTTTTGAGGAGGGATGAATATGAAGAAGAAAACACTGATGATTATCGTGTGCGCGACAGCGACGGTAATACTCGTCTCAGCTTTGTGTATCGCCTCTCTCACTGGCGGCAGGACCGCCGACGCGCCTGAAAAAGAAATCGCTTCTTCGGACGTCGGCGTCATAATCGACGGCCCCGAAACGGAGATCGCCGTCGCATCCGTTGTCGAGGATGAAACCGTTGATGAGACGGAAACAGAGCCCGACGTACAGCCGGATGACGGGTCCGTTCTGACGATTCCCGACGAGGACGAACCGGAACCCGCTCAACCTGATCCCGACGCCGGAAAGAGCGCCGGGGACGCGGCGTCTCCGATAGTCGAACAGACGCCTCCCGACGACGGAGACGGCGGCGGGGTCGTCATAGGAGAGACGCAGGCGGTATATGACTGCGGATCGCCCGGTCACCACTGTGAGGGACCGGAGACGCACGCCTACGTACTTAATCTCGAGACTGAGGGCTGCCCGTACTGCGGAAGACATATCTGTCCGAGCTTTTACGCCGTGGACGAGTGGGGCAACACCTGCTATACTCCCCGCCTCTGCCCGGAATACGACGTGACAAAAGACCCCGCGTGTTTTTGTCAGGTCTGCGGCAGAGAGTGCGGCGACGGATCGAACGGCACGTGCGTACAGTTCGTAACGGGGTGCAAGTGCCCGATATGCGGAGAGCAGGTAGAAGCGTGGACGTGTCACACGTGCGGATAAAGAATACACAAGGGTTTGCGGAAGATCCGGCATTCAACTGCCGGGTCTTCTTTTTTACCCGGAAAGGAAGAATATGAGAAAACCGGTCAAGAAGATACTGTCGGCGTTTCTCGCCTGTTTTGCCGCCGTCGCCGTTTTCGCGGTCCCCGCTTTCTCTCTCTCGTGGGACGGAAGCTCGACGGGAGGAGGCGGAGGCGGATCTCCCGCGGGTCCGAAAGGATATGCGATCCGGTACACCGACGACAGAGATCTCGTCGGTTATCGGTTCAGCGCGGTCGACAAAAGCGGAGCGAACAAGGTGACGAAAGTCATAGACGTTTTTCTGAACACCGATTTCGGCAATTTCGATTATGACGGAGTATATAAGTTCTCTCAGAAATACAACAAGAAACAGTTGATAGGCAACCAGAACGGCGGGTTCAGTACCGTGCTGACAAGCGTGAACTGCTACCGTGAGTCGGCGATGAATTTCGCCACTCCGCTTCCGATGCCGTCCGGTATGGAAACGTGGCAGAACAACGTGACGAATCTCAACCGAATCCTTTCGACTTTGGGAGTCGGTTCGCTCTCCAATCTGAAAAACGGCGACAAGATAATCGTCGAGCCGATCTGGAGCGTGAGACTCGAAAGCATTTTCCACGCGCTGACGGTAACAGAGATAGCCGTGTACGGCAAATATATCCTCGGAGCGAGCAGTGACGGGGGCGAGTCGTATACCTCCGAGAGCTGGGGATTTATCTCCGAGTACACGAACAGGCATTTCCCGAACGCTTTGTTTACTCCGAACGGTCAGGGCCTGTGGGCAGGCGTCAGCGCCGCGGCGAGCAGGCAGTCTTTCTACAACCTCATCAACAAAGGGTACGGAGCGGGTATCGCGTACACCGAGACGAGAAGCGACTTTTCTCCGACTCTTTCGGTGATCGAGTGCAGAGCGTACAAGGGCGTCGTAAACGACAAGACGTTTCATTACGGAACGAGTACGGGAAACAGTTTTGCAAACTGGACGTACGTGAAGGGGTATCCCTCGTACGGCGATAAAATCTTTTACTGCGTACGGTTCGGGAAAGAGACCGAAAACACGGCGGTCAAACAGACCGTGTGGGTCGACGGAGTGCAGGTCGATGAGAGGATCGGATATTCGGATTCTCTTGAATGGTTCAATATTACGGCGAAGACGAACACCGTATCGGCATCAAAGACCTCGTTTACCGTCAAAGCGCGTGTTGACTGGATCAAGGCGGACGGAACTCTGATTAAAATGGGCGTTGAGAAAACGTTCTACATCCCCGTCAAGCCGGTCGTAACGCGCGAAAAAGTGTCCGCTTTGAACGAGGAGACCGAAAATCAGGCGTACAGCGGCTCCGCGGGATCGGGCGGAAAACTGTATTTCGGGCAGAAGGTCAGGTTTCAATATAAATACGGGGCGACAACGACCTGGGAATCGTCAAATAACGTGAGAGCGACCGCGGACCGATGGAACGGTTCCTCATGGGCCCATATCTACACCAAGACGACGAGCGGAGAGGACGTCTCTCAAAACAGCGTTAAGTTGAGTAAAACGAAGTCGTATACAAAAAACAGCAGTATCGGTAATTACACGATTCCTCTTCCCGCAAAGGAAGATACGAACTCGTACAAGCTAAGGTTCACAATGACTACGGCGTGGGCGACCGATACGGCGAACACGACGGAGAGCAGCACGTATTATCTTCCCGTCGTCAAGTCAGACGTCGAGTTGGCGGATATAAAGCTCGTGGATGAGGACGGGAACTACGCCGACCCGACGGATCTCGAAGTGAACGGGAAGGTTACCGTCCGTTACTTCTATAAAAATAACACCGACTGCAAAGTCTACGTGAAGGGCTACAACGACGACGGATCTCAGATCTCCGGAGTTTACGCCATTCCCGCGAGGGGAACGATTGAAGTCGAGGGAGCGGAGCTCACCGTTCCCGACGCGCGGACCTTTTCCGTATGGGGAGGCGTGTACCTCGACACGGTTGCAAAGGGAGATACGAAATATGAGACGAACGGAACGAACAATACGAAGACTCTGTCCGGCAGGACGAGACTCCCTCTTTCTCTGACTTCGATCGCTCCGAACGCCGACTATCGTGAGAAGACAACCGTTATCTCTTCTTTCAAGATTTCGAATTACACGTGGACTCAATATACCCCCGACAAGGGGCTGAAGGTTCGTCTCAGGATATACAAGGAGGGGGCGGATACACCGTTCAAGACTTTGACGAAAGACACTGTTGTTCCCGTGTCATCGTGGAATCTCGTGTATTTCTCGTGGAAGGTTCCTTCCGGGCTGAAGGGAGGCAAAGTGAGACTCGACGCGGATATTTACCTCGACGGCGAGTATTACAACCTCATCTCGGACGAGCGGTCAACGACGCCGTATGCAAAGTACACCGTTCCCGACACTCAGTACGAGGAGAGCGCACCGTCCGGATTCAGTATCCCCTCGAAGCCGACAGGCTCTTCCGCTGCCGCGTCGTGGTGGATATATGAATATGAAAACGGCGTATTTGTCAAGAAAACGTATAAGGTGACGCTATCAAAATCGTCTCCTAACAAAATCGAACCCGCAACGGGAGGTACCGCCTCAAAAACGGGCGGGGTCTGGACGATGAAGTCGGGATACGGTATTTCGCTTAATTCAAGAATTCATATAAACACCTCATATAACGGAACGATCGCCGCAAACAATTCGTATACGCTTCCTCAGTATGCGTACGTCCTGCTCCCGGAGTATAACTATGTTTTCGCCGACGGCAAATCGATAACGCTGAACAAAGTCTCCGGAGAAGCGTACACGTATTTTGAGCTGCCGGAACTTCACTCATACGGGAAAGTACACTTCACTCCGCTGTGGTATCCTGACGGGAAATACACGGTCAAGATCGTTCAATCGGATTGCTGGACGCCTTCGGGGATGATCAAACTTGAGATCGTTCCCGGCGCGATAAATATTTGCGGAAACGCATACGACGACTGGTACGCCGGAAGGAGGTAAAGAAGTAAAAATGAAGATAGCGCTTTCACTGATCCTTATCGGATTCATCGTTTTCGGCTATATATTTCTGAAAAAGAGAAAAAAGAACAAGAGCGAAGACAAGGAGTGAGAAAAGTATGGCGGAAAGAATTATCGGAGGATATGAGGTAAAGGACAGCTTCCGGATCGGAAAGTTTGAGATCGCGCTGTGCGAAAACCGCGGCGCTCCTCCGGACGAGGTTTACCTCTGCGGTCTCATAGAGAGCAACGGTATTGTCGAAATGCTGACCGACTGTATGGCGAGCGACAGCTTTGCCGACATTTCAACCTGTTACGGTGAGAAGATCGCTGAAAAAGCGGAGGAGGTTCAAAAGGAATCGGAAGAGATCGCACGTGCTGTCGGAGACAATCCCGAGCTGACCGCGAGGGATTGCTCTCCCGTTTCCGACTTCGACTGCATCGAAGGAAGAGTGATCGTTCTCAAAGGCGACGCTATGAGACCGGAATTCAAGCGGGCGACGAGCCAGCTTCTTCTTTGCACCGGCGGCTTCGGCTCGCAGGCGAACGCAAGAGGACGGACTTGTTTTGCGACCCGGATATACGACGGCGAAAAGACTTCTTGTCATAGAGGCGACGTTCTCGGCGTAATGGAGGAAGACAAGCTCCCCGAATGGGCGGAAGAGCGATTGGGTGGAATACTGCGTCAGATCCGGGATGAACGGAACAAAAGAGATACGAGGGGTGATCGGTGATGGCTGAGTACGAGAAAAGAGCGATGACGGAGGAAGAGGACAAATACACTTTTTCACAGAGTTCTCAGATATCCTCTCAGACCGGGTTGATCGGATATCTCCGGGCTGATATGGACTCGGACGGGAACGGGTTTTTCAGCACGTGGTTCGATACGAGAAAGGACCTCAAAACCGACGGGTTCAAAAGCGAACTGGACGCGGTAATCAACTCTCTCCGCGAAGAGGGAGATATTCTCAGCAATCGCGCCGCTCTGTCAAAGTATTGCCGGTCGTCGCCACAGAGCCGTATGAGAACCGAACAGGAGTATTACGGAGTCCGTGTCGATTCCGAAAAGTACGCTTACCTTATGAGGCTGAATCCGAACAAGGGAGATTACAACCTCTACTGTTACTGCTATCGCCGCGACTGGCTTGACGATCATATGCGTCAGGCGAGACGGGGGATACGGTTCATCAAACCGAATTATGAGGAAAAGTTTCGTATACCGGACGGAGAAAAAATCCGTATAACTCTGTCAGACGGAGAGCAGATCGAGAGGACCTGCCGATATATCGACGATTATCACGTCGAGGTCGGAGATGTGACCTTCCATATCTGCGAGTTCGCGGAACGCATGGGACAAAACGTCAGTTCGGTCGTTCCTCTTCGTTCGTCTCTGCCCGATTGCTGCTATTCCGTCAACAAGACGACGGGAGAGATCATCATCCTGAAAAAAGGAGAAAAAGGATTCTTCAAAACGGATATTCCCGCGGCAGGACCGGACGAGAGCAGAGAGCTCGCGGACCTCCAGAACGGAAAGCTCGGAGTCACAAAGGCACAGGAGGCGGCGATGTATTGGGGCTCGCTTTGCGGGTTCGATACGCCGGGAGCCGACCCTAAGTGTTTCGACGCCGACGGAAAAATGATAAGACCGAGCCGACCCGACAGAGGTGACGCACGATGACCGACGTTTGCGTCTGCTGCGGGAAATACGTTCCCGAGGGAAGAATGGTCTGTCCCCTTTGCGTACAGAAAAACGATAAAAAGGAGGGAGACGTAAATGGAAGATTCCGACCGCCTCATATGGTCAAATTACGAGATCGATTACGACGACTGGAGAGACGATCTTGAAGCGGAATATCCGGACCTGACTGAAGAAGAACGAATTTCCCTGATGTATGAGACTAACAACGATTATCTCGATGATGAAAGATGTAACCTCGACATTCAACTCCCGCGGCCTATTCTCATTATCGGCGATCTCGGAAGGTGGAACGGTCGGGTGATGGGGTATAAGGAGATCGAAAGCGGAAATATAAAGGACTGCCTTGTCTCAGATACCGATTACTCGACTTGGTACGTCGACAAAAACGGAGATCTTCGCTGTACCGCGATCCATCACGACGGTACGAACTATTACCTTTACCGGACGTATAAGGACGGGGTGAGCGCGGAACAGATCGACAATCTCAAGTGGAAGATATATAACGGGAAAGCCACCCGGGCGGATATTACCAGACTGACCCGACGGCTCGGCGACGAGATCGGTCGGGTGTACGGATGGGAGTTCCCGCAGAGGCAAAGAACAAACGACGGCGCGAGATAACCGCGCGACACGACCACAAGGACTTGTGGCGTTTTTTTACAAGGAGATTTAATACTGTGAAAAAGGACACATACGAAAAAAAGCTTTACACCGTATTGAAGAAGCACCATACGGGCAAGGAGAACGCGATCGTGAGCAAGCAGTTGAAATCGCTTGTCGGTACAAAGAGAAGCGAGGTTTGCCGCATCGTATCGAGACTCAGGAGAGAAGGCGTGCCGATTTGCAGCTGCAGCAACGGGTACTTTTATCCGAGATCGTATTCCGAGGTTCTGGACGTGGTTTCAAGATTCACGCAATACGGTTCGACTCTGAAGGCCACAAGCTCCGCGCTCAGGAGTTCAAGTGTGAAAAGTTAAAAAGGAGGGCATAAGAGAATGCCGAGCAAATACAGCCTGACGGTGGAACTGTCGGCTCAGATCTTGAGAGAGTTGTCTTCTTCCCCCGGCAGATATCCGGCATTTTTGAGGACCGCGGCAAACAACTACAAATACGGGTTTCAGGATCAGATTCTGATCTTCGCTCAAAAACCCGAAGCAACCGCGTGTGCGGAGATCGAGGTATGGAACAAACTCGGCAGATGGGTCAATAAAGGAACGAAAGGAATAGCCCTTCTTGTTGACAGGGACGTTCCGTATCGGCTCCGCCACGTATTCGACGTCGCCGACACCAACAGCCGAAGCGGTCGTGACTTGAAACCGTGGATGATGGAAGACAGATTCTCGGATCCGATCATAGAAGCGCTCGAAAACAGTTTCGGGGAAACAGAATACAAGAAACCGTTTGAAAGAGCGCTCACGAATATCGCCGCCGCGGTCGTTTCGGATAATTACTCCGACTATCTCGAACAATTATCCGACGTGTGCGAAGGCAGTATTCTCGAGGATCTTGATCAGGACAACCTGAGAAAAGAGTTCCGCGATCTTCTCGTGAACAGTGTCGTTTTCGAGGTGCTGACGCGGTGCGGATATGACGCGTCGCTGTACTGCGACGTCCGCGAGTTCGATACCGTCGCCGATTTCAATACGCCCGAGACGATGAGCGTTCTCGGAACGGCGGCGAGCGATATTTCAGAAATGGTTCTCCGTGAGGTCGAGGCGACCGTAAGGGCCGCCGCGCGTGAGGAGAATATGGATCGCACATTTGCGGAAGAAGAAAAAACGGAGGATAATCGAGGCGAAAAAAATACTGCCGAAAGGAGTACTGAATATGGAACTGACATACAGACGGGAGGGGGACTACCTGCTTCCGAATCTCAAAGCGCCGGAGAGCCCGAGGATCGGGAAATACGGGATGCTTCGCCACCGGTATCTGCGCGAACACAAGAGGGCGATCCTGACCGGCCTTCAGATGACGGGCAGGTTGAACGCACACCTCGAACAGATCGACCGGGAAGCGACGGAGACGGTGGAACACCTGACGGCGGAGATGGCGTCGAGGCAGGGAGTGAACGAGCAGATGAAGAGGACCGATCAGATGAGGTGGGTCGGGATGATGAACTCCCTGCGGGCGTCGGCGGAGGAAACGGTACTGAACGAACTCGTTTACAGATAAGCGGGCACGACTTTAATTCCCGCAGCGATCTTCCGTATTACTACGCGCCTGACGAGAAGAACGAACTCCTCCGCAACTGTCTCGCGTTGAAAAAGCACAGAAAAGAGATCGCCGCGTTTTTTGAGGCCCATACGGGCCGCAAAGAGCGCGGCGATTTCATTAAATCCTTCTTTGATAACACCTACGTCGAACATATCCTCGATAACGGTGAACGCGTCGGATACCGCGCATATGACGACCTTCTTACTATCTGGCACGGCAGTTATCTCTCGCGCGATAAAGAAGATTTCATCCCGTGGTGGCGTGTCGGAGCCTTTGTCGAAGGACAGATCCTTCTCGACACGTGGCTTTCGCCCGACGAAAAGGACCTCGTATCGGAAGAGGGTCAGCTCCGCATTCTCGACGCTCAGGCGGAACAAAAGAAGAGCGAATTCGCACTTCCTCAGGCGGCGATCGATTTCGTTCTGACGCGCGGAAGCGGAGTCAGTCAGGGTAAGATGAGGATCTTCGAGCAATTTGAAAAGCAGGAAACAACCGAGAAAAACGTCGCCTTTCTGAAAAACGAATACGGTATCGGAGGCAGCTCCGATCCGATCCCCGAAAGCGGATATTGGGAACAGCACGACGGGAAAGGCATCGAGTTGAAAAAGGGCGATTTCAAAGTGCTCATACCGTGGAACAAGGTCGCAAAAAGGATCGGTGAGCTGATCGCCGCCGACAGGTATCTGAACGAGTTTGAAAAAGCGGCGTATCCCGCTTATCAGGAAGAGAAAGAAAACCGCCGAACCAGAGGATCTATCGCCGAACGGTTCAATTCTCTCGTTGAGGATTTCAACGATTACGAGGAACAGACAGGCGGCGATATCTCCGTCGACAGATACGCTGCTCACAATATTTCCGCTCTTTTTACACAGGGTGAGCGTCTAATTCGAGGTTACGGCAACTATCCCGACGAGTACGTTCTTCCGTCTATGCGGGGTATCCTTGAGCGTATCAAATCGGAGAACACGCACCTGACTGAAAGAGCGGATGAATTGCTTGAAGAACTCGACGGAACGGAAATCGCTCGCCCTTTTGAACTTACCGAAGCTGAAAAGAACCCGCCTCCGGAGCCCGCGAAAGAGTATCGGTTTTCGCTTGGCGACAGGGTATATATCGGAGCAAAGGAATACGAGATACTCGACCTCGGAGATCCGGTGGTTCTGTTTGACCCGCAGTATCCTCTGCTCACCGAAGAAATGCCGAAGGATGTATTTTTGACAAGAGCCAAAGATAACCCGCTGAACGATAAACACCTTGTCATTGTTGAAGAAGCGACTGTTCCCGACGAAACCGATCTTGAAGCGGAACGAGCCATCAATGAGCGCGAAGCGGAGTTCGGTGCAGACGGGACGAGAGTGTTTCACGAGCCCGAAAAGCTTCCGGTAAATGACCGCTCCACCGAGATCCTCTACGCCGTTTTGCACGATCTCAATATGGATGACATAGGACTTGACTTCGAGGGCGAAGACATTATAGCCTTCGACGAGGACAATCAGTGGAAAGGCAAAGAGTTTTTTCGCTTCCTGATCGACGAGTGCTTCGTCTTTGAAGACGGAGGCAAAGTCACCGGAATTGACGATGAACTTCTTGCAGACTTCACCGCGCTTGCGGCACTGGGCGGCGTCCTTGTCGTAGATAACCGGTATTACAAGCCCTGGCGCGAATACCTTCAGGCGAAGTTTGACGAACCCAACGCCATAATACTGTACCGAATCGGGGACTTCTATGAGATCATGGGCGACGACGCCGAAAAAGTCGCGCAGTCGCTTGAACTTCATCTCGGATCTCGGAGTTATCTGCTCGACAAGCGCATTCCGATGTGCGGATTCCCGGCGCATAAACTCGACGCCTACGTGGATATGCTGCACGACAGAGGCCACGACGTAGTTCTCTTTGAAGACGGCAAGGGCGAAAGGCTCAATAGTCCGTATAAAGACAATCCTATTGACACGATGCCGGTCGCCCGTATCGACGTGCTCGACGACAACGGCGAGGTTGAGATCAGCACCGATTTCACGGACGAGAGTGCGTTTCTCCGCAACGTCTTTGAGGAAAACGAGCGCGGAACAAAGATGCGCGTCACCCTTTACCGGGACGATAACGGAAGAACGATCCCGACGAACTTTGTTGAGGAGATGAAGCCGCCGTATCCCACGTATGAGTTCGTGGATTCTCCGTTTGTTCTTCAAAACCAGGAGGACGATTTGGTTCGCGCCGAGAGGCTTATCAACGAGTTTTGTCAGAAAGAGTTCGGTCAAGCCGCCTACTTCGGAGACATTCACAGCGTCGGTCTCGCCTATACGACTATCACCGACGAAGACCTTGAAATCCAAGTCACCGCAAACCTCAAAGAGCCGAGCATAGACAAATTTATTGCCGGCGTTCTTGTGGAACGGCAGTTCTTTGAAAGCCTTCGTGAAATGTGCGACTTCCTTGAAACTCTCGATTTCAACGAGCTTACCGATTACACCGACGAGCAGATAGAGATCGCCAAGAGTCAAGGAAAACAGGCTGAACCCGAAAAGACTGAAGCTCCGCTCGCCCCTCCGCCTCAGAAGGTAAAACGAGACCTAACACCGCATATTCTTTATCCCGAGATCAAGTCTGATTATCGGACGAACTTCAAGATCGAGGATGACGACATCGGCGTCGGTACTCCGCTTGAACGGTTTCACCATAACATTATGGCGATCCAACTCCTTCACAAACTGGAGGGCGAACACCGACTCGCGGATACCAATGAACAGCGTATCCTTTCCGATTACGTCGGGTGGGGCGGTCTATCTGAGTTCTTTGAGGAAACCAATCCGCACTACAACGAACTTCGCGCAGTGCTGAATGATGAGGAGCTTGCCTCTGCCCGCGAATCGACGCTGACGGCGTTCTATACGCCTCCGGTTGTCATTAAGAGCATCTATCAAGCGCTTGAGAATATGGGGTTCAAGAACGGCAATATCCTTGAGCCCTCGTGCGGTATCGGCAATTTTATGGGTCTCGTCCCGGACGGAATGAGCGAATCGAGGATCTACGGGGTAGAGCTCGACAGCGTTTCCGGCAGGATCGCACAACAGCTTTATCAGAGGAACAATATCGCCGTTCAGGGATTTGAAAGTACCGATCTTCCCGACAGTTTCTTCGACGCTGCGGTCGGCAACGTGCCTTTCGGTCAGTTCAAAGTGCCGGATAAGAAATACGACAGATATAATTTCAATATTCACGACTATTTCTTCGCTCGAACGCTCGATAAGGTCAGACCGGGCGGCGTTATCGCATTCATCACCTCTCGCTTTACAATGGACAAGGAAAACCCATCAGTGCGGAAATATATTGCGCAAAGAGCCGATTTGCTCGGAGCTATCCGCTTACCGAAAAACACCTTCAAGGATGCGGCGGGAACGGAAGTAACGGCAGATATTCTTTTCCTTCAAAAACGCGACAGACTCGTAGATATCGAACCCGATTGGGTCCATCTCGGAACAGACGAAAACGGGATCACGATGAACCAATACTTCATCGACAACCCCGACATGATCGTCGGTGAGATGAAAACGGTCAGCGGACCGTTCGGCCCGGAACCCACCTGCGCCCCGTATGAGGATCAGACGCTTGCGGAGGGGTTGAGCGAAGCTGTTCAGAATATCCACGCCGAATTCACCGAGGTCGAGCTTGACGACCTTATCGACGGAGAAGAGGACAACAGTATTCCCGCAGATCCGAGCGTTCGAAATTTTTCCTATACCGTCATTGACGGTAAGGTGTATTACCGCATCAACAGCCGGATGAATCCCATCGACGTTTCCGTTACAGCGGAAAACCGGATAAAAGGGATGATAAAGCTTCGCGACTGCACAAGACAGCTTATCGAGTATCAGATGGAAGACTGGCCGGATGATGTGATATCCGCCAAACAGAAGGAACTGAACGAAATATATGACGCGTTCAGCAAGAAATATGGGATCATCAACAGCCGCGCCAACTCTTCCGCTTTTAATCAGGACAGCGCGTACTACCTGCTGACCTCTCTTGAAAACCTCGACGACGAGGGAAACTTCGTCGGGAAAGCGGATATGTTTACCAAAAGGACCATCCGTCAGAAGGTCATCGTAACGAGCGTGGACACCGCGTCGGAAGCTCTTGCACTTTCACTTGCCGAGAAAACGAAAGTGAATATGCCGTATATGTGTGAACTCACCGGCAAGACAGAAGAAGAGATTGCGGGAGAACTGCGCGGAGTTATCTTCCTTAACCCGATGAACAGAGGGGACGACGATGAGGAACGTCCGAAATATCTTCCCGCAGACGAGTATTTGTCAGGCAATATCCGCGAAAAACTCGAGTGGGCAAAGCGCAGCGCGGAACTTTATCCGGATGATTACAACGTAAACGTTCAGGCGCTCGAAAAAGTGATGCCTAAGGATCTTTCCGCAAGCGAGATCTCCGTCCGCCTCGGGGCGACCTGGATTCCCAAGGAAGATATAGACTCGTTTATGTGGGAATTGTTCGATACGGCGTATTGGATGAGAAGAAACATCTCTTCCCGTTTCGTCCCGTATACCGGAGAGTGGAGCATTGAGGGAAAAACGTACGACAGGGGGAATATAAAGGTTCACAGTACCTATGGTACGGAAAGAAGGAACGGTTATCAGATCCTCGAGGATACGCTCAACCTCCGGGACGTGAGAGTCTTCGATTACTTCGAAGACGAAAACGGAAGGAAAATCGCCGTGCTCAACAAGAAGGAAACGGCGATCGCTCAGGGAAAACAGCAGCTTATCAAAGAGGCTTTCTCGGAGTGGATCTGGAAAGATCCTGACAGGCGCGAAAGACTTACGAAACTATACAATGAGAAGTTCAATTCGACACGTCCGCGTGAGTACGACGGCAGTCACCTGAACTTTGTCGGAATGAATCCGGAAATCACCTTGAGACCTCACCAAGTGAACGCTATCGCTCATATTCTCTACGGCGGGAATACCCTTCTTGCTCATGTGGTAGGCGCTGGGAAAACGTATGAGATGGTCGCCGCGGCGCAGGAGAGCAAACGGCTCGGACTTTGCCATAAAAGCCTGTTCGTCGTGCCGAATCACCTGACGGAACAGTGGGCGTCGGAGTATCTTCAACTCTATCCTTCCGCCAACATCCTCGTAGCGACCAAGAAGGATTTTGAGACAAAAAACCGCAAGAAGTTCTGCGGGAGGATCGCGACGGGAGACTATGACGCGATCATCATCGGTCACAGCCAGTTTGAGAGGATACCTATGTCGGTCGAAAGGCAGATCGCCATGCTCGAACAGCAGGAACGGGAGATCATACAGGGAATCGAGGAACTGAAATACAACCGCGGAGAACGCTTTTCAATAAAGCAGATGGAGAAAGCGCGCAAGGCGGTGCGTCAGAAGCTTGAAAAGCTTAACGATCAATCCCGCAAGGACGACGTTGTGACATTCGAGGAACTCGGCGTCGACCGACTGTTTATCGACGAGGCGCACTTTTACAAAAACCTTGCCGCGTTCACAAAAATGAGGAACGTCGGAGGTATTTCTCAGACCGAGGCGATCAAATCGAGCGATCTGTATATGAAGTGCCGGTATCTCGATGAACTGACAGGAGGACGAGGCGTCGTCTTTGCGACCGGAACGCCTATCTCCAATTCAATGGTCGAGATGTACACGATGCAGAAGTATCTTCAGTACGCAACGCTAAAAAGAAACGACCTCATTCATTTCGATTCGTGGGCGTCGACATTCGGAGAAACGGTTACAGCGATAGAACTCGCTCCCGAGGGGAACGGATACCGCGCAAAGACGCGGTTCGCCAAATTCTACAATCTTCCTGAACTGATGTCTATGTTCAAGGAAGTCGCGGATGTTCAGACTGCGGATATGCTCGATTTGCCCGTTCCAAAAGCAAACTATCACAACATCGTTCTGAAGCCATCCGAGCATCAGAAGAAAATGGTCGAGTCTCTTTCCGAGCGCGCCGAAAAGGTCCGGAACAGAATGGTCAATTCAAGCGTTGACAATATGCTCTGCATTACCAACGACGGGCGAAAGCTCGCTCTCGATCAGCGTCTTCTCAACGATATGCTCCCGGACAGCGAGACGGGCAAGGTGTCCGCGTGCGCCGACAACGTTTTTGATATCTGGCAAAGGACTGCAGATCAGCGTTCCACGCAGTTGGTGTTCTGCGACCTGTCCACTCCGAAAGGAGACGGTTCCTTCAACGTATACGACGATCTGAAAGCAAAGCTCATCGCCAAAGGTATTCCCAACGCGGAGATCGCTTTCGTTCACTCCGCAGAGACCGAAAGCAAGAAGAAGGAATTGTTCGGGAAAGTCAGGAGCGGACAGATCCGCGTACTTATCGGTTCCACGCAGAAGATGGGTGCGGGAACGAACGTGCAGAAGAAACTCATAGCTCTTCATCATCTCGATTGTCCGTGGCGTCCTGCCGATCTTCAGCAGCGCGAAGGCCGCATCATCCGGCAGGGCAACGATAACCCGGAGGTGGAGATCTACACATACGTTACCGAGAACACATTCGACAGTTATCTGTATCAGCTTGTCGAGAGCAAGCAGAAATTCATCGGTCAGATCATGACAAGCAAATCGCCCGTTCGGTCGGCGGAAGACGTCGACGAACAGGCGCTTTCTTATGCGGAGATCAAGGCTTTGTGTACGGGGAACCCGTATATAAAGGAGAAGATGGATCTCGATATTGACGTGGCGCGGTTGAAGCTCCTTAAAGCGAATCATTTGTCCCAGCATTACGCTCTTGAGGACAAGATCTTAAAGGATATACCGAAAAAGATCGCTTCACTTGAACAGAGGATTGCCGGGTTCAAAGTTGATATTTCCCACGCTGAAGCGTATACACATCCGAACGAAGACGGGTTTTCTCCGATGATTATTCAGGGTAAGATCTATACGGACAAGAAAGCGGCAGGTACGGAGATCCTCGCGGTTTGCAAGAAAATGACGAGTCCGAACCCCATACCGCTTGGCTCATATCGTGGGTTCGATATGGAACTGTCATTCGATCCGGTGGTAAGGGAGTATATGATTACTCTGAAAAACGAACTCCGTCACACGACTCCGCTCGGAACGGATATCTTCGGCAACATTCAGCGCCTTGACAACCTCATATCCTCGTTTCCGGAGAAGCAGAAGGCTTGTGAGAATCAACTCGAGAACGAGAGAGTTCAGCTTGAGAACGCGAAAGAGGAACTCGACAAGCCATTTGTTCACGAAGAGGAACTAAAGACGAAATCTGCGCGGCTTGCGGAACTGAACGCGATGCTTGACCTCAACAAGAACGACAACGAGATCGTTGACGGGGAGCGCGATGAAGAAGAAACACCTGAACCAAGCAGAGATGAAAGGGATTCCAGATGAAAATGGCAGCGTCGGAAACGACGCTGCCGGATACATTAAGTGCCAATTGTTATTCTCATACGAAGGGTAACAAGGAACTAAAAGAAAAAGGAATGAATTTGATGAGTTTAAGATTTTTAAGGAAGGCTTGCCTTCCTTTTTTGCGATAAGAGATAAATTGGTGCGATTAATTCCCTTTTAAAATATCGAAAAGGTGCAATTAATTCACATTCTTTCTTGACTTAATGTGCAACTAATGGTATAATGACGATACTTCAAGAGAACGGAGCGGGTTATATGTACAGAAATACACTTGAAAATTTGAAGAAGTGGAAAGACAATCCGCGGCGCAAACCGATGATGGTCTGGGGCGCGAGACAGGTCGGGAAAACTTATCTTGTCAGAGATATCTTTGCCGAAACATTTTATAAAGACAGATATCTTTATATCGATTTTCGAGTTGAGGACGATATCCGCGATTACTGCGAAAAGCACGTTTCGGCGAAGGAAATAGTCGAGTTTATCGCAGCGGTCAAAAACAAAAAGGTCAACAGGGACACCCTGCTGATCTTTGACGAAATACAGGAATGTCCCGGCATAATCACCGCACTGAAATACTTCTGTCAGGATATGCGCGAGGTACCAGTAATCGCGACCGGGTCGATGGTCAGGATCAAGCTTCAGAGGCTGAGCAGAAAGCGCGGTGCAAAGACAAACAATCCGTTTCTCTTCCCTGTAGGTAAGATCAATCAGATCACCGTCTACCCGATGACTTTTGACGAGTATCTCATAAATGCGAACAGGACGCTGTATGATGAAATCTGTTCCGCGTACCGAAAAAAACAGCCGCTCTCCGACGCTTTTCACAAACTCGCTCTTGATACGGTTTATAAATATTTGCTTATCGGTGGAATGCCCGACGCCGTTCAAACGTTTTTCGACACGGGGAGCTATCTGGAATCCAGAGAGGTGCTGACCGATTTGTACGACAACTATCTCTCGGATATGGAACTGTATCAGGCAAGCCCGGAATCTATCATACGGTCCAGAAAGATCTTCAAAGGGATCTATGCGGAACTAAACAAGGAATCCCGGAATTTCAGGCCGGGCATGATTGAAGAAGGAAGCAAAACAAGGGATATGAAAACCCCTATCGACTGGCTGACGATGGCTCATATCGTTCATCAGTCGTTCCGGCTGGACGAGCACATATCCACTCCTTTTACAGAGAAAAACGACTCGGACTTCAGGCTTTTCCTGTGTGACGTCGGAATGTTTACGTACCAGAGCGGAATCAACTCCGCTTCGTTTATCTCCGGCAATGAGAACAACACTTTATCCGGCATATTCTTTGAAAACTTTATCGCGAATGAATTGATCGCCGCGGGCATAGATCTTTATTATTGGTGCGGAAAACATTCATCCGAGCTTGAATTTATCGTTGAGTCGGATAATAAGATTTACCCGATTGACGTTAAGAAAAGCAGAGGATCTTTGAATTCGCTCGCAAACTTTGCCAACCACAACAGGTTTGAATTAGCGATTAAAGTATCTTCAAATAATTTCGGATATAACCCGGAAAGAAAATTATTGACAGTCCCGTTTTATATGTTCTTTCTTGTTGCAAATGAACTTGCAAAAGGCACATTGAAAGTCTGATCGTTTTCCCAATAGGCTCTAAATTTATAAAGTTAATAAAAAGGAAAAATTTATGGTAGATCAAAACAAAGCACTTGATGTTGAAATAAAAAAATTGCAAAGCTTAAAACGAGAAGGAGATTATTGGGACTTCAAAAGAGAATGGCACAATGATAAAGGTGATTTGCTGCATGACATTATCTGTATGGCTAACAATCTTTCCGGACATAACGGATATATCATAATTGGCATAGATGATGAAAATGATTGTAAGGTTATTGATGTTTCAAATGATCCAAATCGCAAAAACACTCAAAATATCATCGATTTTTTATCGACAAAGCCGTTTGCGGGAGATATCCGCCCATTTGCATATGTTGAGACAATTCGATTAGATGAAAAAAGCGTTGATGTATTAGTTGTAGTTTCCGATAGTCGCGTTCCATATTATTTAACAGAGCGCTGTGAAAAAGTCAATCCAAATAACATATACATCCGAGTTGGTGATACTAATACTCCTATTAACAAGTCGGCTGATGTCGGAAGGATTGAAAAATTATGGCAAAGGAGATTTGGATTGGATTTGTCTCCGATCGATCGGGTGTTTATATATTTATCAAATCCTTTCGATTGGGTTGGATTGCACTCCGGGGACGGCTATTACTATAATAAGTTCCCTGAGTTTCGTATTCAGTTTGAAGATGATCCTACTCGGACATCATATGAATATTATATGTTTCCTTATGTAAATACTGAATCAAGATGGTTTATAACTCGTATTTATTATCACCAAACTCCTTTAAATGAAATTCTTTGCAATTCGTTAGGTGGCGAACGATTGTTAGTTTCAGCTCCGGATTGGCTTTATTTAGATCTAACCAGCAGAAGTGGTTTTTTGTATCACAGTTATACTAAGAACTCATTAAAGTGGATGTTAAATAAACTATTTAACACTAATCAAGATCAAGCAGACCTTGATTTGGATTCACTTTACTCCATTGTTCCGGTTTTTGAAAACGAATATGAACGTTCAGATTTTGAAAAATATGTTGCGGGGAAATATGACGCTCAAGAATTAGAAAAATACTCCAATCGCATCGATTCTATTCGCAACATTGACAACGATGATTACAAGGAACGACTTGAGAAGGATTTCGAAAATGCACTGTATCTTATTGATATGCTAAATGAATACCGAAGAGCAAAATAGTTATTCGATTGTCGTTTTCATCATATGAACTTGCAAGAGGCTAACTAATGGTTTGATTAAAGCATTTTTCTAAGTCCTAACATTAAAACCGAAAGATTCTCTTATGCCACGCTTCGAATCGCACATTTGCCGTCTTTCGATGCGTGGCTTATACTTTGCCCCAAGGAGGTGAACATAATGGTTTTCTTTATTTCCGATACACATTTCGGACACGCGAACGTATTGAGACTTTGTGATCGCCCTTTTGAAACAATAGAGCAGATGAACGAAGCAATTATCGGGAACTGGAATCGTCGAGTTACCGGCAGCGATTCAGTATACATAATCGGAGATATGTTCTTCCGTTGCTCAGATCCTGAATCAATACTTAAAAGACTTCACGGCAAGAAGCACCTTATAATCGGTAATCATGACAGTTCGTGGATGAATAAGGTTGATCTAAATAAGTATTTTAAGAGTGTTGAGCTTATGGCAATCATATCAGACGGAGCGCACGCTATGACGCTCTGCCATTATCCGCTGTTATCGTGGAAGCACGCCAAAACGTCATATATGATACACGGTCATATTCACGCAAATACCGATATGGATTTTTGGCCTCTTATTTTGGCTCGGGAGAACGTGCTAAACGCAGGAGTGGATTTGAATGGTTTTCAACCGGTTCCCTTTGCCGAGCTTTTTGAGAACAACATAAGATTCAAGGATGAACATGCTACATGAGTATCATGAACAGATATTACTGTAAATATCTTCTGCGGTTTTTGTGATACATAATCACATTTGTCAAGGATAAAGTGTGCAATTTTTCAAAAAATTCATACTTTTATGACAACAGGCGGCTCGATGGGATTCGAGTCGCCTTGAATGTCTTTATGCGGTTATGGATTTAATGGATTTGGGTGGAAAGATAGCAAGCTCCTCGGGCGGTGCGTTTACGATCTCCTGTCGCAGTTCCTCGATCTGCTTCAGCTTTTCCGCCTTGGATTTCGCCGCCTCTGCCGCAAGCCGTTCGGCGTTCTTTTTCTTGCGTCGGGCAAGCTCGTAATCTCTCCGCTTTCGGTATTGGTCTTTCCAATACTGCTTTTTCTTCATCTCCTCGATTTCTTCGGGCGTGGGTTCGGGCAAAGGAACCTCAATACGACCGATGAAGTTGAGGTAGATATCCACCTCTTGAATACGCTCGCCGGTGGACTTGTTGGGAGCATGGACGAGGATCTTTTCCACGAACTCGTTGATCATTTGATTGGTCAGTCCCGTAAATCCGTGTACTTCCGGATAAGCTCCATAAAGCCGTTGATGTTCGTTGTGTCCTGATCGTATACAGATATCTCCGTCTCGGCTTCGACTATGACGGTCTTTATCTCTTTCTGCTCGTTCTCGTATTCTTTGGATAACGCCTCAAAACGTTCCTCCGTAATCTTGCCGAGAGCGTAGGTTTCATACAACTTCTTGTAGAGGATATCCAGTTCGTCGAAACGCCGTTTATCTCGATTCAACTTCCGCTTTTTCTCTTTGGCGGCGGCGTCCTGTTTCAATACAGACGCCTTGCGTACACGTTCTACGAAATCTTCTTTGTTTGTAATGGCGTATTTGCTGACCGTTCGGATCGTAAACAGGATCAGTTCCCGCAGAGCTTTCGTACTGATGTGATGCGAACAGCAAACCGGCTTTGTCCCTCGTATGGATAATTTATAGGTCGAACAGTCATAATCATTGTTCGGATTTAATCGCTCATTCTTCTGTTCTTCTGCAGTTCTACAAAGACGAACGTATTCTGCTTTCGTCAGTTCCTTTTCTTCGTTGCAAAAAGTTTTGCGCTGAACCTTGAATTGTTTGACGCACAGATCGAGCCACCCCGCAAATCTGAAAAAGGCGTTGATTGACGCGATCATCGAATTAGCGCTCGCCACGGCATATTCCTTTTCAAGTTCCGCCTTATACGCCAATACCAAACCTTTATCAATCAGTTTTCCTGACGAAAATGCGATAAATCGCCGCACATCCCGCAGATACTTTTCCACAGTTAATTCGCTTTTTTCGTCATTACGAAGCTCATACTCAAATTCCGCAATCATTTGATTTGTAATTTTACTCTGTTCCATTTTCTTGACCTCCGTTTGAAACATTGTACTAAAATCTTGTGAAACTTTATATTCCACAATAGTTTAATACAGGACATTTCACTCCGGTTTCAAGAAAAGATGCTTCGATATGGACTTTTTTGTAAAAAGCAGCCGACCTATGAAAAATATCATAAATCGGCTTTCTACTATATCTCAAGTATCATATTTGCTTTAAGCTGTGTATAATCAACATTTATAGTATTCTTGTAGGACGTGCTACACTATCATCCTCATTAATCAATTTACCCAATATGTATTTCTCAAAAAGACCAAGCGAAAGAAATGTTACAACTTTGTCTTCATCTTGAAAGTCCAATTCTATCGGCTTAGATGAAAGAAATATAAGATGAGTT
The DNA here is from genome assembly GCA_017428545.1 of Clostridiales bacterium. Taxonomy (GTDB): domain Bacteria; phylum Bacillota; class Clostridia; order Saccharofermentanales; family Saccharofermentanaceae; genus Scatonaster. The sequence continues at coordinate 27,771 of JAFRQR010000003.1, forward strand.
ATGACATCGCCGTCAGCATTAATGAATTTCTTGATTTTGTCCGGCTCAGAAAGAACAAGATCATATCTTTGCCTACAATGATTGTAGTACTCACCCTTTCCAAACAGTTTATCGTAATCCGTAATCATTGCACTTGAGTTTAAAGAATCAGAAAAGTACTTTGCCTCTATTAAGAATAGCTCCTTGCTATCCTCAGAATAAAAAACTATATCATAATCTCCATAGTTAATATCTCGTTCCCCGAATATTCTTTGAAACTTTACATCTTTTTCATCTACGGTTGCCTGATAGTGTTTGTTTAATATTAGGCGAATCCTATCGACCAAAATGTCAGACAATTCTTGATTTCGCTTGCCCATAGCTTCTGAAAGAACATCGGCCTGATTGGAATAACACATGCCTCCGTTGCTGAAATATGAAATCCACAATTGTTTTGATTGCTCCAAAGCTGCATATGAAATCAATACATTCCCGTTTTCAAGACCAACAAACGGTCTTAATTCATATCGTTCCTTATTAGCCCCCGTTATCCATATAATGTCTTCATTATCGCGTAATTGCTTTTTAACTTTTTCTTTTGTTAGTACGAAACTATTGTAAAATGATTTTCCGTCGATTCTAGGTCTTGTATAATTTTCAACTAGATTAATAAACTTTTCACGACCAATAATTGTAAGAGCTTTATCGTCTCCGTGTAACAAGTCTTCTTGAAAACTTTTCAGTGCAGCTAAAAACAAAAGGAATTCTACACCATGCGATTTTGAAAACGCTTTTCCAAAATCGCTTTCATTTGCATCTGAGGTAAGCGAATCGCAAACAAGAGAATCCTGATTACCAGTAATAATTGTATTATAAAATATGACGGGATGATATTTTAACACTTCAAATGGCACATTCTTTTGAGGCGTGATTTTGAGTCCGTAGAATAATGATTGGCCGGGTCCTTTTGATAATGTTAACAAAGATATCGCCTGAGACAGCGCGCCGCATATATATAAATCTATTATTAATTCGTAATCCATTGAAAACCCACGGCTTTTTGCAGAAGCCATCGTATCTGCATCGTGTTGATACAAAATACAGTTTTCAATCCAAACATTACAAGAATCAATAATACTTCTCATTATGTTTCTATTTTCGATAAACACATTTAATGCAGTTTCGCTTTGAATATTCAATCTTGCCAGTTTTGTTCTTGCTTTCTTTTCGGCAAGATATATGGCATGGACTTCATCAAAAATATAATGCAGTTTCATGAACATATCATAGGTATTTTCCTCTTTAAGATTCTTTAATAGTTTTTCTTGGATAATTGAAATCTTGTCGAGCATCATTTGGATTGCTTCTTTTCGGTCATTGATTACTTTCTCACCATCTCCAAATAAGCTTTTAAACCTATTGTGAACCATGGAGGTTGGAACCCCCATCATAAGCCAAAAAGGCCTGGTTTGAAAAAGCATACACATATGTATTCTCTCCTAAAAAATAGTTTTTTAAATAATGGTCAGTATTTTATCGATCAGCGAACCCAGTTTATTATCCTCAAGATAAATTTTAAAACGAACCAATCTGTCAATTTCTTCACACATCAGTTCAGTTTTCTTTTTATTCAAATATACCTTAAGTCTTCGCTTGCATTTTACAGGAAGCACAGTGCAAATATATTCAAGTTGTTGCGCGTTATAATCATTTACTTTTCTTTCTTCAAATTGTTCTAACAGAATATCAGTCACGGCCATAAACAAATCAAATTTTGAAATCCTGGTGTTTTTTTCGCTTATGGCAGAATTTTCCGAGATTATTTGAGTAATAGTTGCAAGGTCGAAAACACTTTTAATCTTTTCTGATTCTCTAATTTGCAATGCAAAATCTGACTGGAGATTTCCAATTAGTTTTTGCGCAAAAATAGTCGGATACCTTTTGTGAACCAATAAATAATTTACCAACAAAGATGCTTGGGTCTTATTATCGCACTTATCCAAATGGCTGATAAAAGCATCAACTGACGTACACAGTTTATTTCTAACTTCTTTTTCGCAATCATTAGAACACATTCCGCTTTCTATCTGATGCAATTCATCAACATTCCTTGATACTTTTGTTGAAATCATAAAAAGTCCGATATTCTTTAATAAATCATTATCGCTTTTTAAAAGAGATATTATTAGCGTGTCAGATGGATCAGTTAAAAAAAGCGGATTTATCATATTTAAGAGCAATATGCGACTTTCATCATTATACGCAAGTTTTTCAAATTTCCCCTGATCTATTTTTTGCAGTATTCTTGCTGCCATTATTATAACTAAATAATTTCTATATGAATCATAGAAAAAGAAACGATTAAGATATTCATACTTATTCCGGAACCGTTCGTCTCCCCACTTAATCTTAAAGGTAAAGTTATCAGACTTTCCACATAATAATCTTGTTAACCCGCCATAAAGGCAATTAGTCAAATTGTATTTTTCAATAGATGACTTTATTTCGTCATCGCAGTCCAGATTTCGGCATAATAAAGACAAGACAATAATTAGAACTGACTTGCCTTTTGATTGACCATGAACCAAATCAATATATTGCTTAAGTTCACAGAAAACTGTATTTATGGATTTTCTATGTAAAATCCCATTTATTCTTTTTTTGACCTTGTTGAACATTGATGGCTCGTTTATATAATCATTTACAGCTATACCTAGATCAAGTATCGTTTTCTGATTTATCATTTTTATATATTCTTGTGTGCAATAATATTTCCGTCTTCCATCCAAGATTTGAGATCTTTTAATATTTTTTTAGAAGATGCAGGGCTAAGTTTAGATATACAATAAAAATTTCTATCTAGAGAATTGAATGATGTTCCAATTGATACCCCACTATAGCCATTTTTGTTATTCTGTAATAAAAATCTATCATGTATGGGGAATTTTGATTGATATAGTCCAATACCTAATCTCTTTTTTATACGAATAATATTGCCCATTACAGCATCTTCCTTTATTTTTTTAAAAAAGGAATCAGCGTTCAAACTATTGTTGGATCCATTACAAAAGAAAACTATACTCTTAAATTTGGCGTTACAATTTGCAATAATCCTCAACCAATCCAAAGAGCAACCTATACCGTCATTATCAGAAAAATAAGAATCAAATAACCATATTTCGTTGGTAGCAGATTCTATTTCTTTCCACAACAAATTGTTGACTACCGATAACTGATTTGGTTTAATAAAATGAACTTGGTCATCCGGTTGATCTGTTTTGATTTGCCTTCTTATTTCAAATTCGGACTTTCTAATAACGGTGTTATAATCCGAACGTTTTCCAATGTGTGTAATACGTTCATTACTTGTTTTTGCAGGAATATACTCTGATGCAATTTTATTAAGTTTTATAGGCTTCAAGTTTTGTTTTATGCCAATTTGAAAATCTAAACTTGTAATATAACTTACATCTCTATTGCAGAATACCAAATTGCCGTCTTGAAAAACCTCAATATCATGGCTGTTCCATGTTTTATCACACTCTATTTCTATATCTCTTGTTTCAGTTTCATTGTTTAAAAGTTGACTAGATACAATTATCCCATTTTCTTTGAATTGAACTACTATTGAAGACTTGGCAGGAACCTTTTCAATTATTACGCTCCCTTTCTCGTTAGTCTTCAAACCGAATTCATGAGGTTCAAAAACGAAAGCATCTCCCAATGCCATTGGATTTAAAAGGATATCTATTCCTGTATATTCTTTAATAAACTCACTGATTTTGCAAAAATCATCCGATGATATGCTTAAACGATATTCATCATTGTTTATCTCAAATATGCATAACGGCTTTTCAAAAAAACAGTAACGTGTCATTTTGGCACAAGTGGAATCATTATAAGGATTCATGGTTGACCGCGGTTGCAACAAGCCGGTTTCTATTTGAATCCAACCATCTGAAACAATTGCATGATCGCAATAGCTTTCTGTAAACACAAGATTAAATCTGCCGACTTTGATTGTTCTTTTTAGTATTCGACCGGTTGCTTTTTTTCTAAAACCTTGGTGAAAAATAGTTAATAGAGGTTGCCCTTTAAACAAGATCTTATCGCAAATCATTTTACTCCCACAATAGTCTTTTACATTTTTTATTTGAGTTTATTATACAAAAGAATAATGAATAATTCAAGATTTTACTTATTCTATCTAGTATACTTTTGTAATAATAAATATTTCGTCCGGTGAATACAGATCCTCGCAAGTGTGGAAGCCGAACAGACTCAATTCGGGTGATTTGTTATGCCGCGCGGTGTCGTATGTTATATCCAAGTTCCACCAAGTACCGTCAAAGTAGACACGATTCCAAGAGTGCTGCATTTGCGTGTCCGTTTTCTTCATGCCGTCTAAACAATAGCAGGGTACGCCCTGGCTCCGGCAGATTGCCGCGAACAAGTTAGCGAAATCATAACAGATCCCGCTTTTCAATGAAAGCGTCCGTTTTACGTTGAAGCACTGAAAAACAGGTTCATAATCATTATCGTATCAATCATTATAAGCCTACTTCTCTTACATACCCGTCACCTGCTTGACGGGATATTATTATGCGAAAGCGAGGTGAGCAACAATTGAGGACAGATATTAACCGTGTCGACAGTATTTCAAAAGAGATGAAACTCAACGACAAGTTATACGAGCAAATGAAAGAAGAACTCGACGACCTGATCCTCGACTACTATTTCAGTGATTACGAATACGGCGAGAACGAAGAGGTCATATACGGATTTGAGACCCTGTATTTCTTCAGACGTATTCTCTCAGTTATGAGCAATCGTGACCTTCCTTTCAAAGCTGCGCTCGGGCTGTATTTCTTCCGTGACCGGCTGAAGATCATCAACAACTTTCGTGAATACTACCTACCTGACGAGGACTCGGATTCTGAGATGCTTGAATTCATTCTTGAACTCAGCTACCGCTTTTACGACCTCATATATATCCCCGGTATGACCGAAGACGAAATGCTTGATCTGGTTGAAGAATGCAGAGAGTACCGAAAGGAGGCGTCAAAGTGTGGGTAACTCCTGAGCAAATAGAAAACGCGAGACGGATGGATCTGCTCACATATCTTCAAACTTACGAGCCGGATAACTTGCAACGACTCGGAACGGAAACTTACTGTACGAAAGAACACGATTCACTGAAAATATCGAACGGAATGTGGCATTGGTTCTCGCGCCATATCGGCGGCAAAAACGCTCTTGACTACCTTATCAAAGTCAAGGGCTTTTCTTTTTTGCTGGCGGTGATGACGATCAATAACGCGGCTGAAGGAAAGCAAGTAAACCGTGAGGAAAGGGAGAAGCTGAAAGATCTCGAAGTACCGAAACTCAACCCGAACATCCGAAGAGTAAAACGCTACCTTATGAGCCGCGGGATTGACGAGCGTCTTATCGACTATTGCCACAAAGAAGGGATGCTTTTTGAGGACGAGGATCACCACAACTGCGTCTTCATAGGAAAGGATGAACAAGGCGTCCCGAAGTTTGGCTCGCTGAGAAGTACAACGACAGATTTCAAACGGGATCTCGACGGAAGCGATAAAAAGTATGCCTTTAATCTTTGCCTTAAAAAAGGATCAGACACGCTGCACGTATTCGAGGCTGTCATCGACCTGATGAGCCATATCACTCTTTCTGTCAAATCAAATAAAGAGTGGTACAAGGACGGATATCTTTCGCTCGGCGGCGTTTATGCGACGGATAACAAGAAGGATATTCCGCTCGCGCTGAACTCTTTTCTTGAGAGTCATCCGGATATAAGAGCGATCCGTCTTCATCTTGACAACGATGAGATCGGGAGAAAGGCGACCGAGCAGATCACGGAAGCGTTAAAAGACAAATATGAAGTTATCGACGAGCCGCCGAAAAGCGGCAAGGACTACAACGAGTATTTGCAAAATGAAATACGAAGAAGAAAGGAGCCGACACGATGAATATCCGAATCTATCAGGTCAATTTGGGAAGAGACGAAAAACGCGTCGCTTTTCAGGGACTTGATGCTCTTGAACACTTTAACGGATTAAAAGAGTTAGACAGCGAAATATATGACTGCGTATTCTCAGGAGAAGTTGATTGCAAAGGACTTGAAAACGTATTTCAAATATTCAACAACGACCGCCCGGAAGGGTACAAAGGAAGATCTCTTTCCGTTTCGGACGTGGTGGAAATCATCGAAGCAAAGGACGTTGAACCCGGCTTCTATTTCTGCGATTACGTTGGATTCAAGAAAGTCGAGTTTGATCCGGAGGAAGCAGAGCCGTACAAAGAAGAGAGAATAAAAGTACTGATGGTCGAACCCGGTAAGAAAGCGTATGAAAAAGAGATAGGGACAAGTCTTGATGAAATGTACGCCACACTTGACTGCGAGTGTATTCAGACATTTTATCCATTTGATGATCTTGTCGTCATCGTTTGTGACGACGATGGGAAGATCAGCGGGAGCCGGGCAAACAGGGCGATTTACGGAGAGAACGGAGAAATGATAGATATTATCTGCGGTAAGTTCTTCATCTGCGATTGCTCCACTTCAAGTTTCAAATCCCTTCCCGATAATATGATGGAGAAATACAAAAGACAGTTTCTACTGCCCGAAAGGTTTTGCATGATAAACGGTGAGGTTCTTGCAGAAAAGTATGATCCCTCAAGGGAGGATGCAAGATGAAAGGTTTTTACGTAACGATAACGGAAACGATGAAAATGAAAATAAACGTCGAAGCGGAGACGATGGAGGAAGCGGTTGAAAAAGTGAGAAGCGGATGGCAGTCCGGTGAATATATCCTTGACGCCGATAACCTTGAGGACGTGGACTTTGAAGCGGAAGATCTCACCCCGAGAGTTGAGATGAGTTATCCGGAGCTCTCCGCTCTTTTCAGTTCAGTAAATGACAAAATGCTTCCTCCAGTCACGGGATATATCATCTTTACCGCTGACAGCTTTGACGGCCCGTACAGCGAGACGTCAAGAACGTATCGGGTGTCAAGTGACAATAAAGCGTATCAGTCGGGTATGGGCGGCTATTCTATCTACGCTTCCTGTCTTGACGGGACCGATCCTTGCATACGGCTTGAAGGATATATGCGCGGGGAGAACGCCTGGAAGATCGAGAAATGCTATATGCTCAAGGAGGATTACGACAGACTCCTGAAAGATCTTGAACCTTACGTGAGGGCCCCGGGCGACCGGGACGAAAGATAATGAAACCGCTGGGGACAGCGGCGGTATTGGCTTAGCAAGCATCGCCGAATGATATCATTCGGCACTTGTTAGGGCTGCCGCCCTAAGACCCGCAGAAAGGATTGTGAATGAATGATAGAAATCATCAGGTCTTATTCCGCTTAAACGACGCAGAATATGAATCTCTGAATCGGGACGTTGCCCGAAGCGGCTTGAGCCGCGAAGAGTTCATTCGATCCGCTTTGAAAAAAACGGTCTTCAAGGAGCTTCCTCAACTTGAGTTTTACGAGATACTCAAACATCTTCGCCAGATCAACAACAATCTGAATCAGATCGCAATGAGGGCGAACGCAACGGGATTCATTGACGCTCGATCATACAGGGAAAACTACTCGAAGCTTCAGGAACAGATCGGCGAGATCATAAGAGGTATTTACTGATGGCAACCACGTCGCTTTGGAGAGTGAAGGGATATATCGGTAAACTCATTCTTTACGCTTCAAATCCCGATAAGACAAAAAGCCGTCAGTCGGTCGATACCGGTAATGATGATACCGATCCTGAACAGGCTCTCGGAGACGTGCTGTCTTATGCCGGTCGAAATGAAGCGACCGATAATATGGAATACGTTTTCGGAATCCACTGCGGAGTGAGATCCGCCAAAGACGATATGATGAAAGTAAAGCGAAGATTCAAACAGCTTGACGGAGTTGTCGCTTATCACGGGTATCAATCGTTTGCCGAAGGGGAAGTCACTCCGGCCATTGCGTTTGATATCGGAAAAAAACTCGCCGACGAGCTGTGGGGAGATGAATTTCAGGTTCTCGTTACAACGCATTTGGATAAGGAATCCCATATTCATAATCACTTTGTAATAAACACGGTGTCGATTAAAGACGGTCACAAATTTCACCGCACGAAGCAAGACTATTACAAGATGCGGGAAGTGAGTGACCGTCTCTGCCGTGAGTACGGGTTATCGGTTGTATCAAGACCCGCTGAAAAAGCCAGGCATTACACAGAGTGGAAAGCCGAGCAGGACGGTCAGCAAACTATACGCGGTGCGATACGCGCCGCCATCGATACGGCCATACGCGGTTCAACCACGAAAGCAGGATTCCTCGAAGCGATGGATCAGATGGGATTCGTCATCGACCAAAGCGGAAAATATCCGAAGATAAAACAGGTCGGCAATGAACGTTTCGTCAGGTTCAAATCGCTCGGCGAAGGTTACAGTGTAGAAGAGATTATCGATCGAATCTACCGTAATGAACGACCGATGTACCCGAGGATACCCGAGCAGGAAGACCCGAGACAAATCTTTGAAGGAGAGGACGAACCGGTCGCCATAATGACCTTTGTCCCGCTTTTTCGATGTTATCACCGCGCGCTTGACGTCGCGCTTGAAAGACCTAGGACAAACAGGCGAATATATTTCCTCGTCAGGCAGGACACAAGTTCTATGAGACTGTACGTCGATTCTGCAAGACTCGTCACTCAACATAATCTGCACTCAAAAGAAGACGTCCTCAATTACAAGCGGCACGCGATGGATCAGATCGATCGTTTCATTAAAGAAAGGCAGGATTCGAGAAACGCAATGAAAAGAGCGATGCGGTCCGGCGACTCGGATCTGTACAATCAAGCGAAGTACAACATAGGAGTACTGACGCGAAAGCTCTCAAAGCTTCGCCGGGAGGTCACGACCTGCGATGAAGTGATCGAGAGAAGCGAACACGTCAGGACTAATCTCTCAAGGATAGAACAGGATAAATTCAGGGGAAAGGAGGTGATAAGAGATGAACACGTCAGCAGACGCCGCGGAACAAGTCGTGAGAATGAGTCTTAACGGAGCGGAAGTCGCTTTGAGAGTTACCGGCAAAGGAGCGGAAAAAGCGGCGATCCTCATTTACCGCGCACTCAAAAGTGCGAAGAATGAATCCACTAAGACAAAAGGCGCGATCAGACTTGCCAATCTCGCACGTTCAGGTAAAAAACTCGACGTCACGGAGATTATGGACGTCGATCTCAAGAAGTTCTGTACCGAGGCGAAGAAGTACGGGATCCTCTATACTGTTCTGAAAGACCGGAACAGAACGGACGGGTTGACGGAGATAATGTACAAGACTGAAGACAAGGAAAAACTCGGCATCATTTTCGACAAACTGAATATGGCAACATATGACACGGCTGAGGTCAAAAATGAGATCGCGCCTGATCTCGAGGAGAAGAGTCCGCCCGAGAAGACCGGTCCGGAGGTCAGCGACCCGGACAATTTTATCGAAGAACTTATGAAGAAGCCCGAAAAGAATCCCACGAAGGAGGAAGGACAGACGAAAAACCCTACGGAGGCTCGGATAGCGAAGCGCGCTCAATCCGAGCCAGAATCAAAAAGCAAAAGAGCTCCGCAAAGCAGAGATTCTTCTGACCGTGAACGGAAACCGGGCGAGAGAAGATCTGTCCGGAAGGAACTGAACGAGATCCGCAAAGAGCAGGAAGGGCGGAGAGATTCACAGAGACGTTCGCCGAGATCTCAAACGAAGATGAACGAACATAAAGCTCCGCCAAAAAAGAAGAAAGTAAAGGAGAGATAATAGGATGAACAAATACGACGATCTGTTTGAAAAAATCGACAGCAAAACAGAAGAAAAAAAGGAACGTCCTGCCGAGAAAAAGGATTGGGCGGAAAAGAAAAGACTCGAGCGCGCGGAAGCGTATATGCTTCTTGATAAAGCGTCGGAAGAGATAGCAAAGGACCCTGAGAAGTTCAGAGATTATCTGAATACTCAGGCTCAGTTTGACCGATATTCGGCGGGAAACGCTCTGCTTATCGCATTCCAGCGCCCCGGGGCGACAAAGGTTGCGGACTTTTCATCGTGGAAGGAAGAAGACGTTTCAATAAACAAAGGAGAGAAGGCGATCACGATCCTCGAGCCGGGGAACGAATATACCCGTGACGACGGAACGACCGCTTTCAGCGTCAACGTCAAGAAAGTTTTCGATATTTCACAGACCTCAAGCGCCGAGATAAATATGCGTCACAGAAAACCCGACGAAAGAGCAGCGATAAAAGCCCTTATTGCGACTTCTCCCTGCGAGGTCGTTCTTGTCGACGAGTTGAAGACGTCTAACGCGCGTTATTCGGTCGACAAGAACAAGATATTTATCGTGAAGGGACTGGAAAGCGACGAGATCTTCCGCTCTCTTGCTTTTGAGATCGGGATAGCCAAGCTCGCGGCTGAAGACGTGAGCAGGAAGGACGGTATGTTTACCGCGTACTGCGCCTCATATATCCTCTGTGAGCGAAACGGCTTTGACACCGGAAGCTTCAACTTCGATAAGGTTCCCGAGCGTTATGCGGATAAGGATACAAAGGAGATTCGCAAAGAACTCGGTTCCATACGCGACATGGCGAATGACCTCACTCAGGAAATGAACCGTCAGTTTGAGGCGATAGACAAGAACAAACGCACAAGAGACGACGAAGCAAGATAAGGAGGCGTCCTATGCCTGAAATACGAAGAGTCATCGAAGTGACAGACTTTGAACATCGCCTTATGGTCAACTGTATGCGGACTGCCCGGAACGAGTATATCGACGAGGGCGCTCCGACTGAAGACGTCAGCAGACTGATGGTTAAGGTTATGGAAGCCCCGACCAAAAAGGAGAAGCGGAAAGCCGACCGTGAGGCAAGATAAGTTTTCAAGGTCAAGCATCCTTCTGTACTGTCTCGGAGTGATACCCGTCATATGGCTCGCTCTTCTCACAGCGCCTGCGCTCGGCGGCGGTCTTCCGAATCTTCTAAAAAATCTGTCCGAAGTTTTTAAGAATCCGTTTCACGTCGAATGGTGCGGAGACAGCCTGAAAACTGTCCTTGTATTCATTTTTGCTTATGCTATGGGGATAGGGATATATCTCGCGACGGCAAGGAATTACAGACGCAGAGAAGAACACGGCTCTGCGCGTTGGGGCAGCGCTAAAGCCGTAAACAGGAAATACAGAAATTCGGATGCTGAAAAGAACAAACTCCTGACGCAGCAGACATCTATAGGGCTTGACGGAAGGAAGCACAGACGCAATCTTAACGTACTCGTGTGCGGCGGTTCCGGCGCGGGTAAAACGAGGTTTTACGCCAAGCCGAACATAATGCAGGCTAACACGTCTTTTGTCGTCCTCGATCCGAAAGGCGAGATACTGCGTGATACCGGTAATCTTCTTAAAGAGAAAGGATACGAGATCAGAGTACTCGATCTCATCAATATGGATAAGAGCAACTGTTACAATCCTTTCGTTTATCTCCACGAAGATAACGACATTCAGAAACTTGTCACAAACATTTTCAAGAACACGACGCCAAAGGGGAGTCAGTCGCAAGACCCGTTCTGGGATCAGGCGGCGATGATGTTGCTTCTCGCTCTTGTGTTCTATCTTCATTACGAGGCTCCTCCGGAAGAGCAGAACTTCCCGATGGTGATGGAGATGATAAGAGCCGGAGAGGTACACGAAGACAACGAGTATTTTCAGTCTCCGCTCGACATTCTGTTTGACAAGCTTGAAGAAAGAGCGCCTGACCATATCGCTCTGAAGTATTACCGAAATTACAGATCCGGTTCGGGGAAAACGCTGAAGTCGATTCAGATCACACTTGTATCCCGCCTTGAGAAGTTCAATCTCGACAGTCTGGCGTCGATAACGCAGACTGACGACATGAAGCTCGGAGAACTCGGTGAGAAGAAAACGGCGGTCTTTGCCATTATTCCGGCAAACGACAGTTCCTTCAACTTCATTGTCGGTATGCTTTACACTCAGCTCTTTCAACAACTTTACTTCAAAGCGGATAACGAATACGGCGGTAGGCTTCCGGTCCACGTCCACTTCGTAATGGACGAGTTTGCAAATGTCGCGCTTCCGGACGAATTTGAGAAGTTACTCTCCACAATGAGAAGCTATGAGATCTCCGTGAGCATCATCATTCAGAATATGGCTCAGCTCAAATCCCTCTTTGAGAAACAGTGGGAAAGTATCGTCGGTAACTGCGACGAGTTCCTTTACCTCGGCGGCAACGAGCAGTCAACGCACGAGTACGTTTCCAAACTGCTCGGTAAGGAAACCATCGATATGAACACATACGGACAGTCGAGGGGACGGAACGGAAACTATTCGACCAACTGGCAGATCACAGGCCGGGAACTGATGACGCCTGACGAAGTGCGTATGCTCGATAACAGGTACGCGCTTCTGTTCATCCGGGGAGAACGTCCGGTTATGGATCTGAAATACGACATTATGAGCCATCCGAACGTTGAACTGACAGCAGACGGGAAAGCCAAACCGTACGTTCACGGAAAAAGAAAGTACAACTACGCTTCAATCCAACTTGACAGAGATCTTATCGACCCCGAAGCCAAAGAAACTGAATTTGAGGACGACAATAGCGACTACGTGATTCTGACAGAAGAGGACATTGATAACATACTCTATCCAAAACAAGAAAACGAAATAGAAGAAACGGAGGATTTATTCTATGAAGATGATCAGAACTTCAACGCATCTCAAAAGACAAGAAGACACGTCCCGCCTCATTCGGGGAAAAAGTAAGAAGGCGCTTTCCGTGATACTTTCCGTTGTGATAGCAGTAACGCTTATGTGCGTTATGGCTCTCGCGGTGTTTGCCGACGGCAACGGAGACCCGCTTGCAGTTGTGAATAACCTTTCAAGTTTCATTTTCGGACTCATCCGCGCGATCGGCCTTATCCTTCTCGGGTTCGGCATCGTACAGGTAGGACTGTCCCTCAAATCGCACGACCCGTCACAGAGGGCAAACGGATTCCTTACTGTTGCAGGAGGCGTCATTATCACATTCGCAAAAGAGATCCTTTCCCTTATTACGGGATGACGTCCGCAAATGCGGAGTACCGTGTGACGGCGCGGTACTCCGCATATTCTGACGAAGGGAGGAATTCAATGTGTCAGATAACTGGGTAGTCAATAATCTGAACTATGCGCTTGAGACCTGGAATTCAAAGTATGCGGAGATTTGGTCTCTGCTGACCAAATCACCTGCTGAGTTCAAGGGCGGAATGATATGGAGCGTCATTGTCAACATTCACGGAACGCTTCAGGCGGTCGGATACGCTCTGCTTGTCCTGTTTTTCGTGATCGGAGTCGTGAAGACCTGCGGCTCTTTCACGGACTTGAAAAAGCCGGAACATGCCTTGAAACTGTTTATCCGTTTTGCAATAGCAAAGGGCGTCATAACATACGGCTTGGAACTTCTTCTGAAACTCATTGAAATCGCTCAGGGTATCCTGTCAAAGATTATGGGCTCCTCCGGGGTTTACGGAGCCGCGGCTGTGCGGCCTCAATCGATCGTTGACGCAATCGAAAGATGCGGCTTTTGGGAATCGATACCCCTGTGGGCGGTCACTCTTATCGGCGGTCTGTTCGTAACGATCTTGTCATTCATTATGATAATGACGGTCTACGGACGGTTTTTCAAAATATATATGTACGCTGCAATAGCACCTATCCCGCTTTCAACCTTTGCCGGAGAACCGACTCAGAACGTGGGAAAAACTTTTCTCAAGAGTTTCTGCGCTGTCTTGCTTGAAGGCGCAATAATCCTACTCGCGTGTATCATTTTCTCTGTGTTCGCTTCTTCTCCTCCGATGGTAGACGCATCCGCGCCGGCTGTAAATCAGGTTTGGGCTTACCTCGGAGAATTGACCTTCAATATGCTCGTCCTTGTCGGAAGCGTCAAAATGGCGGACCGGATCGTGCGGGAAATGATGGGACTTTAAGCGCGCTGTTTATGTCACAATAAGAGGTGGATTATACGCAATAATGTTACCTCAGTAAAAATTGCAATGAAATAATCAAATAATTTGATTTTTTAGTTGTAATTTTACGAGAATGTGATATAATAATATAGAACAACGAAAAGGAGGCCGCAAATATGCTTGTTGAGTTTAAGTTTAAGAATTACAGATCTTTTCGTGATGAAACGGTTTTGTCAATGGAATCTGTAGGACTGTCTTCTTTTAAAAATATCCTGATAGAAGCAGGTTCGTACAAACTGTTGCCCGGAGTCGCTATTTACGGAAAGAACGGCGGCGGGAAAAGCAACGTAATCAGAGCATTTTGGTTAGCGGTTCAGTTTATCAGAAACGCGCAAAGAACACAGCATGAAAAATCAGAGATCCCTGTTCGCCCTTTTGAACTGAACGATTACTCCCGTGACGAGCCGACCGAGTTTGAATTCACATACTATCTTGACAGCATCAGGTATATTTACGGATTCTCTGCGACAAGAGAGAAGATAATCAAAGAATATCTGTATCATTCTCCCAAGGGAGAGAAAGCGCTGGTATTCTCCAGAGAAGAACAGTCATTCACTTTTACAAAAGACAAGCCCAAAAGAAAAATGATAAGTGAAATGGTTGCTCAGAATCAGCTGTTCTTTTCCGTCGCCTGCACAATGAATGACGCCGCGTGTGTCAACGCAATGAAGTGGTTCAGAGATTGCCTCTTCTTTTCCAGAGATTATTCGGATATTCCGAGTCAACTTTTGGAATACAGCGAAGACGAAGAGATGCTCAAAGCGATTTCCGAATATGCAAAGTCGGCTGATATCGGAATCGAGGAAATGAGTTTCAAGTTCAATAACGTCGAGTTGGGCAAGGATTTATCTTTCCCTGAAAATATGCCTGAAGGAATAAAGGTCGCACTGACACAATTTGTCAAATCGTTGTCCGAAGTGTCTCAAACAACCGACGTTAATTTGAAAATGGGAGAAGTTACTGCAACGTCCTCACATAAAGGCGTGGATAAGAGCGGAGCGAAGAAAAGTTATCCTCTTGATCTTTCGGATGAATCTGACGGAACAAGAAAACTTATGGCGTTAGCTCCTGCTGTTGAGTCTGCGCTTCGTACAGGCGGCGTTTTGTTTGTCGATGAACTGGACCGTTCTCTTCATCCCGTATTAATAAACTACGTAGTCTCAAAGTTTCAGAGTAAGAAGACGAATACGAAAGGCGCGCAGCTGATATTCACAACACATGGAACGGAACTGCTCAGTCTGGAAAGAATCCGTAAAGACCAGATTTACTTTGTGAATAAGCGGAACGAAGACGGAGTTTCCGAGTTATACAGCATCGATGAGTTTATGACGAGGACGACGGATAATATCCGCAAGGGATATCTTGCCGGAAAGTACGGAGCCATTCCTGACGTTGAAATCGAGGAGGTAGAATAATGCCTCGCAGATTCAAGAAAACAAAACCGCTCGTATACGTGTTTTATGAGGGAGAAAGCGAACAGAAATATATCGACTTTCTGAAGAAAACATTTTCAGACGTTGCGGTAATAAAAAGGCCGGCATCTACCGGACTGTTTGAAGCGGCTGAAAGCAAATTCAAAAGTGACCCTCAATACAAAAACTATGCTGAGATAACAGACGAGATATGGTTTTTCTTTGACGTGGAAACTGAAGATATCCCCAAATGGGAAGACAGATTATCTGCGATAAAAAGATTGAGAAAGCTGAGAAAAGATCCTCAGATAAAGGTTCGTCTTTTGATGACAACCGGGTGCGTTGAGTATTGGCTGATGCTTCATTATGAGTATTGTGCGCCTCGGCTGAACACCGTTGCCGAGAAGGATCGGATGGAAAACAGATTGAAGACAAAAGAGCCTTCTTACCAAAAAGGTGACAAAGATTCGATCTTTAAAATCGCGGGAAAATATGAAACCGCGATCAAAAACGGGGCCAAGTCATTGTCAAGACTCATTCAGGACGGGTTGCCATCAATTGAGGAAACCGACGAAAGAAATCAATGGCTTGTAAAGAACTGCTTGACCTTTACAACCGTCCAACAGGCAATTGATTTTTTGGTGAGTTTGGGAGAATAACCATCCAAGGACACTTTCATAATGTTTTCAACTGCAAACACATAATTCAAACAAATCGCCGTCTGCCCGGACGGCGATTTTTTCTGAAAGGAGAACTACTTGATGGAGATTAAGGTTAACAAAGAAATCCGCAATTATACGGAATCAATGTTTTTCGGGCTGTCGATGAGACAGTTCTTTTTTGCGCTGATTGGTGTAGGAGCAGCAATCCTAATGTACTTTCTGCTTCGCACTCATCTCGGAACCGAAACGCTGTCGTGGGTATGTATGCTCGGAGCGGCTCCGTTCGTTGCAATGGGTTTTATCACATATAACGGGATGACAGCGGAACAGTTCGCGTGGACGTGGATCAAAAGCAAGTTCATCGAGCCGAAAAAGGTGAAGTTTGAGTGCGATACCTTCTACCACGAAACGGTTCAGAGATCTGCGAGAAAGGAGAATAAAAGACTATGATGAAATCGCTCAAAAGTATGCTTATGTCAGATAAGGAAGCGTACAAAGTCCCGAGATCCGTTCACGACTATATACCCATAACCGGGATCTTCGATGATGGCATCTTCAAAGTCGGCAACCGCTATACAAAGACGTTCAAGTTTGAAGATATCAATTATCTCGTGGCGAGTCGAGAAGACAAGGAAACGATGTTCCTCGCCTACTCGGAATTGCTCAACAGTCTTGACAGCGGGGCTACGACAAAGATTACGATCAACAACAGAAAACTCAATCGGAACGACTTTGAGAAAAACATCCTTATGCCTGAACTCGGAGACTCGCTGGACGTCTATCGAAAAGAGTATAACGATATGCTCCGGGACAAATCCTCGGAAGCAAACGGGATCGTTCAGGAAAAATATATCACTGTATCCGTTGCCAAAAAAGACGTTGAGGACGCGAGAACCTACTTTTCGCGGATAGGATCCGATCTGAACACTCACTTAACCGCGCTCGGATCAAAATGCGCGGAACTTGACGCTACTGAAAGGCTGAGGATACTCCACGATTTTTACCGTCCCGGGCAAGAAGTTTTCTTTCACTTCAATATGAACGAGATGGCGAGAAGCGGACACAATTTCAAGGATTATATCTGTCCAGACAGTATTGAGCGTTTCGATGATTACGTGAAACTCGGCGACAAGTTTGTCCGGGTTCTTTTTATCAAAGACCTCGCGGCGTATATAAAGGACAGTATGGTATCGGAACTTACCGAACTCAACCGTAACCTTATGCTTTCCATTGACGTTATCCCAATCCCGACCGACGAGGCGGTTCGTGAGGTGGAAAACCGTTTGCTCGGGATAGAGACGAACATTACGAACTGGCAGAGGAAACAGAATCAGAACAACAACTACTCCGCCGCGGTTCCTTATGATATGGAACTCCAAAGAAAAGAGAGCCGTGAATTCCTCGACGACCTGACCACACGGGATCAGCGTATGATGTGCGCCACCATAACGCTTGTCCACGAGGCGGATACAAAGGAGCAGCTTGATTCCGACACTGAGGCGCTTCTTTCAACTGCAAGACGTCACCTTTGTCAGCTTGCCGTACTGAAGTTTCAGCAGATGGACGGGCTCAATACCGTTCTTCCCATAGGGTGCAGAAAGATAAACGTGTTGAGGACGCTCACAACCGAGAGCCTTGCGGTCTTTATGCCGTTCAAAGTTCAGGAGATCGGTCACGAGCGCGGGATCTATTACGGCCAGAACGCCATAAGCAACAACATGATAATCGCCAACAGAAGGCATTTGCTCAACGGCAACTCGTTCATACTCGGCGTCTCGGGCTCGGGTAAATCGTTCACGGGTAAGTGCGAGATCTCCAATCTGATGCTCGACGGCGATGCAGATATTATTATCATTGACCCGGAGCGTGAATACGCCCCGCTTGTCAAGGCGCTCGGAGGCGAGATCATCGACATTTCCGCAACGAGCAGGAACCACATCAACGCAATGGATATGAACAGAGAATACGGCGACGGAGAAGATCCCGTTATCCTCAAATCGGAGTTTATTTTGTCGCTTTGCGAACAGCTCATCGGGAGCCGGAGCCTCGGCGCAAAGGAGAAGTCGCTCATTGACCGATGCACGAAAATAGTGTATCGCAATTACAAGAAGCGAGGGTATAAAGGGGCGGTTCCCACTCTGAAGGAGTTCCGCGCGGAGCTTCTCAAGCAGGAGGAACCCGAAGCGCAGGATATCGCGCTTGCCATTGAACTCTTCACGGACGGTTCTCTGGACACATTCGCGAAGAAGACGAACGTAGACGTGGACAACCGTCTGATCTGTTATGATATTCTTGATCTCGGAAAGCAGCTTCTTCCTATCGGAATGCTCGTCGTACTAGACAGTATCCTCAACCGAATAACTGAGAACAGAGCTAAAGGAAGAAACACGTTCATTTTCATTGATGAGATTTATCTGCTCTTTCAGCACGAGTATTCCGCAAACTTCCTGTTTACTCTTTGGAAACGTGTAAGGAAGTACGGCGCGTTCTGTACCGGCATCACGCAGAACGTGGACGATCTCCTTCAGAGCCATACCGCGAGGACGATGCTCGCCAATTCCGAGTTTATCATCATGCTGAATCAGGCGACGACCGACCGGATCAAACTCGCGGAGCTGCTGAATATCTCCGACACGCAGTTGTCGTATATAACGAACGTTGAAGCAGGTCGTGGATTGATGAGGGTCGGCTCTGCTCTCGTTCCGTTCGTAAACAAGTTCCCGAAGAATACAAAGTTGTATCGCCTTATGACTACAAAGATGTCAGATTTGAAAGACAGAGGAGGTGAATAAGCGTGGACGAATTAAGAGAGCACCCGCAGGTCGCGGAACTTATCGATACTCTCGACAAAAATGATATGCATAAAGAAAAGGCGGAAGTGGAATCTCTTGTTGACTATATCGGGGAGATGGAGAAGACTCTTTCTGAAATGCTCAAGGAAATGCAGAATATGAGGAAGGAGATAAGTCTTATCCACAACAGCACGCTGAGATCCAAGTGTCAGAACCTTGTTCAGAAAACCGAGGGGAAGATCAAACAGATCTTCGCGGTAATCGGAAAGATCAAGGATAACTTCATTCAGGCAGTGGGAAACGCGGTAAGGACCTTCAAAGAGAAAGGTAAAGAGGCGTTCAAAAAGGCGGTCCGGGCAATGAAGGTGCCGGAAACGTTTGATAATCTTTCTGGTCTGTTCGGTAAGTTTTCGAAGGACATAGAACAGGACGTGGCGCAGATCGATTCCATGCAAACCGAATTGACCGGCGCGAAGAACCACCTTAAAAACGTCGGTCGCCTTCTCGTCGGCAAACCCGCAAAAGAGGCGGAACAAGAGAAATCGGACAAGGGAATCCTGTCACGTCTTGGCAAAGTTTTCGGAAAGATCGGGCGCGGCTTTGAAACTCTTTCTCAAAAAGCAATGGATAAGGCGGACAAGATCCGAGCCGCGGACGTCAAAGAATCGGTCAGAAATGAACTCGACGCACTCAAAGGCATTAAAGGTGCCCCCGGTAAGTCCGATCCTATCCGTGACAGGTAACACGGAGGATCTTCAATGAAAGAAATACGGCAAAAGGGATCACAAAAGAACGCCGGGACGACAAATATGAAGTCAGACCTTGCTTCAAAAATGAGGCAAGGTCTGATCCGTTCTAAAGACACTTCGCGCGAGTTGTCATATGACGACAGATATGAATCCCCGGACGCATACGCGCAGGAGAAAGTTAAGGATATCTCTGAAAACGCGGCGGGAGATTCGATTCAAGTTGTAAAAGGTACAGCCGGGAAAACGTATGACGGCGGTAAGCGTCTTATTCAGCAGATCAAACAGAAAAAGAGGACGGGAGAGGATATAAAGCAGACGGCGAAATCTACCGGAAAAGCGTCTTTCAAAACTGTTGATAAGAACATAAAGTGCGCCGGTCGGACGGTCGAAAAAGGAACAGGAGCGATAGAACGCTCTGCACGAGTTAAGATAAAGACTGCGGAGAAGGCTGCCGCGGGGACGGTGCAAAAAGCCAAGAAAGCGAAGAAAGCATCAAGAAACGCCGCAAAGAAGGCAAAGAAAGCAGCCGATAACGCAAGAAAAGCCGCAAAGAAAACCGCCAAAGCAGTCGTATACACAGTCAAAGCAATTGTGAAGGGGATAAGAAAACTTGTCGTTTTAATAGCGGCAGGCGGATGGGTCGCGGTTTTGGTAATCATCATTATCGTGATGATCGCTCTCATCATCGCATCCGGGTTCGGTTTGTTTTATTCCGGAGGCGGAAACAGTTCCGGAGATATCTCAATGACCGACGCCATTTCAGAGATCGACGCCGAATACACAGGCAAACTGGACGAGATAAAAACAAACAACGAATTCGATTTGCTTGAGATGAGCGGAAGCCGTGCGGTGTGGCGCGAAGTTTTGACCGTTTATTCCGTTAAGGTTTCCGGCGATCCGGATAATCCTCAGGAAACGGCGACAATGGATGAAGGCAAGCTTCAGGAACTGAAAGACATTTTCTGGAGTATGAACGAGATCGACTACCGAACAGAGACTAAAGAAGTAGAAGTCGTCGAGGAGACGGACGACGGAAACGGAAACATTACGGTTGAAACGACGCAAGAAACGAAAACTGTACTGTATATAACGATCTCTCACAGATCTGCCGAAGAGATGGCGTCTGAATATGGATTTACAGATCTTCAAAGGACACAGCTCAATGAGATGCTGTCTGATGAGAACATAGGATTATGGGATCAGTTTCTTCAGGAGGTCAACGCGTCGGACGACGATATAGTATCAATCGCATATTCTCAGATCGGCAATACCGGAGGAGAAACATACTGGAGTTGGTACGGATTCCCGAGCCGAGTCGAGTGGTGCGCGTGTTTTGTGAGCTGGTGCGCTGACAGATGCGGGTATATTGACTCAGGTGTCATTCCGAAGTTTGCTGGTTGCCAGATCGCGGTGGACTGGTTTGACGATCGTGGGCAATGGCGTGACAATCGGTATGTTCCGAGGCCCGGCGATATTATCTTTTTTGATTGGGAGTTCAACGGCACTACCGGGACAGCGGACCATGTTGGAATTGTGCAGAAGGTTGAGAATAAAACCGTGTATACAGTTGAGGGCAACTCAAGCGATTCCGTTGTTCAAAGGGATTATCCGGTTGGGTATGGTGAGATTCTCGGTTACGGAGTACCATTGTATTGAAAAAAGGGGCTGTCGTATTAAGGAGACAGCCCCTTTAGATGAGGACCTTGACTTATTATCGTTTTCAATATCCTATTTGACCTTACAATAACTATTAATTATTGTAAAAAGAACTGACAAAGAATAAAGGGTTTTGGTGTATGTTTGATTTTTTTGTTTCCCACTCTTCGATTGATAAAGATACCGTCGTAAACGATCTGGTTTCCATTCTTCAAAATATGG
>JAFRQR010000004.1 GCA_017428545.1 Clostridiales bacterium
AGTTGTATAATCTTCTCGGACATGGTATTGCGCCTCCAGTAAATGGTTTCTTTAGCAATTAACATTTTACCGATGGCGTTATGCCTTGTCTATTTTTATTTCACCGCCTTTCTCAATTTGCGAAACTTATTGTACGTTATCTCATATTATCGTTTGATTGATGAGAACGATCCCAAGTGTAATTCAGCATTTTATTAGCAGCGCTTTGGGCTGAAATGGGAGTCTCCTTTTGCTTATGGAAGCTCTTTCTCATCACACGGGTTCCTACATCTGAGATTTCATAGCTATTGTGATATAGAACAACTTTCTTATCTACGCGCTCCCACATCCACCTCTCGCCATTAACATCAAAAGTCATGTGGGTGATATCCTGGATTTTAACTTTTACATCGTTATCGACAAACAATCTTTGAAGCAAGTCGTTCGAAACATATGCTTCTCGGAAGAAGCGATCATAAGCATTGATAAACTTCGTGTCATCGCCCATTCCAAGTCGGATCCATGCCTTTCGCCTGCAAAGGTTACACAATGGCATACCCGGAATCAGCTTCTTACTCATTTCAAAACAATCATCGCTGATGCCGGAAACTCTCTTGCAGGTCCGATCATGAATAATCCTCTCCTTTGTCGAGTACACGTAGCCATTTCGAGGATCGGATAGCTTGCTGGCCCGCTTACGTGCTGCCTGGCTCACCTCTTTCTTTGCTGAGCCCAGATTTTCTTCCGGAGAGAGTTCGGGATCAGCTTCCCCTCTTTTTTCGGATTGAAGGGACTTCATTACCGCATCAAAATCAATATGCTCAGCCTCTCTTTTTCCCATTCTCAGCCCTGCTCCCTGACTCCATACTTTTCTTCTAATACTTCTGCCTTATAATCAACGGATTCGTCCAGGTCTTCGAGAATACCGGTAATCTGATCCGCAAATGTCTCTTTCGGAAGGGATCCAAACAGTTCTTTTGCAAGATCCTGTTTTTTTCGTCTATCCCTTTTTTCTCGGGCAAGGGTAGACATACTAATACCCGTCAATTCAGATACCCTTTTCCGGCTATGTGTCTTCATAAGCTCCATGGCATGGTTGAGTTGTGCAGTTGTGTACTTGTGTGGTCTGCCTTCCCGGAAATTCTCTTGTCTGCGTGCTATCTCCTTCCCTTCCCTGGTGCGTTGCATGATCATATCACGCTCGAATTCTGCAAAGGCCAACATAACCGTTCTGACAAGTTTTCCTGTCGGAGTATCATCCATCGGACCCATGTTGATAACATCCACGGCTATCCCCTTCTCTATCAATCCGTCTATCAGAGTTATCCCCTGCTGGACTGAACGGGCGATTCGATCCAACTTGGTAACCACTATCTTATCACCCGGTTTCACCTCGGATAGAAGCTGATCCAGCTGCGGACGATCGGTTGTTGTTCCGGTATATACATCTGTATATATTCTTTCAGCCCCCTTCTCACGCAGAGCGGTCTCCTGGGCTTCAAGACTGTTCCCATCTTTGGCCTGACCTTTGGAGCTGACACGACAATATCCGTATATCATAAAAACCTCTCTTACAAGGAACTAATATCAGCCAGTACATAGGAAGCAAATTCATCTTCCTCCGTATCAACTTCTTCAAGCGGAGTCGGCTCGGGAAAATCAAGCCCAGTCATCTCATGCAAATGAGTCATCATACATAATAGCCCTTCTGCCCTTTCGAGAATATCTACAAGATTGTCCGCCTCAGCATAATAAAAGTTTTCAAAATCCACGAAAGAAGCGGTATACCGTCCATCTTCATATTTTTTAAATACTGCAGGATATGCATACTTCCGTTCTTTGTTTTGCATTATGTATCCCCCCTTCTACTTTTGACACAAAGTTTTGACACACTCTATAGCCCTATTTTACAGCGCATCCTTCTTTATGTCAAAACTGTTGAGTTTTGACAGCGAGTCATAGGTATTATTAGTAATAGAAATAATACAAGTAATATTGCTAATACAAGTAATACTTCATTTTTTGATTATTCCTCCGCACGAAATTTCTACGAAGTATCTGTAACTGATTCAACACTATTAGCTTATCGTCTCGCGATCAGCATGTCAGCCAAAACAAATCTCTTCAATTACAGGATAGGATCCATTTTCAAATGGTATATCCGGGTGATAAAACTCAGACTTGGATATAGCCTCTTCGCCAAAATCGCCGTTCTCCTGGATTTCTTCTTCGACGATCTGGGCGACTTCCATATCGAAATAAAACCACTTTTTCGGTCTGGAATAGCCTTCGTCAAACTTCCAAAATCCGTTTTTTACTTCGTTAGCCTTAAGATTAGCTTCTTCCAATGTTGCAAACTCAAATGTGCGCTGACCACTTGCAGGAGTGTCCTTTACTGCTTCTTGAATTGATGCCTGAAGATCTTCTTCAGATGTGAACCTGATGGGTTCATCGCGTTGGATAAAGATATGATCGATGTAGACGATGTAGAGTTTTCTCATTATATTTTCTCCTCTATCTTCAATATTGGATATCCTTTCGCAGACTACCGCTCAATCATACGAGAAACATGTCAATTCTCTGCTACTGAGCTTCATCATTGTCTGTTTGATCTCCATACTTAGCCTGCAAAGTGACATTGTCTTTTATAGGATTTCCATCTTTGTCTTTCCAATAAAGCCAGCCGTTCTTACTTCCATGAGCAATAACAGATGCAGATGTTGATAATGCTGTACTGTTCTTAAAACTTGAGTAGAATACATAGGGTTTAACAAATTGTAGCTTTCCATCCAGTTCTGCAACATATCCATCATCAATAAGTTCTTGTCTTATGTCTTCAACAGTAGGAAAACTTGCTGCATCCTCTCTTGTTCCAAGTACTGAGCCTGCCTCAACCTCAACACTTCCATCCTCAAGTGATAGATATCCTATTGCCATCGCGTCTTTATACTCAAGATGTATCTCTTCTTTTTTTATAATATCTTCGTTGATTGAAGGGTAAGGATATAATTCAATCATTTTTTCAATCAAAGCAGTAGTTCTCTCGTTAATCCTGTCGATCGTCCATTTGTCAACTTGAAGTATCTCTTCATTAATTTTAAGGTGACTTGTTGATTTGAGAATCTTATTCTTATATTCCCAAGGCTTATCACCCATAGCACTATTGTCTGGTTTAGCTGCCAAGGTCAGGTTTCCAAGACGATTAAGATTAAATTGGTAAGTTTCTTCATCAATATCGAGTTCTTTAAGCCATGAATTGGGCATAGATTGAGGCATGATGTGTTCAACACTAAGCGTTGAAAGATCAACTGGAGCAGGATTATTATTCATCTCCAATTTGTCAAAGAATATTCGAAGAATAACCCTAAGAGCGTACATATTAGCCGTCTCAATAGTATCCCTCATCTGAACATCTGTAGGCATATACATTAGATTACCAACGTTTTTAAGAATCAAGTTTTTGCCAACTATATCAATTATCTTACTATAGTCGCCATCGCATTCGGCCAATACATCTCTGATAAATGTTGGGAACATTCGTGTAATACTACTCGTATCAAGATTACATAGATATCTTCTTACAAGGTAGCAATCAATCATATCGATAATCTTACTCAATGTTGTTTCACTGATGTTTCCGGACTTATACATAAGATAAAACTCCATCAGGGCCGGAGCTGGCATATCAGACAGAATTCGCCTAAACTCCTTGATTGAATCCCTAATAGCACTATCAAGCTCCAAAAGATCTCTCTTGTAAATGCTGTAATATGCCTCTGCGTATTTGACGGTATCCTTAAGGATCTCTTCGGCACTCTGATGACTCGATTTTACCCACAAAACAAAGTTTCGATAAATCGCCGTCTTATTGGGTAAACTCTTAGTCTTTACGGCGAGATACATTCGAAAAAACAACTCCAGTTTTTTAGAATCACCGGAGATATATTCTTCAATTTTCTTCCAATAGTCCTTGTAATACTTTTCCTGAACATCGCTCTGAAGATCCATAAGAATAAAGTTTCTGATGAGATCTGATGCGGTAAGCTTCACACCAGTTGCATTTATGCTTTCAAAAATCTTCTGTGCATTATCATCTTCAGAGATTGGGACACAAACCACATAGAGCATATTCAAGGCCATTAAGATATCATTGGCTGAATACCCCTGACCAATGAGTACTCGGAGCTTATCTATCACATACAGATAGTTCTTATAAACATTGGATTCTGTAGACTTAATCTCATCAAACTTTTCTTCAACAATTTGTTGATATACTTCATCGTCCGCCACAAGTGGCTTCAACTTGTATTTCATTTTATCGTCAGAATATGGGTTGGTTAAATACTGTCCCTCAAGATTTGATACCGCTGTATCATCTCCTTTTTCTTTTAACAGAGCCTTTATTGCGTACAGTATGATAAACGTTGTTGTGAGTCTTTGCTGTCCGTCAATGACAGAATACTCTCGCGTAAATGAGTCAATCGGTGTATCGAGGTATATGAGTATCCCCAAGAAGTGATTTGAAAACTCTCCCTTGAGAACACTTGTTAAATCCTCTAAGTACTGAGCAACTTCTTTTCCAGACGTCCAAGTATAATTTCTCTGATATACCGGGATAACAAACTGACATCCCTGACTCTTTCTAAAGAAATCAAGTAATCCAGTTCTGATTGGTGGTTGATGATCTGCCATAACTTATCCTCCCTGTTTATATTCATTTGTTAATGTAAGTTTCTGGTACATCTTCATGAGTTCTACTGCAATATTGGCTTCCTCCATACTCGGATCAAAGCCGTATGCCTCTATTACAGCCTTGTCGTTGGCTTCGTGACTTTGCGTAGTTCGATCGGCATGGTAAGCGGATCGTATAAATCCGCAAGAGAATTATTGGGATACAATGATCTAGCATCCAAAATTGATTTTGCAGTCAATTCAATCTTAGTCTTTAATTCTGGCGATGGATTGCACCAAGGGAAATTGTTATAAACAACTTTTGCAGAATAGTTGTAATCACTTTTCATTCTGCCAGCTACTATTCTCATCCATGCCATATGAACTTTTGATGTCAAAATGCCAAAATCGTAAAGCGTTGCATTAGGTAAGACTGTAAGGTGGTTGCTTGCAATAATATCACTTGACATATAACCCATTGGAATATACTCTCGGCGTTCTGATGATGTTAATGGAATGGCCAAGTATTCAGAAGACGGCTGTCTATCCTCAGCAAATAACATAGGTGTGTTTGCTGCTTTGAGTGTTCCTGGTCTGCTACTAGCCAGTCTCCAGGCCTTAACATTTTCTATTTTTTGCATCAGTACCTTGCTTTTTCGTATTTCGGAAATATCAGCATTTTTAAGCCAAACGCAATAACGTTTCTTTTCATTTATGAACTCTTCAGATCCAATAAACAGCTTAAGATATTGTTTGATCTGTGGCTCGCGTTTAATCAAATCATTGTACTCTTCTTCGCTAATAGTATAGTTACCGTCATCCAATGCAAAACTTCCATAGACTAAAGAATTGACATTGCAAACAGGTGTATTTCTAACTTTAATAAACGTCAATGGCATCTCAATTAAATAAGGATGAATTATGCTTACAGTATCTTTTGAATCATTAGTGTAGAGCGTTTTTTTACTCATTGATTCTAAAGAGAACCCAATAATAACGCAATGAACATGCGCCTTGAGTTGAGCCTCACTATCCCATCGAAATGATTGATATGCAAAGTATATTTCTATGGGATATGCCCCGTACAATTGCGCCCACAAATAAGGAATGTGTTCACCTTGTACAACACTGTTTGTTGAAACGAAGGCGGCATGGATTTTACGATTATTCATCATGTAATCGCAAGCTTTCTTGTACCATGAAGAAACATAATCAAGATTTCCAAGACCATTAAACTTACTTCCAAAAACCGTCTTCATGTCGTCTTTTTGTTCTTTGGTTTGGTATTTTTTCCCTACAAAGGGTGGATTTCCCAAAATATAAGAACAGTCTAAAGGATCAATAACATCTTCCCAATCAATTCGAAGTGCATTAGCCTCAATAACGTTTACATAGGATTTCAACGGCAGATAATCTTTCATTTCGCCTTGATAAGCCAGTTCCTTCGTTTTGAGAAACATTTGGTGTTCAGCAATCCAAAGGGCTGTCTTTGACACCGATACAGCAAAGTCATTTATTTCTATCCCATAGAATTGAGATAATTGCACTTTAATAGGGTTTTCATCGCCAATAAAATTACCGATTGCTATCTGATTCGGGTTGATACTTCTATCCAATTCAAATAGATCTCTTAATACGTCATTTTCGATTTTACGAAGTGATAAGTAGGTTTCGGTAAGAAAATTGCCGCTTCCGCTGGCCGGATCCAAGAATTTCAAGGACCCGAGTTTTTTCTGAAAATCCTGAAGTTTCTGACGCTTAACATTTGGCTGCTTTGACTCACTGATCGTCTGGTATTCTTCCTTCAAGTCATCAAGAAACAGCGGATCAATGACCTTGTGAATATTTTCGATAGACGTATAGTGCATACCGCCTTTACGACGTGTTTCCTGATTAAGCGTAGATTCAAACACGGCACCAAAGATAGTCGGGCTGATCTCTGACCAGTTAAAGTCGGAAGTATCCGTCATAAGTTCATGCGTTTTTTCGTCTATCTGAGGAATTATGATGTTTCTGTCCGCAAACAGACCTCCATTTACATATGGGAACCCAAGGAGTTCCGGCTCATCATTTCTGTCACGCTGGCCTTCTGGAGTATCCAGAACACGAAACAGATCCTTCAGCCCATTTCGAAGATGCTTTGTGTTAAAGCCCTTCATATAGTCACGGAACTGATACTTACCGAAAAGACCTGCATCCTCGGCGTAGTAGCAGAAAACTAGACGGACACAGAACAGGTTCAGGCTCTTATATTCTTCTTCTGTCGGTTCTCCGGGAATTTGGGCAAGAAGAGCATCATAAATCTTACCGATACGGTCGCCTGCTTCCTGGGATACTCGCAGTTCTTTGCGGATCTCTTCGACTTTGTTATCAAAGAGGAACGAGAGCATGGGGTACTCTTTTTCGAGGTTTTCAAGTGACACCTTAATGATTTCTTCGTCCGGCTTTCTCTTATCCATGTCATAGATCCAGATCTCGGCAAAGTTCGATGTCACGATCCAGCGTGCCTTCTCTGAAAAAGGCAAATTGTCGTTATACATGAGAGCCTGCTCAAATGGTGTCATTCCATCATGACCGACCTGCGGTTTATCCAAGGCAATACCGAGGCTTTTCTGCTCAATGATGACCTTTGTTTCAGGGATATATACGTCAATCCTCTTTACGTTCTTATCACGTCCTGTGACTTTTTTCTGAAAGTTCAGGCGATCGGTAACACCTGTCTGCTCAAACACGTCTTGAAACAGATCGATCCAGAAGGAACGGTCATCTTCGTCTTCACGTCCGCGACCAGTCCATTTCTTTATAAATGTCTTGATATTAGCTTGGTTTACCTTCATAAGAGGAATCCCCCGAAATCATTTGTTATCTTTCAGCTTTTCCGCCAGCCACTCCCGGATCAGCGCGGAGACAGACATATCCTTATGTGCTGCCAAAACCTTTAATGCCGTCCTTTCTTCCTTTGTCATGGTGATCGTTATGTTCACATTTGTTCGTTCTTCCATGGTCTCACCTCACATGTGCTCTTGTGATTCAGTGTAGCACACACAGAAGTTGAAAAGCATGAACAATTGATGAATTATAGAAAAGGCAGCCCACAGGACTGCCTTTCTTTGTATTAAGGTTGATGACTTGACATAGGGATGTCATAGTTTTCGCACCCATACTATAGCTAATTCTCGTTTAGTGATGATTATGTGTTTCTGAAATATATGCCAACTGATGCACCTCTTGATGTCTTAAGAGTGTCAATTTTCCACAGTCCAGAACTATCAACATGTATTTTCCCGGTGAGTGTTCTGAGATTTGCTCCACCGGCTGTATTACTCATAGATTGAATATTCAGGAACTCGCTATATTCTGAACCATCAACATACATAAGTGTAATTTTGGCACCTTCTTTCATAGAAGAAATACTATAAACATATGTTGTTCCTGCATCTATTCCGGTTATTCCCCATTCGACATCGGCGTTAAATCTAATAGTACCCAACAGTTTTGTGCCAGGATATGTGCTTATAGTAACAGAACCAATCGCCGCATAGGTTCCGCTACGTCTGACTTTGAATGTTTTTGCTGTACCAGCAGCAGAAACACTAGACAGCGAAAACGACAGAATCACCATCATCGCTACAAGCAGAGATAACCACCTTTTGTTTGTTTTTGCTTTTGTCATAGAAACACCTCCCACTACCTTGATACATTTAACATACTCCTCACAATAGTTGAAAGCAATTTGATTTGTACTTTTTTCTATAACAATCTTCCGTAAAAATGCAACCTATGCTTCTCCTGTCTTAACAGTCTCCTGTCTGTTGTTCAGATCAATGTTGTTTGCATTTCATGGTCATGAAAAAGCTGTCTAGTTTCCCAGACAGCCTTCTGATCTTACTCTTTTATGTTGTTACTCTTCATCAGTTTTTAAATATCTCGACCTTCGTTATTCGTTTCTCTAAAAACTATGTTGTTTCGCGATGCTTCTTATTTGTTCCAATTCATCTTTATCTTCAAGAACAGAAACTCGTTGAAAACAATTGGGGCACAATGCGACAAAATTCTTAGAATAGTCGTTTCCAACAAATGCTTTGTCTATTTCAAACAGCTGTAGATATGGTTTTCCATCTTTATCTATAAATGGTGCAGGCGACTTGCAAAGCTCGCATTTACCTTGGTTTACTGCTATCAAAAGTCTTCTATACCAATCAAAATCCGGTATTTTTTGTGGATGGCGACTTTCTATAAGAAATTCTTCACCTTTTTCATCCGAAAAAATAAAATCTTGGGCATCTACTTCAAAGACCTCTGCCAATGCCTTCATTTTTTGAAAAGTGGGGATTGCTTTCCCTGCTTCGTATCTTGAAATCATGCTTGGCTGAACTCCGATAAGACTAGCCAACTCACGTTGCGTTATCCCTTTTTTCTGTCGTAATTCCTTAATCGACCTCATAAGGATCCTCCTTTTCCGCCCTCTTAATAGAGCAATAAAATAGAATAATGATGTTGATATACCGATGAGACAAAACTTTAAATTCTGTCAATTCTCATGAATATTATTACATAGAATGAACAAAGATGCACATAGAAACATATCCAATAAACTAACCTTTTCTAACCCTTGAACAATCTTAACATCTACATAGCACCATATATTCGAATCGAAATATCAAATCCGGTCAATAGAAAAACCAACATATTATTCTTTTTACACAAAAGTAAATACGTTTATTTATTTGCACAAAAATTACACAATATTCACAACAGCGCGAAAACACGTCAAGCTCGCGATAATCGCCCACTTTCTCAACTGAACGAACAATGATCTCATTAAGCCACGATCGACGAGAAAAAGAATTTTAAATGTGTAGTTAACTTAAATTGAAATAATTTCACTTTTGGTGTACAATGTTTAATAATTAGCATTTTTAGATCACTTTATACCAATTAGGAAACTAAAGGAGCAGATTCATGGCAAAAAAAGTGAACCAAATAGGCCCTTCAATTCTACAGCAACTCATTCACGAGTATTATGACACTGATAAGAAAGTGGCCGATATCATTCGCGACCACAAGCTTAATGTATCCCCGAGCGAATTCTCTAATCTGCTCCCTCAGATCGAGTCAGATCAGCATTGCCCATATTGTGGACAGGTAATGACATTCAAGAGAACTAGACAATACCAGCACAGGCCATCCTGCCCGCAGTGCAGGCATTTGGCATCAAAAGATTGCGCGTGTCCCAATTGTCAGGCGAAAAAATACGAAATCGCGCAGAAGGAGAAGGCCACTCAGATACTCGCACTCAATACAAAAATCGAAGCATTTCATAAGAATTGGCTTGATTATGATATCAATGAATCAATCGAGTTATCAGAACTATCATTAAGACACAAAATATACCTAGGGATTGTATTATCTTGCCCGGATATATCTGATAAAGCCGAGAAATACTACATTCTCAAGCCAATATCACGCCATTTGAATAGGTTGCTCCCAACTGGGAATGAACTCCAAGACGTGTATCAGGAACTCATTGACAATCGAATTCTCAGATTCTTTAAGGGACCGGATAATGACCAGCTTCAGTTCGTGAGTGACAATGCAAATGTAATATCTGATTATACTGTATTCCCATTTCTCATCCATGTAGCTGACGGTTCTGATCTTACATGGAGTCAACTCATAGATGGATCAATTGACTTAACCGAGGAAGAATTCACTGAATGGTGGCAATGGATAGCGATCAAGCAGGCAGAAAGCTATCTATTATATAAAACTCGGGAGGCTGGGTTTGACTATCAAGTTGGCGTAAAAACACGTCAAGTACTTACCGAGACTCTTCAAGATTTTCCTCTGATTCAGGTGAAATACCTTATAGCAATATCCGTAAACCACTGCGCCGAATGTATTTCTTCAAAAGTATCATCCGATCGATATCTCGCAATGCAAGGTCTGCCCAGCACAATTAAGCTAAAAGCAAATCGTGCAAAAAACGAAAACTGGAGCATTCCATGTGACAGAGTTCCCAATCACTTTACATACGCTGAAATGTATTTGTATGAGCGATTATTTCGGATCGGATTCGACGGGGTCACTCGTCCTTTATCAGAGGCTCACTTGATTTACAAGGCTACACACGGAGGACTGCAGGATGAATAGAACTACACAACTTGGCTATCACTATAGAGTTCGCGAGACGAATGTAATCGAAAACGAAACCATTCGGAAAGAACCGTGTATTGTTATTGCTGATGATGAGACCAGAGCAATTCTCAAAGTGACTCCTTGGGCTGATTATATTTTGCGTCCTCAGACTCGAGATTACGGACTTCACACAGCCAACCTACCGGCACTTTATGCGGTTGTTCAATTCCTGAATTTCATCTTTATCGATAATTCAGACACATATGGAATTACTTCTATGTCTGATATTACGATTTCCATGGTATATGATTTCCTTAAATCGTATTCCAATAAAGAATTAAAGAATGGAAAGCGACCGCTAAGAAGTAGCATCTCCCAGAAAAGGAACGCTATCTCTTTATTCCTACTAGAACTCACCAACGATAAGAGTATCGTAATGAAAAATATCAAACCATCCGATCTTCTTAACACCGCCAAACTCATTCGAGCAGAAGGAGAACAGAGCACAATATACCAGTACAAGATTCATATTGCGTATGATAAAACTGAACAGGCAGTTTCTCAACTCTGGCGGGATATGCCAATGGATATAGTTGAACGATTTATAAAAATCGCCTACGATAAGGACCCCGAAATTGCTCTAGCCATCATATTAATGGCTTATGCCGGACTTCGTGTATCTGAGATCTGTAATCTGCGAAGACCAGATAGTTGCCATGCTCCGAATCTTCTATTTATGTATAGTGATTTCGGTGACGAAGCTGATTCGCTAACTATAAATCTAACCGAAATCCGACAACTTCGCTCCGACAAAAAATATGTCGGAGGTATAAAGCGACCTCGCAATCATCCGGTAGCGCCATCATTTGCAAACACAATATTTCAGGCATACAAGTTTCATCTGACGATCACCGAGGATAGAGTGCATGAACCTTATGGTCCGCTTTTTATAACCAAATACAAGTCCTCCAAAACAGGCAAATATCTTGCATTAACGAGTCCCGCCCTTCGAAAACGCATAATAAAACTTTTCAATAATTATGTGCTTCCAAGCCTCGAAAACGACGCCAACCCTGAGTTCAGAAGATTTTATTCCGAGATGCAGAACCATACTTGGGGCCCTCACTCTTTCAGGCATTGGTTTACCGTTTTACTCGTCCTGCAAGGTTACGATCGAGCTGACGTGCAGACCTACCGTGGCGATAAGAGTCCGGAATCTTCAGAAAGATACCTCGAGCGAAAAGGTTCTCTCGAGCGTCTTGCAAAAGAGAGTGCCGAAAGAATCGGCCGAATGATTCGGGATAGTGAAGAGGAATCAAAATGAAAAACTACCTATCTATCAAAAAAGTTCAGGATATCAGTCCCTTTGAGATCAAGTCAAAGACTCAGATCTTCATATACTTGCGTTCGCAATCTATCCCTGGCATCCAGATTAAAGGAAGATGGCATATTGAAAGAGAATATATCAACAAGGCAATCGCTTGGCGCGAGAGTACTTCCACACTTGATGAATTAGTCCATCGTATTACAATTCAGACTATTGACGCTCAAGCAAAACGCCGCATTCGTGAAGCTGCATACCCGTTTTTCGAGAGGGATAATCCACTAGCTCTTCTTTTCGTAGGAGAGTTCTTTATTTCGCACGAAAATGAAGACAGTGTGATATCAATTATCCAGCGCGAGATTGATCTTAGGACTAACAAAGATAAGATGTTGAATTTGAGAGAAGCTGCGAGCGAACTTGGGATATCGCCATATCGGCTCCGGAATAGAATCATATCCGGCTCAATTCCCGGAGAACGAATTAAGAATGATTGGAGAATACAAAAATCTGAAATAGAGAAAATTAAAGATAACGCCGGAAAGTACTTGAGTGTTTTTGAAACCTCATGCCGAATCGCCAAAGCAGAAAATACGATTTTCGACCCTGAAAACCGCTATTCCAGAGTCTTCCTAAATCAATACTTAAAATCCTCTTCTCTCGGCGAGTCACTATTACGCGGAGAAGATATTAATGTTATTGATACTGCTCATAACACATATTTCTATCCAGCAGAGTTGTCACTCGAATTCGAGGAATTGATTCGCAAGTATTTCAGGCGCTATGGATCCAGGAGAAAACTGAAGGAGAAGCTTTCAAGTGATAGTTTTTGGGACTCATACCCAAAAACTAACACCATACTGCAAAAATATGCCACGAATGTGAACGATAAAGCTATAACTTATCTTCAGGATATCCTGATCCATACGCTTCGTTGCGAGATCACAGAGTGCTCCGATGAAGATATAAAACGCATGAAAGAATACGTAGATAGTATCGGTATAGCTTTTGCATCGCAGTCCTGGGCTAAGCTTATCCGTTACACAAAAGAGAATTATGAATGCAATTATTCGATAGAATTCTACCGAAGTACAACAAGGAAGCAGAAGACATCCGAAAGTGTTCAGCCGTATACGCGTGAACAATTCTTCCGTATGTCATATATGGTTTTTAATAATGAGTACATTCACGATAATCAGTTGATCACAAAGTCAATCGTTGATCCCAAAAACGCTTATGTCTGGCTTTACTCAGCCATCCACTATCTTGGAGCATGGCGCAAAAGCGATATAGATTCATCCCTTCCAATTCTTGATCTACCATATACTCCTGAAGAGACCATCTTGAATATCCGTAATGCCAGTTTTGATAAGGATGCCATAATGCTGTCGATTAAGCTAGAAGGAGAATTAAATAACAGAATCATTCCCCCACACAAAACACGGGAAAAGCAAAGCGAGCGCGGGCTTACTCTCCATATTCCAACTTCTCTGCGTGTTGTTTTCGGTACAATCTATGCTATTTATTGTTATCACGTTCATTCCGGTCATTCAATTAATAAGAATCTGTCCGAATTCATGTTTGTCCGATTTTTCGGACCAGACTATGAGAAAATCTTCGGCATAAAACCATTTTCGAATCGGCGGGCAAATAAATCTTATATGGACGAGATTGCCCAGAATGTTACTTCAGATATTGGAGCTGTACCGAACTTTCTGGGTTATACTGTTGCCCAATATTCTCGCGGACACGTAAGAGGCTCTAATTCCACTCCCAGATATCTTTCTGCCAAGCTTGATGGTCTTGATAAGAATGAGATAATGATGCTTCTGTTCGAGTCCGGATTCTGCAGCTTCATCACGAATAATCTTCTGCAACTTGTGTATGGCGATCAGTACCGATCTCTCGACGTTCAGAGCCAGAACAATCTCATCAAACTCAGCAACCTAAACGCTTATAAGTCTGAAACTCTCACATCACTTTTAGATTCCGCTTACACGCGATCTGAAAAAGCACTAAACACGATTCTGCAAAACATAAAAAAAGAGAATGACAAGAAATATGTCGCTGAGCAGATGCTCGTTAATATAGCTACTAGATCTTCATTATCAGGATCGTCGGGAATAAGTTGTCTGTGCGCTGCAAGAAGGCTTCCATGCGCCAACCCGAATCGAACATGCTTCGGGTGTATCTTCGGGATATATGAAGCCAGTTTCTTCTATTTGGCTCTTGATCAGGTCAAACAAGCCTACAAGCGACTTAATCGATCCAAAACTATCGCAGAAAGAACTAAAAACCAGATGCTAATCGACCAAGAGATTCTTCCGGCCATAACAGAAATAATAAGCGTTGCAGAGACTAGTTATGGAATGGATCTTTCGGAATATAAGGAGAACCTCATAAGCCTTATTACATCGAAAGGAGTAACAGAGAATGATAGAATCGATTAATATTGATAATTCAGGTTATATTCGCAAAGAATATATAGAACAGGTCACCCCGCAACTCATTGAGGCAGCGCGAAAAAAGCATGAAGAGTATCGTAAACGTGGCGTTATTCGCTCTGAATACGATGAAGATGTTTGGCTTTTAACCAACCAGAGAACTAATACATATGTCAATTTCGCAAATCAAAAAGATGATTTATCTATCATTTGCCAAAAGCGCAATTGGGACTATCGATGGTTCATTAGCTGTCTTAAGACGTATGTTATTTATCGTCTCGGTACATGTATGCTCGAAACTATGACAACCTTCGCGAATATATGCACTGCTGAGGCAGTAAAGAGCGAACTATTCA
Organism: Clostridiales bacterium; assembly: GCA_017428545.1. GTDB lineage: Bacteria > Bacillota > Clostridia > Saccharofermentanales > Saccharofermentanaceae > Scatonaster. The sequence continues at coordinate 14,910 of JAFRQR010000004.1, forward strand.
GCACTATTGCCCCTGTTAAAGAATCTATTGATCTATCAGTTCTTAAAGACTATTCAGAGTTTGTTCGGCTTGTGTCACCAGGGGAAAGCGAGTATATCAAAATGCTCAAGACAACGATCGCAAATCTCGAATACCGCGAGCAGCAGTACAACCTGCAAAAGCACGGTCCTTGCGTACTAAATGAATTCTCTTCCTACTTTGTAGTCGACAACATTCTTAAGGAATGGCGATCATCTGTAAAAGATCAGAATGAGCTCTATTATTTCTTTCCACTTTACCTTTTTTGGTCGATCACTACTATTCTTCCATTAAGAGTAAATGAGTTTTGCAGTACACCATATAACTGCCTAACCGAAACAGGCAATCAATTCAATCTTACGATTCGTCGAAGCCGTCTCAAGGGACATGGTTCAGTTCTTCCGAAAATTCATAGTTACTCAATAACCGGTGACTATACTGAAAACACATATGAAGTACCAAAGTGGCTCTTTGACGAGATTCAGAATTATCGGGCAGCCTCTGAAGGCTATCACCGTAATTATAATCTCCTGTTTTCTCTTGATTTCATGGTCGCGAACAGCAACCGAAAGCACAGAAAGCAATACGCTCAAACTTCCGTGTTTAATGATGAGTCTTTGGGGATTTTATGGCGTGATTTCTATAATGATATTATCGTCAACAAATATGGCTATTCGATTGTTACTGAGCAGGATCTTATGTCCAGGTACAAGCTTGACGACGGATCCTATAAAATCGAAGACGGTGAAATAATGATGATCCAGTCCAAGCATACTCGGCATCTCGCTATGATCAATCTAGTTCTGCGTGGTTGCAACCCTATGATTGTGAAGGAATTCGCCGGACATGCAAGCGAGAGCATGTCTTCGCATTACTACACAAACTACGCGAATATCACAAGAACTGCCGTTATGAGACTTTTTTACCAATCCAAACGATTACCTGGAGAAGCTTCCATCACCTTTCGAAGCAGTATGACTCCCGCATCAACGCTCATCAATGAGACTTCTGAACATATCGAACTTGATAACGGAAAATGTTACTCAAAATCCTTTATAGCCGGCAATATCGATGATTGTTCAGTTTGTGGAGGAGCATGTTCCAATTGTCCATACTACATTCCATTCAAGAAGGACCGTACCAGTCAAAAAGAAGAAGAAAACAGACTCAACCAAGAAATTGAATTCATATCGAACATGCTTCGGTCACCTGATATTGCCGCTAAAATCGAAGAATATCAGATTCGATATCAGAATCTTATTAAAGACACAAATAACTACGCAACAAAACTCTGGAAAGAATTGGAGGATAGTGATAATGGCACGATGTAAAAAATACACAACAGACATTCTTTACGAATTGACGCAGGAATACATCAATTCTCTTGTCTATTCACACCAGATAACCTGGAGCGAAGTAACTGCATTTATAAAGCGTGAGCACCCTGAATATAAGAAATTCTCGGCACAGCATTTTTACCGCGATACAAAATTGAAAGAATGGCGCGAAAAATACAACGAAGAACTCGCAAACAAGTACACTGATAAAGATGCTGTTGAGTCAATCATCAGCGATCTGTCCATCGATATAAGAGATCTGCGGAGTCTATCAGATGCACAACTCGAAATATACTGTGCTCAGAAGAATCAGGAACTTCACAAATGGGCTCGACGATTTCGTTCTGCCCAGCTTGAATCACGAAGAGAAGCCGAAAGCACGAGAAAAGCTCGAAAACGCGTAAAGGAACTTGAAGAGGAATTGAGCAATGCATTGATTCAAATAACCCAACTCAAGGAAAAATACAAAAGCGCGAAAGCAGAAAAAGAGAAACACGCGGCGAGAGAAAAAAAGCTTGAATCTATCAATCGTCAACTGTTTGATGAGCTACACAGCAATCATGTTTATGAAGGCGGAATACTTGAAGAACTTCCACCCCAGGCAATTGATGCCTTTGAAGAACTAATGTCATTAGCTGAGGAACCTACTTGCAATATTCGTAATGATGCCGAAAACGAGCAAGTATTAACATCGGCAGAGGGTGATGCAATTAGAAAACTGCGGCAGGTTAATTCAATTGAAGAAGAATCGTAAAAACTCACATGAACTTGTATGGAAACCTCCAATCATTGGATATGATAAGCTGTTCTGGAGTTACTGTATTGAGGATGAAAGAGACAAAATACGAAATCTTCGCAGAGATGAAGGTCGACCAAAGTTTGCATTGCAGATGCAATGTAAAAATGGTCACTTAATCAAGATGACACCAAAAATGTTTTTCATCAAAAAGAAAACTTGCCTTTATTGTACTAATCCCGGTGAGAATGGAGCAGTTAACACAGATGAGTCAGTTCTTATATTCTGGAACGATGATCGTTTTGATCCAGAACAGATTAGTGAGAATTCAGACGAATCATTTATGTTCCGGTGCCCATATTGCGGATATGATTTCACCTTATCGATGAAGGAATTCATCTTCAGAAAGCCTAAGTGCACAAAGTGTAATGATGGCAGAATCGATGATATACCAGATGAATACAACAATTTAACATACTGGCTCAAGTAAGAAGGAGATTTGAATCTCCTTTTTCTTTATTACGCAAGCGATTTCTCATCCCAAAAGTGCTTTTAAGGCTGATATTTCAGCGGTTTCGAGGCGAAGATTATGAACAATTTGTAACTTTTTCTTTCGAGCTGAACAAATCACAATGAAAAATGGGTGCTTTATGCAGTAATCTTTGCATATTATGCAAAGACGCCACTATCCATTTCTACATATTTAAGTACTTTTATGTAGAAATGAAGCAGTTAGAAAAATTAACTTATGTTATAGTCATCATCATTGCAATTCTTGTCGCGCTGGCGCTCGCATTTAGGACTGCGCTGGCAAAATATTCCAGTTCCGTTATGGACTATGTTTTCGATGAAGGTAAAGTTATTGGCCAGATCTAAAGACTAAAAGCCGGGGTAAAACATGAGCACAGGATCCGATCTATCTGACTATTATGAGAACGGTCCTTTTGGACAACGTTACGTCATCCATCTGAAGAGCAAGGATGAGATCTGTCTGCACGCGCTTACTATTTTGCAGGCAGACCTCCTTCCCTGTTATCTTCCCATATACATCTCGGAAGAGGATACTGATCTTCTGATCGATGTCAGTTCATGTACGCCGCTCTCCTCGCTGACCGGAAAAGAAAAAATATATGTCCGAAGGCACTATAAAAAGCTCCTTTCTGATTTTCTCTCAGAGATCCTCCACTCTCTTGATTACGCTCTTGATCCCTGCGGCATCTGCTATCTTGAAGAAAAACTCTTTTATAACCGCATTACCGGAAAGCTCGTCTGCATTTACCTTCCGCTGAAAGCCAGAATCCAAGGCGGTTCTGTGCTGACCTCTTCCATCAAAGAGCATGGCATGGATGAACTTCTTCATATTCCGATGAAGAATAACTGGATCTCCGTTCGGGCAATGGAGAAACTATACTCTTTCTTTCGTTCTGAAGATGAGGCAGGAGCTGTGAAGTACATACAAAGCGGTCTTTGGGAGGATTCCCGCTCTCTTCCTCATGATCTGAATATGGTCTGCCGCTTATGGGGTATATTTATGATCATCTACGTGGTCTGTTCGAAGTTCATCGAGCGGGCATATGCAGGATCTTCGATCGCTTCTGTTCCGAATCTCCTTTTCATGATATGCACGATGATCGTTTTCACGCTTTTATTCCTTCACCTGAAGAATGAATCCACGGAAAAGAAATCAATGGCCGAAGAAAAAGCCAGGCGGAGAAAGATACGAAACACACAGATCCTGTTTCCTTCTTCGGATACCGGTCAGGATCCTTCTCCTTCGGAGTTTTCTTCAGATCCGGTTTTGTTTCTCCGGATCAGTTCTTCTTCGAAAGCAGATCCTGATATGGATGCATTTACCGTATGGACCAATGAATTAACGATAGGATGTGACGCCGATTGCTGCGATCACTATATCGATCATTCGTCCCTTGCTCTTCGCCACTGCAGGTTCGGGCACGATGTGCAGGGATTCTTTGTGGAAGCGCTTTCCGATAAGAAAGGGACCTATCTTAATAGAAGAAGGATCCCTTCTTCTGAAAAAGCATATCTTCAAGAAGGAGATATACTCGGGATCGGAGAATTAGAATATAAGACCCATTTTGTTCACCAAAACGGGTCGTGATCACTGATCGAGATGCTTCTTTTTGTCGTTTTTCCACTCGGCGGAGACCGCGAGTCTGGTCTTCGCCCTCTTTATGGCGTGACGGGCGTAAAGGCGCTGTTCTTCGGTACTTGTAACACTGTTATATCGTGCCTGGGCACGTTCGAGAGCCGATTTTGCTCGTTCGGTATCGATCTCCGAAGGCCATTCAGCCGCATTACAGACGATGATGACAGCGTGCTGGCCGATCTCGGCAAATCCCTCCGAGATGGCAAATGTCTGCGACTCGCCGTCGCATTCAAAACGGGCGATTCCGGGAGTAACGGCAATTACCAAAGGAGCATGACCGGGCATGATGCCGTACTGGCCATCCAGAGTAGGAATGACGATACGCTCGATCCGTCCCTCGTAAAATACTTCGTAGGGATTGACCACTTCGAGCGTCATCTTTTTCTTAATTGTCTGGTCCTTAGAATCCGCCATAGTTCTCCTTATGCTTCACTCTTATAAGAAGCAAGTACGTCGTCCAGATCGCCCTTCATGAAGAAGTGCTGTTCCGGGATGTGATCGAGAGATCCGGAAATGATCTCACCGAAGGCCTGTACGGTCTTTTCGATCGGTACATAACGCGGTGCAAATCCCGTGGAATCAGCGGTTACGAAGAACGGCTGGGACAGATATTTCTGTACTTTTCTGGCACGGTTAACGAGCTGGCGGTCCTTTTCACCGAGTTCTTCCATGCCGAGGATCGCGATGATATCCTGCAGTTCCTTATAGCGCTGCAGCATCTCCTGCACCATTCTTGCTACGTGATAGTGATTCTTTCCGACAACGTTCTCCGTAAGGATACGGGACGAAGATTCGAGCGGATCGACCGCCGGGTAGATACCAAGTTCTACAACGGCACGGGAAAGAACGATATTTGCATCGAGGTGGCCGAATGTCGTTGCCGGAGCCGGGTCCGTTAAGTCATCGGCAGGAACGTATACCGCCTGAATGGATGTAATGGATCCGTTCTTGGTGGAGGTGATTCTTTCCTGAAGCTCACCGACTTCGTTGGCAAGGGTCGGCTGGTAACCTACGGCGGAAGGAATTCTTCCGAGAAGTGCGGAAACCTCAGAACCTGCCTGTACGAAACGGTAGATATTATCAACGAAGAACAGAACGTCTCTCTTCATTTCATCACGGAAATACTCGGCCATGGTAAGACCTGTGAGCGGAGCTCTCATTCGGGCACCGGATGTCTCGTTCATCTGGCCGAATACCATAACGGTCTTATCGAGAACACCGGACTCCTTCATTTCATTCCAAAGGTCATTACCTTCACGGGAACGCTCGCCGACACCGGTGAATACGGAATAGCCGCCGTGCTCCTGGGCAATGTTTCGGATAAGCTCGAGGATAAGGACCGTCTTACCTACACCGGCACCGCCGAAAAGACCGATCTTACCGCCTCTTGCGAACGGCACGAGAAGGTCGATGACTTTGATACCTGTTTCAAGTACGGTCTCAGAAGGATACTGGTCAACAAAAGAAGGGGCACTTCTGTGGATCGGCCACATGTTCTCCGACTTTACTTCTCCCTGGTTATCGATCGCACGGCCGAGCGCATCGAAGAGTCTTCCGGTATTTCCCTCACCTACGGGAACCAGTACCGGAACGCCGGTAGAGACCGCTTTCATGCCGCGGGCCAGACCTTCCGTTGCTTCGAAAGAAACACAACGGGCAATGCCTTCGCCTCTTTGCTGCATGACCTCTGCGGAAACGACTCTGTCGTCCGCCTGGATCTTGACTTCGGTCTTAATGAGCGGAACTTCATGTTCCTCGAATTCGCAGTCGATAACAGGTCCGATGATCTGTACTACTTTTCCTTCTGCCATGTTTACTACCTCTTATTCTACTTGACTGGCACCGTTCACGATCTCATTAAGTTCGTTCGTGATACGTGCCTGACGGGCGCGGTTGCTCTCGATCGTCAGTTTCTTCATCATTTCATCCGCGTTTCTGTTCGCGTTATCCATCGCCTGCATACGGGCGGTCTGCTCGCATGCAAAAGCTTCTACCATCGCACCGTACATGACCGCATTTAAGCCCGTATCGATAAGGAACGAGAATACGGCTTCCGGATTCGGAAAGTAATCCACGCTCGATCCGGCTTCGACCGCGATTCCGGCTTCTTCCGCACCGGATGCGAAAGAGTCCTTCAGCGATTTGGTATCGATCGGCACCAGTCTTGTGATGACCGGCTTCATGCTGATCGCGGATTCCATCTTGGTGTATATCAGGTACACCAGATCGAATTCTCCGCTTAAGTACTTCGCGCGGATGATGTTCGCTACGTTTCTTGCTTCGTAATACGTCGGATCGGAGATCGGGAAGGAGAACTCCGGGTCGACGGCGTAGCCGTCTCTTTTCAGTTTCTCTCCGCCGATATGACCGAAGACATAAAGCTTATATTCTGTCTTAACGTTCTTCTTGGCATTTTCCAGGATCTTCTTCTGGATATGCTCTTCGGCGATCTTAACGATATTGTTGTTGTAGGCGCCTGCAAGTCCCTGATCACCCGTCAGCACAAAATAAGCGATCTTCCATGTGCTTCCTGTCTTGTGCTCACGCATGGTAAGAAAAGGATTGTCGAGATCCTTCGCGTTATTGCGAAGCTCCATCAGGCTCTCCGCGCAAAGCGTGAAGAACGGGCTGACCATCTCGTGCTGCATCTTGGATTTACGCATCTTAGATGCGCTGACCAGCTGCATGGCATGGGTCATCTGGGAAATATCATTGACACTTTTGATGCGCTTTTTGATATCGTTAAGACTCTCCATGGTCCTTACGCCTCACGATGCTGATATTCCTTGTGCTCGGCCACGAACATCGAATGATACTCTGCTTCGAGCTCATCGATCTTCTGCTTCGTCTCATCATCCAGGACACGCGTTTCCGTGATCGTCTTCATGATCTCCGGATGCAATACGGAAACTCTCTGGAGGAATTCCGTTACGTACTGCTTCGCATCTTCCTTATCGAGGAACGTGAGCTTTTCGTTCGTTGCGAGATACAGCATAACGACCTGCTCATCCATCTGCATGGCAGAGAACTGCTCCTGCTTTAAGATCTCATTTAAGATAATGCCACGCTTTAACTGTTTCTGCGTATTCGGATCCAGATCAGAACCGAACTGGGCGAACGCCGCCATTTCACGTGCCTGGGCAAGACTGATACGCAGAGGTCCGGCAACCTTCTTCATCGCCTTAGTCTGCGCCGCACCGCCTACACGGGAAACGGAAAGACCTACGTTGATCGCAGGACGCTGACCGGAGAAGAACAGCTCGGATTCCAGATAGATCTGGCCGTCTGTGATCGAGATAACGTTCGTCGGAATATATGCGGAAATATCGCCGCTTAATGTCTCGATGATCGGAAGTGCCGTAATAGAGCCGCCGCCCATTGCATCACTTAATTTCGCAGATCTTTCAAGAAGACGCGAATGCAGATAGAAAACATCGCCCGGATATGCTTCACGTCCCGGCGGACGGCGAAGGAGAAGCGAGATCGCACGGTATGCCTGCGCATGTTTGGAAAGGTCATCGTAAACGATCAGGACATCTTCGTGATCCGAATACATGAACTCTTCCGCGATCGCGCATCCCGCGTAAGGAGCGATGTACTGAAGCGATGCCGGCTGCGATGCACTTGCGGCAACGATGACGGTATACTCCATCGCGTTATACTGTTCGAGTGTCTTTGCAACCGATACGATATTGGACATCTTCTGTCCGATCGCAACATATACGCAAAGCACGTTCTTACCGCGCTGGTTGATGATGGTATCCAGGGCGATCGCCGTCTTACCGGTCTGACGGTCACCGATGATAAGCTCACGCTGGCCGCGTCCGATCGGTGTCATGGCATCGATCGCGGTGATACCCGTCTGCAGTGGTTCGCAGATCGGAGATCTCTGAACGATGTTCGGCGCCGGTGTTTCGATCGGTCTTCTGTTTGTGGTACGGATAATGCCCTTACCGTCGATCGGATTACCGAGCGGATCGACGACACGGCCGAGCATACCACGGCCGACGGGAACAGAAACCGTAAGGCCTGTTCTGTGGCACATAACGCCTTCGACCACGTCACGGCATTCGTTCAGAAGAACGACGCCGACCTCTTCTTTTTCGAGGTTCATGGCGATACCGTAGGAGGTCTCGGAGAACATGATCAATTCACTTGCCATACAGTTCTCAAGGCCGCTGACTTTAGCAACGCCGTCAGAAACCGACAGTACCTTACCGACCTGCTCGACTTCGGTAGCCTTGGCAAAATCGGTGAGGATCTTTTCTCTCTTTTGTGCCTGCTCAGGGGACTCACCTTCCCAAAGATCATCATTCTCGAAAAGCATCGCCGGGCTTTCTTTAAAGTCGGCAAGCGATTCGGAAAGGGATCTGTGGATCTCGGAAGCATCGTCAATATCTTCAGGCGCCTTTTCATCGCCGCGGTCCGTTTTGAGGTGGCGAGCGATACGTGAAAGCTGGCCTGCGACACTGTAGTCGTATTTCGTGCCCTGGGCAAAGATAACGTAACCGCCGATCAGGGACGTATCCGTCTCCTGCTCGATGGTGTATCCCTGTATTTGAAGGTGTTCCGCAAAACGGCGTGCGATAAGCGCCACTTTCTCCGGCGGCATATCGTCATTTGCGGTAACGATCCTTATGACTTCAAAACCACTGTTATTAATCACCGGTCTTCACCTCTGACGAAGAAAGCTCCTGAAGTGCTTTTTCACGAAGAGCCGCTTCATCGGCGCCCTTCTCGGATCCGGCCAGTACGCGGCCTGCGATCGAAACGGCAAGGTCTGCGACCTCGTCCTTCATCTCTTCCAGCATAGCTTTTCTGGTGCCCTTGGCATCTTCCTCTGCACGGTCACGGATATCCTGCGCTTCTTTTTTCGCAGTAACGATGATCGTCTCAGACTGTTTCTCCGCCTGCGTTCTGGCATCGGCGATCAGCTGCATGGCTTCTTCGTGGGAAGCATCCATACGTCTTGTGGCTTCGTCCAGTTTCTCTTCCGCCTGCTTCTCTTTTTCCTCAGCATCCGTGATCTGTTTGCTGATGGATTCCTTTCTTGCCTTCATGACTTTCATCAGAGGCTTAAAGAGCGCAAACTTTAAGATCAGGTAGGCGACCAGAAGATTGATGATCGTCGCAATACCCGTCACCAGATATCCCGCAAACTGATCCGGGGACAGAAGCGAACTTTTCTCTTCCACATCCTCCGCCAGACGGACGATCGAGGAGGAAAGACCCGAAAGATTCGCTATAGAAAGCATCTTAAATGCAAACAACATTTCTTTTCACCTCGACATATCAGACCGTAAAGATCAAAAGCAAACTTACAACGAGCGAATAGATGGCAACAGACTCCATGAATACGATCGCGATCAGAAGCAGTGTCTGAAGCTTACTGTACATTTCCGGCTGTCTTGCAGCACCTTCGAGTGCACGTCCTGCCGCAGTACCGATACCGATCGTGGTACCCAGCGCACCAAGACCGATCGCAAGACCTGCACCCAGTCCGGCAAGTCCTTTTGCATCAATGGCTGCATCCAGTAAAACTCTTGATAAACTAAACATCTTCTCTTCCTCCTGTTATCTTTAGGCTGCGCTTCCGGCCTGAGATGAAGCCTCGGCAGCACTCTTTTCTGCTATCAGTTTTTCCTTCAGTTTCTTCTTTTCTTCATTTCTCTCATGCGTCGCGTGTGCACTCTCAACGACTTCTCCGATGTAGGAGATGGTCAGGTAGCAGAATACGACGGCCTGCAGGATTCCGTCCATTAAGTCGAACCACAGGCTGAACGCACCCGGCACGATGATCGGGCATACGATACTTAAAAACTCCATCAGGATAAACGCACCGAATACGTTACCGAAAAGACGGAGTGCAAGAGAGATCGGTTTGATGAAAAAGTCGATGATCTTAAAGGGGATCATGAAAGGCTTCGGATCGGTAAACGATCTGCAGAAACCTTTGATTCCGACAAAGCGGATCGACATGAAGATGACGTAGATGATCGCAAAAATCGCCATAGCGAACGGGAATGCGATATTCTTCGCCGGCGGCGGGATATGGAAGATCGAGATCGTATTGCAGGAGATCAGGAAGATACCGATCGTACCGACCATCGGGATGATCGTCTCGGACCGCTTTTCATTCAGTCCGTAATCTCTGCAGACACCGAACATGACATCGATCAGGGATTCCATGACCGCCTGTCTCGTGGACGGGATCTTCGATTTCTTTCCGCCCATCCAGCAGAAAAGAAGGATACCTACCAGCATCGCGACCCAGGTAACGATGATCGCGTCCGTGATCGGGATCGTTTCTCCTGTACCGGGGAGAAATCTCTTCCACTGGAGAATCGCCGAACGGATCTCTTCACCGATATTCGCCTTACCGGTGAATACCCCGAAGAGCTCGCTCAGTTTCTCACAAAATGCTTCCCAGAATTCAGACCACCAGGAAGCGGCAAGTACTACCATCATGGCTTAACTTAATGCCTCCTTAGTTTGTTCCGAAGAGACGGTCACCGGCATCGCCGAGACCCGGGATGATATAAGCGTGATCATTCAGTCTTTCGTCTTTGGCAGCGCAGAAGACAGGAACGTCCGGATGATCTTTCTGCAGTCTCTCGATTCCTTCCGGAGCGGAGATCAGGCATACGAATTTGATGTTCTTGATTCCTCTGTCCTTAAGGAACTGGATCGCAGCGGAAGAAGAACCGCCGGTTGCGAGCATCGGATCGAGAACGATGACTTCACGTTCTGTGATGTCCTCCGGAAGCTTGCAGTAATATTCTACCGGCTTTAATGTATTCGGATCACGGTAAAGACCGATGTGTCCGACCTTGGCACTCGGGATGATGGCGAGCATGCCGTCAACCATGCCGAGACCTGCACGCAGGATCGGAACGAGCGCAACCTTCTTTCCGGCAAGTACTTTTGCCGTAGTCGTCGCAACAGGTGTCTCGATCACTTTTTCCGTCAGCGGAAGGTCACGGGTGACCTCGTAAGCCATGAGCATGGAGATCTCATGAACCAGTTCACGGAACTCTTTTGTGGAAGTGTTCTTGTCACGGAGAATGGAGATCTTGTGCTGGATCAGCGGATGATCAAATAAGAAAAACTGTGCCATAGTAATTCCTCCCGAAATATATTATTTGAAAAGCTCTTTCTCTTGTTCCTTCATATCATTTACGCGGGTCTGATGACGTCCTCCGTCAAAAGGCTCTGTCATGTATGCATCTACGATGCCGAGCGCCAGAGAGCTGCCGACGACACGGGCGCCCATCGAAAGGACGTTGGCGTCATTGTGCTGACGGGACATTCTCGCCATATATTCGTTGGTGCAAAGAGCACAGCGGATGCCGGGGAATTTGTTGGCGACCATCGAGATACCGATGCCCGTGCCGCAGATCACGATACCGCGCTCTGCTTTTCCCTCGAGGATATCCTTAGCGACTTTCTGGCCTGCAAGTACATAGCTGTACGGGACATCCCCTGCGGTCGCGCCGCCCTCTACTACCGTGTGACCAAGTTTTCCGAGATGCTCGACGACGATCTTACGAAGAGCATATCCTGCATGATCAGATGCAATTGTTACTACCATCTTTACTAACCCCTTTTCATTTAATGTGCTTATGTGTAAATTTGCGTGCGCCGCTGGCGTAGTCCGCAACGATATTACCGTTTCCTCTGATCTTGTACTTATAGGTGACAAGACCTTCGAGACCTACAGGTCCTCTTGCGTGAAGCTTGGATGTGCTGATACCGACCTCGGCGCCGAATCCGTAGCGGAAACCGTCGGAGAAACGTGTACTGCAGTTCCAGAAAGCATTACCGGAAGAGACACTGTTCATGAACTCCTCGGCAACCGCGGCATCCGATGTAACGATCGAATCCGTGTGTCCGGAACCGTACTTGTTGATATGTGCCACCGCTTCTTTGAGGCCGGATACGACCTTAATAGAAACCTTGTAGTCCAGATATTCGTGATGCCACTCCTCGACCGGCAAAACCTCCGGGAGGATCGCCTTGGTCTTTTCGCAGCCGTGAAGTTCGACATTCTTTTCAGAAAGCGCCTTGGCCAGGGCAGGCAGGAACGAACCTGCAATCGATTCATCCACCATGATCGTCTCGCAGGCATTACATACGGCCACGTACTGCGTCTTACTGTCGACGGCGATCTTAAGCGCCATGTCGGGATCGGCTTTCTCGTGGATATAAAGATGGCAGACACCATCGGCATGTCCCATGACCGGGATCGAACTGTGCTGCATGATGTACTGTACAAAAGAATTGGAACCTCTCGGGATAATAAGGTCGATGTACTGATCCAGAAGGAGCATCTCGGAAACATCGCTTCGGGTCTCCATGAGAACGATCCAGCCCTTCGGAAGTCCCGCTTCCACGGATGCCTTTTCGATCACGTCGAAAAGCGCACGGTTACTGTTAAAAGCTTCGCTTCCGCCTTTGAGGCAGCAGGCGTTACCGGACTTTAATGCCAAAGATGCGATCTGCACCAGAGCATCCGGACGGGATTCGAAGATAATGCCGAGTACGCCGATCGGGCAGGATACACGGGTCAGGATAAGATCGTCATCAAGTTCGGTCTTCATCAGTTCACGGCCGACGGGATCCGGAAGTTCAGTCAGGCTCTTAAGTCCCGAAACAACATCATTTAACTTGTGATCGTCGAAAACGAGTCTTTTCTGAAGCGGCATCGGAAGATCTGTTTCCTTGGCATTCTTCAGATCGATTTCATTTGCGGAAAAGATCGCCTCTTTGTTTGCAATCAGCGCATCGGCTACTTTAAGCAGCGCTTTGTTCTTCACTTCCGTAGGAAGGACCGCCATGGCAAACGAGGCCTGTTTGGCTTCCATTGCGCGTGTTTCAAAATCAGTCATACCTAAACTTCTCACTTGTCCCAATTATTATTCTCTATATTATAGCAGATAACAGTTCGTTCTGACCGAGAACTTCAAGGTTTTTTATACTTTTGTTTCGAAAACAAATGAAAGAAAATGAAAGCATGATTTTATCCACATTTCGGGAAGAGTTTTCCACTACTTCTTCTCTTCCGTGAACAAAAAAACCTGTGGAAAAAGTGGAAAAGTCTGTGGATAACTCAAAGACAAGCCTTTTCGGAAAACACCCCTCTCAAACGCCGATTTTTCGGGAGTGCATTTTTTGTCAAGGGGTTTTTGAAAAAACGCAGAAAGTTTTCATGACGTGAAAAAGCCCTGATTTCAAGGGCTTTCAGGGCTTGCTTTTTCGTCATTTGACATTTTCGGTGTCCGTGAGCGGTGGACTTTTATCTCTTAAGAATCTCTCGGCGGAAGACGATAGTAATTTGTTAACTGACAGCGAATGGAACCGTTATACAGTTTTCTTCTTTTATCTGCTTTTCGAACGACAGCATTTTCGAAAGAATCGTCCGGGGTGATCACCGAAAGACGGATGCCTTTTTTACAAAAACCCTGACTGTCGAGATAGGTCGATGCGATCCCCGTATAGATCTCGCGTGCTTTTTCCGGAGTGAGCAAACGCCCGCCGTACGGGGGATTACAGAGGATCAGCTGGCGCTTGAGATGTGTCCATCCGTATAACGCCCGCGGCGTCATCTCACGAAAATCCGCGACTTTAAATCTTACAAAGTCGGAAACGCCTGCCGCGCGGGCATTTCTCTGCGCGGTCGCAACCGCCTTCGGATCGAGGTCCGAACCGTAAAAGTAGATATCGTCCATCGGGGACAGATCCTGCATGTCGCGGGCCTGTTTTTTTGCTTTTTCATATGCCTGAAGGCCGATATACGGGAGCTTTTCGCCAAGGAAAGGGCGGGTCAGGCCGGGCGCGATGTTTAAGGCCATCATAGCGGCTTCGATCACGATCGTTCCGGAACCGCAGAACGGGTCGACCAGTGCTTCTTCCCCGAAGAAACGGTACTGCGCCGCGCTGACCATACCGGCGGCCAGTGTCTCTTTGATCGGCGCATCATGCATGAGCGGGCGGTAGCCGCGTTTGTGAAGGCCCGCGCCCGTGACGTCGATCATGACACGGACATTGTTTTTGACGATGCCGAATACGATCTTACAGGTGCCGAGCTTTTCGTCTTCTTCGATCATGCTGCCGTCCGGAAGCTTGCGCTCGGAAAGAAGTGCTTTTACGATCGCTTTTTTAGCCAGGGACTGGCACGCGGGAATACCGAAGAGCTTCGAATCACGGGAGTAACCGTTTAAGTGGAACGCCCAGTTTCTCGGGATCCACTGGTTCCAGCGCATGGAAGAAAAGCCGTCGAAGAATTCTTCAAAAGTCTCCGCCGGGAATGTATTTACGGAAAGAAGGACTCGCTCGCCTCTTCTCATCCACACACAGATACGCGCGCAGTCATCTGCCATGGTAAGCGGCGTGGTTTCCACAAGGACCTGCCCGTCCGTAACCGTCATTTCCGCCTTGGAGTATCCGATATTTTCCAGGTCCTCGACACAATAATGTTCCAGTCCGAAAAGGCAAGTGATCACGATCTGCATAAGTTGATTTCCTCCGGTTAAAACTTTTCAAGGACTTGCGTCCAGGGCATAAATACGATCATGGCAAGAAGCACGTGAAGCACGATGAACGGGATCCCTTCGAGGCACTTCGGGTGCTTGCCGAAAAGAAGACGTCCCTGGATGGAGCGGGTATACGCGATGACGATCGCCGTGAAAAGCCAGACGCCGACCATGATCATCGCCCACCAGACGATACGTTCCGCCGAGATCGTCTGCGAGGCCGCCTCGAGATATCTTACATAGAAAACAAGCGGGATCGACGTGGTGATCACGCAAAGAAGCGGCACATAGAAGTATGCATCCATCGTCTCCGAAAGACGGAAGATCTTCACAAGCGGCGTCAGAAGCAGGACCGTCGCAATGACTGAAAAAAGAATAAAGTGCGCCGGTTGCAGCAGTTTTTCATCCACATTATGTACAAACAGGATGCCGAAGATTCCGAACAGCGTGTCATACACCAGCACACAGACCGAAAGCAGAAGGAATTGCTTCTCACTCTTTCCCGAGATCGGGCGGTACTTTTTCATTTTCTGCTCGGAAGTATCCAGGATCCATGTCTTATCGGTGCCGTCATTTTTGACGATATGCAGGCACACCAGCGCGAAAAGCACTAAGATCGCAGAGCCGGCGGTGTGTTCGAAAAAATGCAGATGCACTTTGTCGAGCGCTTCGAAATGCTCTCCCATGACAGAGCCCATCCCGCAGATCTCGCGGACCGAAGCGATCACAAAGCCGACCGGGACATAGAACAGAAATCCTTTTGTGATATCAGATGCGGAAAGTGCTTTTTCCTCGGAAAAATAATCGAACATCGGCACGAGCAAAAACAGGAACGTAGATGCCGGAAGAAGGAAGAATCCGCCGCTCGAAACGCTGACCGGAAGATATTCCGAAAGGAAATACATCCCCTCTCCGAACACCGCAGCAAGGATCATGAAGATCGCCCAGCAGATGCGCTTCCTTTTGATATGCGAAAAAACAAACAGATGCAGCAAACTGAAAAGGATCACCTGGACCGCCGCGGCAAGAAACGCCGGGATCGAGCTCGTCGTGAAGATCAGAAGGAGCGAAAACGAGAGCAATATCCGATATTGTTTTAATGTAATGCACTTAATCTCGCTCATATCATCCTACCCAGTTCAAATATTCTCGTATAAACTTATATGCCTGATTTACCGCCGTCAGAAGTGTGGCACTTCTTGTCCTGTCACCGGAAAGTCCGTCGATCCTGGTTCTGATCTCGTTCATCGGAATGCCGTCCACACTGTCCGAAAGGATATTCTCGTCGCCGTCGGAAACGACTCCGTCCTCACCGCCGATGACCCCGATCTGGGACGGTGCTTTTGTCGGAGTGGGCGAAAGATCCTTCGAAGGATCCGCCTGCGGAGCAGGTGTCGGTGTCAGTTCTTCATTTTCATTTCCATTGTCATTTACCGTCTCATCCGGATCCTTTTCTTTCTCGTCATCTTCGGAATCTTTCTGATCCGAATGGTCGTGCATATACTGCTCTTTACTATAGGAATTTCTGGAGTTGGCGATACATTCGTCGATCAGGGAAACGAACATCGAGATGTCCATCGTCACGCCTTCGATGATCTCCGTCTTTCCGTCGGATTTCATCGCCAGTTTGACCGGATCCTGCACGAGGACCATGTGCTTGGCCACGCGATAGGCCTGGTCGGCCCAGATGTTCCCGCTGATCTTAAAATCGCCGGAAATAGAGTCTTCGGAGCGCGTTTTGTGCGTCGTTTCATCCTCTGCATCCCAGGAGCAGGAAACGATGCGGCCGCCTTTGACGACGATCTCGCAGTAATCGACATACCCGTCCTGCGCAGCCTTTTTGCTTCTTGCATAGTAGGTACCGTCGTGAAGACCGAGGAGCGGATCGTAATCGACCTGATACGGCGTATCGCTCGCAATATCCTGGCGGACGGCGACCGGGATTCGGGCGCCTTTGAGCTGGAGCCTGAGTTCTTCCATCTCTTCTTCCGAATAAGTCAGGTACTCGGGACCGTCTGAAACGACGCGGATATTCATGAGGTTTTCGCCGTTTTCACTGATGCTCATCTGCGCGTGGATCTTGCCGGAAGAAACTTCCGTTTCGACGTCGACGATATAGCCGATGAGTTTTCCGGTCTCGTCATACGCACTGAATACGGACTTGATATCCTTGTGGTTCTTAAGAACGTCGGTATTCAGGGATCTGTATTTCGAAGCCAAAAGAAGTGTTCCGTATTCTTTTCTATAGGCGTCCTGCTCTTTGGAGCGGTTGACGGACCTGGTATACCAAAGGCACGAGAAAAGAAACGTCATGCTTAAGATCACACAAATGACCGCGCGGATCGTGAGTCCTTTGAAAAACGAACGTGTCATTTCTCCACCTCCCGATGCCAGGCTGTCTTCGAGAATACTCTCGGACGCAGATACCGGTCAAAGATCGGCGTGATCATGTTCATCATAAGGACCGGGAAGATCATCGCGTAATTGCTGTTTCCGAACCGGTAAAGGATCAATGTCAGAAGGCCCGCACCCAGACCGAAAACGAATCTTCCTTTCGGATCGAGCGGCATCGTCGTGCAGTCATTTAATGCAAAGATGCCGACCAGAAGGATCCCTCCGACGGAAAGCCAGGTAAAAAACAGGCTGAAGTGCAGAGAATCCCAATAGAAAGGTACATATCCGAATACGATCGCAAGGAAATAACCCAATGGTGCTTCAAAGCGGAACAGTTTTCTTTCCATAAGGATCAGAAATCCAAAAGCCAAAAGCACGATCGAGGTCACGCCCGCCATGCCGACGAGTCGTCCGGAGAAGATATCGAGCCATTTGGTGGAAGTGACCGGCTGGATCATGGATTCAGCAGAAGGCTTTCCCGTCAAAAGAGTGGTCAGGTTCCAGATGCCTTTGAACGGGGCTTCTGCGGCAACCATCTGTGTCGGGAATGCAAATTCGAGAAAAGCTCTGGACGCAAACGCGGGATTGAAGATGTTCGCACCTGCGCCGCCGAAAGCCTGCTTTACTAAAACGGAGCCGAACAGCGCCGCCAGTATCACTGCCCAGACGGACGTGGAAGAGGGCACCATCAGCGCCAGCATAAATCCGGATACCAGCGAACTATAGTCCACATGAAAAGGCATCTCCGGATAGAGTTTACTCGAGATCATGTAGTCGGACATAAAGAATACGAACATCGAGGCAGCGGCCAATATCAGGACGCGGATCCCGTAGTAAAAGATCGCGCCGAGGAATGCCGGCAGAAGCGCAAGAAGGACATAAACATATCTTTCTGCCGCCGGCTGGTCTGCATGGATATGGGGAGCGAGCTGTTTTCTTTTCATCGTGCTGCGCTCCTTCTCGCCCGGTGGGCGGCTTTGGCGATATTGGTCGAAAGCTCGATACCTGCCGGGCAGACATAAGAACATGCCCCGCATGCGATACACTGCTCGACGGATTCATTTCGGATCTCTTCGGTCTGTCCAAGTTCGATCAGGCGGTTCAAAAGGAACGGCGAAAGGCCGACCGGGCACGCGCCGACGCAGGCACCGCAGTGGATGCAGTTGAGTCTCGGCGGTTCGAATTTTCTTATGATCGTGATCGCGGTCGTGGTCTTGATGATCGGTACGTCAAGACTGCTTAAGGCAACGCCCGTAAGTGCGCCTCCCCAGGCAATACGCTGCGCGGTATGTGCACCCGGGACTCTTTCCAGGATCTCGGAAACGCTGGTTCCGATCGGGACCAGAACGTTGTGGCCGGTGATCGTATCACCGGAGATCGTCACGATACGGGAGGTCAGCGGCTGGTTCTTTTCGATCATCTCGGAAAACGCAAAGCACGTCGACGCATTGAAAAGCACTGCCTTTACGACCTCTTCCGGTTCTTTTCCCAAAGGAAGCTCGACTTTATAGAGGGCCTTGATCAGAAGCGACTGGCAGCCCTGCGGGAAACGCGGCTTAAACAGCTGGATCTCGATCTTTCTGTCCATGTAGCGGTCTTTGGAATTTGCGACGGCGCGGGAAAGTGCGTCGATCTCGTCCGTCCAGGTCTCTTCGATACAGAAGACGACCTTTTTGACGTGGCAGATACCGCTTAATGCCATCGCGCCCTCAAGGACTTTCGACGGATTTACGCGGACATGGTGAAGGTCGCAGGACAGAAACGGTTCACTCTGCGTGCAGTTGACAAGGAGCGTGTCGACGCCGGCCTTTTCGGCACGAAGGCACTTGGTATATGTCGGGACTCCCTCACCGCCCATACCGCAGATACCGGAAGTCCAAAGGAGCTTTTTGAGCTGCGGAAGGGAAAGATCCGAGACATCTTTTCTCGGCTGGATCTTACTTGAAACGCGCCGGCGCAGGTCGTTTTTGATGGTGACGGCCTTGCAGCTGACTTTATTCGGAAGACGGATCATGTCGACTTTCGTTACGGTTCCGGAGATGCTGGCATGTACGGGAACACCGTGCATATCGGCAGGAACGCCGATGAGATCGCCCATGGCGACACTGTCCCCGGGAGAAACAACAGGATCGCATGCCGTTCCCGTATGCTGCTTCATCGGGATCGTGACTTCCCTCGGCGAGCAGACTTCAAGCAGGGCTTCGCGCATAAACTTTCGTTGATGCACAAAGTCCAGCCCGTCTTTTGGCATGAATCCTGTTTTGAAAGTTAGTTTCTTCATGTGCCTGCCTTTCGCACAAGAAGCCTGTTAGTCGATATAGTCTTTCAGTTTCTTGCTGCGGCTCGGGTGACGAAGCTTACGAAGTGCTTTTGCCTCGATCTGACGGATACGCTCACGAGTAACATTAAACTCTTTACCGACTTCTTCGAGTGTGCGCTGACGGCCGTCATCAAGACCGAAACGAAGACGAAGTACTTTTTCTTCTCTTGCGGTCAGGCCCTTCATGGCGTCAAGGAGCTGTTCTTTCAGAAGTGTATAAGCTACCTGATCGGCAGGAGACATCGCATCATCATCCGGGATAAAGTCACCCAGGTGGCTGTCTTCCTCTTCACCGATCGGCTTTTCCAGAGAAACCGGTTCCTGGGAGATCTTCTGGATCTCGCGGACCTTCTCCACGGAAAGATTCATTCTTTCGGCAATTTCTTCTACGGTAGGTTCACGGCCCAGTTCCTGGATCAGAGCACGCTGCTCACGGACCAGACGGTTGATGGTCTCGACCATATGTACCGGGATACGGATCGTTCTTGCCTGATCGGCGATCGCACGGGTGATCGCCTGACGGATCCACCATGTGGCGTATGTACTGAACTTAAATCCCTTGGAGTGGTCGAACTTGTCTACCGCTTTGATCAGACCGAGGTTACCTTCCTGGATCAGATCCAGGAACTGCATGCCACGTCCGAGATAACGCTTGGCGATGGAAACAACGAGACGAAGGTTCGCTTCGATCAGCTGGGACTTGGCATCCTCATCGCCTTCGAGCATGCGCTGTGCAAGATCCTGCTCCTGTTCTGCGGTAAGAAGCGGAACTTTACCGATTTCTTTTAAGTACATGCGGACCGGGTCATCCATACCCGCGCCGTCTGCAACGTTTGCGTCAAGGTTCATCTCGCGGATCGCGTCATCCTCTACGGATGTTTCCGCTACGATGGCGATGCCCTTGGCTTCCAGCTCGTCAAAGAGCTTATCTACCAGATCCGGATCGCCGTCCTGTTCTTCGATGATGTTCATCACGTCGAGTGATGAAATACTGTTATTGTTGGCGTTAGCCAGGTTTTCAAGCTTCTGCAGGATGGTTGAAAAATCATTTGCCATTCGTTATGCAATCCTCCTTGCATTTCACGTGTCTTCTAATTACTTTGTTCCCACTAGACCAAAAGAACTTCCGTTACTTAGTGCTTTCCGACTCTTCCTCGGCAGGCTCCGGTTCCGGCTCGGTGAACTCAACCTGGTCAACACCGGCGCCGTTCTTGCTGCCTTCAATTGTAAACTTACCATTCGGAGCATATACAGTAACAACTACATTCTTGTAGTAGTGAGCACCATCATCGGCATCGTAGCCGTATTCCTCGCCACGCATCTCGCAGAAAGAATCAAAAGCCTTTACGACCTGCTCTTTCTCGACATCCTTCGTGGAAACGAGCTCGAGTTTATTGTTGTTCTGGCCGAAGATCTTGTATCCGACAGCGTATCCGTCTTCTACATCCGAGCTTACGGAAAGACCCGACTTCTCGATGCACGCCGCCATGTTCTCGCCCATTTCGGTGTTGTGCTTCGTACGGATCAGCGAAAGTGGGATAGAGATACCCAGAATGATCAGGATACAAGCCGCAGTTGTGATATAAACGGCCATCTTTACTTTCTTCGGTGTTTTGATATCGTCCGGAGAGATCTCGAAGAGCTTTTCGATCTTCTTCGTCTCTTTATTCTGAGCAGTATCGACCTTTACGGCCTTCTCGACAACATCCTCGAAAACAGGTGTGACCACATGGCGTGCCGCTTTGGCTTCACGCTTCGGCTGAGGGAGATTCGGGAATTCTACTCCGTCCGGATTCTTATAGATCTCGATTGCTTCTGCACTTGGAAATACACAATCGCAAAATACACATTCACATAATTCATCGTTGCTGTTCACCATCAGAAGTGAACCGCAGTTCTTACAAATACCTTGTTCTGTAGCCATTCGTTCCTTTTTCCTTTACAAGTTCACCTACAAAAGGGTATAATCCCACACATATAGGCAAAGTACATTATATAACCAATATGGTGGTTGTGCAAACAAAATAATGCACAATGTTGAGAAATCTCTTGGCGCCATATTCGGAACATTGCGAAGGAGTTCCCCCTTGACGAAGCAAAATGCCGCAAACGACGTAGTTTTTCACGAAAAATGCATGCGTGCCGCGCTCAAAGAAGCGCAGAAAGCATACGATCTCGGCGAGTCCCCGATCGGCGCCGTCATCGTCAAGGACGGGAAAATCATCGCCCGCGCCCACAATCTCCGCCAGACAAAGCAGGATGCGACGCTTCACGCCGAGATGGTCTGTATTTCCAAGGCCTGCAGAAAGCTTTCTGCCTGGCATATCTTCGACTGCGACCTCTATGTGACCTTAGAGCCCTGCTACATGTGCGCCGGAGCCATTATACAGTCCCATATCCGTCATGTCTATTTCGGTGCCTTCGACCCCAAGGGCGGCGCCGTCTGTTCCAAAAGCAGGATCTTCGATCTTCCCCACAACCACCACGTCGAATATACCGGCGGGATCCTGAAGGAAGAATGCAGTGAGATCCTGAAGCGTTTCTTTAAAGAGCTCCGTCAGAAAAAGGTCAAAGATTGACCGCGACCCCGTCCCGGATCAGCCAGATGATCTTCTCTTTTACCGTTTTTCCCGTTGCCGCCGTGATCGCCTTGGCGTACATATCCAGCTGCACCTGATATCTTCTCTTGAGTTCTGCTTCTTTTTCTTCCAAGCTTCCCGAGAGACGGTCGGTCTTATAGTCGACCAGTACGGCCTGCCCGTCAGTGTCGACAAACCAGCAGTCGATCATACCCTGTACCAAAGAAAACTCTTCGTTTTCACTCGGCCAGGCCAGCGCAAACGGGATCTCGCGATAAGGTCCGTTTTCGGAGCGGGTCTCTGCTTCCGCCATCTTTTTGGCGATTCCACTTTCGTAGAAGGTCTGCATATTTCCGGCAAACGGCAATAGCAGTTCTGCCTGATCTTTCGAGATCATGCCGTGGCCACATAGCAGCTCCAGGACATTTTTCCAGTCCGGAGTCTCGTTTCTCCTGATCATGCCGGTAAAGTCGATATACTGCCATGCACTGTGCACGAGAGTACCCATCTGGGAAGCGGTGTATCCTCTGTCCTTCCACTTCTGGTCGGACTCTTTGACTCGCATGTTCACCGCGTGAAAATCAACGTTCTCGTCTTCATCTTCTTCCGGCTCCTCCGAAAGCATGCGTTTCATCTCACTGACCGTGGTCTTTGCAGGCAGAAGTTCAAGCGGGGCCCATTCATGGACATCTTTTTTGAGAAGGCTGAGTTTTTCTTCCTGCTCTTTTGTCAGGGAGATCTCGACATAACTGCTTCGGGCTTCGTCATATTCTTCTGCGACTGGACGCGGGATCTCGATCATCATGCGCCCGAGCTTCGTAAGATCATCCGATGCGATCGCCATTTCCGTACTGTCTTTTTTTCTCGTATCACAGGTAAAGTCCAGATCCCCGGCATAGACTTCCTCGGAAGAACTTACTGCAGAAGTTAGCGGATACCCTGGGATACGGGCAATTCCGCCTAAGAACCGGAGAAGATGCGTATTCAGTTTATACATCAGTTCCGTCGGGAATTTAACGAAGCTGCACTTAGCTGCGGCCAGCACGGTCGAACCGGAAGTGATCGTTCCGTCCACGCTCCGCTTTACAAGCGAGATCACAAAGACCTTTTTCTCTGCACGCGTCAGTGCAACATAAAGAAGGCGGATCTTCTCTGCTTCCGACTCTCTCTTTTCTTCTTTGGCGAGGACAAAGAAGTCATGCGGGTCATATACGACGCCTTCTTTTTCGTAGAAACGCTTCGCGGCAAGATCTCCTTTTTCACTTAAGATCATGCTCGCATCATCCGATCTCTGGGCACTCTGAATTCCGCAAAGGAATACATACGGGAACTCAAGGCCCTTACTTTTATGGATCGTCATGCAGCGCACGACATTTTCCAAAGGCTCGGAAAGATCGATCTCCGTGTTCTTGTTTTTGTCGCGGTCGAGTTCATCGATATATCCGACAAAAGCGCGAAGTCCGGATCTTCTTCCCATGTCAAAACGAGTCGCCCAGGACACCAGCGTCATCAGCGCGTAGTAGCGCGCATCGCCGTCATTTTGCGAACGCACGAAGGATGGATAATCCGTCACGGCATATACATGTTCGAGCCACTTCGTGACCGTCATCTGCATCGCCAAAGTCCGAAGATCGTTAATGAACGACAGGAAATCCGAAACCTTTCCGGCAAGCTCAGTATCGGCTTCCTTTGCATAGCGGATGACTTTTTCACAGAACGGCAGATCGTGGAGATTGCCCTTGGAAGAGAACAGATAGATCTTCAGAAGATCTTCATCCGTAAAGCCGGACTGACGGATCCCGGATTTCATCACGCCCGCCAGCGGGATATCCTGATAGATATTATCCGTAAGCCGCGCCAGATCGAGCATGATGCGCAGATCCTGCTGTGTCAGGATATTTCCGAGGCTTGGTCCCTGTGCCGGGATGCCGCATCTCATCAGGACCTCGGCCGCCGCCATGGCGTTTAAGTTCGACGTGGTCAGGACGACACACTGTTCATATGAAAAACTGCTGAGTTTTTTCAGTTCTTCGATCTTCTTGACGATGATCAGGGCTTCCTTTTGAACGACCTTGGCTTCCTTAACGTCAAGAACCTGATCCATTTCCGACTGGGAATCCTCATCCGTGTCCGATACTTCTTCCGTATCTTCTGCCAGGATCAAGGTGACATCCGCGCCGGATGTCTGGCTGTATTCTTCTTGCGGAAGGCCCGGATTTAATGCGTGAGAAGAATCGTATTCGATATCCGCATATTCTTCGCTCATGATGCTTCCGAAGATGCGGTTGACGACGGAAAGGATGCCGGGATTACTTCTGAAATTATTGTTCAGCGTAAACAGGGTCCCTTCCTGTCCTGCGCGGTAAAGATCGCAGCGGTCAAGAAACATCTGCGGTTTGGCATGACGGAAGCGGTAGATGCTTTGCTTGACATCTCCCACGAAGAAGACGTTGTCTTTAGCAAAGCACTGTACGATCGCATCCTGAACGCCGCTGTTGTCCTGATATTCATCGATATAGATCTCGCTGAAAAGATCTCTGTAGTAGGCGGATACTTCCGGATGAGAAAGAAGCTTAAGTGCCACCTGTTCCTGATCCGGGAAATCCATGCCGTGCTCGAGTTTTTTCTTTTGCGAATATACTCTTTCTGCCGCAAATACCAGTTCGAAATATCTTTCGTAGATCGGATACATATCCGACATTTCTTCCGAAAGCTCCGCCAAAGACTTTCCGAAGAAATAGCGCGTCTCGCTCCACATCTCTTTGACAAACGATTCCGACTTTCTGTATCCGGAAACGATATAGGCAAGTTCCGGAAGGGCGCCCGCAAGTTCCAAAAATGCGACCGCATCCGGTTCCGTGGATTTGGTTGCGTAATTCGGCATTTTCTCGGACGGTCTCTGGTTTTTAAATGAGCAGATCTCATCCCAGGAAACAGCAGGATAAGAAAGGATCTTTCTTGAACATTCTTCCAGGAAACGGCACCACTCCAGAAGATCCTGCTGCCTTTGGGCGTTATCTTTTGCATTCTTTACAAAAGCGACATTCGGGATCAGGACACGCATCTTTACGATCGCGTCGAGGCGTTTTTCGATCGCCTTTTTCGTGATCTTCATGATCTTGTCATGTGTCGACGAAGAAAGAAAATCCCTGCTGTCGTTCTTCTTTTTCAAAAGAACCTTTTTCACCCAGTTCAAGTAGTCCGGCAGGCTTCGCAGATAGGCAAGTTTTTTCGCCATATCTTCTTTAAGTCCGGTATCGTCTCTTCCGGATCCGAAAGATGCGACCATCGAAAGGAAAGAGCGCGACCATTCTTCGTATGTGAGATCGTCTGAGATCAGCGTGCCGGTCTTGTTGTCCTTATCCATCAGGGGCATGATCTGCCCTTTAAGCTCCGGCTCCTCTTCGATCCTCTGCGCAAGCGAATATGCATCCGAGAATACTTCGCTGAAAGCTTCGTTCAAAAGCTTCGTGGCGTGTACTTCGTCAAGGATCATACTCTTCGGCTCAAGAAGGAGATTGCCGTTTTCATCTCTGCTCTGTGCGGAGAAATTGGAAATGACGCGGCTGCAGAAAGAGTCGATCGTCGAAATATAGGCAGACGGCAGTGCCGCGATCTGCTCACTTAAGTACTTTCTCGTTTCTTTATCCGTCGTCTCGGAAAGCTTCTCGCGAAGTTTCTTTTCGAGTTTGGCACTCATATTTGCCGCGGCGGCATTGGTAAATGTCATGACCAGAACGTTCTCGACAGAAAGCTCTCTGTCAAGGATCCTTTTGACGATCCTTTCGGTCATGACGGTCGTTTTTCCCGAACCTGCCGCTGCGCTGACAAGGATATTTCCGGAAGGTGCATCTACGATAAGTATCTGTTCATTACTTAAGCCCATGATCACTCCTCCTTTTCCTTGATCGTAGAAAAGAACAGTTCCTGCTTTTTCATCGCTTTGCCCTGTTCATTGAGTTTCGGCGCCATCGTCGGCAGATAGTTATAATCCGGGGATTCCGGGTTGCCGTTACAGATCTGGTTATATTCACAGTCACCACACCTTAAAAGAGGATGCTTCTTGATCTTTGCAGGTCTTGCATCAAAGTGTCCGCCGTAAAGCTCTTCGCACTTTTCTTTCACGCGGGAAAGTGCGAATTCACCCATGCGTTTCATATCTTCCGGATCGGCTTTCAGCTCACAGTTTTTCAGATATGTCTCTTCAACGGCAGAATTGTGGTCCCTAGCTACGACATCCGGATCAAAGCTTTCGGAAATGCCCTTAGCGGACTTTTTCACCCGCTTGACGTGGATATAGGAAACGCCGTCCGGCGATAGTTCCGGATGCATGGACAAATACACGTGCATGTAAGAAGGAAGCTGCACGCTCGATCCTGCATAAAGATCATCAAACTCGATCGTTTTGTTCCCGGTCTTATAGTCCAGGATACTAAAGCGCTTCTCCTCTTCATTGATATCGATCCGGTCGATCGTTCCGTTGAATGTCACAACGCGTCCGTCCGAAAGCGTCATGTCATAGCCCGGGACCTTGTCGCCGCCGAAACGCCACTCGAATGCCATCGGCATCGCCTTTTCCGGATCCATGGTGGAAAAGATCATGTCGAGCGTTTCTTTTGTTCCCGCAAGAAGCTTCGTATCCGCTTCCATCTTCAGGGCCGGATCATCGCAATAGGCGAAGCGCTCCTGTTCCTGCGCGGTAAGAAGGATCTCCCTGCTCCAGGAAAGCTTGTCCTTCTCTTTATAAAACAGAAAGACTTTGTCTTTTTCTTCTTTTGTCGGCGCCGCCAGATAGGCATCGCGGAATTCTTCCAATGACTTTTCCATGATCGTATGCGAAAGCGTACCGATCTCGGTCGCCTGTACCTGCTGGATCGCACGTTCCTCGATCTTTAATACCTTCTCGCAGAAGTATTTGTACGGGCAGTAAAGATAACTTTCCACGGAAGAAACGCTCATCAGGAGCCTGCTGCCGTAGCGCTCGTTCATCAGATCCTCCGGGATCGTAAGTCGCGTATCCAAAGGCTTTTCCACGGAAAGGTCATCGCCGGAATAATAATACTGCCAGATATAGACCGCCTGATCGTATTCTTCGTCCGGTACTTTTCTATGCCCGGAAAGCACTTCCCGCAAGTAATCTTCCATCTTCTCGCGGATCAGTACACGCGGATCCGAAACCTCTAAGTGATCCAGGATCTCACTTTTGATCTGCGGATACGTTTCTTTGAAAAAGAGGATGACCGAAGACGGTTCGACGGAATTCTGAAGCGTAAAGATCAGCCTTTCAGTAGGCGCGTCAAGAAGTGCATAGGCCGTAAAGAAATCGGCATAGGACTGGTCCTTGGCGTGGTTCGGGAACTCCATCGAAAGCTTCTCGCTGATGAGTTCTCTTTCTTTGTTTTTGAGATAGCCTTCCGACGGAGACGTGAACGGGAAGTTCTTTCTTTCAGAACCGACGACAAACATCATCTTGCAATCTCTTCTGTATGCATTTGACGGTTTCGTGATCGTTACCTGATCCACATAAGACGGGATCGCCGCAAGTGTCTTGCTCTCGAGAGCGGACATAAGAGCATCGCGGAAGTTGGTAAGCGTTATCGGGAAATCTCCGAGTTCCTGCGCCATGGAAACGAGCGCATCATCTGCATAGTTATACGAGATCGCGAGCGCCAGGGCCGCCTGCTGGTTTCCGGCTTTCTGCCATTCATCCACGAAATACTCGACCAGCTGCCTCTTTCCGCAGACCATATCATGGAGAGCGACCGCGCGCTCACGGCAGGTCTTTGCTTTTTCTAAGACCGACAATTCTTCTGCTGTCTTTTGAAGGACCGGAAGGACCGCGCTTACGACTTCCTTTTCGGAAAGCTTCGTGACGTATTTTTCGCAGGAAAGCATCTTCTTTTTATTCTTCACGCCATGCGCGAGACAGAAGTTCTCGAATTTTGCAACCGTATCGGAATCGATCGTGACAAAGCCGGACTTCAGATAAGAGATGACCGAAGAAATATCCCAGCGGAAAGCCGACATATCCAGGATCGAAGTCAGGTACTGCATCCAGATCGTCCCCATCAGAGGCTGCCGGTCATCGACGAAAACGTCCAGTCCGAAGCGTTTAAAAGCCGCATGAAGGCTTGTAGAATACTGCTCGAGGTCACACATGACGACCGTGATATCGCGGTAACGCATGTTTTCAAACTGCACGGCATATTTGATGCGGGCCGCGACATACTCGAGTTCATCGGAGATCTGATGGAAGACTTTTACTTCCAGCGGAAGATCAAGATCTTTTCTGACCACGCAGGATCTGTTCGCATAGTCGGAAGAAAGAACAGAAAGCGCCGGATCTCTTTTTCCGGAAGGACCTGCTTTTTCAGAAGATTCCAGCGGGAATTCCTGAAGGATCGAGCGGATCGTCTTCTCACCGAAGTGGCAGATGTCGTCGCCCATATCCTCCGATCTGTCCGAACCGGCGACACAGGTCAGAGTGACCGAAGAGGCCACGGATGCGAGCTTTGTAACAATGTTATATTCCTCGGGAGTGAAGTTTCTTGTCTCCCCGAAGCCTAAGATCCAGCACGAAGCGCTGCGCAGAAATGAAAGTCTCGACAGCGGCCACTCCTTCGTTTCCGGCGCATCTTTGATGTAAAGGCTTAAGACCTCGTCGAGGCGTTTCATGGAATCACGCTCGGGGGCAAAGCCCAGTTCTTCCCGAAGGGCATCCATCTTCGTAAGCAGATGCCCGAAATCACGGATCTTGCCTGCGGTCAGGGGACTTTCGGAAGAAAGGTCCATCTCTTCAAGCATCTGTCCGCTGATGCCGTAACGGTAAAAGTCACCTAAGACTTCGTCGATCTCAGAGACGAAGCCGACACGCTCGGCAAAACTTCCCAGCACGGGGAATTCTTCTTTACTTTCCGAGAGCACACGATGGATCAGGATCGTTCTTGCGGCGGGGCTTAGTACTTTTCCGCCGGAAGAGCCGACTTCACTTAACACACGATAGGCAAAACGCGAGAAGCTGACGACATCGATCATCATGAAAGCCGAATCGCTCTTTCCGCCCTTCTTTTCTTTGAGGATCTCGATATAACGGCGCTCGACTTCCGCCTTCATTTTTTCCGGAACGATAATGTACCCGCGGCGCGTCGGCCATTTCACGGCTTCTTCACTGATCCGTGAAAGACAGGTATCGAGAAGCGAGACGGGATGCTCGCCATATAGCAAATGAAACGCCATGGTATCGACCTCCTTTAATTAGAGGGTATCCAGATTCTGTCCGTTCGCTTCTTTCATAGTTGTCTCTGCCGCAGAAAGCGTATCTTCGATGACCTTCTGCTCTGCAGGACGCTTCACTTTTAAAGTCGTAGTCTTGACCATCTCCGTCTCCGAGAAGACAAAGTAATGGATCGATTTATACGACGGCATCTGTCTGTTGACTTCCTTCATCTTACCGGCCAGATACTCATGGACCGCCTTATCTCCGGCGGTGGTATCCGGGATCGGAAGATTCTCGCCGATCACCGTACGGTCGATCAGCAGTTTGGCACAGATATCGACGGCGCCCTTATCGTCCTTGGCACCCCAGACGAACGCTTCCTTTACGCCCGGGATATTGTTAAGAAGCGACTCCATCTCTTCCGGGAATGCCTTCTTACCGTTTGTCAGAACGATCATGGACTTCACACGGCCCGTGATATGCAGGCATCCCTTCTTATCGAGGAAACCCATATCGCCGGTGTGGAACCAGCCGTCATCTTCGAGGACTTCTGCCGTAGCTTCCGGATTCTCATAGTAACCCTGCATGACACAATCACTCTTAGATAATATCTCACCAACTGTCCCAATTTTCGGACTGTCTGTATCGATCTTCACTTCAATGCCGGTAAGAGGACGTCCGACGGAACCGTAAACATTGTACTTTGTCGTCGTAACCGCAATAACCGGAGAAGTTTCTGTAAGGCCGTAGCCCATGAGGAATTCGAATCCCCAGTTGTTGAAATCCTGGATATAATTCTCGGCAATGCCGGCACCGCCGATAACGATAAGGCGTAAGTGTCCGCCGAGTTTTTTGATGATCGAGCTGAAGAATACTCTCCGAAGGTCGATCTTAAACTTTCTAAGGAAATTGCTCACGGGGATCATGACGGAGATAAGGCCCTCTTTTCCGGATTCCTTAATACCGGCCGTGATCTTACCGTGGATATTTTCAAAAAGCAGCGGTACGGAGATACATGCTTCGACGTGCCACTCGTTTAAGTTCTTAACGATATAGCGAAGTCCGTCCGAAAAGCAGATGCAGCAGCCGCGCGCGAGCATGAAATACTCACAGGTGTTTTCGAAAGTATGGTGCAAAGGCAGGATCGAGAAGATCCTCTCTCCTGCGTTAAGGGTCAGGATCGTACTGATCGCATACACATTGCTCATGATGTTCTTGTGAGAGAGCATAACGCCCTTACTCATCGCCGTCGTACCGGACGTAAACAGGATGATACGCGTCGCTTCCGGGTCGATCTCGACCGTACGCATGAGGCTCTTGCCTTCGTCTACAAGTGCTTTTCCCTCGGAAAGCCAGGTCTGGATATCGACGAAACGGTCGTCATCGGAAGGCCACTCGAGATTTGATGCGATGTACTCGGTGCACATGCAGACGTATTTTTTGACCTTGACGTCGTTTTCTTCTGCGGTCTTGGCGATATTCAGGATCATCTCGTGATGCTTCTGATGATAGAAAAGCACTTCCACCTTGCCTCGTACGAGAAGGCTGACGAGCTCGTGCTCCGGAAGAAGCCGGTCCAGCGGAAGTCCGACGGATCCGGAAGAAAGGATCGCGGAATACGAAACCATCCACTCATAGGCATTCTCACCGACGACGCCGAGATGCCCTCCGGCAAAGCCGTGCTTATCGATGGCAGCCACCAGATATTCGATATCCGATGCAAAATCGTTGTACGTCTTATGGATCTCCGCCTCGGTAGGCTTTCTTCTGAATACAAATGCATCGCGCGTGGCGAATTTCTCTTTCGAACCCAGGATCAGGTCGCGGAACGTCTCGTAACGGACGCCCTCATGAAGTGGTTTTCCGACTATGCTTGACATAAGTCCTCCGAAGCGGCAATAGGATCGCGCACATGCTGTAAATCCCGCAACTGTACGCAATTTAAAATGATACCACTTTCTTGCCAAATCGTCTATCTTTTCAGAAAATATTTTGAAAATCAAAACAATTCGTCAAAATGCCCTTGCAATCGCCGTGGAAAGCACTTTTCTCTATATAAAAAACTCAAGAAATTTCAATTGACAATCTACCCTTTGTGGTCTAGCATATCGTAAGAGAAGGTAATAGTTATAGGAGAGTGGGTCATGTCATCGAAAGAAAGCGGTTCTTCCGCACCGTCGCATTCCGTCGACGATCTGAATAAGAAGTATCCGACGCCGCGCGGATTCACGGGCTTTTTCTGGTACCACGTTTCCATGGCCATCACAAGGATCCTGGTCAAACTCCGTCCGGGCGAGAAGGAGAACATCCCTTCCGAAAGTCCGTATGTCATCTGCTCCAATCACCAGACTTATGCCGACGGCATGTGGATCATGAGCATGCTGCCGAGAAAGCACAGAAAAGTATTCTGCGCACTTGCCGCATCTGACCTCGAGACCAACTACGGCCGCCTCGGCCGTGTCATGATGCACGTCGGACGCGGTATCGCCGTCGACCGTTTCGGGAACCCCGTAAGAGGCCTGATCAAAGCGAAAAAAGAAGTCGAAAACGGCAACATCATCCTCGTCCATCCGGAAGGAACCAGAACCTCCGACGGACACCTCGGCGAGTTTAAGGACGGTGCCGCCTATATTGCCATCAAAGCGGACGTACCGCTTCTTCCCGTCTATATCGAGGGCGGATACCAGGCATGGTCCCGTCACATGAAAAAGCCGCAGACCTGGGATCACAAGAATCACAGAAGAAAAAGGATCACGATCCATTTCGGAAAGCCGCTTATGCCGGATGATTTTGAAAAAGATCCGCATAAGATGACCGATGCGATCCACACCTGGATGAAGGAAATGGAGAAAAAGGACGTTAACCTGCAATAACAAAAAGGGCTGTCTCAACGATATGAGACAGCCCTTCATTTTTGTCTTAAGAAAGCCGTCTCGGGTCCGTGACGGCTTTTTGCTTTTTATCCTTCTTCTTATCCTTCTTTTTATCCTTCCGTAAAGAACGCCATCTGGATCGCAGCCGGAATGACTTCGTACCGGACCTTGTGCCCGAAAAAGTCCTCCCCGTCGTAGTTTCCCTGCATCTGCAGATTACTGTTCAGAGAATTAAAGATACCGCTTGTGGAACGATAGAAGGTAAAGCCCTTCTGCCCGATATGCTTCCCTTTTTTGTATTTCATCAGCTGGGAAAAAGCTTTGGCCTTTGACATGTGCTCGACGATACAGACATCCAGAACGCCATCGTCGATCGATGCATCAGGAGCCGGGCAGAATCCGCCGCCGTAGAATCTGCCGTTGCAGATACTGACGAGAGAATAGTCCATCCCCTTCTTTTCGATCATCTCACCGTTTTCCAGCTCGATCTTATAGTCCATCTTAAATCTCCAGCCATTCAAAAGACAGGAGATCGCCGCGAAGGAATATGCGTTATTTCTGAAAAAAAGGCTCTTCGGATGCTTGGCGACGATGCGCTTGGCCTTCGCCTGCACAAGCGTGTCCAGGCCCATCGATGCGATATTCAGGCTATAGCGGCTCCAGGATGGAAGATGGTTGCCTAGATAGTCATAACTGTCGATACGCAGAAGATCGATCGGATGGATCATCGGATGTTCGAGTCGCTTTAAGACATCGAGCGGATTCTTATAGAGTTCTTTGGGATATAAAGTTCTGGCAAAATCGTTTCCGGTACCGAGCGGGATGACCGCCATCGGAGAGTTACGGAAAGCCAGTGCGTTGGCGATCTCATGGACCGTGCCGTCACCGCCGCATGCGAAAATGATGCATTCGGAACCGTACTTTTCGGAGCTCGTTACGGCGAGTTCTTCGGCGTGACTTGCGTGCTCGGTATAAAAGATCTTCGAACGGTGGCGCAGATCCGGGGGAAGCGCAGCTACGGCCTTTTCCAGGGCCTTCTTCCTTCTTTTATGAATATTCGAATTCACTATGAAAATATACTGCAAGCCTAAATCCCCAATGCTGTGTTTTCGTTATTTTGCGGCATCGTGGATCATGTCCACCACATCGCCGACCGAGCGGATCTTCTCGATCGCTTCATCCGAGATCTGAAGGTCGAATCTCTCTTCGAGATCGACGACCAGTTCATAAAGCTGAAGAGAATCAAGAGGCAGCTCTTCAAAGATCATCGTATCCTCGGAAAAGTCCGATTTTTTCATATCCAGAAGCTCGGAAAGCATATCCGTCAGAGTTTCGAAGATCACTTCGCGGGAAAGTGCTTTTTCAGAAGGATTCTTCTCAGAAGACGCATTCATATCAGATGTCTTTTTCTTGGAAACGGCCATCTTTACACCTCCGTATCGTCACGGACGATCTTCTTATACTGCTGACCGGAGCTGTACTTCTTGTACTGCTCTTTGACGAAAGCATCGATCTCTTCGATCGTTTTGGTCAGGATCTTTCTCTCTTCATCGGAAAGCGGGTCGAAAATGCGCTTGGCGAGGACTCTGTGGAACTTGGAATGCATGCGGTAGGCAAGCTTGCCCTGACGGGACAAAGAGATACGAACGATCC
The DNA here is from genome assembly GCA_017428545.1 of Clostridiales bacterium. Taxonomy (GTDB): domain Bacteria; phylum Bacillota; class Clostridia; order Saccharofermentanales; family Saccharofermentanaceae; genus Scatonaster. The sequence continues at coordinate 48,735 of JAFRQR010000004.1, forward strand.
TTCGGTCCTTCGTATCGCGCTGGCGCTCGACGTACTTTTTCTTTACGAGACGGTCGACCGCAACTGTCAGCGTGCCGATCGTAATACCGAGGATATTTGCCGTCTCGGTCATCGTTCTGGCCTCATACGGGCCAATCGCATTGATCGTGTGAAGTTCGGCAACGGAAAGATCGGAAAAATAACCTTTCGAAAGGGCCATTTCCTCGGTCAACAGAACATTATCGAAAATACTCAAAAGACTTTCTGCAAAATCTTTCTCAAGCGGTTCCATCTTCTTATCCTCCACACATAGCAAATTTTACACGAAACCGCGCCAAAAAACAATGCAGGCGTTGTTCCGCACATATAATCAGGAGGTTTTTCCAAGCAGGTGCTTTTGCCAAAGATACTTAACCGCCGTAGGACATGCCGGTAAAAAGTTCGAAAGGATCCACAGTGCCGCCAACTCCATCATAGAAGACGCGGACCGTACGGTTTTCCTTCTCGCCCGGATGAAGGACTTCAAGGATCAGTTCCTTCGTTTGCGGATCATAGCCGGCCGTACAGACGGACGAGTCCTTGGGAAGAGTATAGTCCTTCCAGGAATCCTTGCCTTCCAGGATCTTGCACTTGATATCCTTCAGCGTGACCATGACGGATCCCTTCCGGTCGTAGATCTGCACGTCTTTACTCTGGAGCGTTCTTTTTCCGGTCAGGGTAAATGAACTGTAGGTTTGTCGCTCCCCGAAATAGCCCGCTTTGTAGAATTCGTCAATACTCATCATTTCCACTTTTGACGGATCATAAGTTTCTCCGGAGAAAATGACCCCGGTCTCGACATACTCCACCGTAAAATCATCCTTGATCCGGAAGATGTTCTCACAGCGGTCCTCTGAACCGCAGGTTCCACCGGTAAGAAGCAGGAAGCCATCGTCATTATGTACCAGATAGAAGTAGTCACCCTCTTCCGGTCTATCATATCTGCTGTCGCCTTTGAATATGGTCTCGACCTCGCCGATGATGACGGCGAAGTCTGCATCTACCACATCCATGGGGGATGGGAAACCGATGCTTTCCGTTTTTCCATCGCCATCCAGATCCCAGGTGATCACTCCTGAATCATCCGACATCAGCATATAGTTTTCCGGAACACTCTGGAAATACTCCATATGGAAGATCCCCGGATAGTTGACCGCGGAAAATCTGAGATAACCGGATTCCGGTTTCAGAACGATCCCGTCAAGGGTAAGGCCGAATTGTATCGAGCCGTCCATAACGGCCTGACAGATCTCCTCTGTCGTCGCCTCATCATCATAGAAGGCCATCTTTCGGCTATTGCGGATGCAGTCGCAAAGAGTCTTCTTATCTGCCACGACTTCGTCCAGAGAGACCTTCTTTCCCGTCTCGCTGTGAAAATTATATAATACTTGGGAACTCTCCCCGTCTATTTCCCCGTCGGAGAAATTTTCAGACCAGCCGGTATAATCAGAAAATGAAACGATCTTGCTATCTGCGCGGTAAACTTCGATATAATTACTTGCGCTCAGTTCACTCAGGTCTTCTTTTCCCTGCTCAAGATCCGAAAGAAAGACCGGCAGCATCTCATTATAGTGATCTTCAAAGAGAGCCTCGTCTTTATCGAAGATCTTTTCGATCGCCTTTTTCAGTTCCTCATACCCTTCATCCCGGATCACAAGACGCTCGGCCGATGCAGTAATCTGCCGAATGTATCCTTCTGGATTCAGCGCCCCGTATTTATGTTCCACAACAGTTCTATCAATATCGAGAAATTTGAGATCGTGATCAAGTTCGATCGTCTCCGCAGGTTCTATCTGCCAGGCAAGAGATCCGCCCATGTCGATCGTCTGCATCGCAAATGGTATTGTCGTTTCCGTTTCGGGTTCTGGTTCGGTTTCCGTTTCAGTCTCGGTCGTGTCGGAAGTCTCGCTCGAAGAAGCTTCTGTTTCCGAACCCGTCACTTCAGAGCTCGCAGAAGTTTCCGTCTCCGATGCTTTTCCCGTCTTTTCTTTACAAGCCGAAGCTCCGAATAAAAGTGAAACGATAAGAATGCCCGCGATAGTCTTTTTCATAACTGCCTCCACACACAATATTCACCCCAATACACATAATATCAGTATTTTTGAAAAAAAACACACATTGTGAAAAAACTGCACGATTATTTCTGCGGCTGGAAAGGACGGACTTCGACCTCATCGATCGGTGTGATACGCGGATATTCGCCGGAGAAAAGGCCGAGACGGATGACCCGTGCATTTTCGGCGGTTGCGGGATCCATGCCGCAGTACTTGCTTAAACTGCTGAGGATCAGATCCGGCCTTACGTTTCTTTCGGAACCGGCAAACGCATAAAATTCCACGCTGTCCGGATCACCGTCAGAGGCCTGCGACAGCGAGATCAGAAGCGGCCTTATATCGGTCTGTTTTTCTTTTCCCTTGGCGATCTTTGTAACGATCAGTTCATCCTGCTGCATGGCTTTTCCCATCGCTTCGCGGATGCCTTTTGCCTCAAAACGGTAGGCGGCGGTCGTTACGATCGACATGATGCTGTCTTTCGGTTCCGGGATCGCTTTGGACTTTAAGATGCGAAGGCCTTCGGGAAGAAATTCATTGAGTTCTTCTGTGAATCTATCCGCATCGTAGGGGCAGTTCAGAGATACGTCGAGATAGTCGCAACGCGTCTCGATACCGACACCTAAAGGAAGTGCGAATACCATCATGGGACGCGGGTTATAGCCCTGCGAATAAAGGATCGGGAGCTCCGCTCTTCGGGCGGCTCTTTCAAAACAAGTCATCAGATCGAGATGACCGAGAAAAACGGTCGAGCCTTCCCTGCTGAAAGAAGCTCGCTGAACAAAAGCCGTCTGGTGCTCCTGCATGGTCATCATTTTTTCGCGTTCGCTTTGCAGCATCAGGCATCACCTTCTTTTCTGGAAGCGCCGTCAGATCCCGCCGGCGAGGTCTCGGAAGCGCTGTCAGCGCCGGCAGTTTCCTCGGCCCCCGCGGTTCTTTTCGCGAAGCATTCGCCGACGCCGAAGGATGCGGCGCCGCAGCCGGAACAGTTTTCACGGCAGGACGGCGTGGTCGTTTCTTCGTATGCCTTATGTCTTTCTGAAAGCAGGAACTTCTTACTGACACCCACGCTGATGTGATCCCAGGGAAGAGTTTCTTCTTCGGAATATTCTCTTGCATAATCTTCGATCTTCATGCCGTGTTTTTCGAGGATCTCGACCCACTCATTTAAACGGAAATGGTCATCCCATGCATCGAAGAAATGCCCGGCTTTATATCCCTCGAGAAGCACCGGACCCAATCGGCGGTCGCCTCTTGCAAGAACGACTTCCCACACGGACGAATCGAAGTCATGCCAAGCGTATCGGATATTTCTGGAACGGAGATTATCTTTCAGAAGTCTCTGCTTACGGATGAGTTCTTCCTTACTGTTCTGTGCTTCCCACTGGAAAGGCGTGAACGGCTTCGGAATAAAAAGCGAAGTGGAGACCGTGATATCGAGGCGGCGCATCTTCTGCCCCGTCTCTCTTCCGATATCGAAATAGAGTTTTTCGATCCGCTTGGCAAGGTCGGCAATGCCTAGAACATCCTCGTCCGTCTCGGTCGGAAGGCCGAGCATGAAGTAAAGTTTGACGGTGCTCCATCCGCCCAGAAATGCCAGGCGGAGCGCCGAGAAGATATCCTCTTCTTTAATGTTCTTGTTGATGACATCACGGAGGCGCTGCGTGCCGGCTTCCGGCGCGAATGTCAGGCCCGATTTTCTCGTGGACTGGACCTTTTCCATCAGATCCAGAGAGAACGAATCCAGTCGCAGTGACGGCAGCGAAAGGCTCGTGTGGTGTCCCTCAAATGTGGTCAGAAGGTTCTCGGCAAGTTCCGGAAACCTCGTGTAGTCGGATGTGGCCAAAGAAAGAAGGCCCATCTCGTCATAGCCGGTATTTTTCTCGAGCTGTCTTCCCTGCTCGCAAAGAACTTCTACAGACTTTTCTCTTACCGGGCGGTAGATAAATCCCGCCTGACAGAAACGGCAGCCACGGATGCAGCCGCGGAAGACCTCGAGATAGCAGCGGTCATGAACGACACGCATATTGGAAACGACCGGAGTGGTCGGATATGTGCAGGTATCAAGATCTTTGATGATGCGTTTTTTGATGGTCGTTTTGATACCTTCTGAAATCGGACGGACATCAGCTCCAAGGCGTTTATCAAGGGCTTCCCGGGTTTCTCCGGACGGGTCTTTTACATCGTTTTGTACACCATCGTAGTGATACGAAACTTTGTAAAGTGAGGGCACATAGATCCCTTCGATCGCATCGCAGTTACGAAGAAGTTCGTCTCTCGTCATCGGGTGAGAAGTGCTTTTCGAGAGTTTATATTCACGGATCTTTTCACTTAATTCGAGGATCATCTCCTCGCCTTCGCCCATCATGGCGATATCAAAAAAGTCCGCCATCGGTTCGATGTTATAAGCGCATGGGCCGCCGCAGCAGATGACCGGATCGTCTTCTCCCCTGTCTTTGGCAAGAAGCGGGATCCGCCCGAGATCGAGCATCTGCAGGACATTCGTGTAGCACATCTCATAGCCGAGAGTAAAACCGAGGATATCAAAATCACAAAGCGGCGTCTTCGTCTCCTGGGAATAAAGCGGAATGTTCTTTTCGCGAAGGATCTTATCCATATCAAGCCATGGAGAAAAGGCCCGCTCACATGCGACGAAATCACTCTCATTCAGCACATGGTAAAGGATCTGAAGTGCGAGGTTACTCATACCGATCTCATAGATATCGGGGAAGCAGAAAGCAAAGCGGACGTAGGACGTTTTCCCCGTCTTTTCCAGTTCCTCGAGCATGTCTTCCTTGATGACGGCATTAAACTCTCCGCCGACATATCTGGCGGGGCTTTCGACCGACATCAGGTCAGATTTACTTAGTGGTACCGGATACTGTTTCATTCGTGATTTGCACTTCCCTTTTTTTCGTATCTCCTATTTTACTGCAAAAAGGCCTTCGTGTCTTTTCTCCCCGGGCTTCTTTCCGAAAACTTGCCATCATCGTCTCATTAAGATACGAGGCTTATTTCAGTTTAGTGGTTGACGCTCGAACAGATGTTCTGTATAATGGAGTCAAGTATTTCACATGGAGTCGGTTTATGTCAGAACTGAAGGACGTAATAACTGCATATCGTAAGCTTCCGTTTGGAGACCGTGTCGTGTTCTATTCCACGGTATCGAACGATGTCGATGTGCGGGAAGAGACTGTTCAGGACTTCCTTATCGAGACAAGGATGGGCGAAAGCCTCTCCTGCCTCTATTGCAAAGGCGACCATGTAGTCAGGAACGGGAAACGGAAAGACGGAACCCAGCGCTTCCTGTGCCGGGATTGCGGGAAATCCTTCATCCCCGGTTCCAATACGATCACTTTCGGAACCAGAAAGAGAATGAGTACATGGGTCAAATACCTGAAGTGCATGCTGGACAAGAAGACGTTGAAAGAGTCTTCGGAAGAGTGCGGTATTTCCATGCCGACAGCATTCTCATGGAGACACAAGATCCTCGATGCATTGCGTGAAGTTACAGATAAAGTATATCTGGATGGTACAGTCGAGGCTGACGAGACCTTCTTTAATGTATCCTACAAAGGGAATCACAAGAACAGCAAGACTTTCACCATGCCGAGGAAGGCACATAAGAGAGGAAACGACACCCATGCTAAGGGGCTTTCTTCCGAAAAAGTCTGTGTGCCGTGTGCAGTAGATGCATCCGGTATCTCCTATGCCAGACCTGCTAAACTGGGGAAGCCGAGTTCTTCCTGCATTTCTACTGTATTCGATGGCATCATCGCGCCTGATTCGATACTGTGTACTGACAATGAGAAAGCATACAGGGCCTTCTCGAAGAGCAAGTCTATCCATCTTATCCAGATGGATACAGATAGCCATATCTCTGTTCGGGATGGTATCTCCTATGGAATACAGCGTATCAATGCCTATCACAGAACCCTGAAGGAATTCATAGGAAGGTTCCATGGTGTTTCTACCAAACATCTTGGGAACTATATCGTGTGGAATAACCTTATAGCCAATAACAGAAAAAAGAGTGAAGAGACACTGGGGCAGCTGTTCGCCCGGATGTTAAGTGCCGGCATCTCTGTCCGGAATAAAGATATCTCTTCACGGTCCCCGTTACCCTCTCTGGAGGTGTGAACATGATACTTTCAGAAGAACACAGGATCAAGGTCAGGAAGAATAAAGACCTTGGTTCTGAAATCGATATCTATTGCTATCTGGTGAAGAACCTTTCCAACGCTGTCAATTACCTGATCAGGCAGTGCTACCGTATCCATACCAAACTGAATGCAGGAAAAGTACTGGAAGAGTGGGAACAGGATATGCTTGATGCAGTCAACGATGGTATCAGAAGATATAACTGTAGCCGTCCGGGAAAGAAGGAACTCCGATATGTAGATGCAGAGAACAGTTTCATTGCAGATGCATACTTCCTCAGCTGGTATCTTAAAGGTACTTCCGAGTACAAGGCTGTCCCCTATGCTACCTGCAGCCAGATCTGTATCCAGGAGAAATGCAGGGAGTGGAAGTCTTTCTACAATTCAGTTGCAGAGTATTTGAAAGCTCCAGGCAAGTTCCTGGGCCGTCCTCATGCGCCCGGATATCTGGATTCCAAAGATGGGAGAGGTGCGCTTGTTATCACGAGCCAGAACTTCCATGTGGATGAACAAGGAAATATACGGATGCCGAAGTTCTTAAGTGGTATTCACATCCGTGCCAGGCACGGAAACATCCGGCAGATCCGTATCAGGATCTGCAAGGATGTCATTCTTGTTTCTCTTCTATATGAGAAACAGGAAGCAGAAAAGGCTGACTCGGATACCGTTATGGGCATCGATCTGGGAGTAAACAATCTTATCGCAGCGGCATGGAATTCGGAGACGACACCCATAATCGTGAATGGGCGTCCGATCAAGTCGATAAACCAGTATTTCAACAAAGCAAGGGCACGCTTACAGAAGGAGGCCAAGACAAGTAACAAGCGTGACATAACGAGAAGGATAGAGAGACTGACGGAAAAGAGAAACAGAAAGATCAAGGACTATCTGCACAAGGCAAGCAGGAAGATCGTGGATCTGGCAGAAGCCTCAGGTGTGGGAGTCATAGTCATCGGCAATAACCATGGATGGAAACAAAATAGCGATATGGGAAACAAAACAAACCAGAACTTCGTATCCATCCCTTACAAGATGCTGGTCGACATGATTTCCTACAAGGCAAGACTGGTAGGGATCGAAGTCAGGATCGTCTCTGAGAGCTACACCAGCGGAACGAGTTATCTTGATGGAGAGATCCCGGATGTAGCGTACTATGACAGGAGGCGGAGGATCCGGAGAGGTCTGTTCAGAAGCAACACCGGCATCTGCATTAACGCGGATGTAAATGCGGCGTACCAGATAATCAAGCTGGGAAGCATTCGTGAGGTCCGGATAAAGGAAAGAGAACAGATCACCAAACTGAAAGTAGCCTGAATTAGATCAGGTAGAGGCATCAGGCTAATGCCATTAAAGTGCTGGTATGGTATTCTTTTATCAGCGGTTCATAAATCTCAACTACAGAGTTGAAAATAGCCAGATACGATAGCCACGAAAGGAGATGGGAATATGAAGGGCTTTAAGATCACGAATCTGATCACGAATATCATCGCTTTTCTCTACTCATTTTTATTCTGCGGACTCATCGGAGGATTCTCTCTCTTAGAGCTTTTCGTAGGGAGCTGGGGCAAAAATGACGATGCCATATCTGAATCTCTGATCCTTCTTTTATCCTCCGCGGTGATCATCCTGCACGGCTTCCTTCTCGTGATATTCGGTGGCTATGCCTACTCCAAGTGGAAAAACAATCCCAAGCCGTATCTTAAATGTCATCTGATCCTTTCTATCTCCGGCATCGCCTGCATGGGGATCCTGTGTCTTATCTATACTTCCGTCGTCAACGGTCCCGGCGATACAAGGATCCTGAATGATCACTTTCTCAAGGGCGAGTTTTTGTATCTCGTGTATATTGCTCTATGCGCACTCGAGCTCCTGCTTACGATCCTTTCCCATATCACAGGGAACACGAAACAGGTGGAGAATCTCAAACAATGAAAGCCTGATTTCTGAACAAAGTAAAGAAAGAGGACTGCCCGGCTTTTGATATGTACCCTCCTTACTGGACAACAGTAAGGAGGGTATTTTTATGCGTTACAGTAAAGAATTCAAATTAAAGTGTGTGAAATTATACCGGCAAGGAGAATATCCCAAAACACCAGATAATATCTCTTCTAGCCGC